>JBMOLU010000067.1:0-5152 GCA_049325275.1 Chloroflexota bacterium
CGCTGGCGGCCTCGTGGATGGCGACGTCGGCGCCTTCGAGCAGCTTCTTGACGGAGCGGCGCAGGGCGTCGTCGTCTTCGACGAGCAGCAGCGAGCGGATTTTGCCGTCGATGAAGCCTTCGATGCGGGCAAAGGCACCTTCGATGTCCTGCTGGCTGATGGGTTTGGTCAGGAAGCCCATGGCGCCGCGCTGGTAGGCGGAGAGGTCTTCGTGTTCGGCCGACATGATGTGGACGGGGATGTGGCGCAGGTCGGGGTCGTCCTTGAGGGCGTCGAGCACGTCCCAGCCGCTCATGCCGGGCAGCTTGAGGTCGAGCACGATGGCCGCCGGGGGATGCGCCTTGCACAGCGCCAGGGCGCTTTCGCCGTCGCCGGCGGCGATGGCCTTGAAGCCTCTCTTGTGGGCGTAGTCGCGCACGGTTTTGGCGAACGTGGGGTCGTCTTCGACGATCAACAGGGTTTTGTCGCCGGGCTGGAGTTCGTCGCGGTCGTCGGGGATGAGCGGGGACAGGGAGTGAGCTGGTGACGCGGGCAGGGGGCGAGCGGGTGATGGGGTGACCGGGCGATACACCGTATCGCCGGTGGCTGTTCCTTGCGAGGCACCGCTTCGCAGGTCACCAGCCAGCGGCAAATAGATCGTGAAGGTGCTGCCCTTGCCGGGTTCGCTCTCGAGTGCCACCTGGCCACCGAGACGCTGGGTCATCTCGCGCGTGATCGCCAGGCCGAGGCCGGTGCCGCCGTACTGGCGGGATGTGGAGCCGTCGGCCTGCTGGAAGGCCTCGAAGACGATCTGCTGCTGTTCGGGGGTCATGCCGATGCCGGTGTCGCGCACCGAGACGGCCACGGCCGTTTCGGGCGTCAGGCCGCCGGCCGAGAGGGCCACCCCGGCGGCCGGGCGGTGGATGTGCAGGCTCACCTGGCCTTGTTCGGTGAACTTGAAGGCGTTCGAGAGCAGGTTCTTGACGATCTGCGCCAGGCGCTGGCCGTCGGTGACGAGGCTGCCGGGCACGCCGTCGGCGACGGTGGTGACGAAGTCCAGCCCCTTGCGCTGGGCGAGCGGGTCGAACTGGGCGTGCATGCGGTCGAGCAGTACATCCCAGCCCATCGGGGCGAAGTGGAATTCCATCTTGCCGGCTTCGACCTTGGCCAGGTCGAGGATTTCGTTGATCAGGTTCAACAGGTCGGTGCCGCCGGAATGGATCACCTCGGCCGACTCGACCTGTTCGGCGCTCAGGTTGCCGTCTTCGTTCTTGGCGAGCATGCCGGCCAGGATCAGCATCGAGTTGAGCGGGGTGCGCAGCTCGTGGCTCATGTTCGCCAGGAATTCGGACTTGTACTTGGAGGCCAGGGCCAGTTCTTCGGCCCTGCGTTGCAGTTCGGCCTGGGCGTCGCGCAGCACCTGGTTCTGGCGGTCGAGTTCGGCCTGCTGCTCTTGCAGGACGTGGGTCTTTTCCTCGAGGTCGGCGTTGGCGGCTTCGAGGGCGGCCTGGTTCTGCTTGAGGCGCTCTTCGGAGGCGCGTAAGGATTCAGTCTGCGCTTCGAGTTCTTCGTTGGTGGCGCGCAGTTCTTCTTCCTGGGCCTGCAACTCTTCGGCCTGCTGGCGGGTTTGGGCGAGCAACTCGTTGACTTTGCGCCGTGCCTGGGCGGTCATGAAGGCGATGGCGATGCCCTCCAGGGTTTTTGCCAGAAAATCTTTTTGGGCCTGGGTGAAGTCGTCGAGCGTGCCCAGTTCGATCACCCCGACGACTTCATCGTCGAAAGCAAAGGGGGCGAAGAGCACGTTCTGAGGGGGCAATTTTCCCAAGTTGAGCGAGGCGAGCGCGATGTATTTTTGCGGCAGATGAACGAAGATGATCTCCTTCCCGAGCGCCGCTTCGCCGACCATCCCTTCCCCAATTTCGTAGGCCCGGGCCTGGTTTTTGCGCGGGTAGGCGTAAGTACCGGACAGCTTGAGCAGGTTGTCGTCCAGGGTGTAGAGCGCACCGACCTGAACGCCCAGGTACTTGCACAATTGTCGAATGACATTGCGCGCCAGGGTGGGAATGTCCTGTTCGCCGCGCATTTTCTCGTTGAGCTGCGCCTGTCCGATCGTTTGCCAGATTTGCGCCGCCAGGCTGGCGTTGGCGGCTTCGGTGTCGCGCCGTGCCCGCTCGGCTTCTTTCTGGGCAGCCTCGGCGGTTCTCCGGGCTTCTTCGGCGGCTTCTTTCTCGAGCAGGGCTTCTTTGCGGGCCTTGACGGCCTCGTCTTTGGCGGCTTCGGCGGTTTGTTTTGCTTTGACCAGCTCGGTGATATTGCGCGAGATTCCGAAGGTGCCGACGATTTGCCCCTTTTCGTCGCGTAGCGGCATTTTGGTCGTCAAAGCCCACGCCTCTTCGCCGTCAGGCTCTTCTAGACTCAGAATCGGTTGGCCGGTTGCGATGATGTGCTGCTCTTGGTCATACTTGGCCTGCGCCTGCTCCTGGGGGAAAAAATCGAAGTCTGTTTTGCCGTAGGTTTCGGCGTAGTCGCTTGCTTCCAGCTTGTCGAGCAAGGCCTTGTTCATACGGGTAAAGCGGCTTTGGGTGTCCTTGAAGTAAATACTGTCGGGGACGTTCTCCATGAACATGTCCAGGATGTAATTCTGGCGGGCCAGTTCGGCCGAACGCTCCTGGACGCGCTGCATCAGGATGGCGCTTTGCAGGGCGCTGCTGATCTGGACGCGCAGCGCTTCGAGGAGTGTACCATCGCGAGCACCACCATCGAAGACGATGAATCCCAAGGGTTCTTCTTGTACGAAAAGCGCCTTGACGACGAAATTGACGTTTTTATCCGGCGGCCACAGATCGTCGGGTACCAGGCGCTGTGCCCGGAAACGCCGGCCACCGGCTTCGATGGGCGCATGCCCGCGCTCGTCGTACGCCAGAACCAGACGCGCCCATTCCGGGGCCGGGTTGGGAAATGTGTAGGATATGTTGTCTTCGAATAGCGAGAGGTAGCACGCGGGAATCCCGAGGCCCGGCAACTCTTCTGCCAGGACATCGACCAGTTTTGCAACATCCAACGCGGTAATCAGCCGTTGGCTGGCCGTCCGCAGGCGGTTTTCCTGCTGTGTGGCTTGAAAGCGCCGGGCAGCCTGGGCGCGCTCGCTCGCCCGTCCGACGGCCACCTGGGCCTGCTGTAGCAGCCTCTCGTATGCGGCTGCGTTTTCTGATGTGGGGGGACTGCATTCTCGCAGCACGGAAATCACGTCATGCCAGTTGCCGAGGTCGCTTCCGGCATAAATCACCTGCTGCAAAGTCTGTTCCAGCGTTTTCAAGAAGTTGCCATCCATTTGCCGGTCGATCTCAGCCTGAAAGCTCTCCAACAGCCTGCCCATTGCCTCTCTGGCGTGGCGGCGGTTATCTTGCCCGGCCTGGCACATGCGTGTGATGGCTTCCTCGCGCCCGACTGCGGCCGCTTGCGTTTTGCCGGCCAGCCTGACGTGAGCGTCCTGGCAGCCGCAAGACTGGCGTATCTTCAGGGATGAAGGCGTGAGCAGTTCTTCCGGCGCCGGCTTGCCCGCCAACATGCCGAGCAGGGTCTCGGCGGCCAACTGTCCAAATTCGTACCAGGAGGGCATCACGCAGGTCAGTGGCGGGGTCTGTACGGCGCTCTCGGTGAAATTGTCGAAACCGACGACAGCGACTTCTTCGGGTACCTGTATGCCGCGCTGTTGCAGCCGCTGAAAGACCTGGTTGGCAATGTCGTCGGCGATGCCGATGATGGCCTGCACGCCGGCAGCGGCGGCTTCGTCCAGGTATCGATCCAGCAGGGGTTCGGCAATGCGTGCACCGTTCAAGTCTTGCGGATCGAACCAGGGCCGGGCGAGCCGCAGGTCGACCGGCAAGCCGTGGTCTCGCATGGCATCTATGTATCCACGGTAGCGTTCCTGAAAGCCCTTGTGGTGTTCGTACATCCCTAAAAAGCCGATTCTCTGATAGCCGTGCACGTCGACCAAGTGATCGACGGCCGTCCGCATGCCCTGGTAGTTTTCGTAAGAAACGCACGGGGTACCGCTGATACTGCCTTCGAGGGTAACCAGGGGGAGCGGGTACTGCTGCAGAAAGTCTACAATCTCGGTCTCCCCCAACATCATCACCAAACCGGCCTTCCACACGATCAACCCGTCCAGGCGTTCATCTTTGGCAAATTGATACACCACATTGGCCTGTTCGTCCGTTCGGTTTGCAGCGATTGTCTTCCCGATATAGGCGATCAGGTTGACGCCGTGTCTTGCGGCGGCGTCGACGATGCCGAGCCAGGGCCACATCGACCATTCGGTATTGATTTCCATGTTGATGAAGCCGATGGTTGGGCGTTCGTTCGGGGTATTGGATGCGATGCCTTTGTGGCTTTTCATAACGGAAGCTCCTCACGCCTTGCTCAACCACACTCTGAGCAGCGAAAACAGCCGTTCGGGGTCGATCGGCTTGGAGAGATAATCGTTGGCGCCGGCGTCGATGCACTTCTCGCGGTCGCCCTTCATGGCCTTGGCGGTCAGGGCGATGATGGGGATGTTGCGGAAGCGCGGCTGCTGGCGCAGCGCCTGGATGAACTCATAGCCATCCATGCCGGGCATCATGATGTCGGTCAGGATCAGGTGTACTTCGGGCAGCTTTTCGGAGTTTTCGAGGTTTTCGAGCGCCCGGGTGGCATTGGGTGCGATGTGCATCTTGACGCCCTTTTCCGACAACAGCCTGGAGAGGGCGAAGGCGTTGCGGGCGTCGTCGTCGACGATCAAAATTTGCTTGCCCTGCAGGACGGCATCCCGGTCGTGCAGCCGTCGGATCGTCTTTTGTTTCTCTTCGGGCATGTCGGCGACGACGCGGTGCAGGAAGAGGGCGGTTTCGTCGAGCAGGCGTTCGGGCGATTTGACGCCCTTGACAATGACGGAATCGGCGTACTGGAGCAGTTCCTGGTTCTCTTCCTTGGTGAGTTCGCGGCCGGTGTAGACGATCACCGGGCACTTGGGGATGGTTTCGTCCTTGTCCAGGCGGCTGAGCAGTTCGAAGCCGGAGATATCGGGCAGCGAGAGGTCGAGGATCATGCAGTCGAAGTGCTCGGCTTTGAGCGCTTCGAGCGCGGCCTGGCCGCTGGCGGCCTCATGGATGGCGACGTCGGCGCCTTCGAGCAG
>JBMOLU010000068.1:0-41709 GCA_049325275.1 Chloroflexota bacterium
TCGAGATGGTGATGCCTGGCGACAACGTGAACCTGGAAGTGGAGTTGATCATCCCGGTGGCGTTGGAGCAAGGCTCGAAGTTCGCTATTCGCGAAGGTGGCCTGACCGTGGGCGCCGGCGTGATCACGAAGATTATCAAATAAGACAAGGAGACGCTGCCGTTGTAGTCACGGCGGCCGAGAGAACGTATGGCTTCCAAGAAAGATATCCGCCCGGTGATCACCTTTCAGTGCAACGAGTGTAAAGAGCGTAATTACACGTCTGAGAAAAATCGCCGTAACGATCCGACCCGTTTAGAATTGCAAAAGTACTGCCCTCGTTGCCGGAAGCACACGGCGCACCGGGAGACGAAGTAAGCCGTAAGCGTACTGCGCACGCGGTAGTTCCGAAGTGCGCAGTACGAAAATACAGGCCAGTAGCTCAACTGGCAGAGCACCGCTCTCCAAAAGCGGGGGTTGTGGGTTCGATTCCTGCCTGGCCTGCCTCGTTTATTATCCGACGAAAACGCCGCTGTAGAGGCGGCGTTTTAACCGTCAAGTGGAGAGTGTTGTGTGACAGCGAACGACAAACCAAATGTTTTCAAGCGCTTTACTCACTGGGTTCAGCGCCTATATCATGAGACAGTGGGTGAGCTTCGCAAAGTTAGCTGGCCTAGCCGCCGTGAAGCTGCAGCGTTGACCCGCATCGTGGTTATCGTCTTGTTGATTATGACCGCCATTTTGGGAGCTTTGGACTTACTCTACGCGCAAATTTTCAAGCTCATCGTAGGTGCCTGATCTGCGTTAAGCACAAGTTTTTGTCTGGAAGTGTTGCGATAACATTCCACGAGACCAGGAAGAGCGAATGTTCGATAGTGAAGACGAACTGAATCCAATCAATGCTGGCGATCTGTCCACAGAAAACGTGGATTTACCCCTTGAAGACAGCGAGCTGATTCAAGAGGAAGATGGCCGCGCCTGGTATGTGGTTCACTGTTACTCAGGGTACGAGAACAAGGTGCGCCATAATCTCGAACAGCGCATCGAGACCATGGGCATGAAGGATAAAATCTTTGATGTCGTCGTTCCGACCGAGGAAGAGATTGAAGTCAAAGAAGGAAAACGTCGTACCGTTGAGCGCCGCGTTTTTCCGGGGTATATCCTTGTCAACATGCTCTTGAGTGAAGAATCATGGTACGTGGTACGAAATACCCCGGGTGTGACCGGTTTTGTCGGCATGGGGAATACCCCCACACCCTTACGGCCGGAAGAAGTGGCCCAGATTATCAAGCGGATGGAGGCCGAATCGCCCCGTATCAAGGTTACTTTCAAGCCCGATGACCGCGTGCGCATTGTGGATGGTCCCTTCAACGATTTCCGTGGAACCGTGGCCGAAGTTGATATGGAACGCGCCAAGGTGCGCGTCATGGTCAACTTTTTTGGCCGCGAGACACCGGTCGAGTTGGACTTTTTGCAGGTCGAGAAAGCGTAAGTTTCAACAGGCGCTGAGCCGCATACTGTTCGGCGTTTGTTGTTAAACCGTGGGAGGGTGTATCCCGCCCGTTATCACCACCAAGGAGTGTAGTTGTGGCAAAGAAATTAAAAGCAGTTGTTCGTTTGCAGATTTCGGCCGGCAAGGCCAATCCTGCGCCGCCCATCGGTCCTGCCCTTGCCGGGCACGGTATCAACCTGATGGCTTTCTGTAAGGAATACAATGCTCGCACGGCAAACCGTGCAGGAGAAATCATTCCTGCGGAGATCAGCGTTTTCACCGATGGGTCGTTTACTTTCATTCTGAAAACTCCGCCTGCCGCCGAGTTGCTCAAGAAAGCCGCCGGTATTCCCAAGGGCTCGGCCAATCCCAAACGTGAAAAAATTGGGAAAGTCAATCGCAAGCAAATTCGTGAGATCGCTGAATTGAAGATGAAAGACCTCAATGCGATTGATATTGAAGGTGCCATGAAGCAAATCGAAGGCACCGCGGTCAGCCTGGGGCTGGTAGTAGAAGACTAGAAACCTGTGGGAGGATAACGCACTGCGTCGTTATCCGTCTGGACCACGAAGGAGTATCTCATGGCAAAGCATGGTAAGAAATATCTTGAAGCGGCCGCGAAAGTAGACCGCGAGCATTGGTACACCCCTGAAGAAGCGCTGGCGCTTGTTAAAGAAACGTCGTTGGTCAAGTTTGATGCAACCGTAGAAGTTCATCTACGGCTGGGTGTTGACCCGCGTCACGCCGATCAGCAGGTGCGTGATGTGGTCGTGCTGCCTCATGGCTTGGGCAAGACGGTGCGTGTGCTCGTTTTCGCACAGGGGGAAGGCGTTGCGCTGGCCCGCGAAGCCGGGGCAGATTATGTCGCCGATGACGACGCAATGATTGCAAAAATCCAGGGTGGTTGGACCGATTTCGATGTCGCCATCGCCACCCCTGATACGATGGGAAAGGTCGGTCGCTTGGGCCGTGTGCTCGGCCCGCGTGGCCTGATGCCGAATCCGAAAGCGGGTACGGTTGTCCCGGCGGAAGATTTGCCGCGAGTGATCAACGAATCGAAAGCCGGCCGTGTTGAGTTTCGCGTTGACAAGACGTCCAATTTGCACGTTCCCATCGGCAAGGTATCGTTCGATGCGAACAAGCTTTATGACAACCTGTCTGCGCTGATGGATGCAGTCAAAAAAGCCCGCCCCGCTACCGTCAAAGGCGTTTATATCAAGCGCGTTGCTTTGACTTCTACCATGGGGCCTGGCGTCAAAGTCGACCCGATCCAGGCGCAAGGCATGGAGACGCGTTACTAAAAGCGCTTTGTGTTTCGGCGCGTCCGTTCTCTTGTAGAAACGAGAGAACGATAAAAAATTATCGTCGAGATAGTTCGCCATAGACAGCAGGTGCGGGTGACAAATGATCACCGGCTTAATTTCCTGCCGAGGTGAAGACCATTCCGTGATGACAACCTGCTTTTGCAGGAGGAAAGTCTTTGCCGTGTCGTGTGGCAAAGACTTTTTGCTTTTTGATCAAGAAAACTTCAGGCGAAAGGAGGTGAATTTTCATTGGCTATCAGCAAAGAACGGAAAGACGAATTGCTCGCCCAATATGTAGATTGGGCAAATCGCAGCCAGGCGTTGTTTGTCACGCAGTACACCGGGTTGACCATGAAAGATGTGGATGCCCTGCGTGCAAAGATGCGTGAAGCGGGCGGCGAGTTTCATGTCGTCAAGAACACGCTCGTGACCATGGCGTTGAAGCAGGCAGGGATGGAACTGCCCGAGGAGTACTTTACCGGCAGCACCGCGATCTGTTTTGCTTTCACAGATGTCCCCGGTGTGGCGAAGGTACTTACCGATATTGCCAAGGGCTCGGAGTTTGTGAATGTCAAAGGCGGCGCACTCGATAAGCAGAATATTTCTGCGAGTGCAGTAAAAGCTTTGGCCGATCTGCCCCCACTACCCGTCATGCGGGCCCAACTTTTGGGCGTCATTTCGGCGCCCGCCAGCAAGCTCGTACGCACGCTGGCCGAACCGGCCCGTTCGTTGGCCGCAGTACTCCAGGCGAAAATCGATGCCGCCCAGCCTGCTGCATAACGAAGATGGGCGAATTCGTAGGCTTGTTTTCGTCATTCGCCCTACTTTAAATTGGCAAGTTTCGGTTTTGAAGGTTCCTGCTTGCCAACCTGCTTTCTTCAACCTTCTCACACGATAAATATAACGATTTCGTAAGGAGTTTTTACAATGGCTGATCTCGCAAAACTGGTTGAGGAACTGAGCCAACTTTCAGTTCTCGAAGCCGCCGATTTGGTTAAAATGTTGGAAGAGAAGTGGGGCGTTTCCGCTGCCGCTCCTGTCGCCGTCGCCGCCGCTGCTGGCCCTGCTGCCGCTGCTGCCGAACCGGTTGAAGAACAGACAGAATTCGACGTCATCATCAAGGATGCTGGCGCCAAGAAAATCGAAGTTATCAAGGTCGTTCGCCAACTGACCAGCCTGGGCCTCAAAGAAGCCAAGGACGTCACCGAAGCCCCGGGTTCCAAGGTTCTCGAGGCTGTGAGCAAGGAAGTCGCTCAAGATGCCAAGGCCAAACTCGAAGCCGCTGGCGCTTCGGTCGAAGTCAAGTAGTTCGCATTTCCCTGTCTTGGCTGGCAAGGGCCGTCGGATTTCCGGCGGCCTTTGTGCTTTTGACCTGCCTGTGGTATATTCTGGCTAATGTCTCTCTTTTATGGAGGATAACAATGAGCGCACGAATACTTGTAATTGAAGACGATGACGCAATTCTTAAGTTGCTGCGCCGCGGGTTGGCCTACGATGGGTATACTGTAGATACGGCGACCGATGGACAGGCCGGATTGTTGTTGGCACGCGACACCCCACCAGATTTGGTTATTCTTGATTTGATGTTGCCAGGGATCGATGGCCTGGAGGTTTGTAGACGTTTACGGGCCGGTGGTCCAGTGCCCATTATCATTCTGACGGCCAAAGATTCGGTCAATGATCGCATTGTTGGCCTGGATATGGGTGCGGATGATTACCTGGTGAAGCCATTTGAGTTGGACGAGTTGCTGGCGCGTATCCGCGCGCTGCTGCGCCGTGCCCAGCCCAGCCGCCCGCAGGTTTTGCGCTTTGCCGACCTTTCCTTGGATACAGGCACGCGCCAGGCGATGCGAGGCGATCGGGTGATTTCTTTAACGGCAAAGGAATATGAACTTCTTGAGTTGTTTATGCGGAATCCACGCCAGGTACTGACCCGTGATATGATTTTTGACCGGGTATGGGGATATGACTTTGGCGGCGAGTCAAATATCATTGAAGTCTATATGCGTTATCTTCGCCAAAAGCTTGAGGTATCCGATGAGACGCGTTTGCTGCATACCGTGCGGGGTATGGGGTATGTGTTACGCGAACCTTCTTGACGCTTATGTCTCTCCGCGGCCGTCTGACATTGCTTTATACCTCTCTGGTGGGGGGGATTTTGCTTCTGTTCGATCTGCTGGTGTGCCTCTCGGTTAATATCATGCTGATTAATCAGTTGGATGGTGTCTTGCGGCGTACGGCAAGCGACCTGATCGAGAACACGCGTGTCAATTCGGTTGGGATGCTGAACATGATTCTGCTGCCCAAAATCGATCTGCCTGCGGATGTGTACGTCCAACTATGGGGAACCGGAGGAACGTTGAATGCTGCATCACCGAATGCCGGGCAGTTGAAAACGCCCCTTGATGCAGTAAGCATTGATAGCGCAACCCCCGTTTTGCGCGACTCTTATACTCTGGGAGCTCACTGGCGCGTGTTTACGATCCCTTTGAAGCTGCTGGATGGCAATCGGCATGTGGGGACGCTGCAAGTGGCTACCAAAATGGCCGTTGTAGACTCGACACAGCAGATTTTGGTGATCATCCTGTTGTTTGGAACGGTGATTTCCATTGGGATCACGGCCCTGGCTGCCTGGTTCAGTGCCCGGCAAACGCTGGCGCCACTGCAAGATGTAACCCAGGCGGCCTTGCAGATTACACGCGCTGACGATCTTTCACGGCGCATTCCAATGCGCGGCTTGCCGGGAGACGAGATTGGCACCCTGATCAGCACGTTCAACCAAACGCTTGGCCGGCTAGAGAGCCTGTTCAATTCACAACGCCGTTTCATGGCCGATGTGGGGCACGAACTACGAACCCCGTTGACGGTGATCAAGGGAAACGTGAGTTTGATGCGGCGTATGAACGCGATGGATGAAGAGTCGCTGTGCGGTATCGAGAATGAAGTCGACCGCCTGACTCGCCTGGTGGGAGACCTCCTGTTATTGGCGCAGGCCGAGTCGGGCAAGATACCCCTGGATCGCCGTGTTGTAGAAATGGATACGCTGGCACTGGAGGTGCTCAACCAAATGCGCGTGCTGGCGCGCGATCGTTTAACCTTGCGCCTGGGAGAGATCGACCAGGTGCTGGTCTGTGGGGATCGTGATCGCTTGAAACAGGTCTTTGTCAATTTGCTTGGTAATGCGGTGAAATATACCCCTATGGGTGGGGAAGTGGTGGTTGGCGTGGGAAAAGTCGGGCAACAAGCCCGCCTGACGGTCAGCGATAACGGTCCGGGTATCCCATTGGAGGATCAACCTTATCTTTTCGAGCGTTTTTATCGTGGCGAGAAGGCGCGCACGCGCTCGAAAGATGGCAAAGGGTTTGGCCTGGGGTTATCGATCGCCTATTGGATTGTGCGTAACCATGGTGGGCGCATCGAAGTTGACTCAGTGGAGGGGCGCGGAACCACATTCGCGGTCTGGCTACCTCTGGCAGATCAGGATTGTGTTTAGGCCGAGCCGCGTGCGCGAATAACGGCGGCAACAAACTGCTGGGCGCGTTCTTTTACCTGATACCAATCTTGCGTTTGCAGGAATCTTGGATCGAGCAGCTCACTTCCTACGCCGACGGCAACGGCGCCGGCATCGATGTAGTCTGTCACGTTTTTTAGCGTCACACCGCCGACAGGGATCAATTCGATTTGCGGCAAAGGCGCCCGAACGGCCTTGATGAACGCTGGCCCACCCACGCTGGCAGGGAAGACCTTCACCATGTCAGCCCCTAACTCCCAGGCGGTCAGGATTTCGGTCGGGGTATAAGCGCCAGGAAGCACCGGAGTCTTGTGATGCCGGCACACCTTGATGACCTCGGCTTTCAGTGTAGGGGTGACAATGAACTGTGCGCCAGCCTGGATGGCTGCTTGTGCATCTTCTGCGTTCAGTACCGTACCCGCTCCAAAAGCAACTTCTTCTCCAAAGTGCGCGGTGGCCTGTTCGATAACCTGTAAAGCCCCTGGCGTATTTAGCGTTACTTCGATAGCCGTGATTCCACCCTGGTGAATGGCCTTTGCCGCCTGCAACAAATGGTCAGGGCTTTTTGCACGTAGAATGGCTATCACCCCAGCATCGTGGATTAATTGCAAACACGTTTCGCCGCTCATTGAAATCTCTTGCATTGGGCTTCTCGGAAATTTTGCAGGTCGTGGTTCGATATGGTATAATCCCGCCGCTCAATTAGTATAGGGAGAGGTCGCATAGTCCGGCCTAGTGCGCACGCCTGGAGAGCGTGTGTCCCGAAAGGGATCGCGGGTTCGAATCCCGCCCTCTCCGCCAATGGACAAATTTCATAATTGACGCACGTGGTTATGAAGTTTGTCTTTGAAACACCTGCTCTGATCCAGCGGGTGTTTCGCTTTTAAGGCGACTGCGCAGGTCCCAGCGTGCCAAAACCGGCTTGCTTGACATCCTTGCGTAATCTTCTGTCTATGTTTATACCACCTGTTTTTTTGTGTGTCAATCACCTGCGTCGCAACGTGAAGACTCCCGGGGCTTTTTCGTCCCATTCCATCTCTTCGGCGGCCATACGGAAGAGAAACGTGAAGTCTTTTGCCGGCCGGAGACGGATAACCTCTTTCGTGTCGAGGTCGAAGTAAACCGATTCGAGCAAGAAGTGACAGATTTGCGCCTGTTCCTCGATGGTGGCTTCTTCGAGGAATTCCGACAGGCTCTCCAACTGCAAACCGAAATCCAGCGCCACGGCATTGTCAGGGATGATCAACGTTTCCCGTTCCGACAACAGCCTGTCCCGGCGCTTTTCGTACTCGGCGTCACTGAAAGAGCCATCGGCGTATGCCCGGCCCAACCGGCGTATTTCGTTGTCGATTTGCGTGCGGCGCGTCTCGATTTTGTGGGTGACATCGGCATCGGTGACCATGCGCTGGATTTCTTCTTGCCAGTCTGCCGGCAGGCGAATATTGCGCAGCAAGGCCATGATTTGTGCGTTGGGAATGTCCATCCTGACGGATTTCCCCGCATGCGGGCAGGCAAGCCCGCGCATTTGGGAAACCTCCTGGTAGTAGCCGTATTCGCGGTCTATCTCTTTGATCTTCCGGTCGCTACGCACGGTTTGCACGCGCAGCGGCCTTTCGCATTTTTCACAGCAAATGATGCGTTGCAGAATGTACGTTTTGGAAACGACAGGGCTGTAGCTTTTCGGGCGTTTGGCATGGCTCTGGCGCACGGCCTGGCACTGCTCGAACAGTTCTTTGGTGATAATCGGTTCGTGTTGGCCCGGCCAGAGCTGCTCGCGATAGGCAACTTTGCCGTAGTAGAACTCGTTTTGCATGAACTCGCGCACGGTATCTTTGCTCCAGTCGCGGCCGCGGCGTGTCTTGAACCCCATCTCTTTCAGCATGGCGGCTACTTCTCTGTCCGTGTAGTTTCCTGAGGCATACAGTTGGAAAACGTTGCGAATGACCTCGGCCTCACTCTCCACGAGCACCACTTTCCCGTCCACCTTGGTGTACCCGAAGGGCAGGCGGCCATTATGGATGCCCTTTTTCGCCATTTCGACTTTGCTCTTCACCACCTCGGAAGAAAGGTTTTCCAGGTACCACTGCGCAAAAACGGCCATCATGCGAAAGAACAGGCGGCCCTGTGCTGTCGTGTAGTCGAAGGTTTCGGAGACCGATGCGATGGTTGCGTCGTTGTTGTTCAGGATGCGAAAGTACTTGAGGGTGTTGTCGATGTTGCGGGAAAAGCGATCCAGCTTGTGCACGAGGACCACTTTGTAGCGCTTTTCCTGCGAATCGGCGATCATTTTCCTGAACCCGGGGCGTTTGTCGTTTTTGCCGGAATGGCCGGGGTCTGTGTAAATGTCGACGATGCTCCAGCCGCGTCTTTCGGCGAATTCACGGCAGGCGCTTTCTTGTGCAGCCAGGGAGTAGCCTTCAATCTGCTCAGGTGTAGAGACGCGGGTGTAGATGACGACGGGCGTTTCGGGGCCAAGCTCGTTCAGCCCCATCGTAGCGGCGGCGTCCATGAGCCTGGGGCGTTTCAGGCTTTTCTTGCGACGCTGGCTGATTTCGATGTTCTTTTCTGTAGAAGGTGTTGACATTGTTTTTCCTGGTATAAGCAATTGCACTCACCCCGTATTCTACCATCAGAAACAACTTTGCCCCGGCATCGCGATTGCCGGGGCAAAGAAATCACTTTTTGTTCTTCTTGGCGGCCTTGCGAATGACGATGCTCGCCAGGATCGCCAGGAAAGATGCTGTTACCGGGCTCATAAGGGTTCGCTCCTTGTTTGAGTGAAGCCCTTACCTAGGATCGGGAGAATCATCACTGGCCATGTGCACTGGCGCTGGTGATGAGGTCTTTTTGCATTTCTGGCGACAGCAAGATACCCGGAAGACATCTTGCCGTGTGCGCCTGCCCCGAAACGCGCAACGGAAAAGCTACGGGTGAAAACGCTCGTAGTCCGTGAGCAAGATCGGGTTCGTTCTTTTTTATGCCAGTTGGTGTAGATGCTGTGCGTGTGAGGGAAAAGCGACCTCCTTTCAAGCGGTAGACCGGTCAGAAAAATCTTGTTAGCCGACGAAACGTATGGGAATGGGTTGCCAACGTGTGCGTATTTCCCCCGGTTGAAATGGGCGTGTGAGAAGAATGCAGTGATCGGGGAGAGAGCCGGGACGACTCTCAAGGATGAAGATGAACTCTTGGTGAGTTGTTTGTCAAAGGACAAAAAAGCAGGCCGAAACATCCCTTACCTGAAGGAAGGTTCCGGCCTACGTGTGGTGAATAAAGATTAACTGAACTATTCGGTTGTTGCTTCCCGCGTTGTGCAAGCACGAAAGGAAGTGGGCGATGGGGGAGTGTGGTTTCTTGTTATAAGCGGCTCGTCGAGACCTCCTGGTGATAAAAAAATAGCCGAACAGGTCTCCATTTCTCAGGAGAGATTGTCCGGCTAACGTGTGAAAAACAGGTTATTCAGTTAGAAAGATAGTACCATGCTGCTTGCAAATGTCAACCGGGATTCGAACCTTCGGACAGGGGATTTGAGATAGTCGGTATTGCGCGTGACTATCCAGTTTTATTCCCTGGTGCTACAATTTTCCCAGGGAGAATTCATCTATGCTACGTACCATTCGAGCGTTGACTCTAGTCTGGCTATTCAATTTATTTGCTTTGTCGATTTTTTGTCCGTTGACGGCGGCGGCCCAAACACCTGTCGACACGCCGGTGCCGATGCCCACCCCGTCGTCAACTCCAACCGTAGAAGAAATTTGTGGGGAAGGTGTGCTAACCGGGAAATGTATCGTTCGAGCCTGGAATGAGTGGCAGTGGGGGGCGCTTATCCTGATCGGCGTAGTTGCCGTAGGCTTTTTGATCTGGAAGGCTCTCCAAAGCGCCAGCGACGAAGGCGGCAAACAGCTTTGGAGTTGGTTAGCGGACCGTTTTCAACGCCTCCCAGACCCGACGCACCAATATTTGCAGTGGTTCATTACCCAGCACCAGGATCCCAAGTTCAGCGCGCTTTCTTTGGGGCAATACGAGCAAAAGAAAACGGCTGCGCTCAAAGACATTTATCTGCCCATAGAAGTAGAGTTTTCCCTCACCGACGATGAACGCGGCAAACCGGGCAAAGATGCCTCCCGGCGTGACAAACAGGCGATCAGGCAAATGGGTGGGCCAGGGGAAGGGCGCGAGACGATCGATCTGCTGGATGCGCTGAAACGCTCTCCATTGTTGACCATCGAAGGTATCGCCGGTTCAGGCAAGAGCACGCTGCTGCAATGGATTGGCCTGAACTGTGCCCACGCCTTACTCAAGCAGCCTATCAAAGATCAAAAGGAGCTGCTCAAAGCCTTGGGCGAGCCGCTGCTGCCGATCTTCATCTCGCTCGGCGCGTTTGATCGCTTTTGTCAGAACGAAAAACGCGAGATTTCGGCCGCAGCCATGCTTGACTTTGTTACCGACTGGTACAAAAAACGCTGCGAGACCCAAAAGAGCAAGAGCGCCATTCCACCTTTGCCCGACGAGTTCTTCGCCGGCAAACTCAAAGGCGACTGCCTGCTGCTCTTCGATGGTGTGGACGAAGTGGCTCCGGGGCGCCGCCAGGCTGTGCGCCGCGCCGTGCAGGAAATGCTCACCATTCACGCCCGGCCGCGCACCCGCGCTATCGTTACCGCCCGGCCTTCGGCTTCTGCGGAAGCGCAAATTGAAAACGCCCGGCATGGCCGTGTGCTGCCACTCGATAAGCCAAAGCGCGACCAATTGATCCGCAATCTCTACCGTTACTACGACCCTGCCGAAAACGAGCGCCGCAGTGACGATTTGATCCTGCGCCTGGATACCAGCGATGAAAAGGTGCAGCAGCTGGCCGAAACGCCTCTCCTGACAACGATCTTCACGATTATTCATCGCCCGGGGCATGAACTGCCGCACCAGCGCGCCGAGGTCTACGACAAAGCCATCGATACGCTATTGAATGACTGGCACCGTAAAGATTCGCACGGTGCAGGGGCGATCAACGATCCAGATGCGGCCAGCCTGCGCACGCGCATGGCGTTAATTGCTTTTCAATTGCACCTGGTGGGCGCCAGTGAAGAAGGCAAACCCGAAGATGATTTGATCGATTTGCTGTTGGAAAGCTTTTCAACGACCGCCACCCAGCCCCAGGAACGCCGCGAAGAAATTCGCAGCTTTTTGTATACCGTCTCGACGCGCGGTGGGCTGTTGGAGGAACAGGACTGTAGCTTTGGCTTTCGCACACATCGCACCTTCCAGGAATTTCTGGCCGGTTGGCATTTGGTGACCAACTACGCTCCCTTTGATCTGAAGAAGCAGGCCGGGTTCATCACTCAGCATATCTGTGACGACCGTTGGGTGGAACCGATTCGCCTGGCGGCCGGCTTCCTGGCGGTGCGCGGCGAAAGCCAGGCGAAGGCTTTTGTGGAGATGCTGGCGGGTTTGGGGCAGGATTCTCGCCAGCGTGATTACGCCATTGCCCTTGCCGGGTTGAGCCTGGTGGATTTACCGACCCAGGCGGCCTACCGCGATTTGCGCGAAAGCCTGCCCGCCAAGATGTTAGGGACGATCGAGCGAGCAGAACCTGCGTTACCGTTGCGCCTGCGCTTTGAACTGGGCCTGGCGCTTGGTTCGTTGAAAGACCCGGCCGACCCCAAACGCCTGTTCGACACCCGCCTGCAGCCTGGCGGCCAGCCGGCGCTGGTCACCATCCCGGCGGGGCCTTTCCGCATGGGCAGCAACGCCGGCGATGAAATAAAACTCAAAGCCGCCGGTGTGGAGAAAGAATATATCTGGAATGATGAGAAAACCGGCAAGAAAGACCTGGTAATTACGCTTTCGGAATATGCGATTGGCAAATACCCCGTTACCAACGCCGAATACCGCGCCTTTTGGGAAGCCGACGGTTATGGCGATCTGGAAGGGGAGAAACCGGCCTGGTGGAGCGAAACCGGCTGGCTGTGGCGCACAGGGGAATGGGACACGCAGGATTTCTCGATGTTTACACAGGATTATCAGAAACAATTGAAAGAATGGCTGGCGCGGCGGCCCAAAGAAAGGCGCAACCGGCCGTTTTATTGGTTCAACCCGCAGTGGGATGCAGCCAACCTGCCGGTGGTGGGGGTGAGCTGGTTCGAGGCCGAAGCGTATTGCAACTGGCTCAGCCACATCACCGGCCAAAACTACCGCTTGCCGACCGAGGCGGAGTGGGAGAAGGCCGCGCGTGGGGGTGATGGCCGCTTGTGGCCGTGGGGCGATGCCTTCGACGCCGGACGTTGTAACACTTCTGACCCGGATACTGAAAATCCATTGCAGCGCACCTCGCCGGTGGGAATTTACCCGCATGGCAATACGGCATTGGGCGTTTGTGACCTGATCGGCAATGTGTGGGAATGGTGCGCCGATTGGTACGCCGACGACCAGTATGCCCACCTGTTGGCGCAGGCAATGCAGGACCCCGTTGGGCCAGATACCGGCCAAACGCGCGTGCTGCGGGGCGGGGCGTGGCACAGTGGTCGTAACGACGCCCGCTGCTGCTCCCGGAGCGGGCTTGTGCCCGCTTACTTCGTCAACGGTGTCGGCTTCCGGGTGGTTTGTGCGCCCAATTTCACTTGAAATTCTGGGTGCTGACCGCTGATTCCTGAATCGCTTGTCTTGCCAAAAGCGTGTGTGTTACCGGGCGTTGTCCTCCTTCCCCCGAAGGGGGACGATTTTTTTTTGCTGCTGCTGGAAGTGGCATGTTTCTTGCATCGGTATCTTGCAACAAAGCAAATTCGCAAGGAGCATAGCCCTGAATACACTTTATTCCCAAATCTGCTCGTTCGAAAATATCTACCTGGCCTACCGCAAAGCGCGCAAAGGCAAGCGCAGCAAGTCTTCGGTAGCGGCGTTTGAATACAACCAGGAAGAAGAATTGCTGCGCCTGCGCGACGAACTGCAAAGCGAAACCTGGCAGCCGGGCGGCTACAGCAGTTTCTACGTTCACGACCCCAAAAAGCGCCTGATCTCGGCTGCACCCTTTCGCGATCGTGTCGTCCACCATGCGCTGTGCAACCTGATCGAGCCGATCTGGGAGCGACTGTTCATTGCCGAGAGTTATGCGAACCGGGTGGGCAAGGGTACGCATCGCGCCATCGTCAAGGCCAGCCAGTTTGCCCGCTGCTATGCCTATGTACTCCAGTGCGATGTGGTGCAGTTTTTCCCCACGCTCGATCATGCCCTGCTGCTGGTCGAGTTGGAACGTTATCTCCACGACCCGGCCACATTGCGTTTGTGTGCGAAAATCCTGGCGTCTTCCCCAGGCGCTAACTGTGGCCTGCCAATCGGCAACCTGACATCGCAAATTTGGGCCAATGTTTATCTCAACCCCTTCGACCATTTTGTCAAACGCGAGCTTCGTTGTACAGCGTACCTGCGCTACGTGGATGATTTTCTGCTCTTTGCCGATGACAAAGCAATGCTGCACGCCTGGAAGACTGCGATCGTACAGCGCACGGCGCGCCTGAAGCTGGCTTTGCATGAGCCGCAGGTTTACCCGGTGATCAACGGCATTCCTTTCTTGGGTTTTCGCATCTACCCCACGCATCGCCGTCTCAAGCGCCGCAAGGGGATTGCCTTCCAGCGGCGTTTTGCCCGCCTCTACCGGCGGTGGAAGCTTGGCGAAATTTCGCGCCAAAGCCTGGATGATACAGCCCGTTCGTGGGCAGCGCATGTCCGTTGGGGCGACACCTATGGCCTGCGAAAGGCTGTTTTGGGAAGATTCTGCCTGTGAACGAGTCGCCGATTTTCACCCGTACTTACGATATGCTGCGCTGGTTGATCCCACAAGCCAATCATTTCCCGCGTGCGCATCGCTTTGGCCTGGGTGAACGTGTGGTGCGCCTGGGACTGAACTTGCAAGAGACGTTGATCGCCGCTGGCCTGCAACGCAGCAACGACCGTTTATTGCTACTACGGCGCGCCGATGTGCAGCTTGCCCAACTGCGCCAGACGCTGCGCCTGTGCAAAGACCTGGAGTTATTGTCGGTGGGTAAGTATGAGTATGTGGCTGCGCTGCTAGTCGAAATCGGAAAACTGCTGGGTGGGTGGATGAAAACGCATCCGTAAAAAAACGGGGTTGGCCAAACGCGCGTGCTGCGGGGCGGGGCGTGGAACAATAATCGTAACAACGCCCGCTGCTGCTACCGGAACAGGAATGTGCCCGATAACTTCAACAACGATATCGGCTTCCGGGCGGTTTGTGCGCACAATCTTTCCCGGCCAGAAGCGCCGCTTCATCCACGGGTGACGGCCGCGGCAAAATTGGCTGGCCTGGCTCCGGCTGTCTTGTTCCATAAACACAAGGCGGCAAATATACAAAAAGCCCGACCCCTGGGTGCAACACCCCGGGCCGGGCCTCTTTTGTTCGTGTCGTATCCGACCGGCCCGCTGAGAAACATCCTGGCTTTTTGTGCCAGTTATTCCCAACAGGGCACGTTTTGGTATCGTAGGCTATCTTGAAATTCTTAGTTGATAAGCTATGCTGCCATTCCAGCCTGATTCTGTGTAAATGAAAACGTAGTATAAACCTGGTTGTGCATTTGCTATCTCGATCTGATAAGGGGATTGCCAATCTCGACCAATATTATTTCCTGGAGATTGATAATATACCAGCAGTTGGACACCAGACCCAGAGTGATTGTTTAGTGTTATAGCCACGTTGGCAGCTGTATCCAGGTTGAAGGAAAAGTAATCCCGAACATCATCTGGGTAACCAAAATAAGTAGTGTTTAGCAGAAGTGGTCCATTGGCTTGCTCAGCACTGTCATTATCTTCTTTCTCCCAGATGCCTTCGAAGTAGTTTGTGAAACTGCGCATCGCCAATGGCAAATAAACTTTCTGGGCTGTTGGTGTATTTTGGGTAGGAGTCGGCGTGGGGGTATGGGTTGGCGTGGGAGTAAGTGTAGAGGTAGGTGTTGTGGTGGGCATGGGTGTCAGTGTGATGGTGGGTGTTGGGGTAGAGCCACACATGGAGCCAGAATACATCATGTAAGATGAGATGGAGTCGTTCATGGTTGAGCCATCGTCGAAATAATTATCTGTCAAATTTGTATCGCTAGCAGCGATACATTGGCTGGGGCCGCTTTTACCTGTGTCTTTGTAAAATCGCACCGACCAGCCCGGGCGAAGCAAGACCGATGTAATCAGATCGTGACAATCGGTATGAATATCCCCTGAAAGCTCTACCCAGGAGTAGCAGCGTGAACCTGAATAGTCAGGATGATTATAGACTTCAAGCGGCCAGGCCGGTGATGGACTGCCACCACACCAGGACTCAGTATATGAGTAGTACGACGAAATGGTGTCGTTCAAGCCAGAGTTGTCATCGTAAGTAGCGTAGGTTAAATCGAATTCACGATAATAGTTAATGCAAACACTCGGGCCAGATTGATTGGGGTCGCGATAAACGCGAACGGAGCGTCCATTCAGACTGATGGAAGAGACCAGATCATCGCAGGTTGGATCCATATTCCAAGCGCCTAAATAGTCATTGTAGCAATGATAACCTCCCCACCAAGTGTTGGTATACGCCGTAAAAGCATAAGGTAGAAGATCATCTGGCACGTTGGGAGAGCTGACAACGCCCCCATCGAACCATTCTTGCGCCCGCGCATATTGAAAACAGGTGAACAAAAGAATCATTAAAGTGAATAAAGCAAGTGAAGCCAACAGTTTCTGTAAATTAAGATGTGTGTTCATCTTCTCAAACCCTTTCAGTAGTACTTCGTTCGGTTTTTTGTAGTTGGATGGTGACTTTTGAGTGGTGCTTGCACGCAAGTTACTTGATATTCCTCCCGTATTCGCTCTCCGCACCACAATTATAAGAAATTTTCTCGAGAAGATGGCTATAACATTAGGGGAGTATCAAAAATGTAAGCACGAACACAAAAGGATAAAACAAAGGCACATTAGATGGAACTTGAGTATCCACAGATGTCAAGAGCGATAACATTTTTTTGTTATCGCTCTTGACATTCAGGTTGAATGCTTTGATCACTCACCATACTCAGCACGCAGCTTTTCGGACGCATCCCTGACCAAGGCCAGGGCTTCGTCGACATTTGCTGCGCCGGTGGCGGTAACCTCCCAGTTGTAGCCCCGCGAGTTCTTCTCGAGCTTGACGTTTACGCGTGGGCCGTTGTTGCCATCGTAATGGTGGTATACGTGTTGCGCCTCCATGTTGTGTTCCTTTCTGCCGGCGTGATGCGGCTGCGTTCTCACGGCCCTGGGGGTGGCGCCGGCACGATGCCAAGGTCGCGCACGTGTTCGGCTACGTCTCGCAATGCCTGGGCGCGTTGGCGATATGCAGCAGCCTTACCGTCCAACAGGTCGCTTTCGATTTCTGCAATGTCTTCCTGGAACGAAGCTTCGTACTCGATCCAATACAGGAATTCACTCGCCGTTCTTGGGGGTGTCAGTTCGCCGCTGCCCGCAAGTTCGCGGGCCAGGCTTTTGACACGGAGGGTGTTTTCGGCCTTGTCCAGGATGGCGAGGGCCATGCGCTCCGGGTCGGTTTCGTTGAGAGTGGCGAATTCATTGATCGCCTCGTCCATTGCTGCATGTTCGGCGCAGCGGACCCCGTTCTTCGACGGGAATCCCGCCCGGCCGCACCAGCACTTGTGGACGCGGTATGTCCAACCGCCTCGTCTTGCCATGTGATCCTCCTTTCAAAAAACGTATCGGGATGGGTTTCTTGCGTTGACTTCCGGCCAACGTTTTCGCCGCACGCCCCTTTTCGGGCAGGGCAGCAGACAGGAAGGGCAAAGGTTTGCCCCTTTGCCCTTCCTGTCCACCGCACTACACGGTGATGGGGTTCAGTTTTAAGGCCAACGAATCCGATTCGTTGGCCTTAAAACGGAGTTCTTGTGGGCTTGATGGCTGTGCTTCTCCTCCCTGATCAGAAGATGCCAGTTGAGAGAAAGCTCAATGCTTTGGTTGGATGACTTCGACCGTTTCGGTGAGTCGTTCGATCTCTCGCCGGCAGCGGGGACAGGTGATGGCGCTGCCATCGTATGCCGACCAACCCGCAGAGTGCCGGCCGTAGGTCCGGCCGCAAAGCGCGCTCTGGCCGCCTTCCGGCAGGGCATGGAACACAACCCCCGATCGGTCTGCGCCTGAGCGGCAACTGCCGGCCAGGCGAGCGGCATAGACTCTCATGTTTGTTCCTCCAGTTCATAGACCGTCTCGCCGACGGTCGTTGCCGGGCGCTGCTGCATGCCCCACTCCAGCGTCAGGCGGGAGTGGGGATAGTAGGCCAGGCTGCCGAGCGGGTCTTCCCGCTCCCTGGGCGAGTGAAGGACGATATTGAACTTTGGATTGCCCCTGGTTCCGTCATTGCCGTCGCTTGCCCCATTCGACTGGTAGAACAGATCGAGCTGCGCCACCGGAAATACCGGATGAACGTCAGGGGCAATGATGTGCAGGCCGTAGACGCCCGTTTCCAAAATCAGCTCGCCTTTGGCCTCGGGTTGGTCGAACTTGATGCGGATGCGCAGCGCATCCGCACCCAGGGTGGTGGCAAGCCCGATTTCGGGGCGGTCGTAGTAGCGATATTGATCCAGAATCGTGCGGATTTCCGTGTACAGGCCTGGTTCGTTCTCGATCGTCACCTGCCAGATATCATCCGGCAGCGGCATGATCTGGAACCAGCAGCTTTGTTCGACCAGCTGCCAGGCCAGCCACTGCATGGCCTGCTGGCCTTTGACTTCGAAGGTGATACAGTTTGGTGGTTGCATTTGATCCTCCAAACAAAACGTACGTTGCCCTTCCCGGGCAACACAAAAGGGAGAACGTTATCAGGCGTTCTCCCTTTTCGTTAGCCCCGGTATGGGGATGAGTGGTGAGTTATTTAGCGGCTGGGCTTTTGAGTTGGCAAAGGAATGGACACAGGGATAGGCGTGGCGACGGCCGCTTGAAGTTCTTTCAGGCGGCTGGATATCATCCCCTTCAGCCCGTTGATCTCGGCATCGAGTTCTTCTTGCGTGGCAAGGCGCAGCCCAACCAGGTTTTCTTCCGCCTGGATTTCAGGAGGCTGCAAGCGGACGGCGTTTTTGGCGAAGTTGATTTTGTAAACACGTTTTCCATCTTCGCCGACAAAAACGTCGAGAACAACGCCGCAGCTCCCGCTGGCATAGACGATCTGCCCTTTTTGCATACACACCTCCTTTACCAATCCGGGTCTTCTTCAGGTTCTGTACCCGGTTTCCAGCCCTTATCCAACAGCCGTTGAGAAAAACGGACGATTTGCCAGCTTGCTCCTGTGACAAAGTGACCCCACTGGTTGAGCAGCATGCTGAGCAGAGCGTGCCGTCCACCGATCCCATCGGCCGCAGCCAGTTCAGCGTCGTTGACTGCTGCACTGAGCTGCTGGTACTGCTGAAAGGTCAGTTCTGGCTCACCACGCGTACTGGCAGTGAGCAGTGGGATGATGATGAGCAGCCAGGCGGCAGTGTCGACGGTCTTGAAAATTATACCGTACTTCTTCATCGCAGCCTCCTTAGCCCTTCTCCACCCAGATTGGCGGGCAGTTCACCCCGGCCTGGGAGAAAAGCCACTTGATTTTGGCCTTCGCCCAGGCAACATCATCGGGCCGGTTACGGATGCGCGGCGGGTGTTGCTGGATGGCACGCAGATCGTAGGCATCGGTTTCGATCTCCAGATGGGTGATGCTTTCCGCTTCCCAACCCCAGGCCACCGAGGCGACGTAGGCGCAGGGCTTGGCGAAGGCCCCCTTGCTCATCTGGACTTCCTCCCAGCCTTTGGGATGGTCGTCTGGCGTACACCAGACTTGGAAACCACCGCAACCTGCCTCGAAGATGGCTTCGGGGGCCGGGTTGGCGGCGATATCGAGTTTGCGCGCCAGATCGAGTACCGGGCGCATGCGTTGATGTTCGGCGTGATAGGTCATCTGATCCTCCTGAAAATGGCGACTGCGCCAGTATCCAACCGGCGCAGTCGATGCACGGGTAAGTGCGTTGGGGCCATCTATGAAAAGCCCAACCCGCGTTCCCGCAAAGAAACATACCCGGCCCGGGCGACCACCAGGTGGTCCACCAGGTCGACGTCCATCAGCTTGCCTGCCTGGACGATGGCCCTTGTCACGGCCACGTCGTCCGGGCTGGGCGTCGGGTCGCCGGAGGGGTGGCAGTGCGCCACCACGATCGCCGGGGCATTCTTGCGGATGGCTGAGCGGAACAACTCCCCCACCCGCACCTGGCTGGCGTTGACGGAGCCGCGGTACAGGTGTTCGATGCCCAGGACGCGGTTGCGGATGTCGAGCAGGATCACCCACAGCTCCTCGTTTTCCAGCATCGACATTTCATACTGCACCAGGGCCGCCGCGTCCGCCGGGCTGTGGATCGCCGGGCGTTCGTCCGGCGCAGCCTGGCCGACGCGCCGCCCCCACTCGGTGGCGGCCTTGAGCCCGGCCACCGCCCCCAGGCCGATGCCGGAGACGGTGAGCAGGTCTTCGACCGGCGCCCGGGCGATGCCGTGCAGCGAGCCGTGCCTGGCCAGCAGCGCTTCGGCCGTTTCGAGCGGCTGCGTGCCGCCGACCAGGGCGGCCAGCAGTTCGAGGTCGGAGCAGTAGGTCGGGCAGGCGCGCACGCGGCTGGCGGGACGGTCTCTGACCGGCAGCAGCCGGTGACGCGGGGTGCCGGCCGGCGGCCCGCCGCTCCCAGCGGGAGCGCTGAAAGGGAAAGCATTTTGTTGGTTCATGGGATTCTCCGTGTGGGTTGCGTGTGTTGGTGTTCTATGCTGCTTCGCTTGCCAGCAGGCAAGCCGGGCAGGGGGACGTGCCGGCCTGGGCAGCCACTTCTGAACGCACCAGGCGCTCGTGGGCGGCGGCCAGGAAGGCCGGGTCGCAGGCTGCGTCGCGGGTGACGCCGGCGTAGAGCACGATGTCACCGGGTTGGATGCCGCCGCGGGCGAAGCGTTGCTGCCCGTTGCGTTCGACCACCGGCGGGAACAGCCAGTGCTTTTCGTCTGTGGCCAGGCGCGCCCGGATGCGCTCAGCCTTGGCCTGCAGGAAGTGGCTGACGCCGCCTTGCGTACAGGACCAGCCCGGCTCCTGGGTGTGGCGGCCGTCCCAGCGACGGTCACGGCAGGTGGCCGCGCCGCAGACCGGGCAGGGCGGCATCGGGTTGGGCGCACGTTCGCCGCCTTCACGCAGGTACGCGCGCACGGCTTCGACGGCCGGGCAGTTGGCGCCCAGCGTGCAGCCGCAGGCGCGGTCCTTGCCGACGATGTGGAAGCGGGGCTGGACGGCCGGGCCGAAATCGACCTTGTAGGTAAAGCCAAGCACCTGGACCTTCGTCTGGCCGAGCGTCTCCGGCCGGGTGACCGTGGTGATGTCCATGGTCTCTACTCCTTTCAGAAATCGGCAGGGAAGCCGATCGTAATCACCGGCTCGGCGCTGTCGCCCGGGCCGATCACCGCCCACAGGTCGACGATGC
Organism: Chloroflexota bacterium; assembly: GCA_049325275.1. Lineage (GTDB taxonomy): Bacteria > Chloroflexota > Anaerolineae > Anaerolineales > UBA4823 > CAIQJJ01. The sequence continues at coordinate 20,775 of JBMOLU010000068.1, forward strand.
GCTTCGGCAGATGCCTGCCCCTTGGGGGCGTTTCGGCGATGGATACCCGGAAGGACAGCCGGCTGACGCCGGGGGCGGCGCGCCGGGCGGCGATGGACGCACACCAGAGCACATCGTGGAGCCGGCCCGTGTAGCTTTGGCCCTGGCTTGCCTCGTTCTCGTCCGGTTCCAGGCGAGCGTGCAGGGCGGCGGTGATGGCAACGGGGGTGCGGAAGCCTTTCTCGCGGGCCTCGCGGGTGACATCGATCAGGACGCCGTCGGCGAGCGCTTCGGCTCGCGTGTAGGAAGCGATGAGGTCGGCGTCGTCCCACAGGTCCGAAGCGCCTGCCGCATGGGTGTTGGGTTGTGTGTTTCCGTGCATGTGATCCTCCAAGTTGGGAAAAACGTATGGGAATGGGTTTCTGGCGTACCGGCAACACCCCCATGTTGCCGGTGACGTTGGGGCTGCTCTGCTCACTTCGGGGCAGGGCAGCGCACGGCGGCGGAGAAATGGCGCTTTCAGCGAAAGTGCCCTTCTCCGGCGGCGTGCAGCAGCGTCCGTCTTCATTCCCCACCCGGTTTGCCGGCCTGCCGCATCTGTTTGCGGGCCTGGCCCAGCCAGCGCAGGGCAGCCAGCCTGGCTTCGGCGTAGCTTTTGTGCCGCGTGCGCTGGACTTTGGGGACGTGGCGGTATGTCGGCAACTCCAGGTAGCGTTCGAGCACCAGGTGCTCGGGGTGCTGCCAGACTTCCACATAGATCGTTGCCGGCAGGGCGTCCGGCGCACGCCGGTTGGCGTGGTCTTCGCGGTAGCAGCCGACCATCTGGCGGCGGCGGGGCTTGTTCGTTGGGATGGCTTTCTCCAGCCAGCAGCCTTGCAGACTCTCGGCGGCCCGGTCGAGATCGTCTTCGACGAGCAGCGCAGGGATGCCGGTCTGCTGCAAGGTGCGGGCGGCGGCCGCCCCCCTTCGTGGCGTCCGGGACGAGGGCAGGTTCATCGGGTTCTCCTTTTTGGGTGAAATACGGGCAGGGCGCTCTCACTCGAGAGCGCCCTGCCTTGGAAGTGAGCCACCCCGCCTGGCTCGGTCGGTTGGTACGCGTTGCATGACTCAGAAGGGGATCTCGCCCCCACCATCGTCGGCGGCAACGACGGCAGGCACGTACCCGCCGATGCTCTCCCCGCTGCCGTTGTCGCCGCGGCCGGACAGGAAGCGCACGGTGTTGGCGGTGACTTCGTAGGCCGCGCCGGCGCCGTTCTTGCCTTGCCAGAGGCGCGGGCCGCCGGTCTTGGGGTCGGGCGCCAGGCGCCCTTCGACGAGCACCTTGTTGCCTTTCTTGAGATACTGGTTGCAGGACTCGGCCTGCTTCCCCCAACACGAGATGCGAAACCAGGTGGTTTCGTCGACCAGCTGGCCGTTTGCGTCGCTGTACTTGCGGCTGGCGGCCACGCTGAAGTTGGTGACGGCCTGCCCGGATGGGGTATAGCGCATTTCCGGATCGCGTCCTAAATTGCCCACCAGAATGATCGTGTGGTACATGAGAAACCTCCGTTTGAAATTGACTTTTGATTGGTGATTTACGCCTGGCTGCCGGCCGCTTGCTTCCGCTGCTGGCCGAACCAGTCGCGTAAGGATTGGCGTGAGGCCGGCTTCCCGCCGGGATTGGCCCTGGCCCACGCATCGTAGGCGTCGACTTCGGCGGCGTTGCCCAGGTCAACGGCGGTTCGGTCCGCATAGTAGACCGGGGCACGCGGCTTCGTCGAAGCGTCCGGCGGGGTGGGCGGGGCAAAGGCCATTTTGGGAATGGCAATCGGCGGCAGGCCTTTGCCGGCCGGGTCTTCGGGGGCGACCATCCCGGCTTCGTCTTCGTGTTCATCGTTATCGCCGGCATCTTCGTCGTCCTGTAACGCATCGTCGCCGAGGGCGAGCGTCCTTGGCGCTTCCAGGTGTTCGGCCAGGCCGCCGGCCAGCAGGCGTTCCATCGCCTGGGCGGTCCAGGCAGCTTCCGGGTCGATCTCCAGACAGATCAGCCACTTGGTGATGCGTGACTGCTTCCAGGTGATCTGAGGAGCCGTCTAGGAACGCCTTACTTTCAGGCCATCTTTCAGTTATAAAGAATCGGGAATTAATTTCTCGATGGCTCCTCCATTTCCCTCCGGTAGACCAGGAAGGGGATGCCGGCGGCGTTGCCGCCGTTGACGGCATCGGCAATCGCCTGGATGGCGGCCAGGTTGCGTTCGAGGTTGAGCTTGTCGTAGAAGCTGGTCGTCTTGAGCAGGAAGGTGACGAAGCGCCGCAGGTCGGGCAGGAAGAGACGCAAACGCCCGACCGGCTTGAACTTCACTTCCCGGCCGTTGAACTCGAAGCGTTCGCCGGGCGTGAAGGCCGTGTGGGGTTCGCCGTCCCGGACGATGTATTCCTTGCTGGCCGGGTGGCGCAGGCTGATGATGCGCCTTTGCTCCGCATCGGCCCGGGCGATCAGGCAGCCGCCGGCGTGGGCTTCGTAGCGGCAGGACCAGTTGCGCCAGGCCGAGCGGAAGGGCATCATCGCCCGCACGACGGCAGGCTGGTAGGTCTGGTAGACGGTGAAGAACTGCGCCTGGGTATCGGCCGTGCCGGGGTGGAAGACCGCCCGGAAGCGGTCGTTCAGGTCGGGGCCGACGACGTCGATCGCGCGCCCGTCTTTGCTTTTGCCTTTTTGCTTCGGCCCGCCTTTGCGCAAAATCCCCACTTCGGGGAAGGCGGCGTCTTGTTTGATCGTCATGATGGCTACCTCCGTTTCAGTCGAAGCCCAGCTGGCGCAGGCTCTCGGCGACCGAACGGCGCGGCGCAGGCTCGATCCAGTCGAGGACGTCCCGCAGGGCGGCGCGTGCTTCCATGCGTTCGAACACCTGCTCCTGTTGGCGCTGCCTGACGAAGCCCTGGGTGACGTAGCCGCTGCAAGCGCAGCCTTGCGTCGTGCAGCGCACGTCGAACTGCTTCGTCGTTGCATCGCGAAACGGCACCAGGTGCCCCCAGCAGTCCGAGCAGACGTAGCGGGTCTTGAGATATTCGGCTTCCGGTTGGGTAACTTGGGGTGGCATGTGATCCTCCGTGTGTGGGAATTGTCGTCTCAACAGTATCGGTCGAGGCGGCGCAGCAGATCGCCGTCCCGGCGTGAGCCGCTCAGGCGGGCGAAAAGGTGGGTGAGAAGTGCGCGTAGCATGTTCATCGTACGGTTTCCTTTCGAGAGCAATCGGGGTGGATGGATGGCCCGGCCGGCGAGGCGGACCGGGCCGCGTGTGGGGATGGGTTTCGGGCGTTTGTGTACCGGCCAACGTGTGTGGATGCCCGCGAACCTTTCGGTTCAGGGCAGCACATCTCAGCCGGCTAGTCGATGGAATAACCGGCTGAAATGCGCCGCACTTCCAAGAGCGGCGACAAAATCGTGTGTGTTCTTTTCGTGTCTATGAACCGGGTCCCGGTTCCGGCTTTCTCTGCGCTTCTCACGCCTGGCGCCTGAACAGCGCCAGCGGCCACAGCCTGCCAGGGCAGAACGGTTCCACCGGGGTGGTTGTTTGGTAAGGGACAAAAAAGCAGGCCGAATCCGTCCCCTCCTGGGGGAAAAGATCCGGCCTACGTGTGATAGCGATTGGGTGAACGGGTTATTCGGTTGTCAGGGGAGGACGGCTAGGGTCGTGCCGGGAAAGGGTTCATCGCTTCTTTCCTGAACCGTTGGCGCTCAACAGGATGCGCCGGGCGACGATCTCGGTCGTGCCGCGCTGCGCCTTCAGGCCGTCAGGGTCCAGGCCTTCGGGCAGGGGCAGCGAACCTTTGGCGTCCTTGAGAAAATCGGCCAGGCTTTCTTCGTAGTCCCGGCTTTGCAGGAAGCCGTGGACGCGGATCTGCTGGCCGTTTTCGAGCACCACCGGTGCGCCCAGGTTGCCCTTGGGCACGCGCACGCTGACGTAGTCGGCAGCGTCGTGGACATCGCCGGGCGCTTTCTGCGGCACGTCGGGGTCGCGGTAGCAGGCCAGGCGAAAGAGCAGGTCGTCGGCGTATTTCCAGGATTTGACGATGATGCCTTCGAAGATGACGTCGTTGAGCATGAGGTCCTCCGAGTGAAGATAGGGTTAAACACAAAAGCCGAACAGACTCCGCTTTTTCAGGAGGAGTTTGTCCGGCTAACGTGTGGGGGAAACAGGATATTCGGTTATGAAGATGGTACCATCGGGGAGAGAAGTGTCAAGGGGGATTCGAACCTGCAAATCTCGAAATCAAGAGGTTCACCGGCGAACTATGCTATACTGAAAGCACTTCAAAAAGCCAACAAGTATTTATTATCAAGACGCTTGGGCGGAATCCGTTTGGAAATTTTGTTTCGCAAGCGTGAACTGTTTTTAGGGACATCTGTTTTCTATGCCACTCAACCTCAAAGAACTCAACGACACCCTGTGGAAAAGCGCCGATGATTTGCGCGCCAATTCGGACCTGAAATCCAGCGAGTATTCGACCCCGGTTATGGGGTTGATTTTCCTGAAGTTCGCCGATAACAAGTATCGCCAGTATGAAGCGGACATTCTGAAGGAATTTGAAGAACTCAAGGGCACACGCCGCGAAAAGCCACTGCACGAAATCGCCATCGAGAAGTGCGGCTTTTATCTACCCGAACATGCGCGTTACAGTTATTTGCTAAACCTGCCGGATGAAAAGGATGTGGACAAGGCGCTAAAAGAAGCCATGGCATCGATTGAAGCGTATGTGGGTTTCGAAAATGTCCTGCCGCAGGATGAATATTTCAAACTGACCCGCACCGACAAGACGATCATCAGTCGCTTGCTGGAAAACTTTGCCAACATCCCCGATGACGCTGATGGCGATCTGTTCGGTCAGATTTACGAGTATTTCCTGAGCAATTTTGCACTCGCCGAGGGCCAGGGTGGTGGCGAATTCTTCACCCCGCGCTCGGTGGTGCGCCTGATGGTGGAAATCATCGAGCCGCATCAAGGCACAGTTTTCGATCCTGCCTGCGGTTCGGGTGGTATGTTCGTCCAGTCGGCTGCCTTTGTAGAAGCGCACCGCCAGGCCCAAGAACAGCACGCTGCAGATGCATTGTTCGTCTCCGGGCAGGAGAAGACAGGAGAAACCGTCAAGCTGGCAAAAATGAACCTGGTGGTCAACGGGCTACGGGGCGAAATCAAGCAGAGCAATACCTATTACGAAGACCCCTTCGACAGCTTCGGGCGCTTCGATTACGTGCTGGCCAACCCCCCGTTCAATGTAGACGATGTCAACCTGAAGCAAGTGGAAGCCGACCGGCGTTTCAACACGTATGGCATCCCGCGCAAGAAGGGCAAGGCCAAGAAGAAAGACGCCGGCAACGAAACTGTACCCAACGCCAATTACCTCTGGATCAATTTGTTTGCCACATCGCTCAAACCGGGCGGGCGCGCCGCGCTGGTCATGGCGAACTCGGCCTCGGACGCACGCCACTCGGAAGCCGACATCCGCAAGACGTTGATCGAGCAGAATCTGATCTACGGCATGTTGACCCTGCCCTCGAATATGTTCTGGACGGTGACCCTGCCGGCTACGCTTTGGTTCTTCGACAAGGCCAAAACCGATGAGCGCATCTTGTTTATCGATGCCCGCAATATTTTCACCCAGGTGGACCGCTCCCACCGTGAATTTTCGCAAGAGCAGATCAAGAACATTGGCATCATCAGCCGCCTGCACAAAGGACGGCGCGTCGAGTTCATCGGGCTGGTAGATGAATATTTTGCCAAAGGTGTGCAGCGGCTGGCCGATAACGCGGTACGCGTCCCGACAATTTCAGCGCAACTCCTGGCGACGATTGACGACGCTGAAGGTCAGCAGGCAGCGACGGCGCTAACGCGCTGTTGGGCAGGTTGGGAAGCGTTACAGGACACCTACGAAACTTACCGCGCCGGGCAGGGTGGGCGAACGAGTATCGATGCCCAAAACGAAGCGCAGCACGGGTTGGCTGCACAGTTTGCGCCCTTCTTTGCCACGCTACGCGAGGAACTGAAAACCTTGCACAAGATCGTCCGCGGCGTGGAGAAGCAAGCCCAACCGAAAAACGGGCGCAACAAGGCCGGCCAGAAAAACCTGAAGGCACTCAAAGGCGCCCTCGAGACCCTGGAAGCCGAAGTGAAGGAATCCGAAGCCTTTTTTGGGCACATCGCCTGGCTGCAAGCGCGCTTCCCCAGGGCAGAATACGAAGACGTAACCGGTCTGTGCAAGCTGGCGGGCCAGGACGAAGTGAAAGAGCAGGATTACTCGCTCAACCCCGGGCGCTATGTGGGCGTGGTGATCGAAGAAGACGGCAAGAGCGAGGAAGAATTTATCGATGAAATGCTGGCGATCCAGAGCGAACTGGACACACTAAACAAAGGTGTTCAAGACTTGGGCGGCATCATTTCCTATAATTTAAAACAATTGATGGGGGATATATGAGCGATTGGGAAGAGCATCTTTTAGGTGATTTGTTGCAGTTTCAAAGGGGTTTTGATATTACTGCAAAAGAACAAGAAGCCGGAAATGTGCCGGTAGTATCATCATCAGGCGTTACGAGTTTCCACAATAAAGCCAAAGTCAAAGGCCCAGGGGTTATTACTGGGCGAAAAGGCTCTTTGGGAAAAGTACATTTTATCGAGAGCGACTACTGGCCGCACGATACGACATTGTGGATAAAAGACTTCAAAGGTAACAGCCCCAAGTTCTTATATTACCTGCTTCAACAAATGCATCTTGAAAATTACGATGTTGGTGCATCGAATCCAACCCTAAACAGAAACCATCTACACAAAATCCGGTTGCATTGTCCATCTCCCAAAATTCAACAGAAAATTGCAGCGGTCATTTCTGCCTACGATGATCTGATTGAAAATAATAATCGGTGCATCGCCCTGCTCGAAAAAGCCGCCGAAGAAATCTACCGCGAGTGGTTTGTGCGCCTGCGCTTTCCGGGCTGGGAGCAGGCGAAGTTTGTCAAAGGTGTACCAAAAGAGTGGGAATACAAAAAAATTTCTACTGTATGTGACAAGATTACAAGTGGTGGAACACCGCGAACAGATGAGCAATCCTATTGGGGAGGAGGGATTCCTTGGCTTTCGTCAGGCGAAACAAGAAAGCATTTCATCTGTGAAACGGAAAATACAATCACGCAACTTGGGGTTGAAAGTTCAAGCACCAGACTGGCAAAAAGTGGAACTATTGTTATTGCAGGCGCTGGGCAAGGCAATACCAGAGGGCAAACTTCATTGTTATTATTGGATACCTACATAAATCAGTCTGTTTTGAATTTATCAGCCAAGTTGGTATCCAACTATTTTCTGTTTTTTAATCTCTTAAATAGATATGATGAATTACGGTTGACATCCGACGCATTTAGTTCTCGCGGGAGTTTAACAACCAAATTGATCGGTACTTTGGATGTTGTTGTCCCATCAAAGAATATATGTTCTGGGTTTGACACAATTGTCGAATCGATGATTAAGCAAATTGGTAATATCTATATAACAACATCTAAATTGAAAATTTCTCGCGATCTGCTTCTTCCTCGCCTGATTTCCGGCAAGCTATCGGTAGAGAATCTCGATATCCGTTTTCCGCCAGGAATGAACAGCACATAAGAGGCTGCCCATGCCCAACTTCATTTCCGAAGATGCCATCGAACAGGCTATCGTCCACAAACTGGTCAGCGAATGCGGTTACCAGCCCTTGAATTGTTTCACCCAGAATCCGGACGATCTGAATGACGGATCCGGGCGGGCGGATAAGCGTGAAGTTGTTTTGTATGCGCGTTTGAAAGCCGCGGCCGTGCGGCTCAACCCCGGCATCCCCGAAAACGCTATCGAACAGGCGCTGGTCACGCTCACTGCAGCGCGCACGGCCATGACCACCATCGCCGCCAACCGCGAGATTGATGCCCTGATCCGTGACGGCATCCCGGTCGAGTATCAAAACGCTGCCGGGCGCAACGAACATGGCCGGGTGCGGGTGATCGATTTCACCCCCAAAAGTGGCGAAGATCAAAACGAATACCTGGCTGTCACCCAACTGTGGGTACGCGGCCTTACCTGCTACCGCCGTCCGGATGTTCTGCTCTACGTCAACGGTTTGCCGCTGGTCTTTATCGAACTTAAAAACTCCAATGTCACGCTCAAAAACGCCTACGATCACAACCTGATCCATTACCAGGCTGACATTCCCCAACTGTTCAACTATAACGCCTTCTGCATCTTATCCAACGCCCTCGAAACCCGCGTCGGCAGTTTCAATGCCGATTGGGAGCACTTCTTCGTCTGGCTGCGCCCGGAAGACGAAACCGAAAAGATTGACCGCCAGGCCATTCAGGAAAGCGGCGTTAGCATCGAGCGTGCCCTGGCCGGCCTGTGCCCACCGGCGCGCCTGCTCGATTACATCGAAAACTTCATCATCTACTACAACGAAACCGAAAAAATCATCGCCCAGAACCACCAGTTCATCGGCGTCAACAAAGGCATCAAGGTCTTCATGCAACGCCAGGGGCAAAGCGATGCCGAGAAGGGCAAACTCGGCGTCTACTGGCACACGCAAGGCTCCGGCAAGAGCTTCTCGATGATTTTCTACGCCCGCAAAATCTGGCGCAAGATCCCCGGCAACTACACCTTCGTCATCGTCACCGACCGCGACGACCTCGACGGCCAGATTTACCGTAACTTTCTCAACACCGGCACGGTCAAAAAACAAGAAGCGGCGCGCCCCAAAGACAGCAGCGAGATGCGCACGTTTCTCTCACAAAACAAACGCATCGTCTTTACCCTGATTCAGAAATTTCGTTACGAGCGCGGCAAAAAATACCCGATCCTGTCCAAACGCGATGACATCATCGTCATCGTAGACGAAGCCCACCGCACCCAATACAAATCTCTGGCCGAAAACATGCGCGCCGGCCTGCCCTACGCCCAATACCTGGCCTTCACTGCCACCCCCTTGCTCGGCAAAGGTCGCAAAACCAATGCCTGGTTCGGCGATTACGTCAGCGAATACAACTTCACCCAGTCCGCCGACGATGGCGCGACCGTGCCGCTCTTTTACGAGCAGCGCGTCCCCGAAGTGCTGATCCAGAATGAAGCCCTGAGCGACGAATTTTACGAAATCCTGGAAGATGAGAACCTGGACGACGCCCAAAAGGCCAAGCTGGAAGATCGCTTCTCCAACGACACCGAAATTATCGTCCGTGACGACCGCTTGGAAACCATCGCCCGCGACATCGTCTATCACTTCCCGCAGCGTGGCTACCTGGGCAAGGGCCTGGTCGTTTCCGTAGATAAATTCACCGCCGTCAAAACGTACGACAAGGTGCAGTATCACTGGAAAGAAGCCATCAAAGATCTGCGCAAGCAAATCAAGCAAGCTGATAATCCTGCCGAAAAAGCGTCTCTCGAACAACGGCTGGATTTCATGCGCCATACCGAAATGGCCGTCGTGATCAGCGAGGAAGCCGGGGAAGAAGAAAAGTTTGCCAAAAAGAAATTGAATATCAAGCCCCACCGCGAGCGTATGAACCGCGTGGACGAAAATGGGCACGACACCGAATACCAGTTCAAAGATAAGAACCACCCGCTGTGCCTGGTTTTTGTCTGTGCCATGTGGCTGACCGGCTTCGATGTGCCGACCCTCTCGACCCTGTATCTCGACAAGCCGATGAAAGACCACACCTTGATGCAGGCCATCACGCGCGCCAACCGGGTGACGGATTACAAAATCAACGGCGTGCCTAAAACCAACGGCGAAATCATCGATTACTACAACGTCTTCCGCAACATGAAGCGCGCCCTGGCCAATTATGCCACCGGCTCCGAAGGCCAGGAGGACCTGCCCGTGCAGGAAAAATCTGCCCTGTTCGATTTGCTGGATAGCGCTCTGCAGTTCGGCTTGGATTTCTGCCACGAACGCGGTATTGCGCTGGAAACCGTTCTCGATACCGAGGAAGTTTTCACCAACCTGGAAAAGTTCAAATCGTTTGCAAATATCCTGCTTTCCAACGACGAGTGGCGCAAAGGCTTTGTCGTCCACGAGAACACCATTAGCGCCCTGTACGAAGCCTGCAAACCCGAGATCTACAAACAGCCCCGCAAACTCGTCTTTGTTTTCCAATACCTGCGCGAAGTCCTCGACGCCATCGTCTCCCGCCAGGATGTGGACGCTGTCAGCCTGAAAATCAGCGCCTTACTCGACGAAAGCGTGGTCACCGCCGAGAAAGATAAAAAAATCGGCGAGCCAAAACCGGAATATCAGATCGTCCAAACCGGAAAGCAGTGGAATCTCAGCAAACTGGATGTCGAGATACTCAAAGCTGAGTTCGAGAAAACCCCCTACAAAAACATTGAAATCGCCGACCTGCGCAGTTTCATCGAAGACAAACTGGCGCAAATGCTGGAGCGTAATACCACCCGCATCGATTTTGCCGAACGTTACCAGCGCATCGTCGAGCGTTACAATGCCGGCGGATCGGCTACCGAAGCTATCTTCGAAGAACTACTCAATTTTGGCCGCGACTTGAATGCGGAAGATGAACGTCACATCCGCGAGGGCCTGACCGAAGCCGAACTCGAGCTCTTTGATTTAATGAAAAAAGAGAAAATGACAAAAGCCGAAGAGCAGGCCCTCAAGAATGCCGCCCACCTGCTCTTGAAGCGCCTAAAAGAAGAAAAACCGGTTGTCTTGGTGCAGGACTGGCACAAGGACCAGCAAACCCAGAAACGTGTGTTCTCCACTATCGAAACCGTACTCGACAGCACTCTCCCTGCCAACTACGACCGCCCGACCTTCAGGCAGGTTTGTGAACGGATTTATAACCTGATTTTTGAGCGCGCCAGTCGAGGTTTGGCGTGGGCGAATTATGGTTGATTCGTGAACTTTCCGGAGATGAAACCAACATCTTGTGTGACACGAACGAAATTGCTGATGAAGTTATTGCCCATCTCGTCGGCCTGGTCAGCACCCATATCACTACGGCTCGCCGCCTTTAGAAACTTCTTCAACTGATAAGCTTTGGCGTATTGAATCAATCCATGATTTAAGTTTATCTGGTGAAGTAGTGCGAGGATCATATGTAATTGTTGCCGGAGGTAGATCCCCAATCGGTACAGAAAGCTTCACAGAACAGTCTCTACTGGGTATCAATTTGATTAATGAGTCTGCAACTTTGTCTACAACTATGGGCAACAATACCAAGCTAATAGTTCCAATAATAGCAGGATCTACCGAACGTGAAGCAGCCTCTTGATACATTTCCACGGCTTCACCAGACAGATCCTTTTCCATTTCGGTATATAGTGCTGCCCTTAATTTGTCTAGTTCCCTGTTTGTTGTGCCTGCTGGGACCACGATTGTGATATCTAACTCAATTTGTTTTTTATTTTTCATCTCAACTCCATTTGGATGCCACTAAATTTGCTCATTGTAGATATCTCTTCCATCCTAACCCTGACTAAGTGCTGCGATGATCATATCACATACTAAAAACGATGTTTTAATTGTACTCAACCATGCTCTATTTCGATAGGGAGACACATGACAGATCGTATTGCCAGTTCATTCACGATTAGAATTAGAAAAAAGCAAGAACAATATACAATCCAAGCGCTTGGGCCAAATGATATCGTTGCGGCGGAAGAACATCCTTTTATTTGGCTGCCCACCGAAGATCAAGAAAACACGCTGAATATGCTTCAAGGAGATCGAGAGAGGGATGTCTCTCGTGTCCCCTTAAGTCAACTTACAAATCTTGGTCAATCAATGTGCCAGGCTATATTTACCCCTAGCATAGCCATAGCATTTGGTCATGTACAAGCAAAACTCAAAAAATTAAAAGGCATCCGAATACGTCTGTTAATTGAACCGCCCGAATTAATTCATCTGCCCTGGGAATTAATGCACGATGGGCACGATTTCATCGCTCTGCGTAGCAATTATCCACTTGTGAGAGGAACAAAAGATGCGATCTCAACCCGTGAAATTGCTGTCCACAGACAATTAAAGATCCTTTACGCATGGGCAACGCCGCAAGATCAGAGAGAATTAAAGTTACAGGATACTGCCGAGAAAATCCAGAATTTATTGGCTACAAATAAGAAAATTCAATTTGATATTCTTCCAGATGCCACGCTGACTAAACTCCGATCAGTTCTTGACAAGGGCTATCACATTTTGTGTTTTGCTGGACATGGTGACAGTGCTGGTATTTATCTTGAAAAAGATGATAGTAGACATTCTGACAAAATATCAGGCTTAGTTCTAGCTCGTGTTCTTGAGGGGGGACCGACGAGGCTGGTTTTTCTTGCAGCGTGCAAAACTGCAATGTTTGTGCCGTCAGAACAAATGACCTTTGGGGAAAGTCTCTTACACGAAGCAAACAACGTTAAAGCTGAAGTCTCCTCTGTTGTAGCGATGCAATACGACGTTCGAGATGACGAAACTAATCGCCTCACAGCCCGTTTTTTCGAGACCCTTGCTAGTTTCAAACCTGTCGATGCGGCTTTATCTGAAGCACGTAAATCTATCTTGGATGAGGAACGCCAAAGTACGCGCGTCACGCGAGATGTATTTGCGCCTGTTATGTATCTCCAAAGTGAATCTAGCAATCTCTTTCGCAAAGATCGCAACTGGACTGCCATTGGATTTGCCGCTGCGTTTATAGTTGCCGCATTACTTGGATTTATTGCTTTGTGGCAAGCTCAAAAATCATCAATAGGAGAAGCAGAAGCTAAGGCTACGGCAATTTCTGAAGCAACACAACGTTCTTATGCACAAGAAACAGCACAGGCCGAGTCGACACAACGTTCCTATGCACAGGCAACAGCACAGGCGGAAAAAATTCGCGCTGAAGAACAAGAGCAAATTGTTCTGGCTCGTAAATTGGCTTCTCCAGCACAATCACTTTATGAGAGTGATAACTCAGAGCAATTACTCCCCGTTTTGCTTGCAGTGCAATCTATGAAAGCTTTTCCCATAATCGATGCGGCTCAGATTTTGCAAACACACACATTAGCGCGGCCAATTACCCAGCTATATCATGACGATAGTGTAAGTTCTGTTGCCTTTAGTCCAGACGGCAAGTGGTTAATTTCAGGAAGTTCAGATGGTTCTGCGCGTGTTTGGGATACGGGCACTTGGCAAGAGATATCCCGAGTGACACACGAAGATGCTGTGAATATTGTGATCTTTCACCCTAATGGAAAATGGGTAGCTTCAGGAAGTGATGACAGCACTATTGAAATCTGGGAAGCAGAAACCGGACATGAAGTTGCACACATGAGTCATGGTAATAGTGTAAAGGTTGCAGCATTTAGCCCTGACGGCAAATGGCTGATTTCAGGAAGCTCGGATGGCACTGCGCGTGTTTGGGATGTAGTTACAGGGAAAGAACTCTCTCGTATGGTTCACAACGATGGTGTTACATCCGTCGCTTTTAGTCCAGACGGCAAGTGGGTTGCGTCTGGTGGGTGTGATGAACTTGATCCAGGACTCTTGTGTATGCGTGGCACGGCACGTGTATGGGAAGCAACCACAGGGCAAGAGATTGCTCGCGTAGACCATGGAGATAATTATGTTTCAGCAATTGCATTCAGTCCAGATGGTAAATGGGTAGCTTCAGGTGGAAGCCCTTGGGACAGTAAAGTTCAAGTTTGGGAAGCTTCTACAGGGCAAGTGGTTTCACGTATGAACACATCACATGCCAATGGTATTTGGGCTATCGCATTTAGCCCGGACGGCAAATGGGTGGTTTCGGGTGGATGTGACGAAAGATCTGGATTTAGAAACCCGTGTTTTTCTGGAAGTGCTCGTGTGTGGGATGTAATAACCGGAGAAGAGGTCTCTCGGATGCCCCATACTGGGGAAGTGCGATCAGTTGCCTTTGATCCAGATGGGAAACTGGTGATGTCGGGGGGAGATGATGGAATCGTCCGTGTTTGGGCAGCTGATACAGGTCGAGAGGTGGCTCAAATACCTCATGAAGATATTGTCCTTTCCGCTATCTTTAGTCCAGACGGAAAGCTAGTGGCATCGGCTGGTGCGGACGCCGCAATCCGTGTTTGGAACATTGCTAATGACAATGATGTTGTTCGTGTAACTCGTGATGCGGGATTTAGAAGCCCTGTTTTCTTTAGTTCTAACAGCAAGTGGGTCATATCGGATGGTTGTGCTCAAAGAAATACAGGGCACATGCTTCCCATATGCATATCTAATAGTATCTATATCTGGGATGCAGCTACAGGGCAAGAAATCAGTCGTACAAGTTATGACGACGAAGTGAATGCCATTGCTGTCAGTCCCGATGGTGAACAGGTTGTTTTTGGGAGCTTACAAGGTGCAGTTGTGGTATGGCGACCATTTTCAGAGCAAGAAGGTACTCGAATGCTCCACGATGATAGAGTTTCGACAGTTGTGTTTGATACAAATGGGAAGTGGGTGGTTTCTGGTAGTTTTGACCAGACGGTCCGTGTCTGGAATGTTATAACAGGTCAGGAAATTTCTCGTATGAACCATGATGATACAGTAATATCAATTGCCCTTAGCCCAAATGGCGCTCAGGTTCTTTCTGGGAGTTGGGATAAAACTGCCCGTCTTTGGGATCTGGCATCAGGTAAAGAACTTGCCCGCTTACCCCATGATGATGCAGTTAATTCTGTTGCTTTTAGCGCTGATGGTAAGTGGTTGCTCTCAGGAAGCGATGATAGCACAGCTCGCGTTTGGGATGCCTATACCGGACAGGAAATTTCTCGCATGACTCATGATGATAAGGTAACCGTTGTCGCTTTTGTCCCGGATAGTGAATGGGTGGTCTCTGGTAGCGAAGATGGTACAGCGAGAGTTTGGAATGCCATAACGGGGAAAGAAATCACTCGTTTGGTCCATGAATATGGCGTACAGTCAATTGCAGTTAGCGAAGATGGAAAGTGGATCGTGTCCGGGGAAATGCACAGACCCCTTACTGGTGCTATCGGTAACGAGGAGACATTGTCCTATCCTAACAGCATGGCCCGTGTCTGGGAAGTAATATCTGGGAGAGAAATAGCTCGTATGATCCATAAAGCAACTCGTGAGGGAGTTCCAAATGGTGTAAGATCAGTTGCTTTCAGTCCAGATGGGCGATGGATTGTGTCGGCGGACTCAGAAGGTGATGTCTTTGTCTGGCTATATCGCCCTGAAGATCTTATAGAGTCTGCTTGCGTTCGTGTCTCACGCAACTTAACTTTCGCCGAATGGAGAGAGTATGTTGGTGAAGGTATCCCGTACGAAGTCACCTGTGACCCAAATATTTACCCCAACGCCATCATTCCAGAAGATGCTCAAGCTTATTTTGATGGGCAGTAAAAATTCGTTCAGATTAACTTTTGCCTTTTGGATAGTCAGGGTTAGACCAAGTCATACCGCTAGGTCATTTTGACTGTCTATTCACTGATGGTTGCCTTGCAAAATGTACCAACATGTTATAGTGGTCAATAGGTATTGACTCAATTTTTATACATCATTCACAGAACGCTTGTTTTGTAAATATCTTCCTTTTTTGGTGTTCATTTTCCGAACTCAGTGGTATGATTTTTAATTTATAGCTTTCTCGTATCAATAGAAAATTTCCCGCTAAAATCAAGAGAGTCAATTTACCCCGATAAAACACTAACAGAATACAAGATATATAGCCCTTATTTTATCAACATTGGAAGGAATATTAAATTGCCTGAAGACATCTCTAATCTTGACAATTTTCGATTTTCTGGACATGAAAGCTTTCCTTGTCGATATGCATGGTTACCAAAGGTATATCGCGCTCTTACCGATAATCGATCAGCCTTTGCAGACACGGAACAAGCAATGGTTATATTGGGTGTAGGCAAAAACATGGTCCAATCTATTCGATTCTGGATTCAAGTTGCTGATATAGCTATTCCAGAGCAAGGGGGAAGTTATAGAATTTCAGATTTTGGGCAATCTGTATTGGGCAATTTAGATCCATACCTTGAGGATATTCGCACGTTATGGCTCATTCATTGGAAAATTTCAACGCACACTGAGAAGCCCCTCTTCGCCTGGTATTACCTTCTATATCATTGGCACAAGGATATTAGCAAAACAGAAGTATTGCAAACTTTTCGCAGAGTAACGAACAGGTTAAGCCGCGAACTATCGGACACCACTCTTGAACGGCATTTTGATATTTTTCTTCACACTTATTTTCCTGCCCGCAGCAACAAAGGTGTTTTTCAGGAAGACAATCTTGATTGTCCACTGGTTGAATTGGGATTGATTCAAGAAATTGGGGAACGAGTTGTAAATAATGCCGACAAACGAGAAGCGGTTTATTCGTTTCGATATGACGAAAAGCCCGAAATTAGCCCCGCTCTCTTCGCTTATTGTTTGCATGAGTTTTGGGAAAAATATCATAACAATGAACAAACCTTGAGTTTTCGGCATATAGCTTTTAATCCAGGTAGCCCTGGGCAAGTGTTTAAGTTACCGGAATGGGATATTCGGCAACGTCTTGAAGCAATCTCTGGCGATTCTGATGGACAATTCTCTTATCAAGAATCGGCCAATATACAACGCGTTATTCGAACTACCTTGCATCAGCGCGATCTGCTTTTAGCTATTTATGAGTAATCACACAGGTTTGAAAATAAATGGTCGATCTAAAAATTTCTAGTCTATTTCAAACGCCGAAACGTTTCTTGCGTTCGACAAACGTAGAGCGTGATTTTAAGGATGCATCGGCTCTGGATGGATATATTTTGACCGACCAAATTCGGGCCAGCTTAGAGCGATTAATAATTGGCTTGCAACCGAATTCTACGCATCGCGCATGGCGCATCACAGGGGACTATGGTTCGGGAAAATCAACTTTTGCGCTACTTTTAACCCATTTATTTTCCAATCAAACATCAGGGCTCCCCGCTTTATTACAAGAAACTGTTGATTTTGAGTCATACGGAATTCAGCAGCCTAATTTATTGCCAATCCTGGTTACTGGTTCGCGTGAAGCGCTGGGGGTTGGTTTACTACGATCCATCAAGCTGACATTAACTTCAATGTCAACACAAGCTACTGATGAAAAAGCGAAACATATTCTTGCTCAAATACAAGCACATCTGCAAGCCACTTCTGCTATTGACCAGATCACAGATGAAGCGATCTTAAGCCTTTTGGACGACATGATGGCGTGGGTTATCGAAAACCAAAAAGGAACAGGCTTGTTAATTGTTATCGACGAGTTGGGGAAATTTCTTGAATTTGCCACATATCACCCTCGTCAACAGGATATGTACCTGTTGCAAAAACTTGCCGAAACAGCTTCGCGCAGCGGCAAGAACCCCCTGTTTTTGATAGGAATTTTGCATCAAGGATTTAATACGTATTTTGATTTGCTTTCCCCATCTGCAATTCATGAATGGGAAAAAGTAGCTGGTCGTTTTGATGAATTACTTTTCAACCAACCCTTGGAGCAAACATCCAGATTAGTGGCCTGCGCCTTGAGTGTTCAACGTGATCGGCTACCTCAAAACTTGATTGAGCAGACCAAGCACATCATGGAGAAGGTGTTGGAGGTGGGGTGGTATGGCGCGAGCGGTGTAAATAGCGGTTTTGTGGATATCGCTCCAGATATTTATCCCATACATCCTACCGTACTTCCAGTGCTGACAAACTTTTTTAGCCGTTTTGGGCAAAACGAACGTTCGCTGTTTAGCTTTCTCTTCTCGAATGAACCATTTGGCTTGCAAGAATTTGCCAGTCGGCACGATATTAGCTCAGGTGATTTTTATCGTCTTGATCACTTATTCGATTATGTTCGCGCGAATTTTGGTCATCGTCTGGATGCACAAAGTTATCGCAGCCACTGGAGCCTGATCGATTCTTTGATTGATGGATTCAACACAGATAACAAAATCGAACAGCAACTCATTAAATCCATCGGATTGCTGAATCTTATGGATAATCAGAGATTGTTGGCGTCATCTGATATCCTTTCTGTTGCAGTTACCATGCAAGGCGAAGGCGATCAAAGCCAATTAGCTTCATCAGATGTGGTGGAGCGATTACTATCCCAGCATATTCTTTATTACCGGGGACACGCTGGCGGATATTGCCTATGGCCGTATACCAGCGTCAATTTAGAAAAAGCATATGAAGAGTCCGAACGAGCCATTCCGCCAATCAGTCGGGTTTCCACTTTAGCACAGCAATATTTAACGCCACGCCCGATCGTTGTGCGACGGCACTACGTTGAAACTGGTAATATGCGTTATTTTGAGATCGTCTATGCGCCAGTGGATGATCTTCCCGCGATTTTGCAAAAGATTGATTCATCTTTATCCGATGGAATTATCATTGTTGCGTTATGTGAAACAGACGATGAACATCGATCTGCGCTCCTGCTAAGTAGCGCAGATTACCTAAAAAACAGGCCCGATGTTCTACTGGCTATTCCGTCGCCGCTTTATTACTTAGCCAGTTCAATACGGGAGTTTCAGCGTTGGGAGTGGATATCTGAAAAGACGGTTGAATTACATGGCGATAGATATGCATCCCAAGAAGTGTCTCGCCAACTTGCGGCTGCGCAACTTGTGGTAGAAAAGCATTTGGATAGTGTGATTGGATTAGCATCCACAGGCGAACAAACGCAAATATTATGGTTCAGACAAGGGCAGTCGATACCCCTCGATAGTAGAAGACAGTTGCTTACCTATCTATCTACAATTTGCGATGAACTATATTTCGAGGCTCCACACATCGTAAACGAATTGGTCAATCGCCATGGATTGAGTTCCGCCGCCGCAGCAGCACGGATGCGTTTGCTTGAGAGAATATTTAAATATCCTTCAATGCCATTTCTTGGTCTGGACTCAACTAAAGCGCCGCCGGAAATGTCTATGTATCTTTCGGTATTAAAGAATACAAACTTACACCAAAAAATAGACGATTCTTTTGCTTTCGCTATTCCTGGCGTTGATCCTGGCAATGTCGGCCCAACGCTAAGACAAATCAAGTTCATGCTGGAAGAAACGCCCAATAAGCGAGTGAAAGTTTCTGATATTTTTAGATGTTTACAGAATCGTCCCTTTGGTGTTCGGACAGGTTTGATCCCCCTCTTATTGGCAGTGTTTACCGCGATTTACAAACACCAGATTACTTTTTACGAGGATGATCGCCTTCTTGTTGAAATAGATGGGTTCGGTTTTCTGCGCTTGTTAAAGGCCCCCGAAACGTTCGAAATGCAATTTTTTAAAGCAGGAGGCTTGGATATTGATCTGCTCGGTCAAGTTACTGCGCTTATTCAACCGTCGAATCAACCAGTCACGCCTACAACTCCGGTTGACATCGTTCGTCCGTTGCTAATTTTTGCGGCTGAACTTCCTCAATACACACGAAAGACGGATACATTATCTGTCCAAGCCAAAGCGGTACGGAGTGCATTGACCAACGCCAAGGAACCGGCGGCATTGGTTTTCAACGATCTGCCATCGGCCTGCGGTTTTCCTGCCATATTGACTCTGGATGGTGAAACAAGGGCCGAACAATTCAATCAGTTTATCGCAGCTTTAAAAGCTGCAATAGATGAACTTCGTCTTGCTTACCCCAAGTTGCAAGAGCGCATGAAGGCGACGCTCCTTGAAGTCTTTGAAGTATCAGGTTCCTTTCAGCAAGCGCGCGACGTACTTGCCGAAAGAGCCTCGCGCATCCTGGCTGTTATTCACGAACCCCGATTGAAGGCTTTTTGCGTTCGCTTGCGGGACACTGAACTGCTCGAATCTGCCTGGTTGGAATCGATGGGCAGCTTGATCTGTTCTGCTCCGCCCAACAAGTGGGCCGATGCGAATGAAGATATGTATCACCAGGAACTGGCGCAACTATGTCAAAGATTCCAGAAGGTTGAAAGCATTTCTTTCAAGGGCAAAGACAAGCCTGTTCACCAAACCGCAGTTCACATTTCACTCACCCAATCGGATGGGATGGAAATCGAGAAGGTTTTGTATCTTACGCCAGAAGACGAAATGGAAGCCGAACGGATTGAAGCTGCGGTACACGACTTGCTGACGCAAAACAATCATATTGGCCCATTCGCGGCCTCGCGCGCGTTGTGGAAAGCGCTATCCGAACAAAAAGAGACAGAGTAGGAGGTTAGCAACATGCCCTTCAAAGTATCAGCACGAGTCCTACATCAATTAGGCGCGGAACTTATCAGTTCCGATGCAATCGCCTTTTATGAACTGATTAAAAATGCTTTTGATGCGCATTCGAAGCGCGTGAAGATAAGCGTTGTCAGCCGCATACCATATGATGCGCTTAAAGAGTTGAAAGATTTGCTGCTAAACGAGAAAAAGCAAAGAGAAATACCCCAAGAAAATTTCGTTGATGAATTCCAGAAACGTTTGTTGGACGCAATTACATTCTCTTACCCTGAAGAAACACCTTTATCCCAAGAAATCTTAAAGGCTAGATCTTATGATGCCCTTGAAAAAGCTTTGGACGAGGCCAACTATATCGTTATTGCAGACACGGGTAAGGGCATGTCGTATGGTGATCTTGAATCGATATATCTAACTGTTGGCACACCTTCGCGCTGGCATCAAAAACAACAAAGCTTTCTTGACCTGATAGATCATCCAAATAAAGATGCGGACACTATATTGGGAGAAAAGGGAGTAGGACGGTTATCCGTTATGCGTTTAGGGAATAAACTAAGAGTTACTACAAGCAAAGAAGGCGAGAAGCGATGGAATATATTGGACGTTGACTGGTCGCTTTTTTTAGATGTTGATAAATATATCGAAGACATTGATATTAAGCCTTGTCATGGTGGTCTTAAAGAAAATAAATCTGTATCAGGTACAACTCTCTACATTACTAGCTTAACAAGTGAGTGGTCAAAAGAAAAACTGGAAGATATCGCAAAAATGGAGTTTAGTAAATTAAC
>JBMOLU010000069.1:0-172698 GCA_049325275.1 Chloroflexota bacterium
CCGGGCGCAACAGCGACAACACCTTCATCCAGGAAGTGTTGGGATGGGAACCCAAGACTCCCTTCCGCGATGGCCTGGCGAAGACCTACGCCTGGATCGAACAGCAGTACACCGACCGCAAGGCCGGCAAACGTACCGTTCAAGATTAGCTTTTTCACACGAGAACCTATGCAGTCCATGCAACCCGTTCCGTCTCGGGCCAATATTTTAGGAGTTGGCGTTAGCCCAATCAACACTTCACTCGCGCTGCAAGTGATTGATGGTTGGATCGAACGCAACGAGCACCGATATATTTGTGTAACAGGTGTGCATGGTGTCATCGAAAGCCAGCGCAGCGAAACACTACGCCACATCCACAATGCCGCCGGCCTGGTCACTCCTGATGGCATGCCGCTGGTCTGGCTTAGCCGCCTACAGGGGTTTCCAAGCGTCGATCGTGTCTATGGCCCTGATCTCATGCTCGCACTTTGCCAGCATTCCTCAGTAGATAAAGGCTATCGCCATTTCCTTTACGGAAGCAAACCCAATGTTCTCGCGTGCCTCAAGACAAACTTACTTAAACGATATCCAGAGCTGAAGATTGTAGGGGTTCATGCACCTCCTTTCCATCCGTTAAGCAGTGAAGAAGTGGACGCAGAAACTCAAGCCATCAACGACGCAAATCCTGATATTGTCTGGGTTGGCTTGAGTACACCCAAGCAAGAATATTGGATGGACAGAAACCGCACTCGGCTGAATGCAAAAGTGCTAATTGGGGTCGGCGCAGCGTTCGATTTCCATGCCGGTCTCAAAAAGCAGGCCCCTTACTGGGTGCAACGCAGCGGATTGGAATGGCTGTTCCGAATGGCCACAGAACCTCGCCGGCTGTGGAAGCGCTACCTGTTCAACAATCCCGTTTTTCTGGCGCTGACTTTCGCTCAATTACTGGGCATAAAAAAATACTCGTTGGATTAGCGCCCAACGTATCATACGCCCTGGCAAAACCTCACTCACTTCCCACAAAAAACACTTTTCACCATACCAGTTTTCATGAGAGATAGAATGGACCGCAAAAAGAAACTTTCAAGCAACACCAAACGCTTCAGATTTTTTGGGCTAATCCTGGCATTAACCTTAGGGATGGGGTTGGTAATCGGCCTGAGAACGGCACTCGCAAAAACTCTCGCCCCATCGGCCAGTTTCTCCGTCACTACGACGCAGGACAGCTCCGATATCAACCCGGGCGATGGCATTTGCGATGGCGGCAGCGGATGTTCTCTCCGGGCCGCCATAGAAGAAGGCAATGCGCTGCCGGGGGAAGACACCATCCTTTTGCCTGCAAACACTTATTCCCTCACCAATGGGCAGCTTACGATCACCGACTCGCTGGTAATCGATGGCGAAGGTGCTGGAACCACGATCATCGATGCACAAGGTAACAGCCGTGTATTTTCTATCGAGCAACCGGAAGGCAAGGACCCAATTCAGGTTAGCGTCCTTTCGGTAACGGTCAAAAATGGTCGTACCACCGACCGTGGGGGCGGTATTCAAAGCGATGCTACCCTGGTCGTTCGTGATAGCATCCTTCGCCAGAATACAGCCATGTATGGCGGCGGAATCAGTACGGTTACCGGTACTTTGACCATTGCCAACAGCGCAGTCGTCAGCAACACATCGCAGCAAGATGGAAGCGGTATCTATACGTCCAACAGCATCGTTACCGTAACGAACGTCACGCTCCATGGGAACACGGCAAGCGAAGGTCATGGTGGTGGCGTCTACAGTGAAGCGAGCGAACTCAGCCTCGTCAATGCAACGTTAAGTTCCAACACCGCAGCACATACAGGGGGAGAAGGTGGGGGAGGAATTTATATCCACGCCGGAACGGTTCGTGCAGTCAATACAATCATCGCCGGGAACACCGATCAAAGCCCTGCCAACCAACACCCCGACTGCTCCGGCGTTCTGGTATCCAACGGGCACAACCTCGTTCAGGACGTAGACGGCTGCACCTTGAATGGCGTTTTAACAGGCGTACTGACAGATACGGCGCCGCTGTTAGGCCCGCTAGCCGATAACGGCGGCGAAACGTTTACACAAGCGCTCCTGAAAGACAGCCCGGCCATAAACCATGCCGATCCGGCCGACTGCCCGGCGGCCGATCAACGCAACTTCACACGGCGCAGCGGGTACTGCGATCTGGGTGCTTTCGAAGCTCAACCCGCAGAGCTGGACGCCCTATCCGGCTCAGGGCAACGTACATTGATCGAAACAGCTTTCGCACTGCCCTTGCAAGCACTGGCACAGGACCAGTACGGCAACCCGCTCGCCGGTGTTGGGCTTGTTTTCAAGGGACCGGCGTCCGGGGCAGGCATCAGCAATGACGGGCAAGAGCAAAAGACAAACGCAAGCGGTATCGCCTCGTTTACACCAGTGGCAAATGGCACACAGGGTTCATACACAGTAACCGCTTCTATCGATGGGTTGGCAACCGCCTATCACTTGACCAACCTTTTCTCGTCAACGACCACAATCGTCAGCGACTTCCCCGACCCTTCATCCACCGGCGAAATGTTCACAATCAGTTTCACGGTCACATCGACTTACGGTACGCCAGGCGGTTCCGTAACGCTAACGGTTCTTGATAGAAGCGAAACATGCCAAGGCGAGTTGTTGAATGGAACCGGGCAGTGCGCCCTGAACATCCCTACAACCGGGCAGTACACGCTGCTGGCATCTTACAACGGCAGCGATCGGTTCGCGGGAAGTGAAGACTCTGAAACACATACCGTGAATGTCAAGGTGTTTTTGCCGACAACGATGAGGAATCACATGCCTGCATCCATTTTCGGCATCGAGTTCAAAAATATCGCGCCATCCGGCGGCCTGGCGCAAATCTCGGCTGCCCGCCCTACCTGGGTACGCAAAAATGGCGTGACGTGGTCGTCGGTATCTCCCAACAACGCCACCGAGCGCCAATGGAGCAGTTTAGCTGCGTTGGAAACCGAACTGCGCAACGCGGCATCGAACCACATGGAAGCGATTTTGGTCGTTCGTTCTACCCCAACCTGGGCGCAAAAAAGGCCAGGTTTTTTTTGCGGGCCAATCAAGTCGGATGCTTTGGATGAGTTTGCCGCTTTTCTGGGCGATCTGGTCAGCCGCTACAGCGTGGCACCTTACAACGTTAAGTATTGGGAAATCTGGAACGAACCGGATGTCGACCCTGCTCTCGTACCCGGTAACGCTCCTTATGGATGCTGGGGCGACTCGAACGATCCTTACTATGGTGGTGAAGGCTACGCCGAAATGCTGAAGGTCGCCTATCCGGCTATCAAAGATGCTGACCCGAACGCGCAAGTATTGGTGGGAGGCTTGCTCCTGGACTGCGATCCACACAATCCGCCGGCGGGCAAGAGTTGCACAAGCTCCAAATTCCTTGAAGGCGTTTTGAAGGCCAATGGCGGGCCTTACTTCGACGGGATCAGCTTTCACGCCTACGACTACTATGGCGGCACACTGGGCCAGTACAGCAACGCAAACTGGTACAGCGCCTGGAATACGATTGGCACTTCTACAGCCGCCAAGACCGACTACATCCGAGCGTTATTGGAACAGTATGCCGTTTCGGGCAAGTTCCTAATGAATACGGAAACTTCTATACTTTGTGACAACTGCGTCAACGACACAAGCTACGAGCAAACCAAAGCCTACTATCTTGCTCAAAGTTACGCCGTGGCCCTTTCGAAAGGGCTCATGGCGAATATCTGGTACTCTGCGACCGGATGGCGCACGTCCGGCTTGCTGGATGAGAGCCTCACCCCTGTTCCGGCCTACCACGCCTACGCCTTTGCCCGCCGCGAAGTCGGTAATGCCGCCTTCGTCTCTCCCGTTTTCAACCATCAACTGGATGCTGACGCTGCGGCAGATGTCGTCGCGTATGCCTTCACGCAAGGGAACAAGCAAATCTGGCTGATCTGGTCCCTGGACGGCGGGGCTTACACGCTGGCGTTGCCCTCGGCGCCGTCGGCCGCCTACGATGTCTTCGGCAATGCGCTCGCCGTCAGCGGCGACACGTTCGCTGTCGGTATCGCCCCGGTTTACCTGGAGTGGACGAAGTAACCGATCAGGCTACCGAAGGGCTTTCGTGGCAAAGCCAGGAGAGCGAGCGGCATTCCACACAAACCAAAAACAGATAGACAAACACTACGTTCATTCTGGTCAACCGGCAGAAAGTTTAGTATAATGGCTTGCAAAGTTGTAACTTTGCAAGCCATTTTTTTGCTTCTGAATCAGCCCACCACCAGGGGAGAAGTGGTTCAGAGGACCAACAACGAGAAGAAGAAAATGTTTCGCCGCTTTTCCATCAACTTTGCCTTGCTTTCAATCGGCTTCGACTGGGTCTGGCTCGCCGCTTCGCTAGCATCAGCCGTCTTGTGGCGCCCGTCGCTGAGCACGCTGCCTTTTGCCGCGCCTGTCGATAAAACCGTGCCCATCCCAACCTTTCTGTACGCGGTATTTCCGCTGGCCTGGGTGGTGATCTTGCTGCTCTTTTCGGTGTACGATGGCCGGCGCAACCTGCGCATCGTCGACGAGATCAGCAGCCTGACGATTGCATCCTTCATCGCCAGCGTGGCGCTTGCAGGTGGGCTGTATCTCTCTTTCCGCGAGATTTCGCGTGTGCTGTTCCTGGCGTTCGTTGCCACCGGATATGCCGGGCTGGTGATGTGGCGCTTGAGCGCACGCGCCGCTTTCCGCTTGCAGCGCAACCGCTCTGGCAGCCAGCGCCAGGTCTTGATCGTCGGCGCCGGGCCGGTAGGAAAACAGCTGCAGGAGCAAATCCTGAAAAACGAATACCTGGGGCTGCGCGTGATCGGCTTTTTGGACGATGACGTACGCAAGCGCCGCACCGAAAACGACATTCTCGGTTCCGTGTCGGATGTGGTAAAGATTGTGAAATCCCGCCCGGTGGACGATGTCGTCATCGCCCTGCCGACGCGGGCGTACGAGAAGGCCAATGCCCTGGTGGCCGATCTGCACACGCTGCCCGTCAAAGTGTGGATGATCCCCGACTACTTCCACCTGGCCCTGCATCGTGCGGTGGCCGAAGAATTTGCCGGCATCCCGATGCTCGATCTGCGCGCCCCCGCCCTGAACGACTACCAGCGCATGATCAAACGCGCCTTCGATCTGGTCGTCACCTTCTTGCTGATGCCGGTCGCCATCCCGCTCATGTCCGCAATCGCAGTCGCCATCAAGCTGGAAGGCCCGGGGCCGCTCCTGTTCCGCCAGCAGCGCGTCGGCGAAAACGGCAAGCTGTTCCACATGCTCAAGTTTCGCACGATGGTGCCTAACGCCGAACAATTGCGCTACCTGGTCGAACACAAGGACGCAAACGGCAACCTGATTCACAAGACCAAAAACGACCCACGCGTGACCCGTGTGGGCGCACTGCTGCGCAAGACCAGCATGGATGAACTGCCGCAGCTTTTCAATATTCTGCGCGGAGAGATGAGCCTGGTCGGGCCGCGGCCAGAACTCCCCTACCTGGTGGACCTGTACGAGCCCTGGCAGCGCAAGCGCTTCGCCGTGCCGCAGGGCATCACCGGCTGGTGGCAGGTCAACGGGCGCAGCGACAAACCCATGCACCTGAACACAGAAGACGACCTCTTCTACGTACAGAACTATTCCTTGCTGCTCGATATCTTCATCTTATTCAAAACAGCCTGGGTGGTGTTACGCGGTAAAGGCGCCTTTTAGAAAACAGGCCCTGCGAGAGATGCTCTCTCCACAGGGCCTGTTTTTTTGCTCTTCCAGCTTCGCCGGGAAAGGAAGCCGCATTTGGGAGTTGTGCGTGTGCTGCAATCTGGTTGCCCGGCACACGCACAACTCCCTGACTGTCTTCCTGGTGGCTGCTTCGCAGCACCAGGAAAAACCCGAAATTTGATATTCATGCGTGCTTCGCACGCATGAATATCAAATTTTCGGCCATCCTCGGCAGGTGGTGTGCAGTACACAACACCGGTTAGGCAGTCAGGGCGCACAACCCCTAAATGCGGGAACTCTTCACGCTAAACCCGGAAGACCCTTCTTTCACCATTCACTCCTGGCACGGCACGCCCGTGGCTTCGCGCGGCGATTGAATCTCCACGCGAGTCAGATCGATGCTCCCGAGAACTGCCTGTGCGGCCTGGAGGTCGAAACCGGCGCTTTTGCGAAAAATCCAGACAGGGGGATGATCGTACACACTGAAGGCTTCTTCGGCCGCCAGCAGATTGTTGTTGAACAACGGCAGCTTTGGCTCACGGCTCCACGCCAGCGTCCCACCCACGTCGGAAACATGCAGTGCCCCCAGGCGGAAAGGCTCGGTAAAGAAGGCGACCGGCTCGAAACCCAGGCTGCCGTTGAACAGGGCGCGGTAATAGGCCATCGTCATCGGGTACATGTCGGGCAAACGGCACGAAGACCAGATGCCGCGCTGGCTGGGCAAGATGATGTAGTCGACTTCGGCCAGGCGTTCGAGGAACATCTGGCGCTTGTTTTCATCGTCGTACCAGCGGACTTCCATCTCCATGCCGCGGTATAACTGGCCAAACGGGTCCTGGCCGGCAAAGGGCATCGGCAGGCCTTCATCCCAGCTTTCGTTCGACAGGGTGGTGCGGGAAACCGTTAATGCGGCGGCATCCAAAGCCGTCGCAAGCAAGTAGTAGGTTTGCCCATCCGCCAGGAGCGCCCCGTTTTCGAACGGCGCCGAAACGGAAACTTCGTCGCCGGCGGGAACAGCAACTATCGTCTCGGCCAGCAGGGTCTGGCCATCCGGATCGACGGCGACCTGGACTTTCAAGCGCGAAGGCGCCGCCGCAGAGATGTGCGGCAGGGCGACCGCCAGCACGGCGCCATCCCGCATGGCCGTGAAGCCGCTGCGGTACGTCTCCCCCGGCTGGAGCAGCAGGCCATCGGGCGCGCCGACCGGCTGATAGCCGCCATCCAGGGTGAGATGAAACGGAGCCGGCACGTTCTCGTAAATCCACTTCGCTGCCTGGATGCGCGTGTGATCCACCCGGTAAACGGCGGCCGTAAAAGCCGTGGCCCAACCGAAGGTCCCGGCCAAGACCACGGCAAGCAGCGCGCCGGCGACGGCCAAACGGCCATTCAAGCCGCCGGAGGGGTCCCGCCGGCGTGCCCAGCGCCACAGGCGCAGCAAAAGCCAGGCGGCAAAGAGGCACAAAAAGGGATAAATGGGCAGGAAGTAACGCACCGATTTCACCCAACGCGTCCCCATGAACAGGAAGTAGCCGCCCGTCCAGATCAAGGGCAGCAGCAGGGCGTGCCACTCGTCCGCAGGCCGGAAGAAGCGCCACGCCGCCGCCAGGAAGCCCCCCCACGCCGCCAGGCCCAGCGGCAGTCCCAGTCCCCAAAAGACGATATTGACCAGCGGGAACAGGATGGCCGTGCGGTGCGCCCATTGTTCCGCCGGCGGCCCGCCGCCCTGGCCGCTCGACTCCATCTGGGCAACTTTCATGCTCTCCACCCAATCTTCGTTAAGGTGAAACGTCCAGAAGGTTGTGTCGCCGGTTGCAGCGCGGAAGGCCATCGGATGAGCGACCCGAAAGGTGACCACGGCAACCAGGGCTGCCAGCACAAGATGGGCGGCGGCAATCCACAGGATGGCGAACAAGTCCCTGGGGGTCTTGATGCGCAGATCGGCAATGCTGAGAAACAAAGCCACCGCGAGCATACCGGCCAGCGGCAGGAGATTGATCTTGGAAGCCAGGGCCATGCCCAGGGCCAGGCCAAACAAGAGACACCACAACCACGCCCGGCGATCGAAGCGGTACGGCCGCCGGCGGCCGGGAAGCGCCGCCGGCGGCGCAGAGCGCGCTGCGCAGGGCCGTTGCGCCAGGCGCACGCAGGCATACAGGCCCAACATAACGAAGGCCGTGCCGAAGTTGTCCACCGTCATAAAATGCGACTGCTGGATCTGCATCACCGCGAGCGAACTGAATGCTGCGGCCAGCAAAGCGGTGCGCGGCTCGAACAGGCGCCGGCCGATCAGGTAAATCATCAGCAGCGAAAAGATGTCGGCAAATCCTGAAAGCCTGCGCCCCAACAGGCGCATCTCATCGTAGCCGGTGTTGTCGGTGGCCTCGGCCAGGTAGCGGATGATGATGAGGGGCCACTGCCCCCAACGCAAGCGATTGTCCGGCCCGTCTCCGGTCGGCCGGCCTGCCAGGTCGTATTTCATGTAGGGGCTGATGGCAGACAGACGCGTGTTGAAGTAGTCGCCTAGCGTATCGGGGATACGAAGCTGCGTCAGCGTGCCGGTCAGGCCGTACTCATCGGGGTGCAGGTTGGTGCCCTGGCTCCAATTAATCCAGCGCAGGCGGTACGAAATTCCCACCAGAAGAAGCAAAACCAGGATCAGATCGAACGACCGACCGGCCCATTTTTTCATCATACACTCTCCAAGATCTTGACAATCTTCCCAGGCAGACCGCTACAGTGCAGCTTGCAGCAGCGCAAGCAGCCCGAATCCCACGATCAGCAGGCCCGAAAGGCGATTGATCCAGTGCAGGCCGCCGCCCGTCACCCGGCGGCGCAAAATGCCCACCGTAACGCTCAACAGGAGCCACCACAGGGCAGAACCGGCAAACACGCCGGCCACCAAAACGCCAGCCGCCAGGTAACTGTGCGCAGCGTTCGCCAGGCCCAGCCCGGCAAAGATAGCGACGAACGACAGAATCGTCATCGGGTTGGTCAAGGTGAGCAAGAAAGCTGAAAGATAGGCGCGTCCGAGCGTGGCAGGCTGCGGTGAAGCCGGTTGCCCGGCCGGCTTTGCCAGGAAGGTAGTCACGCCGAGATAGCACAGAAAAACACCGCCGGCCAGGCCGAGCCACTGCCTTTGTGCCATCAAGGCGCCGGTCACGAAAGCCAGGCCAAAACCGGCGAGGCAGCCGTAGAGCGCATCGGCGGTTGCGGCGCCCAGACCGGTCGCCAGGCCGGCCCAACGGCCTTCCGCCAGCGTGCGGCGAATGCACAAGACGCCGATCGGCCCAACCGGTGCGGCAATCGACAGCCCGATCAGAATGCCTTTGAGGAGGAAGCCAAGCGCCACAGCTTCAAAGAGTCTCCAGCACGTCGATGGCGTTGCGCAGGCGCGCCAGTACCTTTGCGCGGCCGATCACGACCATGCTTTCGAAAAGCGGCGGGCTGACGGTCTGGCCGGTAACGGCCACGCGCAGGATGCCGAAGACCTGGCCAGGTTTGAGGCCAAGCTGCTCGACGAGTTCACGCAGGGGCGGTTCTGCCACTGCGGGGGCCAGCGAAGGCAGGCCCTCCAGGATTTGCAGGCAGCGGCGCGCTGCGTCGGCGCTTTGGGCGGGTGTGAGGCCCCTGGCAACCAGGTCCTGCGGGTCCGGCGCGACCTCTTCCTGGAAGAAGAAGCCACCGAAGGGGATGCAGTCGTCCAGCGTAACCAGGCGTTCGCGAATCAGCGGGATGATCTCGAGCAGTGTGTCGGCGTTGACTTCGTACCCGGCCGCCTCGAAGAACGGCTTCAAGCGCCCCGCCAGGTCGAGCGGTTCGAGCATGCGAATGTGCACGCCATTGAAATGATCGAGCTTGGTGAAATTGATCGCCGCCGGCGAGGGCGTCAGGCTGCCGATATCGAAGCGGGCGATCATCTCGTCCAGCGTCATGACATCATCTTCCGGGACTCCCCAGCCCATCAAAACGATCCAGTTGCGTACGGCCTCGGGGGTGTAGCCCAATTCTTTCATGTCGCCCAGGAAGATGGAGTAACCGTCCTTGAGCGCCTGCGCCGTGTCACGCTTACTCAGCTTTCCTTTGCCGGAAGGCTTCAAGAAAACCGAAAGGTGCGCAAAAACCGGTTCTTGCCAGCCAAACGCACGGATGACGTGAACGTGAAGCGGCATGGAAGGCAGCCACTCGGAACCGCGAATGACGTGCGTGATGCCCATCAGGTAGTCGTCGACCATGGCCGCCAGGTGATAGGTCGGCAGGCCGTCCGACTTGAGCAGGACGGAATCGTCGAGGGCCGAGTTTTCGGTCGTAATCGGCCCGCGCAGCAGGTCGACGGCCGTAATGGCGCCTTCCTTGGGCATCTTGAAGCGAATGACGTACTTCTCGCCGGCATCGGCGCGGCGGCGCGCCTCGGCCGGGTCCAGGCTGCGGCAGTGGCCGTCGTAGCGTGGGTTTTGTTTGGCGGTCATTTGCGCCTGGCGCACCTGGGCCAGGCGTTCGGGTGTACAGAAACACGGAAAGGCGTGGCCCCTTTCGACCAGTTCCCAGGCGTGGCGGTGATAAATAACGCGGCGTTCCGTCTGGCGGTAGGGAGCGTTCGGCCCGCCGATGTCGGGGCCTTCATCGTAGTCCAGGCCCAGCCAGCGTAGCCCTTCGATCAGTTCCTTCTCTGCATCCGGATCGTAGCGCTTTTGATCGGTATCCTCGATGCGCAAGATGAAGGTCCCCCCGGTGCGCCGCGCCAGTAAAAATGGATAAAGCGCCGAGCGGGCGTTGCCGATGTGCATGCGCCCCGTGGGAGATGGGGCAAAACGTACTCTGACAGGCGGTGAAGATGTCATCGAAACTCCTCAACAGAACGCGCCAGGCTCCACGGAGGCAGCCTGCGCGTTCTGTTTTTAACAACACAGATGAATTCGGCCCCTTCGCTTTCAGCGGAAGAACCGGAAACGCTAAAACTCCAGCGACTTGTGGCGCAGCAAGACACTCTCGACCAGCCCGATACCCATGAGCAGCGAGAGCAGCGAACTGCCGCCATAACTAATGAAAGGCAGTGGCAAACCGGTAGCCGGCAGCAGGCGTAGGTTGACGCCGATATTGACCAGACCCTGGAAAGCCAGCAACGTCGCCACACCGTAACAGATCAACGCGCCGTACGTATCGGCCGCCAGACGTGCAGCACGCAAGCAACGCCAGACGACAAAAAGCTGCAAGGCCATCATCACGCCCACTCCCACAAAGCCGAACTCGTGCGCCATCGAAGCGAAGATGAAATCAGACCAGCGCACCTTGAGAAAGCGCAACTGCACCTGTGTGCCCTGGCCGTAGCCCTGGCCCAACAGGCCACCTGAGCCAATGCTGATCTCGGCCTGATCGAGGTTATAGACCTCTCCGCTCGTCGCACCTTCTTCCGGAGATAGGAAGGTTTCGATACGGCGAATCTGGTACTCGTTGATCACCTTGGCTTCCTTCAGTATGGGATAGAGCGGAATGCTGATCAGCACGACGATAATGCTAATCCCGGCCAGGATCGAAATATGCCGGAACTGCATGCCGCTGGCCCAGGCGAGCGCAAACCAAATCACCATGATAACGATGGATGTGCTCATATTGGGTTGAAGCAGAATCCAGATCACGACCATCATCGTCATCCCCAGGCTAAAAATCACCCCACCAAATTGGCGGATGCGCTCGCGGTTCCGCGCCAGGTAATTCCCCAACGTCAAAATGACCACGATTTTGGCAATTTCAGATGGTTGGATACTAATGATGCCGGTTTCAAAACGCCGGGCTGAACCGAAAGCGACGGTCCCAACCACGAACAACAGGCTCAAGACAATTACCGTAGCGACATACATGGTCGTGCTCATCGAAGACCAGTAATGGTAGTCGATCACGGCCATGATAAAAACGAAAACAAAACCTGCCGCGGCAAAAACAAATTGCCGCATGGGAAGATTGGACTCGGTAAGGGCAATATTGCCGGCTAACGTGGAGCGGATCATGGCAATCCCCATAACGGTTAGGATAGCCACCGCGCCCAGCAGCCAGAAATCGAAGTGGCGCCAGTTTGCGTTTGACATGGGGAAAGCTATCGCTCGCGACGTGCGCTCATTTTCAGCGGGATATCGGCCAGCAGGCGCTGCTCGCGGCCTTCCTGTTCCATCTGGATATTGACCGCCGTGGGATCGATGTCCACATAGCGCGAAATTACCTGGATCAGTTCATCTTTGAGCGCTTCCAAGGCACCCGGGGTGAGGTTGGTACGATCGTGCACCAGGACCAGCTTCAGGCGTTCCTTGGCGTGGTTGGCGCTTTTGCGATCTTTGCCCAAGATGCGTTCCAGGATCGAAGCCATATCAGTTTCCTCCCGTGCGCATCCAACGCGAGAGCTTGTTCAGCAGGCCGCTCTGCGAGTCGAGGTTGAGAAAGGGTACCTGTTCGCCCCGCAAGCGGCGGGCGATATTGCGGAAGGCTTGTGCGGCCGTGCTCTTGCCGTCCATAACGATCGGCGTACCACGGTTGCTGCTGGTGACGACCTGTTCGTCGTCCGGCACGATGCCGAGCAGGTCGACGGCCAGCAGTTCGAGCACGTCGTCGGTGCTGAGCATGTCCCCTCGCCGCACCATGTCGGGCTTGATGCGGTTGATCACCAGGCGGGCCGGGCCTTTTTCTTCCGCCTCGATCAGGCCGATAATGCGATCGGCATCGCGCACGGCAGAAACTTCGGGGTTGGTGATCACGACAGCGATATCTGCCGGCGCGAGGGCATTGCGGAAGCCGCGTTCGATGCCCGCCGGCGAGTCGATCAGCACCCAATCGTAATCGGAACGCAGGTCATCGCACAGGCGCACCATATCGCTAGGCGATAGGGCGTTTTTGTCGCGGGTTTGCGCCGCCGGGATCAAATAAAGCTCCGGGAGCCGCTTGTCACGGATCATCGCCTGGCGCAAACGGCAGCGCCCTTCGACCACATCCACAATGTCGTACACGATGCGGTTCTCAAGGCCCAGGATCACGTCCAGGTTGCGCAAACCGATGTCGCCATCGACGCAAACGACTTTTTGGCCTTCCAAGGCCAGTGCGGCGGCCAGGTTGGCCGTGGCCGTCGTCTTGCCGACGCCGCCCTTGCCAGAGGTAATCGTGACTACTTTTGCTGCCATAAAACGCTACTCATCACCTTCTACATTCTCTATTTCTTCCCAGGATCCCACACTTCCGCTACCACCTGCCCGTTCTTCAAGCGCGCCGTTTCGGGCTGTGGCTTGCCGCGCCGCTTTGGCGTGATGACGATCTGCCCGGCGATGCGCAGTTGGGTTGGTGAGAGATCCAGGGCACAAATGATGGCATGCTCCTTGCCTTCTGCGCCTGCGTGAACGACCCCGCGCAAGCGCCCCCAAACCACCACATCGCCCCCGGCAACGATCTCCGCGCCCGGGTTGACGTCACCGATCACGATCACGTGGCCCGGGTGTTCCAGTTTATACCCCGAACGAAGCGTACGCCGCACTAAAATCGCCTGGTCGCCCTCGTGCACGGTCGTCTCCGGCAGACGCACATCCGGCGGTTCGGGGCGCGCCCGCGCCAGTTGCGTGGACAGGCCCAACATGCGCGCCGTTTGTTCGGTCAGGGGTGAGTTGCTGATCACCGCCCAAAGGCTCACGCCTTCTTCCGAAAGCGCATCACGCAGCCCGCTCAACTCGACGGCGTGTAAAGGGTGGTTGCCGACATCGAGCGCCAGACGGGCACCGCGGAAAAAATCGCCCTTTTCGTGTACTTGCGCCAGCAACGAACGGCGTAACTCGGCCCACTCACCCTGATCCAGCGTGACCAACAGGCCTTCGCGGATGCCTTTGATTTCCAGTGACGGTGGCATGGTGTGATTATAGCATAAGGGTTTGGTGAAGAAAGCTTTCTTCATGCAAGTTTCACAGGCGCCCGGGGATCAGGGCCCAGGCTACAAAGCAGCGCCGGATGCATCTGGCTTCAGGGCCGGGGCGGTGGCAGCTTGCACGCAGGGCGGCGGCCAGGATGCCGGCCGTCCCAGGATGAGCGCATTCGGATCGCCGCACGCTTGCCGGCGAAGGCTTCGTCGCCTGGCTAGCAGGGCGTCGAAGAGACCCCACGTTAAGACTTCGGAAGTCTTCTCCGACAGGCTGCTAGCGCCCCAGTTCGGCGTCGATCGCTTCGATCTCGAAGTAGGCTTGCATGACACGCCGAACGATCGGCCCGGCCACCGCGGCGCCTTCGTTGCCGTTGTAGACGAAAGCGACCACGGCAATTTTGGGATCGTTGTAAGGTGCAAAGCCGACCGTCCAGGCGTGCGAAGGCCACTTGCCCGACTCGCACAGGCCCTTGGCCAAGACGTATTTATCGCAGTATTCTGCCGTACCCGTCTTGCCGGCTGCGGCAACACCGATGCCCTCCAGCAAATTGAACTGCGGCTCGTCCGCAAGCGGGCCCAGGGTGCCATCGGTCACCGCCAGGCGCATGCCCTCCCGTACTTTTTCGAAAACCCAAGGCTCGATCGTTTTCAGTTCGCCGGTGGGTTCGCAATCACGGATGCTGGTCGTATCGAAGGTTTGAATGGTGGGCGTTACGGTCAAATCCCAGCGCAGCGCCGGCGTAAACCCCTGGACGACTTTGCCGTCGCTGCTCAAAATCTCGCGCACGATCGTCGGTTCCCACAACTTGCCGCCGGCGGCGATCACGGACCCGGACATCAAGACCTGCAAAGGGGTGGCCGTCACCAGGCCCTGGCCCACGCTGGCGATGTAGGTGTCGCCGGTGGTCCAGCTTTGTCCCTGGTTGATACGCTTCCAGCTCGGGCTGGGAATCAGGCCGTCGGCCACGGCAGGTAGTTCGAGACCGGCCGGTTCATCGTAGCCCAAGGCACGCGCATACGTGCCCAGGCGGCAGATGCCCAGGCCGGTAGAGATTTCTTCCTTGTAGCCCCCCCCAAGCTTATAGAAATACACGTTGCTGGAATAGGCAATGCCGTGGATGAAGTCGAGCGACCCCGTGCCGGCCTGGGTGCAGTGCCCGGTAATGTTCAGGCCGCCCGGGCAGACGCCATCGTGATTGATCCAGTCGATAAAGTCTTTCGGCCTACCGGCATCATTTTCGTAGAATTTCTCCGTCAGTTGAATATAACCGGGCGTCTCGATGAACTGTTCCGGCGTCACCACTCCTTCATTCAACGCACCCACCCCGGTAACGATCTTGAAGACCGAACCGACCGGCACCTCGTCGCTGACGGCGTGGTTGAGCAAGGGCAAACGCGGATCTTCAGCCATTTGTTCGTAGTAGTACGCGGAGATTTCACGCGCCAGGCGGTTGTTTTCGTAGCTGGGGTAGGAAATCATCGCCAGGATTTCACCCGTTTGCGGATTCATGGCGATCACAACGGCGCTGGTTTGCTGCTTGTCTTCGCTGACGATCCTGTTCCACGCCCCAAGCTCGTTGGTAACAATGGCATACGCCGACTGCTGCAAACGGTAATCGATGGTCAGGCGGATGTTTTGGCCCGGAACGACATCCACCGGCTCGACCAGATCGCGCAGCACCTGGCCACCAACGTCGACCTCAACCGTGCGCTGGCCGTTCTTGCCGCCGAGCAAATCCTGAAATTCCAACTCGATTCCAGCGTAGCCGATCTTGTCCCGGTCGGCGACAAAACCGAGCGTCTCGTATTTCTCCTTGACCTCCGGGTAAATGGGGCCAAGATAGCCGATAAAGTTTGCCGTTTCGACGCCGGTCGGATAGTCACGCACCGGCTTGACCTGCACCTGGATTCCCGGCCACAACGCCGTTTTCTCCTCCACCACCATCGCAATGGTGCGATCCACGTTGCACTTGACCGGGTACTCGCGGTAAGGGTCCCAACTGGCGCCGAACTCGGCGATCTGGCGAATCCCGTGCTCAGATTTGCACTCGACGTAAGGGCTGGTTGCCGAATCGACGACCCCCAGGCTGACGGGAACGCCAATCAATGCCGAAAGCTCGCGGAAGGACTGCTGCGTCTCGCCGGGGTCGTCGGGTAGATAGGCCGGAATGACGACGATGTTATAAGATGGAATGTTGCGGGCCAGGATGATCCCATTGCGATCGTAAATAATGCCGCGCGGCGCGGGCAAATTGATGGTGGTCGTGCGTTGTTCGTCGGCGCGCGCCAGCCACTCGGTGCCTTCGACGATTTGCAGGTTGAACAGGCGCAGTATGTAGACCCCCAAGACCAGCACCACGGCGCCAAGGAACAGCCAGATGCGCCAGGGGGCAATATCGTTGTGTAAAGCAGGAGAAGCAGAAGGGTTTCCGTTCATATATCCAACTCTTCGGGGTACAGGCGGTCGGCCAGGTCGCCGACCAACACGTATACGGGCAAGGCCAGCGACAGGTTCAACACCAGGCTGGGCAATACAATCTGGTTAACGATCTCGGCCAGGGGCAGCGAAGCGCCCTGGACGAATAAAAAGAGCACCGTCAAGGCATGAAACGACATGCTGCCGATCAGAACCACGAGCAAATAGGCCAACAATAAGGCCCGCCACACGCGGCGGCGCAGCGCGGTCGCTACCAGCACCGTGATGCCATACGCAATGGCCGGCACCAGGTAACCGAGCGCCGACGTGTAACCGACAAAGAAGATCCCCAAGATCGTCCAAAAAATTTGCGAACGCACCCGTGGGCGAATAGCCCAAGCAGCAACGACCAAGAGCATCAAATCTGGCGTGCCGTGCAGCAACGGCGCCCGGCTTAGAACGGCCATTTGCACCAATATCAAAGCGCCCAGGAGCGGGATGGCGATCAGGTAAGCCATTTAGCAAAAAAGCTTCACGGTGCGATGGGTGTCGGGATCAGCAACTCCACATCCACCGGCCGGAAGTTTGTAATCACCAACACATACGTCAGGCCGGGAAAATCTACCGAGGACTGCACGGCAGCGGTCTGAAAAATATCGAAATCCTGCTTGCGCAGGTTGACGACCTGGCCAACGATCAAGTTGGGTGGATACTCTCCGCCCAGGCCGGAGGTGACGATCACATCGCCCACGGGCACGCGGGCTTCCTGCGGGACCATCTCTAACTTCAGTTCGCCGGTCACCGAACCGGTGAGCACGGCCTCGGTTTTGGACTGCTGTAAACGAATGTTGACGCGCGAGGCTGTATCGGTAACCAACTGCACGCGTGCCGCCACGGCATCTACGGCATCGATCCGGCCGACGAGGCCGTCTTGCATCACCACGGGCATCCCCGGCAGCAAGCCGGCGTCGGCGCCCCGGTTGATGATGACGTAGTGCAAGAACGGGCTGGGATCGCGCCCGATTACGGCCGCCGAAACGTATTCGTTTTCGGGATGGTCCTGCACGAAACCCAGCAGGGTGTTCAAAACCTCAGTTTCGGAAACCTGCTGCTGCAGCGCCACCACCTCCGCCTGTAAGCGCGCCACTTCGGCCTCGAGATCGGCGTTGCGCTTGAGCAGGCTGGCGACATCGTTGGGTGTAGCAAGGAAATTCTGCACGGCGCGAAAGCGCAGCGCCAGCCAGGTCTGTGCGTTGACGACTGTCCCCAGCGCCACGCGAGTCAGGGGAGCAAACGCGCCGCCCAATGCTAGGAGCACGATACCGATGGCGAACAAAACCAGCACGATGGGCCGGGAGGAACGGGACGAGGGAAATTTGAGCATAGGTGGATCAGGCGGGACTGCTATTCCCCAAAACAGGGCCAGCCTGAGAGAAAGTGTCGGCGCTTGCGCCTGCCGCGCAAAACTGCCCTTCTCGTCGAAAGTGAGAAAACCAAAGTATCTTTGTAAGAAACAAAAGGACGTGCATAACCCTGTATGCAGGAAAAGCAATCGTGGCGACCGGCCACACGTTGTATGCCAACATTATAGCGCAAAAACTACAGTTTTTTGCGTGCAGGCGCATTCTCGTTCCGGTCCAGGCCGATCAGCAAACGCTTGAGATGGTCGTAATCCTCGAGGATCATCCCGGCGCCGCGCGCCACACAACTCAAGGGATCGTTGGCAACCCACACGCGAATGCGCAGTTCTTCTTGCAGGCGGCGGTCCAGACCCTGCAAGAGCGCCCCACCGCCCGAAAGGCAGATGCCCGTATCCATGAGGTCGGCGATGATCTCCGGCGGGGTTTCGTCGAGCGCATCTTTGACGGTGTCGACAATCGTCTCGACCGAGGTCGAGATGGCTTCGCGCAGCTCGACCGAGGAGACCTCGACCGCCTCCGGCAGCCCCGTAACGAGATTGCGCCCGCGCAACACCATGGTCTTTTCCTCGGGAAGGTGATAGGCCGACCCGATGGTCATCTTCGCCTTCTCGGCGATGCGCTCGCCGATCAGCAAATTGTACTTGTTTTTGATGTACAGGGCGATATCCTGGTCCAGTTCATCTCCGGCTACACGCAGAGAACGCGAGATCACGGTCCCCCCCATCGAAAGCACGGCGACCTCGGTCGTGCCGCCGCCGATGTCGACGATCATGCTGCCGTTGATTTCGTTGACAGGCAGGCCGGCCCCCAGGGCAGCCGCTTTCGGCTCTTCGATCATGCCGACTTCACGCGCCCCGGCCGACATGGCGGCATCGTAGACGGCGCGTTTTTCCACATCCGTTGCGCCGGAGGGAATCCCCACCACGACGCGCGGGCGCGGCACCGGCACGATACTCTGCTCGTGCGCCTTGCCGATGAAATATTCCAACATAGCCTGCGTGATTTCAAATTCGGAGATGACGCCGTCACGCAACGGGCGGATGGCCACCACGTTGGCCGGCGTGCGCCCAACCATTTCCTTGGCTTCAGCCCCAATCGCCAGCGGGGCGCGCGTGCGCTTGTCGATTGCCACCCAGGAAGGTTCGTTGATGACGATGCCCTTCCCACGAATATTGACGAGGGTATTGGCCGTTCCCAAGTCAATGCCAATGTCCAGCGAAAAAAATCCCAACAACCAGTTGAGGGGGTTAAATGCCAAAATGTGCTCCTGTTCTAGAAAATCGAGCTATTATACCAAGTTCGCAGGCCGCGCAGGTTTTCAAATGTGAGCGGCCTTGGCCGCCACCGTCACCAGC
The DNA here is from genome assembly GCA_049325275.1 of Chloroflexota bacterium. Lineage (GTDB taxonomy): Bacteria > Chloroflexota > Anaerolineae > Anaerolineales > UBA4823 > CAIQJJ01. Next base: position 18,817 of record JBMOLU010000069.1, read on the forward strand.
CGCCGTGAATCCATCGAAACCGGGTCGCCGTTCCAGTTTCCGTACATGCGGACGACCTGCAAACCGGCCTGCGCCAACAGGGTGCGAATTTCGTTCGGGTTGTAGATGCGGATCGAGAAGGGCTTGTCCTTGCGGATGCCGTTGCGAAAGATGATGCGGCGGTTGACCCAGCGCCCGGTGAGCGTGTCGAGCGATAGGCGGTCGATCATTACATCGTCCCCTTTTTCGGTAAGCAGCACGGGGCAGTAGTTGCGCAAGAATACGTCGCGATTGGGGAAATCGACCACAAACAGCCCACCCGGCTTGAGGGCACGCGCCACGCGCCGCAGCACGTCCAGGTTTTCGTCGTCTTCGAAGTAACCAAAAGCCGTGAAGACGATCATAGCCCGGTCGAACGCTTCGTCGAAATCGATCTGGCGCATATCGCCCTGGCGGTAATCCACGTTCACGCCGCGGCGTTCGGCGTCTTGCCGCGCCAGAGCCAGGAAGCCCGGCATGAGATCGATCCCGGTCACCTGGTGACCCAGCGCGGCCAGGCGGTTGGTGTGGCGGCCGAAACCGCAGGCCAGGTCCAAAATTTGCATGGGGGCGTCCAACTGCAACAGCCGGACGAGGGCGGCCACTTCGGCATCGGTACGCTCGTCGGTCAGCGATTCGCTGTAGAAATAGAGGTAATCGTCTTCTTCGAAGACCGCCTGGAGATCGAACAAGGATTTGCCGCTCATTTCAACTCCTCCGCGCCTTCCAAAAGGTAACCCAGCACGAGGCTGTTGGTCAGCCACTCGATCGGCGCGTGATCGTCGGTAAAAACGACGTCGCTCTGCGGTGTAGGCTTCAGGTTAACCACCGTTTGCGCCAGCACCTGCTTGAGCAGTGGATGGGCCTGCGCCTGGCCGCTGACCAGGCTGTAGTTGGCATAGAAATCCGAAATGCTCGTCGGTTGGCGGGTCGCGTAAACGATGGAATTGAACGTATCGGGCAGGTCCATGACGTAAATGGATGGAAAAACGGTTGCGATCGTCCCCACTAGGCCATCGATCAGGCGGCGGTCGGTGGGCGAGCGGCCGACATTGATCACCATGACGCCCTGTTCGCTGAGATGGTCTTTCACTTCCTGGAAAAACTCCTGCGTGGTCAAATGCCAGGGGATATAAGGCGGGCGATAGGCGTCGATGGCGATAATGTCATAGCGCCGATCGCTGCGCGCCAGGCCTACACGGCCATCTTCAGCGATGGCGTTCAGGTTAGGCTGGTTCATGCCAAAATAGCGGCGGCCAACACTGATGATCTTGGGATCGATCTCCCAACCGTCGATGGGGATCGGCCCGTAGGCTTCGGTCGCCTGCCGCGCCAGCGTGCCGGCGGCCAGGCCGATGATGCCGATGCGCTGCACGCTGCCGGCGTCGTAAGGGGCCGGGTTGAAAAAGGGCGCCGCCAGGAATTGTTCCCATGGGCCGCCGTAAAACAGTTCGGTCGGGTGCCACACGGAGTGAATCCCCTGGCCTTCGTTCAGGCGCAGCACGCGGGCCTCCCCCTGCTGGAGAACCTCGATGTAGTTATAGCCGGACTCAGTTTCGTACAACTGGCCGGCGGTCGTCTTGATCGGGCCGCGCCCCAACCCGAGCGCCAGAATCACGAGCAGCACCGGCATCCAGGCCCAACGCAGCGTGGCCCGCCCGCCGTTCGAAAGCCACAGGCCGCCCAACGCCACCAGGTTCAGGAACAGGCTGAAAGCCAGGAACGTGAACGTGGTACCAACGGTTGGCGTCAGCACCAACACCGGCAGAAAGGTGCCGATGAACGACCCGAGCGTGGAGATGGCATAAATCTCGCCCGAAACCCGCCCGGCGTGGGCTGAGCCTCGCATGGACAGGCGGATGGCGAACGGCGAGATCATCCCTTGCAGCGTGATCGGCAGGCTGAACAGGATCAAGACCCCGGCAAAGGAACCCAACAGCACGCCAATTTCGAGAGAATCGAACGCCTCTGCAGCCGCCAACAACACCGGGCGCGCCGCCAGCGGCACCAACCCGGCCAGGAAAGAACTCCACGCCAGCAGCGAATACATCGTGTGCGGGAAGGGAGAACGATCGGCGAGCACCCCACCAATGAAGTACCCCAGCGTCAGATAGACCAGAATCAGGCCGATGATGCTGGCCCACACCAGGTTGCTGGTGCCGAAATAGGGGCCTAACAAATGCGAAGCGCCAAATTCTACCGCCAACGTGGTCATGCCGGCGGCAAACACGGAAAAGTAAAGGTAACGGTGTTGGGATGGGGTCATAAGCGTTTATTATAGCTGATACAGGCGCATTGACAATTGGCCCATTTGTTCTATAATCAAGTTATGGACGCCATGCAACGCCTGCAAATGCTATCAGCCCAGATGGAACTCGAACCGGCGGAAGACAGCGACGCCAACCCGGGGTGCCGCCCACTGCGTGCACCAAACCCGGCCCGGCAAGACGACGTCTTCATCGGCCACGCGCAACTGCCCAACGGGAAGCAGATCAAACTGCTGAAAACGCTGCTGACTTCGGCGTGCGAGCGCAACTGCTACTACTGCCCCTTCCGCGCCGGACGCGATTTTCGCCGCGCCACCTTCGGCCCGGACGAGTTCGCCCGTACATTCATGGCCCTGTACCAGAAGAACATCGCCGAGGGGCTTTTTATCAGCTCCGGCGTGGCCGGCGGCGGCCGGCGCACGCAGGATCAACTGATCGACACGGCCGAAATCCTGCGCCGCAAGCTGGGCTTCCGCGGCTACATCCACCTGAAAATCATGCCGGGGGCCGAGCGGGCGCAGGTCGAACGCGCCATGCAGTTGGCCGACCGCGTCTCCATCAACCTGGAAGCGCCCAACACCGACCGGCTGCAAAAGCTGGCCCCCCGCAAGCAGTTTACCGAAGAACTGCTCGAACCGCTGCGCTGGATCGACGAAATCCGGCGCGCGCGCCCCGCCTACCATGGCTGGAACGGGCGCTGGCCATCTTCGGTGACGCAGTTCGTCGTCGGGGCCGTCGGCGATAGCGACCTGGAACTGCTGCACACCACAGATATGCTCTACCGCCAGCTGCACCTGCGGCGGGCCTATTACTCGGCGTTCCATCCCATCGATGACACGCCGCTGGAAGGGCAGCCGGCGACCGCTCCGCTGCGCCAGCACCGCCTGTACCAGGCTTCGTTCCTGCTGCGCGATTACGGCTTCGGCCTGGAAGAAATGCCCTTCGAGCAGCAAACGCAAAACTTGCCGCTGGACAGCGACCCCAAGCTGGCCTGGGCGCGCGCCAACCTGCACGACCCGGTGGAGATCAACCGCGCCGAACGGCGAGACCTGCTGCGCATTCCCGGCATCGGGCCGAAGATCGCCGATGCGATCCTGCACGCCCGGCGCGAGACGAAGCTGCGCGACCTGAGCGCACTGACCAGGATGGGGCTGTCGGCCAAGCGCGCCGCACCGTTCATCCTGCTGGACGGGCAGCGCCCGGCGTACCAGATGAGTTTATGGGGGCTGGAAGCCTGACAGCCCGGTTCCGCAGACGCTGCTGGCCTACGCCGAGATGCCGTGAGTCTCCCCACGATTTTCCTGCACCAGGATAGGGCCTAACCCAGGCACTCTGTGCAGAAAAAGCACAGAATTAAGAGCAGGGTTAGGGCCGTGCCACTTTATACGGGTTAGGGCCTAACCCAGGCACTCTGTGCAGAAAAAGCACAGGATTAAGAGCAGGGTTAGGGCCGTGCCACTTTATACGGGTTAGGTTAAGATGACGGATAGCAAATCGCTCGCCCCCCTCAACATCCAGCCGGTGACGCTTTGCGGCCGGGTGGTGCGGCTGGAGCCGCTTGCCGAAAGGCACGTCCCCGATCTGACGGCCGCCGGCAGCGACGAATCAGTCTGGCGCTACATGGTCTACGGCAATATCGATTCGGAAGAGAAGATGCTGGCCCTGGTGCGCCGGCTGCTGGAAAGCCAGCGCCAGGGCACGGACCTGCCCTTCGCCGTGATCCACCAGGCCAGCGGCCGCGCCATCGGCTCGACGCGTTACATGGAAATCCGCGCCAAACACCGCGGCCTGGAGATCGGCGGCACGTGGTACGCGCCGGCGCACCAGCGCACGGCGGCCAACACCGAGTGCAAGCTGCTCTTACTGGCGCACGCCTTCGAAGCATTGGGCTGCATCCGCGTGCAGATCAAAACCGACGTGCGCAACGAACGCTCGCAGCGCGCCATCGAACGCCTGGGAGCCGTGCGCGAGGGGGTGCTGCGCAACCACGTCATTTTGCCGGACGGCGTCGTCCGCCACACCGTCTACTACAGCATCCTGGACAGCGAGTGGCCGGGGGTCAAGGCGCGGCTGCTGGCGATGCTAGAGCGCTAACGCTTGAACTCGTTTTTCACAGGTTGCGATTTTCCTGCCACCCCCGCCCGGCGACGAATCGCCGGGCCAATCAGCGGCGCCTGATAAATCAGGCTACACCTGCCTGAAGCTGGATTCATCCAGCGCAGTTTGGCAGCCGGCCCCGCTAAAAGCCGGATCGATCCGGCGCTGCCCCGTGCCCGGCATGATGCCCGGACATCGGAGGGAGCAAAGCAGAACTGCCCCCAGGTTTGGGGGCAGTTGTCATTGGGCAAAGCTGTGGCCGGTTGGCGCTCGCTCCGAAAAGCCAGATGCGTCGCACCTGGCGGCGGCAATGTTCAGCGCGTGTCTTCCTTGCGGCGGCGCAGGAGCGCCAGGCCAACAACGCCGAGCAGGCCACCCCCGGCAACCATGCCGGCCAGGAGGGGCGGGGTGGAGGTGGCTTTGGCGGCGGTTAAGGTGAGGGCGGTGGGAGAACCACATCCAAAAGAAACCGTACCAGAGTCAGGTGTGTAATCTTCAGGGTCTGCGACCCCATTGTCGAAATAAATAGAAGTTGGCATAGTACTTAAGCAGTTACTTGGGCTTAAACCAATAGCAGAAGCTGTAACTCGTATCTCAGTAATATCATTTGCAAATTGCACTTGCCTATTTGAATCGCTGACGGAATTAAAACTACTGTCATATATATTAAACGAAATGGTTGTACCTCCCAAAAACTCCAAAATATAATCGACACCAGCCATGTTGCCGTTATCACACTGGGTAACGCCGCTAGCTCCACTAGAGTTATTATCTACGTTAAGACATATATAAAGGTTTGGATCGGCTCCAAACGTGTTGTTCCATATGACATTTCCGAAGGTATCAATCAAAATATAATAGTACGTTCCATCGTTTGTGTACTCTACACGGTCAATATCATTTCCATCACGGATAGATCCCTCGTTGCCGCCATCATCCGTCGCACTTCCCCCCCCATCCCAAGCCGCCTCTCGCGTACCATCAACCGTGATCGTGATCGCGAAAGCAGTACTGGTAAGCACCAGCGCCAACACGAGACTCAGCACCCCAGCCGCCTGCAAAAGTTTGAACTGCCGTTTCATGTCTGTCTCCTTCCTCAATTAACCGCCTGCTTTTTGCCGGCTGCCGCCGGGCTTTTTGCGTATATTGTAGTATTATAGTACCATTATGCAAGGTTGGTAACACGAATTCAACAAACCTGTAAGGCGAATGAAAGCAAACGCATTTTTCAGGTGCGCGATGCCGCCCCGGGGCTCGAAGTGCTTGCCCCATCCGGCAGATTGGTGATAAAATCCTATTGACGAAGGATAAAAAAGGGTATTCCAGGCAATTTTTTATTCGGTAAACCAGTTTCCCAACCCCACGGTTAAATCGCCTATTCGCGGAGGTATTCATGCAGAGCAGCCAACCAGTTCCCGCCACGCAAAACGCCCAGAAAAAAACCTACCAGGCTCCGGCCATCATCCATGAGTTGGATTTGGAGACGCGCGCCGGTTCGCCATTCGGGGCGCCTGAAGTCGATCCGCTGCTGCCGATGCCGCTACCCGGCGGTGACAGGCCGTAACAAACTGCGAGGAGCCGTCGCAGCACCGAAGACGGAAAAGCCCTCTTTCATCATACCGAATTGCAGTGGCGGCGCCGAGCCGCCACTGCTTTGCAACGACCTTGCGGAGGGGATAGGGCAAGCCCCCTCCCACGCAAAGGTCGTTTGGCGTTAAAACGAAACAGCCGAATCGATCTGGCGCTGTATGGCCCGAACGGAGAAGGCAAACTATAACCTGGAGGAAATGATGATGCGACGCATGACCCGGCTCTTGCTCATCCTGTCGCTTTTGTGTGCCAGCGCGCCAGTATCGGCGGCAAGCCTGCCTGCCAACGAGGGCGCCCTGCAGCCGCTGCGGGCTGCCGCAATCTCGCTCGTGCAGGCAGACGACGACGGCGTCGTGCTGGCCGTATCGGTCCCCGATTACCAGTTGGCGGAGGCCGACATCGAAGGTGAACGCTACCAGAGGATCGATGTGCCCGGCGCCGTCACGTCGGCGCGCTCGGGCGCACCCGAACTGCCGGTGATCCGCGCCAGCCTGGGCGTGCCGGCGCAGGCGCAGGTTTCGGTAGAAATCCTGGAAAGCAGCAGCAAGGCGCTGCCGGCTGCCTACCGGCTGCGCCCGGCGCCCGTCCCGGTCACACCGGAAGACGAGCTGTCGGCCGGAAGCCTGGCCTACGTTCCCGACCCGCAGGCGTACGCCAGTACAGAAGCTTATCCGCCGAACGTGGCCGAGATCACGGACGAGGGCTGGCTGCGCGAGCAGCGCGTGGTCGGCCTGGCCGTCTACCCGTTCCAGTACCGGGCCGCCGGCGGCGAACTGATCCACCACGCCCGCATCCTGCTGCGGGTCAATTTCGAACACCCGGCGACCGGCGCAGCCGCCGTCCCGACGCAGACCAAAACAGAAAGCCCGTTCGAAGCCATCCTGCAAAGCAGCCTGCTCAATTACGAGCAGGCCGTGCCGTGGCGGGTTGCGCCGGTCGCGCAACAAGGTTCAGCCGCCGCCAGCGGCGCCCGGGCGCTGCCGACGCGCTACAAAATCGTCGTCGCAGAAGACGGGCTGTACCGCCTGACCTACAACGATATCGTGCAAGCCGGGATTCCGACGAACGCCCCGGCCCACTGGCGGCTGAGCAACCTGGAGGACACCGTCGCCGTACACATCACCGGCGAAGGGGATGGCACCTTCGACCCGGGGGACGAGCTGCTCTTCTACGGCGAACGCTTTCGCGGCGACCGCTTCGCGGCGCGCTACCCCGACGACAGCCTCTACTGGCTGGCAGATAACTGCTTCTACACTTACTGCCCACCCCAAATCGCCACCTACCAGCGCGACGCCGGGCTGCGGGCAGAGAAGTACACCCGTGAGAACGTCTACTGGCTGGAAATCGAAGACACACCCCAACCGCGCTGGGAGACGTACGACGGAACCCCGGCCGGCGCGCCGATCGCAGCCTACTTTACCGACACGGTGCGCGCCGAGCAACGCAATTCCTGGTGGGCCTACCACTACACCGAGGAAGACACCTGGTTCTGGGACCGGGTTCAAATCGGCACGGCGGTCACGATGACAACGCGCAGTTATGCGGCAAACCTGCCGGATGTCGCCGGCGTCCCCTTCACGGCCACCGTGCGGGGCGACCTGGTCGCCCGGATGAGCAATGCATCCGTCAACCCCGATCACCGGGCCGCCTTCTCCCTGAACGACAGCCCGCTTGCCGGCGCCGAAAACGTGACCTGGGACGGCGTCAACCGCACGGGCTTCGCGGGAACGCTCGCACAAAGCGCGCTGCTCGAAGGAAACAACCAGCTCAAGCTCACCCTGTACCGGGTATCCCCAAACGTCGAAGACACCTACTTCAACTGGTTCGAGGTGGAATACGCACGCCGCTTCCGGGCGCTGGGCGACGAACTGTGGTTCAACGGCGGTGCGGCGGGTGCACGCGGTTTTCGCACGGACAATTTCTCGAGCAATCAGCTGTGGGCGCTGGATATCACCCACCCGCTGACGCCCACGCAGATCGCCAACGCCGTCATCGGCGGCGCATCCCCGTACACGATTACCTTCGAAGTCGAGCAGCCGGCCGGGGCGCGCTATTACCTCACGACCGCCGGCAACCTGAAAAGCCCGAAAAGCGTCAGCGCCAGCACGCCGGCCGATCTGCTGGACGCCGGCAACGGCGCCGACTACATCTTCATCACCCATCACGACTTCATCACCCCCACCCAGGACCTGGCCGATTACCGCGCTGCGCAGGGGCTGCGCACGAAAGTGGTCGACGTCGCGGACGTGTACGACCTTTTCGGCGGCGGCATCTTCAACCCGGAGGCGATCAAAAACTTCCTGCGCTACGCCTACCATCACTGGCAAGCACCAGCGCCGCGCTACGTGATGCTGGTGGGCGACGGGCACTGGAACTTCTTCGGCGACGCCCCGGGTACTTACGGCACGCCGCGGCCGGTTTACCTGCCGCCTTACCTGGTCCTGGCCGACCCCTGGCAGGGAGAAGTGGACAGCAGCAACCTGCTGGCGGCAATCGTCGGCAACGACGCCCTGCCCGATCTGCTCATCGGCCGCGCCGTGGTCGCCAGCCAGGCGGAAATGCAGGCCATCGCCGACAAGATCAAAGCGTACGAAGCCGCCCCGGCGGCCGCCTGGCAGCGCAACCTTTCGTTCGTGGCCGAGAACACGCCCGACCCCGCCGGCGATTTCGTCGCCGAGCACGAGGCGATCATCGCCTCGCACCTGCCGGCCGGCTATGCGATCACGCGTTTGTATCAAAACGACTTCGGGTGCGTCAGCCCGGCCGATGCGGGATGCGCACAGATCAAGAGCGCCATCGCCGGCACGCTGAACGTCACCGGTACGCTGATCGTAAGCTTTGCCGGGCACGGATCGTCCAACCGCTGGTCCAACGAAAGCATCTTCACGCTGGCCGGCGTGCCAACACTTAGCAACGCATCCCAACTACCGATTCTGCTGGACATGACCTGCCTCACAGGCTACTACATCCACCCGCTATACCCGACCTATTTCAGCCTGGCGGCCGAAATGGTGCGTTCGCCGAACAAGGGCGCCATTGCCACCTTCTCGCCGACCGGCCTGGGCCTGGGTACCGGCCACAGCCTGCTGCACAGCGGCTTTTACGATGCCATCTTCCAGGACGAAGTACGCACGCTGGGTGAAGCAGCCCTGGCGAGCAAGATGAACCTCTACGCCAACAACTACTACTTCGATCTCCTGAACACCTTCACGTTGTTCGGCGACCCGGCGCTGCGGCTTCCAATCCCGCTGCACCAGCCGGAAGTGAGCGCCCAAAACAGCCAGAAAGACACCCTGCCCGGCGGCGCCGTCCACTACGCCCTCACCGTACGCAACACGGGCAGCGTGACCGACACGTTCACGCTGGCCTTGCAAGGCAACGCCTGGCCGGCGCAGTTGAGCGTGGCGGCCGTCGGCCCGCTGCCGCCCGGCGGACAAAGCGCCGTCAGCGTCAGCGTACAGGCGCCGGCGGGGGCCGTTCACGGCGACAGCGACACGGTGACGGTGCTTGCCCGCTCGCAGGCCAACCCCAACAAAAGCGATCAGCAGGCCCTGGTCACATCGGTCAAGATCCAGGCCGGGGTCGGCGTCTCTCCCGGCGCGGCTGCGCAAAGCGGCCTGCCCGGTGACACTCTTGACTACACGCTGCGCATTACCAACAACGGGGAACTCACCGACACCTTCAGCGCGGAAGTCGACAGCGCTTGGGCCGTCACGCTGGCCCCGGCATCGCCCTTCGGCCCGCTCGCCCCGAATGAGACACTGACGATCACAGCCAGCGTTTCGATTCCGCCGACGGCAGGCAACGGCGATGCAAGCACGGCCGCCGTTCGCCTGCGCTCCCGCAACAACCCGGCCGCCGTGGGCACGGCCAACCTGCTGACAAGCGTCTCCATCCCCTCCGACATCATCGTATTCCCGGCAAGTGACGCCAAAGAAGGGCTTCCCGGCGAGACGATTGCGTACACGCTTCGGATGACCAACACAAGCAGCGTGAGCGATAGTTTTACCGTCCAGATAGACAGCCCGTGGCCGGCCACGCTGACGCCCGGCTCGCCGGTTGGGCCGCTCGCGCCGGGGGCCGCGCAGGCGCTCACCTTGCGCGTCAGCATTCCCCTGACGGCGACGAACGGGAGTTTTGCAGTTACCCACCTGGCCTTCCGCTCGCAAAGCAACCCGAACGAACTGGCCTCTGCCCATACCCTGACCGGCGTTGGCATCCGGCTCGGCGTCGCCGTCTCGCCCGCCACAGCGACGGAAGCGGGCAAAGCCGGCGGCAGCGCGAGCTACGAGCTGACGATCACCAACACCGGCAACTACACCGACACGTTTACGGTCGCTGCGAACGGCGAATGGCCGCTGACGCTGTCACCGGCAACGGCGCTCGGGCCGCTTCCACCCGGCGGCAGGCGCAGCCTCACCGTAACCGTCGACATCCCGGCCTCGGCAGGCCTGGGCGACAGCGACGTTGCAACGATCACGGTCCATTCCCAAACCGATGCGGCCGTTTTTGCCCGCGCCTCGCTGCAAACCCTGGCCGGCGACCCGACGCGGCGTGTCTTTTTACCGCTGGTGATCCGCTAGGCCGCACCAAAACCTGCGATGAGCGCCGCAAGCCGCGACCATCACCTTCAAGCCGTCGATTTGCTGCTCGGAGAGCCGATCGACGGCATCGTCCGCCTGCGGGTGCAGAGCGGCAGTATGAGGCCGGTTTTGCAGCCGGGGGATGTGGTGCTCGTCAGGCCCACCGCAGCCGAGGAAGCCAAGACCGGCGACGTTCTCGTCCTGCGCGACGCCGGCGGCTTCCTGACCCACCGCCTGATCGGCAAGCGGGCCGGCGTCCTGTACACCAAGGGAGACGCCGCCCGGTGGGTAGACCCACCGGGCGCCCCAGGAAGCGTGTTTGGGCGCGTGGTCGCCGTCGAACGAAACGGGCAAGTCTGCGCCGATTTCACGCAGGCCGGGTGGAAAAGGCTGTCCGTGCGCCTGGCACGCCTCTCGGCGCTGGAAGGGCGGCTGCTGGCGCGCCTCATCAAACCGGGCACACCGGTGGGTACATTGCAAAAGTGTATGGCAAGGGCAATTACATTGACTCTGCATGGGGTAGCGCGTTTGCTACAATCAGGCAGCAGGCCACTTTCTTAGAAGCTTTCTGAAAAGTCAGGAACCATGCTTACGTTACACTCTCGCCCTTGCACCGACCCAAAAGTTGTCAGCCGTCCTATCGAAAGCGAATCCGTCCTGGTTCAGCCACACCTGGGGAAAATCAAAGTCGTCAACGAGGTTGGGGCGCTGATCTGGCAGTTGTGCGACGGCCAGCACAGCGTCGAAGAGATCGTCGAGGCCGTCTGCCAACAGTATGGCGTCGAAGCGCAGCAGGCCGAAATCGATGCCTTGCAGTTCTTGAACACATTGGCCGAACGTGGTTTAATTGTGTTCTAACAGCCTGTTCGAGAAGACGCCGAAGTCTTCATGACAGCCAAAATACAGGCTTCGGAAGTCTTCAAATGAAACTTTCCCATCCCTCAGCCAGGTGGCTGCTTCTCTTTCTCGCCGTTAGCGTTCTTTCCCTGGCGGCGGCCTCACCCCAGCAGACGGACAACGTTACCCTGGTCAGTTTCGAAGCCGACACCAGCGAAGACCAGATCGACCTGCACTGGGAAACGGCGACCCAGTTGAACGTCGCCGCATTCCGCCTCCAGCGCTGCCTGCCCAACGGAAACCTGCAACGCTGCGAGAAAGACATGGACGCCAACTACGAGGACATCAGCCCCGATATTTTTCCGAAAGGGGATGGCGTCACGGGCCAGACATATGACTGGCCCGATCCCAACATCGAGTTGGGCGTGACCTACTACTACCGCCTGCACGTCATCGACACCGACGGCTCGACGGAAAATCACGGCCCGGTATGGGGCACGCCCGGCGCCGAACCGACCGCAGCAACCGGCGCTACGGCAACGCCAACACAGACTCGAACGGCCACCCCAAGCGCGACGACTACCCCAACACCATCCGCCACAGCTACACCGACGGCGACGGCGACCGGCCCAACAACAACCCCTACAGCCACACCGACGGCCACACGAACCAACACCGCGCAAGTGGTTAACACGGCCACACCCTCGCACACCGTTGCGGCGCCGATCGTCACGTTTACTCCCGCGCCGACCATCACCCAGACCCCCAGCGAAACCCCCACCCCAAGCGCCACCGCCACCGAGACGCTCCCGCCGACGACCACGCTGCTGCCGTTGCCGTCGATCACCATCCTTTGGCCCACCGAAACGCCCAGCGCGACCGCCACGCCAAGGCGTTTCACCACGGCCACACCCGACCAAACGCACACGCCGACCCCGACGGGCGGGCCGCGTAGCGTGCCGCTGCGAATCAGCTTTTTGGGTGCCGTGATCGGTGCGCTGTGGCTGCTGTTGGGCGTGTTCCTGTTCGTCTACTTGCGCCGATTGGGGCATTAGCCTTACGCCCAATGGTTTCTCAACTGGTTTCCCTTGCACGCCGACGTTCGCCCGGCCGCTGGTTACGCATGGCCGGATTTTTTGCGTTGGCTGTGCTGCTCGGCCTGTGCACGCTCACGGCCTGTTCGGCGCGCGCCACCCCGGCGCGCACGCCCTTCTATTTGCCGACCCGCGCAGAGGACGGGCAAACGCAGGTTTTCAATCTTTTCGTCGCACGCGCCGGAGCCTATCAACTGACGCGGGCCGATCTGCTGGCCGCCGGCCTCCGCCTGGCAGCGGACGATGCAAGGCAGCTGCGCATCACCTGGCGCGGGCAGCCTGTCCCGGTGATGGTCAACGGCCAGGGCGAAGATTTTACCTTGCGCTTTTACGGGTCTCCATCGGACAGCCGCTTTTCTGCGCAGAATATCTACCAGTTGCAGGTAGGCGAGGCGGCGCTGCCGATGCAGGTTTCGTCGCCGGCAGCCGGCGCGTCGGGGACAGCCGTTTACAGCGACACCATACGCAGCGAAGAAAACCTGGTCTATGCGCCCCAGGCTGCCGAGATGGAAGGCTGGTTCTGGCAGGTGCTGCCGGCGCCTTCCACCAATCGCTTCGAGATCGAGCTGGCCCGGCCCGCCGAGGGGCCGGCCCGCCTGCGGCTGGGAGTCTGGTCGCAGACGCGCGCCGAGGTCTCGCCCGATCACCACTTGCAGGCCACGCTCAACGGGCAGGCCGTGCTGGATGCCACCTGGGATGGGGAAGGCTTTCGCGTGCTCGCAGCCGACCTCCCGGCCGGGGCGCTGGTAAGCGGCACCAACGTCGTCGAAATTACGGTGCCCGGCGACACGGGGGCGCCGGCAGAGCGCAGTTACCTGGACTGGATCGAGGTTTCTTACTTCCGGCAGGCAAAAGCGGTAAACGACCTCGCCGCCGTCGTGGGCACCTCGCAGCCGATCCGGCTGGAAGGTTTCGAGGGGCCGGTCACCCTGTGGCAGATCGACTCGCTCACCCAAACCGTCCAGCTGCAAATGGAGGAGGCCACCGACGGGCAGGTAACTATCCCGGCCGGCGAAGGCAAACGCTATCTCGCCGTCGGCCCGCACGGCTTTCTGACGCCGGGCATTCAGGCAGCCGCCAGCGTACCCGATTTGCGCAGCCTGCCTGCGGCCGATTACCTGGCCATCGGCCCCGGTGACCTGCTGGACGCGCTCCAACCGCTGCTCGAATATCACACGCACGATGGCCTGCGAACGGCCGCCATCCCGCTGCAGGCGATCTACGACCAGTTCAACGCCGGCTTCCCCGAACCCGAAGCCATCCGGCGTTTCCTGGCCTTCGCCGCCGAAAACTGGGACGCTCCATCGTGGGGCGAAACGCCTGGGGGCGAAACGCCCCAAGGCGAAACAACCCAATACGTTTTGCTGCTTGGAGATTTCACCTTCGACCCGCGCGGCTATACGGCACCTGCAGAAGCCAACCGCCTGCCGACTTTCTTCACCCACACGTACTTTGGCGGCGAAACGGCCAGCGATGTGCCCTTCGCCCAACTCGACGGCGACAACCGGCCGGATATCGCCCTTGGGCGCCTGCCGGCGCGCAGCACGGCGCAGGTGGAAGCCTACGTCCACAAGGCCCTGGCTTACATGCAGCAGACCGACCTGGCCTGGCGCTGGCGCCTGCTGGCCGTCGCCGATGGGCAGGAAGCCAGCTTTGCCAACGACGCGCGCGCCTTTCTGGACCGATTCGACCGGGAGAGCTTCACAGAAACGCTCTTCACCCCGGCAGCCGGCACCACAGATGCCAACAGCCAGATCGACGCCTACCTGGAAGAAGGCTACGGCCTGGTAGGCTATTTCGGGCACGGCAGCGTGAACATGTGGGGAAAAGACCGCCTGTTCACCACAGACGACGTAAGCGCACTCGACAACCTCGGCCGCCTGCCGGTCGTCATCAATATGAACTGCCTGACCGGGCTGTTCACGCACCCCCAAACCACCTCGCTGGCCGAAAGCCTGCTGTGGCAGCCCGAGGGCGGCGCGGTTGCCGTGCTGGCCCCAACCGGCCTGACCCTGCCGTCCGACCAGGCGCTGCTGAGCAGCGCCCTGGTCACGGCAATCGACGAACACCCCGGGCAGCGCCTCGGCGCCAGCTTTCTCGCCGCCCAACGGCAGATGCCGCAAGACTGGTCGGGGGCCAACGAAGTGCTGGCGACCTTTTTATACTTCGGCGACCCTGCCTTGCGCCCGTGGAAGTAACGCTGGGGAAATTCGGGCGCCGTAGCGCTCACGTTTCACCGGCGCCGCATCACCAATCATCTCACCATTCTGGAGGTTCTCATGTCAAAACAAAGACAAAAGCAAAAACAGAAAACAGCCACAAAGCCGGCCATCCTCTGGCTATGGCTCGGCCTGGGCGCCGTCCTGGTGCTCGCTGCGCTGGCTTTCATTTTTCTCCGGCCCGGCACGCAGGCCGGTGACGTGGCCGCACTGCCGGCCGAAATCACCGTTGCCCAGGCACGCGAGAAATACGATCAGGGCGTTTTCTTCCTCGACGTACGCACGCCCGGTGAATGGAACGAGGCGCACATCCCCAACACGACCTTGATTCCGCTGGATGAACTGGGTGTGCGCACGGACGAGCTTCCCAAAGACCAGGAGATCGTCGTCGTTTGCCGTTCCGGCAACCGCAGCGCACAAGCGCGTGATATCCTCAAGCAGGCCGGATTCGAAAAGGTCACCAGTATGGGCGGCGGCGTGAACGCCTGGAAAGCCCGCGGCTATCCCACGGAAGCCGGCACGCCTTGAAAGCGGCTCGAAAAACAACGGAGGGATGATGCAAAGGCAATCTTTCAACACAGGCTGGCGTTTCTACCTGGGGGAAGCGGGCAACCGCTGGGACGACCCGGACGCATCCGGCTGGCGGGCGCTCGACCTGCCCCACGACTGGAGCATCGAGCTTGCGCGCGATCCCGGTCAGCCGAGCGGCGTTTCGAACGGCTTCTTCCCCACGGGGCGCGGCTGGTATCGCAAAGAGTTTCACTTCAGTCCCTACTGGCAGCACAAGAAAGCTTTTCTCGAGTTCGAAGGCGTCTACATGAACGCCGAAATCTGGCTCAACGAGCACCTGGTGACGCGCCATCCGTACGGGTACACCGGTTTCGTCGTAGATTTGAACCCGTATCTGAAATACGGCGAGACCAACGTGCTGCGCGTGATCGTAGACAACGCCAGCCAGCTCAACAGCCGCTGGTATTCCGGGTCGGGCATCTACCGCCCGGTGTGGATGCTGGTATCCGAGCCGATCCACGTCGCCCCTTACGGCGTCTACGTCACCACCCCCGAAATCGGCCCCGAAACGGCGGTGGTGCAGGTCTGCACCGTGGTGCAAAACGAGAGCGACGAGGCCAGGACCGTCACGCTGCGTACAGCCGTTACGGCGCCGGATGGCAGCCAGGCTGCCGCCGTCGAAAGTGAACGCCAAATCGCAGCCCATGCGCAGGCGACGTTCGAGCAGTCGATGCAAGTCGTCAACCCCAGGCTCTGGGGGCCGGACAGCCCGACGCGCTACCGCCTGTCGTCGGAAGTGGTTGTGGAAGGGCAGGTCTGGGATACGGCCAGCACCGACTTCGGTATCCGCAGCATCGCATTCAGCGCCGAAGCGGGTTTCCGGCTCAACGGCCAGCCGCTGCTGCTCAAAGGCGGCTGCGTCCACCACGACAACGGCGTGCTGGGGGCGCAGTCTTTCCCACGGGCAGAGGAACGCAAAGTGGAACTGCTCAAGGCCAGCGGCTTCAACGCCATCCGCTGCGCGCACAATCCCCCGGCCCAGGCCATGCTCGATGCCTGCGACCGGCTGGGCATGTTGGTCATCGACGAGGCCTTCGACTGCTGGCGCATTGGCAAAAACCATTACGACTATCACACCATCTTCGAAGACTGGTGGGAACGCGACCTGGAAAGCATGATCCGGCGCGATGCCAACCACCCCAGCATCATCCTGTGGAGCATCGGCAACGAAGTGCTCGAGCGGGACGGCCGCTCCGGCGGTGCCGCCATTGCCCGTATGCTGGCCGAAAAAGTACGCCAACTCGATCCCACACGGCCGACGACCTGCGGCATGTGCCACGTGTGGGACAAGAAGTATGCATGGGAAGCGACGGACGCCGTTTTTGCCGCGCTGGATGTCGGCGGCTACAACTACCTGTGGCAGCAGTACCAGGCCGATCACGAACGCCGGCCGGATCGCATCATGGTCGGCACCGAATCGTTCCCGCTCGAAGCGCTCGATAACTGGCTCGCCGTCGAAGAAAACCCGTACGTGATCGGCGATTTCGTCTGGACGGCGCTCGACTACCTGGGCGAATCGGGCATCGGCCGCACGATCAGCGGCGACCCGATGCAATTCTCGCTCGGTGAGTACCCCTGGCACGTGGCCAACTGCGGCGATATCGACATCTGCGGGTTCAAGCGCCCGCAGAGCTACTACCGCGACATGGTTTGGGGCAGTGGTGACAAACTTTACATCGCCGTTCATCCGTACTGCCCGGAAGGGGCGGAAAGGCGCGTGCCGACGCGTTGGGGTTGGCCGGACGTGTGGCCCAACTGGAATTGGGAAGGGCACGAGGGCGAAACCTTCCAGGTGGACGTGTACTCGGCCTGCGAGCGCGTCGAGTTGTTCCTCAACGGCCGGTCCCTGGGAACGCAGCCGGCCTCACGCGCCGAACGCCTGACGGCCAGCTTCCAGGTGGCGTACGAACCCGGCGAACTGAAGGCCGTCGGTTACCAGGGCAGTTCGGCCATCGCAGAAACCAGCATCGAAACGGCCGGCGTCCCGGCAGCAATCCGCCTGACGCCCGATCGCGCACGCATCGAAGCACACCACCCCGACCTGTGCTACGTTACGGTTGAGGTGGTGGATGCCGCCGGGCGCGTGCATCCAAACGCCGTCCACCCGATCTATTTCACGGCGCAGGGCAAGGGTGAGATCGCCGCCGTCGGCAACAGCGACCCGGTGAGCACCGAACGTTACCGCGGCAACCAGCGCCAGGCGCACCGCGGGCGCTGCCTGCTGGTCGTCAAATCGACCGGACAGGGTGAAATCCTGCTGCGCGCCCAGGCCGACGGCTTGGATGCGGCAGCGATCACGATCCAGGCTGTGTAAACGAGCGGCAAACCAGCCAGCAGAAATGCAGAAATGAAGACTACAGCGATGAGCCTCTGCCAACATCAACTCGAACGCATCCAACGCAAAAGGGACGCCTTACGGGCGATCAGCCGGCGGTATGACTGGCTCCGGCTGGGCGCATTCCTGGGTTTTGTCTTCCTCACCTGGTTCACGGCGGCTGCGGCCGGCTCCCGCCCGGCCGCAGCCGTAGGATTGGCGACGCTGGCCTTCTTCGCCGCCATCGTGATTTTACAGCGCCGCCTCGACCGCCAGGAAATGCGCCTGCAAATCTGGCAGCACATCACACGCGAGCAGTATGCGCGCCAGGCGCTGGACTGGGAACACATTCCATCACCGCCCTTTTTGATGGAAACACCGCGCCATCCCCTTTCGCTCGACCTCGACATTACCGGACCGCGCTCGCTGCACCACCTGCTCGACACGGCCATCTCTCACCAGGGTAGCCAAAAGCTGGCCGGCTGGCTGCTTGCCAACCAGCCGGATGTCGCACAAATCGCAGGCCGGCAGGCCGTCGTTGCCGAACTGGCAAAACTGCCGGGTTTTCGCAAACACCTGACGTCGATCTTCCGCCAGATCAGCCGCCGGCCGCTGGACGCCGAAAAACTGCTTGTCTGGCTGCGAATTGCCCCTCCCGGCCAAAAAATCGGGCGTATGTTACCGTTTGCCGCCGCCCTGGCAGCCACGAATGTAGGCCTGTTTTTGTTGAGTACGCTCGCTGGCTGGCCGCCTTACTGGGTACTTTCGGGCGCGCTCTACGGATTGTTGTATGTTGCCAACATGGGTGCGATCGGCGAATTCGTCGAGGCCGTGGTCAAGCTGGACGATGAATTGATGCCCTTCCAGGCCGTGCTGCGCTACCTGGAAAGGTATCCTTACCACAAGAACAGAAGCCTGGCGGGCCAATGCGCCGTGTTTTTGAACGGCAGCGACCGCCCGTCCAGGCGGCTGCGCCAGTTGAAGTGGGTCACGGCCGCGGCGGGAATGCGCATGAATCCCATCGTGGGCCTGCTGCTCAACCTGGTCAGCCCATGGGATTTCTGGGCGGCATGGCTGGCCGCCCGCCAGCGCGCCCGCATGGCAGCCCTGCTGCCCGCATGGCTGGAAGCGTTCCATGAACTGGAGGCGTTGATTTCGCTGGGGAATTTTGCCGCCATCAATCCAGGCTATACCTTTCCAAAGGTAGCGGCACAGGAGACAGGGCATCCCGACGGGGCGGCGTTTTGGGTGCGCGGCATGGGCCACCCCCTGCTGCCACCCCGTGAAAAAGTGTGTAACGATTTCGAGCTGGAAAATCTCGGCGAACTGGCCCTCATCACCGGATCGAACATGGCCGGCAAGAGTACCTTCATCCGTACGGTTGGGGTTAACCTGTGCCTGGCCCAGGCCGGTGGGCCGGTCGATGCGAGCGCGTGGCGCAGCCTGCCGTTCCGGTTGTATACCTGCATTCGCATCAGCGATTCGCTCAGCGATGGATTTTCTTATTTTTACGCCGAGGTCAAGCGGCTGCGCGGTTTGCTGGAAGAACTCCAGCAAGCCGGTGAGACGCCGCGAGCAAAGACCCCCCCACTGTTTTATCTCATCGACGAAATCTTCCGCGGCACCAACAACCGCGAACGTCTGATCGGCAGCCGGGCGTATGTCAGGGCGCTGGCCGGCGCCAACGGCATGGGGTTGATCGCCACCCACGATCTCGAACTGGCCGGCCTGGCAGAGGAAAACACACAGATAGCGAACTTCCACTTCCGTGACGAGGTAAAGGACGGCAAGCTGGCCTTCGACTACCGTATTCGTCCCGGAGCCAGCCCCACCACCAACGCGTTAAAAATCATGCAAATGGAAGGGCTGCCGGTTGCTGGACTATAGCCGCTTTGGGCGACTCAGGTAGCGTTCGCTCAGCTGCATCAGTTGGGTAAAACTAATCGGCTTCAGCAAAACCAGGTCTGCCTGCGGTTGCAGCGCCGAGGCGAGGGCCGCGTCGGCGGTGACCAAGATGACGCGTGTGTTGCGAAAGCGGTGATCGCTGCGAATATTGCGCAAGATCGTGTTACCGTTGACGCCGGGGATATGTAGATCCAAAATCACCATTTCCGGAATTACCGAGGCGAGCCTCTCCTGCGCCAGGCTGCCATCCAAAAAGGATTCGGCCTGGTAGCCGGCCCGTTCCAAGGCTGTCGTGAAGACGATATTCTGGTCATCGTTATCTTCGATGATCAAGGCCAAAGGTTTTGTATCCATAACCATATCTCCAAGCGTCAATTTTTAATGGCTTTCCCGCCTGCAGCGGGGCGTACCGGACGCATCCTGTTGAAAACAGGGAACCGTTTAGTCTGAAGAACGCGTTGCCCGTAACGGCAGTAGAACCGTAAACGTACTGCCGCGCCCAATACGGCTTTCGACACTGATGGTGCCGTTCATGGCGGTCACGAGTTGATTGACAATTGCCAGGCCCAAGCCAACACCGCCCACCTGGCGGCTTTTTGTTTCGTCGATCTGGCGATAGGGCTCGAAGATATATTTTTGCGCTTCTTCCGAAATCCCGACACCCGTGTCTTTCACCGACAAGATCAAGGCTGTCTCGCCATTGGTGTTGACCGTGACTACCACGCGACCCGTATCGGTGTACTTGATCGCATTGACCACCAGGTTGGACAAAACCTGGCCGATCTTTTCAGCATCACCGAACAGGGTCGGCGGCAGATTAGGGTCCACCCGGAGCGACATGGCCAGGCCCTTTTGCAGCGCCAGCGGCAAACAGTTGAGATGAACGGCCTTGACCAGCTCTTGCGGCGAAAAAGCTTCCTCGCGCAACTGCAAGTGGCCAGCTTCCAGGCGAGACTGATCGAGCAGTTCCGTAAAGGCCTTGGAGAGAGACTTTGCATTTTGGTGGATGCGTCTCAGCACATCCTTTTTGGGCACATCCAGGGGGCCATACACCTCTTCCAGTAGCATTTCCGACAAGCCCATGATCGCCCCTAAGGGGGTGCGCAAATCGTGGCTGACCTGGACGATAAAGCTCGATTTGAACGTGTTGGCTTCTTCCGCTTTCTCCGCCATGGCCTGCACTTCCTGGATCTCTACCGTGTAGCGATCGACGGCCCGGTGCAAGGCGCCGCGGATGCGTTCCTGCTCGCCCAGGATGGTTTCTTCGTGACTTTGGAGAAAGCCCTGCAAGACGGTGTTGTGATAACTGTCGTAAAAATCCAAAGCCGGCGCAATGCCCTCGGGGAGCAAATGGGCAATAAAAAACTGGCGCGTGGCCTGGCCCAGGCGTAACACGGAATCCTGTGGCAAACCCAACCGGCACAGTTCTTTGCCGCGCGCAAAACCGGAAGGAATCTGCTGGCACAGGTAGGCGATGAGCAAATCAGCTTCTTTTGCGGCGATATCGTTCAACGCCCGCGGGCGTATCTCGCTGCGGCTGCTGAACAGCAACTCCTGCAAGACCTGGCGGTAATCGGAAACGAGCGCGTCGCGTCTGGCCTGTAACTGCTCGGCCAGTTCATGACATAAAGCATTGGTGTTCAAATCCATACCTTTCCCGAACCCAGATATACTTCACGACGTCAAGGTTTCAATAAATAAACACCATAGCCACCGCCCATGGGGCCATATGCAGTCGTATCTTCGTCGTTCAACAAGTTTTCTTCAAAGCCATGCCACTTCAACAAGGGGATGAATTCGCCATCGATGTGCCATGGTTGAATCAGTTCTTTGTAGTGCGCCAACGAACGTGGATAAAGGGGGGTCCCCATCCGAGCATACAGTTCGACGATCTGATCACCGCCAGGATAGTCGGTATTGATATCAGCACCCTGCGCATTGAAAGCCAAACAACTGCCGGGTGCAGCCCAATCATAAAGTTCATGAGCTGCCCGCTTTATACTATCATCCGGCAAAAAAATACTGACCCCCCAGTAAACAAAGGCAACCTTGCGTCTCCCACTCAGAATTTGCTGCACTTCCGGGCGCTCGAGCAGTTCAGCCGGGTGAGAGGCGTCTGCTTGAAAGAAATGCGTGTTGGGGTGATCGCTTTTTAGAATTTCCCAGGCATACTCTACGACCGTCGGATCGTAATCGGAATAGATTACGGTCGTATCCGGAGATACTTTATGATGAATGTGATCGTTGGTGGGCAAACCGGAAGCGAAGTCAACAATCACCTCGTAACCTCGCCTGATCGTCAATTCCTCAGCAAGGTCTTGCAAGGACCAACGCTGAAGGCGAACAAACTTCGACATAAAGGGCAGGCGTGCGAGCACCTGCTTTGCCGCCTGGCGATCGATCTCAAAGTTGTGATACCCACCCAGCAAGTAATCATAGATGCGGCCGGCGTTCGGCTTCTTATCGTCAATAATGCTTTCCGTGGAGGACATAAAACAACTCCTTCTTTGGATATCCAGCATGGAGGAAACGCCTCATTTTACAGAAATGCAAACAACGCTACAGTTTTACAATAAAGTGAGGTGCTTGTCAACGCTACAAATGGATGATTATTTAAATGCGGCTCTCCCGGCTTCGCCGTGAAAGGAGGCCGCACTGGGGGTTGTGAGCGTGCTGCCACCTGGTTGCCTGGCACGCTCACAACCCCCTGACTGTCCTACTTGTGTGGCTGCTTCGCAGCACACAGGAAAAACCCGAAAATTTGATAGCGGTGTGCAGTACACAACACCTGCTAGACCGTCAGGGAATTCTTCATGCTCAATGCGAAACCTCAAAAGCTCCAGTTACACACCAGGGTTGTACAATGAGATATGAGAAGTAGAACCCATCTTTTTCGGAGGTTTTTGTGAGCGAATCTTGTGCGCAAATCGAGGTCAGTAATTTGTCCAAGACGTATCGCGTGCCGGTTCGAACCGAAGGGATCAGCGCAGCGCTGAAAAGCCTGGCAAAACGGCGTTATGATGACGTTGTAGCAGTGCGCGATGTCGACTTCGCAGTACGAACCGGTGAAATCGTCGGGTTGATCGGCCCCAACGGGGCCGGGAAAACCACCACACTCAAAATTCTTACCGGCTTGCTCCATCCCACCTGTGGGCAGGTTCGGGTCGCCGGTTTCGTCCCCTGGGAACGGAGTCACGAATACCTGCGCCAGGTCAGCATGGTGTTTGGCAACAAATCGCAGATGTTGTGGGATATTCCTCCCTTGGATTCGTTTCGCGTGCTGGGTGAAATCTATCGCGTACCGGCCGCCACGTATCGCCAGACACTCGACGAGTTGATCGCCCTGCTCGACATGCAGGAACTGCTCGGCAAGCCGGTACGCAACCTCTCGCTGGGAGAGCGGATGAAGTGCGAACTGGTGGCCGGCCTGCTCTATCGCCCGCAGGTGATGTTCCTGGATGAGCCTACGCTCGGCCTGGACGTTTCGATGCAGCTCCGGCTGCGGCGCTTCCTGGCAGAATACAACGCACAGCGCGGGGTGACGATTTTACTCACCAGCCACTACATGGCCGATGTCCTGGCGCTTTGCTCGCGGGTCATTCTCATTCACCACGGCCGGCTGCTTTATGATGGCGAATTGGGCAAACTGGCAAAACAGATGGCCCCCTTCAAGCTGCTTCGGGTAACGCTGGATAGTGAAAACGGCTCTGAAGAACAGACTTCCCGCACCTTAGAAGGCTTGAAGATGCCGGTAGAAAAGGATGGAAACACACTCACCCTGCGTGTGGAACGGGCCGAAGCCCCTGCCATCACCGCCCGCCTGCTGCAAACACTGCCCGTCGCCGACTTGAGCGTCGAAGACCCGCCGATCGATGCTGTGATCGATCAAGTTTACCAGGAAGGTGCCCCATGAAGCACTTGATAGACAACCTTCACGGGGGGCTGGCGCTCGTCCGTGCGACGTGGACTTCGTGGCTGCAATACCGCAGTTTCTTCTTCATCCTGGCTTTTGGGTGGATGATCCCGCCGTTGATTTATCTCCTGGTATGGAGCACGGCCGCCCGCCAAGAGGCCATCGGCGGGTTGACGCGCGGTGCGTTTGTGGCCTACTACCTGGTGCTGATCCTAGTCAACCAGATCACCTATTCACAAACGAACTGGACGGTGGGCGACTTAATCCGTTACGGCCAGATGAACCGTCTGCTGGTGCGCCCGCTCGCCCCATTTTTCGATACCCTGGCGCAGGAAGTGGCCGGGAAGGTGGTTTACCTGATTTTCGACATCCCCGTGGTGGCGTTGTTGGCGTTGATTCTGAAGCCCGAGCTGCATCCTACTCCCATGCAAGCCGCCGCGTTCATCCCGGCGCTGCTGATGGCCTGGGCGCTGCGTTTCCTGTGGGGATACGCCCTGGCCCTGCTGGCCTTTTGGGCCACACGTGCCGACGCGCTCCTGGCGGTGCAAGATTCGCTGATCTTTTTGCTCGCCGGGCAGGTGGCACCGGTGGCGCTGCTTCCGGGGATGCTGTACGACGCAGCCATCGCGCTGCCCTTCTGGTATATGGTCGGTTTTCCGGTGGCCGTGCTCACCGGGCAAGTAGACGCCGCCGGCCTTGGGCAAGGCTTTGCCGTTCAAAGTGCCTGGCTGCTGATCGCATTGGGGCTGGCCGCTGTGCTGTGGCGGGCCGGCGTTCGACGTTATAGCGCCGTAGGAGGTTGACATGTATCATCTGCGCCTGATCGGTCTCTTTGCACGCGCATCGTTTCTCGAAGAAAGCGCCTACCGGGCAAACTTTTTCCTGAGCGTGGTGTATTCGCTGCTCAACCTGCTGACCGGCGTGCTCGCCATCGTAGTGCTGTTTGGGCAAGTAACGCAGATCAACGGTTGGGAGTTCAACCAGACGTTGGCACTGCTGGGCGTTTATTTGACTCTGGGAGCGCTGCGCAGCCTGGTCTTCGGGCCAAGCCTGGACTCAATGGCCGGGATGGACGGCGAGATATGGTCCGGGCGTCTGGATTTCAGCCTGATGCGCCCGCTCAATACCCAGTTTCTGGTCAGCTTCCGCAAGTGGCGTTACCATGCGCTTTTCGACCTGGCCCTTGGGTTCACCGTCATCCTGATCGCCGCCATGCGCCTGCACGAAAGCCTGGCAGTCGGGAACCTGCTGAGCTTTTTACTGGCGCTGGGCGCCGGGCTGGCCATTCTCTACGCCATTCTGCTTGCGTTTTCGGCATTGGCGTTTTTCAGTCCGGGCGTCATGTTCACCTGGGTCTTCGATGGTGTTTTCCAAATGGCGCGTTACCCCCTGGGGCTTTACCCCCGCTGGTTGCAGTGGATGCTGACCTGGATCGTTCCCGTAGGCGTGATCACCACCCTGCCCGCCCAGGCGCTCAACGGCGCGGCCTCTCCCGCAGCGTTGGCAGGGATGCTTGTGTTGGCGCTTCTCCTGTGCAGTACGGCATCGCTCCTTTTCCGCTACGGGTTAAGGCAGTACAAAAGCGCATCCAGCTAACGTTTGCGCCCCACTTTTCCTTTGAAGCCGGTGTCACGGTATTTCCCGACGGGCGGCACGTCGTAACCGATGTAGCGCGGCGGGCCAATGAAGCGATAGATAAACGCATAGATCGTGCTAAAAATCGCCAGGCCCATAAAATAGAACAGCACCGTAAAGATCGCCACACCCCACTTGGTGTCTCCAACCTGAAAGCCAAAGCTCATGCCAAAATCCGCCGACTTGAAAGAGAGATAGCCGATCGGCTGGTAGAGCTTTTCCGGCAAGGGGATCAACCGGCTGTTCTGGTTGAAATCCACGAATTCCACGGCCGCGGCGTAAGCGACGAAGGCCAGAATGATGATCATGAAAAGGCCAATCCCGCGCCAAACCGGGTGAACCTTCCACGGGCGTTTCGGCCCGCTCCCTTCTCTCACCAATACGCTCTGATATTTACCCATCTGACGACCTCCTACGAATGCATCTCTCGAGCGGCCTGCTCGATAGCTGCCACAATCGAATAGTAACCGGTACAGCGGCAAAGGTTTCCGGCAATCGCCTGCTGCACCTGCCCGCGGTCGGGCAGGGGGATTTCTTCCAATAATTTTACCGCCGACATAATAAAACCGGGGGTGCAGTAACCACACTGCACCGCGCCGGTGTCGATGAAGGCCTGCTGCACGGGATGCAGCCCACCGGCACCCGCATCGGCCTCAAGGAAACGACCACCGTCTGCCAGCGAAGCGATGCCCTCAACGGTCACGATTTCGGCGCCATGCGCACGCGGGGCAGGCACCAGGCAGCTCATCACGGCCTTGCCGTCTAAGTACACGGTGCAAGCGCCGCATTCGCCCTCGCCGCAGCCTTCCTTTGTACCGGTCAAGCCGGCTTCTTCACGCAGCAAGCGCAACAAAGTCTTCTGGTGGCCGCTGTGGAAAGTATAAGCCTTGCCGTTGATGCACGTGTGAATGGCCGCATCCGGTGATGGCAGCGGGGCATTCGGGAAGGCGTGCGCCGGCTGCTTGCGGCCCCACAACAGCGGCGGCCGGGAGGGGAACCCGGCCCGCTCTTGCCCTGCAGCGATGGCTTGCAGCGCCCGCAAAACACAGGTCCGCACCATCGCCGTCCGGTAGTCTGCCGACGAGCGCAGATCGTCTATCGGGCGGGCGGCTGCGGCCGCCAGTGCCGCCGCCTGCGTACACGATTCGACGTCGAGCCGGCGGCCTTGCAAGAAGGCTTCGGCTTCTGCCGCCCGCAGGACGGTCGGCGCCACCGCACCCAGTGCGATAGCGCACGCGGTCACTACATCGCCGTCGAAAGCCAGCAGCAGGGCCACGTTGGCCAGGGCGATAGCCTGGGCACGGCGCAAGCCGAGCTTGACGAACGCACCGCGCTGGCTGGCTACCATAGCAGGGAAACAAATCTCGAACAGCATCTCGTCAGGCCGCATGACGTTCTGACGTACACCGGTATAGAACTCACGCAAAGGGACCAGCCGCTCGCCGCGCAGCGAGCGCAGCACCACGGCAGCGTCGAGAGCGACGAGCGGCGGGATGGCGTCATTGGCAGGCGACGCGGTGATGAGATTGCCTGCCACCGTGCCGCGATTGCGAATTTGGGGCGCGCCGACTTCCCAACAGGCCTGCACCAGGGGAAAGGCGCGTGCGATCAGCAGTTCGGAGGCCAACACATGGTTGTGGGTCACCAGGGCGCCGAGGTGGAGCACCCCCTTGCCGTCAAGAAAAATATGATCCAGGCCGGGCAGGCGGGAGATATCGATGAGTGTGTCGACGCCGGGGCGAACCCCGCGCGCCAGTTCGAGGATCAAGTCGGTGCCGCCGGCGACCAAGCGCGCTGCCGGGCCGCGTTCGCCCAGGAGGTGCAAAGTCTCGTCGATTGAATCGGGAAAGAAATAATCCTGCCACATGCTTACATTATACGGCATTTGCCCGCAGCGCAACAACCTGCGCCAGAATGCTGACGGCGATTTCCTGCGGCGTCTCTGCACGGATATCGAGACCCACGGGCGAGTGAACCAGCGCCAGCTTTTCATCCGGCACCCCCGCTTCGAGAAGCTTCTGCCGGGTAAAGGCCCAGCGCCGCCGCGAGCCGATCACGCCAATGTAAGCGGCCGGGGTTTGCAGCAGGGCCGGCAAACCGGCCACATCGACATCGCTGCCGCGGGTGGCCAGAACGAAACAGGTCTGCGGCGTGATCGGCATCCGGTCGGGCAGTTCGGCCATCGCGCAGGCGTAGTAAGCATCTGCTTCAGGCACACCCTGCGGCGTGCACAGTTCGGCGCGGTCATCGCTGACCACCACCTGGAAGCCCAGCCACTTTGCCAGGTGAACGACGGCCTTGCCAACATGCCCGGCCCCGATGACGACGAGCACCGGCCTGGGAAGCAGGGGTTCCACGAACACCTCCACCTGGCCACCGCACACCCCCGGATCGCCGCGGGTGGGGTCGGCCATGCTGTAGGACAACAAGCGCGGTTGGCCGTCTTTCAGCGCTACCAACGCCTCGGCAATCACACGATTTTCCACCTCCCCACCGCCAATCGTGCCTTCGATCCGCCCATCGGGGTAGACGATCATTTTACTGGCGGCGTGGCGCGGCGTCGATCCCTGCGTGCGCACGACGGTGCACAGGGCAGCAGGCTCCTGATCGGCTTCGAGGCGGGCAAGGGTTTGATAAAACATGGGATCCGGCGCCTTCTAGCTTTCCAGCAGGCCAAGCACCACCGGGAGAAGCTGTTTCTTACGCGAAACGACTCCCGGCGCCTGGCGGGTGCCGTCAGGCAGGCGCGGGTAGGGCAAATCGTCCAGCAGCGGCGGCGGGTTGACGAGCAACAGGCGGCTGGTGTTATCGACGACATCGGTCACCATCAGCATGGCAAAGTCGAGTCCCCGGCGTTCGCGTAAAGCATCCAGGGCATCCAAGAGCGAGCGACAGTACTCATCGAGTTGCAGCAGGTCGGTGACTTCGGCCTGGGCGATGGCAAACTTCAGGCCGCCGGCCTCGTAGAGTTTGAGGTCGGTGTTGACGATCTCTTCCGGCAGGCGGGTGGAAAGCCCGGAACCGGCGCGCAAAACCTGCTGGCCATATGACTGGATCGTCTCACCGGCAAGCGGCCCGTTGCGCACATAGGCCCAGCGCACCAACCGCTCGGCGGCGCGGTGATCGCGATCAGTGGTCGTCGGCGAGGTCAGGATCAAGGTGTCGGAGAGCAGGCCGGCAAGCAGGACACCGGCAATGGCCGGCGGGGCGCTGAGGCCCACATTTTCGATGCGCTCGGAAACGAGCGTGCTCGTGCTGCCGACGATATCGACGGTGAATTTGATCGGCACGTGGGTGGCGTGGTTCCCCAGCCGGTGGTGATCGAGGATTTCGAGCACCTCGGCCTCCTCCAGGGCGCTGAGGGACTGCCCCGGTTCGTTGTGATCGACCAGGATCAGGCGCATGCGCGGGGGGTTGAGCACGTTACGCTGATGGGCAACGCCCAGGTAGCCGCCCTTCTCGTCGACGATCAAAAAATCGATGTGTTCTTCACGCAACACGCGGTTGATCACGTCACGAATGCGCAAGCCCGCCTGAAAACGCGGGGCGCCCACGTCACAGGCATCCCGGCAGGGCAGATCGAGGATCTCGCTGATTTTCATTTCCTGGCGGTGCGCATGGGGACCGACCAGGCGTGCGAGGAATGCAAACAGGCTGGGGCCGGTGATCAGGCCAAAAGGCGTGCCATCCGCATCGACAATCGGCGCCACCCCACCCGTACGGCTGGCAATGGCCCAGGCATCGCGCAGTGGGCTGTCGGGATGCGTCGTATCCAGGCGGCGGACAACGGCCTGAAAGCGTGGCGAGGCGTCGTTGAGCAAGAGGGGTGGTTCCAGCGCCAGCCGCTTCAGCACCCATGCGGTCTGGAGGTTAACGGCGCCGGCGCGGGCAGCAATGGCGTTAACGCCGTCACGCTCACGCAGCAGCCAGGCGTAGCCGAGCGCGGCGGCAATCGAATCGGTATCGGGGTTGACGTGCCCGGTAACGTAAAGGGGAGATTCCATAAACTATTCGCCTGCTTCCTTGGCTTTCTTCTTCAACTCGATGGCCTTGTTGGTCATCGCCAGGGCCTCGTTGGTGCCGCCGCGGCCGCGTGAAAGGCGGGCGGCGTGTTCGTACTGGTTGGAGGCTTCACGATAAGCACCGGCCAGTTCGAAGTGTTCGGCAGACATGATCACAAAGTCCAGCTCGGGGTGGCCCAAGAGCCAACGCGCCACTGCCAGGTGATATTGAGACAGATACTTGTTCGGGATCAGGCTGTAGGCCACCTCACGCAGCAAGCTATGCTTGAAAATGTATTCCTGCTCGGCAGAAAACTGGCTGCTGGCCCGCGGGAATGCCAGTTCAGCCCGTACCAGGTGACGCAGGCTATCCTGGATCAGGCGCTCGACAACGGCCGAAGAGGCCGAAGCCAGAAGGCCTGTTCCGGCAACGGACGACGTACGCGCCGCTGCGACGACGGCCCCCACCCAAAAAACGCGCCCGACCACCGAAGCCAGGAGGGCGACGGAACGCGCCTCACGCGGCAGGTCGTCCAGACGGGCCTGGAGCATGGCGCGTAACGATTCGGGTGGGTTATCCCGCAGGTAGGCCAACTGCTCGTCCGCACTCAATGCCGGGGTTTCTGCGGCGCTTTTCAACAGGCCCTTGACCATCTCTTCCAGAAAATAAGGATTGCCATCACAGCGCTGCGCCAGTTCGGTCAACAACGCAGGCGACCAGGAACGCAAATCGGGATACGCCTGGGCAACCGTCTGGGGCGTGAAAGGGATGGCACGCAGTGGTATATTCATGGCGAGATTGATCAAAGCCAGCCCAGGCCCGCTCTGGCGCATAAAATCGTCGCGTGCGCCGGCCAGCACCATCAACGCAGGCCGGGCACGATCGGGCTGGAAAAGGTATTCGAGCAGTTCGAGGCTGCTTTTATCGGCCCACTGCAAGTCGTCAAAGCACAAGATCACCGGGCGCAAGCGGGCCACGCGGGAAAGCAGTTCGCGCGTCAACTCGAACGCCCGCCGCAGGCGCGAGGCGGCGTCGGTGTACTGCTGAAGGTAATGGCTCTCCGGCCACTCCAGCCCACACAGGCTGCCGATCAAGTGCACCGCTTCGAGCGGCGAAGACAGGCTGAGCTGTTTGCCCCACAGGCGGCTGATCTCACGGGTAAATTTTTCGCGCAAGGACTCGGCGCTGTCTTCGTTCGTAATGCCAAACCAATTGTTCCACAAGTTTTTCCATAAGTAAAAGGGCACACGTTCTGCCTGCGCCAGGGCGCGCGCGCTGCCGATCAAGGTCGTGACCTTGTCCAGTTGCAAACGGTTGGTGAATTC
Source organism: Chloroflexota bacterium (assembly GCA_049325275.1). Classification (GTDB taxonomy): domain Bacteria; phylum Chloroflexota; class Anaerolineae; order Anaerolineales; family UBA4823; genus CAIQJJ01. The sequence goes on from JBMOLU010000069.1 coordinate 49,186, forward strand.
CATCAGCAGACGCGACTTGCCTACACCGGCGGCGCCGGTGACCATCACCATCACCGGCGATTGGCTCGCCTGAAACTGCTGGTAGATTTGGCCCAGTTGCTCCAACTCAGACGAGCGGCCGACCATCTGCGTAGCCAGGCCATCGCCCGTACGGTAGCGCCCTCCGGCGGGCACTGCGCCCTCGACCGTGAAGGCTTCGACCGGCTCCGTCTTGCCCTTGAGTGCGAACGGCGTGAGACGGCGCACACGAAAAGCCCCACGCACCAGGCGAAACGTGTTTTCCCCGATCACCACCGTCCCGGGTTCGGCCATCTGCTCGAAACGGCTGGCGACGTTGACGGCATCTCCGATGACGGTGTATTCATCCCGGTTACCCAGGTAACCGGCAAACACCGGCCCGGAGTTGATCCCCACCCGCAGACGGAGCTGTGTCACCCCCGGGACCACCGCATCGACTACCAGGCCACGCAGAGCGGTCTGCATGGCCAGCGCTGCGTGAACGGCCTGTTCGGCATCCTGATCGCCCGCCAGCGGCGCTCCCCACACCGCCATCACACCGTCTCCCATGTGTTTGTCGATATAACCGCCGTGCGCCTCGATCACCGCATCCAGGCGTTTCCAGATGCTTTTGATCAAGTCGCTGACGATTTCAAAATCGAGCTGTTCGGCCAGCGCGGTGAAACCATGCACATCGGCAAACAGGATCGTGGCCAGGCGACGTTCTTCGGGGTAGCGTGGGATATTCATGGCACGACAGAACAAACTCCCTGCCTGAAATTATACCTGAGCGAGGCCTTGCAGTGCCCGCCACACTTTCTCAGGCGTAACCGGGTTTTCATCGACGTGGACACCCACGGCGTCGAAAATAGCATTGGCGACCGCCGGGGCGACGCCATCCATGGGGATTTCCGCCACCGCCTTAACGCCAAAGGGATGGCTTGGCTCGAAAGTTTCGACAAAGATCGTCTCCAATGCGGGCATTTCATCGGCACGGAAAATGTGATAGTCGCGGAAATCGCGTTCGCGGGGGCGGCCGAGTTCATCGTACCGCATCTCTTCGCAAACTGCATAGCCGAGGGCCTGCGCCATGCCGCCCTCGATCTGGCCGGAAGCCGTCTGCGGGTTGACGATGACGCCGGAATCGACGGCCATGACGAGCCTATCCACCGTCACCATCCCGGTCTGGGCATCCACCGTCACCTCGGCAAATTGAGCGGCGAACGGCGGCGGCGAGACCGGTGAGTAAAACGAGGCCACCCCCATGATCTGCTCCTGGTCGGTGTGATGCAGGGCATCGAGGGCCACATCGGCGAGAGAAACGCTGCGGCCGTCGGGGGCCAGGACGCGGCGGCCGGAAAGTTTCAAGGCCGATGGTTGCAGGCCGGCATCGGCCGGCGAGCCTTCAGCGCCCAAGGCGGTGAGCATTCTCGCTGCCCGCAGCCTGATCCGTTCGGCCACCTGCTGGGCGGCCTTGACGACGGCTGCGCCGGAAATGTAGGTGGTCGACGAAGCATAGGCGCCCTTGTCGAAGGGGGTGAAATCGGTGTCGGACGAGTAGACCAGAACGTCCTCCAGCGGCACACCCAGGACTTCGGCGGCCATCTGGCCCAGTACCGTATCCGAACCGGTTCCCAAATCGGTTGCGCCGACGAGCAGGTTGAACGAGCCATCATCATTGATTTTGATTGAGGCGCCCCCCATGTCGAGGTAAGGAATGGCCGTACCCTGCATGACGAGGGCAACACCGATGCCTTTGCGGCCGTCAGGCGTCCCGGGAGCACTTGCTGCCGAACGGCGCCAGGCTTCGTTGCCATATTTCGAATCCCAGCCGATGGCAGCCCGGCCCTGACGCACGCACTCTTCCAGGCCACAGGTCTCGATGGTTTCGGGATGCGGCTCACGGCCTTCACTCCAGGCAGTGCTGAAGGGATGGTATTCGCCGGCGCGCAGAGCATTCTTCAACCGAAATTCGAGCGCATCGAGGCCCATCGCGCGGCAAATCTTTTCCATGTGACGCTCGACGGCCCAGTAGCCCTGGGGCACACCGTAGCCGCGGAAGGCGCCGGACGGCGGCGTGTTGGTGTATACCACGTCGGCATAGAAACGAATATTGGGCGATTGGCGATACGGCTCGTCACCCACATAAAGCGCCATTGCCTTATGGCCGGTGTTGCCGGTGACCGTGAGCGCGTGGCAACCGTAAGCGCCGGTATCGGAGAGGACGCGCATTTCGTTCGCCGTGATCGTGCCGTCGCTTTTGACGCCGGTCTTTATCCAGAGGCGCATGGGATGGCGTGAGCGGGCAGCAACGAACTCTTCCTCACGGCTGTATTCGTACAGCACAGGCCGCCCGGTAGCAATCGTCAGGTGGGCGGCCACATCTTCCATCAAGACTTCCTGCTTGCCGCCAAAGCCACCGCCGATACGCGGCTTGATGACACGGATACGCTTGACCGGCAGGCCCAACACCGGGGCCAACATGCGCCGCACGTGAAAGGGGACCTGCGTCGACGTGCGGATCACCAGACGGTCGTCTTCGTCCCAATACGTCAGGCAAACGTGCGGTTCGACATGCGCCTGCTGCACCTTCGGCACGGCATATTCGCCTTCGAAAATGCGATCGGCCTCGGCAAAACCCGTTTCGACATCGCCAATGTCGATGCGAATCTCGGCGGCCAGATTGCGCGCCGGGTCGGAATCGGCAAAGCCGACATACTCCGCTTCGTCGTGGATGACCGGTGCGCCCGGCGACATCGCCTGGCGCGGGTCGAGCAGGGCCGGCAGGATTTCGTAATCCACCCGGATCAGGCGCAGGGCCTTTTCAACCGTCTCGGCCGATTCGGCCGCCACGAAGGCTACGCGATCGCCCACGAAACGCACCTTGCGATCCAGCGAAAAGCTATCCAACGGGCCAGGAATGGGATCGGACTGCCCGGCGGTGGAATAAACGACGCGCGGAATGTCCTGCCAGGTCAACACGGCCGCCACACCGGGCAAGGCACGCGCCGCCGAAGCATCGATGTGGCGAATGCGGGCGTGGGCGTGCGGCGAATGCAGCACGCCGGCATACAGCATGCCGCGCGGCGCCATGTCGGCGGCAAAAGCGGGCTTGCCCTGGGCCAGCTTGACGGCGTCCACTTTTCTCTCGGGCTTGCCGACGACCTGGTGCGAACCGGTTTCGGGTGCGACGATCAACCGGGGAACGATACGGGTTTGGGTGGCGGGGGTTGCGTCATCAGGCGGCGCGCCAGTTTCGAGGGGTTCGCTGCCAGGCCCGGCCTGTGCGCCTCCTGCCTGCGGTTCCCACGGCACGCCAGCACGCGGCTGTGAAAGACTTAAAACCGCTTCGACGGGCTTCTTGTATCCTGTACAGCGGCAGAGAACGCCCGACAGGGCAGCGCGGACTTCTGCTTCGGAGGGCGTTGGGTTTGTGTCGAGCAGTGCCTTGGCGGCCAAAATCTGCGCCGGCGTGCAGTATCCGCATTGGATGGCGCCGGCTTCGACGAAGGCCTGCTGGAGGGCGTGCAGGGTAACGTGCGAGGCATGCCCGGCGCCGGGATAAGGCGCCAGGGATTCGATGGTCTCGAGCCGGTGGCCTTCGGCCTGGGCCGCCAGCAGCAGGCCGGCGTTGATCGGTTTGCCGTCGAGCAGCACCGTATCGGCCCCCGATAGGCCGTGTTCGTCGCCAAACTTGACGCCATAGAAACCCAGGCGGCGCAGGACGCGCAGCAAGCTTTCTGCCGGTGCGGCGTCCACATCACAAAAGGTGCCATTCACGTGTAGCGTTAAATTCATCGGAACCTTCCTCATCCGGCCAGTTCGGGGCCGAACCGGCCTTCCATGCGACTACAGAACGAGTTCTGCAGTACGATCATTGCAAGGAGTTTTCTGTGAAACTGCAAAACATCTTTGGTGCAGCCGGTGTGGGCTGCGGGTGGGCGTTGATCTTACTTTCCCTGGCTACCGGCCTGCTGTTCTGGCGAATAGACAACGAACCCGGCGTGCAGGGCGCGCCCGAAATGCTGGCCTTGGCGTTGGGAATGGCCTGCGCCGGCGTTTTGCTATTCGCAGGCAGCAATTTCTTCCTGCTGGCGGTAGGCACCAAAACGGCGCTGCTGGCGGCGTGGGGCCTGGTCGTTCTGGTGAGCCTGCTGGCCTACGGCATCTTGCCCTGGCTGCTGATCGTGCTGGTATAGTAGGCCTTGCGCAGCCGGTCGATCGCCCGGCGCTGCCCATCTTCGTCCTCATAGGCCCAGTGTTCCCAACCGTTGCAGGGAACGCCGGTGAGCGCGCGCCCCACCTGGTGGATCGAGCCGGTCAATTCACCGCAGCGCAAATGGCCGTTCGCCAGAATTTCGGCGCTAACGCCGTTGCGGGAAAAATAAAGCCGCTGGCCCGGCCGCAACAAACCGGCCTCCAGCAGCGCCCCAAAAGCGACACGCGCCCGCTTGCGGGGTTCGTCCAGGCGCAAGGCATCTGCGGGAGCCGGTTGAACGGCGGCAATCCTTTTTCTGGCTACACGAATATATTCATCGTCGCGTTCGATGCCGATCCAGTGGCGGCCCAGCAGCCTGGCAACCGCCCCGGTCGTGCCGGTGCCAAAAAAGGGATCGAGAACGACGTCGCCCGGGTTGGAAGCGGCCAGGATGACGCGGTAGAGCAGCGCTTCGGGCTTCTGGGTGGCGTGCGCCTTTTCGCCGTTGACTTTCAAACGTTCGGCGCCGGTGGCCATAGGAAGATACCAGTCGGAACGCATTTGCAGGCCGCCGCTTTCACGGCCGTCGTCGTTGAGGGCTTTCATGGCGTGGTGATTGAAGGTATACCGTGCCCCGCGCCTCTTTTGCGCCCAGATCAGGGTTTCGTGGGCGTTGGTAAAGCGCACGCCGCGAAAGTTGGGCATGGGCGCATTTTTGATCCACACCACGTCGTTGAGCACCCAGTATCCCAAATCCTGCAAGATGGCCCCGACGCGGTAGATATTGTGATAAGAACCGATCACCCACAGGGTGCCCGTATCTTTGAGCACGCGCCGGCAGGCGGCCAGCCAGCGGCGCGTGAAATCGTCGTACTCGCCGAAGCTGCCGAACTTATCCCAGGCGTCGTCCACGGCGTCGACTTTGGTCAGGTTGGGACGGTAGAGGTCGTTTTGCAGTTGCAAATTGTAGGGTGGGTCGGCGAAGATCAAGTCCACCGAAGCCCCAGGGAGCCGGTCGAGCACTTCGATGCAATCACCGGAAAGGAGGGTATCGAGAGGCAGGCTCATTGCAGCACGTCACAAGACCTTTTTCACTTCGAACATACCCTTGCGTTCCTGGTTGGCTTTTTCGATGGCATCGGCCGAGCCGAGGACAACGGTCTCGCCGTTTTCGGCCAGCATCGCCAGGACTTCGGCAAACTGTTTGAAATCGCGCACGCCGGCCGAGAGCACTTCGTCGCGAATTTTCTGGCGTTCCTCGTCGGTGTAGTGTGTCAGGTAGCGTACCATCGCGGTATACCCCTTGGCGTCGGGAAGCATGTAGGCGTCCAGTTCGCCGATTACGCCGATGATGGTCTTGGTCAACTCGGCGGGACTCAAATCGAGCTGGCGCAGGAATCGCGGAACCTGATCGTAGGTATCGAGCGTACCCAGCAGGTTGGGATCGCGGTACGAGAGAAAGGTAAAGACGCCGGAAGCCTGGTCGAAGACGCTGAAACCGCCGTATGCACCGCCCTGCACGCGCACCTTCTCCCACAGGAAGGTGCTGTTGAGATAATTGTTGATCACGTGCACGGAACCGTGCGGCTCGTAGCCGAGCGCATATAAGTTGCCCCCTTTGCCGACGTAGTTGACCTGGGCCGGAATGGTCAAGCCTTCGTCAGCAGACTTCGCCGCAGAAGTGCCTGGGCGCTGAAACGCCGTGGCAAGCATCGGACGATCGGGCAAAGCATCCAGGAAAGCGTCCACCTGCGGCCGGCAGGTTTGCCAGTTGGCTTCATCGAGGGTGATATTGACGAGCACGGCCCTGCGGTGGACGAGCGCCTGGCGTACGGCTTCGAGGCGGGCCAGGACGCCAGGCCAATCGTTTTCGATATCCTGAACGAGCCGGCGCAAGAAAAAGAGATAGTCCACGCCACCGATTTGCTCGGCTACCCAGCCGGCCTCGCTGAAGCGGGCGCGCAGGCGCTGGTTGACGGCGATGTGGCCGCCGGGCACCAGGCCGGCTTCGGCGCGCGCTTTTTCCTCGAGGACGATCTGCTGAAAGCGCTGCAGGTTATCGAAGTTGGCAGTCAAGAGCACATCCCGCAGAATGTCCAGCAGGTCCGTGGTACGCGAAGCGACCGCTTTGCCGCGCAGGAAAAACCACAAGGCCGAGTCGCTCGATTCGCGAATCGTGGAGGTCAGCACGCCGGAACGGATGCCGCCGGTCTGCTGGCCGATGCGCTGGATCAGCCTGACGAAGTCTTGTGTCTGCGTGCCCATTTCGAGCAAAGCACGCCCGAACAGGCCCATAAAAGGCAGCAGGTCTACCGGCAGGTAGTGCATGTCGAAACCCAGGTCCAGGTAGGCGATGCCGTTGGTGAAGAGATCGTGATACAGCACCGGTGTTTTCCCGCTCTTTTGAAGCGCAAGCGGGATGGTTTTGACCTGCTTTTCGATATCGTCCAGGGCAAGCGAAGGGATGCTTGCCAGGGCCTCCGGCGCATCGGGTGCATCCTGGCGGCGCTTGAGTTCGGCAGCCGCCGCCGCGAGCGCCGCCAGGTCTCCGGCAGACATGGCCGCCTTGGCGGCCGCCAGGCGGGCCTGTTCGGCTGCTTCGCGGCGCCGGCCTTCTTCGGGGTCGGGCAGCAAGTGAACGGCGGTGCGGTGCGGGTTATCGAGCAGGTGGGTTTGGATGAGATTCTCGAAGTAAGGCACCCCCAGAGTTATTTTTTGCTTGATGGTATCCAGGGGCGCTTCGAAGGCCAGCGCTTCGAACGGATCGCCATCGTAGAGCCAGGCCGAAAGCGCCGTCAGCATCATGAACAGGCCACGCGGGTAACGCCCGGTGTTCTGCTCTCGCAGGCGGAACTCGATCGTGTTGATGGAAGCGGCTACCGTATCGGAATCGAGGCCATCGGCGGCCAAGCGGCGCAGGGTGTCGAGGATCAGACGCTCGACTTTTTCAAGATTCTCGGGCGCCACGCCTTTCATGCCGGTTGCGTAGTACATTTGTTTGAGGCTCTCTTCGAAACCGGCGCCGGCCATGTCTTCGCCCAGGCCCGAATCGATCAGCGCTTTGCGCAGCGGGGAGGCCGGCGTGGCCGTGAGGACGTGGGCGAGAACGGACAGGCCAAGCGTATCGGGATGGCCGGCTTCGGGCATCAACCAGTTGAGGGTGACGTACGCCTTGGGATCTTCGATACCGGCTGCATCGTACACCTGTACCAGGCGGCGCGGCGCATCAAAACGCGGCTGCAAAACCAGATCGGAATGTGGCTCACGGCGCTCGAAGCCTTCCAGCCAGCCTTCCAGGAACGCCAGGCGGCGTTCTTCGGGGTCGTCGCCGTAAAACCAGATGTAGGCATTGGAGGGATGATAGTAACTTTCGTGAAAGGCCTTGAACTCAGCATAGGCCAGATCGGGAATGACGGCCGGGTCGCCACCTGCATCGAGGCCATAAGGCGAATCGGGGAAAAGGCTGCGCTGGCTGTATTCATAGAGCAGCGAATCGGGCGACGAATAATTGCCCTTCATTTCATTGAAAACGACGCCTTTGAAGGCCAACGGCGCGTCGGGCGCTTCCAGCTCGTAGTGCCAGCCTTCCTGCATCAGGGTATATTCCGAAATCAGCGGGTAGAAGACAGCATCCAGGTAGACGTCGGCCAGGTTGTAGAGGTCTTGCAAGTTTTGGCTGGCCAGCGGGTAACAGGTCTTGTCGGGAAAGGTCATGGCATTGAGGAAAGTGTTCAACGAGCCTTTGGACAGTTCGATGAAGGGTTCCTTGACGCGGTACTTGCGTGAACCGCACAAAACAGCATGCTCCATAATGTGGGCAATGCCGTTGGACGTGCGCGGCGGCGTGCGGAAGCTGACGCCGAAGACCTTGTTTTCGTCGTCGTTGAGAACGGAAAGCAAGCGAGCGCCGGTCTTGTCGTGAACGTAGTGCTTGACGGTGGCGTTGATCTCGGGAATGTATCGTTGTTGGAGAAGGGTAAAGGGGGACATCATCATGAAAGGGTGAAAGGAAAATGGGTTGTAGGAAAAGGATCAGGCGACGGACAGCTTTTGCAGACAGCGCCCGGCCAGGATGGCGGCCACGCCGGCGCGATATTCGGCGCTGGCCCAGGCATCGCCGGCCTCGTAAAAGGCGTTACGGGCAGCGGTTTCGAGGCCGCCGGCCTCGGGGGCATCCATGGCCAGCAAAGGCGCTTTGCCATAACCGCCAAGCGCCAGGCGGGTGCGCCCGGAGGGCCAGCGGGCCAGGGCGGCACAGACGATGGGCCGGTCTGCGGGAGTGCGGGCGACATGTTCGAAAGCCAGTTGGGCCTTGAGCGGCAGGGTAACGGCCGTCGCCAGGCGGTGAGGCAGCTCGCGCAGGGGAAGGAAATCGCCCAAAGCGATGGCCCGTGACGACCGGCCATCGCTTACGGCAAGATGAGCGTCCAACGCCAGCATGGCCGTGGCAAAAGGCGAACGCCCATCGCAAGCGATCAGCGTCCCGGCAAGCGTGGCCACATGACGCAGGTTGATGGCGGACTCCAGCTCAATGGCCCTGCGCAGCGCGCCAGGGACGTGCTCATCCTCGAGCAACTGCTGCAGGGTAACCGTTGCGCCGGTTTCCAAATGATTGTTTTTCTTCTGGATATGGTTCAAGCCGAGCGCCTGCAAATCGACGACGGCAAAGTCGGCCGCGTAAGCGGCCGTAAACGCGGGCGAGTTGATGACGCTGCCTCCACCTAAGGGAATCGTATCAGGCCGGGCCAGCAAGTCCAGCGCAGCTTCTAATGTGTCGGGGCGATGATATTGGGTCAGCATGGCACTCCCATCCGGGTTTAAGAGACTGTCTGAAAAGTGCCGCCGCCAGGTGCGATGCACTTCCACAAGGGTAGATGACGCCCATTTCTAGCCGGCAAAGCGCGAGGCGCCTTGCTTTTCAGACCGCCTCCAAGAAACGGTGGACACTTCACGGCGAAGCCGGAAGATACAGGTCAATTATACAGGAGTTGCCGGGATGGATCAGGCGCCAAAGTACGCTTCTTTCAAGTCCAAGTAGAATAAGTAATCTTCCGGCGTGACGTTTGGCGGGCAGCGGTGATCGCAGAAGGGAATGAAACCGCCGCGTGCAACCAGCGGGACGAGCGTGTCCATGTAGGCGCGGATGGCGTCGCGCCCCTTGCCGAGCTCGATTTTGTCGAAACCGCCCATGATGCGCAGATCTTTCCCGTAGCGGGCAAGCAGCTCGGCAGGGTGAGCGCAGCCGTTGACTTCGAAGGGGAAGAGGCAGTTGATCCCGCCTTCCAGCATGGCGTCCAGGATCGGGCGCACGTCGCCGTCGCAGTCCACCCACCAGATATCGATTCCATGCGCCCGAAGCCTTTGGTGGATGCGTTGGTAGCGCGGCGTCACCACGCGGCGAAACCACTTCGGCGAAACGATCGGCCCGGCTTTGAAACAAATGTCTTCCCAACCGGAAGCAAAATCGAATTCGAAATGAGGCAGGATTTGATCGAGGGCATGTTCGACCATGACACAGGCCGTTTCCACCATGTCTTCGACCATGGCGGGGTAATCGTAGATGGCATAGGCTAACCCCTCGAAGGTAAGCACATCGCGCACCTTGCCGATCATCGACCCGACATGGATCCCCAAAGGATAGTCTCGACCGGGTGGGTCCCAGCGCCGTTTGAGAGCGGCCACATCGACCAGGCGAGCCGGATCGTCCAGGCGAAAACGTTCGGCCTTGACTTTCTTCCAGTCATCGGGGCCTTGAACGGAAGATTTGATGTAGTGTGGAATGGTGTCGTGCCCGTCGAGCGGGACTTCGGCGAGTAAACCATCCGCATTGATCAGCACCTTCGTTGCCTGGCGTACCGCCACGATCTTCTCCTGGAAGGGCGGCGAGAGCCAGACGTTGCCGCCGATGCTGAACTGGCGATCGAAGTTGAAAAAGATGTCCGCTTCTTCGTTGCTGCGGATTCCATTTTCATAGAAGAGCGGCCACTCGTCAAAATTCTCGTTCCAGTAACCAAACTCCATGTTGAAACAGCGATCTACCGGCTGGTAATGCATTTGCGCGTTGAAACGCTGGCGGTCGGTCATGGTGCCTTTCCATTTCGGGCGGATGGGGGTGACAGGTTTCGACATATTGTTTCCTCACCAAGGCTTCCGGAGCCTGCTAGCAAGGTGTCGGAGAGACCCTAAGTTAAGACTTCCGAAGTCTTCTCCGACAGACTGCTAGATCAAATTGAAGCGAATGCGATGCAAAGCCATCGGTTTCGAGATACCGCGCAGCGTAACCGTCAGTACATCCGACTTGCCAAGCCCATGCACGATGCGGGCGGCCTCAGGGTCTTGCAAAACGGCCTCGCTGAGCAGTAGATCGTCCCCTTCGGACATGTGGCTCACCCGCGAAGCAATATTGACGGTCGAGCCGAAATAATCCAGGCGGTGGTTGAGCGTCACCACGATGCAAGGTCCGGCGTGCAAACCGACCTTGAGGCGCAGGCGGTCCTGGCCGCGTAAACCCGCCATCTGGTTCAATTCCGCAATCGCCTGCATACTTTCCACGATGCCCAGCAAAGCCGCCGAATTGCCCAGGAAGGTTCCCATGATGCCATCCCCGATGGTCTTCACGGCCGCCCCACCGTGCGTCTCGACCGCTTCAAAAATCGAGAGGAAATGCTGCCGCACCAACTGGTAAGCTTCTGCATCGCCCAGGCGCTGGTAAAGCGCCGTCGAGCTTTTCAAGTCGGAGAAAAACACTGCCAGATGCTGGATGCCCAGCGACTGGTTATGCGGCAAGACCCGATCGCCAAGCGCTTCGCGAAAGACGGGGCGGTTGATCAGGCGCAGCGCCGGCATCTGGCCGAGTTCGGTGTCGACCACCTTGCGAAAGATGGGGTCGTCCTGGCGGGCGGTATGCAACTTACGCACACTTGCATCGAGGCTGACGTAGATGGTGACCACCTGGTCCAGCAAAATATCCCCTTCCCACGAGCACGCCGGGCAGCGCTGGTGCGCTTCGACCTTCCCCAAGTCCGGCGTGCTGTGTAAGAGTGCGCCACAGCCCGGGCACCAGCTATCCCACTCGAGGCGCCACAGATTCTCCAAGACGGACCACACCAGCACGTCCAACGTACGCCCGTCGCTCCAGTTCAACCACTTGGCCAGATAGCGCGGGTTGATGCGAAACAAGGCCCGGTCGTCCGAACTGCCGGCATATTCCTTGAGCTGAGCAACCTCTTTTTCGCTGACGTTGTACTTCCGCAAGCGGTCGAACGCTTCAAGGTGATGTTGCGGGGAAAACCAAGCGAGCATAATCTTTCTCCATGAATGCCGAAGAGACTGTCTGAAAAGTGCCGGCCAGAGGTGCGAGGTACTGCCATAAGCGTAGATGACGCCTGTTTCTAGCCGGCAAAGTGTATTGCTCCTTGCGTTTCAGATCGCTTCCAAGCCAGACAAGCAGGCTAGTTCATAACGACATCTGCTTTCCCGATCACTTCCCAACGCTCACAACGCCCGCCCCAGCGCGCCACCACCTGCTTGCCCACGGAGACCTGCACGATCTCACAGTGGTTGGAACAGTGATGGCATTCGAACGACGTGGTACGGTAGTCGAGTTCGCTGACGCCGAAACCTTTAAACTGCGTTGCGGCGCCATTCTGGCCGATCGCCTCGCTGGCCAGAATGGCCGCGCCGATGGCGCCCATGACTTCGTGATGTGGAGGCACCTGGATGGGCATTCCCAGGGCCTCCTCGAAGGCGCGGATCATTCCCTTGTTGAAGGCAACCCCACCCTGGAAAACCACCAGCGCCTGAATTTCCTTGCCTAACCCGACGTTGTTGAGATAGTTGCGCGCCATCGCCTGGCAAAGGCCATAGAGAATGTCCTCGACGCGATGGCCCATCTGCTGCTTATGGATCATATCCGATTCGGCAAAAACGGTACAGCGTCCGGCAATGCGCACCGGATGCCGTGACCGCACCGCCATTTCGCCGACATCTTCGATATTGACGCTCAAGCGGGCCGCCTGCTGGTCGAGAAAGGCACCCGTCCCGGCAGCGCAGACTGTGTTCATACCGAAATCCACGGCCACGCCATCGCGCAGAATGATGATCTTGGAGTCCTGGCCGCCGATCTCGATGATCGTCTGCACGCCCGGGACGAAATGGGAGGCAGCCACTGCGTGGGCGGTGATCTCGTTTTTGACCACATCGGCGCCGACAACCACACCGGCCAGGTAGCGGCCGCTGCCGGTCGTACCGACCGCGGCGACTTCGACATCTTCGGGCATGCGCAAGTTAATCTCGCCCAAGCCCTGCTGAACCACTTCGAGCGGCTTGCCGCGTGTGCGCAGATAGAGCGAATCGAGCACCCGGTAAGACGCATCCAGCAAAACCACCTTTGTCGTGACGGAGCCGACATCAATTCCTAAGAACGTCTTCATGGCATCACCTTTCCTGTTACATCGTTTGCATTTCGCGGCGGCGATAGAGTAAATCGACAAACGCTTCCAGGCGAGTACGCATGCCTGCCTGGCCCGTTTGCTCGTCGAGGATGAACGAAATGATCGGCAGGTTGAAGTCACGCCCGATCTTGGGCAAGATATTGAGGGCGGTGATCTCCGGCAGGCAGGTAAATGGCAGCAGCTCGACCAGGCCATCGAAGCCTTTCTTTGCATGCTGCACGGCCTGCCCGACCGTCAGCAGGCCCTCGCCGCCAACGTTCCAGCGCAGGTAGGGCCTGGCGGCCTGTTCGGCTTCCGAGCGGTGCAAACCGAGAACGTCAAGGACCATCGAAGCTTTGATCCAGTCGCCCAGCATGATGGTACGCGAGACCTCGGCGCCCAGTTCACCCAAAATGCGTTCGACATCCTGGTTGTAGAATGGCTCCAGGAGCGCGTAGTATTCCCCGGTTGTGGCAATGCGCACGGGCCGGCGCATCGGATCGATGGCGATCTGCGCCATTTTTTGCAGCAAATCCTTACGAGCAGATTTCAGCGCATCTGGATCGGCAACCTCACCAATGCGCACGTTGGCTTCTTCCCAGACCTTCTCGGCGCAGCCGGGAATCGCCTGGCGCGGGCGTAAAAACTGCAACCGGCGTTCGAGTTCATCGATCACATTCATCTTCGCCAGCGCGAGATAAATCTGTTTGACAACCAGGCGCCACGAAAAGCTGTCCATGAACTGCGAAAGGAACTGCGGCAAAGCGAACAAACCGCCCTTCTCGAAGGCCCCGGTGCTCACCAGGCGCACTTTGTGTCCCATATCGTGGAGTGCATCGGTCAGTAACTGGGTATAGCAACTGTTACGGCACAACTCGGCGCCGTCCATGTAGAGCAGCGTATTGGCGCCGGCCTCAACCATCTCGATCATGTTTCCCAAAATATACTTATACGGCGTACAAATGAATTCGGGAGAATGACGCGCGCCGAGCGAAACCGTGCGGTTGCTCAACGAGGGTCCCAGTTGCACCGGCATGCCGATCCCTTCGAACAATGACTTCAACGGAATAACCGACGTCCCCATACGGGGGAATCCCAGGACAGGCTTGTGAATTTCACGCAGCAGAACGGGTGGGGAAAACCTGCCCGGCAAGTTCACGGTGGCTTTTCGAGAGGATGCCGCAGCCTTTTGGCGGCTGAGCATATCGACAAAGGCCTCCAGCCGGGTGATCATGCCGGTCGCGCTGCCGTGTTCGTCCAGCACCAGGCTCATGAAGGGCCGCTGCAAAGCATGCGTGCGTCGCGAAAGTGTTTCGACCATGGCGGAATCAGGCCCGCAGGTAAAAGCCAGGACGGCAATCAGGCCATCGACCGTCGCATCCTGCAAGTAATATCCGCCGGCGCCGGAAATCCAGTCTTCATAGAACCAACGCTTCTGCCCGGTGGTGTGCCGGACACCGCCCTGCGCATCTTCCGGGGCAACCATCTCACTGCTCAATACCGTAACGCCCAACTGGCGCAGGCGGGCAATCAGTTCATGGCTGACGTAGTCGTCGTGCAGGCAGTATGGGTGCCCTACCAGGCCAACCCGCAAGCCATTCGGCGCACCGGGCGCCGGCATGGGCCATTCGTCGGGGTATAGGGTCGCCAGCGCTTCGGGATAGGTCAGTTTTTCATGCACCAACAAATGCCGATAATCCGTGTCTGCCTGCGAAGCAAGCTGCCAGGCCTGTTTCACCAGTGAAGCCCTGGCCGTCAACTGCTTCCCCATGCGTCGGAAAGCATCTTTCATGGAGATTTTGTAACGATGGGCATCGATATCGGCTTCAAGTAAAGGAGGACAGTCGGGAATCGTGGCGCGAATAATGTCGGTCAGTCCCATGAATTTTGCACACTGTAACGCACCGCGCTCGACACTGCGTATGGCAGGGACAAAAACCATGTCCACATTGCCTCGATCGCGCAACCAGGTGACGTGCCCGGCATAGACCTTTACCGGCATACAGGTAACGTCGGCGACGACTTTTGCCCCTTGCGCCAGCATGTTGCGATCGGTCGGCGGCGAGACGACAAGCTCTGCCCCGAGGGCATCGAAAAAGGTGCGCCATAAGGGATAGTATTGTAAAAAATGTAATGCACGTGGAATTCCTATTCGTGGCATATCCAACTCCATCGGTAGAAAAGACCCTTGAATCAAAAAAAGGGGGGTGCCTGCCCCCAGAACCTCCCCTCGATTTTACCACTTCCGTTTTCCTTACAGTACTGTGAGGAATACCCAACTTTGCGAACGAATGTCAGGAAAACACTTTTCTTTCTGAGAAGATACCGAGATTTGCACTTTTGATATTTGCGGAACTGTTATAAGGCGCTGGCAAGAACGTTTATATAATTGTGGTATCCCTTACACGCTATACATCCGGAGGTTACCTTATGCGGAAACAACTTTTCTTACGAGGAAGCGTTTTCCTCCTGCTCGTGGCCTTACTTCTATCGGCGGCACCGGCCCAACCTGCTGCGGCAGCCATCTTCAACCCAACCTGTACGGGCGGCGTAGGAGATGTGGCCGAGCTGATAGCCACCATTAACACGGCCAATAGCAACGGCCAAAACGATACTATCAATCTTGTGGCCGGTTGCGTTTACACGCTGACGAATGCGGACAACGCAACCGCTGGCGGTACCGGCCTGCCGGTGATTACATCGAATATTACCGTCAACGGGAACGGCGCCATCCTGCAACGCGACAGCGGTACAGCGAACAACTTTCGTATCTTCTACGTGGACACCGGCGGCGTGTTGGTTCTCGACAGCCTGACCCTGCGCAACGGCAACGTCGCCGGGGCTGGCGGCGCCATTCACATCAATGGGACCGGGTACGTCATTCTTCGCCGGAACACACTGAACAACAACAACGCCACAGACGGCGGCGCCGTTTACCACAACTCGTCGACGGGCCTGACCATCGACAATAGCACCATCTCCGGCAACACGGCATCCAACCAGGGCGGCGGCATCTACGTTGCAGCAAGCCGAGCCGTCACCCTGCGTTACAGCACT
Source organism: Chloroflexota bacterium (assembly GCA_049325275.1). Taxonomy (GTDB): domain Bacteria; phylum Chloroflexota; class Anaerolineae; order Anaerolineales; family UBA4823; genus CAIQJJ01. The sequence continues at coordinate 64,870 of JBMOLU010000069.1, forward strand.
TTATCGAACAACAACGCCCCTGCCGAAGGGGGTGGTGGTGTGTACAAAGCCGGTATATTTTACACACAGTATGCGATCATCGCCAACAGCACGGGCGGCGACTGCCGCGGCAGCGGCGCATTTAGCCCCAGTGTGACCTTGATCGAAGAAGGCTCGGCCGGAACGTGTACGGCTGCGACGAACGTGATTACGGGCGATCCCAGCCTGGGCCCGCTGGCAGACAACGGCGGGGTCGGGCAAACCCACGCCATTCTCCTGCCAAGCCCCGCCACAGAACCGGGCACCAGCACCCAAACGGTTTGCGGCGGTTTTACGCCCAGCCAGAATGGCCTCGTCCGTCCACAAGGAGACAAGTGCGATCTGGGCGCGTTCGAGTATGACTACGGGCCAAAGGTACTGACGATTAACCGCCTCGATGCAAACCCAAACAAAAACCAGACGGTGCGCTTTGCCGTCACCTTCAACGAAAGCGTCACCGGCGTCGATAACGCCGACTTCACGCTCACAACCGCCGGCAATATCTCAGGCGCATCGGTCACCAGCGTGAGCGGCAGCGGAACATTGTGGACGGTGACCGTGGATACAGGTACACTACCCGGCTCCGATTACGAGGTAGGGACGGCCAGTACGATTCGCCTCGATCTGGCCGATAACAACACAATCCTAGACAGCGCATCACAACCCTTGATCGGTCCGGGGTTGATTGCCGACGGCAGCTTTACGACCGGCCAGGTATACGATATCGATCGAGTAGCCCCGGTCGTAGTCAGTTTTGTGCGGGCAGACCCCGTTTACACGTACACCAACCAGGCCAGCGTCCAATATCTGGTCACGTTCTCTGAGGTGGTCAACGGTGTTGACATTTACGATTTCGCCTTATCATACAACCCACCGGGATCGATCGGCGGCGCTTCTTTTAGCGTGTCAGGCTCCGGCACGACGCGCACGCTTACGGTCGATACAGGTTACGACTCGGGCGCGACGCCTGGAACGTTTACCGGCAACCTGCAAATCGTTTTAAACGATAACAACAGCATCATCGACAGGGCCGTAAACCCGCTGGGAGGGGCAGCAAGCGGCGACGGCAACTTCACAAGTGCGATGTACGTCATCGACAAACGCCCGCCTAATGTGGTCAGCATTACACGGCTCGATCCGGACCCCACCGGCGCTGCTGTGGTCAATTTCCGGGTGGTTTTCACCGAGGATGTGGTCGGCCTTGATGCAAGCGATTTCGCACTGACCCTCACCGGGGGAGTCTCGGGTGCGACGGTGGGCACGGTCACCGGCAGCGGCGCGACCTACCAGGTAGCCGTCAACACCGGCACCAACTCCGGAACGCTCCGGCTCGATTTGCTCGACGACGATTCGGTAACCGATCGGGCCGCAAACCCGATAGGTGGCTTCTTGGGACCTGGCCAGAGCACCTACACCGGCGGCGAAGTGTATACCATCGAAAAATCTGGGCCCATCGTTGGCGCCCCGGTGGTTCAGAGCATCAACCGGGCAAGCACCAGCCCAACCAATGCGGCCAGCGTCAACTTCACCGTCATCTTTAACGAGATCGTCACCGGGGTCGATGTAAGTGATTTCGCCATCGCCAAAACCGGGGCCGTAAGCGGCGAGAGCATCCTCAACGTCGGCGGCAGCGGCACGACCTACCTCGTCAGCGTCCACACCGGGACGGGGTCGGGGACGCTAGGCCTGAACCTGGCGGACAATAACAGCATCCGAGACGTCTACGACAACCCGCTTGGCGGGCCGGCAAACGGAGACGGTAACTTCACCGGGCAAACCTATACGCTCGACAAAAACCCGCCTTCCGTTGCCAATATCTTGCTTGCCGATCCTAACCCGACTGCGGCAGCAAGCGTACGGTATACGGTCCTGTTTACCAAGCCGGTTACCGGGGTCGATGCCGGAGATTTTGCCCTGATACCCAGCGGCGCGATCACCGGCGCATCGATCACAGCCGTAGCCGGCAGCGGGATTACGTGGACGGTAACGGCAAACACGGGCGCCAATTCGGGCACGCTGCGCCTGAATCTGGTCGATAACGACACTATTGTGGATAGCCTAGGCACCCCACTGGGTGGAATAGGCATCAGTATCGGCAATTTCGTTGGCCCTTACTACATCGTCGATCGGGGTGGCGGCACATTCGTTGTTTCGATCATCGGCGTAACCACCGTCGACGCCAGTCCAACCACAGCAAGCACGGTAGACTTCACCATCATCTTCAACGATTACGTAACCGGCGTCGATGTTGCCGACTTCCTGGTGACGACCAATGGCACGCTTGCCGGGGCCAGCGTAAGCAGTGTCAGCGTTTGCCAGACAACCTACTGTAACAGTTATACGATAACCGTCAACACAGGCAGCGGCTCCGGCACCCTGCGGCTGGATGTAAAAGATGACGACACGATCGTCAACGCTGAAGAGACGCCCCTGGGCGGCGTCGGCCCGGGCATCGATAACTACACCAGTGGCGAAACGTACGAAATCGATCGTACCCCCCCGATCATATATATCTTCACAGCGACCACACCATCCAGCAACCGCAGCATCCCCATTACGGCCTTCAGCGCTTCAGATAACCTCGCCGTGACGGGCTATCTGATCACGACTTCGGCCACCCCACCGGCAGCCAACGATCCCGCCTGGGCCGGCGTAGCGCCGACAACATTCGTCGTCGCTGGCGACGGCACCTATACGCTTTACCCCTGGGCAAAGGATATCGTCGGGAACGTTTCCAACGTCTTTGCCACCCCGTTTACGGTCGTTGTCGACACAACCCTGCCACCCACCGCAGACTTGCGGCTCTCGAAGACGGCCGATCAGAGTTCCGTGTCAACGGGTGAAACACTTACCTATGCCCTGACCGTCGCCAACCTGGGCCAATCCACGGCCAGCCAGGTCGTCCTTACCGACACTTTACCGGCCGGCGTCGAACTGATCGGCGCCACGTTCGAAGGTGCGGCGTGCCAGGCCCCACAGGCATCCCTGGTCGTTTGCTCGCTGGCGTTCATCCCCGCAGGCGGTTCGGCAGCCGCATCCATTCAAGTCGTTGTGCCAGATCGCTTCAACGGCAGCACGGTCGTGAATTCGGCCACCGTCTCCGCGGCGGAAGACGATCCCAACCCGGCCAATAATATGGCATCGGTGAGCACGCCCGTCGTTACCAACGAATACGTGGTGCTGGACGATGACTTCGAAGGCGCCCTCCATCCGGGATGGTGCAGCCAGAACACCGGCAAAACCCCGAGCGGCCAGACCTTCCTGGGAGAGTTCGGCAACGAAACATTGTGCCTCGAGTTGACAGACCTGATCACCCACACGCGCGTGACCATCTCCTTCGACGTATACGTGCTTCGCTCATGGGACGGGAACAGAGCAGCCTCGACAGAGCCAATGGAGTTGCCCCACTACATTCTCGGGCCTGACGAATGGCAGTTCGGCCTCAGCGGAGCAACGCCCTTGCTGCACACGACGTTCAGCAACTGGCCCGGCAGCCGGCAAGCGTACCCAGGAGATTTCGGCACGCATGAGTATCCATCCATGACCGGCGCCGCCGCCGTCAGGAGCCTGGGATACTTCTTCGAATGGATTCCCATGGACAGCATCTACCGCCTGACTTATACCTTCGAACACTATGAAAGCGACCTGCAAATCGACTTCTCCGCCATGGGTCTTGACGAGCTCGATGATGAAAGTTGGGGCCTGGATAACGTCAGCGTTGCCATCTCAACGGACGTGGAGTACAAAATATATCTACCCTTCGTGATGCGCTAACGTATGGGTTAGGCACAGAAACAAAAAGCGTTGGGGGGGCTACCCTAACGCTTTTTGTTTCTGGCTCCGCCGGAAAGGGATTCTTTACACGCAACCCGGAAGGCCCTTATTCCTCTTCCAGTTTTTGTTGAACCACATAACTGAATGGATGCAACGGAAAATCTTGCCATAGGCTCCAATAAGCGGCGATAGCGCTTCGCTCGTCTGCGCTCATTTCATACGCCAGACCGAGCAGATACTGCAAATAAGGTTGTACAAGCGGAAGGGAATCATACGTCTTCGCATCCTCGTCAAGGAGAAGGTACCTGTTTTCCTCGTTCAGCAGTGGCTGCAAGATTTCCAGTGCGCCCGCAGGGTTGGCTTTCTCGAAAAGCAGGCTTTCGGCGGCCCGAATCTTTTGCTCCTGATCGTGCTGCGGCGAATCAATCACCCGCAGGCCGTTTTGTGCGGGATCCCAGCCGAGAACGTACCAATCCGTTTGCCAGGCTTCGTCGCCGACCACAAGCATTCGCAGGGTTTCGGCATCGTTACCTTCCACAAGGCCCGCTTCCGAAGCGGCGTTCACGGTGAAGCCCAAAAATACTTCATCCCGATAAGCATCCGATTGGTGAACGATTTCAACGCCGGCGTTTCCATTGGGAAAAATGATGCGGAAAATGAGCACGCCATCCGTCCACTGGTAAACGTTGAGCGGCGAACCGGATGGGTTTGGGGAAAACGTGTTCCATGTAGTGGGAATATTGCCTGTCGACCGCTGAATATCGGCCACCCATACCGGCAAGGTATTCTCTGCCTGGTCGAGCAATGCCCACAGGTGCCAGGACTGCTCTTTTCCTGTGCCAAGCAGGATTAGCCAGTCGCTGCGGCCATCATCGTTTGCATCTCCTTCTTGCAAACCGGTGTAAGGAATTTGCTGCCTATCCAGCCAACGGGTAAGCTCCTGGCTGCTGGCAAAACGCTGCGATCGGACGGTCGAACGAAAAGCGGCCGTTGTGCTGCAAAGGTTCAACGGATCGTTGCGCCCGCTGGCGCCACTGAACACCGACCCGCCGCCGTAAAGCCACTGGTATTCCCCAAAACCCCAGGTCTCTTTCATGCTACCCAGGTCCAATTCCATACCGAGAATCATCATATTCTCCGACGGGAATTGATAAATATCCAGCAGAGCGTTTGCTGCCACACACCCGGCATAGACACCTGTAGACGAATACGCTTGAAGAAAGGCATCGGCCAGTTGAGAGGCCATACCGAATTGATCATTGAAAGGGTGATCGCGTACCTGGGTGAGCAAAGCGAGCGCCTGCGCCTGCTGGCCGCGCACGGCGTACCAGGCACCAAGCTTGAACCGAAAATAGTCGAGGTAGGCCGGGCCAAATTCTTTGGCAAAGCCATCCATCAGCGCCGGATCGGTCTCGGCAACCAGCGTGGGAAGCAGCCGGAAGGCAAGGTCATTTTCTACCCCGGCTTCGTTAACCCAACTCAACGTACATCGGTTAATCAGCGGCCATTCTTCAGGGATGGCACGTTCAAGCGGTTCGACCTCCTCACCGGCCGGCGCATAGTAGGCGCCGTTCCATGCATAGTGGCGCTGAACGACCAGAGAACCAACACCATGCCAGTCACCATAGTCCCCATCATAACAGCCGCTCCCGATCAGGTTTCCGGTCGTAATGCGCTGAAGGCCGCCAGGCTCACCGGTAAACGTAAAGTCAAGGCACGCGCCAGAATCGGTGTTGGCATAGGTCGTCAGGTTGGGCGTCAGGTTGGCAAGCTGCCTGCCATTCCACTCGTATAACTCGAGAGTCTCTCCGCAAAAGTGCGACATGCCCGTGCCCCAGTAGCTGTCCCGAATGGCGATCTCGGGAACGCCATTGGCGTTCAAGTCAGCGTTAAAAACTCGCTGCTCGCTCCATGCAAACAAACGCCACTCTTCGCGTGCAGAGACGAGGCGATAATCGCCGGGCTTACCGCTCAGCGCCAGGGCTGCCCCTGCCGGCCCCGGTACGTTTAAGCCCAAAACCCAGCCCGGTGCGCCATCGGCTAATACGTTGTCGGCGGGGAAGACATCCACATAGGGATAGTCATCGTGGATTTCAACGAGAAGAATCCTGGCAATGATGGCGTTCAGGTTTTCAACAGAGATCTCGAGAGAGCCTTCAGCGTTGAGGGCATCTTCCAGGGAACGCCGGAAAGGCTCCAGAGGGTACTGTTGGTAACTGCCAAACCCGTCATACGCAGGCACAATGAGCCGCGCACGGGCATCGGCATGAACGGGTGAGTTGGGGAAACGGGCGGTAATTTCACGGAGCAGCGTTTGTCGAATCTGTGGCCACACCAACCAGTGATCGTAGCTCTGCCCGTCCTGGCGAGGGAGCACAATCTCGTCGATGATAACCAGTTCCCAGGCTTCGCTACCATCCCAGGGCTTTAAGCGGTAGCGGTTTGCCTGGTGCGGAGGGGTTTCACCAAAGCGCGCAACCGGTGTTGGTGTGGGAGAAGGGGAAAGGGCAGGTGTGCGGGTAGGACGGGAAGTACGTGTGAGCGTAGGTTCCCGGGTGGGCGTTCGCGTGGCTTCAGGCGTGACGGTACGCGTCGGACGCGCCGTACTGGTTGCCAACGGCGACGGCGTGCGCGCGGGCGCAACAGTTTTTGGATGACAGGCGGCCAGCAGGAATCCAAAAAACAGGAAAGCGAAAACTCGGCTCATTTTTCGGTTTCGATCTCCGCCCGCAGGCGTCCGAGGGCGTGTTGGTAATCCTTCATTTCTTTACCCGACGCTTCGAGCTTTTCACCCTCCGCACGCACGAAGCGTGTGTAGGGGCCGATCGCATCGCGAATATTGTTCAGGCTGCGTTGCAGTTCGCCCTCGAACTGCCGTGTAAGCGCAGCGACCAGCGTTTGCCGCATTTGAAATACACGCGCGTGCATATCCTTGCGTGCCTGGCGGCGTTTGGCCGGCAGGACGAAAATACCCAGCAGGGCCAGCAGGCTGGCCATTACGATCCCGGTCACATCGACGGCCATCGTTGTTGCCAGGGCAGTGATCACCACCCCAACGCCCACCGCGCCGACTTCGAGCACGGCCGTGGCGGCTACCGCCGAACGTACGCCGGCAGCGATTTTTTGCGCCTCACGGGTTTTGTCATACGCTTCGACCACCCGGCTCGTCTCGCGGCCGACCCCATCGATCAGGCGTTCGCGCTCCAGGTGAAAAGCCCCCACCTGGTCTCCGCCGACGATCCGGTCTTTGTATTGCTGGCGACGCTCGGCCAGGTGCTCGGTGACGGCCTGCCACTGGCGCAGGTCCGAATCCACCAGCCAGTCGATCATTTCGTTTACCCGGCTCTCGATGCGCTGCGGCACATCGGCCACCACCTGCTGCTCGAACTGGCGCTGGATGTGCTCTTTCCGCACCAGGTCGAAAACCCGCCCGATACGGATAACGTCATCGAAGAACAGGTCACCGCGCTGCTCCATTTCATAGAGAATTTTCTCCACGTCCGAAATGCGAAACTCGAAGTCCCGCTGCATGTCGCTGGCATAGATTTGCAACTGGCGATCGACATCTTCGAGCGTGGCAAAGTCTTCCTTGAGCAGCGCCAGGCGATTTTCGATAATTTCCAGGTAGCGCATGACCAGCCGTTCGCCAATACCGATCGGGTTCAAGAACTTCAGGCGCAGGCGGCTTTCTTCGTCGAGATTTTCCTGGATGTACGTCTCCAGGGCCTCGAAACGGCTGCCGGCCCATAGGCCCGGTTGGCCGGCCTTCGCCTGCATCGCCTGGCGGGCGCTGATGGGGAAGATTTCCGGTGTGATGCCCAACAGGCTACGGGCATTTTCTTTGATAAAGGTGAGCACTTCGGATAAATCGGTTTCCGACTGTAACAAGTCGATCTTGTTGAGCACCACGACCACCTTCTTGCCCCAATCGCGGATTTTCTCGAGGAAGGCACGCTCGCTCTCCGAAAAAGGCCGATCGGCCGAGGTAACGAAAAGCACCAGGTCGGCGCGCGGCATGAACTGGTTGGTGATCAGCTCATGCTCGCGGATAATGGCATTGGTGCCCGGCGTGTCGACAACGGACAGGTTTTCAAGGATCGCCAGCGGAGCCGTCAGCACGTGCAGGTGTTCGCTCTCGATCAGGCGTCCATCTGCTTCCCCGTGGCGCAGCACGTGCACGCGGGTCGTGGTCGGAGTAACGCCTTCTCTCAGGATGGGCTGCCCCAACAGGGCGTTGATGAAAGCGCTCTTGCCGGCGTTGAATTCGCCGACAATCACCAGCAAGAAGAAATCGTCGAGTTGGGCGACCGATTTTTCGAGAACCTGCTGATCTTCTTCGCTGGCGCCGAATTTCGCTAAGGCGACACGCAGTTCATTGAGTAAGGCGCGCTCTTCATTGAGCAGCGTTTGTTGAGATTTGGTGAGCAATTGCATTCCATAGCCTCCAGTTGCAAGCGGTAAATTAAGTCAATCACCGTCATGCGGCGCGTACATAACCCGCCCCAGGATCGAACTGGCTGTATTCGGCCGCCAACCGAGCATCTGCCTGGCAGCGCAGCAGTTGACCAGGCTGCCAAACTCGCCTCGGGCCAGGCATTCTTCTTTGGAAATCTTGGGCCAGGGCAGATGGGCAAAATGCTTTTCGACGATCTCCATTGCTACCTCCAAGAAGCCGGTTTTTGCACTTTACCGTACGCAAACGATGCCGATTTAGTATACTATGAGCACATCAGTTTCGTACACACATAGATTGCGAAGGATAAACCATGGAACGCGAACAAAGAACTTCATTTTCGTCGACCAGCGAAGCGGAAGCAACGGAAAACGCCCCCCTTGAACAGGTGGTGGTCGAGAACAGCATCAGCCTGGGGATTTCCGCCGGGCACGACGCCCAGGTTGACAACAGCCTTGTCCTGGGTGCCGTCGTCGCCGGCAACGATTTGACGGTATCCGACAGCTTCGGCAGTGCGCTCGTTGCCGGCAACGACCTACGCGTGCAAGATGGCGGCGGTGCGGTAGTAGTCGCCGGCGGGGATGTGCACTTGACGGACGGTGCGATCGGAATCCTGGTGGCCGGCGGCAACGCACACCTGGACGGAAACAGCAAAATCCTGATGACGTCGCAGCAGGCCCTGATCCTGGGAATCGCTGCCGGCGGGGTCCTGGCGCTCTCGCAGCTGTTGCTGCGCCGAAAATGAAACAAACACTCTACGCCTAGACCTGTTCCTCCAAGCGATCGGTCGCCGGCGGCGGAGTCGGTGAGAGCGCGGACACCTCAGCCCGCAGGGCATCATCCATCTTGATTTCCAGCGACTTGAGCGAGCCTTCCAACTGCTCCAGGCTGCGGGCGCCGATGATGGGTGCTGTGACGGCCGGGTGGCCGGCAACCCAGGCCACCGCCAGCGCCGCCGGGTCGTAGCCACGCCCCTGGGCAAACGCCGTAAAGTCGGCAGCCACTTCGTACACCCATTCCTGCCCGTAGCGCGCCTGGTACATGGCGTTTTCCACCAGGCGTCCCACTTCCGGACGCTGACGGGGGCCGTACTTGCCGCTCAGCAAGCCGCCGCCCAGTGGGCTATACGAAATCACGCCCAGGTTCTCCGCCTGCGCTAACGGCAAGATCTCCACTTCCGCCTGGCGCTTGACCAGGTTGTACATCGGCTGGATCACTTCGAAGCGCGTCAGCCCACGCCAGGCGGCCACGCCCAAGGCCTTGGCCAACTGCCAGGCGGCAAAATTGCTGGCCGCCGGGTAGAGAATCTTGCCGTCCCGCACGAGGTCGTCGAGCGAGCGCAGCACGTTCTCGAGCGGCAGTTCGGCAGGGAAGTGATGGATAAAGTAGATGTCGATGCGATCGGTCTTCAACCGCCGCAGGCTGGCTTCAACGGCCTGCCGGATATGGAAGCGGCTGCCGCCTCGGGCGTTGACGTCTTCGCCGGTCCCGCCGTAAAACTTGCTGGTGAGTACGATCTGGTCACGTTCACCGGCCACCAGGCCGCCGAGAATTTCCTCCGAGCGCCCATGGGCATACACGTCGGCGCAATCGAAAAAGTTGATGCCCACTTCCCGGCAGCGCCGGTACAGGGCCGCCGAAACGGATTCGTCGGCCTGGGCGCCAAACGTCATCGTTCCGAAGCACAACGACGAAACCTTTACCCCCGTGTTGCCTAATAGTTTGTAGTTCATCCGTTACCTCCTGTTGCATTGAATGATTCTATCATCTTCTTTTTCCAAAATCGCCATCCGGCTCAGCCCACGCGATCCGCTCGCCGTTGCTCGCTGTGACATTCCCGCCGGCAGCCTGGTAAGGGCCGACGATCCGGCGCTGCCCTTCACCACATTTACCGTCGGCCAGGCCATTCCCGCCGGGCACAAACTGGCAATCCGCCCAATCGCCTGCGGCGAGGAAGTGCTGCGCTACGGCCACCCCATCGGTGTTGCCACACAGGCCATCGCTCCCGGCGACTGGATTCACACGCACAACTTGAGCGTCGGCAATATGCAGCGAGGCTTTTCGCGGCAAGTTGTCGAGATAGAACGAGCGGCGAGCGACTGCAAGCAGACCTTTCTTGGTTACCCACGGCCAAACGGACAGGCCGGAACGCGCAACCTGATCGCCGTCGTCGCCACCGTCAGTTGCGCAGCCCAAACGGCCCGGGCCATTGCCCACGCCTTTTCAGCCAAAAGCCTGGCTGCCTATCCGCATGTCAGTGGGATCGTCGCTATCACGCATTCGCTGGGCTGCTGTTCGCCGTTGGACAGCCTCTCTCAGCGTTATCTGCAACGTACGCTGTACAACCTCGCTATCCATCCCAATATCGGCGGCGCGCTCTATGTCAGCCTGGGGTGCGAGGGCAACCAGATGGGAGATCTGCTCGCCCCGTTGCAGGCGCCGGCCGGAAACACCATCCGCCATCCATTGTTGGGACCGTTCCTGGCCATTCAGGAGTGCGGCGGCATCCAGAAGACGGTCACAGCAGGCGTAGAAGCGATCCAGGCGCTCCTGCCGCTGGTCAATCACACGGAACGGGCACCGCTCCCGCTTTCCAGGCTGGTTGTGGCGCTACAGTGCGGCGGCAGCGACGGCTGGTCGGGCGTTACCGCCAACCCGTTGGTAGGAAACGTAGCCGACCGGCTGGTGGCCCAGGGCGGGAGCGTGGTGCTGGCCGAAACGCCGGAGATTTACGGCGCCGAACAACTCCTGGCCTGCCGGGTAGCCTCCGAAAACGTCGGGCAGGCGCTGGCTGAACGTTTGCGCTGGTGGCAGGAACACGCCCGCCAGAACGGCTTCAACCTGGACAGTAACCCTTCACCGGGCAACAAAGCCGGCGGCCTGACCACGATTTACGAAAAGTCCCTCGGAGCGATGGCAAAAGGAGGGCGCACACCCCTGGTGCAAGTGCTTGCGTACGGCGAGCGCGTCACCACCCCGGGACTGGTCTTCATGGATACACCCGGTTACGACCCGGCCTCCGTCACAGGACAGGTGGCCGGGGGCTGCAATCTGGTCCTGTTCACTACCGGGCGCGGCACCGTCTTCGGCGGAAGCGTGGCCCCTTGCATCAAGATCGCCAGCAACACACCCATGTACCGGCGCATGCACGCCGACATGGATTTCAACGCCGGTGCCATTCTCGACGGGCAAAACATGAACGAGGCTGCGCAAGCGCTGCTGGCACAGGCCGTTCAGATCGCTTCCGGTATGCCCACCCAGAGCGAACGCAGTCTTTTCCGCGAGGCCGAATTCGTTCCCTGGCACCTGGGCGGGATGCTGTGAGGCGCACATGGCGGGTACAGTTTAAGGAACTTGGCGATGTTCCTGGGCAGCGTAGAATTGCCCGCTGGGGCCGTCGTCATCGAGCAGCGCCGGCAGCAGGGCGCCCGGTAGCACCGAGGTCACTTCGCCCGGTGCGCTCGGACCACCCATGTCGGTCTTGAGCCAACCGGGATCGAGCGTGTTGACAAGCACGTGACTGCCCTTCAACTCGGCCGCCAGGTCACGGGTGTATTTATCCACGGCCGCTTTCGAAACGCTGTACGGTGCCAGTTGGGGAACGTCTTTGATGCCCGATGTCAGGTTGACAATGCGCCCGTAGCCGCGACGCTTCATCTCCGGCGCGAAGGCATTGCAAAGTTGAATCACGGCAAACAGGTTGATCTGGAAGGTATACAGCCAATCTTCCTGGGGAATGTCCCAGATTTCTTTCCACGGGTTTTGAATGGCTGCATTGTTATAGAGAATATCCACGTGGCCCGGGCCGGCCTTGACCCCGGCAATAACGGCTTCCACACCGGCGGGTGAGGCGAGCTCACCGGCCACGGCGTGGGTTTGCACGCCCAACGGCGCCAGCAAACGTAGCGTTTCGGCGGTGTTCTCCAGCGTGCGGCCGTGCACGACGATATTACAGCGGCGTTCGGCCAGGCCGAGGGCAATTTGCTGGCCGACCCCGCGGCTCGAACCGGTGATCAAGGCCCATTGGTTTTCAAGGAGTTTCATTTGCTTTTCTCTTTCTTGGAAGGCGATACCTTCCTGGGGGGAGGGCGGCCATCCTGGCCGCTGCCTTGCGGACAAGATACCCGCCGTCCCAGGCGGGGCAGCCACCCCGGCCAAAAAGGCACATTCATCCGGCGCTGCTCGGATAGTTATGGGTCTTGCAGGGCGAAGCTGGGAGAGCCTTATTTATTTAATTCCCGTTCCTTGGGACAGGCGGAAGACGCGGAAGGAATGCGGTTTGACGTCGGCCGAAAACGCCTGCTTGCCGGTCTTTTCGCCACGCCAATCGAGCACGTCTTCGACCAGGAGGGTTTCGCCCGTCAGCAGGTCTTCCATCTTGCCAAAGCTGTCGTCGACCACCAGGCGTACGTTCGTGGCTTCGGGCAGGAACGATTCGACAATCAACGTATGGTTCTCGTAGACGAACAAGGCCACCTGTGCAGGGGCCTCCAGGCGAACGAACAGGTCCTGGACGACAGTAAAGCGGATGCGATTGAGCACCTCGACGGGCAGGCGGTACAGGTCGCCGAAGTTGTCGGGGATCGTCAAAATATAGAGTTTGCTTCTGCTGTAATCGGCCGAGTGGAAGAGCGGGCCACCGAAGACACCCGCCTGGCAGGAGACTTCTTCCCACGAGTCGTTGGTCAGGTATTCGATCTGCGGCACGACGATTTCTTCCGCCCCGGGGATGACGCGGTCCCAACCGATGAGGTAGTTCTGGCAGCGCAGTTTGCGCCCGGTGACGTGCATTTCGACGATATCGCGGATGCCCCGATCCTCCAGGGCGCGGAACAATCCCGAGGTGACCACCACCGTTTTGCCGCCGGCGAGTTGGCCCTTGATCTTGCCGACGATATCGGGGTCGAACTTGGCCGCTTCAGTCAGTAAGATGGTTTGTTCTTCTTGCGGGAACTCGGGCACGATGTCGATAGGGATACCGATCATCCCCAGGTAGTTGTGCAAGAAATCCTCACCGGTCGAGTGGTAAGGCTTGTAACTCTTGACGCCCAGCGGGTTACCGAGTTGGCCCAGGAAGCGGTCGACCTGCTCGAAGGCGGCCCCGGCCGCCAGGGCGAAGATGGCATCGCCGGACAAGGTACCGTCGGCCTGGCGCAAGGGAGCGGTGAGGGCATCGAAATCGAAACTGGTCGCTTCGTCCTGCCAGGCCGCACGCAGGCCGTCGTGAAGCGGGCGCTGGATCGAGCCAAAGTCGAACAGGGTAATCTCGGGCGCTTTGGCGAAGGCCGTCAGCCACAATTGCTCGGCGTAGCGATCGAGGTAGAACGAGGCGAACGGGTCCACCCAACCGCCGCGGTTGCCGCCGGGCTTGATGTTTTCGAAGTAACGCACGATGGCATAGCTCTCGTACTGCTGCAAGTGCTGGTGGTTGTACGGATCGCGCGTTTCGGTGCCGGTGTAGATGCCGTCGAAGATTGGCGGCTGCGTTTCGAGGTTGAACCCCAGGCCCTGGAAGTGTTCGTACCAGTTGGGGTATTTGATGACCACTTCCACCTTGGGGTTGGCGGCGCGCGCCGGCGCCAGGATCAGGTCCCTGGCAGCTTCCGTCATCTGCCGCAAGCGGAAGTCCGTCCAGCTTTGTTCACCCTTGGCCTCGACACAAAGGGGACACTTGCAGTTGGTGAAGAAGAAATCGTCGAGGATGACTTCATCGAATAGGCGGGCAGTCAAAGCAACCACCGACTTGAGCCGCTCGCGGTGCTCCGGGTTGGTGTAGCAATACGTCTTGAAACGCATGCGCTCGTTGACGGTGATCGTAATCCCGCCCGAAACCTGCACGCCGCGGCTTTCGAAGAATTTTTTCGCCCCGAGCAGCGTGGCTTCTTCGGCCACGACCAGATCGCGGTGGGTTTCCAGGTAAACCTTACCGACTTTGATACAGCGGTTGAGCAGTTCGAAGCGTTCCTCGAGCCAATCCAGGTCGTTCATTTTCAACACCTGGTAGACGGTGGTGTAGATGGCAGCGCGGAAGTTTTGATAGGTTGGTGACATACAGAAATCCTTTCGTGGCTCACTTCTATCCGGGCCGGTATCAGGCGCCGGCCGGAATCAAGGCATCTCGGATTGGCTCGACCCAGCGGTCGGCGGGAATGTCGTAAGCCACAAAGTCGGAGTCGAACTGCCAGTAGCCCCAGCTCCAGCCCAATTTTTCGGCCTGGCGGGCGACAAAGCCGGTATAACGGGCACGCGAAGCCATGTCCGCCTTGTCGTAAGCGCCAAACTCCCCCAGGTATAGTGGGCGCTGGCGCTGCCCGGCCCAGGCCTGCGCCTTTTCGAAGTCTGCCAGGATGTCCTGCTGTTCGGCTGGCGTGCCCATCCAGGCGACATCGCGGCGGCCTTTGTACTCCGTCCAACCGGCGCCCTGGTGGGTGAAGGGCATCGGGCGGTAGTAGTGGACGGTGACGATGAGGTTGCGATCGTCTTCAGGCAGTTGCAGGGCATCGAGGGCGTCGATGCCGTTCCACTGGCCAGGCCCGATGATCAGCGTGCGGTTGGGATTCGACTCGCGGATGACTTGGTAAGGCTCCTGGTAATACGTGTTCCACAGTTCGGGGGTCAGCTCTTTGTTCGGCTCGTTCAAAATCTCGAAAAAGACATCCTCGGGGTAATGGCGGTAGCGCTCGGCCAACTGCCGCCAGGTGGCAACGAACTGCGGCCGGTAGGTGTGCGGCTCCTGGCCCAGGCGCCCGAACTCGTGCATATCGATAATCACGGCCAGGCCGTTTTCCAGGCTGTTGGCGAGCGCCCAATCGAGCGTTTCCAACCAGGAAGGCCGGATGGCGTATGGAGGACCATCCCCCATCGCGCGGAAGGGGTGCAGGTTGATGCGCACGTGGTTGAAGCCGGCCTCGGCGATCAGGCGGAAGTGTTTCGCCTGCATACGGGCTTCGTCGCGTGACTTCCACAATGGGTCGTAACCGATTACGTTGATGCCGCGCCCAAGGCGCTGATTCTGGGAGAAGGGATTGAGAGGAGAGACCATACGTTATACCTTTGCAGCCTTTTCATCAAAATTATTCGTCCGTGCAACCACACGAACGGCGTACCACCAAAGTTGTCGGGATGACGATTTCCTGCACAGGCGCAGCCGGATCGCAGATATGCGCCAACAACAGATCGATCGCCTTGACGCCCTGGTCGAAAATCTCCAAATCGACCGTCGTCAGCGAGGGCTGTAAATAGCGTGCGGCTGGAATATCGTCAAACCCCACCACCGCCAGGTCTTCGGGCACGCGCAGTCCACACTGGTTGATGGCGGCCAGAACGCCAATCGCCATCTGGTCGTTGCCGGCAAAAATAGCCTGAGGCGCATCCCGCAGGTCGAGCAATTGCTGCGCGGCGGCATAACCACTGGCTTCGCTAAAGTCGCCTTCGGCGACATACTGCGGCAAAAGCGGCAGGCCGCTTTCCAGCAAGGCGCGCCGGTAACCATCCTGGCGTTCCCGGCTGTGCGTGCGATAGTCGGGGCCGCAAATGAAAGCGATCTGCCGGAAGCCGTGCCGTTCGATCAGATGCCGGGTCAGGCGGTAGGCGCCGGCTTCATTATCCGGGCGAACCGTGCTGATGGTGCAGCCCTCCGGTGCGGGATGGCCAAGCAGCAGGAAGGGAAACTTGCGATCGTACAGGCGGCGAATGTAGGCATTCTGGCTGGCATACGTGCCAACGATGATCCCGTCGGTACGCGTGGGCAAAAAGCGTAACAAGGCGTCTTCCTGATCGACATCGAAACTGCTGTAAATCAGCAAATGATAGTGATGGGCGCGGGTGACGCTTTCGGCGCCTCGGATGAATTCGGAGTAGTAGGGGCCTGAAATCTGCGGCAGGATCAGCGCCAGGGCTTCGGTCCGGTTCAAGGCAAGGCTGCGCGCCGAAGCGCTGGGTTGGTATCCCAGCTCCCTGGCGATTTGCAAAATTCGCTGGCGTGTTTCTTCGCTAATACGCGGGCCATTATTGAGCGCTCGCGAGACGGTGGCGATGGAAACCCCGGCCTTGGCAGCAATCGTGTAGATTGTAGGTTTCATGGGTGTGTAAGGGGCCTACCCCACAAAGGAATGCAGAACCAAGCACAGGGTCAGGCCTGTTCCGCTTTTGCGGGTTGGGATGAAAGAAAAAGATGAAAGAACAAAAACGAACGCCGGGTGACGCCCGCACGTGCGTCTATTGCGAAAGCGACGCCCTGCAAAAGCGACGCCTTGCGAAAGCGACGCCTTGCGAAAGCGCTTACGCAAACAATTCTACAACAATTCCCACAAAAGTCAACCGTTTGGCCCATGGGCTGCATATCGCTATCCATGCTGTAAGCTGATCGAGGAAAAGGCAAGCAGATGGGAAGACAACCTCTCCTGCAAGCCGTTTGCGCCAGCCTGGCCGCAAAGTACGGCGCCGCTGGTAACGACAAAAAGGGCTGCCTTCACCAGGCAGCCCCAAAAAACAAACGGTATAAACCGGACCAGGCACGTACGCAAGCTCGTTACCAGTCGAAACTGTCGATATTGCCTTCGTTATAGATAAACGGCAAGCCGAGTAAAACATTGAGACCCAATTCGGGATCATCCTCAATGGTATATTCGCCCAGGCGGCCGGCGGTAAACTTCTCACCGGCTTCACCCTGGATGGCCCCGGTAGCCAGCGCGTTCAAGATGTGGACAGACAAGTAACCGAGGTCGGCCGGGTTCCACAAAGCAAATTGCGGGGAAGCGCCGTTTTTGACGTATTCGCGCATCTGGTTGGGGGTCCCCAGCCCGGTGACGAAAACTTTGCCGATCAGGCCCTTATCGGTCACGGCACGGGCCGAAGCGGCGATCCCGACCGTCGTGGGGGCAATGATGACCTTTAGATCGGGATACTTGGTGAAAAGCCCGAGAGCCTCGTTGTAGCTCTTGGTATCGTCATCGTCACCGTAAACCACATCCACCAGTTCCAGCTTGGCGTACTCCGGTTTCTTTAGTTCTTCTTTCATCACCTCGATCCAGGCGTTTTGATTCGGTGCGGTAGATGTGGCGCTCAGGATGGCGATCTGGCCGCCTGCGGAGCCGGTCACAGCCAGCGCCATTTCAATCTGAATGGCGCCGATATCGTGCAGCTTGGCCTGGTTGATATGCAGCACGCGGCCATCCTTGCCGATCGACGAATCCCAAGAGATGACCGGGATGCCGGCTGCAATGGCATCTTTTCCGGTGGGAACGAGCGCGTCCGAGTCGTTGGCCGAAACCGCCAGGCCGTTAACCTTCTGGGCAATCAGCGAGTTGATCAGTTGAATCTGTTGGGTGGCATCGGCAGCCGCCGAACCCTGGTAGAGAACCGTCACACCGAGTTCTTCGGCGGCTTCCTGGGCGCCTGTGTTGGCGGTGTCGAAGTAAGGATTGCCGAGATTCTTGGGCACGAGGACAAAGGTCAAGGGACCGGCAGACTCCGTATCGGCCGGGACCTGGGTCGCAGCCGGCTTGGCGCCGCCGCAAGCGCTCAGGGCGAAGCTCGTGACGAGCACTAGCGTCAAGATGGCATACAACGAACGGTGTTTCATAAGTTTTCTCCTTTTTCAAAAGCGGAATGGATACTTCAAGCCAGGCAAGCGCCTGAAACTTCATGGAACCAATGCGGACGGCTATCCGCCGCCAGCCAACACCGCAGCACGCGACCAGAAGAAAAAAAGGAAAAACAGCGTGAAAACGAACAGAATGGCCAGGGTCTTGGCCAGCACCTGAAGATTCAACTTGTGGACGCCGGAAAGATTCCGCAGAAGGTTCGGAAGCAGGATGGAAACGATCAACAACAGGCCAATGACGATCCCCTGCACCTGGCCTTGAACGTTAAGCAGGCCCATGCCAAAGCGCATCAGGCCGATCAACAGCAGCGCGAGCACCGCACCGGTCATGGTCCCAATGCCGCCATTGATGTCCACACCGCCCAAAACGGCAGCCGTAATGACGGAAAGCTCCAGGCCGTTACCGATATCCGGACGCGTGCTGCCAAAACGCGCCGCCAGAACGATCCCGGCCAGCGCAGCCATGAACCCGGAGAGGGTGAATATCACCATTTTGACGCGCATCACCGGCACGGCAGAATAAACACAGGCGCTTTCGTTGTTACCGATCGCATACAGGTAGCGGCCGAATGTCGTCCGGTGCAAGATCAGGCCAAAAACGGCCGCCAGCAGGACGAAAAGGGCCACCGAGAAGGGCAGCAGCGTGCCCAGGACCTTGCCTTGCCCGAGGTATGTGAAGGCTTGCGGGTAATCGCGGGCCGCCTGATCTCCTAACAGAACATACGCCACGCCACGGTAGAAAGCGTACGTCCCCAATGTAACCACCAGGGCCGGCAGCTGCATGCGTGCTACCAGAAACCCGTTCAGCAGGCCGGCTAACGTCCCCAAAAGCAACGCCGCCGCCGCGGCAACCCAGATATTGGTCCCATTCATGAACAGCCATCCCATAAAAGAAGCGCACATGCCCAAATTGGAGGCCACCGACAGATCGATATTGCCGGTGATGATGATGAAAACCATCGGCAGCATCATCAACCCGATTTCCATAAAATCGGGCAAGGTACGCGAAATATTTTGGGCGTCCAGAAAATAAGGGGACAAACGGGCGTTGAGCAAAACCACGCCGAAGATCAACGCCGTCAGCATCCACTCCCAGCGCTGAAAGCGCTGCCAGAAAGTGCGTCGTGGGGCGAACTCACGGATCAGGCTGGAGGATGGCGCCGCCAATGCGGCCTTAGATTCTTTCATGTAATGAGGATCCTTTGCGGCGAAAAGTTGCTGTGTCCGCTCAACGCCGGGAACGTTGCAGAAGCAAGTGATCGACGATCACGGCGATCAAAATCAACAGCCCCTGGGCAGCCAGTTGCCAAAAGGGCGAGATGCGCACAATCGTCAGCGCATTTTGAATGATACCCAACAACAGCGCGCCGAGCAGTACGCCCGGCACCGTGCCGACCCCGCCATTTACACTGACCCCACCGACCACGGAGGCCGCCACCGTCTGTAGTTCAAAACCAAGCGCCGTATTGGTCTGGGCCGACTCGAAGCGGGAAGCCCACAGCACGGCCGCCAGCCCACAGGCAAGGCCGCTGATCAAATAGACCAGGAAGAGCACGCGGCGCTTGGGAATCCCGGCCATCTGTGCAGCTTCGGGATTGCTGCCGACGGCGTAAATATCGCGGCCCGTACGCGTGTGGTTGAGAAAATAGGCGACAACCACGGCCACCAAAACGGCGATCAGCACCATATTGGGCAGCCCAAGCGGAGTTCCCTTGGAAAGCATCTTGAAGCTTCGGGGAAGCTCGAAAGAATTGATCCACGTGCCGTTGCTGTAGAAAAACACCAGGCCGCGATAAATGCTCAAAGTGCCCAGCGTGGCAATCAAGGGCGGCACGCGCCCGAAGGTAATGATCAGCCCGTTGAAAGCGCCTAGCACGGCCCCCAACAGCATACCCAGCAACAACACCCATCCCACAAAAATCTCGGGGTTTTGCTTGACCACAAAAGCCACCATCATCGCCACCAGCCCGATCATCGAACTGACCGAAAGATCGATGCCCTTCGTCACCATGACCATTGTTTGCGCCAGGGCA
This sequence comes from Chloroflexota bacterium, assembly GCA_049325275.1. Taxonomy (GTDB): domain Bacteria; phylum Chloroflexota; class Anaerolineae; order Anaerolineales; family UBA4823; genus CAIQJJ01. Next base: position 84,752 of record JBMOLU010000069.1, read on the forward strand.
ACGATCGCGAGGATGGAAATGTTGAGCAGGATATCCAAAACATTTTCGCCGGTCAGGAAAGCCGGGGCACGCAGCGTGACCAGGGCCACGAGGAGAAAGATAAAAAGGCTGATACCCGCTTCACGGAAACGGGCGATGAGCCGCACGGAATGGACGAGTTTATTCTGGCGGGCAATGGTCACGAGGCACTTCCCGGGGTCGCTTGCGTGGCAGCGGCGATAATTTTTTCTTGGGTCGCTTCGGCGCGGGTGAAGTGGCCGGTGATGCGCCCTTCCCGCATGACGATCACCCGGTCGCTCATCCCCAGCACTTCAGGCAGTTCGGAGGAAATCATCAAAATGGCCATCCCTTCTGCGGCCAACTGGCTCATCAGCGCGTGGACGGCGGCCTTGGTACCCACATCGATACCACGTGTCGGCTCGTCCAAGATCAAAATGCGGGGTTGGCTGAGCAACCACTTCGCCAGTACCACCTTTTGCTGGTTTCCGCCGGAAAGCTCGCACGCTTTTTGCCAGATGTGGCTGGCGCGTACTTCCATGCGCCGGACGCCATCGAAGGCCGCCCGGCGTTCGGCGGCGTTGCGCAGCCAGCCATGGTGGGCATACGTTCCCAATGTGACCAGGCTGGTATTGGCGACAATATCCATCGGTGGGATCAATCCATGGCGTTGGCGATCCTCGGGAACATAGGCCAGACCCAAATCGATCGCCTGCTGTGGGGAAGTGATGCGAACGGCCTGCCCAAGAACGCGAATTTTGCCGCTCGTCGCAGGCTCGACACCAAAGATGGCGCGGGCCACGTCCGTACGCCCCGCACCGACCAGGCCCGCCAGGCCGAGAATCTCACCCCGGCGCAACGCGAAATCGATTCCTTCAAAGATTCCGGTACGCGCCAGGCCTTCCACCTCGAGCACCACCTCACCGGCCGGCACATCCTGTTTCGGAAACAGGTTCGAAACCGTACGGCCGACCATCAGGCGGATCAGTTCTTCGCGGTCGACCTCTTGCATGGAACGCGTGGCAACATAGGCGCCATCGCGCAGCACCGTTACCCGGTCGGCCAGTTCGTATAGTTCTTCCAGGCGGTGAGAAATAAAAACGATCGCCGTACCATCTTCTCGCAGACGGCGCACCAGGCGGAAAAGATCAGCCACTTCGTTGACGGTCAGCGAGGAGGTCGGCTCATCCATGATTAAGATACGGGCATTCATCGAAAAGGCACGTGCAATCTCGACCATTTGTTGCTGCGCAATGCTCAAGCGGCGCGCTTTTTGCCTTAAATCGAGATGGACCCCCAACGAAGAAAGCAGCCGTTCCGCCTCACCGTACAGCATGCGCCAGTCGATGCGGCCGGTGGCAGCGGTTGGCTGCCGCCCGACAAAAATGTTCTCGGCCACGTCCAGATCGGGAAACAGGCTCAATTCCTGGTAAATGGCAGCAATACCCGCCTGCCGCGCTTCGCGCGGGCTGCTGAAAGATACTGCCTGCCCGTTGGCAAAAATCTCACCACCGTCCGGGCTGTGCACGCCCGTGATCACCTTGACCAGGGTCGACTTTCCCGCTCCGTTTTCACCCAGGAGCGCGTGGACTTCACCCGCCTGTAGCGCAAAAGACACTTCGTGCAAAACTTCCACGCCCGAAAAACGCTTGGTAATCTTTTTCAATTCGAGGATCGTTTCAACCATCCCCAAGTCCTTCATCTGTTATGGCCGACAAATCGTCAGTTGAATGCCGGCTTCTTCGATCACCTGGGCCCACTGCGGGCTGATGCCGGCATCGGTAAAAACGTGGCGGATCTGATCCGCACGGGCAAAGGGGGTCAAATCGTCTTTGCCAATCTTGCTCGAATCGATCAGGGCGATCACCTGGCGCGAAGCTTCGATCACCTTGCGCTTCAACTGCGCTTCTTCGATGTGCACCTCGGTCATCCCGCGCGCCAGCGTAAAACCGCTGCAGGAGACGAATGCCTTCTGGACGTGCAGTTCCTGGATGATGCGTTCGCTGAGCAAACCGGTCACCGACGAGCCGTCCTGGTTCAAAACACCGCCGATTAGAATCACCGAGTTGGTTGGGTTTTGCGCCGCCAGGCGGGCAACGTCCAGGCCATTGGTGATCACGCGCAAACGCCGCCGATCCTGAACGGCGAGCGCAAGCGCATAGGCCGAACTGCTGGCATCGAGCAAAATTGCGTCACCATCGGTAACCAGTCCCGATGCGTAGCGGGCAATTAGCATCTTTTCGGCGGCATGTTCCTGGTGACGCATAGCAAAAGAAGAGCTGCGATACTCACTCTGCTCGCGCGGGATGGCCCCGCCGTGAATGCGCGTGACGTGGCCGTCCGCATCCAAAGCGTTCAGATCGTTCCGGATCGTTCCTTCCGAAACACCCAACGCAGCCGCCAGTTCGGGCACACTCAGGCCCACCTGTCTGCGCAATAATTCCAACAGTGATTGACGCCGCTCGTAGGTAGTCAAAATAACAATCCTTGGTAACTTCTCAAAGAGTAGGGGAAAGTGGGGTGCATGGGAGACGAACGATGCTCGTCCCATGCACCCCACACCCGGTTTATTGAGAAGCTACAATCCTTGGTGCTTTTTAGCGAAAGGGAGGAAATCTGACAACGTTATCATAGCAAAGGCATCGAATTTTGTCAATATTTAACGAAATCGACAAAGCATTCACACCATCCGGTGATGGGTAATTCGCCAGCTTGCGCACCGGCAGGCACTCTGCCAATGCGGATGCGCATCCTGTACAAACGCTCAGTTTTTACCCGGCCCTACGGCAGAACCCACAGCACTGGTGGTTGCAATTCGAGCGCAATGCGCAGTTCCTTAAGCTTGTCCTTGCGTTCGGCCTCAAGGGCCATCACAGTGAATTCGGCCAGCGCAGGCACATCCTGTGGCGCCAGCGTGACCGGCTCGAAGGCTACCAGCGTGCCGGCAGAGAGCAACGGCGGCTGCAAGAGATATTGCCGCCCCAACGTCAGCAGTTGCTCCAAAGGCAGTTCGAAGGCCGGGATGAAAAATTTGCGCGCCACGCCCCAAAATTGCTGCGCATCGCGGTCCTGGTTGCCCGAATAGGTCTGGCGAGTCAGCGACACTTGGCCTTCCGCCACCCAGAAAGGCTTTCCTTTTTTGGCCGCGGCCACACCAGGCGCATAGTGTATATCGAGAGGAAGCAGGCCTTTTTGTTGGTCCAATTGCTGGCCTTGCCCGCACTGCGCACACACCCAGGCTACTTCCTCCGGCCGGGCGGGCAAACGGGCAGCACAGCGAACACAAACCAGGGGAACTAATTCAATTGGTCGAGCCATTTTTCCACGTCCGTAACCTTGGCAATGAAATCTGAAGTACTTTCGCGATGGGCCTTGTGCAGGCGATGTTCGAACTGCTCGCCATAGCGAAACTTGCGGTACGCCAGGCCGATCAGGCCGAGGCCAACCGCAAAAGCCCCCGCGCCCAGGGCAAACAGCCCGCCCGAATCGTCGCTATCCGAAGCGCGCAGAGCGACATAAAAAATCAACGAAGAAACGTCCACGGCCAGTACCGAACCGGCCAGCATTCCGCCGACCAAAACGGCGGCACGATAAAACGTACTGCCGGGCGCCTTCCCGTAAAGCGTCTGCCCGGTGTGCCCATCGACCACAACCTGAAAGGCACGTCCCTTGTACAGGTAACGCAGGACCCACAAAGGATAATAGACCAGCCCCAGACGCTGGCGTACAAAGCGAATGAACACCTGCGCCACCCGGTCGAGCCGGGCCGACTGCTGCACCAGCTTACGGTATTCATCTTCCGCACACTGGCGGGCGTCGCTGGCCGAACCGATCGGCTCGAAAACCATCCCCTGGTTGTGCAGTTCATCTGCATCGAAAGGTTCAAGCGCCCGCACGTCGATCGGCACGCGCTCGACACCGAATTCCCCCACATCACAGGCCACACCGTTCCAGGTCATCTCCTGCACGACACGCACTTCACGCGGCTCATAGCGCTTGTTGTCACCGCTGCCGACCCGTTTCTGGCCAAAAACCCAACTCAAAACGCGCGCCCAGCCCGTCCAGAAAGGGATATAAGCCAGAAAAGTTTCCGTCAACCTGGACTGTGCCGGCGCGTCGCTGGCGATGGCGCGGTTCCCTTTCAGGAAAGCACGCAAAACCTGCGAGGCCTGCTCACGGCCGACGCGCAGGGCAACCTGGTAACGCTGCAAACCACGCTCGCCGTGCACCCACGAATGCAGATCGCAAAACGGGCAGCGCACGATACTTTGCCCATCGGGAATCGGCACCATGCCGCCGCAGTTGGGGCAAGAAAGCCCGTGCGTGGCTTCGGCATCCGTATTCACCACCGCAGGAGGCGTATTTTCAACATTCGAGAGCACTTCACTTTCCATGAGCTACACCTTTGCCGCAACCCAGGCAGATAACATAAACAAAAACGGAACGGCCACCAGGCCCAACACGCTACAAACCAGCAGCCCGATCAATGCCCCTTCGCCATAACCGACCAGCCCGCCGATCACCGGAAAGGTGGCCAGGCACATGAAAACAGCCAACGTCACGCAACCGGCAGCCAGGTAAGGCGCTTCCGCTTTGGCAGGGAAAATATTGGCCAGGACTTCTCCAGTGCCGGCCTCGATGATGGCCGCATAGGTTTTGTTCTGAAAGGCGTACTTGGCCGTGAAGATAGGGATATGCACCAACGACTGCTCAACAATCTCTGCAACTGGCACGCCGCGTCCATTCAACCACGCCGTCGCCGCCTGCAAGGGCACGCTGGGGGCCACGGCATCGGCGTCGATGGCAGGCGCATACTTTTTCAGGTCACCGGCGGGCAGCTTGAGCCGCTTCAGTTCACTGATCGATGTGGCCGCCGCCGGTTCGAGGAGAATCTCTTCTTTCCCCTGGGCCGTACGGCGCTTGAAAAGCCACACCGGAAAGTAGCCGAAGGTAACTTCAACCACACGCGCTTTCCGATCGAGGTCTTTGACGGTCTGGTTGCCGGCCATCCAACGCGCCAGCGCCCCACGCGCCTTGGCTTCATCCAATGTTGGGGCCAGGTACCAGTGAAAGACGACGCGCGATTTATCGACATAAACGGTCGACGAACAGTAGGGGCAGGTGACAAAGGCCTGGCCTTCGTCAGGATGCAGTTCACCGCCGCACTGTGTACAGGTAAGGGGGGTGGCAATGGGGATTGAGGAATTAACGTCCATTCTATCTTTCGGCCTATCAGCTGGCGCCTTCCACAGTTGGAAAGCCTTGTCGTACGATTATAGCAGTAAAGCCGAGCAACCGTCACAAGGCAGGGGCGACAGGCTTTCCTAAAAATCCCGCGCGGTTGAGTCGGCCGGGCACTTGACAGCCGCAGTCGAGACCAACAGCACATGCGTCCCGGCTACCGGGCACAAGTGGCAAAGACGCTTGTGCGCCCCTGTCTCGACAGCCTGGATGCGAGTGCGCGCGGCAAGATTGACTTCAGAAAAGCGCCGGCACGTTTCTATTCGCCTGGCATATGACGGTCACAAGGAACGGTATGACCGTAAAGCATGACTCCTGGCACATGCACGGTTTCAAGGATGGCGGTATCCTTATGCACGAGGAGTCAAGATGGATGGTTTTTTGCTCGGTTTAGCCAACGGAGTGACATGCGTGGCCTCATGCGCCCCGGTGATGATCCCGCTGCTACTCGGCGAGGGCCGCCGTGTCAAACAGAACGGCTGGTTGTTAGCGCAGTTCCTGCTCGGCCGTCTGGCCGGCTACCTGCTGTTCGGGGCGCTCGCTTGGGTCACCGGATACCTGCTATTGCAGCGTACGGGAACTTCAGCGATTGTCTTTGGGGTTGTCTACGTGTTCATGGCGGTTCTGTTGCTGCTTTACGGGCTGGGCGAGTTCGTCCGTGCGCGGCGTTTGCCACTCGTCGCACGCGCGGGGAAGATGGCAACTGTTGGTCTCGCCAAGCTCGACCAACCGGGTCTCGCCAAGCTCGACCAACCGGGTCTCGCCAAGCTCGACCAACCGGGTCTCGCCAAGCTCGACCAACTGGGTCTCGCCAAGTTCGACCAACCGGGTCCCGGCGGGGCAAGCCGGCCCCTGGGCTGTCCGGTTCCAACCCGGCAGTTGCGCCAGTGGCTTTGCTTTGCTCCGGCGTTGTTTCCATTTGCGCTTGGTTTCCTCACCGGGTTGAACCTGTGCCTGCCGTTCATTGCGGCCTTCGCAGGGGCCAGCAGACAGGCATCGTTGTTGGGCAGCGTGTTGTTCTTTGCAGCTTTTTTCGCCGGGACGGCCGTATTCTTTCTGCCGCTTCCGTTCGTCGGCGCTTTTCGGCGTGCGCAAGGCTTGCGTACGATTGGAAAGTTCGCCGCTATTTTCGTAGCCCTGTACTATTTGTACACCGGCATCCTGACGTTGATGGGAGGGTTGATTTCATGACCGCAATTTCGCAAAGCTTTCCGCGTTGGTTCGGCAAACGCAAACCCAACCGCAGCCCCTACAAGCTGGGTTGGGGCAAGGCGAGCTTGCTGGCGCTGCCAATGGTTTTCCTGACGGCGCTGATGACGTTCGGCCAGATCATGCAGCCCGGCAGCACCCCCGACCCGCTGGTGCTGCTGGCAACGGCGCTCACCTGGCTGCTCTTCAACAGCATCTTCTTCGCCATGGTCAAGACCGGCCAGACCGACCGCTACCGCGCCTTTTTGTTCGTTTCGATGGCTGTCGCGTTCATCGTCTTTTTCATGGCCGAGATCATCGAGAAGCGCGGCAGCCTGGCCCTGACCGGTGCGAATATGATCGAGGGCGAAACGCCCTTCTGCCACCTGGTAATTCCGATGATCATACTGCCGGCAGCTGTAACGCGCACCGTCATCTTCCCCGGTTCGCTAATGGAGGGGTTCGCCAGCGTAGCCGGGATGATCGTGCTCTGGACGGGTGCGTCACTGGTCCTGGGACGCGCCTGGTGCAGTTGGGGCTGCTTTTACGGCGGCATCGACGAAGGCTTCTCGCGTCTGCTGAAAAAGCCGCGCATCACCAAAATCGACCGCCGTTGGACGCTGCTACCCTGGGCCGTGCTGTTGGGTGTTGTGTTGGTTTCGGCAGTCACGCTCTCACCGGCTTACTGTGAGTGGCTCTGCCCCTTCAAGGCCGTAACCGAATTCGAGGCGATCACATCGATCAAGGTTGTTATCCAGACCATCATCTTCGTCTCACTCTTCATTAGCACGGTAGTGGTGCTGCCTATCCTGACAAAACGCCGCACGCAGTGCGGGCTTTTCTGCCCGATGGGCGCCTTACAAGGCGCTACCAACAAAATCAACATCTATGACGTACGCATCGACCCCGCCAAGTGTACCCAATGCGGGCACTGTGAAAAGAACTGCCCCACCTTTTCCATCGATGAGAGCAGTTACACCAGCGGCACTCCCCTGATGAGCTGTACCAAATGTGGCAAGTGCGTGGACGTTTGCCCCAACCACGCCATTTCGTACCACATCAAAGGCACACAGCCCGGCGCCCGCCCGCTGATCGCCCGGATGCTCTTTCTATATCCGGCGTTCCTTTTCCTGGCTACCTTCGGCGGCGGCATGTTCATCTCGGCCATCTGGCGCATTTTGCGCTTGCTAACCACGGGCAGTATGATCTAGGAATGCCGGCTTGAATCGTCAGCGGCTGTTCTCTGCCGCAGAAAAAAACGCAGGAATGGTCAACAGAAAGCGATCAGTGCCTGCAACGCTTATGCAAAAAAGCAATCCAGATCGAGACACCAGCCGCCTTTCCGGTATGATTTCGTGAAAATGCAAAGGAAGCACCAAAACCTATGTCCAAACTCAAGTCTTTTCTCGGTTACTTCATCGCCATCCTGGGCGTACCGGCGCTGCTGGTGCTGTTCATGGGAACACCAGCCTGGATGGAACTGCTTGTTTCGAGCACGGGGCTAAAAATCAACCCACTCTACACCGGTGGGGAAGTGGCGCGCGCCTATTCGCAAGACGGCATGCGCATCGAAATTTACGAACCTGTCTTCGCTGCGCTGATCGGCGAGTCGAAAGAAGGCTTCGTACAGGTCTCGTTTGGCCCCAAGGCGGCAGCCCGGCAGATCGACGCCGAAATCGACTACGATCACGACGGCACGGCCGATTTCAGGGTGCAGTGGCAGCCGGATGGCGCAGCAGCCACGTTAACGCCCTATGCTTCTCGCGTCCTTGGGCTTGAAGGGACGTATGAACTCAATGAAACCTACACCATACGTGTCAGGTTGCATAACCCGAACAAACCATAGTCTCACAAAAAGGTCACGAGGAGACCCAGATGAAAACGAATTCTCTTGCACCCACAACATCCACCGAACGCATCCAGGCCATCGATGTGCTGCGCGGCTTCGCGCTCTTCGGCATCTTACTGGTCAACATGCCCCTTTTCGCCTGGCCGGTGCAGACGGTCATCACCCAGACGCACGAATGGGGCGGCCTGCCCAATCAGCTGGCCAACGGGTTTATTATGCTCTTTGGCGAGAGCAAATTCTTTTCGACCTTTTCATTCCTGTTCGGCTTTGGCCTGTTCATGATGATGGAACGCGTCGAAGCGCGTGGCGGGCGCTTTGTGCCCCTGTACCTGCGGCGTATGGCTATTCTGTTGGTTTTCGGCCTCGTCCATGCTTTGTGCTTTTGGGTCGGCGACATCCTGATCCCATACGCCATTCTCGGCACGCTGCTGCTGCTTTTCCGCAAGGCGAAGCCCAAAACGCTGCTTGTGTGGGCCGTAACCGTACTGGTGCTGATGGCGCTCTTTTACGTCGCCCTATCTGGCCTGGTCGCCCTCGGCAGTATGACCCCGGAGAGCCAGCAAGCCATGGAACAGGCCTTTGCAGAGAGCGAAGCCGCCTACACCGCAGCAGCCGAGCAGGCCATCCGAGCCTACCAACAGGGCACCTTCGCCGAGATCATGGCACAGCACCGCATCAACTTTAACTTTATGACTTCATTCACCCCCTTTATCATGCCCAATATCTTTGCCATGTTCTTGCTGGGCCTGTATGCGGCCAAGCGTGGTATCTTCAAAGACATCCCCGGCCACCTGCCGCTGATCCGCCGTGTCCAGGTGGTTGGCCTGGGCCTGGGTTTTAGCGGTGAAATTCTCGTCGTGATCCTGTCGCAGGTCACCAGCTTGATGACACCGACGCCGCTCGGCACGCTGCGCAGCGTCGTTCACGTTTTCAGCGGGCCGCTGCTGGCGCTGGGTTACATGTCCACGATCGTGCTGCTGCTGCAAAAAGATACCTGGCGCACGCGCCTGGCGCCGTTATCGTTCGTCGGCCGCATGGCCCTCACCAACTACTTGACGCAAACGCTGATCGCAACGACCATCTTCTACAACTACGGCCTGGGCCTATACGCAAAGATCGGCCCGGCAGTTGGCCTGCTGCTGACCGTCGTCATTTACACGCTGCAAATTCCGATCAGCGTGTGGTGGATGAAACGCTTCCGCTTCGGGCCAATGGAATGGTTGTGGCGGTCTTTGACCTATCTGAAGTGGCAGCCGATGCGCTCGAAGTCTCAGTAGTAATGGAGGTTTGCATGTCTCTACTCGTTCAAATTAGCAATCTCGCCAAGCAGTATCCCGGGGCGGCCGAGCCGGCGGTCAAAGGCATCAGTTTCGGCATCCGCGAGGGTGAGATTTTCAGCCTGCTCGGTCCGAACGGCGCCGGCAAAACGACTACAATTTCCATGCTGTGCACCCTGCTCCAGCCCACGCAGGGAGATGCCGAGGTCGGCGGGTATTCGGTAGTCAAAAACCCCATGGCGGTCAAGAAGCTAATCGGCACCGTCCCGCAGGAACTGGCGCTTTACGAACAGCTCACCGCCCGGCAGAATCTTCAGTTCTGGGGCCAGATGTACAGCTTGAGCGGCAAAGCCCTCGAGGCACGCATCGAAGAAGTGCTGGCGCAGATCAACCTGGCCGATCGCGCCAACGACAAGGTGGAAAAATATTCGGGCGGGATGAAACGCCGCCTGAACATCGCCATCGGCTTACTCCACAAGCCAAAACTGGTCTTCATGGACGAGCCAACCGTCGGCATCGACCCGCAGTCGCGCCGCAGCATCCTTGACATGGTCAAGGGCCTGCGCGACCAGGGCATGACGGTGCTCTACACCACCCACTACATGGAAGAAGCCGCCGAACTGTCCGACCGGGTAGGCATCATCGATCACGGCAAGTTGATCGCCCTCGGAACGCAAAAGGAACTGACAAAACTCGTTGGAGAACAAGAAACGTTGCGGCTACACTTCGGCGTAGAAGAATCGACCGAAAGCCTGCTGCCGTACTTCGAAAAGGTCGAAGGCGTGCTGACCGCTTCGGCGACCGATCACCAAATCGTCATTTCCGTCGACGAGGCCGAGGACAGCCTGCCGGCCATCATCGCCGCCGCAACCCATGCCGGCGTGCGCGTGCGTTCGATCGACATCGAAGAACCCAACCTGGAAGCGGTATTCCTGCACTTGACCGGGCGCGGCCTACGTGATGGGTAATCGATGGCGCATCAAGGCATACACCGCCCGCTCACGCTTTCAAGGACAATTTCATGAAAAAAGCTTTCGCTATCTGTCAGAAAGACATCCGCATCATCCTCAACGATCGCGCTGCGCTGCTCTTTATGCTGCTGGCCCCGTTTTTGTTGACCCTCGGCATGGGGGCGGTTACGGGATCGTTTTCACAGGGAGGCAACACTTCCGGGATCGCCGACCTGCCCGTGATTGTGATCAACCGTGACAACGGCGAACTGGGGCGGGTGCTGGAAGATGTCTTCACCGAAGAAGATATCTTTGCCGCCCAGCTAAGTGCAGACGAAGCCGCCGCACGCCAGGCCGTCGACGACGACAATGTCGCCGCCGTCGTCTTGATCCCGGCCGGGTTTTCCGCCAGCCTGCTGGAAGAAAATCCGGCCACGGCGCCGGTGGAAGTCTACACCAATCCTAACCGGCCGATCAGCGCCGGCATCGTGCGTTCGGTAACGGCTGGCGTGATCAGCCAGCTCGAAATTGCGCCGGTCAGCATCCAGGTTACCCTCCAGCAACTGACCGAGAACGGCCTGATCGCCCCGCAGGATATTCCACAGACCGTTACCCATCTGGCCGAACGCCTTGCCGGCGAACCCGCACCGGCGCCGATCACCATCGCCTCCAGCCAGGCAGAAACTGCTCCGAAAGATGTCAGCGCCATGGCCTACCTGGCGCCTGGCCTGGCGATCTTTTTCCTGATGTACACAGTCACCCAGGGCGCCCGCAGCATCCTGGCCGAGCGCGAAGAGGGCACGCTGGCGCGCATGATGGTTTCCCCATCGAACAGCGCATCTATCCTCGGCGGCAAGCTGCTCGGCATCTTCGTGGTGGGCTTTGCACAGGTGATGATTCTGATCGCGGTTTCGGCCAATATCTTCCAGTTGGATTGGGGCCAGCCCCTGGCGATCGTTACCATCGTGGCAGCAACGGTGCTGGCCGCCACCGGTTGGGGGCTGCTGGTGGCGGCTTTCGCCCGGCAGTCGTGGCAGGTCGCCACGTTCGGTGCGGCGTTGATGCTGCTCTTCGGCATCCTGGGAGGTTCCTTCATCCCGGTCAACGCATTCGGCAGTTGGATGCGCTTGGCCAGCAAAATCACCCCACATGCCTGGGCATCCGATGCCTTCCTGACCCTGGGCACCGGGGGAACGCCGGGCATGATCGCTCCCAACATCGCTGCCTTGCTTGGCATGGCCGCGATCTTGTTTGTCGCCGCCGCCGCCGTCGCACGCAAACGGTGGGTTTCATAGAGGCGAACACTCGAGTTCGCCCATCCAGAGGACAAGCTATGTCAAAAATATTCGCCATCGCCTGGAAAGACACGCTGGTACGCTTCTCAGACCGCAGTGAACTGCTCTTTTTCCTGATCCTGCCGCTGATCTTCACCTTCCTGCTCGGCGGGGCGGGGGTCGGCGGCGCGACCGGGATCAACATCGCCGTCGTCGACATGGACGACAGTTCCCTTTCGCGTCAGTTGATCGATGCCATCCGGGCAGACACCGCCTTACAGATTTCCCTTACAAGCCAGGCCGATGCCGAGAAACTGTTCAACAACCGTGAAGCCTCTGCCTGGCTGACGATCCCGCAAAGATATGAAGCCGACCTGTTGAACGGCCAGCAGGTGGCGGTCGAGCTGCGCAAGCAACCGAACGACACATCAGCCGATGGTGCTGAACGCGCCATTGCTGCCGCAGTCAATGCGGCCAACCGCTCGCTGGCCGTGGCCCACAACAGCCTGAGTGTTGCCGAAGGGATTGCACCCACGTTAGATCGTTCCGCCTATCTCACCGCCGGACTTGCCGCGGCTGCGGAACACTTTGCCGCCACACCCACGCGGTTGAATGTCACGCGCCCGATCGTCGAAACCGAAGGAAAATACAACCAGGGCACGCAGGCTTCCAACGGCCAATTGATTACCTGGGTCTTCATCCCCCTGGTAGGCATTTCAGGCTTGCTGGCTTTCGAGCGGCGCAGCAAAACCCTCGAACGCCTGGTGGCTTCACCGACGCGCCGGGTGACGTACCTGGCCGGGATGCTGATCGGGCAGGTTGGACAGGCCATCGTCCAAATGTTGCTATTGGTACTGTTCGGCGTATACGTAATGAAGATCAATTGGGGCAGTTCACTGCCGGCGTTAGCTACCGTCCTGCTGGCCTTCGCGCTGGCTGCGGCAGCCATGGGCATCATGATGGGCACCTTCATCCGCACCGAAAGGCAAGCCAGTAACTTGAGCATCATGATCGGCATGGTCTTTGCCCTGCTGGGTGGCTGCTGGTGGCCGATGGAGCTTTTCCCACCTGTGATGCAAAACCTGGCCCGTCTGCTGCCAACGTACTGGGCGATGCTCGGCATGAACAACCTGTCCATGCGCGGGCTGGGGATCGAATCGGTTTGGTTGCCGGCAGCGGTCTTGCTGGGCTTCGCCGCAGGTTTCTTCACAATTGGAATTGCGCGTTTTCGCTACGAATAGACGGCACGGTGCGCCGGACGGGCAAAGGACGCCTCCAATCAGAGACGCGCCAGCGAGAACGGCGCTTCGGGTACACGATTTGTCGTCACCCACCCTGCCTTGCGCAACAGAAAACGCGGCACCCAGCTTTGCAGCATACGCAGCAGGTTAAGGGTATCGCAGCGCAGCACCTGACTGGTACGCTGCAACAAAGACTGGCGCAAGTCGGCGGCGCAGCGGCCGGGAAAAGCCGTAGCGCCGCCGCCGATCATCCGCAGGATGTGTGCGTCACTGCTGCCGGTAGCCGCCAGGTTGACAACGCCGGGCAGTTGCGCAGCCAGGTAACGGCTTTTGTTGAAAAGCAGGCTGGCATTGAAGGCTTCGATGCCCACCAACACGCAAGCCGCCAGCGGATCGGCCAGAGCCTTTTCCACATCCTCCCGGCCTAGGCTAGGAGCATGCGCTTCATAAGGGTGAGCGGCGACCGCAATCCCGCCCTGCTCGCCGATCTGATACAACGTTTCGAGCAAGGGCAAATGGGGCTGCACAGGCTTTTTGACGAACAATGCCAACACATGGCCTTCGCGGGTCGATACCTCACAACCGGGGATCACGTCGATACCGTAAGCCGGGGCAATTTCCACAGCTTCGGCGCAACCGGCCACCGAATCGTGATCGGTAATGGCAACAACATCCAGGCCTACAGTCATGGCCTGTTTGAGCACCGCACGAACGGTACAGGTACCATCCCAACTATATTGGGTGTGGATATGCAGGTCGGCTTTTCCCATAACAGGCTTCCTTTTTCGTCCATCACGCTTCCTGTTTTATTTTACGAGCAGGAGATTAAGAGAGCTTTATGGGGATGTTATCGAATGGATAACCTTTGTTTATGTAGAAATCAAAAATCCCCGTTGACGCTGTTTTAAGGGCGTGGTAGAATACGCCCCGCTCAGCCTGCTGAAACTGGCAAGTTGGCTCGACAGCAGAGCAGGGGACTGAAGTCCCCACATCTACCGGGAGACCGCCACACCAGGTAGGTATAAGATCGGCGAGGTAGCTCAATGGCGGAGCAGGGGACTCATAAGCCCTTGGTTGTGAGTTCAAGTCTCACCCTCGCCACTGTGGGCGAGTGTAGCGGGCGTAGCCCGCTCCATTTCCCCCATAAAGAGCCTTTTCGGTTGTTAAGGTGCTGCGATCACCTTGCGCCGAAGGCGCATCGACAGTGAAACCACGTTGCCGCGTGGTTTTACTGTTTTAAAAGCTGTTCGATTACTTTCCCGATGATGGCGACGACGATCAGGATTCCGATGACTGTGGAGAGTGCGTCGTTTGTTTCGTCGTTTGGTCGCCACTGTCTTCCACTGAGGATTGTGCGGCGGTGGTAGTAAGTTGGCTTTTCGGGATCAGCCACCGGCCGCCCACTTGTTGCGCCTGTAGTCTCCCCGCTTTGATCCATCGGTTGATCGTCATTCGGGAGACGTGGAACCATTCAGCGGCCTCCTGGGTCGATACGAAGGTGGGGGAAGCTGGTTCGTTGGGCATGTGCTGTTTGTAACATGCTTCGGTTTGTAAGTCAATAGGCAAGGAAGAAATTGGTCCTGCGCGCGGTGATTTTGCATGAAAATGCCCCGTCCTGGAGGGGTAGCAAGACGGGGCAAGCGATAAAGCGGGGGACTCTCCCCGTGGTTATATTGTAGCGCTTTCGCTCACCCAATACAACCCCAAAGCCGGCACGCCCCCGGGGCAAAGCGAAACCCTGCAAGGCCACGCCGGCGAAGCCGAAAACCGCCCGATGTTGGCGCTTGAGCAATCCGGGTTTGTGTGGAGCGCATCCGGTCGAGAGCAGGCAAGTTATTGGCAAGAAGGGCGGTTTTAAGAAAATCTTTCCGGTTTTGAGCCTTTCGAAAGACAAGCCCCCGGTCCTGGCCGAGGGCTTGTGAGTGTCTATGGCTTCTTCGGCGGCAGCCCTTGGTAAGGGCTTGGCCTGATTAGCTTCTCCTGGTCGCTTGGTGGAATGTGTATCACAGCGAGTCTTATTCGTCCGTTGATCACGTCTGTTTCGAGTTCTGACCAGGACCGATAAGTAAGCGTTTTGGCCGCTTCGTTGAGCGCCTGGCGGCGTCTGAACTGTCTGTGCTGGGCGGTTTCGTCGTACATGGGATCGGGTTCCTTTCTGGCCCGGCCGGTCTTGCGGCGTTATATAACGCTGCTCGTCCAGCCGGGCCAGTGGGTAAAGTTTTAGGATGTCATATTCTGGACGGCTTCCAGCGCTTTTATTTGGGACTTTGTTAAGCTGCTCGGCCAACGGTGCCACCCATGCCGCTGCGGGCCTTTCGTGTTCATGTCGCGGTAATATTGCTCGACGTGGCGTTTCCCGTCCGTTGACTTTGATAACCAGTAAGTTTCTTCAACTTCGCTTGCCATGAATGCTGCAAACATGTCTTCTTTCCCTGTCATGATGCGTATTCCGCAGTGTGGGCATCGGCCATCGACAACGCGCTTGAAGCTTTTTCCGCAAATGCAAAGTGTTGCCTCCATGTTTTTACTACCTTTCTGTAACCCTGCCAGGCTGTGACCGAGTAGATCGGTCACAGCCTGGCAGGGCGCGGTTTAATTGGCTTGCTCCGCCTGTGGTTGCTGAGCGATTACGATTCGGATCGTGTCGACCATCTTGCCGGCTACTTTCACAGTTTCGGCGCGCAAGCTGACTTGTTTCCCATAGCAGGCGGCTATCTCGTCGCCGAAGGCAGCGCGCAGGGTATCTTGATTGTGGGATGTCAGGATCAGGCCTTTTTGCTTGCCGGCGAAGTACATCACCGGTTTGATTTCTTCTACGCCTGGCTTGGGGTGCAGCGTTCTGAACTCGATGCGGTCAATGGCCACAGGCACCACCGCGCCGCGCAGGTGGGCGGGTTTGATGTACTCGTCAAGGTCTGACCAGTTGCGGGGGGTTGGGGGAGTGGTTTTGGCGTTCATTTGTTGGCTTCCTGTTCTTTTGTGATCTCGGCTCGTAGTTCTTCGGCTGCGTTTCGCAGTTCTTTGTGGCCTGGTAGCTCGCTTTGGTAGGCGAAGTCGTCTACTGCGTCCAGAAATTTGATCAACTTGGCGGTTAAGTCTGCGTTCATGGGTTACACTCCTTCGATCAGTTCCAGAATATCGGCGGCTTGCTCTGCTGTCAATGCACTTATTTTCATGTCGTAGATCGTCCCGTCCTGGATTTCCACGCGAGTCTGCTTGCTGTACAGCGCCACGCGGCGATCGGTGTTGCCGTGTGGGTAGGGCTTCATCCAGCGGCGTAAGGCTTCGACGGCTGCGGCGGTCTTGGCTGTGGCGGCGTCGTGTCTGGCTTTCTCCTGGAGCGCCGCTTCCCGCTGCGCCTGGGCGGTTGGGCGCAGGCGTCGGACCATATCTTTTGCAATCGCGATCAGGCTTCTGGATGTGGCGAAGGTGGCGCGGGCGTTGTTGTAGTGGTTGGTGTGCGGGTTCAGTTCGGCGGGGTTGCTAGTGGTAACCACGGTGCGATCATCGTCAAAGGATACGTGATAGGTGTCTTTCGGGCCGTGAATGATCTGATACCATGCGCCGGGGGTGATCTCGGCGGTGTACAGGTCGCCGGTCTCGATGGTGAGATAGACGGCAAGTTCTTGGGTGTAGTCTTCAATTCCTTCGGGGTGTCTCATGGTAGGTTCCTTTCGGCCGGGGGCTTCGCCCCCGGCCTGGCTGTTTTTTCAGGGTTTAGGCCGGCAGGGCTTCAAGCTCCCGGTCTTCACGGCGGGGCTGGCGGCGGTTGAATTTGGTCGACCCATAGCTTGAACGGATGTCATCGAGCGAGCCGGCCCCGCGGCCCATCGAAGGAATGCCGGCAAAGTACCACGCTTCTTTCTTGGGCGCCCATCGAAAGCGGGCGGCCTTCAGTTGTTCCCTTACGGGCTTGGTGTTGCCGGTTACCCAAACCCAAAGCCCGCATAGCTCGACTTCGATTTCCGGCAGTTCTAAGGCGGCCTCGATGGCCTTACGCACTTCTTCGGCGACGGCTTCCAGGTCTACAAAGTCAACGTTGGTTCGCCGGCCTTCGGCGTGGGCCTGGTCGCGGCGTTTGGTTTCGCTGGCGTGGGCTATTTCTCCCAGCAGGGCGGCATACTCGGCGTTTATGGCCTGCATGGTAGCCGTATTTCCGCCCCGATCGGGGTGGTGTTGCATGGCAAGCTGCCGGTAAAACTCTTTCGCTTCGGCGGGTGTGGTGGGGGTGGGTACAAAGTAGGTGTACATGGTGTAAGGTTCCTTTTGGCGTGTGGGTTAGTTTGTGGGGATAACTTCGGGGTAGCCTTCGGCGGTCAAGATTTCGTTTACGCTTTCGGCAAGGGCTGACCAGTTTTGGACTTTTCCCGTTTCGCGTTCGGCTCGTGTGGCGGTGCGCACATCGGCGCGCCATTGGCGCACTTCGTCGGCGGTGCATTCGTCCAGGTCTTCTAGCAACCATCCAAGCTCATGATAGGCTGCCGCTATCCATTGGGGCGGGGTTTGTGTTGGTGGCATGATCACATCTCCGCGGCGATCTGCCAGTCCATGCCCCAAGTGGGCGGGATCGGCTGGCCTTTCGGCGGTGCCTGGCGTTTGTAGGTGATACGGCCGGCGCGATAAGTGGCATAAAAACCTGCCGCGTGCACCTTCTCCCGGTCTGGCAACCGTTGGCGGGTGGCGGTCTCCTGCGTGCCGTCGGTGCGGACGATGGTCACCTTCCACGCTTCGCCCAGGCAGGCGGTGAGCGGGTCCGGGTTGTCTTCAAAAATCATTTGGCGTACGGGGGCGGGGGTTGTGGTCATGGTGTGGCCTCCTGCGCCGTGGGCGCCGGCATGGCCAACCAGGCCAGGATTTGGTTATTTTCTTCAAGCTCCCGCTTGTCTTCCAAAAGCGCTAACGCTTCCTGGTTTGTCAACCAGCTTGCAGGGCCTTGCGGGTGCTTTTCGGCCATTTGTCGAGCGTATTCGAGTTGTGTCATTTTGGGTTCCTTTTTTGGTGTGGGTGGTGTGGGTGGTGTGGGTGTGGGTGCGATTTAAAGCGGCGGAATTTCAAAAACCAGCCGGGCGGCTGCGGCATGCACGCAACGAACGCGGCCACAGGAGCAACGGCCAGGCGTGACGGTGTAACGCCCAACGCGCACGCCCCCAGGGGCTGGGCGCATGGTGGCGGCCAGGGCCAGGGCGCGGGCAAGCTGGCGGCGGGTGTAGCCACCGAGCAGGGCAGCAAAAGCAGCAGGCCGGGCGCGCAAGGCTGCCAGGCGGCCGCGGGCAACGAAAGCGGGGAGAGTGGGCAAGGATGACATGGGACACCTAAAAAAGCGCAGGTTGAACGCCGGCAGGCTGCCACTGCCAGCAGGCGAAGCCGGCGAAGCGGCCAGGCTGCCAGCAACCCGCCGCGCCATGGACGGGGGCCGGGGTGCTGCCCTGGAAGGCGAACACGGGCAAACCGCGCTTGACGGCCTGGGCGGCAACGGCCAGCGAACCCGGGCCAGGCTCGAAGAACACAGCAGCAGAGCAACCCGCCAGGGCTGCAATGCTGCGCTTGATGAGACGGGCGCGCAGTGGCACGCTGACCGGCCCACCGGCCCACCAGGTAACCCGGCCGGGATGAGCTGCCACCTGGGCGACGGCCGACCCCAACCAGGCGCCCGCCCCACCCGGGCCGAAGGCGGCAAAGACGCGGGCCGATGGGCAACACTGGATAACCTGGGCATCTGCGCCAATGGCGCAACCGGTGACAACCTGCCCACCTGCGGCAAGATGAGCGCCGACCACCTGCGCCACGATGGGCGACGGGGTGAGAGAACGAGAACCACCAAACAAAACAACGGACATAAAACACCTGCCTTTCGGGCCGAAGGCCCACGGATTGAAGATGGGCGGGTGAAGGGGCAATGACAACCAGCCGCCTTGCCCGCCGGGGGCTGACGGGTGCGTTGCGCACGTGGGTGGCAATGCAAGGCTGGCTTTGGCGGCGTTCTTCCGCCAAAGCCACCCGAAGGGCTTGGCCTTGCATTGCCGGGGAAGCGGGTAGGCAAAAACAAAAAAGCCCTTAGCCGCCTGCGGCCTGGGCCAAAATGAGATGCCTATCCAGCCCCGTGCGCTAAACTGTCCAGAGCACCCGGCGGGCAGCGGTTTAGTGAGCCATTGCCCGGGACCCAGGCTGCGCCTTTGACACAGCAAGAAAAAGCCCCAGGCCGTTACGGCCAAGGGCTAAAACTGCTGTGCTGGCAGCCTGGGGGGCAATGCGCGAACGGTTCCACATTATTGCCCCCTGGAACTACTTCTTTTCCCTATCCTGCCCACAGTTGCTTGTTGGTTTGCGCCCTGCGAGGCGGTGTTTTCGTGGGTGAAGCGGCTGGTATGTGCTGTGTGTGATTTGCAAATTACGTTTTGGGCTGTATGTGGCTTTCTGTCTTCTTTTCCCCATAATACAAAAAAATTACCTGGAATTATCCTGCCAGCGCTCTTGGCCTGTTTAATTCCACACAGCGGTTTGCGTTACCTGCGCTGGGGCGGGGACGGCGAAGCCGTCCAACCAGAAAAAGGCTAAGGCGTAGGAAACTGCTTGAGATTGCCGCAGACTCCCCAGCGTCAGGTGCACGCTTTGTTGGGCGCATTTGAACCTGAATACTCTCTGGCAAAAAACAGACGCTACTGCCAACATGACAAGATTCTAAATGCAACTTAATTTTTGACAAGAACCAAAAACTCAACTGACCAATAATTAATGTACATCTTTGCTTGCTTTTCTAATACCACTCAAATGCTCTTTGATGTGCTCGTTGACAATATCTAAATGTTCATCAGGCGTGTAATCCCTTGAACCTTTTTTGTAGGGGATTAATACAAGTTTGGGATTAAGAATATTTTCTCGAATAACTCTGTGGGCGACTTCCAATCTCTGAGTTATTTCTTCTATTGTCTTTTGTTTCATTTCGTCAAAGCAACGTTGATTAAGGTCGCTATATTTTCCCTTCAAGGGCGTTGGCTTAATATCATTGACAATGTCACGGACGTTTCGGGCAAAACTTTCATGCCAAAAAACTATGTGTCCTAAAATATCTTTGGCTGTCCACCCTTCATATACAGTAATTTCAGGATTTGCCATGTTTTTGTAAACATCAAATAACTGTGAAACGGTCTCATTTAATTGTTTGAGAAGAAACTCTCTTGTATCCATTTCCTTCTTTTTCCAATTCATTATCTTCGAACTAACCTATTCAGATTTGAGGGGGACAAACCACGCAAACCAAAGCACCCAAGTGAACCAGATTAAATATAACCATTCACCAGTTTGGAAATATCGAAGCCCCATGAAACTCATTAGTCCCAAAAAACCTAACATCCAATTTTTTCTTAATTTTCGTTTTTCGTTATTCATTGCAAGGACTCTCCAATCTTTTGTTTTCTTTTGCGAAGACATTACGTTGAAAAATTTAACAAGCCTGCGCCCAACGCTCCGGCTCACCGGCTTGGTGGTGGAGTGAGATCGTCTTTGGGATCAGAGCCAACTTCGGGATGTCGACAGTTCAAATTGACCGGCTGAATCCCACCAAGTCCGAGTGCAGCCGGTGGTTGGGTGCGGTTTATGGTTGTAGCCAATCCACATCAGGTTTTTTTATAACTCTTGCATTGTTGTATGCCCAATCTAAAGGAAGCACTGTATTCGCCCGATATACAATATCATTTGATCTTTCCAAAACAAGTGCTAAATCCGGTGTGTCTTTCGTTAGATACAGTGGTAGTAATAATTGGATATTCCCAGAAAAATATTGAGGAACGGCAATATTAAAATTTCTCTTAGCTCTTTCTTTTGCATCAGCAATTGCACCAGCAAGGGCGTTTCTTTTCAATCGCTCATGTTGAGAACGAAACCCTTCTTGATACCTTTCAGGGTGGTCATTCAAAATATGTTCCAAGTCAGGAACAATATCTGCCTTAACATTGAAAACTAAATCTTTGGGGTTTTTACCAAAATCACACATCTCAGGAAGATTTTCGCCAATATTGACTAAGAAACGGTTGCTTCTTTCCAAAAACTTGTAAAATTTCCAGTATTTACGAGAATAGGTTGTGGGATTCTTTTCAAAGACGATAAAAATATCTTCTTTTAGACGAGTGAGCAAACCCGTATTCCAGCAAGCATAACTCTCATCGCTATTGATAAAAAACTTGTCTCTTTCATCCCTGACAATTCTTTTATGCATGTTAAGAATATAACTTGCCAAAATAGGATGATCTCTGGATAGGGAATAAAAATTATCTCTCTCTGATGAAAGGGGAAGCGTTATGCTGCTGGGTTTCCAAGATTCAATTTCTGCTAGATTATTAGCAAGATAAGAGATTTTTGCTTCAAAACCGGCAAAATCAGCAAAATCAAAAAGATTTTCATGTAAACCGTGCGCATCCATTTTTCACCCTATACTTTCATGATATCACCCAAAAGAGACAAGCACCCAACGCTCCGGCTCACCCGCTTTTGGGCGGGTTGAGAATTTCTATGGGATCAGAACCAACTCTGGGACGCCGATAACCTAATTTTACCGGCAGAATCCCCAAAAGTCGGTGTGCAGCCGGTGGTTGGGCAGGTCTTGCAAGATGGTTTATTGTTTGCTTTCATTAGTTGCTTTCTGCTTATAAGCATCTCGTCACATCCAATGTTATTTGTCCATCCAGCAATTTCGTAATGCACGTATGTAAACTTTGCCTGGCTCATTATAATCAGCCCAGACAGTTCCTTCATCTACCAAAATCTCGGCGTCAATGAGTGATTTTACTATTTCATCCGTTATTTCTGTATATTGTGACAACTGTTCACGATGACCTGGAAATGGCCAATCATCATAGGTGTCTGAAATGAAGGCAATATTATCGCCGCGGTTTTCCAGTAAATACCAGGTAACGATGGCAGCGCTAACTGGATTTCCTGCTAATTCACGGGCTGTGCTTGCGGGAATGTGGGTGAAGTTGATATGCTCTTTTTTAGTATGGTTAACTAATATGTATCCAACGCCCATACAGGACCTGTAGCTTTCTTATGCGTTTATGAAATAGGGCTATCGTTGCTTTTCTTTCTTTGAATTTTCGCAGTCTTTCGTTTGCTTGCTAGAATACGCATGTCTTCGAGTATTGAATTCCGTTCGGTTTCCACTGCAATTAGTGTTGAGATGAGATTTTCTTGGGGTGGCCGGTTTTCATCAGCCTTTGAACGCAAACCTTACCTTCATTTGGGTTCTCGCACCTTTCTTGATAAAGATTGCTTTCTTTCTTCAAGCGCGAAGCCCAACGCGTAGTAGATCGCCAACATCTACATAACCCAAATTCTCGGAAGTTTCGTGAATATTGGTTTAGGTTGAAGCGCTCGACCTATTTCCACATTAGAATTCGCCCAATGAAAGCTGCTTCAGCAGTCAAAGTTTAGTATATAGTTACTCAACGATTTCTGCAAATCAAGCATCCCAACAGTCTTGTAAGGTTTTGCTTTCGAGTTTCTAGCGCAAAAGTAGATGAGGAACGAATAGAAACGAATAAGGGTGCTTCAGCATCATCGAAAACAGCGATGATCACGTGGTCATCGCTGTTTTCGGGGGTGGTTGCCGGCGCCCATCGCCGGATGTGGCGGGGGGAGCTGGCCGGCATCGCCGGGAATGGTGGGGCTGCAGTAGGGGTTAGGGGCCTGGGTAGCCCTGGGTCATGGCCCACGCTTCGAGCCTGGCTACACGCGTCGGGAGGTCCGGTATCGCCGGGGGCGGGGGTGTGGTTGGGACCCAGGACATGCCGGCGGTGAGGTGGTAGCGTTCGGCGTTGGCCCATTCCCACCAGGAGACGCCAGGCAAATCTAACTTTTGGGCGCGGGCGCTGAATTCTTGCATTTGGGCGACGGTGGGTTGCCAGTGGTTTTCGTTGTCGTGGTAGGCGGCTCCGGCGGGGATGATGGGGACCATTGTTTTGCCAAGCTGCTTGTGCAGGTCGTAGTGTTCGAGCACGCAGCGATCGAGCTGTTGGGCGGGGTTGGCGGCTTTGACCCAATAGACTTGGGGCACGAGGAAATCTATTTTGCCGATGAAGGATGCCCAGGGGAAGTCTGGATGCAGGCTCGGCCAGCGGAAGCTGGTGAGGCCCAGGGGGCCGGTGTAGCCTGCGCGCAACGTCCGCATGTAGGTGTTGGCGGCGGTTTTGCCGGGGGCTTTGCATTCGCCTTCGGCGTCGATGATCAGCCCCTTGAGGCAGGGGTAGTCTTTCATGCGTTTGGCGGCCATCTTGGCTTCGGCGGCGGGGTTGCTGCCGTAGTAGTAGGCCCAGGCCCATAGGTCAATCCCTTCGGCTTCGCAGGCGTCGGCGAAGGGCTGGATCAGGTCGTCGGTGTAGGTTCCGTCTGGATGCTTGCGCCAGTTATAGGAGCCGGTGCCGTTGGCGACTTTGACCAGGAGGCTGGAAAAGCCCAGGTCCCTGGCTTTTGCGGCGGTCACTTCGGGCGTCTCGGTGGGGTTGCCGGGAAGGTCTTTGATCTTCCAGACGAAGGGGGCGTTGTTTGTTGGGATAGCGGTCATTGTTTTCTCCTGGCTTTAGTCGGTCAGGTACCATATCTCGCCCTGGGCGGCTTTGGCGCCGGATGCTGTCCATGTGGATATGGTTGGGCTTGGGTAGATGATGAGGTGATCGTAGGATGTGTAGTGGGGGATGCGCACGTAGCCGATCTGGTTTGTGCCGTTATCCATGACCAGCACAGGCACCCGGATAGTGGGCATTGTCGCGGATGATATGGTCACGGGGATGGTGAAGGTCAGGCTGTTGGCGTTCGAGATGCCTTCGAAGCGGAATGCGCAGCGGACCAGCTTGCCGATTTGCTGGTACCAGAACACTTTGCTTGTGAACGAGCTGAAGCCGCCCACGCTTATGGTATCGCCCCAATAGGTCCATGGGGTAGACGCATCTCCTGTTTCTTTGCTGGTGTACCAGCGGTCTGCCTGTATCAGTTTTTGGTCGTTCTCTGGCGGCGGGGGTGGGGGCGGCATGAAGTCGTTGCCAGGCTCCGGTGAGATTTGCCTGGGTATGGGGATGTCGATGATTTTACGTTCGCTTTCTCCGGCTGCAATTTCGTGCTTGATTGCTTTGCCTTGCTCACGCTGCCAGAGCGAGCGGATGATCTTTGGTTTGTATTCGGCGCCGTCGTAGAGCACGGCTACGGTGTCGCCGATCGCGTAGTCTACGCCGTAGGTGTGTTTCCCGATGGTCCTTGGCGTGAAGAAAAACTTTTCTTTTGCCTGGTATTTGTTGACTTCGTACAGCCCTTTGGCTCTGATTGCCGCCGTGTTGTTTCCGGCGCGTACGGCGTATACAAAAAGCTCCGCGTCGTTTGCGGCGGAGTAGTCGGGGCCTGTTACGATCTCGGGGTTTTTGGTATCTGGACCCTTGGCGAGAGCGACGGTCTTCTCTGTTTCCCGGTTCAGTGAGACGGAGGCGTTATCCATGTTCCGCAGGCCCTCGGCGAATTTCACGCTTGCCGTTTTGTCGGTGCCCTTGCCCGTCGGGTACAGGTTGAACTGGTAGCCGTAAGAGCCGGAAATGGGGGTGACGTCGAAGTCGAAACCGTGTTCTTCGGACAGGTTTTGGATTACGTCGAGCAGGTTTTCGTCGTGGCAGCTTAGGGATGTGGTTGGCATCGTGAAAGACGGCACGGTGCCATCTCCGTACCGGAAGTAACCGACGCTGCCCCCGCCGTAGATGGTTCTATGGCGCAGGTTGGCTGTGGTTGCGCTGATGGTCATGTTGTACACGATGAGGGTGTACACGATTTCATCGACGCGTGTAGCCAGGAACAACGATCTTGGGATCAGGCTTTGCGTCCAGGCGATATTGCGCCTGGTGAGCAGCCATTCGGGTGTGACGGCTTTGATTGTTTTCCACTTCGTGAGTACGCCGCTGCCCCGTTGATCGACGATGATGCCGGTCCAGTCTTTGGTCCAGTTTGCTATGTCGTCGTTTTTGTACCAAAGCTCGACCCTTCGGCCGTATTGCAGCGCCGGCGCGTTTTGGTCTGCTGCCTTGATGGTGGCAACCATCTGGCCCACGTGGTTGAGGTGGGTATCGGCATAGAGTTCGTACAGGCGCGGGAATTCTGCCGCTTTTGCAGGGATGGCCGTGCCGGCGAAGTGGTCGGCGTATACGACGAGTTTGGTTTGCATGATCAGATGGCTATCCAGCGCTGCCGGTGGGCAACGGTAAGCATAAAGGGCTGCGTCATCGATGACTTGACGTTGATGGTGTCGTTCTTGAGGAAGTAGATGGTGTTGAAGTCGCTGTCGATGTCCATGTAGTTGGTGATGTCGACGCCGCCGGTCGTGGTGATGGTCTTGTTTGCGAAGTTATAGTTGATGCCGGTGCCGGCGGGTATGGTGTAGGTGATGTTCAGGCGATGGACTTTTCCGTTGGCGTGGGTGACGGTGATCTTTGGGTTCACCACCTGGGCAAGGCCGGCCGATAGGCCGATGGTGCTTGGCTTTTGGGTGGTGATGGTGCTGGTTACGATTTCTGTGCAAGTATGGTCGCCCGATGTGATGCTCTCGGAGAACATGTTCGGCACGTAGCGGCTGTAGAAGTGGGGATCGGGGGCGAGGAAGGTTATCTTCGCTCGGATGGACAGGCCTTCCATGAGATCGCTGAACGCCAGGCGTTCGGGGTAACAGAGCAGGTAAACGCCTGGATAGGTTGGCCCGCCTTCTTTTGGCTTGAGCAGCAGGTAGCTGCGTTTTGCCAGAAGGTTGATTTCTGCTTCGGGTGTCATGTAGGCTTCGGGGGAGAAGCTTTCGGCGATGGCTTCGCGGATGGACCAGTAATCGGCCGGGCTGTTTGCGCTGGCGTTGAGCAGGAAAGTCAATCGGCGTGGTTGCAACTGGTAGTCGCTGTATTCGCTCACATCCTGGCCGTAGGTCGGCAGCAGGTTGATCTTGTTCACGAAGCCAAAACCGGTCGACTCGCCGGGTACGTACTCGGTGCGTGCCTGGCCGGCTTGCGTGTCGTAGATGGCTACTTCTTGCCCCAATGGGACCGATATGTAAGCGATGTATTCGAAGAGCTTGGCGCAGGGGATGTTGGCAATTTTGTCGTCCATTATTCTGCCCATTTGTCGAGTTGCCAGCCGCCGCCCCAGGGTTCGCCGCGGCGGGTTTCGTGATTGTCGAGGCGGGACAGGTGCCGGCGAAAGTCGCTGATGCGCCGGTAGCCCCAGGTGTCGAGCTTGTCTCGATCGATCGATAGGCCAAGGGTGAGCGATTTCGATTGGGCGGCGAAGCCGGCCGATCCGATGACGATCAGGTTTTCGTGGTTGGCTTGCAAGGTGGTGACGGCTGCGCCGTCCAGGCCGTTGATGGTTTGGGGTTTGACGTACCAGATGCGGATTTCGTCGTTGGCCTGGGGTTCGTTGCCGGTCAGGCTGGATAGAAACAGCACCGGCCGGCCGTCATCCCATAGGAGCTTCCAGCCTGCAACCTGGTTTGGCGGCCAGGCTTCGGCCGTGCTGTCGTAGGGCCACCAAACCCGGGTGACGCCGGTCAATCCTTCGATGCTGTCGATGGCAATTTCTCGCCCGGCCCCCGGGCACGTGATGACGGTTTCGGCGTGCTGGGGGTAGGTTTCAGAGAATTCGGCGAGCGCAAAGCGCAGGCCGTCGTCGATTTCGTCTGTGTTCCAGGTTACGGCGGCCGTGTCTTGCAGGTAGCGGGTGATGCGGGTGCGGTATTCGGTAAGTTCCATTGTCGCCCATCCGTTCTAGGATGCTCTGTATGCCCCCAGGAAGGCCGTAGGGCCTTCCTGGGGGCGACCAGATACTTTTACACCCTGAAGGTGTAGTTGACGAAGGCCCCAAGCATGTGGAAAACGCTGGTGGCGGCGGCATCGACGGTCAGTTCGACGAGCATGTACTGGTTGTTGGTCAACCAGACAGGCGTATCGAGCGTGAGCGTCATCTTGTGTTCGTCCACGTCGATGCGTTCGGCTGCGCTGTCGTGGCCGGTGTCGTAGGTGAAGGCCTGAGCGGCGACGACGGCATCGGCGCCATCGGCGCCGCGTTCGACCAGGTTGACGACGGCGCTGAGCGCGTCGAGCGCAGCGGTGCCGACTTCGTAGTCGATTTCGATGGACTTGATCAACGATCCCTTTTCGCTGCTGCTGTTGGATGGCACGGGCAGCGGGATGTTGATTGTGGAGGTGGTGTCGGCTGCGGTCTTGGCCTTGGCGATCGTGTCGGTGACGTTGCCGGCAGCGTCGGCCCAGGTGCCCGTGACGTAGTGCATGGACGTCGGGGGGATGTATTGAGTCATGTGGGTGTCGTGTACGTAACCCATGAGATTGCTCCTTGTTGGTTGTTATGACGGTTTTGCAGGGTTGCCTTCGAGCGCAGCCCTTACGAGTGCATCTTTTGCTTCGAGCAACTTTCGTAAGCCGACCGTCTTCTCAGCGCAGTCTGGAAGCTGCTCATCCATTTGCCTTGCCAGTTCGGCGACAGGTTTGCTGACCGCTTGCAGCCCCTGGGGCAAGTGGTCGTATTTGAAAAACTTCATGATGTGCGGGGTTGCCATAGGTGTTTGTCGCTCTGGCCCGGCCGGTCTTGCGGCGTTATATAACGGCGCTCGTCTGGCCGGGCCGGCCGCCGTTACCCGGCGACGTTGCTCTTGTGAAGCGCACGCCAGTTGATCACGCCGACGGCGAGGAAGTGACGCACCTTGATGCGGCTCTCGTCGTTGCTGAACATGGCGGGATCCCGCTCATCGCCGGCGACGAAAATTTCGGGCAGCAGGCCGAAGCGCTTGCCAAGGCCAATGCCGGGGACGATCAGGGGGTCGATGACGGCGGCCCAATCGGTGGCATCGGTCCATTCGGGGACGGTGATGGGTTCGACGCGTCCGCCCCAGGTGGGAGAGACGGCGGCGACGTTCTGCGCCTGGCTCTCCCAACGGGGGATGAACAGGGCTTCGGCCTGGGGCTTGAGCGCACGGGGCACCAGGCAGTAACGGGGTTCGACGGCCTGCTTGGGGCCGGTTCCGATGTAGCCGGTCTTGTTGGCGATGAGCATGGGCTGGTTGTACATGGCAAGGGCTACGGCGTTCCATGCGGTGTAGTCTGCACCCAGAGCGGTGGTGAGCAGGTTGGCGTGCCCGCCGGCCGTCGTGACGGCGGTGGCGTTGAACAGTGCGCCGGTGTCGGTCAGGGTTGGGCCTACGCTGCTGTTGAGCGTGAAGATTTCGGCCACGCGGGCAGAGATGTTGCGAATGCCGGCGTTGGCGATTTCACGCGGGGCGGCTTTGAGCTTGCGGGTGTCGTCGCGGTCGATGGTTTCGAGGGTGATGCCCACGAAGCCGCCGCGCTTGACGAAGCTGCTCGTTTCGGCGTTGTCACCCATTTGCAGTTCGGTGTATTCTTCACCTTCTGCAACGATGGGCAGCGAGCCGACCGTGCCGGTGATCAGCCAGGTGATGTCGTTCAGACTGGTGAAGTCTTCCTGATGGACGATTGCTTCCCACCAGGCGTAACCGGCGCGGCCCAGGGCTTCCCAATGCTCGGCAACGGCTTTGTTCATGGCGTTCTTGACCAGGCCGGGGAAGCTGGCGGTGGTGTGCTGCAACTGGATGCGGCTTGGGTAGAAACCCCCGTGCAGGTCGAGGTCGCCAGTGAGCATCATGTAAAGCTCGCGCACGCCGGTCAGCTTGTGGACTTTCTGCAACTTCATGTTTTCTTCGCGCGGAGCGCCCACCAGGTCGTCTACGGCGGCCTGGAGCTGGTCTTCGGTGGAAAACATGGTGTGGACTTTGCCGGGGCCGCTGATCAGGCCGGGGGCTTGAACTTCTGCGACCAGGGCGCGGGTGGCTTCGATGGCATCTTGCAGTTCGCTCGGGTCGAAGACCCGCACCTGGCCTTGCGCGTCTTGGAACTGGGCGCGCACGTGGTTGCGGGCGGCTTCGGGCAGGCGGGAGCCTGCCAGGCCGGCATCGAGCAAGAAAGCGCACATTTGGGCGCGCGTCTGGCGCATGGCTTCGATCTCGGCGGCCTGGGCGCTGGCGCGCTCTTGCTCTTGCAAGAAGGCGCGCATCGCCAAAACGTCGGGATGGTCTGTTTGCGGCTGCGGTTGGGGTGATTGGCGGGCATTGCCCTGGGCAGTTGGTGTGGGCGTGGCGGGGGGCTGCTGTACGCCCACTTCGGGGTCTTGGGTCGTGGATTGAGCCATGAGAGTACCTCCTGAATTGGGATCGGTTTGGAAGAGTGCCCGGACAAACGCGCCCCCGCGTGCCGGGTTGTGAACGCAGTCGAGGAAGTTCACTTTGGTGATTTCTTCTACGATGCGGTTCTTATGACGTAAGTAGATGTCGCCGGAGAAACCGACGTTGATCGGTGCGCCGGCCAGCTTCTGCTGGCCAAGCTGGTAGAGCGCCGGGCCGCTCGGCCCGCTGGTGGTAAGCTGGCATTCTACGGCCTGGCTGGTCTCGTTCCAGGTTGGTTCGGTGATGTATCCGGCCAGGCGGGTTACATCGCGTGATTTCCTTTCGTCGATTCCTGGTGTGTAGTCGTGGTGTAGGAAAACTTCTACGCCGTTCCACAGGGGGACGGAGCGCTTGAGTACATCGGGGCCGAAGATGTAACCATTGCCTGGGCCTACGTCGATGGCCTGGATTTGAAAGCCATGCGCGCCAGGGATGGCTTGCAGCGTGAGGCTGACGACGTGGCGAAGCGGCACCGTTGAAAGGTCGCCGCTTTCGGGGGCGTCGGTGTCTTCGAGGGTGCAGCGGCAGCCTTTGGAACAGTACAGGCGTTCGTCACGCGGTTCGACGCCGAAGGCGGCCCACACTTCTTCAGGGTGGCACTGTTCGTTCAGGGCTGCGCACGATGGGCAGGTGTGTACGCTGTGCGATCGCCAGATTTTCATATTCGTTCTTCTCCGGTTTCGGGATCGAAGTTGTTGTTGCGGCGTGCTGCGTTCGGAGCTGCGCCGGGCAGTTCGATCTTGGGAGCAGCCTTGCCGCGCTCGAGGATTTTGGTTACGTCGACGTTTTCGCCGGCGAAGCGGTAGGTCATGCGCAGCAGTTCGGTGTCATCGACCAGGTTCATGGCGCGCAGGCGCTCGAAGGTCTGTTCGATGTTCTGAGCGGCAAGGGAGAGCGATGAATTGTCACGGGCTGAGATGTCGCCGGCCTTGATGACGATTTCGGCGCGCACAGACACACGGTGATCGACCTGGGCGCGGCGTCGCACGGCGACGGTAGCGAGTTGGTGCAGCATTCCGAGAAAGTAGCGCTGCCGCTGTTCGTAGTGGCGGTAGGTGGGGCCGCCTGCGGCTTCTGCGGTGGTGCGGGTTGCGCTTTCGGGTTCTGCCAGGAAGTGAAGCGGCGTGCCGCTGCCGGCAGCGACCATCTTCTTGATGGCCAGGCCATCTTCGCCGGCTTCGTGCGACTCGAGCTTGGGGGCCTTCACGTCCCATTCTTCGCTTGCGTCGTGGACGATGATCGAGCCTGGCGGCGGTGGGTTGGCGTTGATCTCGTTTTGGCGGGCGATGCGTTCGGCGCTGTCTTTGTAGTTGCCCTTCACAAACCAGTTGAAGATGTTGCGGTAACGGTTCAGGCGCGCACGGTCTTCGAGCCAGGACGAGTAACGCACCAGCCATTTGACGATCGGGGCCAGGTCGCTCTCGCCGTGGATAGCGCCGATCGGCCGGTTGACCGGGTAGTGAAGGGCGACGGTCGTAAACTCGCCGTGTTCGGTGGGGTAATCGAGCGCCGGCCGGTAGGCCGGCCAGGCGCGCCCGGCCAGGCCGAAGGGTGTATCGATGTTGGCGCGGGGGGTGTCGTAGCGGGGCTTTTCGTAGATGGCGATCGCTTGTTCGATGTCGTCGATGGCGGTTTCGATGTCCAGGATGTCGATGGCGGGCACAGCGCGCACGTAGGTCATGCCGCTGTAGTCGGTGGACAGGATGGGGAACAGCTCTCCGGAGCGCGAAAGCTCGTCGCAGAGTTCGGGCAGGCGGTGGTCCATGTTGTTTTGCGGGTGCGCCCACCAGCGCTGTAAGAACTTGTGGGTTTCTTCGTGTTCGGGGCATTCGATCTTGATGCCGGCGCCAATGACATACTGCGTGGTCAGGTCAACGATGCGGCGGGCCATGGCGTTGGTGCGCCAGGCTTCGAAGACGTCGCTGAGCACTTCGTCGCGGCTTTGCGGCAGGCGGTCACGCGGGTAGGTATCCCGGTGGAGTAGCTGCCGGTCCCACTTGCTGTCTTTGGTGCTGATGGTCCATGCGGAGAACAGCCGCCGGACGGTGCGGCTGATGGTGTTGAATGTGCGTTGGATTGGGTTCATCCTAAAATCCTTCTTCGTCCATGTCGGCAAGCGGGTCTCTGGCTCGGACGATGAACGGGGCTTCGGGCGTGAGCCAGGTGTAGGCATCGAGCAGGGCAACCATGGCAGTGGAAAGCAGCACGTCGTCGTGGATCAGTTCGCCGGTGACCTGGTCGCGGGCGGTTTCGGGTACGGACCACTTCATCAGCTTGCCGGGGCCGGGGATGATCTCGTACTGGCAGGCCTGCATCTGGCGGATAAGGGTTTCGTTGGCCGGGGTGTGTTCGTGGAAGCGGCCGGAATCGATGACGCCGAGAAAATCCCAGCCCAACTTGCTCTTGCTGCTGGCGGTGAAAAGAAACGGGACCACGCTCCCCCCGTCGTCGGCCGGCCGGTAGGTCTTGGCCAACATGCTGGACAGGCCGGCGCCCACGCCGGTGGCATCGACGACGATGTAGCGCGGCTGCCAGGCATCCAGTTCGGCGCGCAACTGGCCGTAGATGTCGGTGTGCTTCGTCCCGATCCATGCGCGCCGGTAAACGCTTTCGTAAACCGGTAAGGGTTGCAGATCGTCCCTGGGCGGGATGACGCGGACGATGGTCAGGCTGGTAGAGTCTCGCTTGGGATTGTCGAGTTTGGTGGGGTCGAGCGTGGCGGCTTCGTCTTCGCCGCCCACGTCGAGCAGGGCGGCGTACAGTTCGCCCGCTTGCGGGCCGGCCAGAGGCCGGTGACGGCCCGTGATGGCTTCGATGCGGCTGGGCGGGAACATGCCCCCTTCGGCGTCGATTTCTTCGCTGAAATACTGCGTACGCACCATGGGATTGTTGCGGCCGAGCTTGGCGATTACGCCATCGACGAATTTGCCGTAGGCGGGGACTTCTTTGCGCACGTCGTCGGCGGTCAGGACGAAGACGCGCCGGCGGCCGTCGATGGCCTGGGCGGCTTCGGCTGCCTTCTTTTCACGGGCAAGCAGGGTATTCGATGTCCAGGCCGTGCCCCAAAAGACGCGGGTGGCGTTGGTGCTGGCGGCCATGGGTTCGATTTCTTTGTCGTATTTTTCGGGGGATACGTCTTGGGCTTCATCGACTTCGAGCAGCGTGGAAGCGGTAGCGCCGACGATATTGGATTCGGGATGGCCGGAGAAGAAGTAGATCATGGCCATGCCGATGCGGTAGATGTAGCCCTGCACCTTGCGCCACAGGGTAGCCGTCAGCAGGTTCTTGGCGAGAATACGCTCCAGGCGCCGCATGGCGTTCAGCGTTTGCGGCTTCCAGGTGGGAGAGACCTTGACGATCTCGGCGGTGGTCTGGCTGAGGAGCATAAGCAGGTAGGTTTCGAGCTGGCCCTGGATTTCGTTCTTGCCCGACTGGCGGGGGAAGATGACGACAATCGTGTCGCCGTATCTGTTGATGATGCTGTCGAGGATGCGGCGAAGCGGGGCCTTTTGGTATTCTCGGAGCGTGATGCCGCTGGCGTATTGGCAAAAGAGCACGATGTCGCGCAGCACCGCTTTCAGGGTTTCGATGAGTTGGGACATGCTCTTTTGTTGGTAAAGGTCAGGTCAGGGGCGAAGCAATCTTTCGAGCAGCGAGATAACTCCTAAGGCTCCGCCACCGGTGGCGAGTGCGACGAGTAGCTTGAACTGGGTCGAACTTTCGGTCAGGGCACGAATGCGGGCTTCGTGGTCTTTGATGTCGTCTTTGATTTCGGCGATGTCTTTGCTCGTGGCCTGGTGCCGGGTGTCTTCGAGCTTTGTGTGGTTTTCCAGGGCGATCTCCTGTGCCTTGACGGCGCTGGCGAATTGGGCCGCGACGAGTTGGGCGTAGGGATCGGGGGCTGCGTCACTCATTCAGATTCCATTCCTTGGTTATTGCGCTCAGGGCTTCCTGGATGCTGCGCTGAAAGTTGCGCAAGATTTCGCACTCACCGCTTGCCGGGCAGTCGTGGCAGGCGTAGGTAGCCTGGCGCAACTGGCGGAACTGCTTTTGCAGCGCTGCGGCTGCGTTGAGTATCTCCGCCGTCTTTTGCTGAACTTTGCAGGGGATAACCTGGGCGGTCATGCGATTCCCATCTCCTTCATAACGGCTGACAAGGCGGTGGAGATTGCCTGAGCCGTACCGGTCGAGCCACCCGCTAAAAACTGCTGCACCCGCATCAGGCCGGCCAGGCGGGTAACGGCAGCGCCAAAGGCGTTGGTTGTGGCTACGATGTCTTCGGGTTTTTCCGCCGTCTGGCTGGTTTCAGCCAGACGGCGAGCCATGACGCGCAGCATGGCGATTTCATCGTCCAGGCGATTGGTATCTTCGATCAGGGTTTTCAAGTCTCTGATCTCGATCTGCCGCATGGCGGGAGAGTAGAAACCATGCTGCAGAGCGTTGGTGTTACCAGGCTGCGCGCCGCGCTTCCTTGGAGGCATAGGCTTAGCGGATTTCCACGCTCTTGCTCTGGTCAGGCAGGCGGTTGTTGATGAATTTGTAGTAGCCGCTGGCGACCAGGCCAGACGAGCAAATGAAAATTGCCCCGTAGATGTAGACGGCGGCCGCCGGGTAGAGCCAGGCCACAAAGATATTGACGCCGAAGACCAGGCCGACGAAGAAAGAGACGACGGTCACCGACCGCCCCTCCAACTGGAAGGCGGCTTTGAGAAATTCAATCAGGCCGAAGACGATGGCGGTGAGCGGGATAGCCAGGGTGATGAGGGTTTCGATGATTTGAATGGGATCAGCGGTTTGGTTCATGGGTGCCCTTTCGTTTGTGCGGTATTTGTACCGATGTTGTGAATTATTTCACAATACGAATATAGCACAAAGGGGCGAAGTTAACAAGAGTCATTTAAAGCAAACAGCCCCCTCAGGGGCTGTTTTAGTTAAAACTCAAAGCTACTTGCGAAGCTTTACCTTGCCAATCACTTTATGTTACGAGCTAGTGTTTTGTGCCTTCTCGAAGATATATAAACGCTTCAACATAGCCAGCCAGTCACCCGGCTACATCGGTTGCCTGCTATCTGGCGGCCTGACCCTTACCAGAACTGGACTTTCACCAGTGAGCAGACGATGACTTTTCAGGACACACCAAGCGGTTGTTGGGCAGCTTTTTCTTATTACAGAACCATCAATTGATCGTTTAGTTTAACCCGAATCCCTTGTTTAACTATCTGAGCATCTCGTGTATAAAATGGTGGTGCGGTTTTCCAATCCCGACTCCATTCTGCGATCAGAACAAGTTCTTTATCTTGCCACGAATATGATTTTAGTTTACGCAATCTTCTTTCCTGAGAATAAAGTCGAACGGTTATAAAAAACGGTCTACCGAGGAATCCTTTCTCGCCATCTATATCCTTCACTTTTACCATCTTTGTTCTAAGATTGCGGATTGCATGAATAATAATTTTTGTCAAGAACTCTGCTGTTGTGGGATTTTGATCGTGTCTTAGAATTATATGAGCTTCGATACGACGGAATTTACGGGGACTGGTGTTATTTACATTAACTATCAAATAGTGACGGGACCAAAGGGTAAAACCTGCATTTTCGATATTGGCAATAAATTGACGCTTGGCAAGCAGAAAATTGGTGGAAAATATATTTCGAAAAGTGCTTATTTTGGCAACGATTCCTGGTTTGTCATACCATAATAAAGATGACTCGATCAATTTTGGACCACATTGCACTAGAGGAAGATCGTTTTCAATTGCTTGTGACATCTGCTCCCCGTTATAAATCATCATTGGTAGCGACGGCATACCACAATCAATAGATATAACGTAACGATTGTAATCTTTCCCGCCCAACCTACATGCAGCCCAGCACAAAAAGGTTGCACTAAAAAGATGGACTGCTCGAACCTTACTTCCTACTTCACAAATAAGATTAAGTTGTCGTTTGTTATCAATTATTTGATTCTCGATCATTGATAATAACCGCAAATCTCTATGTTGTGTGAAACCGTCAATAAGAAAGAATCTGATGCCAACTGGAAGGCTGTATAATCCTTTTTGCTCTACCAGAGAACGATTCTCGCAAAGAAAAATAAGGATGGTCACTACGAGGGAATTACATGTATCAACCAGATTATCAAATGTATTGCTAAAGTCGTATGATAGTATCTTTTCTACTTTTTGATGATCAGTATAGGTTATGTCCTGTACCCCAAATAGTATATGCCCATGAGAAAGGGCATTTCGTATTGTTGAATTGAAGCCGTCAGTTAAGCATTTGAATCCCATCGATGCTAAAGTGCTTGAACGATTTGCAAGGGTTTGTGAGATATACTGCTTGCCGCCATTCAACTGCCCGAGGACGGTGAGTGGAATTTGAATAAGGTGATTATATATTTGCTCACAGTATCTAAGATATTCCGGATGCCATACGCTCTCGAATTCAACAAGATCCTTTGGGGTATCAAGTGACAATTGCTCATCTTTTCCCCAACTAGAGCCAGGCCGAATGAGGGAAAGAACAGCGTGTGAAATATCCACTCCACAGTTGATAATAGCTTCCAGAACTAAACTGGGATGGAGATTAAAAAATCTGAGTGTTTCGTCAATCACGGTAAGGTTGATATGGCAAAGAGGTTTTTCTATAGCAAACTTGTAAAGAGATAAATGCCATTCGTGAAAAGTTGAACTTTGTATCCATCTAGAAAAAGCCGAGACGATTACCGACTCTTTCAAACGATTTTCAGCCCTAATGATAGGGGCATTTTCCATCATCTGGTTTAGTGTTTGGTCAATATGAGTCTGAGATTGATACATAAGGTAAAGATTATATTTTCACTTCTTGGGGAGGCGAACCAAATACCGCAATTTATAGATGCCTAATGCCAAGCATTAGCGACAAAAGCGGGATTTGGCGAGAAAAAGCGAAAAATGCCAAAGGCGCTGATTCCCTAAAAGCGGAGACTCACCCCGCTTTTTTCTGCTGCACGCAATGTTAGCTTGCTTTTATTCAGACTCTAAATCATTGAAATTAAATTCAACTTTACTTTGCGACACAATCTCATCGAGTACATTTCTTAAATACCCTTGAGATTTTGCAATTTCAAACCGCTCAAGCAAAATTGGAATATTGATTACTTCCTCGATGCATCCCATATATCTATCAACGATAGCATTAATCCCATATTGCCTTTTCGCCCCATCCCGCAAGTACGCTAGAAGTAACTCCACATTCTCATCGGATTTTATGACGAAAGAAATAGGAAAGTGTTCGATTTTATCTATATCGAGGAAATATTTCTTAACATCCAATGTCTCGGTAACTTGAAAGAATCTACCCAACGGACGCATTACAAAATCAATGCCTCCATCATTGGCGTTAGTTCTACCTGTTTTGAACAGTAAAAGATTTTCCTCGTGGATATTATCAAGGTCAAAGCCAAAATAAACCACTTGGTCACGATAATAGAAACGTAATATTGCGTAACTTACAATTTCGAATACTCTTGCGTCAGAATTTGGCGAAAGCAAATTCTCGATAAATTCTGACACCACCACATCGTTTTTATCCGCTATTGCTTGAAGTTTTTCACAAGTCTCAATAAAAGTTCTAAACGCGCTTTGTTTTGTCACTATGTAGTTGTCAATAATCGCCATCACTGCTTTGGCAATATTAAAGGTTGTGTGCTTGTCGGCTATTTTGAGCAAATTTTCATTCACCCAATACCGATTTGTTTGAGCATTTCGCATGATGGGGATAAATTCAACATGCGGGAAATATTTTTTAAACTCCTCGTTCATGCGACTATTTAGAGCATGGTTTTGCAGTTTACTTCCAAAAGGCAGTTGTCTTTGCCTTTCCAGCAAGTCTGTAAATCTTGCGCCATCGTAATCGTCATAACTGTTTTGTTTATCGAAATTATTTCTGAGATAGTCCTCGACAAGCACATAAATAGCGTAGATATTCGCAAAACTGCCGCGAGACTTTGACCCTCGTGATGCTGAACGAGTTTTTATATTCAAATATTGAAGCAACGTACTGCGCTCAAAAATCGCAATCCCATCATCTCCAAAAAAGTCTTGTAAAACTTGGAAAATTTGCGGTGTAAATTCGTGTTCCATGATGTTAGTCAAACAATTTTAGTGACTGCTGGGAATGTGATATTTTCTCGAACGTACGCGGTTCTCGCCGTAGTTCTTGACCGTTATATGATGAGAGAATTTGTAAACGTCTAAGACCAATTTTTACATAGTCCTCGTCTATTTCAATGCCAATTGACCGCCTTCCCAGTTTTTTTGCTACAAAAGATGTTGTAAAAGTTCCAGAGAACGGGTCAAGAACTAAATCGCCCGTACTAGTACTTGCAAGAATTATCCGTTCTAATAATGTTACGGGTTTCTGGGTTGGATGATTTTCATATTCATCCATTCTGTAGCGCACTCTTGGCATTTCCCAAACATTACCAGGAACTTTTTCAGAGTTATAAACTGTTGGGATTTGTTTGCGATAATCCACCAATTTCCTTTTTGCTCCTGTTTTTGCTTCTACAAGAACATCTTGAGCATTAAAGGTGTAATTATTCTTGTCTTTGACGCAAAAAAGAATAGGTTCATACATTGAACCAAAGTAATTTTTGGCTTGAACTCCAGAACTATCGTAGTACCAAACAATTCTCGACAAAATGGTTAGTTTAGTTCGAATGAATATATCAAAGTATGGCATTGCCTGTGTAGATGTCATTACATAAAAACTTCCATTTGGCTTAAGCTTTTTTATACACAGGTCAAGCCATTGATAACACCATTTTAGATATTCCTCGTCCGATTCCCACTTATCTTGTCGCCCATTAAAGTTTTTCCCAATATTGTATGGAGGGTCTGCGAAAATTAAATCTACCGATTCGTTAGGAATGATAGAAAGAACTTCTATCGCGTCGCCAAGAATTACTTTATCAGTATCTTTTTCAAAGATTTGAAAGTTTTGTGCCATGATCTAATTATAACCCCTCAATATATTTTCATTGTCACGTAAGGGACAAGCCAACACTCAAAATCACTTGCCGGAAGCGGATTCAAGATCAACATCGGGATCAAAATCAACTTCGGATGACGTAAGTTCAAATTAACCGGCAGAATCCCCGTCGTCAGCCTACATTTTGTGGTTGGGCCGCATTTGATAATCAAGATATTCTGCTCGATTCAATGACTTAACGCATCGAAAAAATTTGTACGAAAATCAACCCAGCATCTGTCATCATCTGTTTTTCTATAAGTCACGCCAATGCACTCCAAAAATATCCGAAGGGTTTTTACAATTTCATCTAGCGCTAAATCAGCTTCTTTTAATTCGCTGTTCATGGTTCGTTGTAGTTCACTTCGAATCTTGCGCCAGTGAACGTCAAAATGATCTTTATAAAATTTACTCTCTAAAGCTTCTTTCTCTGTTAAATGTTCATCAGTGGTTCCTGTACGAAAAGCTGCATCACGGGCTAACGGTTCAAGTATGTCCCGGTAAAGGTCATTTACAAGGCAGAGCCAAGCATCAGATATAGTTATTTCCTTCGTTGCTGCACCAATTACGGTTTTACCCAAACTTTTGATCGCATTATCTAATCTTTTACTGACACTATCACCATATCGAAATTGCCCGGTCACCAATTCTCCGCCGCGTTCCACTTCAAATAAATGATTGGTACCCGCAAGATATGCTTTTTTGCGGTTTACTACGTACTCACTCTGCATTTGATCAGCAATTGTAAACAGTGCAGCTGTACAGGCATCCAAACCACCCTGACGGTGTTGAACATATCCACGACGTTTCCAGGTGATAGTAAAGTACCAAACATGAAGAAATTCTTCCAGGAGAGATGATACCAATTCGTAAGGGTGATAATGATCTGGTTCTATATTCTGCAGAATACTCTCTCCTATCACAACGAAGCAATTTAATTCTTCGCCAATTTCAACTGGGATAGCTATAGCGCGTGCTGGATTGCTAATTTTATGCTTGTAGCTATTCCTTTGATCTGTAGCCATCTCAATAATATTATTGACCGCCGTCTCAAACTCATTATCAGGCACGATTAACACATATCGCAAAGTCTCGGGATTAACAAGTGCCAATAATTCCCTTACAAGCGCTTCTAAAGCTCCAACTTTTTCAGATGAAAGTTGACATACAATATTCAGTTGAACGTTGATTGATGTAGAACTCATCATTTGCAGAATCTAATCATATGGAGCGGCCCAACTAGGGATTGAGCGGCCATTTTTCCTGCATAATCGCCTATGGCCAGAACTTTTTCCTTCTATTCCCAACTATAGGAGTTGGAAGGAGGTTTTCGCTATAAAAGCTTTTCCTCGTAGCTTGCAGATGTTGGCAAGAAATCTTCGGTTTTTTTGTAACAGATGGCGAAAGTCTTATTCCAATTTTTATTATAGCCCTGATCTCGACATCGCATCGCCAAATGTGCCGATATTACCCAGTAGGCCGCAAACTTTCAATAGCATCCAGCACGGCGTAGCGCTCAAGCAGGGTCATGGCCTGCAGGC
This sequence comes from Chloroflexota bacterium, assembly GCA_049325275.1. Taxonomy (GTDB): domain Bacteria; phylum Chloroflexota; class Anaerolineae; order Anaerolineales; family UBA4823; genus CAIQJJ01. The sequence continues at coordinate 124,580 of JBMOLU010000069.1, forward strand.
GCTTGCGCCAGCGTTCTTTTTTGCGCTTGATCTGCTCGCGCTTGCGAAAGTTCTCACCGAGATACCTGTAGTCATGGAGTTCCCAGGGTTCGGGGTAGTTCATCCATAGCCACTCGGTGGCGGGCGCTCCGCCACGGGTCATGGCCTGGAACTGGATGGCGCGCCAGCCTTCGAGCGCGTTGGCGTACATTTCGGACCAGTAGCCGGAGATTGCCACCATGCAGGGCAGGTCCTGGATCAGGTCGAGCAGCCGCCGGTGATCGTCGTTGCTCAGCTCGCACCGGTAAATGCGGCGATGTGTCCGACGGGTGCTGAACAGGTAAGGCGGGTCGAGGTAGAGAAAAGTCTTCTTGTTGTTCAAGGGTTTATAGCCATAGGCATTTTCAGCGATCCATTTCAGGGCGTCGGTGTGCAGGAAAGTGTGATGCCTGGGCGGTTTGCCCAATGCCTGGATTGCTCCAGCATCGCTATCGATGCCGATGTTGGCCAGCGGGGCCGGGGCCTTATGGCGCATCACCGCCCCACTGCCCAAGAAGGCTTCGACGTAAATGTCGTGCGGAGGTATCTGGTTGATGATGGTTTGGTAGGTGCCTGGGGCGTTTTTTCCGCCTGGATACATGGGGTTATCGCTTTCTCCGGCGATGTCGCCGGCGCCATAACCGTAAATGGCGATGGTTTCGAGGCCATCGCCATTTACGGTGGTGGGTACCCGGGTTACTCTTTGTCGATCTGGCCGCTGTATTTTGTGCCGGCATAGACGCAGCGATGTGGCGGTTGATCCGGGTCGTCACAGCCGCAAGGGCAGCTACCGTCAGTTTCAAGCTCGCCTTCGTCTCTCTCGTAATGGTCGTCAGTGTCTTCGGGTAACAAGTTTGTAGCGTGAATGGCGGGCAGCCTGTGGCGAAGCTCGTTGTTCTCTCGCTCGATGTGGTTGATGTGCGTTAGCAAGCCCTGTATGGCGCCAATTGCGGCGAAGATGTCGATCGGCGCTCGCAATCGTACATCGGGATCGTTCACCTTTTTTCCACGGTACGTGGCGATGAGCATTTTTGCGGTTGTGTCCATGGTTTGTCCTTTCAAAACAGCGTGCCCTGCACCAGGTGGCTCATGTCGCCCTGGGTGAACTGCTCTTTCAGCCAGGCTTTGTACTGCTCGTCGAAGGCTTCTTGGTCGGTGATGAGTATCCAGTTATCGCAAACCAGCCGGTTATCGTCTTCGACGAATGGCCCAAGCCCCGGGTATACGGCGTCATCGAATTCGATATCGTTGTGCCACCGTGGCGTCAGTTTCCCGTTGGACTTTTTCCGTGTCTCTGTGTGGACGTTGATCCAGTCGCTTGGCCTGTCTACAAAGCGCTCGAATCTGTATTCTGAATTCGGGTAGCTCTTTCTGGCCGGTATCTTATGGCGGTCGAACTTCACACCTTCGCAGAGTGCCGGCGGCCAGGTGTTGGGCTTGTAACAAAAGGCTACGGGGTAATCGAGTACGTTCATAGGTTACACTCCCTTCGGCATCTTCCTTGAACCGGTGCAGGTGTAAAAAACCCTTCCTTTCCCGTTTTCTTTCTGCGTCCAGACGGTGGTTTCTATCCAGGCCGGCAGATCGGCGGCAATGGTGGCAAGTTCGGTCAGGGATGGTTGCTTGGGCTTCGGCCTGCTGGCGGCGATCTTGTACCCTACGCCTGGCAGGTATTTCAGGTCGATGCGCAGGCCGCCGCTGAGTTCGAGGGTTTGGACCATGCCTGGGCAGCGTTCGGCAGCCTGGATGGTGATGAACAGGTGAGATCGTAAGGTTGGCACGTTCAACTCTCCCAATCGTTGTACTGGTTTCGTATTTCGTTTGCTTCCCATCCATCTTGGTCTACGTAGTCCATCATGTTGATACGGGCGGAAAGCCGTTGATTGTCTTCGAGCAGCTTGATCAGCAAGCCGGTGTCGCGGTGCTTGCTGCGGCGTTCCAGGTCGGCGTACATGGCCCGGATGTAGCTTGGGGTGATGTGTTCCATCTGCGCCAGGGCCGCGGTGCGGCGGTTGACTTCGATGCCCACCTGCTCGAAGGCGCGATAGATTTCTTGCGTTCGCGGATCATCCGCGGCCTTTCGCGGATCATCCGCGGGCAGGTTACTACTGTTCTCTTTAACAGGTTTGTTTAATTGGGTAGTAGTAAACTCTATAGGAAGACCGCTTTCAAGCGCTCGATTTCGCGGATGATCCGCGAGCGCCATTCGCGGATCATCCGCGAATGCTGTGGATAACTCTTGCTTTCCTGTGGATAAAATGTGAAAGACCTGTGGGAAGATCACCGTCAAAAACAGGTTACGCCCCTTCGGGGTAAGTATCCAACCGCTTTTCAGGCGGGTCACCGGCGGCGGTTGGATGGCCTGCAACTGGCGCAGCCAGGTGCGAGTCGTTTCGTGGTGCGCGCCAAGGTCTTCGGCGAGTTCGGTAACGGTAGCGGGATAGTTCAGCCTGACCAGGACTGCCACCAGGGGCAACAGGTGCGCGATCTGGCGGTACTGCTGGATGGCCCGCTTGTCATATTCGGTGATCATAAGAGCGTCTCCTTGGGTCCAGTTTTGATCTTGATCAGCTTCCACAGGCAGGCTGCCATGGTGGCCGCCCCCAGCGGCCATCCTGCGCAGCAGCCGGCGATAAAGAAAAGGATGTAGTCGTTATTGCTCATATTCGCTTTCTTTCTCGTACAGCGTCATCGTGCTGCCCTTGGGCAAGTCGCTTTTGATGTACGGCCAACGGACGACCAGGTATGTCCCCTCGGGTAATTCCCTGGTCTTGGCGCGCCGGCCGGTGGAGATCAGGAGTGTGCCGGGACCGTTGAAGATAGCGACTTCGGCGGCGCCGTCAGCGAAGGCGCGCCGGATAGTTGTCAGCAGCAGGGCAAAGATTGCTCTGCCTTGCGGCTTTCCTGAGCATTCGCCGTTCGGCGACGGCTGCGGCGTGTTCTTCGGGTGTAAGTGGGGTTGTTCCTGGGATGTAGCGATGGGTCTTTCGTCCGTCCGGTTTGCGCCAACCGTATCGGGGGTAGTAGCGCTTGGATTGTCGCCCTCCCCGGTTCCACTCGATCCAGTATCCGCTCGATAATTCTGCTTTGGTTTGCTCATGGTCTATCTCCTGGGGTTGCCCCCTAGAGTCTGGCGACTCTAGGGGGCGCGTGCCCTGGCGCTCTAGGGGGCAGGGTTCTCCGTGCCCCCTAGCGTAGGGTTTGACGCAGCGTTGCTGGCGTAAGTGACCGTTTCATCGGGCTTCTTGGCCTGGCTCATGCTGCCGAGCAGGGCGGCCAACGCGGTCCAGTCGATTGCGCTTGTTTGTTGGGCTTCGTCCATGCCGCTTTCGATCGCGCTGTGCGCACAGGGCTTGCACAGGCGGAGCTTTTCACCGTTGTTCTCTGAGTAGTCGACGGACGAAGCCTTTGTGATGGGAATCCCGCAGCGCTCGCAGTGGGGCGGGATATCGGCCTTGCCGGGCTTTTGCTCGGCGTCGTGTGCGCGGGCGTCAATGACGTTGTGAGCGGTCGGAACGATCCCTGTCCCCAGGGCGGCGGTGTAGCGTGTTCTGGTGGTGGCGATCCAGTCGGCGGCGACGACGGGGGCCAGTTCGGCGGCCAGGGTTTCGGCTTCGTCGGCGATGGTCTTGAGGGTGGCGTCTTGCAGTTTGTCGAAGGCTTCCTGTTCTGCCGCACGCTTGCGGTTTTCCGGGGCCATCAGGTGCACCATGACGGTGGCGGCGATATTGAGCGCAATCAGGGCGGATAGGCCGATGATGACGCCGCGGATTTCTTCTGGCGACATGGCTACGGTCAGGCCTTTCTCACCGCTGCGGAGCATGGTGTCGGCGGTAAACAGGGCGATGGATCCCAGGAGATCGACGATGGTCATGACCAAAGCGATCCCGCGCTGCCAGGCGCCATCTGCCGACTTGAGAAAGTAAATCAACCAGCAGAAGATGCCGCCTTCGGTGGCGAGCAGGGCAACGAAGCCCATCGTTTGCTGACCATCGGGTAAGGTCATCTGAATAAAGTCCAGCGAGCGAAGCCCGCTGTAAATTGCCAGGGCAATGGCCACGGCGGTGATAAAGAGCGTGCCTAATACGCGGTTCATTTTTGGTTCCTTTTGTTTTGGCCCGGCCGGCCTTGCTGTGTTGGAACGCAGCTCATCCAGCCAGGCCGGTGGGTGTGGTTTATTTGTTCTTGCTGAAGTTGGTTGCATTGCAGCGTGGGCAATGCTCGCGCCGGTCACGGCGCTTGGGGCTGTTGAAGGTCCTGTGACAGGCCTTGCATTTGTATTTGCCTTCAGGCGCCCAGGGTAGGGGAGTGCGTGGGCCTTCTGCCAGGCCCGGGCCGGGGACGTACCAGGTCATGGCTTCCCTTCTTCTTTCCAGGGCTTCCCGGTCATTTGCCAACGGGGCAAGCTGCCGATCTGTTTGATGGCGTTGCGGTTTTGCTGGCGAATGGCCTGCGTGGCGCAGGCGGAGCAGAGTTGGGCCGTATCGGCCATCTTTTCCCGGTTACATTTCGTGCAGCGGTAGTAAATGATGGTAGGCATGATTTTGGGTTCCTTTCGTGGGGTTATTTGCAGTAGCTTGATTTGATCCATCCGGTATGGGCGTGCAGCCACTCGTCTACCTGGTTGGTGATGGTTATTCGTTCGCCGGCCCTGAGCCAATCCACGGCGGGATAGTCCAGCCCGGGCCCGCTGCGCACGTTGAGCGCCAGGCTGGTGACGGTGCAGGCCTTCATCGTTGGCGTTGGCGGTGTCGGCCGGCGTCCATCGTCAGGGGTGGCGGTACTGGCCAGCATCGTTGGTGTCGGCGATGCTGGCCGTGGGGTAGGGGTAGGGGTCGCTGTCCCGGTGTCGGCCGGCGTGGTGGTCTCACACGCCAGGCCGACCAGCAGGGGCAGCAGGACAAAGGGTAAAAGTGTGGTGTATTTGGTTCTTGTCATGGGGTTCCTTTCGCTATAAAATGGGGTTGTGGGTGTCCCTGCTCGTTCATTCCGGAGTGGTGTCCGGGGTTCCTTTCGAGCAGGGACATTTCACGGCTTCCCGCCTTGTCTCTTCCAAGGAGGGGGCACTTTTGTAACCGGGTTTTCGTCCTAACCCGAAATTACCTATGGGAGAGTTATATGAAAATCATCGAAGACTTTTTGCTATCACAAGGGTATAGCGTTACCACTCAGGCGTCTTATCGCCGCCTGCTCTCGGATTTAATGACGAGAGGCATCGACTCACTCGATGCATCTGGGCTAAACACCTGGCTGAATCGAGATACCTGGGGGCCGTCTATGCGTTGGCAAGCGTACTGCGCGGCCCGGTCATTCATTCGTTGGCAGTATGGGGAGAAACATCCCGCGATGAGCTTGAAGATCAAACGGGTCAAGTCTGGCCCGCAACGCACTTTGAAGGAGAGCCAAATCGCTATGTTGCTGGCGTCGTTCGATACGACAAAAGTCAAGGGTCTGCGTGATTTGACCGCTTGCTGTCTGATGCTCGATACGGGCCTGCGCCTGTCTGAAATGTGCAGGCTGCAAGTAGACTATCTCGATCTCCCGGAACGAGCGTTATCCGTGTTGATAAAAGGGGGTGGATGGGACGATCGGGTTTACTCGCTCTACACGTCGACACTACTACGGCAATGGCTTGGTCTCCGGGCAGAGCTTGCTCAGTGCAAGGAAGTCTTTATATCGCTGGCGGGTAAACGCAAGGGCCTGGGTTTGACGCGTGACGGATTTCGGGTCACGGTCAGGCGATGGGGGCCGGCTGCGGGCATCGGGCCGATTACTCCCCATGATTTTCGACGCACGTTTGCTACCCAATCGGTGCGCAACGGGGCTCCCACGCGGATTGTGCAAGTTGCCGGTGGGTGGTCGAATGTTGAAATGGTTGAGCGCTACACCAGGGCGCTGGCGGCTGACGATTGCGAGCCTTGGCTTCCCGTCGCACGGATTATGAGCGCTTGATCCATAATTCCCCGGTGGAATGACTCAACAACCCTTGGTTGTGAGTTCAAGTCTCACCCTCGCCACTCGATAAGAACCACGCAGCAATGTGGTTCTTATCGTTTAAGCAGGCTGTTCGCATGGGAAAAAATTTCTCGCAGCAAACTAAGACAAATCCCATCCTTTTTAGAGTATAATTCCGGCGGGAGAACAGAATGGAACTTTTCGAAGCCCTGTATGCCCGCCAATCGATCGGCGCCGTCCGGGCCGATCCCGTCCCACGTGAGCTGATCGAAAAGCTGCTGTCTGCCGCCGTGCAGGCCCCCAATCACCATCGTGTGCGGCCGTGGCGTTTCGTGGTGCTGACCGGTGCAGCGCGTAGCAGGCTTGGGGATGCCATGGCGGCCGCATTGAAGCGGCGTGAACCGCTTGTTCAGGATGCCGCTGTCGAGGTTGAACGCGCCCGCCCGCTGCGTGCGCCGGCGATCGTGGCCGTGGGCGTCGACAAGCCCAAAGAAGCCAACGTCGTCGAGGTAGAGAACGTCTGCGCCGCTGCAGCAGCCGTCGAAAACTTGCTCCTGGCGGCGACCGCAGCCGGCCTCGGCGCCATCTGGCGTACCGGTCCGGCAGCATCGGAAGCGGTGGTCAAAGAATTCCTTGGCTTCGAAGCAGACCAGCATGTGATCGGGTTTATCTATCTCGGGTATCCCGAAACGGACTTTCCAGCCAAAGAACGCCCATCCTTTAACGACCGCGTGGTCTGGATGGGCGAAGAAGCGTAGCGAAGGTACCGGCATCCTCTCAACACCGGGGGTGGGCGTTTCAGACGGGAACCACCCAACACATCCTTTCCCCCTTTTTGGGGAGGATAGGATTACGATTAACTTACAGGAGGAACATAATGAAAGTAGGAATTGTGGGCAGTGGGATGGTGGGAGCAACTGCCGCTTATGCCATGGTCATGCGCGGCACGGTCCGTGAAATCGTCCTGGTCGATCTCAACCGCGCTCGTGCGCAGGCCGACGCCGACGATTTGCTGCACGCGGTGCCCTTTGCCCGCCCGGTTGCGGTACGCGTTGGGGAATACAGCGACCTGTCCAACAGCAAGGTCGTCATCATTGCTGCCGGGGTGGGGCAAAAACCCGGTGAGACGCGCCTGCAGCTGCTCGAACGCAACGCGGCTGTTTTTCGCCAGGTAGTCCCCAGCATCCTCACTCATGCCCCTGACACCATACTGTTAGTAGCCACCAACCCGGTGGATATCATGACCCACCTCGCCGCTCGCTACGCCGCCGAGCACGGCGTGCCATCACACCGTGTACTCGGCTCAGGAACAACCCTGGACACGGCACGCTTTCGCGCCCAGTTGGGCCGCCGCCTTGGTGTGGACGCCCAACACGTGCACGCCTACGTCCTCGGTGAACACGGCGATTCAGAAGTTTTCAACTGGTCCCAGGTAACGATCGGTGGTATTCCGTTGAAAAAGTTCTGTGAGCTGTACGAAGCAGACGTCTGCCCGGATGATTGGAGCGAGATCGAAGATCAGGTACGCCAGGCCGCTTACCGCATCATCGAAGGCAAGGGTGCCACATACTATGGCATCGGCTCGGCGTTAGCCCGCATCATTGAAGTAATCCTGCGCGACCAACGCGCCATTCTGACCGTCTGCACACCGCAGGACAACGTGCTCGGTGTACGCGACGTAACGCTGGCACTGCCCAACCTCGTCAGCGGCAACGGCATCCACACCACTCTGCAACCTTCGATAAGCGCAAACGAAGCGGATGCGCTCCGGCGCAGCGCGCAAATCATCCGTGACGCCATTACTTCCCTCAGCAAATGACGACGCCTGCTTCCTTAAGTGAAGGATTAACATCCTTGCACAGCCTCAACTTCCATGCTACAATCAAGCCGTCCGGGGGAAGCGACGTGGTCTCAACGAAAAGTGGGTCACCCCCACTTTTCTTGCGTATTGGGCCTTTCGCGAACCCTTAATGTTTGATAGCAGATCGGGAGAATGAAGTAAGTCTATGAAAAACGAGTTCGTGTTGGCTTTTAATGAGGTGTTGGAGGAAAAAGGCCTACCTCGAGAAATCATTCTGGAAGCCATTGAAGCAGCCATGGTGTCGGCCTACCGGCGTGCCGTCAATGCATCCAGTGCGCAACATGTCGAAGCCAGGCTGGACCCTGAAAGCGGCAAGGTCACGATCTATGCCGAAAAAGAAATCGTCGATGTCGTGCAAGACCCGCGTACCGAAGTGGCCTTACAAGACGCAAAAAAGGTCAAGGACGAGGCCGAACTCGGGGAAATGCTCGTCGTCGAGTCCACCCCACGCGATTTTGGGCGTGTTGCCGCGCAAACGGCCCGCCAGGTGATCCAGCAGCGCATTCGTGAGGCTGAACGCGATACGCAGATGACGCACTACAGCAGCCAGCTCGGCGAAATCGTCAGTGGGATTGTTCAAGCGGTAAGCCCGCAGGCCATCACCCTGGGTTTGGACATGCGCGCCGAAGGGATCATGCCCCGGAACCAGATGATGCCCGGCGAACGCTTTCGCGTTCACGACCGCGTGCGTTCTGTCCTGCTGGAAGTCAAAGAGACACCGCGTGGCCCACAGATCATCCTCTCCCGTGCACACCGCAACTTCTTGCGCCGGCTGCTCGAAAACGAAGTTCCTGAAATCTACCATGGCATGGTCGAAATCCGTTCGATCGCCCGGGAGCCGGGGCAGCGTTCGAAAGTCGCTGTAGCGGCGCTGAAACCCGGCGTCGACCCGGTAGGCGCCTGTGTCGGGCTGCGCGGTGTGCGCATCCAGACCATCGTGCGTGAACTCAACGACGAAAAGATCGACGTTATCGAATGGAACCCCGACCCGGCGGGCTATATCGCCAAAGCGCTCAGCCCGGCACGTGTTTCGGGGGTCTACCTCAACGATCAAGGCAAGGGCGCCAAGACGGCTACCGTCGTCGTGCCTGAAGACCAGTTGAGCCTGGCAATTGGCCGTGACGGGCAAAACGCCCGCCTGGCAGCCAAGCTGACATCCTGGCGCATCGATATCAAAAGCCTGCCTGAAGCCGCAGGAGACGCCCTGCACAGGTTACAGACAGACGGCGAGTTTGCCGCCATGGCCGAGCAGGAAGCCGACACGATCGCACAAGTTCAGGGTGTCCTGGCGAAAAAGAGTGAAGGGCGACCGGTTACACCGGAAGAGTACCAGTTGCTCACCCAATTCGTCGATCGTATCGAACGCGGCGTCATTCGCCAACGTGTGGACGCGCTGAAGTTCGAAGACGAGCAGGCAAAAGCGGCCCGTGCGGAAATTCCCGCGGCGGCGTTCGAGATGACCCTCGACGACCTGGCAATTTCTGACAAGACCTATCACGTACTCAGCGAAGCAGGATATCAACGCGTGGGCGACTTGATGCTCCAGCTCAAGCTCGACCCCGACGCCATTCTAGGCCTGCCGGAAGTGGGCGCACGCGTGATGCGCGAGATCGAGACCATCCTCAACACGCTGGAATTCCCAGAGCCTGAGCCGGTTGCCGAACCCGAGCCAGTTGCAGAAACGCCAACCGTGGAAACAGAAACGCCTGTGACGGCGGCCGCCCCGCAAGCCGCACAGGAAGAAGTTGCACAAGCCGAAGAAGCACCGGTTGCCGCGGCAGCGTCTGTAGAAGCGCCCACGGCCGAAACCCAGCCGGCGGCGGCCAGCGAGCCGGTTCCCGCAGCAACAGTCGAAGCTGCACCAGAAGCCCCAACCGGGGAAGAGGAAGAAATCGATTCGCTGGATGCCTTGTTTGCCCTCAAGCCAGAAGCTTTCGATCAACAAGAGGAAGAGGAAGACGAAGACGATGTGGGTGAAAACAAAAAAGGCAAAAAAGGCAAGAAGAAGAAGTACGTTGAAATGGAATATGACCCCGATCACGATGTTACCATTGTGCGCAAAAAGCACAAGCGCGGACAGGATGATTGGGGCGGCAGTTGGTAAAACGATTTTTGCATAGACTGTGAACGCCTCAAAAAGCGTCAGACGGAAACACATCCCGCAACGTACCTGTGTTGGCTGTCGCACAACACAAGCCAAACGGACCCTGATCCGTATTGTGCGGCAGCCGGAGGGTATTCAAGTCGACCCGACCGGAAAGCTACCAGGACGTGGAGCCTATCTCCATGACCTGCGCTCCTGTTGGGAACGGGGCCTGAAGGGGCCGCTATCCGCCGCACTCAAAGTTGCCTTACACCCTGAGGATCGCCAACGGCTGGAAACCTTCATGCAAACGTTGGCAGATGAAGAAAGCCATTCGGAGGCGGTTATGTAGCCTTGTGCGAAGCCACCGCTTTCCGTCTGCGTTCATTATTCGAGGCATAACCCGGCTTATTCTGCCGGTGCAGGCCGCCAGGCCCGCACAAAACAGGAAAAGCCACCATATTTTCAACCAGGAGGTGCCGTATGAGCGATAACGGAAACACAAAGACGGTTGAGCTTCCCGCCACAATTACTATTCGTGAACTCGCACAAACCATTCACGCCAGCCCCATCGACATTATCAAGACGTTGATGGCAAATGGTGTTATGGCAAACATCAACCAGCAGGTAGATTTTGATACCGCTGCCATTGTAGCCAGCGAAATGGGCTATGAAGCCACGCTGGAGGCGCCAGAAGTTGAAGAAAAGCAAGAGAACAGCGACATTCCCCTGTGGCGGCAACTGATTGCGAACGAACCCCAAGAGAAGCTCAAGCCACGGCCACCGGTTGTTACCATCCTCGGCCATGTCGATCATGGAAAGACAACGCTGCTCGACGCCATTCGCAACACCAATGTTGCCGGCGGCGAAGTCGGCGGGATCACACAGCATATCGGTGCGTATCAGGTAGAACATAACAAACAGCCGATCACCTTCCTGGACACCCCCGGCCACGCAGCATTTACTGCAATGCGGGCGCGCGGCGCACAGGGAGCCGATATCGTTGTCCTGGTGATTGCTGCCGATGATGGCGTCATGCCACAAACCAAGGAAGCCATCGCTCACGCCAAGGCCGCCCGCGTGCCGATCCTGGTAGCCATGAACAAAATCGACAAAGGCAACGCCGATCCCGATAAGGTGAAGCGCCAATTGGCCGAAGTCGAACTGGTCCCCGACGACTGGGGCGGCGACACGCTGATCGTGCCGCTTTCGGCCAAGCAGCGCAAGGGAATTGACGACTTGTTGGAAGCCATCCTGCTGATCGCCGATTCCGTTAGCATTCTGGCAAACCCGGAAGGCAAAGTGACCGGCACCGTCATCGAAGCCGAACTGGATAAGAACCGAGGCCCTTTAGCAACTTTGCTGATTCAAAACGGCACCCTGAACATGGGCGATACAATCGTCGTCGGAAACACGTACGGGCGCATCAAGGCGATGTTCGATTATCGCCTGCGGCCAGTCCGCAAGGCTGGGCCGTCAATCCCGGTTTCCGTGATGGGCCTGAGCGACGTTCCCGCCGCCGGGGATATTTTCCAGGTGGTAGGGTCAGAACGTGAAGGGCGTGCGATCGTGCTCGAGCGCCAGCAAGCCAAGGCTCAGTCGGCCGCCGGCCCCAAAGCAGCCATTACACTCGAACAGCTATTCGACCGCTTTCAAGCCGGCGAAATCCGCGAGTTGCGGCTGGTGATCAAGGCAGACGTACAGGGTTCGCTCGAGCCGCTGATCTCTTCCCTCAACGATTTGAGCAGCGATCAGATCAAAGTCAATATCCTGCACGCCTCCACCGGCAATATCACCGAAAACGATATCATGTTGGCCGCTGCATCGAAAGCCATCGTTCTCGGTTTCAGTGTACACGCAGATGGCGCCGCCCGCAACCTGGCGGAGTCCGAAGGCGTTTCCATCCGTACGTACGATATTATCTACCGGTTGCTCGAGGACGTAGAAAAAGCACTCAAAGGGATGTTGGAGCCGGAAGTGAAAGAGACGATCATCGGCCATGCTGAAGTTCGCGCCATCTTCCGGGTCTCGAAAGTCGGCGTAATCGCAGGTTGTCGTGTGACCGATGGAGAGCTGCGCCGCAATGGCAAGATGCGTGTCCTACGCAATGGTGAAGTTGTTCACACCGGAGAGGTTGGCTCACTCAAGCACCTGCAAGAGGATGTACGTGAAGTACGCCAAGGCTTTGAGTGCGGCGTGGGCCTCAAACACTTCGATGAATTCCAGACAGGCGATAAGCTGGAATGTTTTATCGTGGAAAAGAACGTATAAGCTATGGTTGCTAAATCTCGCACCTTGCGAATCGCCGAGCGCATTCGTGAGGAGTTATCGGAGATACTTGTTTACCAAATTCAGGACCCGCGTTTGAGCGGCGTCTCCATCACCGATGTGACCGTCGATCGAGAGCTTTCGGTCGCCAATGTGTACTTTTCGTCCCTGGAGGGCGCAGTGCGGGCCAAAGAGATCGGCCAGGCTTTCGAGCACGCGCAAGGATTTTTGCGCAGTGAACTGGCCGGCCGCATCGATTTGCGCGCCTTTCCACGTTTGCGTTTCCATTATGATCCCACACCAGAACGCGCCGAGCGCATCGAACGCTTGCTGGCTTCGTTACACGAAGAAACGCAAACCCACCCGGAGACCCCTTCCGAATCCGAAGGAGACAGGCCTGAATAAAATGAGCCTTCCTGCAAAAAAGCGGAAGGCCCGAGTTATTGGTGCCTTTGAAGAGGAAAACAGTCCCATGAATTCTCCCCTGGTAGCTCAAATTGGCCAGGCATTCGCCGATGCACAACGCATCTTAATCGTTTCTCACATTCGGCCGGACGGCGATGCAGTCGGCTCCATGCTTGGCCTTGGGCACGCCTTAATGCACAGCGGAAAAGACGTGCAAATGGTACTCGCCGACGGGGTGCCATCCGCTTTCCGTTTTCTAGAAGGCAGCGCAATGGTTGCCACACAGCCCGAGGGAAAGTTTGACTTGATTGCAGTCGTCGATTGCTCAGAATTGGGCCGCGTCGGAAACGCCCCAAACGGGGTTTTAACACCCGGAATGGTGCCAGATATCAATATCGATCATCACGTGACCAACACGAATTTTGGACGGCTAAACTTGATCGACGCTAATGCCGTCGCGACGGCTGAAGTCCTTGCGTACCTGCTGCCCCAGGCAGGCCTTACCATTACACCGTTGGTCGCTCAAGCCCTGATGACCGGCCTGATCGCCGATACGCTGGGCTTCCGCGTGGCAGGCATGTCTCCGCAAGCCATGCGCCTGGCAGCGGAACTGATGGAGGCTGGAGCAAATCTGTACGAGTGTTATCAGCATACCCTGCTCGACCGCTCGTATCATGCGGCACGCTACTGGGGCGCCGGGTTATCGAGGCTGGAACGTGACGCCCACATGGTGTGGGCATCACTCACACTGGCCGATCGAAAAGCGGCCAACTACCCCGGCAGAGATGATGCCGATTTGATCAACGTACTTTCATCGATCACCGATGCCGACGTCAGCCTGATCTTTGTCGAACAGAAAAGTGAACGTGTCAAGGTCAGTTGGCGGGCCAAACCGGGGTATGACGTATCGCAAGTCGCCCTGCAATTTGGTGGCGGTGGGCACACCGCTGCCGCAGGTGCGGATATTTCAGGGGAATTCACCGAAGTAAAACAAGCCGTCTTGGAAGCCACCCGTAAGCTTTTTCAATAAAAATGGACAGGAAATAAGATGAGTTCCAACTACAATAATAACTATAACCAGGACCGTTCCAACCGTTCAGATCGACCTTACAGACCCCGCTCCGACCGCGGGGGTGGTTACCGCCAGGATCGCGACACGGGCTATCGCTCGAACTACCGCGCTGACTATCGTTCAGATTACCGCGGGGATCAGCATCAAGACGGGCCAAAAGAGCACGATCCGTCCCTGGATGTGGTTTCGGGTGTGCTGGTTGTTGACAAGCCCATGGGGCTTACGTCTCACGACGTGGTGCAGATCATTCGCCGTGGGACGGGCATCCGGCGTGCCGGACACACCGGCACCCTGGACCCGCGTGCGTCGGGTGTACTGGTCATCCTGGTCGGTCCGGCAGTGCGTTTGAGTGAATACGTCTCTGCATCGAAAAAACGCTACCAGGCCACACTGCACCTCGGCAGCACGACAGACACCTACGATCTGGAAGGTGAAATCACTTCGACGGCCCCGGTCGACGATATTACCGAAGAGCGGTTCGAGGAAGCCTTGCAGCAGTTCATCGGTGAAATTCGCCAGATGCCCCCCCAGTACTCGGCCATCAAAGTTCAAGGCCGCCGCGCGTACGATATGGCCCGCAACGGTGAAGAAGCTCCGCTCGAACCACGCATCATCAACGTCTACAGCCTGGAAGTCCTGGAGTGGGCCCCTCCTGAAGTCGTGATCGACGTGTACTGCTCATCGGGCACGTATGTGCGTTCGTTAGCCAACGACCTGGGCCAGGCGCTCGGCTGTGGTGCGCACCTGGTCGGCCTACGGCGTACGATGAGCGGGCGATTTACACTGCGCGACGCCATCCCACTGCGCCGCCTGCAAGAAGCGTTCAACGATGGCACCTGGTACAAGCACCTGATCCCTGCTGCCGAGGCGCTTGGCGACTGGAAAATGGTCGAATTGGACGGCGATCAGGTCGAGTTGATCCGCCACGGGCATCGCATCCCAACCGGCGAGGATATCAGCGAGTGGGAACACAACGAAAACGGGCAGATCTGGGTGCGTGGAGTCAGCGAACAAGGCGATTTGGTGGCGCTGCTCTTGATGGATGAAGAGGCCAAAGAATGGCAGCCTAAAAAGGTCTTCTTCCAATCGTAAGATACGATAACGCAACGTCCCGCACTTTGTGCACATAACACGACCGTAGCGATCGCAGAGCACGCCGAAAATCTATCTCTGCGATCGTTGCGCTTTCCGCGGTGTTTCTCATCTCCATGCAACACTATCACGCCATCGAAGAAGTCTCTCTGCAAAGCTCCTGGCTGACGATCGGCGCCTTCGACGGTGTCCACCGCGGCCATCAGGAAATCATCGCCCGGTTGGTAGCCGCCGCAAAGGCAGACGCCTCGCCGGCGGCTGTTTTGACTTTTTTTCCACACCCGCTTGCGGTTTTGCGCGGGTTGGACGGCCCGTTTTACTTGACGCATCCCGACGAACGCGCCCGTTTGTTGGGCGCCCTGGGCGTAGACGCCGTCATTACTCTGCCGTTTACCCGCCAGGTGGCTGCAACATCTGCTGCTGAATTTATGCACAGGCTCAAAGCGCATCTCGATTTGCGTACGCTGTTGATCGGACACGATTTTGCGCTCGGCCGTGGCCGCGAGGGCACCCCCGAATGCCTGCGTGCGCTCGGCGAGACGCTGGGATACACCGTACGGCTCGTCTCTCCTGTGGTGGACGGCGATCAGATCGTTTCGTCGACGCGCATCCGTACCCTGCTGGCAAACGATGGGAATGTTGCGGAGGCCGCCGGGTTGCTTGGACGCCCCTATCGTTTGCAAGGAGAGGTGATCCGCGGAGCGGCGCGTGGGCGTACCCTGGGATTTCCTACGGCGAACATTGCCTTCTGGCCCGAACAGATTTTGCCGGCCAACGGTGTGTATGCCTGCCGCGCCCTGTGGCAAGGAAAAGCCTGGGCGGCCGCTACCAATATCGGCCTACGGCCAACGTTCAACGGCGAAAAAGCGCTTGCCACTGAGGCCTACCTGCTCGATTTCACAGGCGATCTCTACGGCGAGCAGGTCACGCTCGAGTTCATCCAGCGCCTGCGTGGTGAAGAAAAGTTCTCGTCCATCGAAGCGCTGATCGAACAGATCCGGCAAGACGTTCGAGAGACACGTCAAATCTTCCAAACCGGAAGTCCAAAAGCAGCCTTTGCCTGACTTTCGGCCCTGGCAACAACTTTCACGCTCATGCAGCCCTACCTCGATCTCCTCACCCACGTCCTCGAACACGGCACCCGCAAAGATGACCGCACCGGAACCGGCACGCTTTCCGTTTTCGGTTACCAGATGCGCTTCGACCTGGCCGCCGGTTTTCCGCTTTTGACGACGAAAAAGCTGCACCTAAAGTCGATCATCTACGAGTTGCTGTGGTTTTTGCGCGGCGAAACGAACGTGCATTACTTGCAGGAGCACGGCGTAAGCATCTGGGATGAGTGGGCCGATGAAAGTGGTGAACTGGGGCCGGTGTACGGCTCGCAATGGCGGTCGTGGAAGGCTGCTGACGGGCGCACGATCGATCAGATCGCCCGGCTCGTCGAGCAGATCAAACGCAATCCCGACTCGCGGCGCCTGATCGTCAGCGCCTGGAACGTAGGCGAAATCGAACGCATGGCGCTGCCGCCTTGCCATGCCCTATTCCAGTTCTACGTAGCCGAGGGGAAACTTTCCTGCCAGCTTTACCAACGTTCGGCCGATGTTTTCATCGGCGTGCCTTTCAATATCGCCTCCTATGCCTTGTTGACGATGATGATTGCCCAGGTTTGCCAGTTGGGGTTGGGCGATTTCGTTCATACGCTGGGAGATACTCACTTGTATCTCAACCACCTGGAGCAGGCGCGTACCCAACTTACCCGCCAACCTTATCCCTTACCACAGATGACAATCAACCCGGCGGTGAAATCGATCTTCGCCTTCGACTACGCCGATTTCGAACTGGTTGATTACCAATCCCATCCAGCCATCAAAGCCCCGATTGCCGTTTAGAACAGCGTATGCCTGTCAACCTGGAACATCTCCTGAATGCCTATAACTGGTTCGACCACGTCGATGGGCCAAAGTTTGCCGAAACCCATCGCGACGAGTACCGCAGCTGCGGCCACTGGTTATTTTTACCGGGTGTCTTCTCGTCGTTCCATAAACTGATGAACAATGAAGAGTTGTGGTTGATCCACACCGGCCGGCTGCTGGTGCACGTGATCGCAGCAGATGGCAGTTATCACCTGCTGCGGCTTGGCAGCGATCTTCCGGGCGGCGAGCGCCCCGTGGTGACAGTTCCCGTCAACGCCTGGCAGGCAGCAGAAATTCCCGCAGGTGTGCCGTTTGCTTTCGGCAGCAACGTCTGCGCCCCAGCGTTTTCTTACGGCCAATTCGAAGTCGGGCAGCGCGAAGAGATGCTGCGTCAATTCCCCACACACGCCAGCCTCATTCGCCGTTTGACGCGCACCGTACAGGATAAGCCGTAATGTATATCTCGCTGATTGTTGCCGCCGACGAACAAAACGGCATCGGGCAGGACGGGCAACTCCCCTGGCACCTGCCGGACGACCTGAAGCGTTTCAAGCAACTGACGCTTGGGCACCACCTGATCGTGGGCCGCAAGACCTTCGAGTCGATCGGCAAAGCGCTGCCCGGGCGCACAACCATCGTCGTCACCCGCCAGGCCGGCTACCGGCCTGAAGGCGCGCTGGAGGCTCCACACGTGTTGGTCGCACCGGGTGTTACCGCAGCCCTTGACATGGCACGCTGTCGCGGCGAAGGTGAAGCCTTCTGCTGCGGTGGCGGTGAGGTCTACCGCCAGATGCTGCCCCTGGCCGATTGCGTCTATCTGACCCGCGTGTGTGCGACAGTACCGGCAGACGTCACTTTTCCCACGCTTACCGAGTCGGAATGGGAAGTGACCGAAAGCACCCGGCACCCGGCCGATGAGAAACACCGTTATGCGTTTGTCTTTCTCCGCTATCGAAGGATAAAAAATGCCTGAAACCTGCTGTACGATCCTGAACACGGCCGGCAGCCAGGAGGAAGCCGACCGGCTCGCCAACCTGTTGGTCTCCGAAAAGCTGGCCGCCTGCGTCCAAATCATCCCGATCACCAGTTGGTACCGCTGGGAAGGGGTAGTCCATCACGAAGGCGAATACTTGCTGTTGATCAAAACGGTGACAGACCTGTATCCATCCGTGGAGGCGGCCATCCTGGCTCATCACAGCTACGAAGTCCCGGAGATCGTGCAACTATCCATCACCGCCGGGTTGGAGCGCTATCTGGGCTGGATTGCGGAAAGCGTCGAACGGGACGCTTAACGGCCGGCCTGGACGAAGGCTTCCTGGGCGGCAGCAATCGTCTGCGCAACGATCTGCGGGGTGTGTGCGGTGGAAACGAAGCCGGCTTCAAATTGTGAGGGGGCCAGGTAAACGCCACGTGACAGCATACCTTGAAAGAAGCGCCCGAAACGGGCTGTGTCGGCCTGGCTGACGCTGCGCCAGTCTTTCGGCTGCACCTCGCCAAAAAAGGTGCTGAACATTGTCCCGACGCGAGTTTGTTGAACCGCCACCCCGGCAGATTGGGCGGCGGCAGCCAGGCCGGCTTCCAACAGCGCCGCGTTTTTCTCCAACGCCTCCCACACCCCAGGCGCTCCAAGCAAATCGAGCGTGGCGATCCCGGCCGCCATGGCCAGCGGGTTACCCGCCAGCGTCCCGGCCTGGTACATCGGGCCAGCGGGCGCTACCAACTGCATAATCTCGCGCCGCCCACCGTATGCTCCCACCGGCAGGCCACCGCCGATCACTTTCCCCAATGTGGTCAGATCGGGCCGCACGGCATAAAGCGCCTGCGCCCCGCCGGGGTGAACGCGGAAGCCGGTCATGACCTCGTCGAAAACCAGCAAGGTGCCGTGCTGTTGGGTCAGCGCACGCAGGCCGGCCAGAAATCCCGGCGCAGGCGGAACCACACCCATGTTGCCGGCAACCGGCTCGACAATAACGGCAGCAACCTGACCTGGGAACTGGCGCAAGAGCGCCTCAACGGATTCCAAATCGTTGTACTGCGCTACGAGCGTATCGGCAACCGTCGCGGCAGGCACACCGGGCGAATCGGGCAAGCCAAGCGTCGCCACCCCAGACCCGGCCTGGACCAGCAAAAAGTCAGCGTGACCGTGATAGCAGCCCTCGAATTTGATGAGCTTGTCGCGGCGGGTAAAAGCACGCGCCAGGCGCAAGGCGCTCATCGTGGCTTCGGTGCCGGAGTTGACGAAACGAATCATCTCGATAGGTGGCATCCGGCCGATGATACGTTGGGCCAAAGCGACCTCTTGCGGGCACGGTGCGCCGTACGAGGTGCCGCGCCTGGCAGTCTCCTGCAGGGCAGACACTACGGCAGGATGGGCGTGGCCGGCAATCAAGGGGCCCCAGGAAAGCACGTAGTCGATATAACGGTTGCCATCTACATCGAAAAGATAAGGCCCCTCGCCCCGTTCGATGAACAATGGCTGCCCGCCCACGGCGCGAAAGGCGCGCACGGGGGAATCGACGCCGCCGGGAATAATGGCCCGGGCAGTTTCAAAAAGATCAATGGAATTCTGAATGTTCATGGCGCAACAGCCTCTTAGGAAGTCAACATTGTTTCAGGCAACCGGGGTAAAACTTGCTCGACGGCAAGTTGACCGGAACGGATGCAGTCGGGAATGCCGATGCCGCGATAACCATTGCCGGCCAATGCCAGGCCCGGGTGCGCCCGTAGAGCGTTTTCGATATTCACCAGGCGTTGAGGGTGGCCCAAATTGTACTGGGGCATGGCCTTTTCCCACACAAAGACGCGGGAAAGAAACGACGGGGCGTGAATGCCTAAGGTAGCGACGAGTTCCTGGCGAGCAACGGCCAGCAAATCGGTCTCGTTCCAGGCAATATCCTGCCCGGCGCGGCCGATGAATACGCGCAGGAGCGCATACCCTTCCGGCGCACGGTGTGGAAACTTGGTAGAAGTCCAGGTACAGGCCAGCGCCTGCCGTCCCTCGCGGCGGGGGATCACGTAACCGTAGCCATCCAGGGGACGGGGCAAATCTTCGTGGCGGTAGGCCAGCGAGACCGTTGCCGTTGAAACGTAAGGAATACTTCGTAGTTCGCCGGCCAAGGCAGGGTCGAGGCCGGCCAGGATATCGGCGCTGGCGTAAGCGGGGGTAGCAAGGATCACGGCGGCAGCGGTGAGGGTTTCGCCGCCCGCAAGGTGAAGGAGATAGCTTGAATCGTGATGGGCGATACGTAAAACGGCGGCATTCAAGCGCAAATCGGCGCCACCGCTTCGCAAATCACGCAGCAACGCTTCGACGACCGCAGCCAGGCCCGTTTTGGGCGTGAGAAAGGCCGAGCGCGAACCCCGCGCGGCCCTGCCGGATGCGGCCGCCTGGCGTTTCATCGCCAGGGCGCCTTTGACCAGGCCGCCATGCCTGATTTCCATGTCGCGCAAGTAAGGGAACGTCGCCGCCAGTGAAAGCCGATCGCCATCCCCGGCGTAAATGCCCGACATGAGCGGCTCGATCAGGTTTTCGTAGGCCGCACGGCCCAAGCGGCGGCTGACGAAGGCGCCCAGGGATTCGTCGCCGTTCAGCGGGCGCGGCGGCAGGACGAAATCCAGCCCCATGCGCGCTTTTTGTGGCCAGGAAAGCAAGCGCGTGGCCGCCATCGAGGCGAAGTTGGTAGGAATCATCATCGCCAGGCCGTCAGGCAAGGGCGTCAGGCGCCCGTTGTGCAAAACGTAGGTGTTGCGCTGGTGGGGGTTGGTGCCCTGAAGGCTGTCGCCAATCCCCAGTTCGTCGCACAATGCCTTCGCATCGGGCTTCGTCGCCAGGAAGGTATCCGGGCCACCCTCGATGACGAATTCGCCATTGGCCTGCGGCACGCGGTCGGTCGAAATTTTGCCGCCCCACTGCGCTGCCGAGTCGAGCAGGAGCACCCTGGGCGGCTTTGCGGCTTGCCGGGTGTGGTGAAGTGCGGCGTAAGCGGCAGAAAGCCCGGCGATCCCGCCGCCAACGACGATCAGATCGTAAGCGATGTTTTTTTCCACAGAGTTTTTTCCAACTTGAAAGGTTTCCGGCTAAAGCCTCGGCTTCGCAAACGCCCACGCTCGAGGGGAAAAGTGCCAAAATAGGCAAGTTCTTCACACATAACCCGAAAGACCCTTACTCTCGAACGATTGATAAGTTTCCAGCAGGGAGAGCAGGATCTCGTCGGTAAAGGTATAGAACTTCACCAGCATGGCCTGCCAGGCGGCACCAGCGGGAATGTTGGCCTCGCGATACACATCCATCATGGCTTCAAGCACCAGATTGCGGAAGAAGAGGAAGGCGCGCACGGCATCTACGTGGCTCAGATCGTAACGGCGGCCGCGGGATGCGTACTCGTATCCCAGGGAACGGGTTTCGGCCGCCGCGTCCTTGCCTTCGCTGGCAATAAAACTAGCCAGGCCCTGAACCAAGGCCCTTCCGCTCTGGCGATACTGGAAGCGGGCGTCTTCATCGAGCTTTCGATACCAGGCTTCACTTTCTAGCCGTGCCTCACGGATTTGAAAACGCATTTGCTTCAAGGCCAAACCAACGACATCGCTCGGCTCCCCAGGAATCGCCTGGCGTGTGGCTTGCGCCCACAGTTCAATTTCACAGCGCCGGTAACGGCGGTGGCGACCTTCCGTCCGGTGAACGGGAATTTGCCCCTTATCGGACCACAAGCGTACCGTATTGGGGTGTACGCCGAGGAATTCGGCGGTTTGGGCGAGCGTCAGCCATTCGTGAGGATCGTTTTTCATAAGTCTTCAGGCGTATCCTGTGCCTTTTCTGCCTAGCAGCCTGTCGGAGAAGACTTCGGAAGTCTTCGTGGTTTCGAGCAATTTTGCCCTATTTTGTACTCAAACTGCCCAGGTAGAGACTTCCGAAGTCTTAACGTGGGGTCTCTCCGACACCCTGCTAGAGCCTGTAGGGAGGCCCCTACAAGTGAGGGGCCGGCCATTTTTCGATCAGTTTAGCGAAAGGAGGGCGATGCTTGCGAGCCTTGAAGGGATACCAGCCCAGTTCTGTGCGCACGGCCTGTTCTTTCAGTTCGGTAGCGCCCCAAATGAGGGAAGCACCAAAAACGCCCAGGAGCGCCGACCCCCATAAGGATGCAACCCACAGCGACAGGAGCACGAGCAAGCCGCCGGCAGCCATAACATACGGCCACCAAAGATGGCCGAAGTAACGTTCGCCACGAATCACCCACACAAAACCAAACCCAATGATAAAGAGCGTGGTAAAGCCCAATACGATTCCAAACCAGTTCATCCGTTACCTTTCTGCTCGTGCTTCAACGTTCCCGCAATCGGGCTTCCCTCGCGCGCAGTCGAGTAAGCGCACAGCTTCTTCTGCACCGACGGGGCGGCCAACAGGCTCGCGCTTGAGCAGATCGAGCGGTGTGGCGCGCGAGGCCGGTGCGGCCAGCAAGGCCGCGTGGCGGGGATTGCGCGGGTTGGCCGGGGCATGCCCTTTCTGCACGCGGCGCTGTTGGCGTGGGACTTCCAGAGCATCCCATAGCACGGTAATGCCCAAAATTCCAAGGAAAGCGGAGAGATGAAGGTTGGCCATCGTCAGCGACAGCCACTCGAGGAAAACACCGGTGGCGGCAAAAAGCAGCGTGGGCAGCCAGATAGTCGGCGAGATAAACTCGACTTTGCGCACAGCTACGTGGCCGAACCAGATGCCGAGGAATGCAGCCAGTGCGGCAACCAATCCGATTGCGTTCACTTTACAGCCTCCTGTCCAAAAAAGAAAAAAACGGCCAGCATACAAAATCTCCCATTACGCCGGCCCGGAACAGGCTCGGTGTGCGTCCGGCAACCGCCCGGCTTGCACCGAAAATTCGTGCACCCGGTCGACGACCCGCCGGACGGCGTCCACGGGCGTATGCTGAAGGATACCGTGCCCGAGGTTAAAAATGTGCCCGGGGCGGCCGGCCGCACGCTGCAAGACATCATCTACACGACGGGTGATTTCAGCAGGCGGGGCAAACAAAACAGCAGGATCCAGGTTTCCTTGCACAGCCACATCATTCCCCACCAAACGCCAGCCTTCATCGAGCGGCAGGCGCCAGTCGAGGCCGAACACCGTGCCGCCGGCAGCCTTCATCGCCGGCAGCAGCGTCGTCGTGCCTGTGCCAAAGTGAATCACCGGCACACCGGCCGCCTGCGCCGCCTGTAGGATGCGGCCGGAATAAGGCTGGACGAAATCGACATAGTCTTGCGGGCTGAGCGCGCCGACCCAGGAATCGAAGACCTGAACGGCCTGCGCACCGGCACGGACTTGTGCCAGCAGGTAGTTACGCAGTACATCGGCCAGCGTATTCATCAGGGCATGCCAGGTGTGCGGCTCGGAAAGCATCATCGTCTTGGTCTTGAGAAAGTCGCGTGACGAACCGCCCTCGACGAGATACGAAGCCACCGTAAACGGTGCGCCGCAAAAGCCGATCAGAGGGACGGAATCCAGCGCCTGGCGTAAAAGGCGGATCGCTTCGAGCACGTAGCCCAGATCGGCTTCCGCGTCCACCGGGCGCAGGTTCTGCACATCTTCCAGGGTCCGCACCGGGTGATGGAGCAGCGGTCCCTCGCCTTTGACGAATTCCAGGCCAACGCCCAAAGGGATAGCCGGCAGCAGGATATCGGCAAACAAGATGGCTGCGTCGACGCCAAAGGCGCGCACGGGCTGCAATGTCACCTCGGCAGCCAGTTCAGGGTGATAACAGATTTCCAGTAACGTGTATTTTTCCCGGATGGCACGGTACTCGGGCATGTAACGCCCCGCCTGGCGCATGAACCAGACCGGGGTGGCATCCACCGGCCGGCGTTGGCAGGCAGCCAGGAAACGTGAGGGCAGAACAGGAGCCGGAGCGACGGGAGAAATCAGGGGTTGGGTGGTCATTGTCTGCTTTCTTTTTCGTTACCCGCCGCTCACCAAGATGCATGCCGGGTCGCTTTCCAAGTAATCACCGGTGATGCCGTAGGCACGTCCCCGCTGCCCACCACAAACGTGACGGTACTCGCACTTCCCACACACACCCTTGTAGCGATCGGGATTACGCAGGTCTTTGAAGATAGGATGGTTGCGGTAAACGTCCACGACATCACTTTCGCGCACCATCCCTGCCGTCACCGGGAGAAACCCCGACGGCTGGATTTCGCCAATGTGGGAGATAAAAAGAAAACCGTTGCCGTCATTGACACCCTTCGTCGGGCGGTGCAGGCCATCGGCATAGCGAAAACCTGCGCCCTGGAAGGCAATCGGCTGCTCGCCTGCGGTGGCGCGTTTGCGCTCGATGGCTACCCGCCGGTACATGGGCGCAGCGGTGCTTTTGATGTCGAAAGGAGCGTCTTGCGCCAGGTCATACAACCAGTTGAAAACACGCTCATGTTGGGCGGCCGAGATCATCTGCTCGGCCATCGCCCGGCCGGTTGGGACGAGAAAAAAGACCGACCACTGCACCGCACCGACTTCCTGCACGAAGGGAACCATCTCGTGCAGGATATCCACATTGTGTCTGGCTACGGTGGTGTTGACCTGTACGCTCAGGCCCACCGATTGGGCACGGTGCAGTGTATCCATCGTGCGCTGCCACGAACCGGGCGTTTTACGGAACTCGTCGTGCACAGCGGGGTGCGGCGCATCGAGCGAAAGCGCCACGCGGCGGATGCCGGCCTGGCGCGCTTTCTCCAGGCGTTCCATGGTCGGGAGCGCCGTAGCGGTCGGCGTCAACGAACAGCGCAGATCGCGTTCTGCAGCATAGGCGATCAACTCGAACAGGTCCGGGCGCATCATCGGGTCGCCGCCGGTGAAAATCAGAATGGGATTATTGCCGAAGGCCGCCAGACGCTCGATGAGGGCTTTGGCTTCGGCCGTCGTCAGCTCACGCGGGTCGCGGCGGGGAAACGCATCGGCCCGGCAATGGACGCAGGCGTAAGCGCAGGCGCGCGTCACTTCCCAGGCAATGGTAAATGGCGCCTGGTCGAAATCAGCATGGATCATGCGTTGATCTTGATAGGCACGTTCTGCAGCCGCACGGGGCGGTAGTGCAACGGTCATAGAAAACTCCTTTATCCTTTCAACCACCGGGCCGCATCCAGGGCGTGATAGGTGATAATCACATCCGCCCCGGCGCGCTTGATAGCGGTGAGGGTTTCGAGGGTTGCCTTAGGCTCGTCGAGCCAGCCATTGGCGGCGGCTGCCTTGAGCATGGCATATTCACCGCTGACGTTGTAGGCGGCCAGGGGCACGGCAGGGAAAGCGTCTTTGATACGGCGGATCACGTCGAGATAGGCCAGGGCGGGCTTGATCATGAGCATATCTGCCCCTTCGGCCACATCGAGGGCGGCCTCGCGCAAGGCTTCGCCGGCGTTGGCCGGGTCCATCTGGTGAGACTTGCGATCGCCGAACTTTGGTGCGCCTTCGGCCGCCTCTCGGAAAGGCCCGTAAAACGACGAAGCATATTTGACAGCATACGACAGGATCGGCAGATGCGCATGGCCGGCAGCATCCAAGGTCCGGCGGATTGCAGCAACCATACCATCGATCATCCCCGAAGGCGCCAACATGTCGGCGCCTGCATCGGCATGGGACAGGGCCACTTTCCCCAGAACATCCAACGTAGCGTCGTTGAGCAGGTAACCTTCGGGAAGGTGCGGGTTGCGCTCTTCGCCGAGATTCAGAACGCCGCAGTGGCCGTGATCGGTGTATTCACACAGGCAAACGTCGGTGATGACGGCCATTTCTGGAAGCGCCTCTTTGATGGCCCGGATGGCCTGTTGCACGATCCCATCGGCGGCGAAGTTTTCGAGGCCGATGGGATCTTTGGTGGCCGGGATGCCGAACAAAATCACAGCCGGGATGCCCAGCGTAGCGGCCTGTTCGGCCTGGCGAATGGCTTCCGTGATGGAGAGCTGCGCCACACCTGGCATCGATGAAATCGGTGTACACCCATCTCCATGACGGACGAACAACGGGTAGATAAAGTCGGCTGCGTTCAGTTCGGTTTCACGGATCATGGCACGCAAGGGTGGCGTGGCGCGCAGGCGACGTAAACGCGTCGATAGCGCATGGCCGGCTACGTGAGGCAGGTGGGAAACCTGGTTACCTTGCATCAGTTCATCTCCTCGTATACGTTGCAGTTCCCAAACCCGAAATGAGCCGGATAAGTCCCTCGGCCGTGTGCTCATCAGCCATACGGAGGTTGGGCAGCCCGGTGCCCTCAGCGGCCTGCCGCGTAATCGGGCCAATGCAGGCAAAGAACGGATCGCCGGGCAGGTGAGCCGGATCGAAGCCGGCGCGCCGGGCAACGATGGTGAAGTTCTCGACCGTCGAAGGGCTGGTAAACGTGACGGCATCTACGCCCTCGGCCAGGACGGCCAGCGCCCGTGGATCCGGCGCCGTGGGCAAGGTTTGGTAAATGGGAACGGCATCCACAATCCCGCCGACGCGGGCGATCGCCTCGGCCAGGCTAGGACGGGCGATCTCGGCTTGCGGCAGCAGTACCCGCAAGCCCGCAACGCTCCCCAGCCCCGGCAGAATGGCTTCGGCCAATGCCGCCCTGGGGACAAAAGCCGGTTCGACGCCCCGCCGGCGCAAGGCGCTTGCGGTGGCCGGACCGATTGCAGCAACCCGCAGTTCCGGTGCATCGGCCGAAGGGAACGAAGAAAGGGGAAACTTTGCCGCAAGGCGATCAAAGAAGACTTCGACAGCGTTTGCTGAGGTAAAAATCACCCAGGCGTAGCGCCCAGAGGCGCAGAGGGCTTCATCCAGGGCCGACAGATCGGCCAGCGGGCAGACTTCGATCACCGGAAAGGCGATCGGCTCGTGACCCAGCGCCCGCAGCTGCCCGGCAAGCGGGTCAGACTGGCGATCAGGACGAGTAAGCAGGATTCTCATCACACCGGCTGGGCGGTAAACAGCAACGAACCGGCCCCTTGCGAGAGCGCCTGCTGTGCGAGTTCCTCGCCCAGCAAACGCGGGTCTACACCGCTGCCGTTAACCCGGATAAGCTGTTTCCCATCTGGCGAAACGACCAGGCCCCTCATGCGGATCTTTAACTGCGGGTCCTTTCTATCCACATCGGCATACGCTCCCACCGGTACGGCACAACCACCACCCAGGCCGAACAAAAACTGACGCTCAGCAGTGACTGCCCGGCAAGTCGCCTCGTCTTCCAACACAGCAAGCAAGCGCAGCAGGGATGCATCTTCTGCACGGCACTGCACGGCCAGCGCCCCCTGCCCCGGTGCAGGCAGCATGACGTCCAGAGACAACCACTCGGTCACGTAGCTTTGCATGTCCAGGCGTATCAGGCCGGCCCCGGCCAAGATAATGGCGTCCAGATGGCCTTCGAGCGCCTTGAACAAACGGGTATCGACGTTTCCGCGCAAGGGGGCAATCGCCAAGTCGGGCCTGCATGCCAGCACCTGGGCCGCCCGCCGCAAACTCGAAGTACCGACGTTCGCACCTGCCGGCAAGCTGTGCAGCGTATGCTCCGCGGCACAGACCCAGGCATCGCGTACTTCACCGCGCTGCGGAATGCAGCCGATGACCAAGCCATCAGGATTTTCGACGGGTAAATCTTTGAGCGAGTGAACGGCGCAGTCGACGCTGCCGGAGAGCAGTTCGGCTTCCAGTTCCTGCGTAAACAGGCCCTTTCCGCCAATCTCGGCCGGGGGCTTATCGAGCATACGGTCTCCCCGGGTGGTGATCACTTTCTCTTCGCAGATCAGGCCGGGGTGAGCCTGTTGCAAGGCATCCATCACCCATTGGGTCTGCCAACGGGCAAGGTGAGAAGGACGGGTAGCAAAGGTAAGTTTCATGGTTTTGTCGAAAAAGCATCTGCCGGGCAGGCCTTGCCGGTAAAACTACAAACATCGTCTTTGGTGGACAAGCCAAACAGGGTACGAGCAACGGTAGCATATGCCGGCGCATGCGGGCAGTTGGCTTCCTGGCGCAGCCGTTGCGTAGGCGCATCGAGCAGCTTCTTCACCAGAGCCTGGGTCATAGCATCGATCCGCTTCTGCTCGGCATCCGTCAGGCCGGGCAGGCTGCGCAAGGTACGGGCCAACTCGGTCCGGCGGATGGCCTCGGCGCGCTGGCGAAGGTTGGCGATTAGAGGCAGCATTGCCTGCGTTTGAAGAACGTCGAGAAAGCGGCCGATTTCCTCTTCCAAAATTGCCTGCACGTGCGGCACCTCACTTTGCCGTTCGGCAAGCGACTGCTCCAGGTTGGCATTCAATTGATCCAGGTCGAACAAGCTGACACCGGGTAAAGCAGCCACATCGGGTGCAATATCGCGTGGTACGGCAATATCAATCAACACCAGCGGGCGTTCGGGACGGCGCCGCATCGCCGCAGCAACCATTTCGGCAGAGACGATAGCGTGCGGAGACCCGGTGGAAGCGATCAGAATATCGGCATCACTGACGGCTGCGCCAAGGGCATCGAACGCCACGACCTCGGCCTGCCAGCGTTCCGCCAACGCCCGGGCACGTTCGAACGTACGATTGACCACGCAGATGGATTGTACCCCGCGTTTGCGCAAAGCTTCAATGGACAATTCGGCCATTTCGCCCGCGCCGATCACGGCCACCCGGGCCGAACCCAATGAAGCAAGATGGCGTTCACACAGGTTTGCCGCCAGCGAAGCCACCGAAGCCGGGTTACGGCTGATGCCTGTTTCGGCGCGGGCCCGCTTTCCGGCATGGATGGCCGCCTGAAACAAGCGCGCCAGCACGCCGCCGGCGGCGCCTGCACCACGTGCGAGTTCAAAAGCGCGCGTCACCTGGCCTAAAATCTGCGGCTCGCCGAGAACGAGCGAGTCGAGGCCGGCCGTAACCTGAAATAAGTGTCTCGCAGCATCCGCATCCACCCAAGCAACCAGGTAAGGGCAAATGTCCTTTGGCTGAACGGCACGCTGAGCGGCCAGAAAGCTCACCAGCGCCTCGATCTCAGGGCGCTCGGATGCGGCATAGATTTCCGTGCGGTTGCAGGTGGAAAGAACGACTGTCTCGGCAAACGGCGAATCGCCGGAACGGCCGGTGGTGTGGCTCAAGGCAGTACAAATCGCCGCCTCGTCAAAGGCAAAGCGCTCACGCAGGTGAAGCGGCGTAACACGGTGATTCAGGCTGACGGCGTAAATGTGCATGGAAGGTCAAAAAGATAGTAAGACGGAGAACCCGGCACCGAGAACCAGGCTTTTGCCAGAGATAAGCCTGTAACATGAACATGACTGCGAGCTTTGCAGAGAGTATAAAGTTATTACCCCATTTACGGCAGGTTAGTTTGTACAGCTTTTGCTTAAAAAACCGTGAGATTTATCGGGCTTGGGATAAAGTTACGCTAAATGGCGTATTGACCCATTGCTTAGGGCGGTTACAATCGAGATTGTTCAGAAGTTATCCTACCGAAACGAGTAAGAAATGATGAGCGCAAACACAACGCCAAACAACACTTTTTCTCCCGTCAAATTGGCCTGCATGTGTCCTTGTTATCCATGGGAGTTCCGTGGGGCGGGCACACCGGGCCGCTTGTAGTTCGCGACCGGCCTGTCACCCCCGGCGCTCCCAGGAATCGTTTGGTGGAGCGCACAGGCCCTGACAAGGTATATCAAGCCCAGGAGCGTTCTCCTGGGCTTTTTCTTTTTCCTTGGGACGGCGGGCATCTTGCCGCAGGGCAACAGCCAGGAGGCCGCCATCCGAAGGAATACCGATCGAAGAAGTTACAAACTTCGAGAGCACTGCCAAAAAAGGAGACCCAATGGAAACTACGCTTACCTATACGGAGCTTCAGCTCGACACGAGCCTGATCGTTCCAGATGAATTCGAACAGATTCGCCAGTTAATCGAGTCGTATCGCGCCGGCGGCGTCGAATCGGAGGCTTTTCGCCGCTTCCGCCTGCAAAACGGGATCTATGGCATTCGCGGGGAGACGGACGTTCACATGGTACGCATCAAAGTCCCGTTCGGGCGCCTCGTAGCGCGCCAACTTGAAGGGCTGGCCGATATTCTCGAAACCTACTCGGATGGCCGCGGCCACCTGACCACCCGCCAGGACGTTCAGTTGTACTGGGTACCCATCCAGCGTATGCCCGATCTGCTGGCCGACCTGGGCCAGGTTGGCCTGACCACGCGCGAAGCTTGTGGCAACGTTGTCCGCAATGTGACCGCCGACCCGCTGGCAGGCGTCTCGCCGGATGAATTCTTCGACGTGCGTCCGCACGCCAATGCCGTCGCCCGCTTCCTGCTGCGCAACCCGCTTTCGCAAAACCTGCCGCGCAAGTTCAAGATTGCCTTTTCCGGCTCGCCCGCCGACCGGGCCGCCACCGCCATGCACGATATCGGCGCGCTGGCAGCCATCGAGCAAGAAGGCGATCGCCGCGTGCGCGGCTTCAAAATTTACGTGGGCGGCGGGCTTGGTTCAAGCCCGCGCAGTGCGGCCTTGCTCGAACCGTTCACACCTGAAAGCAAGCTGCTGCCGACGGTTGAGGCCATCATCCGGGTTTACGACCGGCTGGGCAACCGCCAGAATCGCGCCAAAGCGCGCATCAAGTTCCTGGTGGAGCAAATGGGAGCCGATCCCTTTCGCAAGCTGGTCCTCAAAGAACGCGAGATTCTGCCACTCCTCAAACCACAGCCTTACCCCGAGTTCAGCGAAATCGCCGAGCAGATCGGTTGGTCGGCTCCGCTGCCGCCCGAGCAGCGTCCCAGCGACCCAGGCCATGAGAACGGCGTCGACCCGCAAAAATACACCCGCTGGCTCTCCGGGAACGTGATCCACCAGAAACAGGCAGGCTTCGCCAGCGTGCAAATTGCGGTTCCGGGTGGCGACCTGTATGTCGATCAGTTCCGTGGCCTGGCGCAAATCGCCCGCCGCTTTTCGCAAGGAGAGCTTTTCACCACCATCTCGCAAAACCTGGTGCTGCGTTGGGTCGCCGAGGCCGATCTGCACGCCGTCTACCTGGCGCTGCGCGAGATCGGCCTGAACGAATCGGGCGCACACCGCCTGTGGAATGTCACCGGCTGCCCGGGCGCCGACACCTGCAACCTGGCGATCACCACGTCTCACCAGTTGACGATGGCGCTTTCTGCCCGCCTGCGAGACAGCATGGCCGACCTGGGCTTTGCCGACGATCTGAAAGACGTAGACATCAAGATCAGCGGCTGTCCCAACTCGTGCGGTCAGCATCACATCGCCGCCATCGGCTTCTACGGTGGGGCGCGCCGCGTCAACGGCGTGCAAACGCCGCACTACATGATGCTGCTGGGCGGGCGCGTCTACAACGGGCAGGCCGATTTCGGCAAACAGGTAGCCAGCATCCCCGCCAAGCACATCCCCGAGGCAATCCAGCGGGTGATCGGGCTATACCGGGACGGCCGCAACCCGGGCGAAAGCTTTCACACCTGGCTCGAGCGCGTCGGGCCGCTCTCGCTCAAAGAACGCTTCGAAGATTTGCGCAACCTGCCCGAGCCCGCCAGCGCGCCGGCACTTTACCAAGACTGGGGCCAGGACTTCCCATTCAAACTGCAAACCGGCGAGGGGGAATGCGCAATCTAGCCCCGCTCAACCGCCCTGTTTGCGCCAAGGATTTTCATCGCCGCCAGGCGCAGGCGAGCTGCGAAAGGAAGAAGTGTGTGGAAACGACAGGAAAAGTGACCCTCGTAGGCAGCGGACCTGGCGATCCCGGCCTGATCACCGTCAAAGGGCTGCGGGCTTTGCAGCGGGCCGAGGTGGTACTGTACGACCGCCTGATCGCCCCGGAGTTGCTGGCCGAAGCGCCGCTCTCGGCAGAAGTCATCCCGGTGGGCAAGATCCCCGGCGAACATTGCTTACCGCAAGCTGAAATCAACACCCTGCTGATCGCCAAAGCGCAGCAAGGCAAACGCGTCGTACGCCTGAAGGGCGGCGATCCGTTCGTCTTCGGGCAGGGCGGCGAAGAGTGCGAAGCCTTGGCTGCGGCGGGTATCCCCTTCGAGGTGGTCCCCGGTGTCACCAGCGCCATCGCCGTCCCGGCCTACGCGGGAATCCCGGTGACACACCGCCGGCACGCCAGCCTGTTTACGGTCGTCACCGGGCGGACACAGAACGGCGGTTACGTCGACTGGGAAGCCCTGCCGACCCAGGGAACGCTGATCTTCCTGATGGGCGCCGCACGCCTGGCCGAGATCGCCGATCGGCTGCAAACCCACGGCTGGGAAGCCTCCACACCGGCAGCCGTGATCCATCGCGGCACGACGTGCCACCAGCAAGTGGTGCGGGCGGCGCTGGCAGAAATCGCCACAGCGGCCGCGCATCTCGAAGCGCCCAGCGTCATCGTCGTCGGCGAAGTCGTGCGTTTGCAAGAGCGCATTTCCTGGTTCGATCCGGGTGCAAGCGAGACCACCCGTGTCGAGTTCACCCAACTTTTAGCGGCGATCTCCTGAATCACCGCTATCAGCCCGACGCCATGCGTCGACAGCACAAGAGAAAACAAGGACGAAAAACATGACCGCTCGTACGACCGCCACCACAACAAGCCGCTGGACCATCAAGGAACTCAAGAACGTCAGTGATGCCTTCGAAGGGCAGCATCCAACAATGGTTTTAGATTGGGGCTTCCAAAATTTTGCCCCGCAAATCGCCCTGGCGACCGGCTTCGGCCCGGAAGGAGTGGTGCTGATGCACCTGACCTCACAAGTTTACCCTGAGGCAACCGTTTTCTACCTGGACACCGATTTGCTCTTCCAGGAGACTTACCAACTGCGCGATCGGCTGGCCGAACGCCTGGGCCTGCATTTCACCCGCGTGCACGGCGGAATCTCCCTCGACGAACAGGCGCAGGAGCACGGCGCGGCCTTATGGTCGCAGGACCCTAACCTGTGCTGCCAACTACGCAAAGTGCAACCGCTGCGCGAGTTTCTGGCGACGCATCAGGCCTGGATCACGGCCATCCGCCGCGATCAAACCCGCCAGCGCGCCAACGCTGCCCTGGTCGCGTGGGACAGCGCCAACGGCCTGGTCAAACTCAATCCGTTGGCTGGCTGGACGTCCGAGCAGGTCTGGGCACACATCCGCCGGCACGGCCTGCCCTACAATCCGCTGCACGATGCCGGTTATCCAAGCATCGGCTGCTGGCCCTGCACACGTGCTGTAGCCGCTCACGAAGACCCGCGCGCCGGGCGTTGGGCCGGATTCGCCAAAACCGAGTGCGGCATCCATTTGCAACCCAAAACGAACTGAGGCCCCTATGCCCGAAAATTTCTGGCTCTTCATCCTGGTCGGTTTTCTGGCCCAACTGGTGGACGGCGCGCTAGGAATGGCCTACGGGGTGATCACGACCACCTTCCTGCTCAGCCTGGGGATTCCGCCGGTTTCGGCCAGCGCCAGCGTGCACATGGCCGAAACGATCACTACGGCGGCATCGGGCCTGTCGCACTGGGGCCTGGGCAACGTGGACATGCGCACGCTACGCAAACTGGCCCCGGCGGGTGTGCTCGGTGCCGTGGCCGGCGCTTACCTGCTGGTCCATATCCCCGGCGAAACCATCCGTCCCTTCGTCACGCTCTACCTGCTAGGGATGGGTGTTTACATCCTGCTCAAGGTTTTTCACAAGATTCAACCACCGGCCAAAGCACCCCGGCTGGCCCCACTGGGATTGATTGGTGGCTTTCTCGATGCGGCTGGCGGCGGCGGATGGGGCTCGATCGTCTCATCCACGCTAATTGCGGGTGGGAGTCCTCCTCGCTACACGGTAGGTTCGGTCAACCTGGCCGAATTCTTTGTGGCTGCATCGGCTTCCTTGACCTTTCTGACCGGCGCCAGCCTGGTGAATGGCTGGATCATCGCCGGATTGATCCTGGGCGGCGTCGCTGCCTCCCCCGTGGCAGCGTTCGCTGCCAAAAAACTGCCGGCGCGCGCCATGATGGTGCTGGTCGGCTCGACCATCGTTCTCTTGGGCCTGCGAGGGATTCTGTTTCTTCGCCCGCTGGCTTTCATCTTCTCTTTTGCGAGGTAACCGTTCATGACATCGATGACAATTTCCCAACTGACTGCTCCGTATGGCAATCGCCTGGTCGATCTGCTCGTCCTGGCTGAGGCGCAAGCCGAAGCCAAGGCATATGCGACCACCCTGCCATCCCTGCAAATCTCCGAACGATCGGCATGCGACCTGGAACTGCTGGCAAACGGCGGCTTCTCGCCCCTCGAACGCTTCATGGGCCAGGCCGACTACCAGCGCGTGCTCGACGAAATGCGCCTGGCCGATGGCACGGTCTTTCCGCTGCCGATTACGCTGCCGGTCGAAGGCGGCTCACCCATTCAACTCGACCGGGACATCGCCCTGCGCAACGCCAAGAACGAGTTGCTGGCCGTCATGACGATCGAGGAAATCTATCCGTGGGATTGGGTAGAAGAAGCCCAAAAGGTATACCGGACGCAGGACCTGCGCCATCCGCTGGTTTCCGAAATGCACCGCTGGGGATCGTTGAACGTCTCAGGGCGGTTGCAGGTATTGCAACTGCCTTCCCACTTCGACTTTCAAGACTTGCGCCTGACCCCGGCAGAAACGCGCGCCCGCCTGGAAGCCCTTGGCTGCGCCAACGTGGTGGCCTTCCAGACGCGCAACCCGCTGCATCGCGTCCATGAAGAACTGACCAAACGCGCTACGGCCGAAGTCGACGGTGCGCTGCTGCTGCACCCGTCCGTCGGCATGACCAAGCCCGGCGACGTCGATCACTACACCCGTGTGCGCACCTACAAGGCGCTGGCAGAGCGCTACTACGAACCCGGCCGCATCCTGCTCGCCCTGCTTCCCCTGGCGATGCGTATGGCCGGCCCACGCGAAGCGCTGTGGCACGCCATTATCCGCCGCAACTATGGGGCCAACCATTTCATCGTCGGGCGTGATCATGCCGGTCCCGGCAACGATTCGAGTGGGAAACCCTTCTACGGCCCGTACGACGCCCAGGAACTGGTGCAGCGCTTCAGCAGTGAAATCGGCGTCAAGATGATCCCCTTCCGCGACCTGGTCTATTTGCCGGATGAAGCGCGCTACGAAGAGGCCCCGCGCGTACCGGCCAGCACCCGCGTTGCATCCATCTCCGGCACGCAGGTGCGGGAAGATTATCTCAACGCCGGACGCAGCCTGCCCGAGTGGTTCACCCGCCCCGAAGTCGCCAACATTCTGGCCGACGCCTACCCACCGCGCCACCGCCAGGGCGTGTGCATCTGGTTCACCGGTTTGAGCGGCGCGGGAAAATCGACGACCGCCGAAGCCCTGGTGGAACTGCTGCTCGAACACGGCCGCCAGGTAACGGTGCTCGACGGTGACGTGGTGCGCACGCACCTGTCCAAAGGCCTGGGATTTAGCAAAGAAGACCGCGATATCAATATCCGCCGCATCGGCTATGTGGCCTCGGAACTGGTGCGCCACGGGGGCGTGGTGCTCTGCGCCGCCGTCAGCCCTTACCGCGCCACAAGGAACGACGTGCGCAACCTGGTGGGCAGCGACCGCTTCATCGAGGTCTTTGTGGATACGCCCATCGAAGTCTGCGAGCAGCGTGACGTCAAAGGCATGTACGCCAAGGCACGGCGCGGCGAGATCACCGGCTTTACCGGGATCGACGATCCCTACGAGGCGCCGGTCAACCCCGAGATCACGCTCGATACGGTCACGAAGACACCCTTCGAGAACGCTCGCCTGATTTTGGCCTGGTTGGGAAACCGCCGGTTTGTCCGCTACGGGCTGCCCGATTTTTCAGTTTGAGCAAAAAAAGCGCTTTTTTGGGTGTGCCTGGTGTCCCTCACAGGCACACCCAAAGCAATGAAGAACCGGCCACCGGCCGGGAGGCAACACATGACTTACTACCCGATCTATCTCAATCTGCACAACCGCCCCTGTGTGGTCGTTGGCGGGGGAACGATTGCCGAAGGCAAGATCAAGGGCCTACTCGAAGCTGGGGCACGGGTTACGGTCGTCGCGCCGCAAGTCACTGCGGGGGTAGCCGGCCTGGCCAAGCGGGGCGAACTGGATTGGCAGGAACGCAACTACCGCCCCGGCGATCTGGCGCAGGCCTACCTGGCGATCAGCGCCACGGACGACCGCCAGATCAACACCCAGGTCTGGCAAGAGGCGCAGGCGCGCAGCATCCCCGTCAACGTTGTAGACGTGCCGCCGCTGTGCGACTTCATTGCCCCGGCCATCGTTCGCCATGGCGACCTGACCCTGGCCATCTCGACGAACGGCAAGGCGCCGGCACTGGCCGCCCACCTGCGCCGCGTGCTAGAGAAAAGCCTGGGGCATGAGTACAGCCGTTTTCTCGAACACGCCGAGGCCCTGCGCGCCGAAGTGGCGCAGCGCGGATTGCCTTACACACAACGCCAACGCCTATGGCAGCACTTACTCGAGGAAACGCCCTTGCTCGATCTCATGCGGCAGGGTGAGGAGGATGCCGCTCTGGCTTTGGCCCGCCAGGTGCTGTTAACCCCGTAAGGCCTGCCAGGACTGGCAACCCGAACACCCCTACCCGGGAAGGCGGGCATCTTGCCCACAAAACGGCGGCCCGAATGGCCACCATCCAAGAAGCCTATGGACATTTATGGCATGAGCATCACCTACCAGACCGCACCGCTGGATTTACGCCAGCGCTTTGCCTGCCCGGTCGAACGCCAGGCGGACCTGCTCGTCGAGCGCCCTGGGCTGGATGAGTATGCCATCCTGTCCACCTGCAACCGGCTGGAGGTCTATGCCGTCGGCGCGCGTGGCCCGGTACTGGCCCTGCTCGAAGAAATCGGAGGGATCCCACTGGATAAATTTGCCGCACACGTCGCCGAATACCGGGATCGTGCGGCCGCCGAACACCTGTGCCGGGTAGCCGCCGGACTGGAGTCGTTGGTGTTGGGTGAGGCGCAAATCCTGGGACAGGTGGCCACCAGCCTCGAGACCGCCCGGCAGCGCGGCCGGCTCGGCGATACGCTGACGGAATTGTTCTGCCGGGCAATACGCGCCGGAAAGCGCGCCCACAACGAGACCGCCATCGGGCGCAACCCCACAAGCATCGGTTCGCTGGCCGTACGGTTGGCAGAACAGGCAGCCGGCAGCCTGAGCAAGGCAAACGCCGTTGTCGTTGGTGCAGGTGAAATGGCAGGACTGGCGGCACAAGCCCTGCGCAAGCGCCGCATACGGCAGCTTACCATCGTCAACCGTACGCTTGCGCGGGGCCTGGAACTGGCAGAGCGCGTCCAGGGACAGGCGTGGCCGTTAGAACGGCTCGAGGAAGCCCTGTGCACGGCCGACGTCGTGATCGCCTGCACTGGCGCGCCGTATCCCCTTATCACTCCGGATACGATCTGCCACGCCAGTCGAGAACGCTCCCGCCCGCTCGTTTTGATAGACATCGCCGTACCGCGCAACATCAGCCACGAGGTTGCCAGCCTGCCCAATATCCTTTATGATGATTTGGATACCCTGAAGGCTGCCCAACGAGAATCGCTGGAACTGCGCAAAGATACGATCCCCCAGGTGGCAGCAATCGTGGATGAAGAAGTAACCGGCTACGAAGCGTGGCAGCGGCAACAGGACATCATCCCGATAGTCGCCGGGTTACACGCACAGGCGCAAGCGATTTGCAAAGCCGAAATCGAACGCAGCCTGCGCCGCTGGCCGCATGCCGGTGAAGCCGAGCGCCAGCGTTTGGATGCCCTGACACACGCTGTAATAAAACGCTTTTTGCACGGTGCGACACACCACCTCAAAAACGCCACAAGCGAACAGGCTGGCCAATATGCCGTCACGCTGGAAGCCCTGTTTGCCCTGGACAGAAAACCCGATGCCCAACGTACGCATTTTTCTGGTCGATAACTACCCGGTTGTCCGTTATGGCCTACGCCAGGCTTTGCAGGCCGAACGTGGTTTATGCGTGGTCGGCGAGGCCGAAAACGGCGAGGCGGCCTGCGCGCACCTGGCTGTGCAACCGGCCGACGTGCTCGTGATCGACGTATGCCTGGGCGGAATGAGCGGCGTGGAAGTGGTGCGGTGGGTGCGAACCCGGCAGCCAGCGATGAAAGTTTTAATCCTGGCAGGATGCCGCGATGAAGACTGCCAGCGCCAGGCCGGCGAAGCCGGAGCCGACAGGTACCTGCCCAAAAACGCCAGCCTGGAAGAAATCATCCATACTATCCGCAGCATAGCCGGCGGCACATCGCCGGACACAAGCCCTGCCCACAACGGTTCGTCCGACCGGCTAAGTGGGCGGGAACTGGAAGTTCTGGCGCTCGCCGGCAAGGGTTTTACCAACAAGGAAATTGCGCGCCAGCTCAGTATTAGCGATCGCACGGTACAGACCCACCTGACACGCATTTACCACAAAATTCAGGTGGCCAGCCGCACAGAGGCCGTGCTGTATGCCCTGGCGCACGGATGGATGACGGCAATGGACTACGAAATATAGAACGTGCCCTGGCATAACGGCGCAGAAATTGCTAGCAGCCTGTCGGAGAAGACTTCGGAAGTCTTAACGGGGGTCTCTCCGACACCCTGCTAGGGGGTAAAACCTTTACAAGCTCGCAGGCCGGGGCAGAAGCGGTAAATGGCGAAGGGGGCCAGACAAAAGTGTATTTTCGTGCGCTTTTCGCGCTCTTTATGATCAAAGCGGATACTTTCCTGGGCGAAACTATCCCACTGATGGCAAATCTATCAGCACACGTTATGGATACGAATTGCGGGCAACCGATGGCCGGTTTCGGCAGCCGTGTGTAACCACCCAGTGCCAGATCATAAAGAGGAAAACGATGAAACAAACGTCACGAACAACACGCCTGTTTTCTGTACTTATCCTGCTCGTCCTGCTCACTCCGTTTGGTTCCCGTTGGGCAGGCCAGCCAATACCGGCAGCCGCAGCCCCGGCCGGGTTTGTTTACCGCTGCGGCGTTCATTTTTGCCTGGACGGAAAACCCTATTACTTCGCCGGAACCAACGTGTATGATTTTTTTACGTTTGGAGATGGCAGCAGCACGGCGACGCAAGCGGATATCGAGAACCGGTTTATGGACAAGCCGCGCATCGACGCCCACATGGCTCGCTTGCAGGCCGATGGGGTTGGGGTGGTGCGGCTGTGGATGTTCAGCCACGAAACATGGCACGGTTTCGAACCGGCGGAGGGGGTGTACAACGAAGCGCAGTTCATGTTGTTCGACTACATCATCGAATCGGCGAAAAATCACGGCATCAAACTCTTACCCGTTTTCGAGAATTACTGGGAAGCTTACGGCGGCATCGACACCCGCCTGGAATGGGAAGGGTTGACGGGTGGGCATCCCGGACGGGCAATTTTTTTCAATAAGGATGTTTGCCCGGGCTGCTTCAGCCAATATAAAAACTACGTCCAGTATGTCCTTAACCGTACCAATCACTACAGCGGCATCCAGTACAAGAACGAGCCAACCATTTTTGCCTGGGAGCTGATGAACGAACCGCGCTATCAGGGGGTTTCGCCGGAAGAAAACGTCAGCGGCGCCACGTTGCGGGCCTGGGTGGACGAAATGGGAGCCTATATCAAGGCCATCGACTCCAACCACATGCTCGGCACCGGCCTGGAGGCTCATGAAAGCCGCTTCGGTTTTGGTGGGGACGAAGGCAACCCATTCATTTACATTCACCAGTCTGAGTACATCGATTTTACATCGGCGCACCCTTACCCCACGGAAGAGTGGGCCGACTTGAGCATCGAGGAAACGCGGGCCTTGATCCGTACCTGGATTAACGAGTCGCACGACGTGATCGGCAAGCCCTTCTTCATGGGGGAGTTCAACTCGCATACCGGCATCCGTACCGAGTGGTGGGAAGCCTTCTTCGGCGAGATAGAAGCCAGCGGCGGGGATGGCTCGGCCTTCTGGTGGTATGCAGACCACGCCGTCGACACGAAGTTTGGCGTTATGGCCGGCGCCCCAGAACTGGCAGTTTTCCGCCAGCACGCCGCCCACATGACTGCCAAGAGCGGGCCATTCCCCTCGCCCACACCGACCACCCCGCCGGATCCCACAAAAATCCTGAAGGTGCAGTACCTGACGATGAATACCGGTGCAACGTCGAATCAGATTACCGCCTACATGAACATCGTCAACACCGGCTACGGCTTGCAGTACGTACCGCTACACGAATTAACCGTACGCTACTGGTTTACCACGGATACCGCTGCGACCGATCAATATGGCTGCCTGTACGCCATCGTCGGTTGCAGCAACGTCAACGCCTCCTTCACCAACGTAAGCCCCGCTCAGCCGACAGCCGATCGTTACCTGGAGTTGAGTTTTTCGGTCGACGCCGGCACGCTGGCACCCTATGCCGAAAGCGGCGCTATCCAGGCGCGTATCAACAAGAACGATTGGTCGGACTACACCCAGACGAACGACTACTCGTTCGACGGCGCCAAGACAGCATACACCGACTGGAACCGGATTACGCTCTACCGCAACGGACAACTGATTTGGGGCGTCGAACCGGGCAATCCCACCACGGTCACACCAACCAGCACGCCCCTCCCCACCGATACACCGCAAACACCGCCTGCAACCGCAACACGAACACCCTCCCACACGCCAACCCCTTCGATCTCTGCCACCGTCTGCCCCCTCGGCACACCCGAGCCTTTATGGGTAGAACCGGTGACCTCACCAACAAAACTGCTGGCACAGGAAATCGTCGTCCGTATCGGTAACAGTGACTGGGTCCGCGTCGTCAGCGAATCGGGCACGTACACGGTGACGGGTAACTTCACCACCGCCAACCCGGCCCGCATTACCATCCCACTGCTGGCAGACACCACCCACAACCTGCGCGTGACCGGGCACGTCAAGCAAGTCACCAACCCCAACGGATGCTCGTATGGTGGCTACACGCTGTCCACAACCTACGATCGTGACGGGGCGCCCCTGACCATCGTCCAGGGAACGAGCGTTCCGACGACAGAGGTGCCCCCCAGCGCCTGTCGGGTGAGCTACACCGCCAACCAGTGGGGCAACGGTTTTACCGCCGACGTCAAGATTATCAATAACGGCAGCAGCCCCATCCAGGGTTGGACGCTAACCTACCGCTACGCCAACGGCCAGCAGATCACCAGCGCCTGGAACGCCACAGTCGGCCAAAGCGGTGCGAATGTCACCGCCAGCAATCCGGCTTCTCACTGGAACGGCACCATCCCGGCCAACGGCGGCTCGGTCTCGTTCGGCATCCAGGGTACACACACCGGAACAAACGAGCCGCCGTTGGACTTTGCGCTCAACGGAATAGCCTGTAACGGTGGCACACTGACGCCGACCCACACACCAACCCCCACAGCCACTCTGACCCGAACGCCAACGGCAACGCCGGCGTTTGTCAGCGGCTACGTGCGCAGCGGCAGCAGTTCGGGACCGGGCCTGGCAGGCATCTCGCTCTACTACGCCAATGAATTCGGCCACATCACCTTGCTCGCCGAAACCGATGCGGATGGTTATTACCAGGCCAGCATCTTGCTGGCAAACGGTACGGCCTTCTGGCCGGCACTGCCCGGCTCCACATCGCCCAGCGATGCCTTCGAACCCAGCCAACGCACCTTCGACGGTACGGCCACCGCAAACGATTTCGTCGCCATCTCCATAATCACCCCAACC
The DNA here is from genome assembly GCA_049325275.1 of Chloroflexota bacterium. GTDB lineage: Bacteria > Chloroflexota > Anaerolineae > Anaerolineales > UBA4823 > CAIQJJ01. The sequence continues at coordinate 165,899 of JBMOLU010000069.1, forward strand.
CCCACGCAGACCGCCACACCGACAGCGACCCCCACCGTCCCGGCGCCGGGCGCCTGCCAGGTGGCTTACACCGCCAACACCTGGAATAGCGGCTTCACCGCCGACGTCAAGATCACCAACAATGGATCGAGCGCCATCCAGGGTTGGACGCTGACCTACCGCTACGCCAACGGCCAGCAAGTCACCAGCGCCTGGAACGCCACCGTCAGCCAGAGCGGCGCGAACGTCACCGCCAGCAATCCGTCCAGTCACTGGAACGGCACCATCCCGGCCAACGGTGGCTCGGTTTCGTTCGGCATCCAGGGCACCCACAACGGCACCAACGCGCATCCCACAGGCTTCAGCCTCAACGGCGTAGCCTGTACAACCCCGTAACCCTGCTTTCATTGGCAAAAGGAGAGAACGATGTACGTCAAAAGAGTTTCAAGACTACTGAGCCTGCTACTGGCACCCGTACTGGCTCTTTCGATCTGGATCGCCAGCCCAGGCCAGCCTACGCGAGCGGCTACCACGCGCATCATGCCGCTGGGCGATTCGATCACCGGTTCGCCAGGCTGCTGGCGCGCCCTGCTGTGGAACCAGTTACAAGATGCCGGCTACACGGACATCGATTTCGTCGGCACCCTGCCGCCGCAGGGCTGCGGTGTAGCCCACGACGGCGACAACGAAGGCCACGGCGGCTACCTGGCTACCAATATCGCCGACCAGAATCTTTTACCCGGCTGGCTCGCAGCCACCAACCCGGACATCGTGATCATGCATCTGGGCACCAACGATGTCTGGAGCAATCGCTCGCCGGCTACAATCCTGGCCGCGTTCAGCAAATTGGTCGACCAGATGCGGGACAACAATCCCAATATGAAAATCCTGGTGGCCCAAATCATTCCATTGAACCCCAGCACGTGCCCGGAATGCGCCCAGCGGGCCGTCGATTTCAATAGCGCCATCCCGGCATGGGCAGCAGGCAAGTCGACGGCGCAGTCGCCGGTTACGGTGGTCGATCAGTGGACGGGCTTCGATACGGCCACCGACACGTACGATGGCGTCCATCCCAACAGCGCCGGCGATCAGAAAATGGCCGCGCAGTGGTTCCCGGCGCTCACGGCAGCTCTGAACGGCACGGCCACCGTTACCCCCGCCACCAGCACCAGCACGCCCCGGCCGACGACCATCACTCCTACGATCTGCCCGCAGTACACCATCCCACCGCTGCTGGTGGAACCGGTGACCTCCCCCACCAACCTGCTCGAACAGGAAATCGTCGTCCCGGTTTACACGTCCGGGCAAACTACGGTCGAAGTGACGAGCGAATCAGGCACGTTTTCGGTGGTGGGCAGCTTCAGCGCCACGAACCCGGCGCGTGTCAACATTCCTCTCTTGCCCGACACCACACACCATCTCACCGTCAAAGTCATCGTCCCGCCCTGGACGAGCAACGGCTGCTCGTACGATGGCTTCACGATGACGACCACCCTGGACCGCAACCGAAATCCGCTGACCATCGTCCAGGGGAACGCCCCGGCCAATGCCTGCAAAGTGGACTACACCGTCAACCAGTGGGGCACCGGCTATACCGCCGACGTCAAAATCACCAACCTGGGCAGCAGCCCGATCCAAGGCTGGACGCTCGAATGGCGCTACGCCAACGGACAGCAGATCACCAGCGCCTGGAACGCCACCGTCAGCCAGAGCGGCGCCGATGTGACCGCCAGCAACCCCACCACACACTGGAACGGAAACATCCCCGCCAATGGCGGTTCGGTCAGCTTCGGCGTGCAAGGCACACACAGCGGTACCAATGCCTCACCGGTTGCATTCATGCTAAACGGCTTGGCCTGCAACGGCGGCACGGTCACGCCGACGCACACCCCCACAGCAACCCCGACACGCACGCCAACGGCTACCCGGACGCCAACCGTTACCACCTGCCCGGCAGTCGCCGGTTACGTACGCCTCGGCAGCAACAGTGGCGCCGGTTTACCGGGCGTCAAAATCTACCGCAACGTGAACGATATCGTCTCACACTACGCTACGACCGATTCCAACGGGTATTTTATCGGCAACGGTTGCGGCGTCATCGGGATGACGTATTGGCCGGAGCTAGCCGGCTATACCTTTGAGCCGGCCTCGCGCACCCTTGGCGAAGTGTCTATCGAGAACGATTTCGTCGCCAGGCCGACCAGCATCCAACCTGACCTGGTGATTACCTCCTTTTACGAAAGCATGATCGGGTACGAAGGCGGAGGCTGCGTCAACGAGTACAACGGTTACGAGTTTCGCGTCACCGTGATGAATGCGGGTGCTGCACCCGCAGGCAGCTTCGAAGTAGCCGTTGAAGGCAGCATCCAGATTGTGGACGGCCTGGCCGCGGGAGAATCGATCACGCTGCACTACCCGCTGCCGCTCGAGCCATCCGTCTTGCCGACACCCAGCAACACGCCATGGCCCGGCCAGGTGGTCGCAATGGCCGACTGGACGAATGTGGTTGCTGAAAGCAACGAGACCAACAACAGCCGCACCAGTTCTATGGCAACCATGACCCCGCCACCGCTGTGCACGCGCACGCCTACCCCGACAACGCCCGTCGCCAGCAGCTGCCAGGTGGTTTACACCCCCAATAGCTGGAATAACGGTTTCACCGCCAACATCAAAATCGTCAACAATGGCGCCAGCGCCGTCCAGGGCTGGACGCTGGCCTACAGCTACGCCAACGGCCAGCAGGTCACTAGCGCCTGGAACGCCACGGTGACCCAGTCGGGCGCCAACGTCACCGCCAGCAACCCGTCCAGCCACTGGAACGGCAACATCCCCGCCAACGGCGGCTCGGTCAGCTTCGGCGTCCAGGGCACGCACAGCGGCACCAACACCAACCCGACCAGCTTCGCCCTCAACGGCGTGGTCTGCACGAACCCTTAGCACGCTTTGACCGGAGACAAGGAGAACACCCATGAATCATTTGCACCATCTGCCCCTGCGCTGGGGCCACAAGCTGTTTGTCGTCAGCCTTTTGCTGGCCTTCTTGCTGGCAATGGGCCTTGCACCTGCCTCGGCTGCGCCGACAAAGCTGGAGCCCGGCAATTGCCAGGTGACCTACACCCCAAACGGTTGGAACAGCGGCTTCACGGCCGAGATCAAGATCACCAACAACAGCACCAGCGCCGTCCAAGGCTGGACGCTGGCCTACAGCTACGCCGACGGCCAGCAGGTCACCAGTGCCTGGAACGCCACGGTGACCCAGTCGGGCGCCAACGTCACCGCCAGCAACCCGTCCAGCCACTGGAACGGCAACATCCCCGCCAACGGCGGCTCGGTCTCGTTTGGCGTCCAGGGCACGCACAGCGGCGCCAACACCAACCCGACGGCCTTCTTGCTCAACGGCGTCACCTGCAACGGCGGCACAGTGGTCCCCACGACCGCCGTTCCGACCACACCGACCAATCCGGCAACCCACACGGCCACGCCGACGGCTACGTTCATCAGTGGCTATGTACGCAGCGGCAGCAGCACGGGGCCGGGCCTGGCAGGCATCTCGCTCTACTACGCCAACGAGTACGGCCACATCACCTTCCTTGCTGAAACCAATGCGAACGGTTACTACCAGGCCGGCGCCCTGCTGCCGAACGGTACCACCTTCTGGCCTGCACTGCCCGGCTCTACAGCACCCAACGATGCGTTCGAACCCAGCCAACGAACCTTCAACGGCACAGCCAGCGGAAACGACTTCGTCGCCACAACGATCACCACGCCTACGACGGTTGTTCCAACCACGGCCGCGCCCACCACAGTGGTTCCGCCTACATCCATGCCGGGCGTCTGCCAGGTAAGCTACACCGCCAACCAGTGGAGCAGCGGCTTCACAGCCGAGATCAAGATCACCAACAACAGCGCCAGCGCCATCCAGGGCTGGACGCTGGCCTACAGCTACGCCGACGGCCAGCAGGTCACCAGCGCCTGGAACGCCACGGTGACCCAGTCGGGCGCCAACGTCACCGCCAGCAACCCGACCTCGCACTGGAACGGCAACATCCCCGCCAACGGTGGCTCGGTCTCATTTGGCGTCCAGGGCACGCACAGCGGCGCCAACACCAACCCGACGGCCTTCTTGCTCAACGGCGTCACCTGCAACGGCGGCACAGTGGTCCCCACCACGGCCGTTCCACCATCAGCCACCCCCACGGCGCCAACAAGCACCCCACCCACGGCAACGCCACCGACCACCACGCCGCCAACCGCCACCCCGCCCACAACGACGCCGGAAGGCTACACCGGAAACGCCACCTACTTTGATGCCTTGGGCATGCCCTACGGCGGCTGCGGCATCACCCAGGCAGCGCTCGACTCGCAGAATTTCGTGGCCTTCAACGTCCAGGATACGCCCGGCGATTACGCCACGATGCTGACACGCCCGATTGCGCCGCAGTACGCCAGCCAGATCGGCATGTTCAATAACGGCCTGAACTGCGGGCGCTGGATCCGCGTGACGATCGGCGACTACTGCACCGGGATCAACGATGGCGCCCCGAACGCCAGTTTCTGCCGCAACGGCAGTTGGATCAGCGACGCCTACAACGGCGCCACGCTCGACTTCATCGTCGCCGACAGTTGCCAGGACGCCAACGGCTGGTGCCGCGACGACCGCTATCACGTCGACCTGGCAAAAGGTTCCCTGAGTCTGTTCATGAAAGACGGCCAACCGGTAGGAAATCTGCTCCCCGACCACTGGAACAACCGCCAGGTGACGTGGGAATTCGTCGAAGCGCCCGGCTACACCGGCGATATCAATATCGGCTTTCTCAAGGATGCCCAAATCTGGTGGACGCCGATCGGTATCACTCATCTGCAGAACGGCATTCACGGCGTCGATTACTATGAAAACGGCGCCTGGGTAGCCGCCACCATGAACGCCGATATGGGCCAGAGCTACCTGATCCGGCCGACGACCAACGGTGGAACCAGCTACCGGATCCGCGTTTACGATGCCAACGATCAACTGATCAACAACGGCCGGATTTACAACTTCTCGCTGCCGGCGAGCTGCAACCCACAGTGTTCGGGCGAGTTCAATGCGGTGACATACACCGTGGAGTAAGCGTCGCCTGATAATCGCAAAACAGGAAATAAAGGCATAACTTCTGTCAGTCGGTGCAGCGTGTCTTGGGCTTGATTAGCCAAGCCATGCTGCACCTTCAAAAGGCCAATTTATGTGAACGCTTACACGCAGTACCGGCAGGAATGCTTGTATGCCGCATCTGCAGAGACGTTTCCATGAGTTTGGCACCTTCAAACCGCCCTGACAAGCGGAAACAACCAAAAGGAGAAACCCATGCATCACACCCACCACCATCCCCTGCGCTGGGGCCACAAGCTGTTCGTCGTCAGCGTCTTACTGACGTTCCTGCTGGCGATGGGCCTTGCCCCTGCCTCGGCCGCACCGCAAGCCGCTCCCACCGGCGAACGCTTGCGCGACCTGGCCGGCTCATTCCTCATCGGTTATGCTTCCATCAACAACTTCTGGAACATCTCCGATGCGGCCCAATACCAGGAAGTCGCTCGCACCGAATTCAACATCATGACCCCCGAAAACCACATGAAATTCGATGCCATCCACCCTTCCCAAAACACCTACAACTTCCCGCCCGCCGACCAGCACGTCCAGTTTGCCCAGGCCAACAATATGAAGGTCCACGGCCACACCCTCGTCTGGCACAGCCAGCTTCCGAGTTGGGTTAGCAACGGCAGTTGGAATGAAGCCAGCCTGACCAGCGTCATGTACGACCACATCGACACGGTCATGAACCACTACGACGGCCAGATCTACGTCTGGGACGTGGTCAACGAAGCCTTCAATGAAGACGGCTCCTACCGCACTTCTATCTGGTATAACACCATCGGCCAGAAGTACATCGAACTCGCCTTCCGCCGTGCACGCGCCGCCGACCCCACCACCAAGCTGATCTACAACGATTACAATATCGAGACCGTCAACAGCAAGTCTACCGGCGCCTACAACATGATCGCCGACTTCAAAGCACGCGGCGTGCCCATCGACGGGATCGGCTTCCAGATGCACCTCGCCGGCGGCATGGACTACCAGAGCTTCGCCAGTAACATGCAGCGCTTCGCCAACCTCGGTCTCGAAATCTACATCACCGAGATGGACGTGCGCTACCCCACCCCCATCTCGCAGGCCAACCTGACCGCCCAGGCCACCGTCTACCGCAACGTCATCGATCGCTGCCTGGCCCAACCCGCCTGTAAGGCCCTGCAAGTTTGGGGCATCCCTGACAAGTATTCCTGGGTTCCCGATGTCTTCCCCGGCCAGGGCGATGCCCTGATCTTCGACAACAACTACCAGGCCAAGCCGGCCTACTATGCCCTTCAAGCCGCTCTCGGTGGGACCACCGTCACCCCCACCACGGTAACCCCTACCAGCGTAACACCGACCACGGCCACGCCGACGAACCCAGGCACCGGCGGCTGCCAGGTGGCTTACACGGCCAACAGTTGGAACAGCGGCTTCACGGCCGAAATCAAGATCACCAACAACGGCGCTAGCCCCATCCAGGGCTGGACGCTGGCCTACAGCTACGCCAACGGCCAGCAGGTCACCAGCGCCTGGAACGCCACCGTGACCCAGTCGGGCGCCAACGTCACCGCCAGCAACCCGACCTCACACTGGAACGGCAACATCCCCGCTAACGGCGGCTCGGTCAGCTTCGGCGTCCAGGGCACGCACAGCGGCACCAACACCAACCCGACGACCTTCGTGCTCAACGGCGTCACCTGCAACGGCGGCGGCC
>JBMOLU010000070.1:0-4965 GCA_049325275.1 Chloroflexota bacterium
GTTCGAACCCCCTTCTTTCTTCCCCCAATCCCTTTGCGCATCTTCCAGGGGATGATATGCTCAGCGCAAACAACGGATGGATTGCTCCCGCCAGCGGCTTCTGTCCGGCAACACGGGCAGTCCCGGTCTGTTTTTGGCTTCCAGACACGCGGTTTTGGAGCCGCAGGCGATTTTTGTGGTTGGGTTTGTGATCCCCACAGGGCTTGAAGTTGCCAAAAGAGCAGGGGAAGCAGCAAAATGAGCGTGAAAAGAAGCCAGCGTGATACGATTTGTCTCACAGGAGGCAGCACCTTTACCGAAAGGATGAGGGCGCTATCTTATCACGTGCTTGCAGGTTATCCACCACCGATTAGGGCTGCATCCAGCTATCGATCTCACCCTATAAAACGTATAATTGCCCTTCAGCTTTCTCCTGCCATACGCGTCTATAAAACAGATGAACCGATCGGAAATTGCACAAATTCTAACCCATTGCCAGGCTGGCGATGAGCAATATATGACCACCCTGGTGGAAGCTTACCGCCCGGCACTGTTCCGCATGGCGCTGTCGGTGCTCGACGATCCTGCCGAGGCCGATGAAGCCACCCAGGACGCGCTGGTGCAGGCGTTTGCACGCCTGGATAGCTACCGCGGCGAATGTACGTTCACCAACTGGTTGTATGCAATCACGCTCAACACCTGCCGCGGACGCCTGCGTAAACGCCGTACTCGTGAGCGGCTGGCGCAGGCCCTGCAAGTCCTTTTCCACCTTCACGGAACAGAATCGGAACACCCTGAGGATTTCATTATCCAAAACGAGAGCCACCAGGCCGTGTGGCAGGCCATCCACGCTTTGCCGGAAAACCTGCGCCTGCCGATCGTGTTCCGTTATTACCACGATTTGCCCATTGCCGAAATCGCCCAGGTACTGCGCGTGAGCGAACGCACCATCCACCACCGCCTACGCCAGGCGCACGAACGCATGGGGGGGTTGTTGGGCAGGAGGGTCGAAAAATGATGACCAGGCCAACTTCTTTGACCCACGAACAGGTGATCGAATATATCCACCAGCCCCCTGGTGCCTTGGAAGAGTGGCAGCGCGCTTTGTTCGATGCACACCTGGAAAACTGCGCCTCTTGCCGGGCGTATGCCGGGCAGGTCGTGGCGCTGGCGCCGCGCCTCTCGCAAGCCATGCAGGCGCGCTGGGACACACATGGCGCGTCGCATTCTGTTCTGCTTCCCTCTGTTGGCAAGCCTGGCAAAATCCAGACACGTATCAGGAGAAATCTGATGTACAAAAAGTTCTTCGAACTGGCTGGCACAGCCATCTCGATGGTTTTGCTGTTGTTGGCGGTGGTGGCGGCCATCCAATGGGGCCTGCCGGCCGCGGCACGCCCCACATCCACAGCAACCCCTGAATCAACAAAAATGCTCGAGCCGTCGGCGACCCCTGAGCCAACCATGCCTCCCGCATTGCCTTCCCCGGGCCTGATCGCCTACGGCGGCATAGATGGCCTCAACCTGATCAACTTCGACGGGCAGCAGCAGTTCAACCTGCCGCAGGCGCATGAGCCGTTGTGGTCGCCCGAGGGGCAGCGGATTGCTTTCCAGGCATCGATTTATCCCGAGGGGGAAGGCCCGGCGTCCTTTGAAGATCTCGGCGTGAAATTCCCCTACAGTGAGCTGTGGGTCATGAACGCCGACGGCTCTGAAATGATCCAGCTTACCCACAGCCAACCCGACGAAGAATGGTGGGATATGGCCTGGTCGCCGAATGGCACCTGGCTGGCCGCGGTGCATGCCACCTTCGAGTATATTGACCAGGCCGGCCAACAGGGTGTTCGCCGGCCCCCGGCGGACATTTATCTGATCCGCACCGACGGTTCGGGCCAGCAGATTCCGCTGCCGGTCGAAACCCATATCGATGCAACCCCGCTCTGGTCACCGGATGGCCGCTATCTCATTTTCATCAACAGGGCGTCTGAACTGGTGGCGTTCGACGTGAATGATCTGAGCGCCCGTGTCCTGGCGACAGGGGCGATTTGGGATACCAATCGCACGCTGGCTTGGTCGCCGGAAGGCAAGACCCTGGCCTATTTCTGGACAGATAGCTCCTTCCAGGCAACCAGGGTGGAATTGCGCCTGTTGAATGCCGCCGCTTTGCAAGGTGGCGATGGCGCAGAACAGACACTGTTGACCATCGAACACGATCCGCAATCCTTACTGATTTTGAATGTGGGGGAATTGGCCTGGTCGCCGGATGGCAGCCGCCTGTCGTTCATTTCCACCGACAGCGGCAAGGCCATGTTGAGTGTGGTCAACGCCGATGGCTCCGGGTTGGCGGCGCTGGCTGAAATCGAAAAGCCGATGACGGAGGGAGTCCCGGAAGGCTCGCAATATGGTATCTGGCAGTCGCATTGGACGCCGAACTGGTCGCCGGACGGGCAATGGCTGGTGTATGCGGCCCTGTTCAGTGGCGAGAAGAATATTCCCATTTATCGTTTGGATGTGGGTGCGGCACTGCGTGGCGAGGCGCAACCGGTTTTGTTGGGGTCAGGCATGTCGCCACAGTGGCAGCCTGTTTCAGGGAACTTGATTCCCTCTATTGAAATTCCAACCCCCGCGGCCCCAATTTCTTCTATCCCGGTAACAGAAATCTCTCCCACAATAGTTCCCACGGAGCGAACGGCATTCACCCAGACGATGGCGACGTTCCCGAATGCAATCGCATGGGGCCAGGCAATTGCCTTTGCCTCGTATGCCGGCGAGCGCAGTGAAATCGCCGTCCTGGATTCGAGCAGCGGGCAGTTTTTCCGGCTGGCAAGCGCCAACGACGCCAGCCTGACGACCCCCACCTGGTCGCCAGATGGCAGCCGTTTGGCGTTTTCTGCCCAGTCCACCCGCTACGGCGAGGAAGATATGGCAAATATCTACACGGTTGACCGGGACGGCGCGAACCTCACGCTGCTGACGCCGGAGCAGCCGTTTTCCCTGTTCTGGGAGGTACCGTTCCTGGCCTGGTCGCCGGATAGTAGCTGGCTGGCGCTGGTAAGCGCCCCACCCGGTAAGCTGACGCACAACCCGGATGGTTCCATCACGCGGGAAATGGAGGGTGGGCAGCGTCTCTACCTGCTCAAAACCGATCGCTCCGGCGAACGCCGCCTGCTGGATGAGTCTTTGACTTGGGCGAGCGTGGCCTGGTCGCCGGATGGGAAGACGCTGGCGTATGTAGATTCGAGAAGTGAACTGGCGCTGGTTTCGGTGGCGGATGGCCAAAAAGTCAATCTGGGCCTGCCGGTGAACGGCTGGGCCGAGCGTGGCCTGCTGGCCTGGTCGCCAGATGGCAGCCAGATCGCTTATTTCTCGCACAGAGCAGGCGGCGATCGCTATGCGTTGAAACGTTTCGCGGTCGGGCCGGTCACCCAGGGGCAACCGGTGGAAGAAACCACGTTGTGGGAATGGCGCAAAGAGACAGGGCTTTCACAAGCCGAGTCCATTTACAGTTTTGGGGATCTGTCCTGGTCACCGGATGGGACGCGCCTGCTGTTTGTTTCTACGATGAATGGGGAGACGCGACTGCATTGGATCAACGCCGATGGCAGCGGGTTCGCCGATCTGGCCGAATTGGATGATTCCCCCGAAGATATGCCGGGCAACGTGGTTTTCTGGAATCGATCCTGGCGGCCAAGCTGGTCGCCAGATGGGCGCTGGATCATATACACCGGGCTGGATGGCGGCGTTTACAAGTTGGATGTGCAACAAATCCTGGCCGGGCAGATTGCTCCCACTCGGCTTGCCCAGGCAGGGAATGCTCCCGATTGGCAGCCGGGCAGCGTGCCATAAATCGTCCTGCGGCTGTCTGTGTTCGCCGGCAGGCTGGGAGAACGGGCAGCAAGCTCTGTCGCGGCCGTCGATCGGGCAGCCATCCAGACAGCGATGGCTTTGGCGTGGTCAGATTTCGAGGCGGCTGTCCTAGACCGCACTTTTTCCTCCCAATTCATCTGCCAACGATGGAAGATTTTCCGGCCAGGGGTCAGGCGTTACCTGAGCAAGCATAGACCCTTCCGGCCCTTGACCGGCTTCTACCCAGAGAACCCACCGCGTGGGCTGATAGGGCGTCATACCCGCGGTGGCTCCGCAACCTGTACCCGAACACTCTCCCTAGAACAACCAAATGGATCGGGGGCATCGCTGTAAGGACACTCAACTACCTGCCACCCCTGTTCCATAGAAAAGATTTCCAAGGTGTAATCCGTTGTGATTGGCTTACTAAACTTAAACACCATGCCGCCGATACAGCCCACACGATAGCAATCTGCTCTACCGGTATATACTGCGCTGAATCGTAGCCTTTTTATATCTAAACCGAAAAACGAGCCCAAGGGGTACTCATAGGATAATTCTATGCGCATTTCATCGCCACCATCGTAGCTTCGTCCGATGTCGTCTTGGGGAGTACACTGATGGTTTTCCTCGTTGTAGCTATATCCTGGCCGATCACTACACAAGTGGATTTGGATGCGGTTCTTATCCAGCATCATGGGCAATGCTTCTTGTTTGATTCTGTCCTCCAATGTATGCATGCGTGCCCCACCAGCCCATGCATCGTACACCGATAGCCACGTATACCCAGAAGAGAACATCTCTCGATCTAACCTGCAATCGACCTCGCCATCCCCATCGAGTTGCAATAACAGAGATGCATCAACGATTGCTTCCGTGGGGGACAAATTAAGCGTATACGAGATCGTTGTAATGCCGTAATCATCGCGCAAAACTTGGATCGCGCGATCAAGTACTGCGGGAGTCTTACAAAGGGCGTCATCATAATAGCCACTGACAGCGTAGTGGCGTGCTAGTTTTCCAAGCCTATTGAGTTCGATCTTGATCAGAAGAATCCGAATTCCCTCGATATATCCAAACAGAATGCTGCCGAGGAGCAGAAAGAGCATCAAAAAAGAAAGCCGTTTTCGCATCGTTAGAATC
>JBMOLU010000071.1:0-4852 GCA_049325275.1 Chloroflexota bacterium
CCACCAATATAAAGGCCAACCACTCTCGGTTGGCCTTTTTTCTGTGCGCCCGGCATGGGCGCACTCCTGTGGGTGAAAGTCCCACCGTAAGTTGATCACAGCGAACGAAGCGAAGCGCAACTGCATGAGGGCGACCGAGTGTGGGAAGGAAGCGTGGAGCGAAACTGGAGCAATCTTGATGCTCCACGACAATCTCAGCCGAAGCGAAAGGCGCTTTGCACCGCGCCCAGGACACGGTCCTCGAAAATCTTCGCACCGGGATCGGCCCCGCCTGCGCCGGCGACGACCATGAGCGGTATCAGGTGTTCTTCGCGCGGCGCGGCGTCGCGGGCACCCGGGGCAGTGATCCAGGCAGCGAGGCGTCGCTCGCGCTCGCGGGCATCCGGGTGGCAAACCGCCTCGGTGAGCCACTGGTCGAAATCGAGCCCGTGTGTCTGCGTCGCGCCCGCGCGCATCGCCGCCATCATCACCCTCATGTTGTGGTAGCTGTTGCCGGAACCGATGATGAGCACGCCCGCCTCGCGCAGGGGCACCAGGGCCCGGCCTGCGGCCAGGTGGGCGGCCGGGTCGAGATCGGCGCGCAGCGACAGTTGCACGCAGGGAATGTCGGCGGCCGGGAAAGCGACCTTGAGCGGCACGAAGACGCCGTGATCGAAGCCGCGCGTCGCATCGAAACCGCAGCTCATGCCGCCCTGGGTCAACAGGCTTGCCACCCGTTCGGCGAGTTCGGGCGCACCGGGCGCGGGCCAGGTGAGATGGTAGGTGTGCGGCGGAAAGCCGTAGTAATCGAACAGCAGTGCCGGCGCGGCCTGTTTCTGCACGGTGAAGCGCGGCGCCTCCCAGTGGGCCGAAATCACCAGCAGGGCCCGCGGCCGTTCCGGCAACAGTGTGGGCAGCATTTCCAGGAATTCGCGATGCCGAACCCAGGTGTCGGGCGGGTCCCAGTCCATGAAGAAGCAGGGCCCGCCGCCGTGGGGGATGAACAGCGTGGGCTGGCGCATCAGAATTCCGTGTAGCCCTTCGCGTCCGGCGTGTAGAAAGTGGCCGGGTCGGCGGGTGTGAGCGCGGCGCCGGTTCTGAGCTTGTGCACCAGGTCCGGATTGGCGATGAAGGGCCGGCCGAAGGCGACCAGATCGCCCTTGCCCGCAGCGAGATCGGCCTCGGCGCGCGCCGCGTCATAGCCGCCGGAGAGGATGGTGCGACCCTTGAAGGCCGCGCGAAGCTTGGCTTTCAGTTCGTCGCTCGGCGCCGGTGCGCCCATGGAGCTGTGATCGACGATGTGCAGATAGGCAAGACCCATGTCGCTCAAGGCTTCGGCCAACCGCAGGTAGAGCGCGTCCATGTCCGCATCGGGCGCCATGCCGTTAAAGGTGTTGTAGGGCGAGATGCGCATGCCGACCCGCTCGGCGCCGATGGCGGAAGCGGCCGCCCGGGCCACTTCCAGGGCAAAGCGCAGGCGGTTTTCGATGGAGCCGCCCCAGCGGTCCGTGCGCCGGTTGGAGGCGGTGTTGAGGAACTGATCGATGAGATAACCGTTCGCGCCGTGCAGCTCCACGCCGTCGAAACCCGCTGCGATGGCGTTGCTGCACGCCTTGGCAAACTCGCCGATGGCGGCTTCGATGTCGGCCTCGGTCATTGCCTCCGGCACCGGGTGAGGCTGCATGCCTGCACTGTCCGTCCACATCTCGCCGGGCGCGGCCAGGGCAGACGGTGCCAGCAGGCGCGCGCCCGCCGGCAGATTGGCCGGATGCCCCACCCGGCCGGTGTGCATGAGCTGCACGAAGATGCGCCCGCCGGCCGCGTGCACGGCATCCGTCACCTTGCGCCAGCCGGCGACCTGTGCCTCGGAATAGAGGCCGGGGATGCGCGCATAGCCCAGACCGTTGGGCGAGGGTGAAGTGCCTTCGGTGATGATCAGCCCCGCCTCGGCGCGCAGCGCGTAATACTTGGCCATCAAATCGTTGGGCACGTTGCCAATGGCGCGGGAGCGGGTCATGGGCGCCATGACGATGCGATTGGGCAGTGTGAGGGGCCCGAGGGTGAGCGGAGTAAACAGGATGGTCACGTGCGCTTCTCCTTATTGTGAGGTTGGAATCAGGCCTTCGGCCGCGAGTGCCGCCTGCACCGCCGGGCGGGCCGCGACGCGGCCGAGATAGGCACCCAGTCCCGGCCAGGGGGAAAGATCCACGTTCACGTATTTGGCCCAGCCGAGCACGGTGAAGAGGTAGGCATCGGCCACCGTGAAGTCCTCGCCCAGCGCATAGCTGCGACTGCCCAGCCGCCTTTCCGCCTCACCGATGCGCCGCTCGAGCTGCGCGCGGACGATGGTCTTCGCTGCGTCCGCAAACGCCGGGTTGAAAAGCGCGCCGAAGCCCTTGTGCAGTTCCGTGGAAATGAAATTGAGCCATTCCATCAGCCGGTAGCGCGCCAGGGTGCCGGCCGGCGGGGCCAAGCGCCTGTCGGGCACCCGGTCGGCCAGGTACTGCACGATGGCCGGGCCCTCGGTGAGCACCTCGCCGTCGTCGAGTTCCAGAGCCGGGACGTAGCCCAGGGGATTGATGGTCTTGTAGTCGCGGCCGGCTTCGGTCACGCCGGTCTTGAGATCGACACGCTCGAGGGCGAAGTCAAAGCCGCCTTCGCGCAGCACGATGTGGGGCGAGAGCGAACAGGCGCCGGGACTGTAGTAGAGCTTCATGATCCTCCTCCAGGTTCATTTACGGGAGCAGGTTTTATATAGTAACCTTCATAAGAGAACAAGAAGGATGGTATGCCGCCCATGGTTACTCCGAGGGAACCGATATGATCGACGACGACGCCCTGCCAGCCGAGGTGGAGAGCGCCGGTGGCAAGACCGCGCCGGTCGCGGGCCACCGCAGTTGTCCGGTGCGCGACGTGCTCGACCGCCTGGGCGACAAGTGGTCCACGCTGATTCTGGTGACCCTGTCGAAAGGCCCGCAACGCTTCAACGCCCTGGCGCGCGCCGTGCCCGACATCTCCCGCCGCATGCTCACCGAGACGCTGCGCAGCCTGGAACGCGATGGCCTCGTCTGGCGCGAGGTCACGCCCTCCACACCGCCCGCCGTGCGCTACGGGCTCACCCCGCTCGGCGCATCCCTCATGCCGCCGCTTACGGCGCTAATCCGCTGGGCGGAAGACAACCAGCCCAGGATCGCTGCCGCCCGAGCGGCCTACGATGCACGGGCCGGCAAGAACGGGCCCGACAATCGAGGGTGAACGAGGCCAGCCCGTCATCGTTTTTGTCGGCCCCAAACTGATTCCAGGAAGCGCTGCTACTCCGGCAGTTCATTCAGTTCGTAGCTGGTGCTACGCCCGCCGGCATTCGATTTCCGTAGTACGCCACGCATCAGCAGATCGTTGATGTCGCGCAGTGCCGTGTCCGGCGAGCATTTGGCGATGGCCGCCCACTTGCTGCTGGTGAGCTTGCCCTCGAAACCATCGAGCAATTTGTTCAACAACTTCACCTGCCGCTCGTTCAACGGGGTCGTCGCCCAGCGCTGCCAGAAGCGCGCTTTCGTCAGGACAGCGTCCAGCGTGTGCTGGGCCTGGTCAACCGCACGATGAAGCGTGTCGAGGAACCACGCAAGCCACTCGGTGACATCCATCGACCGGTTGTCAGGCACATCCCTGTGCCTGCCCCCTTCGGGGCTGCCGCGAAAATTTGCTCCCGGCAAATTTTTCTGGGTCCGCTCCAGGATGTCGTAGTAGGCATTGCGTTCGCGCTGGATCTGCGCCGACAAACTGTAGAAGCGTTGCGGGCTGCCATCGGCACGCGCCAGCAGCAGATCGCCAATGGCCCGGGCGATACGGCCATTGCCGTCATCGAACGGGTGCAAGGTGACGAACCACAGATGGCCGAGGCCTGCCTTGAGCAGCGGCGGTTCGTTTGATGTGCCATTCAGCCAGTCGAGGAAACGGCTGGTTTCATCTTCGAGGCGATCAGCCGGCGGTGCTTCGAAATGCACACGCTGCCGGCCAATGGGGCCAGACACCACCTGCATCGGCCCGCTGGTATCGTCGCGCCAACCGCCGACCTTGATCCTGGAAAGGCCGGAGTAGCCGGTAGGAAACAGTGCGGCATGCCAGCCGAACAGACGCTCACGCGACACCGGCACCTGACAGTTGGCGGTGGCGTCGAGCACCATCTCGACCACGCCTTCGACATGGCGATCGACCGGAGCGAGCGCGCCGATGTCCACGCCCAGCCTTCGGGCGATGGACGAGCGCACGGATTCGACGTTGAGCTGCTCGCCTTCGATCTCGCTGGTCTTGACCACGTCCTCGGTGAGCGCCGCGAGACTCGCTTGGTCACGCAAGGCCATGCCGACGTCAGTCAGACGCCCCATCAAAAGCCCCTGGGCACGACTGACTTCGACCATGGGGCCAGCCAACGCCGCCAGGTCGAAGCGCCAGTTCGGCCAGTCCGTGGCCTGCCAGATGTACTTGTAATCGCCGCTTTTCATGCGGAGATTATGAGCCGCAATCTCCGCATGCGCAAGTCAATCGCCGCGCGTTTTGCGGTGAATGTGAGCATCATTCGCCGCATGGTGGGTCGCCGCGCCCAGGAATGGGTGTAAATAGGTGTGTTATTGGCTGTGGCAACGGACGCGGGTTCAGTTCCCGTTTAGGGAATTGAACTGGCCACGGAAAGCAGACGAGGTTGAGTCCGTATTCCGACTACCAATCAGTCCGAAAAACCTGTTTGATCGTCCGCTGCCGACGGGCGTACCGGCAGGCTTTTCGCTCCGGTTCGCACTGGTTCGCAGCAACCCGCAGCGCTTCGATTCCGTACTTTCAATAGTCGTTTGGTGCGGGGTACCATCCCACCACCAAT
>JBMOLU010000072.1:0-39308 GCA_049325275.1 Chloroflexota bacterium
AGCTGGCCACGCTTGGCGGCACGGCGCTTTTTGGCAAAGGGATTCAGGCCAGTTTCGGCAAGGTCTTTGGCCTGGAAATGGCCGGCAACGTGGCCGGCGACATGGCGATGAACGTGGTGGCCGGGCAGCCTGCATTCCAGGGCTTCGACAACCCCTGGCAGTGGGGCATGAACCTGGCGACATCAGGGTTTGCGGCACATGTGCGGGTGCGGGGTTACCAGGCAGAGCAGGTGATCGCAGCACGGCTGAAGACTGTTTCGGATGTACCGGTTGAAGGAAGAAACCTGGATAGCCTGTCGCTCATGAAAGAACGCATGGCAGGCACACGAGAGCCGGGCACCCCCATCCGGGATCGCCTGGCGGCACGCAACGGCTCGATGAACACGATCACCATCGCCGATGCTACCCAGGGTGGACACCATGTCACCACCAGCGCCATCCCTGCTCATGATGTGAGCGATATCGCCTCGGTCTCGACGGCGATGATCAACGACACCGCATCGATCAATGGTACAGGCACGATCTTCGATCCGCACATGGCCCGGCATCCGGAGATGACTATTGCTGAAACGGGTAATACCACGCCAGTGAATAGCGGGCATGGGGCTGGCAGCGAAGGTGGTCAGTTGCCGCCAACATCGAGTAGAAATGATAAATCTAACAGCCGTGGTGATGAGTTCCCTTGGGATTTACTGCCTAAAACTCCTCGTGTAGTAGTTGATTTGGGCTCCGGTGGGTGTAATGGTTATCCGCTATCTGCCCTGTCCGAACTTGGGACACGTTACCCTAATGCCATAGTGGCAGGGATTGAAGGCTTGCCTTTTGACGTTGATAGTGCTTTGAAAGAACTAGAATTGGATAAGGTCCTTGAATGGTTTGCTCCTACTCTTAAGTCACATGTTAGGGATTTGCCGCCCAATACTAACTTAATTGTAGGAGATTACACAAAGATAGTTGCTGACAATTCCGCAGATCTAGTTACCGTGTTTGCACCAGAACCAAATAATATCTACACATCGGTCAACGCAGCAGCAAGAATAGTCAAACCAGATGGTGGTATTATGATAGCAATACGTAGTGAAGACTTGGCAGGTGGTGTTCTTGTTTCAAAGTACGTGGCTGAAGCGCTTGCTAAATTTTCAAGGAACCCTGTTCAAGTAAGAACTATAGATTCTGGGAAAACTCCAGGGTTTGCAAACTCGTCTGAAGTCACTTTCTTTTATACGACAATGAGGTAGATTATGAACAATCATCCTCGATACCGTGGATTTATCGCAAAAACGTATAGCGATACGTGCACCAAAAGCATCCATATTGATCGGGTGTCTCTTTTTGTCATTGCCTTAAGAGTATGGTTAAGTGAACCAATAACCCAGATCACTTATGTTTTCGGAAATTTCGGAGTAGAGATTGCTAAAAGCGAAAAAAAATCATTAAGCTGTCAAGTAGGTCATTTGATAACTTTGATGAAAAATTTACAATCTCAAATGAATGCTACATCTACTGCTTTAACTATCCAAGAAAAAGAATCCTTTGATAACAGAAATATTGTTATGTTTCTTGGAAATTGGATAGAGCTTATTAGCTCTGTTGGTAGTTCTTTAGATGCTCTCGAAATTTCTTCCGCCAACGATTTTTCGGTTATAAAAAAAATCTTGGTAAATCAATTAAATTTTCTTCAAGCTGATATGTTGGAAGTTCTAAAAATCATTGAAACTTTACCTGATACCAAGTCCTAAGAAACGTCTCTCGTTTTATCATGTTTGAAGGCATGGCAGCTATGCCTGGGAGGCTACACCTGACTGCGATCAATCCACGATGGCAAAAGCCATTCACAGCGCTCGCGGCAGGTATTGTGCATCGCTGCCCTGGTGATCGTCATCGGGCTGGTGGAGGCTGAGAAGATCGAGAAGTGATTTTTTGCTGTTCGAGAATTCCGTCAACGAATGGCGGCTCAAAGCAGCTGGCGGCTTAAGACAGCCGCGAAACGAATAAACGAATGTGGGTGCTCCCATTCGTTTATTCGCTCCTCCATTCGTTTATTCGCTCCTCCATTCGTTTATTCGCTCCTCCATTCGCTCATTCGATGTCCCATTCGTTGGCATCATTTTTTATCGAAAGATTTCTTTTCACGAGGGTAAATCATGAACTTCAATCGTATCCATCTCCGTTGGTTGCTGCCCCTGGCGGGCGGGCCGCAGGCAGTGAGTTGAAGCGATTGCAGCATGTGGTGAACTTGTACCTTTCCAACTGAATAGCAAAAAATCGAGACCCGAAGGGTTTTTCTCGTGATCCGATTTGCCGCTGCGCCGGGTGAACGAGGTTTTGGGAGGCCGGTGTAGTGGTGTAAAACCCTTCGGGTCTTGGGACATCCAGCAAGCCGCTTATTGGCTCAAATAGGTTTTAACTGCTTGATAGAATTCTTTGGCCCACAGGATGATGCGTTCGGCTTCTTCGCGAGTCACGTATATCTCATCCCCATAATCGCCCGTTTGTCGTGATGCCTGTGCACTGATCAAATACAGTCATATCGCAATTCCCTCTCGCCGGATATTGCGAAAGAGCGGCGCCTGGCTGTTCTTGAATTTTTTATCGGAGACGAGAGACAACGTGATCACGATATCATTCTCAAGGGAGAGTTTGCTGACGATTTGATCGGTGCTGTGCAGCAAGTCGAAGTAATCGAAGTCTCCTTGAATGACAGCCAACACATCGACATCCGAGTCTGGGCGAGAATCGCCGCGAGCCTGCGAACCATACAGGTAAAGGGCATGCAGGCGCTTGCCGAAGAGCAGCGTGAATTCCTGGCGAAGTTGTTTGAGTATGTTCTGTAACTTGTCGTCCATTTCGATCCTTTAACGATTACTTCAAATAGCGGATTATCCTTAATGGTTCGACTCTTTGTTTATTTTACATCAAAAAACAGTTGCTTTCTGTGATGGAAGCTGCCGTGCAGATTTTTTGCTGTTCGAGAATTCGGTCAACGAATGGCGGCTCAAAGCAGCCGGCGGCTTAAGACAGCCGCACAACGAATAAACGAATGTGGGTGCTCCTATTCGTTTATTCGCTCCTCCATTCGCTGCCCCATTTTTGGCACCATTTTTATCGAAAGATTTCTTTTCACGAGGGTAAATCATGAACTTCAATCGTATCCATCTCCGTTGGTTGCTGCCCCTGCTGCTGGTCGTTTTGCTTGCGGGTGGGGTGGGACTGTTCGCCTGGTGGCGGGCGGCAGCTGCGCCGCAGGCCGATCGCGCCCCGGCGCTGGCTGCCCAGGATTCGCTGTGGGCGCAGATCGCCGAAGCGGAATATATCTACACCTGGCACGAACCGTCGGCCGCCTGGCTGGCCGCCAACCCGGCGCAGGGCTGGCACACGGCCTTCGGCGCCGGCGGGCTGCGCCTCGAACCTTCCGGCGGGCAGGGCTGGCATTTCGGCCTGCGTCTCTCGGCCTGGGGGCGGGCAGATGCTTTACAGGCCGTGGAAGGCGTGCCGCCGGCGGCGGAGAAGGAAGGCGTGCGCTACACACGCCCGGCCGGGCTGGTCGAATGGTACGTCAACGACAGCCGCGGCATCGAGCAGGGCTTCGACCTGGCCGCCGCCCCGTCCGCCGGCAGCGGCGCGCTGGTGCTCGAAATGGCCGTCGACACCGACCTGGCTGCCTCGCTTACATCCGAGGGCCTGGCCGTGACCTTCAGCCGGGCGGGCGAAGCCGTGCTGCGCTACGCCGATCTGCTCGTGCAGGATGCCACCGGCGCCTCGCTGCCGGCGCACATCGAACTGGCCGGCGCAGGAACCATCCGCCTGGTGGTGGATGACAGCCGCGCCCAATATCCGATCACGGTCGACCCGCTGATCGCCAGCCTGCAGGCCGACCTGGTCGTTCCGGATGGCGTCGCCTTCGACCGCCTGGGCGCATCCGTGGCGCTGGATGGCGACATCCTCGTCATCGGCGCAGCGCAGGCCGACGTAGGGGCGAATCTCGATCAGGGGGTGGTTTATGTCTTTCAGTCTGATGGCGCAGACGATAAGGCTACGTGGACGTTGACGCAAAAAATTACCCCGTCTGACGGCGCCGCCTACGACGAGTTCGGTTCGTCCCTGGCGCTGGATGGCAGTACGCTGCTCGTCGGCGCTCCTTGTGCGGATACCTGCCGCGGAGCAGTGTATGTCTTTACGCCCAGATACGACGGCGGGAGTAGCCTTTTTCAGCAAGCCCGCCTTGCGGCTTCCGACGGCGCCGCCTACGACCGCTTTGGCGCTTCGGTCGCCCTGGACGGTAACATGGCCCTGGTCGGCGCGCCGCTGCAAGCCGATGGGCGCGGCGCGGCCTATCTCTTCACATACGCCACCACCTGGAACCAGGCCAATAAACTGTTCGCCGGCGATGGCCTGGCCGGCGACCGCTTTGGCGTGGCCGTCGCCCTGGATGGCGGCCTGGCCCTGGTAGGGGCCGATGGCGCTGAAAACGGTAACGTGTACGAGCACGGTTTCGATGACTTCGGGAGAGATTCACACGATCTTTCAAGCTTATAAGAACAACCTGACGCCCGTTTTACGGATTGAATTTTCGCAAGGGATGTCTTATCCAGTCCCCACCTACCGCATCCGGGCGGTTATGCGTTATGGTAGCACGTTGTGGGCATATACAAGTTGGTATAGCATCAACAATGCTTCCAATTATATCGAGTTCGATTGGTACGCCGTCAACGATAAAAGATCGTTGAGCTTATGGTTGAACGGAACCCAGGTCCAAACATTGTCTGGTTTCCCCAGCCTATACACCATCGAATTTGTTCGCCTGGGTGCCATCTCCGTTAGCGGCACATCCATCACTGCCCAACGTTTCTATTCCTTCGACGCCTTCGAATCGCGCCGCACGACCTACATCGGCCCGGCGGCCGGCCAGTAGGCTTTGGCGCGTAGGGCTGTTCGTCCTGGGGTTGTCCACTGGTAGTTTCGGACGGCCCCAGGAGACGGCCTGACAAGGGGGAATGGCGCTAAGCGCAGCCGGTCCGGCGCCGGTTGCCACAACGCGCGCTTCACGCCCGATTGCGGGTTAGGCCGGAAGGAGTACGCCCTAACCCGCAATACGAATGGTCTTAACCCTGCTCTTGATTCTGCGCCATGCCTGCACCAAAGGCAGGCTCGTACAGCACTGCTGATGCGCCAGATGCAGACAGCGAATGGCTGCTAACCCCAAAATGGGTGATGTGTTACTCACGATGGGCATAGCTTACATCATCTGCCCCGCCTTCGCGCTGTCGGCCGCCTTGCTGGTGCGCCGTTGTTGGATGCCTTGATGCTTTTCGACTTTTGAAGCGCCGCTTTCACTGGCTTGCCATTTGCCTGCAACGGGAGTAGCATACTTGTATCGGACGATGCCGGTTTCCGGCGGGCCGGCATTACCGTTCAACTCATTAAACTGGAGAAACGGATGCGTAAACAAAAGTTCTTTCTGCTCGGCGTCGTTCTTCTGTTGTTGTCCGCTTGCGGCAACCCGGCAACGGATACGGTGGGGGGCGAAACAATACGCGTGGGGTACTTCCCCAACATTACCCATTCACAAGCGTTGATCGGCCTGGCGCGGGGCGATTTTCAGCGCGCCCTGGGGGATGACGTGGCGATCGAGGCCACGGTGTTCAACGCCGGCCCGTCGGTGATCGAGGCCCTGTTTGCTGGGCAGATCGATTTATCGTACATCGGGCCTAACCCGGCAATCAACGGCTACGTCCAGTCGAAGGGCGAGGCCCTGCGTGTCGTGGCCGGGGCCACCAGCGGCGGCGCAGCCCTGGTCGTGCGCGCCGAGGCGAACATCCGTTCGGCGGCGGACCTGGCGAACAGGAAGCTCGCCACACCGCAGCTGGGCAACACCCAGGACGTGGCCCTGCGCAACTACCTGCTTGCCAACGGCCTGAACTCGACCGAAAACGGCGGGACCGTTGAGGTCATCCCGACGCAAAACGCGCAAATCCTGGATCTCTTCAAGCAGGGCCAGATCGACGGCGCCTGGGTTCCCGAACCGTGGGCCAGCCGCCTCGTGGTCGAGGGGGGCGGCGTAATCTTTGTCGACGAGCGCGACCTGTGGCCGGATGGCGATTTCGTCACCGCCCACATCATCGTCAGCGCCGATTTTCTGAAAGCCCATCCCGATCGCGTCACCGCCTGGCTGGACGCGCACGTCGAAATCACCCGCTGGGAAAACGAGCACCCGGCCGAAGCGCAGTCCCTGCTGAACGCCGAGATCGAGAAACTCACCGGCAAAAAGCTGCCCGACGAGGTGCTGCAAGCGGCGTGGTCGCGTATGCGCCCCACCTGGGACCCGGTCTCGTCGTCCCTGGTCGAGTCGGCCAACGCCGCCTTTGCGGCCGGCTTCCTGAACGAAAGCCCCAACCTCGACGGTATCTACGATCTTCAACTGCTCAACGGCGTATTGAAGCGCAAAAACCTTTCCGAGGTGCGTTGACCGCAGATTTTCTGGCTCTCCCCTTTTCGACGGGATGGATATCCAGATTTGGGGTGTGATGGGGTGTGAGGCACCCCATCACACCCCTGACTGTCTTACTTGTGCGGCTGCTTCGCAGCACACAGGAAAAACCCGAAAATTCGATATGCATGCGTGCGAAGTACGCACGCATATCAAATTTTCGGCCATCCTCGGCAGGTGGTGTGCCGTATAGAAAGCAAGGTGCGACGCACCTGGGATCCGCCCGGGCATCAATGCCCAGGCCACGGGGCAGCTGCCTCTTTCCAGGCGGTCTCTGAGAAAAGCGCAATAACCCGGCTTGCCTTGACAGGCGATCGAAAACCCATATAATACCGACAATTCCGGTCGTTATTCTACATTGCGACGGTAAACCAAGCGAACATGCTCTTATCCAGAGAGGCGGAGGGACCGGCCCGGTGATGCCTCGACAACCTGCAAACTCGACCCATGCGGTCGCGCAAGGTGCCAATTCCGGCAGCGATCCAGCCTGGCTGGATTCAATCTGGTAGATGAGAGGCTGTCTGGATGCGTACACACACGGGCTGCCTTTCTGACAGCCCGTTTTGTTTTTTAGGAGACCCAACCCATGCCCCCAGCCCACCCCAATTCCCGCTTCGCTACCCAATGCGTACACGCCGGCGAGGCGCGCCTGAAACCGCATCGCTCTCTGGTCGACCCCATCTTCCAGACTTCCACCTACACCTTCGATAACATGGCCGACGTTGCCGAGTACCAGGCCGCTCACCTGTTCGGCCCGGTGGCCGGCCGTTTCGAATACGGGCGTTACGGCAACCCCACCGTGGCCGCGGCCGAAGCGCGCCTGGCCGCCCTCGAAGGGGCCGAGAGCGCCATCCTGGTGGCCTCCGGCATGGCCGCCCTGACGTACACCTTTCTAAAGCTCCTGCCCGCCGGCGCTCACGTGGTGATGACGGACGATTGTTACCGCCGCACGCGCCAGTTCTGCGAAGAGCACCTCAAGCAGTTCAACGTGAGCTGCACCGTCGTTCCCTGGGCCGAGATCGGTGGCGGAGATTACACCGCCCTCGAAGCCGCCATCCGTCCCGAAACGCGCCTGATCTTCTCCGAAACGCCCACCAATCCCTTCCTGTACGTGCTCGATGTGGCGCGCTTCGCCGAGATCGGCCGCCGCCACGGCGTGCTGACGATGCTCGACAGCACCTTCGCCACCCCGATCAACCTCAACCCGCTGGCGTTGGGCATCGACATCGTGATCCATTCGGCCACCAAGTACCTGGGCGGGCACAACGACCTGCTGGCCGGTTTCATCGCCGGGCGTGCAGAAGTCGTCGAGCCGGTGCGTGAATACATCGGCATCCTGGGCGGAATTTCGGATCCCAACGTGGCCTTCCTGCTCCTGCGCGGCATGAAAACGCTGGCCCTGCGTGTGGCGCAGCAGAACCGCAACGCCCAGGCCGTGGCCGAGTTTCTGGCGGCGCATCCGCAGGTGGAAAACGTCTGGTACCCCGGCCTGGCGGCGCATCCTGGCCACGAACTCGCCGTGCAGCAGATGCGCGGCTTTGGTGGGGTGGTCTCGTTGGCGTTGCGCGGCGATCAGGCGGCTACGTTCCGCTTTTTGGACGCCTTGCAGTTGATTTACATCTCGCCGTCCCTGGGCGGCGTGGAAAGCCTGGTGTTGCACCCGGCGGCGATGGGATACCCCGACTGCGAGCCGGAAGAACGCCGCCGGTTCGGCATGACCGACAACCTGGTGCGCCTGGCCCTGGGCATCGAAGACGCGCAGGATTTGATTGCCGATCTGGACCAGGCATTGGGTAAAATTGGGTGAACGTATCCTCATCCTGTGAAAGCGCTTCTATGATTTATAACTTCGACGCCTGTCCCGACCGCCGCGCCAGCGAAAGCGTCAAATGGCGCCAGTACCCCGAAGACGTGCTGCCCTTGTGGGTCGCCGATATGGACTTCGTTTCCCCCGAGCCGGTGCGGCGCGCCCTGCTGGCGCGCGTCGAGCACGGCATTTTCGGCTACCCCGAGGAATCGGAGGCCCTGCGGGAGGTGATCGCCGCCCGCCTGGCCGAACGCTACGGCTGGGCCGTGGAGCCGGGCGAGATCGTCTTCCAGCCGGGCGTGATCCGCGGCTTCAACCGGGCCTGTCACATGGTGACCGAAAGGGGGGGCGGCGTGCTGGTGCAGACGCCGGTCTACTATCCGATTTTGTGGGCGCCGGGGAATGCCGGGCTGGCCCGCCAGGAAGCCGGGCTGACCTGTCGTGCCGACGGGTCCTACACCATCGACTGGGAGGCCTTCGAAGCGGCGATCACCCCTGAAACGCGCCTCTTGATTCTCTGCAATCCCCACAACCCCGTGGGGCGCGTCTTGCGGCAGGACGAACTGGCGCGCATGGCCGAAATTTGCCTGCGGCACGACGTCTTGATCTGTTCGGACGAAATTCACTGCGACTTGTTGTTTCCCGGCCACAACCACACCCCCATTGCCAGCCTGGATGCGGAAGTGGCCGCCAGGACGATCACCTTGATGGCCCCCAGCAAAACCTTCAATATCGCCGGGCTGGACTGTGCCTTTGCCGTCGTGCAGAACGCCTCGCTGCGCCGCCGCTACCTGCACGCCCACCGCGGGTTGATCAGCGGGGTCAACGTGCTGGGTTGGACGGCGGCGCTGGCGGCGTACCGCGACGGCCAGGAATGGCTGGCGCAGGTTCTGGCCTATTTGCAGGCCAACCGCGATTTCCTGGCCGATTTCGTGCGGAAAGAACTGCCCGGCATCCAGATGTCGCCGCTCGAAGGCACCTATTTGGCGTGGCTGGACTGCCGTTCGCTGCCAATCGAGGGCAGCCCGTACGAGTTCTTCCTGAAGCAGGCCAGGGTGGCCCTCAACGACGGCGCCCTCTTCGGGCACGGTGGCGAGGGCTTCGTGCGCCTGAACCTGGGCTGCCCACGTTCGACGTTGGTGCAAGCGCTGGAACGTATGAAGGCGGCTATTTCGCGTTGAGCCAGACCCGCATGGCGCCCGGCTGGCGGTTGTCCCAAGCGTAGTAGGGGATCGCCAGCAGCGGCGTGGGCACGAGCCTGGGGGGATTGGTGCGGTAAAGGCCCTGCCACCCGGCCGGGTCGGCGGCCAGGGCCTCGCCGTGGATGACGGTCACGCCGCCGAGCAGTTCCGGCTCGAAGCGGGTGTACAGCACGGCGTCGGCCGGTAAGACGATGTGTTCGATCGGCACGCAGTGATCGACCTGCTCGATACAGTAAACCAGCGGGCCACGCTGTAGCGCCACCTGGCCGGCATCCTGGCGGATGTTGGGGTGTGCATAGACGCGTTCTACGGGCATCACCATCTCGAAACGGATGACGTCATCGGGCTGCCATTCCTGCGCCATCACCAGGTAGCCATCTTCGAGCGCTGCCTTGACCGGCTTATCGTTGACGAACAGGTGGTAGTGCTGGCACCAGCCGGGGACGCGCAGCCGCAGGCCAAAGCGCGTGGCGCGTTCCATCTCGAAACCGATCTGCACCAGCCCGTCCCACGGGTAGCGGGTTTCCTGCTGGATGGTGACGGGGCCGCCTGCGGCAAACGTCACCTGGGCGCTTCCCTGGACGTACAGGTGCACGGCAACCTCGTCGTCGCCCTGCGTGTAGACATACTCCCCCAGCGAGGCCAGCAGGCGTGCCAGGTTGGGCGGGCAGCAGGCGCAGTCGAACCAGGGCTGGCGGTGGTGTGCGCCGCTGGAAGCCAACGGGTTCTCGTAAAAGAACTTTTCGCCGTCCAGCGAGACACCGCTGATGGCGCCGTTGTAGAGGGCGCGCTCGAGTACGTCGGCGTAGCGCGCCTCGCAGCCTTTTTGCAGCAGGCGCTGGTTCCAGAAGACCAGGCCGATGGCGGCGCAGGTTTCGGCGTAGGCGCTCTCGTTGGGCAGATCGTAAGGGGTGGTGAAGCCTTCGTTGTGACGCGACGGGCCGATGCCGCCGGTCACGTACATCTTGCGCGTGCAAACATCATCCCACAGGGCGTCCAGGGCCGGCTGCAAGGTGGCATCGTCGAGGGCGAGGTCGGCCATGGCTGCGTAGAGGTACATGGCGCGTACGGCGTGGCCGCGCACTTCTCGCTGCTCGCGCACCGGCTGGTGCGACTGGTTGTAGCCGTAGTCGAAGCGCGCGGCGTCGATGGGGCCGAAAGGCAGCGGCACGCCGGTGTCGTCGGCGTGTTCGACGGCAAAGTAGTTGGGCGGTTGGCCGCGCTCGTCCACGAAGTAGCGCGCCAAGTGGCGATACCGGGATTCCCCGGTGATGCGGGCCAGCTTGACGAGGGCCAGCTCGATCTCCTCGTGCCCGGGGTAGCCGCGTTTTTGTCCTTCCGCCCGCCCGAAGACGGTGGCGATGTAGTCGGCGTAGCGGCGCAGTACGTCGAGCAGCGTGCGCTTGCCGGTGGCCTGGAAGTGGGCCACGGCGGCCTCGATCAGGTGCCCGGCGCAGTAAAGCTCGTGGGCGTCACGCAGATTCATCCAGCGTTTTTCCGGTTCGACGGCGGTGAAGTGGACGTTGAGATAACCGTCGGGCTGTTGTGCCCCGGCGATCAGGGCGATGACCTCATCCATCAGGGCGTCCAGGGCCGGGTCGGGATGGGTGGCGATGGCATAGCTGGCCGCTTCGAGCCACTTGGCCACGTCGGAATCCCAGAAGATGTGCGGCGGGTTGGGGTCGCCCGGTTTCCACGCCAGGCGGAAGGCGTCGATGCGCCCGGTTTCTTTGAGTTGCCGGTATTCGATCGGCAAGGTCTTCTCGCGGTTGACGCGCAACCTGGGCGCCCAGAAGGCGTCGGTAATCGAGACGGCGGTGAAGGGGAGGGGGGTATGCATAGCGTTTCAGGGTTAGCGGAAGGGTTGATCGACCTGCATGGTGTAGCGCCACCAGTTGTTCAGAATTCCGTTTTTGCTGCCCGGGGCGTGCGGGATGCGTTTGAGCCACCATTTAATGTGCCCATCGCCACCGGCTTGCTGGCCCCATTCGTCGCAGGTGATGCTGCGCGGCGTTCCTTGCAGGTCCGGATAGTTGAGCCAGCAGTCGCAGGTGCTCAGGGCGGGGTTGGTGTTGCGCCAGTCGTAATCCTTGTCGGCGTTGGGCGGCATGTGCACCAGCCCGACGCCGGCACTGCCGGGGGCGATCTTTTCGAACAACATGAAGCGCTCGAAGTCGTTTTTCGGATTGGCAAAGTGCTCCGGCCCGATCGGTGGTTGGATGCGCGGATCGACGGCCCGGTAGGCGTTGTGCAGGGCGTTGGATGCGTTATAAACGTGGGCGACGATCGATTCCATGCGGTGCCCGATGTCGTGCAGCATTTCGCCGACGCCGCGCTGGTAGTTGAAGCCCATGATCACGAAGCGCCGCGCGCAGCTTTCTGAATTGGCCAGCGGCGAAGAATTGCACCAGATGGCGCCCTTGCCGACCATGTGCGATTCCCAAAAGCCGAAGTAAGGCCCACCGAACAGCCACACCTCGTCAATCTCGTTGGCGGTAACCTTTTCGATCAAACCGTAGTCCCGCACGATGCGCCAGTAATCAACCCCATCCGGCTCGTGGTGGGTCTTCTCATCTTGCATCATGTTGAGATAGGCCGTGGACGTGTACTGAAATCCATCCGTTTTGTGCGGAAAGGTGTCCACATCGATGCGGTTGGCCGGGTCGTAGCGGTATTTCACCAGCCCGTGGCTGACTTCTTCCATATCTGCGATGAAGCCTGCGATCAGATCGTCGACACGTTTCCAACCCATTTTCTTCGTCAGGCGTGTTCCCTGCGCATCGACAACCGGATCGAAGTTGATCGCCAGGACGCGTGGGGTGATGGTTTCCAGGGCGTCGTTTCTTGGCGTCCTGGGCGCCGGTGCGCCGCTTGTAAACAGGCGGCTGAGAAGATCGAGAAGCGATTGGAACAGGCTCATGGGGACCTCCTTCAAGCGAATAAACAGGAAACTGTTGCATTTTGCCCTCTGTGTTGGATGTATTATCGCCCCTTTTCCTTTTTCGCGCAATGCGATGCCCGAACCCGTGCGCGGCGTTACGCACGGCTTTTGCCACCCTTGTACCAGACCCTGCATCAAGCGGCACGGCCTTCAAGTCCCTTGGACCCCACGTTAAGACTTCCGAAGTCTTCTCCGACAGGCTGCTAGAAACAGGCGTCATCTACTCTTATGGGAGTATGTTGCACCTGTCGGGCGGCGCTTCTTAGACAATCTCCAAGAAAAGTGTGTGGTTTAGGCACTATCTGCAGGCCATAAGCGCAAGAATCAGGTATAATCGTCCCCCGCGGGGTAGTGTCGGAACTGGCAGACGAGCATGACTTAGGATCATGTGCCGCAAGGCGTGAGGGTTCAAGTCCCTCCTACATGTGGGGGGGTGCTTTTTTTGGGGCCGTGCTTTACCTATATATAGGGGCGTTTTTACCCATGGAAGAGCGGCGAAATGGACACAAAAACGCACCAACAGTACATGATTTTTGAATTATCAGCGGGGGAGTTAAGTATAGCAGAGCAGATTGAGTCTTTCATCCGAGCGAAGCGAAGCGAGCGAAAAAGCCAGAACACCATAAAATTTTATACTGAGGGGCTGCACAGTTTCACAGCGTGGTGTGACACCAAGTTGCTAACTAAGTTTGATGAATTGACTTCAGACCTGATACGCGACTATTTGCTGCAACTTCAGAAAACCCATAATGATGGGGGTGTACACGCGTATTTTAGGACATTGCGCGTATTCGTTCGTTGGTGGTTTGATGAATATGAGCCGCCATTCAAAAACCCGCTGGATAAGGTGAAAGCGCCGCCACTCCCAAAAGATCCACTCAATCCTCCCGAAACTCTGGATATTTTGAAGATGGCTAATATGTGCGAACGTGACCTATTAGGGTTGCGTGACCGGGCCATCATAATGTGTCTGCTTGATACCGGATTGCGCGCTTTTGAGTTGGAAGCAATCACCGAAAAAGAAATTGACTTTTCGGATGGCAGCATTTTTATACCGGCGGGCAAGGGCAATAAAGCACGCACTGTCTTTTTTGGCGCCAAAACACGCAAAGCAGTCAAGCAATATCAACGGGCCAGAGGGAAGAAAATTGGGCCCTTATTCCTGTCGCGCACTGATGAAAAACTATCACATAGCGGATTGCGCAATATGCTGGAAAGACGAGCCCGGGCCGCCGATGTCGAAACGCCCACCCTACATGGATTCCGGCGTGCTTTCACATTGGCACAGCTACAGGCAGGAGTAGATGTGGTGACAATAGCCCGGCTGTTAGGCCATTCTGATGCTTCGCTGGTATGGCGCTATGCGAAGCAATCGAAGGCGAACCTGGCAGTCAAATATCGCAGTGTTGTGGACAAAGATTCTTAGTCGGTCCCCAATTGATTGCTCGGTATGCAAGCAGAAGCCGAAAGATTTGCGCTCACTATATCATTCGCCGGCCGATGAGAATGAGTGAGTTTTGCAGTGTTAAAGCACAAACGTCCGAGTGAGGGGGGCACCCGAACGTTTGTGCTTGTATTGTACCAAAAATACCGGGTAATGCAAGATCAGTTTTTGCTTTGAGATTCGCCCGCGCTCGCCTTTCCGCGCTGCTCGGCCAACGCAATCTGCTGCATCTGGATATCGTTGAGCAATACCTGGACGGCCTGGCGCACGGTTTCCAGGTCGCTCTCGCCGGCATTGCTGGCGATACTGAGCCGCCCGGAGATGCGGTTGATCGAAAGTGCGACCGTCAACGGGCCTTCGTCGCTGCGGATGGCCTCGGCCAGTTTCTCGGCCTGCGCCTTGTAGTCGGTTTTTGGGGGTGTTTGCTTTGCCATATTGCTCCTGTTTGATTTTTTTGTTCTCTCAGTCCGCCAGGTACCAGAACTCTCCCTGTGCGGCCTTGTTGCCGGATGTCGCCCAGGTGGATGTGGCAGGACCGGGGTAGACGATCAACTGGTCATACGACGAGTAGTGCGGGATACGCAAATAGCCGATCTGGCTCATGCCGCCATCCGTCACCAACACGGGAACGCGGATCGTCGGCATCGTGGTAGACGATACGGATTCTGGCAAGGTAAACGTCAGGCTATTTGCATTCGAAACGCCTTCGAAGCGGAAGGCGCAACGGACCAGCTTGCCGATCTTCATGTACCAGAAGACCTTGCTCGTGAACGAACTGAAACCGCCAACTGATACGCTCGAATTCCAGTCCACCCACTTTGTGGTGTAGAGGTCACAGTTGAGTTGCAGCGCATCATTCGCCAACACAAACTGCGCCGGCGAAGCGCCATTGATGGCCATCTCGATTTGATCGGTATAGGCCGTTGACCCACCACTGACCGCTGCCTCACGTGCCAGGCCGGTGATCTCTACCTGGTGGCTCGACGATACCGAGCGCCCAACGAGCGAAAACTGCGCTTCCTTGAACGTCGTGTTTCCAGCTGAGTAGAGATTACAGCTGTGTGCAATCTGCGAGTACCTGGTCGATGAAACCCCTTCGCAGTACGAGAGTGATTGTGCCAGGCCACTTGGATTAGACGCGGCAAACCGGAGTCCCGCGCCGCGATAGTCATACGATGTCGTTTGGAGCAATAGCCACTGCTCGCTTGCATTGTAATAACTGCGCAGGACGCCGAACTTGTCGCCGCTGTTATCCTTGAACAGGATCGCTGCCGCCGAGGTGTAGTTGGCCGAGCCGCCGGAAGGTTCGAGCAAGGAAATCCCATCCACATCCGCTTCGACTTTGCCGCCGCCTGCGTAAAACTTCCCGGTCACGGCGTCGATCTTCACCTGGTATACATTGCTAAGCAGGCTGTACAGGCCGGTCCGGTCGAGCCACAGCCCCGTGCCGGAGTTGTAAGCCGCTGGCGGAGTGGCCCCGATCGCCAGGGCGCTGTTGGTGCCCGGCAGGCGCAGCTTGCCGGTGATGTCGGCATTGCCGGCGTTATCGAGCTGGATCACCGTGCTGGTGTAGGTGCGGATGCGCAGGCCGTTGGCCGGGTCCCACGTCAGGTTGGCTTTGTTTGGGGCATATTCGCCCATGGCGATGCCGAACGCCTGGCCGGTGTATCCCCAGTTGCCGTTCAGGTCGCCCAACCGGATCAACTCGGTTTGCAGGTTGTAAGCCGATCCCTGGCTGAGTATCTGGATGCGCGGGCTGTCGTAGGCGTTGAGTTCGATGCGGCCGTCGCCTGCCTGGCCAAGAACAGCAAAGACAGTGCCGGCCGGCCAGTCATTTTGCCCACTGCCATCCAGGTCCCGTGTAACGAAGTAAACATTGCTCCCATCGTACGTATCCAGCCGAACGTACTCGACCTGGAGCGAATTTCGAAGCACGATAATGTCCCCAGACGGGAGATTCTCTATCGAGATAGATATCTCTGTCTCTCCGTTCGGAAAATCTGCAATGACGGTTCCCTCCGCCTTCGTCACCATGAACCACCCGCCCAGCAGGGTGATGGTGTTCTGTGCGAAGAGAATCGCATCCAACTCGCTCAGCCAGCCCTTACGCCAGAGCTTTGTGCTGCTGCCCAGGTCGTAGGTATCTGTGAGCTGCGGTTGGACGTGCCTGGCGGTGATGTTGCCCTCGAAAGTATGATCGTTTGTCCACACGGCAGCGATATTCTCGTCAAGGTTATGCGTATGGTCCGACCTGGCGAACGATGTTGCCACGCCCGGCGTACTGGCATTGACGTTGACGCTATCGGACAACGGCGCAGCTGCGACAATGGCGTGCCGGTGGTCGTACCGCGAAAACCCGGCCGCCGTGCCAATTTCCGTGACATCATCGGGCTGGATAGTGGTTGGTACACCATCCAGCATTCCATGCCGGTGATCGGACCTGGCGAACGACAGCGCAGCGCCGACGTATGACGTAACGTCTGGCGTGATGTCGAGCGGCGTCGCCGTCAGGATTGCGTGCTGGTGGTCCGAGCGAGCGAACGACGTCGCCGTGCCTTCCATGGGACCGTCGGCCGGAACGATTGAAATCGGCACACCGGCGCCGATTGCGTGCTGGTGGTCGGACCTGGCCGGGTTTTCACTGCTGCCGGCGCTGGCGCTGTCATCAGGCTGGATGGTGGTGATGGTGGGGTTTCCCCAGTTGATGGCAAACGACCGGTCGAGATCGAGCGCCCCCCCGCCGGTGAGGCCGCTGCCGGCCGTGATGGTTTTGTTTAACATGTCCGCCTTCAGCCCAAAGACGGTTTGCCCGGCAGCGTTCCCACCGATCAGGAACGGCGGGTTGGTCGCCGGTGGGGAAAACGAGTGCACGGCCTGGATGCTGCGCGCTGTGGAAACGTGCACATACTGGCTGTGGTCGTCTTGTGCCATGCCGCTGACGTGGTGGATCGAGCCATTCGCAGCGTGCACGCTGATGTCTACGCCATCGATGGTGGCGCCATCTGTAACGGTAAGATTTCCTGTCAGCGTCCGGCTGCCGTTTGTTAGTAGGAATTGTGGCCCCTGGGCATCGGACAGCGTGCCGGTATGATGCGAAGATGATAGCGCGTGCGGCGTGGGGGCATACGGGCCTGGGCCCCCGCTGCCTTCGCCAACCCAACGCAGAACGTACGGTTTGATTTCCTTGAGGATGTCGGCAAGTGAGATCATTTGGTGATCGCTCCCATCAGTTCGTATGGCGATGGCCGCCCCCGGGTAACCGGCCGGTAGCTGGCTGTTTTGGCCTCATATGCGGCTTCAACGATGAACGCGGGAAAAGGCCGTTCGACGGCGCTCAGATCGGCGGTTTCGGGAATGCCAGAGCGCATATACAACCATTTCCCGACCGGGCATTCTTCAGGCAAGATGGGAGCGTTGAATTTGTTCGTCAGCGAGCCATCGTTCGCAATGAAGAAGTAATCGGCATCGCGTTCCGGCTCGTCTGTAACCGTGATCATCCGGTTTTCGTCGACATTTGCCATCAGCCACCCCGCGCTGCTTGCGCCGGCTCTGAGAAGGTCTTCCATCTCCGAGCGGCCCATGCGGCTGCCATCGCGGTACTCGCTCGAAAGAATGCCAGCGGTAGCCTGCATATCGATGCCTGTCATAAACTGCCCACATTGGGTATAGATGCTGTTGATCTGTGTAGCCACTGTCTGGTAAGCGGTGCTGGCGTTGATGTAATACATCCAGTCGAGCGTTTTCCACCAGCCGGATAGCCGCAGGCTGCCGGATAGTTTCCCGCTACCGCTACCGCCCGTGTTGATCGTTGGCTGTGGGTACTTGAATGCGTTGAGCGCTTTGTCGCGGTCGCTTTCTGCCAGGGCTGTCGAGCAGTTGTTCGATTGCACCTGAAGCTCTTTCGCACCGTACGTCCCGACACTGTCATCGTCTTGTACCCAAGTTGTGCTCATGCTGCTGGTCTGGCTCTCACCATCTCCCTGGTAGGTGTAGTTGGCCATGGCGCGGTTGTTCATGCTGTCCAGTTCGACGCCGAAATTTACCACGCCGTCGCTGAGTTGGATAGCATCGACGAAACCCCACCAACACGCCCGGGCGGTGGCCTTACTGCGCAGCTTTACGCCGTAGCGCAGCCACTCGACGATCTCCCACATAAGCAGGGGCGTTTCTGCTTCGACATCGATATTTGCCGTCAGCGGCCCGCCCCAAACGTGCCAGGAATAATCCCTGACCGTCAATTTGACCGGCATGAAGGGAAGTTGCGTGCTCAAGTCTCTCTTGGTAAGCTCGACCAGGATATCGCCACTCACAGCGTCATCCTCCGCGGCCGGTACCAGGCCTTCACGCTCATGGTCATATCGATCGGTGCAGCCCCTGTGTCTCGCCGCCAGCTAAAGGTGAAGTACTGCTTTTTCCCTGGCATCACGACCAGCTTGTCACCGTTGGCGCGGTAATTCCCTAGCCGGCCGGCCGTTGCCCACCCATAGGTATACATCTGCCCAAGCGCGTTGTCATCCACAAGGTAAACATTTTGCCCGACGTTGTAACCAACACTCTCATAAGTACGCCAACTGTTGATGGTTTGCAGGTGGGCGAAATCGACATTGAGCGCCAATGGGCTGACGTTTTTCCCGTAAAGCACCAGGTGTAGGGGGTACAGATCGCCGGCATCGACCAAGTATGGCGGGAGCTTGATCGTGTCGACATTGACCAACCCAAGCGAGCTTTGCATCGCACGCCATGGCCCGTCATAGATCGTTGTCAGTTCGGCCTTTATCTTGAGCTTCAAGTACGTGTTCGCAGGCATCGTGCTCGATAGGTGCAGCAAAAAGCGGAAGTAGTTTGCCCGCATCAGGTTCAGCGTGGCCGTGCTAACCGTCCAGTCCAGCAACTGGGTTTCGGACGTTCCCATGGATGGCGTTTGCTGGTAATACCCGCCGGACGCCTCAGCGTAGGCCTGTGTCGATCCACCGGACGCGTCCTCGCCCTCGAGGATAAACGTTTGCGTGCCGTTGCACAGCCAGTTGTTGCCGACAAATATCTGGCTGATGCGCTCGGTATACAGGTTTCTCAATTCAAGCCTTACCGGCGCCGGACGGTCGCCAACAATGCTTGCCGCTGCGATCTCGACCCAGTTATCGTGCCCGGCGCCGCTGTCGTTGTGGTTATAGACCGTCAGGCCAACTGCGGTATGGTCAACCCCATTGCCGTTCGTCAGCGGGATCGCAACCTCCGCCGAAGATTCCCACGCCGTGTGTTCGAGAAATATGGCGATCTCGCCATAACCTTTGTTGATCGACGTCAGCACCAGATTTTGAGAAAGCTCGACGCGTCCGCTCTTGATTTCGGCTCGGTACACAGTCGAGTAACCGTTTGGCTGAAATTCGACGAAAACCTGGTAACCGAGTTTTGTTTTGCGCCGCTGTACAGCCATCTCGAATGCCAGGTTTACCGACTGGATCACCGTCTGGATTTGGGCGGCGCTGCCCTTGACCATAACGGCGACCTGGTCGGTGACCGTCTCGTCGTTTTCTCCAGGCGGCCGTGGGGTGTATTCGCCGAAGTGCGTGATAGAACCATCATTGAGATTGACCGTCGTCGAGCCATAAACAATGCGGTAAATGGTCATCGCTGCATCCTCGTTACCACCTTATCTGCAATGCGCCAGGCAAGCGCTTCTTCGTCTACCTGGTCGGATACCTTGTCTGCATATACGGAAACCGAAATATTCGTCCCGCTGCCGGCAGCCAGGGCCGGCATGAGCCGGTGATTGGGGATGATGTACCCTGAGCGGTCTGGGGTAAACAACTCAACACCGCGTTCGCCCACAGGGTAAGTCCTGCCTTTTACGACCCGTCCGCCGGCCGCTTTGCCGCTGCCCTTGTTCCCGCCAGTGCCGCCGGTAAAGCCGAGCAGCTCGAGTAGTTTGCCGAGATCGAGATTCGCCAGGGCTGATACCAGCTGCCCAATCCAACCAACGACGCCGCTGATCGCGTTGCTGATGCCATCCCAGGCCCCTTGAACGCCTTCGAGGACTCCCTTCAGGGTTTCGTCCCAGTAGCCCTTGAATTCAGTAAACTTTTCCTTGATGTTGGACCAGGCATCATCCCACGTCTTCTTGAAATCGTCACGCCAGGCCGTAAACTTTCTCGTCACGTTTTGCCAGAACGTATCCCAGACCAACTTCAGGCCATCCCAAAACGCGGTCCATCCCGTAAAAACATTTCCCCAGAATGTATTCCACATCAAACTGAACCCGCCGCTAAATGCCGTCCAGCCGGCCGAAACACTGTTCCAGAACGTATACCAACCTGTGGACACGTTTGTCCAAAAGCGCGTCCATCCATTTCTGACGCCATTCCACCAGTTTACAAAATCAATCCCCATTTGAGCGAGTTTGTTAGATACCGCCTCCGAGAGCAACGACCAGCCGCCAGAGAATGCTGCAAGGCCGCTTTGAATGCGCGGGTCCTCGATGAGCGTTTTCAGCGCACCGAGCGCAACCACAAGCGCGATCACTGGAAGCAGGGGCGATGCGAGAATTGCCCCAACAGCGCCGACAATGCCAGATAACCCGGCAAACGCCAACGCCAGCGTCCCCACAACACCGGCGGCCCAGCCGATGTTTTCGACAAAACTGTCTGGGATGAGCGTGGCGAGCTTGTCAGCGACTGGCTGGCCGTACGTGTACCAAAGCGTCGATATCTTCGTCGTCATCCGGCGCCAGGCATTGCTTACACGGTCGAATGCTGGCTTGATCTTCTTTTCCCATGCATCCGTGACCGGTTTGAAAGCGTCCTTGAGTTTCGACTGCATCTCGGCTTTCAAGTCTTCGACGGCCTTCGAAGCCTCCTCGCTGAACTGGCTCAGATCAAGCCCTCCACCGAGCGCCTTTGCCAGGTTTTCTGCCGCCCCGCCCAGTCCTTTAGCTGATGCGTCGTCAAGCCTGGCCATCTCCAACATCTGCTGCACCAGGCTGTTTTGAAGCTTGGCGCGCTCTTCCAGTCCGGATAGCACGCTGTCCTGGCTCTTTTTCTGCTCTTCGAGCTGGCCGACCTGGTCGCCGGCAAGGTCGCGCTCTTTTTCACTGGCGCGGATCTGGGCGAGCTTGGCCTCAAGTTGGGCCTTGCTGGCGCCTTTGCGGTACATTTCGTTATACTCAGCAACCAGGCCGGACACCTTCTTCTGCGCTGCCGCCTGGCGATCACGCGCCGCCTGGAGTTCTAGTTCGGTTTTCTTCACAGCCTCACTGGCTGCAGCCAGGGCGATCTGGTCGCGGGCGAGCTGGGCGATCTGATCGCCGTAGGGGCCAAGCGTTCCGGCGATGCGGGCGAAAAGGCTTTCGTCGACGTTGCCGCTTGCAAGCGCCTGGCCGATCGCAGACGATAAGCCGGCAAACTGCTCGGATGCCCAGCCATTGTCATCCGATATTGCCTGAAGCGCCTGCTTCAGCGGGGACTGAATGGCGTCCAAGGCGCTGAAATCGGCCTGGCTCATCCCCTGCAACCATTCTCCCATTGCCGCCGTTCCCCACTTGTCGATGTCGGGGGCCACACGCGGCGGCGAGCCGGGAGCGAGGAAAAACGACAGCATGCTGCTGAGCGTGTTCATCACTGCCGTTAGCGCCGTTGCGATCCCTTCGGCCATACCTGCAGCCAGTTGGGTCGTGATATTCAAACCCCAGGTAAGCGAGTTCATTGCCGCTTTCTGCATTTGGCTGCCATACTGCGAGAAAAATCCGCTCACGGCGGTGCCAGCGCGAGAAGCCAATCCAAGAGCGCCCTCGGTTACGGCCTGCAAGCCTGCCCCAACCTGCTTCAGTGCGCCACTGTTGACCAATGCCATTGCATTGTCGAAAACGCCGCCCAGGGATTGCGTGACGCTGTCGAGCGATGGCCCAAGCACATCCAGGCTGGCAAAGAAACCGAGATCGGCAAACGATGATTTCAGCCCGGAAAACGTCCGGCTGACTCGTTCCGCAGCGCCGCCGAAGTATTGTTCCGAGTAGCTCATGATGGCCTTGGAGACATCGGCAAACGTCATCTTGCCGGCCTTCAGCTGCTGGTTTACCTGCTCGATGCTCATGCCGAGCTGGCTCGAAAACACATCGGAAACGTCAAGCCCAGCCATGCGCAGCTCACGCAGGTTCTGGCCGTCCAGTTGTGCGTTGGATGCCATCTGGCCAAGCGCCATGCTCATGCGTGTGATCGCATCTCCGCCCAGGTTCTTTGCCGCTGCCATGTCGGTCAGCGCTTTCGTCAGGCCCAATGCCTGTTCGGATGCCTGGCCGTAGGCGACTTGCAAATTGAAGACATCCAGGATGTCTTGATACTTGAACGGCGATGATATCGACAAATCCCGCAGCCGACGCATCAGCCCCTGGGCCATCGCACCAGCTTTGTTGAGTGCTTCTCCCATGCTGTTCGCCAGGCCGGCGCCAAAGATTTCTTTTGCGGCAAGCTGCTCCAGGGAGATCGTAAGTTTCTGCATGTAGGATGCAGAAGAGACTGCGCTTCGTCCGATATTGGCCAGGCCGTCGGCGATGCGCAACAAAATATTGCCCCCAAAAATCCCGGCAATTATTTGGCCGATATTGCCGACGGCCTGGCCAAACCGGCTCGATGTTCCCGTTGCTCTTTGGACGGCTCCGTTGAAGTTTTCGGTTTGGCGCTGCCCGACTCCCAGCCTAGCCGCAAGATTCTGGATAGCTGTCCCCATCTGCCCGATCTTGTTTGCTGCTATGCCGAGCGGCGTGAATTTTGCGATTCCAGCACCAATCCGATTTAGAAACGATGCAAACGATCCGGCGCCTGCAGACGCCTGAGAAACGGCCTTGCCAAACTTGCTGATGTCTCCACCGATAGAAGAAATGAATTTACCAAGGCTTACTGCCGGGCCGGATAAATTCTGCATGACGCCACCGACACGCGCCAGGAAGTTGCCAAACTGCCCAGACCGACCAGCGACGCTTGAGACGATCCCACCGAAACGCTGCATTGCCTGACTTGTAGCATCGAAGCGCCAAGCGTTCTGCGCCACCATTACGGCCAGACGCGAAAGAACTGGCGTCAGCGCGTTTGATTTTGTCGAGTATTTATCCAGTAAAGCCACGATCGCATTTACCCCCATGCCTTTTTTCTCGATTGCCTGCCCGGCCGTGGCGACGTTACGTGAGAGTTTCTGCAGTGCGTTCCCGGTATTTGCGATAACCGATCCAGCCTGCCCAACACCTCGCGCCGACGTTGTCACGGTTCTGCCAACAGAACTGATCGCTGATCCATACTGCGAAATTCCACGTGATGCCTGACCGAGCTTGTTACTCGTTGCTTCTGCAACGGCGCCCATGACACTGATCGGATTGCTGACGCGGGTCAAAGCTGAAGCGACTCGATTCAGCCTTGACCCTACCTGATCCAACGCCGAGCCAACCTTGCCCAGCGGCCCAGATGCCCGATCCTGTCCATTGACGATGATGGTAACGGGATAAGTCGTCATCAGCGGTTCCTGAGAGAAATTACGTAATTCTCGACCTCGTAGCAGAGCAACGCTTTTTCGACGCGCCGCACCTCCTGCCGGTCGAGCGCTTCAGGCGTGCAGTGGAAAATCTCCTTGCACAGGATGTACTCGACATATTCAGCCGGCGGCTGCTCTCCACCGACCCAAAGATAGGAGAGCAGCGCCGTCTTTAGTTTTTTGTTTCTGCCGGCGCCCCGCCGGTGAGCGCACTGATCAGGAACTCGACCTCATCGACCGTCAGTTTTTTGATGATCTCGGGGTCGGCGGCAGGCGTCGGCATGAGCAGGTCGTCGTTATCGACCCAATCCCACTC
Organism: Chloroflexota bacterium; assembly: GCA_049325275.1. Taxonomy (GTDB): domain Bacteria; phylum Chloroflexota; class Anaerolineae; order Anaerolineales; family UBA4823; genus CAIQJJ01. The sequence continues at coordinate 23,711 of JBMOLU010000072.1, forward strand.
GACGACGTTTTCAGAGAGCAGTTTGGTGACGAATTGCTTTTCCTCGTCGACCGTGTGCTCGGTAGACATCTTTTCGCGTGCGGCCATGGCCATGTCATACGACACGGAACGCAGCACGACGAAGCTACCTGGCCCCTGCAGGGCATCGGTTGGTACTTTATTGACGTTCTGACGCTTTGCCATCTCGCCTCCTTACGCCACGACGCTGTCGTTCACGTCGGAAACGACCAGGGTGAATTCGATGGGCACCGGGTCGCCGGATTGCACTTCGCCGCCGGGTAAGACGGGTTCTTTGACGATCCCGTCGGTGGATGTGTACAGGTAGTTGCCGCTGGCCATGCCCTTGGGGGCGTAGCGGATGCGGGTTGGGGTGGAATTTTTGTAGGCGTCCCGCAGGATTTTTGCCGGTTCGGCAGCGCCTTCGGTGTAAACGATTTTTACTTTCAGTTCGCTCGCCGCCCGTTTGCCTGCGCCGATGATAGGTGTATCGCCGTCCGCGGTGAAGAATTCGCCGGTTTCGCGTTCGCCACCGCCCGGTTCGATGCTGTTAGCGTGGCCGGAAATGTCGGTCCAGATGCTGCCCTGGTCGATAGAAATCTCGATGTCCAAGTTGCGCAAGGTGGTTGCGCCGGTTGTTTGAGCCATAGATCACTCTCCTTGACTTACTTCAGGCGGAAGACGCCCAGGGTTACCCCAGACGCACCGCTGATGTCGACATACACATATCCGCCGGCATGGTTGAATGCGGACGGAGAAAAGCAGCCGAACTTGCGCCGCCCGGTCGCTGCCGGAACGGTGCCGGTGACAGGCTGTAACGGCACGCCATCCAGTTTTCCCGATGGTGTGATGGTGACGGTAACCGGGCTGGCGCCGGCGTTGACGACTTCGAGATAGCAATCTCCATCGTTGGCGAACTGGTGCTGGTTGACCGCATCGCCTGCCGCGTACGCCGGGGCCAGTCCGGTCTTGACGATATCTTGCACGGTAAGACTTGTTCGTGCCATAAGTTACTCCTTCTTCCGGCGCGGCTTCGCCGGTTCTTCTTCGAGCACCGGTGTGATGCCGGCAGGTTCGGAGATCTCTTGGTCCTCGCCGGCGATGGCCGTACCGGCGGTTTCCTGGGCGGCTTCGCTTTCGTCATGTTCTTTCAGCAAGCCGTGAGCAAGCAGGGGCGCTGCGTCGAACGGACGTAATTCAATCGTCTCGCCGGCGGTGAATTCCCGGCCATGCAGCCGTGACCACACCGGCATGATGGTGACATCGTAGAGCTTTTTGTCAACACTGACAGTTGCTTCGCTCATGCGAACACTCCAATCTCGACCGGGAATACCTCCCGGCGATAGTCTGCGCCCCCGATATCTATCCCGTCGGCCCTGGAGCGCTCGCCAATGCGAACGTCGGCCCAGTTTGCCGAGCGCCAGAAATCGGGGTTGTTGATGCTGTTGATCAGCCTGGTTGCAATGTCGTCGATGGCATTTTCGCAGTGCTCTTCCGTCCAGCCGATTTCCGGGTCGGCATAGCGGACGAAAACGTGCACCAGCAGGTACACCGTGTTTTTCCCGCCGCGGGCCGTGAACGGGGCCGGCAGCGAACCGCCGCTCGAAACGACGACGACCGTCGTCACGCCGCCGAAATCGTCGACTTGCCACGAATACAACCTTCTGACCAGGTTGCCGTCGCCAACCAGGATGGCCGATAGCAGATCGGCGAACTGCTGCCTGATCGCCTTGCGATCAAAACTTTCACTCACGAGAAATCTCCTGCAAACATTCGCCCGATAGAACCTGCCAGATCGGCATCGTTTTCCGATACCGCTCGGTAGTAAAAGGCGTGGCTCCCGCCCCTGGCTTCTTCGATGGGACCGTAGATGGACGGCTTCTGCCCACGCGGGTTTACTGCCGACGGATCGATGTAGATGCGGCCGCATAAGCCGCCTCGCTCCAGCTTCATGCGGTGCGATGCCCGCAGCCCGCCGCCCTTGTACACCCAGACGTGGGTGATGGCGACGGCGTAGCGGTGCAACTTCGTCATTGCATACAGCACGGCCCGCCCGAGCGTTCTGGACCGCTTCGTCGCTGCAATCTGGCGATTGTTAGCAGCCTGGGCTTCCTGCAAGCCTTTGATAGCCATCATCTACTCCGCAGGTCTTCGACGACCAGGTGCAGCGTTTCTTCGCCGTGCCAATCCCAAGTGAACACGGCCTTGATCGGGTATTCCCGGTTGCCGACGACCAGCACGTCGCCGTCCCGAACATCGTGTTGCTCGGTATAGGCTTCGAGCAGGCGGGTGGGCGTTTCGAGCGCCATGCGCCGGAGCGTGCCATCGCTGGCCGGCATGAGCGGGGTAACCAATAGGTCTTGCAGTCCTGCGGCCGCTGTAGGCTCACTGCGTTGGCCGTTAACGATCGGGCTGCGCTTCGTGCTGGCGTGCACGGTAAGTTGCCGGCGAAAAGCGAGCGACGTCATCGGCTGTACTCATCCGCAGGGGATGCTTCGCTGTAGCCGTCGGCCCGAACGACGCCGGCAGAGAAGGTGACACCGCTGCCATACTGCTGGCGGATTTCCTGCGCCTGTTTGGCATAGCGATCGGCTACCTGCGAAAGCGACTCGTGCCGTGGGCCAATCGCCAGGTCGGCCAGGCGGGCCCAAATGCGTGCGAGCGCCTCACAGGCCGCGGCAACCGCGCCGATGACCGACCCCTCACGGTCGAGCCACACTTGCAACTCCTCGTCGCTGAAGTTGGCATTATCCGGCTTGCACCCGCTACCCTGATCGGTGTCGCCGATTTCGAGCCTGAGTTGGCCGATATCGGTAGAGATATCGTAAGTGAACGCCATGGTTTACTTGCTCTTGGCGGGCTTTTGTGTGGCAGGCGTTTCGTCGCCCACGGGCCTGAGTTCGCCAGGCGTTTCCGCATCGAGCGGATCATCTGCCAGCGCAACAGGCGGGCGGATCGGGTTGCCGTTGGCATCGTGCCACGTCTTGCCATCGCTCGAAAGATATGCCCCACCGGGGATTGTTGTTGCCATTGTTTTTTTTCTCCTCGAAGCGTGCCCGGTATAACAAGGGCAATACAGAGCACGCTTCATAAGCTTTTAGCTGATCGTCGGGTCTGTGTAGGCCGCATTGGCAAAGTACAGCACGGCGCCATTGGTGCGTGTCCAGACGCCGATACCGAACTCGGCCTCGAGGAACTGGGCATACAACGGGTAAGCGCTGTTTTGGGCTGCAATCCGCAGCCCCTGCAGGCCGGTTGCCGTACGCTGGCGGAAGGCGAGCGGTTTGTTGGGTGTGCCGGCATCCCAGACGAACGCATAGTTTGCAATCGCCCAGGGCTTGACCCACACCTCGGCGCCTTCGAAGATGCCGATCGCCCGGTTATCCAAGCGGCTGATGTCCAGCGTCTGGCCGGGTGTATCGCTTGCCCGGTAGATGATGCGCGGGTCAGGATAGGCCACGAAACCAGACAACGCTCGAACCGTGGTCTCGTCGGCTTTGTTGATCGCCACGCGCACCGCGCTGCCGTGGCCGTGTTCGATGACGTCGTTGATGCTGGATTTGAGCGCCGCGGCGGTCAGGGCAGCAATGCCGTCGTAGTGGGTGTGGGTTGCGCCGTCGTACAACTCACCGTTTGGGCCGTTGGGGATGCGTGCGCCGTCGGCGTTGACGAAACGCTTGACGGGGATGTCGGCCTTGTCTACCAGATGATCCTGGAAGGTGTAGTTGGCCGAAAGATAGCTGGCGCGTTTGATTTCGCGCTGGATCGCCCGCAAGTGGGCCTGTTGGGCAGACAGCAGACGCGTCGCCATATCGGCCGGCGAGTTCGTTTGCAGCCACTTTTCCGTCCAACCAACGTTGAACTGGAAGAGCCTGAGCGGGAAGCCGGCCGTTGCGCCGGTCTCTGTCGCCTGGGTGGGCGCACGCCCGTACTCGTCCACTTCGATCATTTCCCCATCTGCGCTGGTGCCGTAGACGCGCAGGCGGTCGGTCGTCATTTCACACATTTCAGACACCATCTGGTTGACGATGACATTGTGTGCGGCGATGTCGTTTTCCAGTGCACGCCGGATGTTCTCCAGGCCGAACTCCACCGCGCTTTGGAAGCGGACGGCCAACAGGCTTGAAATATCGTATGTACCCGTTTGAGTAGCCATGTTTCACCTACGCTTTCGCATCGTTGATGACACGGATGTCGGTGGCCGTGAGGGCCTGGGCGACACCCACGGCATCGCCGGTGGTAGCAGCCGTATCGAGGCGGCCGGCCGTTGCACCGATGTAACATTTGTCGCCTGGCGTCAGGCCTGAGCCGTATTTGAAGCGGGCGCCTTTTCCGACCAGGGTGATGGGTTGGCCGGATTTCGCGGCACGTGCCGAAAAGCCCGCACATTCGGCGGCCTCGTTGGCGGCGGTGCCGTTGGACATGTAGACTTTGCCATCCGTGCTCTTGATGTAGCAGGGAGCGGCAATATCGATATTCTCGCCAGCCACCAAATCGGGAATCTGGGGTGCATACAACACCGAGTTGGTATCCAGGCTGGCGGAACTTGATCGGGTGATCAGAGCCATAAGATTTACTCCTTGCGAATTTCGTTCGCTTTACAAACTCGAATACTGGGCCGACTGCCGTTTCTTGGCAACCACCTCGTCGGTTGTCCCAGCAGAACCGTTGCCGCGGCGGGTGGCGTCGATTTCAGGCGGGCGAGGGTTCTGTGCTTGGCCGAACAGGTAGGCCTTGTTCTTCGTCAGGTCCTTGAGCACATCTTCCATGCCCGTCACCGTGCCATCGCCGCCGATCGCCACGCCGCCTAAATCCGCCAGGCGGAAACCGTCTTCCTCGGCATCCACCGAGATGAATGGCTTCTCCAGCTTGCGGGCTGCGGTCGAAAACGCCTGGCGCAGGCGTGCCTGCTTGAGCGCTTCTTGCGCCGCCTTCAGATCGTTTTCGATCTTTTGCTTGTCTGCCTTGAGCTTATCCGTCTCCGAAAGCTGCGCAGCCTGGCGATCGGCTTCGGCCTTTTCGAGGGCCTCGAGCCGTTTGCGCCGGTCAGCCGCTTCCTTGTTGGCGTCTTTCAATGCCTTGGAAGTGCGCTCCAAAATAGCCAACGCATCCTCGAGCGTTTGCGGTGGTTGCTGGGTATTGGGATTGCCCGCTCCCGTCCCGGGGCCGGATTCCTGGCCCGTCACGGGCCCGCCACCTGCGCCGCCTTTGTCGGCTTCGTAGAGTGACATCTGTGTAAACGTTGATTTGAATAGCATCTCGCTACCTCCTGATTTTTCGGCGTCTCGCCGCTTAAAGTGCTTACCTTCGCCCGCTGCGGGCGTGACTCGGCCAGATCGTTTTCTTGCCGGAAATTTCTTGTGCCTGTAGCTCTTCCAGGGCTGCTTCTCGCATTTGCCGGGTGAGCGCATCGTTGGCGTCTTCGGCCAGCACCAGGGCGGTTGCCGTGCGGCACCACCAATGAAATGGCGGGCCCGGTAGTTTATCTGCGAAGCGGGGCGTGCCGGTCAGGGTGAAATCTTCGTTCAGCTTCGCCACCTGGCCGTGAACCTTCAGGCAGCAGTTGGTGGTCTTCTGGTCGATGGCCGCAATCGCCTGCTGGCGGAAATCCAGCCTTGCGCCGCTGTTTGCAATCCCGGCCTCGACCGATATAGACAGGGCAACGGCCATCGACCACGCCAGCCAGTTGGCTGCATCCCGCAAAACAGGCCCCGGGGTAACCATGCCGGCCCGGCCATCATCGCCCAGCAGCAGCGAGAGATCGCCGCCGGATTGGACGATGGTCATAGCTGCCCGGCGTTGCCGCTCGACGTTGGCGAGCACGTTCACCGATGCGTTTGTCGCATGCTCGATACCGAGCCGTTCGGCCGCCGGGTACTGGGGTAAATCCGGCAAGCCGATGCCGTACACGGCCAACGTCGAGGCTGCGTGTTCGATGCCGAGATCGCGTGCGGCGAGCAGGCTTTCCCGTGCGGCCGCTTCGACGGCGCCTTGAAGGCTGCTGAATGCGCCATCGATCACCATCAGCCGGCCGGTTTGCGGCGTGCGTTTCAACGTAGCCAACACCCGGCGGGCAACCCGGTAAGCGGCCGTAATCCGCCCACGTGGGTGCTCTGTCGTGCCCAGGCGGCCAAAGAGCCTTCCCAGGCGATCGCCGGCCTTTTCTGCCAGCTTGACGGCGCGTTCATGCTGGGCCAGGGACATCCTCAGCCATCCGTTTCGCCGGCCACGTCGCCGCCTGAATTCTCGTTGCCGATGCCCATTTGCATCATCGCCAGGCCAGCCTGGTACTCGGGCATGGCTTTCATCTGCTCGATCTGGTCCGGGCTGTAGCCCATCTCCGACCAGATCACTTCCTGCGGCACGCCGAGTTTCTTTTTTCGTTCGAGCTCATCGAGCGAGCGCTTGCGATACCACAACGTGCTAATCGTCAAAGATTCGTCCAACTCGCTGCCGCCGAAGACGTTGGCCAGCCGGCGCGCGATGGCCATCACGTCTTCCCAGGCATTGCCGAATAGGGTTTGGCGCAACTCGACCTTGTTTTCGAGCGGTTCATCCTGCCCTTTCAGCGTGTCGTCGGATGCCACCTGTTTCGACGAAATAAAGCGGCTGAGCGGCGTGCTGGTCGCCATCGCCAGCCACATCACCAGCTGCTGCACGAGTTCGATCAGTTTCGAGATGTCTGCGCCTTCGATGGCCGTCAGCCGTGCATCGGGTTTGGTCGATCCGATGATTTGCCCGGGCGCCACCGCAAGCAAGTTCGAGCCGTCCGGCTTGGGTTCCTTGCCGTCTGTGGTGGGGTACCACCCGGCGGCGAACAATATCCGGAAGGCCGAAACATCGGCCGCTGAGAGGCAGTCGATCAACGACTTGTTGATACCATCCTGCAGTGGGATAGCGTCCCAGGCCTCGCAGCGCATGCCTTTGTTCTTGAAATGCACGACCGGTATGCCCAATGGGTTGCCGGCAGCGTCACGCCAGGGCGTTGGCCATGCCGGCCCGGAGGCTTCGCCGGTTTCCGCTGCCGCGGCCTCTTCGATGTATTGCTGCCAGCCGCTGTTGTAAACGTAACGCTCGATGCGATCGGGGTAATACAGCGTCCGGCGCATTCGGGATTGCGTGCCGTTTGCGGTGTGCACCGTCTCCGTCCAGTGGTTCACGGCATACAGCGGCTTCTGGGAGTCGTCGTCGTCCGGGTAGATCATGCACACGCCGCACCCGTCCCCACCGGCCTCCACGCTGACGAAGCGCGGGTGCGGGGTAAGCCTGGCGTAGCCCTCGGGTGCATTCCAATCGACGATTACGAACGTCTCGCCGTCACACAATGCCTGTTCGTGGACATCGTCTTGCTTGGCGTCCATGCGGTTCTTCTGCCACGTGTCCCAGGCCCAGTCGGCCTGCGGTTTCCCGCCGTCGGCGCCAGCGGGTTCGCCGGTATCGAAGCCGGCCACGAGCAGGCGCTCGGTAATGGCGGTCACCACCTGCCGGCAGACGTTCATGCGCAACTCGGCGCCGTCATGCAGCGCCAGGAACTGGCGAATGCGGGCCGTCATGGAAACATTCTGATCGCCGTCGTGATAGCGGCGGGCGAGGGCGATGGCGCGTTGCCTGGCGTACTCGAGATCGGATAAATAGTCGAGGTAGGCCATCTCCGCCTGGTTATGGGTGGAATAAGGTGACACGAACATTATGTGTAGCTCGCTGAGAAACTGCCGCCGGCAGAGCCGGGATGTAATTGCGTGGCCGTGACTGCCAGGCTGAATGCCGTGGCCCGGTCGTCACGATCGCCTTCCGGTGCGCTCAGGCTGGCGCCTTCGATGCTGGCCAATTGCGATTGCGTGTCGATAGAATGAATCAGCGCCTGCTTGTCTCGCAGGCTGTCTGCGGTATACGAGTACATCTGAGACTTGCCCTTATGATTATTAAGCCAGCCCGGACGGCCATCGAGGCCGGTCAGGATATTGAGCGCCGAATGTTCGCTCAGCCACAACAAAACCGCGTGGCCGTGGTTGTTGCGCTCGACGAGCACGCCGGCATTGCTGAAGTAGCGGCCGATCTCATCGATGTAGGCGCCGAACGTGCTGGGCTCGAACTGCCCTGCCAAAGCTGCGACTTCTTCGCCGCTGTCGGCGTCGAGTACTTCCAGGGCGCTGTCGTCGCTGGTCGGGTTGCCTTCTGCCGGGTCGGCGCCGATGACGTAACGCCGGCCGAAGCGCTTTTCGGCGTAAATCTCCAGCCCAGGGATTGCCGGCGTCTTCTCGACCGGGGCATCGATGGGCATTCGTTCGTCGTAGCAGCTATTGATCCACTTGAACGGCAAGCGCTTACCGAGCATCTTCGGTGCCAGCGCCTGGGCGTCGGTCGCCGGGTATTGCTCGTAGAGATCGTCGAGGCTTCTCGTGCGGCTCAGGATGTCTGCCTTTTGTTCTCTGTACCAGGCCTTGTCTCGATCGGGCCTGGCATACCAGGGCAGAAAGACCGAGACCCAGTTGGAAAGCTGTTTCTTCGCCGCCAGGTAGATGTTCTTGAACTCGCTGTTCGGCGTCTCCTTGTTCGCACGGCTCAGCAAAACCATGTGGCCGCCGGCGTCGATGGTGGGCTTCACCGCCCGCATCAAAAAATTCAAATCGGGCACGAGGTCGGCCTCGTCGACGATCACCAGGGTGGCTGAGTAGGAGTCGCCGGCCGTCGTGGGGAAAGCCATTGCCGCCGACCCGTTGGAAAGCCTGAACTCGTGGTCGTTGTCAACCAGGACTGCCCGGCAGCGCATCCAGGCCGGCAACCGGTTGTACATGCCCTTCATGCGCTCGGTAAGCAGGTTGATCGCTTCGGTTTCGCGGCGGGAAAACAGCAGAACCGTCGCCGCCGGATGGAAGACCATCAGCCACAGGGCGAAACCAAGCACCAACCAGGTCAGGCCCAACTGGCGAGCCTTCAAAATCACGACAAGCAGGTTGTTAAGGAGCGTCAGCAGCGTGCGGGCCTGCGCCGGCCAGAGCCTGAATGGTATCCAGTCCCGTGCGACTGCGTCATACACGTATCCATAGTGATGCAGGAAGTACAACGGGCTGTTCGAGCAAGCCAGCCACTCCTGCTTCTCTTCCGGCGTCATTCGTTCTCATCCGTGCCCGCTTCCATATCTGCATCGTCTTCGCCTTCATCGGGCGGCTGGGGTTCTTCACGAAGCATTTCATCTTCGAAGGCCTTGGCTTTATCCCTGGCCTTTGCCAGTTCGTCGGCAGAAACATCGACGATGTTTACCTCGTGCGCCTGGCGTTCGGTTTCCATGTTCGCCGCCAAGCGGCCCAATTTGACGACCAGCTCGATATTCTTGGACAAAAACGTATTGTCAAAGGCCAGGGTGATGATTTCTTGCCCGGTCTCTTTGATCACACGCCGTTTGCTCTTGAGAAATTTCGGCCCTTCGGCCAACTGGGCGTGCACCAGCTTGAGCAACTCGTCTCGCAGCTTCCATTCTTCGATGCGTTGCTGCTCGCGTCGTTCGGCCCACTTGAGTTCTATCTCGGCGTCGATTTGTTTCTGCCACGTCGCCACCCTCGCCACCCACGCAAATTCCATCGACCAGTTCATCAGCGTTGGCAGGCGGGCCGATGGCGGTTTGATGGATTGAGTAGCTCGCTGCTTGTACTGTTCGCACAGTTTGCGCAGGCTGCGGCCCGGGCCCATGAACGCATAGTCGTGCAGCGCCGCATTGCAACGCGCCGACTCTCCCGGGCATTGTTCCAGGGGCCGTTCAGGGTCGAAAGCGAAAGGAGAAGGCTTCGTCATGGCAAAAGATTGCTACCCAAGCAGCCGGGGTTCGAGGCCAAGCCCGGCCAGGCGCTCGAGATTGACCGCCACAAAGGCTGGGCTTTTTTCCATCGCATAACAGATTCGGCCGGCGCTTTCGGCGGCAACGAGCTGAGAGCCGCTACCCGAAAACGGCTCGTAGCACAGCTCTCCGGGCAGGGTATGCTGAAGCATGGGGATCAAAAACACTTCGATGGGCTTCTGGGTAGGGTGCTCCACCCGATCTTCGCCATCCGGAACCCGCAACTCCCAAACCGTGTTCATAAACTCGTCGCTGGTACGGTTAGGTTTTTTGCCCTTCACCCAGCCAAAGAAACAAGGCTCGTGCTTCCACAGGTACCATGAACGCGTCAGGATTGGGCGATCTTTCGCCCAGATGATTTGCTGGTGCACGAAGGCACCGTACTTATTCCAGGCCTGTTCGACCATGATCTGGTTGCGGCTGGCGTGCCAGCAGTACCAGGCGGCGTTTCCGGTGATGGCATGGGCCACGGCCATCGAGATAAAGCCGTCGTAGAGGCCGTCGCCGTCTTCGGCTTTGTCCCAATCCTGATAGTGGCCCGACCAGTCTTTGTTGCCGTCTTTCTCACCCCATTTGTGGGGGTGATTGGTGCCGTCATAGTTCACCAGGTAGGGCGGGTCGGTCGAAAAGAGCACAGCCCGTTCGCCGTTCATCAGGCAGGTTACATCCTGGGCGCTGGTCGAGTCGCCGCACAGCAAACGGTGCGCTTTGCCGGGCGTTTTAATGCTCGGTATTTCCCATAGCTGGCCCGGCGCCGTTGCCCATTTGGAACGCAGTTCTTCGGCTTTGTCGGCTTTTGGTTCGGGCAGCGCCTCGGTATCGGCCTCCGGCTGTTCGGCCTGCGCCAACAAATCACGCCATTCTTTGTCGTCCCACAGGCCTTCGACGGCGCTTGGGTTGGATTCCTTGATAAGGTTGAGCACATCGACGGCCCATTCGCTCGTTTCGCTGGAACGGTTATCCAGAATGGCGGCGCGTTCGGCCAATTCGCCGGTCAGATCGGGGCGTTTGACGGCGATCAGTTCATCCTTGGCGGCTTCGATGATGCGGATTTTCAGGCCAAGCGCTTTGGCCTGCTCGTAGACACCGTTGCCGGCGCGAATGATGTTTTCGCCGTCGATGGCAATCGAACGAAAACCGCCGATCTGCTGCAACGATTGCCGAATGAAGGCTTGGTTTTCTTCCGAGTGCCGGCGGGCATTGCGGGGATCGAGAATCAGTTCGCCGCTCATAGGCGCACGCCGTTCTCGAGGGCTACCCAGCCCTTCTTGTTTGCCGGGTCGACCACCTGGCCCCATTCGTACCAGCGGCCTTTGTAGATTTTCTTTTGGGTCGGCGCCTGGATGGTCACGATGCCGGAGACATCGCCAATGTCCTTCCCGGCGGGTGCATCCCGCAGGTTGATGGTGGTATCGAAACGCACCTGGAAGGTTTCGGGATCAGGTGTCGTCGTAACCGGCGGGTTGGGAATCGTGTGGCCGTCTTGGCGCAATGCGCAGGTGATCGCCTGGGCCCATTGATCGAAATCGCTCATCGGGGTAAACCTCCATGGGTATTGGGCGATGGCAGGCCACAGGCCCGGGTTTTCCGTGCGCGCCTCCCACCACTCCCAGAAATTGCATGCTCGCAAGACCAGTTCGTCTTTGTCTGCAAGCGCATTGACCGCGCCCAAAAACGCCTCGACTTGCCCCGGGCTGGCCACCCAGCCGTGTTCGCTGAAGGCAGCACCGGTCATCAAGATCGGGCGTGCAAAGCCAAGCTTCTGGTAGAGCGCCCGAAACTCCTTGGCGCTGGCCAGCGCCTGGCGGGCCGGGGCGCTCAAACGCTCGTCTCCCATCCAGTACACCTGCGGCATGTTGATGTCGCAGCGTTCCAGGAAGGCCTTCCAGGGGAACTTGGCGTGCTGGGTAGGGTAACGGTACGAACTCAAGCCGATGACGAAACTATCTCCCAGGCCTGACCGCAAGCGGGCCATGTAGTTGCGGGCTGCGCCGTCCATGCCTTCCCGGTCGAACTGCACTTCGGCGTTGACGACGAAACCATCGAGCCCGTATTGCCGGCACAGGCGAACGGCAACATTCGCTTCGTCTGTACTGCCCGAGTAAATGTATTGCCAGCCGATAGCCTGGATGCCTTCCCGGTGCAGGAAGCCGATCAGTTGCTCGATATCGCCTTGCGACACGTGTGCGCCATCGGCGATCTTGACCAGAATGTGGCCCAACCCTGCCCGCTTTGCCAACCAGGCGATTTCGGCCGGCAGTTCGGCCCGGCTCATCAGCCAGAGATACATCCCTTTGCCGATCATCTGTTCCTCCGTGCAGGCGGCTTGTATTTCGGCTCACCCTTGAGTTCGATGACTTGGTCGTGCAAGACATGCGCGCCGACCAGGACCTTATCGAACTCGTCGATATCGGCGCGCAAAGCGGCGTTCTCGCACTGCAACGTCTCGATGACGATCTGCTGCTGCCTGACCGTTTCCTCGAGCTGCTTGACGCGTTCGTCCAGCCTCAAGGCGCGGTCGGCGGCGCGATCGGCGATGGCCTGGTACTTCTCCATCGTCTCGGCTTCTACGAGTTCCGTGTCGGCCGATAGCTTGCGGCGCTCGGTACGGGCTTTGTAGAGAAGGATGGCCGCGCCAACCAACGATGCGGGGCCGCCCAGGCCGACCAGAATGCCACCGAGTGCGATAACCGCATCCAGCCAGGCATGCCCGCCTGAGTTCACAATGCGGCCCTCTTATCCGTGGCCGGCACGCCCGGCACTTCGACGGGCAACACGCCGATCGCCTGGGCATGCCCCAGCACGCTGGCTGCGGCAGAAAGCAGGATCAGGGCGTAAGCGCCGTTTCCGGAGAAGTCCACGATGCCGGCAATTAGTTTGAGCTCGGTAGGGAGCAAGCTGAGCAATTCCAACGCCAGCCAGGCGATCAGCTTGGGGCCGTAGTCGCCCAGGAAATCGGCGACCTTGTCCCATTGGAAGACCTTCTGCTTCAAGGCAACGGTAATACCGAGCGCCAGGTCGAGCAGGATGACCAGCAGCAGCCAGCCAAAGCGGACCAGCAAGGTTTGTGCGAATGCGATTTGTTCGGGTGTGAAAGACATGGCAACCTCCAGTTGGGTTAAAAGCAAAACGGGGTCGAGTCCTGCCGATGGATGGCAAAGAGACTCGACCCCGCCGGATACCCGGTATGTTCTAGGGTCTAGTTAACTTATGTCTATTATATACTATGTTTCAGGGATATGCAAATATCCTTTCTGTGAAGTTCAGGATTTCATAATTTTGAGACATCCAAAGGTGTGCGTTACTTGCGGGTGGGCGGGACGAGATCACGCCATTTTGATGGAACCAGCCTCCAACCACACAAACGGTTTGAAAACGTGGCGAATCCCACCCGTCGGGTGCACGCTGTGTTGGCTGGCTTTCTGAACACAAGACTTACCGCCGAAAAAAAAGACACAGCCATCAGCGAACATCTATTTAAATTATTCCGTTGCAATCGGGTCGGGATAGTTTTTTGCCTGCCACAGTAATAAAAGTGTCGATATTGCTGTAATTGACAGAAACAGTATTCCAACAAAGTGTGCGATTGTATTATTTGTCAGATCACTAAAAGCCCGAAAGTCATTTATGGATTGAGTCACATAAATCAGGTAGTTATTGACAATATCAAATAACGAGCTAAAAACCAAAATCGTAAGTACAAGCCCAGTTATGAATGGTTTTTTAATGACTTTTTTCATTATGACAATGGTTCCTATCAGGGCAAAAGCTGTGTCTTTGATATAAGGCATTAGCACCGTGAGTTGATTGTATTCGGAATTAACATACCCTACACCCGTCTCACCCTTCCAAAAGTATGGGATCAATTGGAAACTGTAGACCTTCTTTCCAAGAATAACTGCCGCAGATAAATGACATATCTCATGAAGAAATGCATATGAAAAATACCAAACGAGATAAATGATTGGAATTAGAAATACATATTCTTTCATTTTCCACGAACTTCGCTGAAAAAAAACAATCAGAGGCAACACAAGCAGTAAAGCGATTTCGACTGTTGTTAGGGATCCAAACATTTACAAAGCCCTTCCCACCGCATAAATTTGTTGAAACTATTTATTCATCGACTATATTTATTGTTTTGTACCGAAGGATGCCAGTCAACGCATTTTTCAGCCGACCTGGGCGGGCTGAGATCGTTTTCGGGATCAGGATCACCCTTGGGGTTTCTGAGTCCTATTTCGGAGCCAGAATCCTACGCTCAGATTTCACCGAGAAGCTGGGCAGGCTTTCCCATATCAATCTATCAAGGCATTTTGGCCGCACTATCAAGTGGCAGCAGCGAGATAGATGCGAGCGGGGTTGGCGGGCATTTCTTACTCTTGGCTATCGGCATTTTGGAACTCTGTAACAAATCCGTTGAAATCGTGCCTAAATGATTTCATTTCCAAGTGCATTTTTTCCAGCGATTTTTGAATTTTGTCAATCGGTTCATCACCAAACCGCATCGGGCCAATTCCATCATTTAGCCCCAAAGATTGATTATGGTTGTACTTTCGTCCAGCTATGTCTTTATATTCTAATTGCAATTCGACTGGACCTTCTCCGAAAATTTCTTTGCTATTTGGCCCCCATGGAGAGATTTCCATAGAAAAAGGATGTTGTCTATCAATGGCTGATATTTTGAGAGGAAAACGATCTTTTGAATATTCTTGAAACACATTTGGCAAAGGCTTTAAATTTAATTCAACATCGAAGGCAGGAGCATCGTTTGCCACTAAAATTACAAGTTCAAGAGAGTGAGTTTTACTTGGATGTCGTCTTATCAAACCAACAAGAAGTGGTTTCTCAAGCCCACGCCGTGCCCGAATAGCTTCAACAAGGAAATGGCTAGCCGGTCCAGTATGGGCGCCAGCACGAATGTAATATTTCTTGTCGATGGCCATGTGGGGACCTATATAACTCTCTTCAAACCTAATAACCAATACCGCATGGGCATCAAGGATATTAGATACTTTGTTTTCCCCTGTTATTATCTTTATGACATAATGACCAGGAGGCTCTACTGACGCAATAGCCTGATCCACCCAATCTCTTATCGATTGCCTTCCAATCTTTAAAGGAATGCCACCATCAATTTTCCCATCGTTATTAACACCTGCTATGAGAACTCCACCACCAGAATTCCAAAATGCAGATGCTGCTACGCTGATTTTACTCTTTAGGGATTTTATCTCTATTTTGCTTGATTTATATTCGTAGAAATCTGTTTCTTCACCGGGAAGTTGGCGTAAATCTTCATCATCCCATTCTTCAATTTCGCTGTATTTCATCTTTATTTCTCCCAGTTTTCGACACTTGCCTTCTAATAAGTAGATTAGCCAGCTCGTCGGGTTTGACTTGCCGTCTACTCAAAGTAAAACTTCCCTCAGTATAATTATTTTGACGCCTATAGCAGCGGTGGGTGAAGCTGTTGTTGACGTTCCACAATTGTCTATAGAGTTTTCAATGACTTTACAACGCTATCCCAAATAAGTTCTCTTTTAGCGAGCATTTCATAATCAAGACAACTTGCTGTAACAGCATAGCCTTTCCCATTGAGGATGACCATGTACTTTTTCGACCAAATAGAATCATAAAGTTTACTCGACTGTTGTATTTTGATCCCTACAAGGGTGTAAACTTAGTGGACAATTGAACGTTCATTCGATAAGGTTGGTAAAAACCTATGCAATTACCGATACTCTTGCCTGCGCCCTTGGTCAGCCA
>JBMOLU010000073.1:0-166424 GCA_049325275.1 Chloroflexota bacterium
ATCGCTACCTGCTGCGCCGCACCGGCCTGCTTCGCTTTCAGCCGCTGCGCCAGCAGCGCCCGCTCGCGGGCCGAAAGACGCGCCACCTGTTCTGACAGACCTGCTCCCATGCCTCAACTCCTCTCCGGCGGTTGACTGGACTGCTTGCGCTGTCTTAAACGAGCCGTCAGAAGCGCACGTGCTTCCGGTGTCAGGTCGGTAAGCTTGGCAGCCGCGCTCGATGCCGATGCATCCTCCACCTGGACAGGAGAGCATTCCCTGCCGTCGGCCAAGCCCGCACCGCAATAAGGCCTGCCGCTCGCCACGACCGCTTCGACTGCGTCACAGGCTACCGTGAGCGCATCGGTATGCCGAAACCAACCGGCCACCTCACGGCAGCGCTGCGCAACAGCCGCCGAATCACTCACACGTTCGATAGCCTGCGCAACCAGGGGCACATCCCAACGCGGGCGAGGCAGAAACTCGGCCACCCCCAGGCGGGCCGCATGGAAGGCGTTATCGGGCCGGTCGCCACCGGCCGCCAGGATGACTTGCGGAACCCCTGCCGCCAACGCGCCGTGCAGCGTGCCCATGCCGCCATGGTGGACGACGACTTTCACCCGCCGCATGAAGACATCCAACGCAGGAATGTATTCGACCCAACGCACGTTTTCCGGCAGATTCTCCGGGCATAATGCAGCTACGCGGGTGAGCAAAAGCGCCGGCCAACCCAAAAGGCCGCACGCCTTCGCACAGGCATCGAGGAATTCTTTTCCGCCAAACATGCCCGTGCCGCCGGTAATCAAAACCGGTGGCACAGCGCCAACGATTGGATGCAACAATTCCAGCCCCTGGACCTCGCTGTGCCACAAGAAACCGGCCAGGACGGTCTCGACCGGCATACGTTCGGGCAACGGGCTGAACCAGGCAGGCCACAGGCCCAGGTTCAGGCTCGCCGCCTGCCACCAGGCGTGCCAGTCGCAAACCTGAGAGATCCCCATCGCGGTGCGGATAGCATTGATCTCGTTCGAAAAGACTGTCTCCGACAGCGCCGCGACCGTCGTCAGGGCCGTTATGTGCTGTGGGGCCATCAGCATAGAGACAAAAGGCAGCCGCATCGCTTCTGCGGCCAGGCGGGCGGCAATGCTGGGCGTCGAACGCGCCACGATCACGCTGTCCGCCGTACAGTTAGCCCGAATGATCTCAACCCGCGCGGCAATCGACGGGATCACGTATCGCCGCAGGAATTGGGTGATCCCCGGCCCTGTATTCAACCAATGCCCGTCTTGGATGAACCCTTCAAACTCAGCAGGTGTATCGAGTGAAACAAACGAAAGCCCGGCCCGTTCGCATTCCCCTCGGTAAGCACAGTGTGTCAGCAGGATCACATGGTGACCGCGCTGCTGCAGCGCTTTTCCAAGCAACACAAAAGGGATGATATCCCCAGCCGTGCCAACCGATGTCAGTAAGATACGTCCCATTTTCTATCACTCGAAAAACAAGACTATTGCGCCAGCTTCTTGCGCTTGACCCTCGTGGCAAGCCAGGCCAGCTTCTCGGAAGACAGGCCACTCAAAGTATCTGACAAGGCCGAAGGATGTTCGTGTGCAGGGTGCGGCGGCGAGGCACCTGCCTGACCGAACGTAACAGGCGGCGCAAGCGCGGCGTGCTCTAGATAATCGCACGCCCGTTCCACGGCGCAATCCGCCACGACCTGGGCTGATAAGCGTTTGCACTGGCTTTCGATAACCAATGAAGTGGTCAAATGTTGTAAGGCGCCGTAAATCGTTTCAACCCGCCACTGGGTCACCGGAATAAACTCGGCAAAGCCCAGGCGTTTCGCACGCGCCCCGTTATCGGGCCGGTCGAAACCGACGCCCAAGATCAGCTGCGGCGTGCCCGCAGCCAGGGCGTGCGCCAAGGTGCCGATCCCCCCATGGTGGATCGCCACCTTGACGCGCGGCAGCAGGCAGGGAAAAGGCAACGCCGGGTAAGCGTACATCCCCGTCGGTAAGGTTTCTGGAAGCAAATGCCGGTGTGGGGTAACCAAAATGGCCTGCCAACCCATTGCCCGGCAGGCCGCCATACTCAAGTCGAAAAAATGTGCGTGGTTCGTGGAAGAAGTGGCATGCGTAATCAGCAGGGTAGGCGTCGGACCTGCCACAACTTGCTCGACATCGGAAGGCAGCCGCTTGCCGGCAACATCGTCCAGGATGAAACCCGCCGGTTCAACCGCAACCGGCCACGAGGCATCTGGCCTGGCGTACCAGTCAGGCCACAAGCCCAGGAAGTTTCCAAGCGCCCGCCACCAGGAAGCCCAATCCCCAACAGGCGGCAAAGTCATTGCGGCGCGAATTTCGTTCAGTTCGGCCGCCGCAAGCCGGTAAGCCTGCTCCCAAAAAGGCATGTTGAGCACAAAATGCGGCGCCGTAAAAACGGACACGGCCGGGATGCCATGCCTTTCCGCAATAAACTGTGCGCCCAGGTGCGTGTTGTGGTGAGCGACGAGCAGGGTATCTCCGCCGTCGAACAAATCCCGGTGGCGTTCGTAGCCGCTCAACAAAGAAGGCAGGCCCTGTTTCAAACCGGCGACGAAATCGCGTGCGTGAAAAGAAGCCTTCTGGCTTATCAGCTCATCGAAATCATTCACGTGGCCAACCGGTACATAGTCCAGGCCCGACGCCTTCACCTTCTGGGCATATTCTACATGGGTCATGAAAACTACGCTGTGGCCGCGCTGCTTCAAGGCCTTGCCGATTTGGAGGAACGGCAAAAGATCGCCTTCAGTGCCACGAGTCAACAAAATCGAACGCATTCACACCACTCCTAACCTGCACAAAGCGGCACGGCCCTGATCTTGATTTGCGCACTTGTACGCCGTGCTTCTTCTGCCAGAACCGTGCGGTTCTGGCAGAACGTAGGGTTAGCACTATCGTGCCGAAAGATCAACCATTCTCACCCGCGCCGTCAAGCAAAGCCTGAATCTCGTCATCCGACAGGCCATCCAACTCATCGAGTAAAGCGGACAACTCGCCCTCATCGACCCCTTCGAGTTGATGCTGATCGACCAGTTGTGCCAGCGCCCGGATGGTGAAATGCTGGTTGGAAAAGAACACAGAAATTGGCACATCGATGCCAAAGGCTTCGTTGGCACGCGCCAACGCCTGGGTGGCCGTAATCGAGTGCCCACCGAGCATGAAGAAATCGTCATCGAGGCCGACAGGCTCCACATGCAGGAGGTTTGACCAGATATCGGCCAATACCCGTTCCGTGGGCGTACGTGGCGCAGCGTAGGCCGCTTCCAGTGCCGGGCGCGGGAAAACGTGCTGCGCCACGTGATGCTGAATCTGTTCCAAATCAGGGGCATCCAAAAAAGGATTGAAACCGGCCGGTTGTACATCGGTCATATTCACCTCGCAAACAGACAAACATAAGCTTCACGTTTCCAGCTTCAGGCATCCGCAAGAAACACCTACTCCCGAGTGAGAGCGTCCCCTTCGTTTAGTGCAAGCAGTGCGTCAACCGGAAAGCGGAAACTGTAACCACCGTTCCTTCGATAACGAAATGTTTCACCGACGGCATTCAAAAAATCGAACGCCGGTTGATTCTTTGCCGTTGGCACGTAGGGAATTTCAACCCACTCCAGATTGCTTTCCCGGGCGGCCTGGGCCAGGGCTACCAACATACGATGTTCCACCTGGCGACCGAGCACACGGCAACTTAAAAGTAATGTATCGACCTGCAAATGCTCGGGGCAACGTTCGAACAACATCGCACCGACCAGGCCATAATCGCCAAAACGGTCACGAACGCTGACACACAGGCACGCCATCGTCCCAGACTGCTGCAAGGAGGCCAATTCCTGTGCGCTGCGCCGGACCGTCGTGACATTGAACTGGTTGGTGCGTTGGGTCAACTGGGCGACACGGTCGACCTGTTCGGGTGTCATCGGGACGATTTCAACATTCAATGCCAGGCCTGCCAGGAAATCGTTCAAGCTGGGCGCGCTCTGGCGCAGGCGTTCGCGAGCTGCATTCTGGCGATACTGTTCGGTACGCGCACGGTCGGCATCGGTCACGCGCAAGCGATCGAAAACCCAGGTATTGTTCAAGAAACGGGGAATGCGTTCAAGCTCGGCCGGAAGTTGCAAGGTAACCACTTCGGGGCAATTGGCGCGCACTTCGGCGCACTCCATGGGGTTGTCATCGACGAAGACAAAGCTATCCAGGCCGAGGTTGAGTTCCTGCGCCAGGCTGCGGATGTTTTCCGACTTCGGCAACCAGTTGATGCGCCAGGCCACCAGATGCTGGCGGTTGAGCAACATGCCTGGGTGTTGGTCAAAGACCTCCCATACGTCGGTTTCGTTGTTTTTGCTGCACAGGCACAAGAGCATACCCGCTTCGGATTGAGCCAGCATGAACTGCTGCAAAGCGCGATGTTGGGGTGTGACTTCGACGCCGCGCCAGCCATCTTCGCCACATACTCCCTGCCAAAGAGTCTGGTCACAGTCGAGCACGACAACCTTGTAAGGCGCCCGCTGCAGGGCGTGCAGCTTGCGGATGACCATCGTCCCCAGCGCCGTGAAGAAAGCCGACGTGTATGGGATATGCCCCAGCTTATCGGCCTGCGGATCGGCATAGTTTTCCAACGGATAGTGCGCAGCGATTTCCTCGGCAGAAACGAGATACAGTCCCCCAGACTGCGCCAGTTCCACCTGAGAGCGCTCCCAGGAGCGGCAAAACTTCTGGTAATTTGGGTCGTCCAACAGCCCCGGCGACGGCGGGCAAACGAATACAAAATAGGGGACTTTCGCACGGCCGGCAGCCGCCTGGAGAGCGGCGACAAAATCGCCGAGATTCTTTTCCATCACCATCAGGTTGATGGGGGAGAAAGCATCTCCAGTGCGGTAATAATCGTCGAAGCGCAGCCAATCCTCAAAGCGCAGCAAGATCAGATTGGCGCCCCGGGCATTCTTGTTCAGCAGGCTGCCGGGGTCGAGGAGCTGTTGAAAGACCTGGCTGTAGGGCGCAAAGGCAAGCTCCAGCGGGAGGGCGAGCTTCTTGATCCAAAAATTCAACGCCTCCGCCAGCGGTTCCGCCGTGAAGCTGGCAGCGATGGACAGGATTTGGCGGTCGGGAGTCTCGGCGACCACATCTTCGGGGACAAAGTCTTTGGGCATCAAC
This sequence comes from Chloroflexota bacterium, assembly GCA_049325275.1. Classification (GTDB taxonomy): domain Bacteria; phylum Chloroflexota; class Anaerolineae; order Anaerolineales; family UBA4823; genus CAIQJJ01. Next base: position 5,163 of record JBMOLU010000073.1, read on the forward strand.
GCAACCGGCCAGTCCAACTGCGAAAGCGGAAGATCGGGCTGTTCAGCCCAGGCTGACAGGACACGTTCGAAGGCATGTGATAAAACGGCGATGGTTTGCGCGTCGAACAACCCGGCGTCATACCCCCACTGGCCGCACAAACGGCCATCGTCTTCTTCCACCAGGGTCAAGAACCAGTCGAAATCCGTGGCTGCGTCTTCCAGCGGCACACGTTCAAGCGTGAGACCGGGCAATTCCACGCCTGCCAAGGGCGAGCGAACCAGGCTGAACATCACCGGAAACAGCGGGGCCTTGCTGCGACCTGGCCCAGTACGCACGGCCTGGAAAACCTGGCCGAAAGGTGCTTTTTGGTGCAGGTAAGCGTCGCGCAGCACTTCGCGCGTGCCGGCCAGCAAGGTGCGCAGCGTCACATCTCCTGAAACGCGATGGCGCAAGGCCAACGGATAAGCGAAGAAACCGATCGCCGACTGCGTTTCAGGCTGCCAGCGTCCCTGGGTAGGAACCCCAACACACAGGTCGCGCTGCCCGCTGTAGCGGTGCAGCAAGGCATAGAAAACTGCCAGCAGGGTGGTGAACAAGGTGACGCCTTCCCGCCGGCCCACCTCGCGCAGCACTTTAACCCGTTCTGGAGGCAACACAAAAGCGTGCTGCGCCGGTCGTGAAGCAAGCCACGTGGCGCGCGGGCGATCGGTCGGCAGCCAGGGATGCTGCGACAGGCCAGACAGTTGCTCTTTCCAGTAAGCCAGGTCACCCGCCAGGCGGCCCGCATCGGCCTGTTGGCGCAACCAAGAGGCAAAATCACCATACTGCAAGGGGTTTTCAGGCAGCACAGGGGCCTGCCCTGTGCGGAAAGCGGTATACAGGGCGGCCATTTCGCGCAGCAAAACGGCTACCGAGGTGATATCGGAAACGATGTGATGCAAGACAAGCGCCAGCACGTGCTCATCATCGCCAATACGGAAGAGTGCGGCGCGCCACAATGGCCCGCGAGCCAGCTCGAAAGGCTGTTGAATCAGAGCAGATATCGCCTGCCGCAAATGCGTCGCGCGTTCTGCTGCGGCCACAGGGCGTAAATCCTGTTGGAACAGGTCGATTTCCTGCCCGGCGTTGACCTCCTGCAAGAAGGTCCCGCGCTTCATGCGCAACGTGATCCGCAGGGCAGTATGCCGGTTAGCGATTTCGCGCAGGCTTTGCTCCAAAACGGAGACGTCTATGGCGCCGCGCAAGCGCACGGCGAAGGGAATGTGATAAGCCGGGTTGCCAGGATTGACCTGTTCCAGGAACCACAGGCGTTCTTGCTCGAAGGAAAGCGGCCATGCCGTCGCGCCTGCCTGCGGGTGAATGGCTGTATCTGCGGCGTCTGCGCCTTCACCGACGATCTGGGCGTGGGCACGCCCGGCCAGGTCAGCGGCGCTGATCCCGTCCAAGAAGTCTGCCGCCGCAACTTGCACATCGAGATGCAAGGCGAGGTGATTTTGCAGCTCAACGGCGGCCAGCGAGTCGATGCCCAGGGCGACCAGCGGCTGCTGAGGGTCCACATCCGGTACCTGCAACGTGCGCGCCACGAAGCCGCTCAACCAGGCTTCCAGGCGTGGCAGACGCTCTTCCTGCGGCAGCGCCAAAAGCTCCTCACGGCTTAAGTCGCCAAGTGCGCCCACAGGCTGGACATCGTCTTGCAAGCTGCTGCCGATCACTTCGAGGCTGCCTTCCAGGAAGCGCTGGCGGCACTGGTGGCGTTGGATTTTGCCACTGGAGGTTTTCGGCACGCTCATCGGGCGCAGCAAGAGCAGGGCATACACCTGAAGCTCATGCGCCACACTGACGGCCCGGCGGACGGCAAGCGCAACTTCATCCACGGCCACGTTGCGATACGCACGCTGCACTTCTTGCACGACCACCAGGCGCTCTTCCCCGTCTACTTCCACCGAAAAAGCCGCACCGCCCCCAGACTGAAGGGCCGGGTGGGCTTGCTCGACGGTCAATTCAATGTCTTGCGGGTAATGGTTGCGACCACGTAGAATGATCAGATCCTTGCGGCGGCCGGTCACGAAGAGTTCGCCGTTCTGTACGAAACCGAGGTCTCCGGTGCGCAGGTAAGGGCCACTGCCATCGGCCAACCTGGCATCAAAAGTGACGCGATTTACATCCGGGCGATTCCAATACCCCTGCGCCACATTTGGCCCCGCCAACCAAATCTCGCCGACCCGATCGGGCGCGCAGCGGGCGGCGGTCTCAGGGTCGGCGATGACGATCGCTTGCCCGGGCCAGGGCCTGCCGGCGCTGACCAGCATGCGTGTGTCTTCTTCGCCCAAAGCAAGCGCTGGCATGACCCGGTTCTGCGCCAATGCGCCGGCGCTGACGGCAAGCGAGATGAAGGGCGGCGTCTTGCGCCGTTCTCCGGTCACGAACAGGGTCGCCTCGGCCAGCCCATAACAAGGGAAAAAAGCGTGCGGCCGAAAACCGCAAGGTTCGAAGAATTCGCTAAAGCGCGAAAGTGTCTGTAAACGGACCGGCTCGGCGCCGTTAAAGGCCACCCGCCAGTGGCTCAAGTCGAGCGCCTGGCGTTGTTCGGGCGTAACTTTCTGCACGCACAGATCGTAAGCAAAGTTCGGCCCGCCGCTGGTATGCGCGTGTGTGTCAGAAATCAGCTTGAGCCAGTTGTAGGGCTTCTGCAAAAATTCTGCCGGCGACATCAAATAGCACGATGACCCCAGGTAAAGCGGCTGAAGGACGTTGCCGATCAACCCCATGTCGTGGTAAATGGGCAACCAGCCGGCAATGATGTTTTCCCCCTCGTGGCCAAACGCCTGACGGATCATGCGCTGGTTGCTCAGGATATTGCCATGCGTGACCATCACCCCTTTTGGCGTGCTCGTCGAACCGGATGTATATTGCAAAAACGCCAGCGTATCGCCCGAGATTTCCGGCATTTTCCACTGCAAGCCCAGGCTGTCGGGAAGATCGTCGGTGACAGCCCAATGGATGGCTGCCAGATCGGGTGTGTGATCGAAACGGCGTTCGAGATTCGAGCGGATCGCTGGCGTGGTCAAAGCCACGCGCGTCTGCGAATCGGCAACGATGCCCTGCAAACGCGCATCGGGCCGGTTAAGGCGCGGTGGATACGAAGGGATAGCCACCGCGCCGGCGTATAAGCAGCCAAAGAAAGCGGTGATGTAATCCAGGCCCGGCGGGTACAGCAGTAAAACGCGTGCGCCGGCTTCTCCCAAGCCTTGCAGCATTCCTGCAATCGCCCGTGCGCGCCTATCCAAAGCCTGATAGGTGAGATGCGCTGTCTCGACGCCATCCGTCAAGAATACGTAGGCCAGCCGGTCAGGTTGGCGGGCGGCCTGCCATGCTAATAAGTCGACCAAATGGGAGATTTCGTCAGGTCGTTGCGTAGCCGATAAATTCATGTCTCGTTCCGTCATTGTCTGCCGTAATCAAAGCACTCTCAGGCTCCGCCCAATATCCGAGCGAAGGCCACATATCGAAACTGCATCGACACATCAAAACCTCTGCTCCAACTTTCCAAACAGCTTCGATGTTGCGCTATTTTCTTGACCGTGTAGGAGGGGTTTATGGAAGGCCAAATACCATTATTAAGTTGATACGCAAAAACAAGGAGAACCGATAAAGAAATTCGCTAAAGACAGGTGTTTCCTCACCTGGCCACAGCCCAGACACGCTTCATAAAGCCCTAATTCCCCTTGGCCATTTGCGTTTCCTGAAGCAAACCACACTATCGCCAGGTGGTTTATGTGTACCCAAAAAACAGAATACTCCTGCGGCAGGTGGGAGAAGCGTCTTTGCAAGTGAAAGCCAATCGGGCTTTCAAAACAGCCAGGTTAGCGTTCATTGTTGAAACTTTTTCAATTTTTTACATAAAACTTTCATTATTATAGCGGGTACTTTAAGAAAGTCAAGCAACTTTAACCAACTGCTTTCAAAACGCAGCAAACTGCGTCAGCTACAGCGCCATAGGCCCGATATATCGGCGTACAGGCAGGGACAAAAACATACCGCACGCTCATGCTGGCGTGCGGTATGTTTTTATCTTTCAAATGAACTATTCAATCCCGGATCGCATAAAGCGGCGCGGCCCTAATCCCGCTCTTCATTTTGTGCTTTTTCTACACAAAACGTATGAGGGTAAGCACTAACGTGAAACGCGTCCCGAGACATTGCCACCCATGACCGCTTCCACTTCAGCGACCGAAACCTGGTTGAAGTCACCGAAGATGGTATGTTTGAGGCACGAGGCCGCCACGGCGAAATCGAGGGCCTTTTGTTTGTCGTCGTACGTGCGCAGCCCGTAAATCAAGCCGGCCATGAACGAGTCGCCGCCGCCGACGCGGTCAACAATGTGGGTAATCTCATACACTGGGGCAATGTAAAAAGCACGCGTTTCATCCCACAAGACTCCCGACCAGGTGTTGTGGCTGGCCGAAACCGAACCACGCAGGGTGATCGAAACGGTTTTTAAATTGGGAAAACGCTCTTTAAGCTTTTCACAAACGTACCGGTACTGTTCCGCATCCACCTTGCCTCCCTCGACATCTGACTCGGGTGCCTTGATGCCAAAAACCTTATCGGCGTCTTCTTCATTCCCAAGAGCCACGTCGCACAACGCGACCAGTTCTGGCATCACTTCGCTGGCTTTTTTGCCCCACTTCCACAAGTTCTTGCGATAGTTGAGATCGCAGGAGATCGTCAAGCCCATCGCGCGAGCAGCCTGGGCAGCTTCGATACAGACCTCGGCCGCACCCTGCGAAACAGCCGGCGTAATCCCCGTCCAGTGGAACCAGTCGGCGTCGGCAAAGACGGCCTGCCAATCGACCATGCCCTTTTGGATGCTCGAGAGCGATGAATTGGCGCGATCGTACACCACCTTGCTGCCGCGCTGCACGGCGCCCATTTCGAGGAAATAAATTCCGAGGCGGTCGCCGCCGCGCACGATCTTGTCGACGCCGACCCCATACTGGCGCAAGTGCTGCAGGCAGGCTTCACCAATATCGTTCTTGGGCAGGCGGGTGACGAAATCGACCGGCATGCCAAATTGCGCCAGCGCCGCGGCGACATTGGCTTCTCCACCACCGTAGATCACATCCAACGAACGCGCCTGAGTAAAACGCAAATAGTTGGGTGGAGAGAGTCGCAGCATGACTTCTCCAAAAGTGACAACTTTTTTCATCGTGATTCTCCTGAGGAAATATTCTGGACTAAAACGAAGCTCGACCACGCCCAATCATACCATCATTGCAAGCGCCTATGGTATGCTTACCACCGTAGCAATTCTCGATATGGCAGGTGCGTCGCACCTTTGCTACCCACAACATCGAGAATTGCTGTTACCAGCGAAAGGAGCGACCTCATGGCCGGAAAAATGACCCCCAAGATCATCCTGGAAGGCACACGCCTGACATTCAAGACCGAGATAGCCTTCGAACTCAACCAGCATCCCCGCGTGGTGGGGCCAAGAAAATATCGCTACCATTCGCCGCTGATCTCCGGCGAATGGTGCGCCTTCACCAATTTTCCGTGGGGACGCGGGTTGATCAATTTCCTTCCCGAAGAAGAAGCCCTGGCAATGGAAACCTACCACACCTGGGTGCGCTTGTTCGAGTTACAGCGCTACTACTCCTGGATCATCGATCGTTTCCACATTTCCACGCGTATGTACCAGCTTCGCAACCACCGGAAAGATTACGATTTTTGCTGGTTGGAACAGCGCCTGAAGCCGCTCAACTTCCGGCTGGTTTTCATGACGCGCAGCCCCGAATCTTTTACAGAAGCACGCGCCAGACGCCTGGAAGTATCCGGGAATCCGCGCCAGTACGACGATTTGCAGGTCTTTCTTGAAGAGCAGCAGTTGCTTGAACGCCTGGTCGGCGAATCGATCCTGCCAACTCTGGCACTCGACATTTCCGATAACGACATCGCCGCCGCCGTCGAGAAGATCGCCGACTGGATGGCGCAAACAGGTGGCTTGTACCTGGAAGATTGACGCACCCAAGGAGTGCCCAGTCTTTTATGCAGCAGGCACCTGATCTCGCACCCGATACCAGTAAGGGTAGCGCTTGCGGTACCCCAGGGCGGCGTACAGGCGCAAGGCAACAGGGTTGTTGTCCATTACCTGCAAATATGACGCCTGCGCGCCGTGCGCCTTGCCCCAGGCCAGCAAGCCGTCCATGATCCGGCGGCCGTACCCTTTGCCGCGCTGTTCGGCTGCAACAACGATGTCGAAAATTCCTACGAAGCCGTGCTGCAATACGGCCAACCCACAGGCCAGCGGCTTTTCGCCTACACGCAAAAGCGCAAAACAGCGCGCCGGTACGATCAGGCCCAGGATCTGGCGCATGGCCGCGTGATGGCGATCAGGCGTGCCGCTCAAACGGCAAAAAGTATCGAACCACGCCTGGGTCAAGTCCGTGGCGAAGTGGAAACCCTCAGGCATCGCGCCACCGGCGAATCGGCTGAGATCGAGCACCTGAACGCTGGTGTGAGCCTCGACCCGATACCCCTGGCCGGCCAGCACGCCGTCCAACGCCGGTGGGCTGGCAACATCCGTCATTTTGAAAACCACCGGCAGGCCCTGCCCTCCATAAACCCGTTCGCAAACAGCAATTTTCTCCTCCAACGGTAACATGGAAGGATAAATCGGATAGATGGCATTGGCACGCCGCGTATAGCCGCCGGCGAAACGCAGCACCCAACCGTCGTAGCACAGGGTCCGTGGCGCGGGCCAGGCATTCAGAGAAAGTTCTTCGAAAGAAGCGATCGAATTCATCCGTCCATTCCTTCACGTCAACGTGCGCAGCCGCCGCAACGCTTCCAGCCAGGCACGCACCGCAGCGGGGTTTTCCAGGTAGAAATCCGCTTGCGAAGGCCTGGGGCCAGGTGTGACGACAATGGCAGCGCCCTGGCGCGCCTTGACGGCCTTGAAAGCCAGTTCATCCTTGTCGTCGTCGCCGATAAAAACGGGCAGCGCCTCCGGCAACGGGTCCTGCGCCAGGATATACGCCACCGTCTTGCCCTTGTCCATTTCGGGAGAGGAGATTTCAAGGAAGCGGTGCCCGCCTTGCAGGCGCAAGGCCGCGGCCTGCACAGCCGCTTCGGCCGCGCGCGTAGCGGCGGCAAAGATTTCACCGGCATCGTGCTCGGAAGCAAAACGGGCATGGATCGCCAGGGACCAACCCTTGTCTTCGAGATAAAATCCCGGGCGGTTGCGAGTCAGGTGTTCCCACTCGCGCTTCAACTGCGCCAACGGTGGGCGCATACGCGCATAGTCCAGGCGATGGATACGCTCTCCGGCTGGCGATGCCAACTCGACCCCATAGGTGCCGGCCAACCAAAGACCGGTCAGGGGCACAAGTTTGTGAATATGCGCCAGGCGCCGGCCGCTGACGATGGCCAGCTGCAAACCGGGCGTCTGCAGGAGGTGCGAGAGCAGCGTGACCAGTGCGATGTCCGGGATGACCGTATCGGGAGTGGGGGCAAAATCGGCCAGCGTGCCATCGTAATCGAGAAAGAGCCACAGGCGCTCCACACGGGCCAACTCGCACAAGAGATGGTCAGCCGTGGAAAGATTGGCGGTATCAGCCATGCGTGGTGAGCAAAGGTTCGATCTTGCGCCGGAACAACGCCTCCCAGGTGTAAGCCTGCCGGACCCGGCGCCGGAAGCGGGAAAGCGGGCTGCTTTCCAAACGTTCGACGATCAGCGCCGCCACCCTTTCGGGCGTTTCATCCAGGCGAAAAACGGTTACATCTGCACCACCGATCTCCTGCGCAGCCGGAATACCGGCGCATACGACCGGGATTCCGGCCAGGCCAGCTTCGAGTACAGGCATCCCAAAACCTTCGCGGTGGCTGGGCATGAACATCACGTCGCTCAAGCGGTACAAATCACCGACCACCCGCTCGCCAATCCAGTAGGGAATATTCGGATCGGGGCCAGAAGAAAAAACGAAGTGCGTATCTTGCCCGACTCCCAAAGCAGAACTCATTTCCTGCAGCGAAGCGAAGTAGGCCATACTTTCCGGATCGTGTGGATCGGGCGGGCCTGTCAAAACGAGCTTCGCGCGCCAGCGTTGCGCCAGCGCCGCCAGGACATTCAGGGCGAATTCGATATTTTTGGCGCGCGTGACGCGTACGGGCATCAGGAGCACCACGTCGGCATCGGGTAAACCAAGCCGCGCGGCCAACGCCATGGTTTCTTCGCAAAGGTTGAGCAAGCTTGCCAGATCGACCCCATTATAGACGACGTGCACATCTTCTATATCACAGGCGAAGAGAGCGGCCAGCGCTTTCTGGCGGTGTACGGAAACGGTAACGTAGGTTACACCGGCCAACTTCGTTCGTAAGACATCCCAGGGATATCCGGCGTAGACTTTGGCGCGCGAGCTGGGACTCGTCCAGGAAGCATCGTGGCACCAGGCAATGGTATGGCGCACGACACCCAGGGCAATCAAGCGCTGCAGGGCAACCGTCAAGGCCAGGTTGAAGTGCTTGGTAAACACGTTGTGGACGATCAGGTGATCCACCTGCACGAGCACCGGTTGGAGCAACTGCGCCAGTTCTTCGACCAGCGCCTCGAAACCGGGATATTGCTTGCCTTGTTCGAGGGAGGCGTTCATTTGCAGGATTTCTTCGTTCTGGCTGTCTACCTTCGGCAAGCGCACAAACTCGACACCGGGCGGCAGCGCCGTGACTTCACCGCGGCCGGCAATGACGGTCACCGGATAACCCAGGCGAGAAAGCAGGCCGGCCTGGGCTTGAATTACGGCCTCGACGCCACCGACAACCGGTGGAACGGTGTAGTGGAGAATTCCAATCTTTGGCTTTGTCAAAACACCCTCCTCACAACAAATTCAGATCCGCCATGGCGTCAAACTGCCACTTCAACCAGGCGTTGATATCTTCACGTTCGATCAACCAGCGCAGGCGCTCAGCATACGCCTGGCGCTGCTCCGCCGGCATGATCAACGCCTGGTGCATGGCCTCTGCCGTAGCATACACATCACACGGAGAAATGATGATCGCGCCCGACTCAAGCTGCTGCTGTGCGCCGGCGCGCTCAGAAAGGATCAAGACTCCGTCTCTCTCGTTCACCGTAGGCCCTTCCTTGGCCACCAGATTCATGCCATCGGCGATTGCATTGACCAGCAAAACGTCGTACTGCTTGAGAGCCGCAACGGCGCGTGCGTAGTTTTCACCAACCAGGATACGAACAGGCTCCCACTCACTGTTGCCGTAGAAAGCATTGATACGCCCGGCCGCCGCCATTAACTCGTCCAAATAACTCTGGTACTCGTTCACCCCCAGGCGTGAGGGGACCAGCAGGGCCAGGAAAGTTACCTGCCCGCAGTATTCGGGGTGTATTTCGAGCGTTTCCTCGAAGGCATGAAAACCACGGATAATGTTTTTGCTTGGCTCGATGCGGTCGATGCGCAGGATCAACTTGCGATCCCCGACGATGCCTTGAATTTCGGCATCGTACTGCTTCACTTCATCCGACTCGGCCATGCGTTTCAACGCACCGACATCGATCGAAATGGGAAAATCGCGCACGTGCGTGGCGTGGTTTTGATACCAGACGCGTCCGCGATTGTATTTGATATGGACCTTTGGCAAGTAACTGTCACAAGTGCGCATGAAATTGAGCGCATCTTCACGCGTCTGAAAACCAAGCAGGTCCACCGCGCACAGTCCCTGCAAGATCGCATGGCGCATACTGGGCGGCAAAATACCCCAATACTCGGGTCCCGGCCAGGGGATGTGAATGAACTGCAACATGGTCACGTTCCGCAACGAGATCGCGTCGCGCAGGTAACGCGTCACCAGGTAGAGATGGTAATCTTGCAGCATTACCAGTGCCGGCCGGGAAGTGCGCGTGATCTGGTTGGCGATTTCCTGCGCAAAAAGCCGGTTGACCTGCACGTACCCATCGTTCCAGGCTTGCCAGGTGAGCCGGTTGATGATCGGTGCGCGAGGCACGTCCCACATGGAATGCTGTAAAAACCACAGCAGCGGGTTGGCGATTACGTTGTAGTAACCTTCATAAGCTTGTTCATCGGGCGTCAAAAACTTAATCCGGATCAGATCCCCTTCATCGGTGAGCGGAACCCTGCCTTCACCCCACGCTGCATCGGATGCATTGCTGGCACACGAAATCCAGGTAAGGTCGAGCAAGCGCGCCAGGCCGGTCAGCGCCGTGACCAACCCGCCTGCGCTGCGCTGAAACTCATATTCTCCGATCTCGTTCTGGCTGGTCGTGACCGGGCCACGATTGGAGACGATGATCACGGGATGTGCTGTTTGGGAGTTGGTTTCTGGCTGCATCGTCATCAGAAGTTTCCCCTTTCTACTTTATGGGTCGGTTTTCGGGTGGTTTTTGTCTTCATTCTCATCCTCCTCTTCTTCCTGTGTTGCGGCGATCGCCAGATCGATAAAGACTGCCGCCGTCCACCCAAAGGCTTCGGCGGCGCGTGGCGGGGCCTGGCCAGTTTCGGCGTTGTAGTACTCGTACATTCCCGGTACGGCCAGGATCATGTCGAGGGTCTTTTCCCTTAAGTCGCAGGCCAGGGCGTATTCGCCAATTTGCTGAAGCGCCTCAATGAAGAAGTAGTTGACGTTCACCCAGGTTGGCCCGCGCCACATCGTCTCAGGATCGTAGTGCGAGTCGTTGCGTGCAACCGAAGGGATGGGAAAAGTTCCCCAAAACTCCTCCGGGTTTGTCAGGTGCGCCAGCAAACGCGCCCGGATGTCATCGGGCATCTGGCCGGTCCACAGGGGATACAGGTTGAAAGGCGTGATGACCGGGATGAACTTGCCTTCGTGCGTTGCGCGAAAAATACCTGCATCGGCATCCCAAAAATCATCGATCATTCGCTGAACGATGGCCTTCGTACGCCTGCGCCACATGGCCCCCTCGTTTTCCATCCCCAGAAACTCTGCCATGAGCGCCAGGGAGCCCATTTGGACGCACAAATAGGTATTCAAGTCCGGGGATTCGACCGGCATGCCGTAATCCCACAGCGGGTTATCGTCCAGGCCGGAGGAATAGGGATGGTTGTACTGGACCAGGCCATCGACATCGTCGTCGTTCATGCTAAACCACCAGGCATTCAAACGCACCAACGGCACGTAAATCTCTTGCAAAAACGCCAGATCGGGGGCCATTTCGTGGAGTTTCAAGGCGGCCCAAGCCAAAATCGGCGGCTTGGTCACCCTGGCCTTCAAAGGGTGGTCGATCTCTGATATGACGCCTTCGTCATAAATCGCATCCGGCAACATCCCATCCGGAAGCTGGTGCATGAGCATAACACGTAGCTGGTTGCGCGCCATTTCCGGGTTGATGTGGCGATAAGCCAGGGCGTGCATGGCGCTGTCCCACAACCACAAGCCGACGTAGTTGACTTTCGACGGCATCATGGCCTCGTAGGAAATCGTTCCCGCCGGCTGGATCAGGTTATTGGCCATCACCCACCAGGCATACGCGTAGGCACGCAGATAACGGTCGTTCACAGGGGGCACGCAGGCAAACCATTCTTGCCAGCGCTGTTCGGCCTGGCGATACAGGCTGGAGAATGCGGCAACTTCCATTCCCGGTGTCAGGCGCTGGCCGATGGAAAGGATGATTGCCGTGTCAGCGCCCGACTGAACGATGAATTGGATATTGTAACCGCTTTGTTCGGGGGTGATCTTGTTCTGAACGGCATCACCGTTGCTGGTATAGGCGAGGTTACGCACCCCTTTGATCTCCCCGCCGCTTTGCAAGACTTTCCAAATTTGGGGCGATACACTAAAACGGATGCCGGCAACGATGTCGGACGGCAGGCCGATAGCAATCGTGTTGCTGTCGCCAAACGTCAGGGCAAACTCCCCCACCCTGGTTTTCATGAACAAGACATGCGGCCAGGAATCGAGTTCGAAATCGAGCGGCTCGCCGTTTTCATCGATCAAGTAGAGGTCGTGGATGAACGGCGGGCGCTGCAGATAGGCTTCGATCCCCGGCTCGATGCTCGTCAGCCGTTCGGCCAGTTTAACGTAAAAGCTGCTCCGCTCGGGCGTTGTAAAGACCAACAAGCGTGAACCGCGATCGCTGAAGGGAACACAGGTAAAATCGATCTGGTTGTGAAGTAAAGAAAGCGTGCAGGGGCTTTTTGTCATAACATTAACCTTGGCAAAACGATACGTAGTGTATTATAGTCCGCGATGTATATATCCCAGATATAAAGATGGGTACAAACCCAGGCATACGTGCCATACAAACCTAGCTTGCCGCAGGAGAGAAGGTTCCACCGGGATGCGACGGCATTTCAGCGACCGCCTTGAAAAACGTGTAACAAAACACCCCATCCATTTCGGCGGTGCGGTACAGATCGCGGATACCCTGATCGAAGTCAGCAGCAGTGGTCAGCCCCGCATGCAAGGCGCCGGCGCGCACGCCTGCGACCATCGCGGTGAAAGTGTTTTTGGTGAAACCTTCGACCAACGCCGGGCGGCCAGAATCGACGTAAACCATGCGCGGCGAGACGTGACAGTTGCAGAAACCGGCCCGCGTCAACAGCGGGTAGAGCTGGCGGCCGATCAAAGCATCGCCGCCGGCCCGCGCCTGTAGCGCTACCTGGCAGGCAATTGCCCGCCGAGCGGCTTCGCTATCCGGGTGAAAGTAAGCCGAACCGTGATCACCCTCGATGACAGTGATGCTGCCGCCCGGTTTGAGCACGCACTTGAGGCACAGCAGCGCCTCGAGCGGGTTTGGCAAATGCTCCAAAACGAAGCAGACAAAAACGTGATCGAAAGACTGCGCCGTAAAAGGCAGACGAAAGATGTCCCCCTGCAGAAACTGCACGTTGTACAAGCCTGCGGCAGCGACGTTTCGGCGGGCCTGCACCAGCGATGCTTCTGAGATTTCGAGGGCGATAACTTCGGCATCTGGGCTGTGAGCGGCCAATGTGACCGTCTGCGCACCAACGCCACATCCGGCTTCCAGTACACGGCTGCCAGGTGGGAAAGCGGTATCCGCATGGAGCAGTTCAACCAACGTGGCAGCCTGATCTTGCAGGCGTATGCTCTCACGCGAATCGTAGCCATGGATGTAAGATGAATTCATGAAAGGCATCCTCAAATCGTAAAAAAAATAGACAAAGCCCCCATGTCGAAACGCGCAAGCATTATAACATCCAAAAGCGACGCCGCTCCGATCGGATCTCCCTGATGCCTGACAACTTACGTTCCCCACATGTCTGTGCGCCGATATTCGTGTACAATGTTTATGCCAAGACAATTTCTCACAAAGGCAGCGCACGATGTTTAAGACCTGGCAACGTCATATCAACCTGACCCTTCTTGCCATCCAACTCTCAGCATCTCTGGCGTTTTTCGTTTACAGTCAATGGAGCCACGCTTCAGAGCACCCCATCGTCCGCGCCGGTGCGTTCACCAGCGTACTGCTCTACGCCGCCATGCTGTGGGCCTACTGGCGAGGCTGGGAACCTGCCCGCCGTACAACCGTACTGCTCTTGAGCCTGCTCATCGGTTTCTTGCTGCCCGAACCCTTTGTCACCAACTATGCCGCTTTCGTCATCATCATCCCACCTGCCCTGGCGCTGGTACTGGCCGAGCCGATCTGGATTTTGGCCAGTGCGGCGACCGTGCTGCTCATTCTCATCGTGCGTGCTGGTGGGGAAGGTGCATACACAGCCCCAAGCACACTGCTGATGTATGGCATGGCGCTCGGTGGGATGACTCTCAGCCGCCTGATGCTGGACATAGCCCGCCGCGAGGCAGAGCAACAAGCAGCCCAAATCCAGACCCTCAACACCGAATTGGAAACCCGCGTCCGGACGCGTACATTGGCCCTGGAAGCAACCAACAAAGAGCTGGATGCCTTCTCCTATTCTGTTTCACACGATTTGCGTGCACCCCTGCGCCACATCAACAGCTACAGCAAAATCCTGATGAACGATCACGCCGGCCAACTCTCTCCCGAGGGGCGCACACACCTGGAACGTATCTCCGATGCCGGCCAGAAGATGAATCAACTGATCGACGACTTACTACGCCTCTCGCGTGTAACCAGCCTGGAAATGCACCTCACCCCGGTCGACCTGGCTTTGCTGGCACAACCCATCGTGAATGAGTTGTATCAGTCGGCCCCGCACCGGCCGGCAACCATCACCATGCCACCGACACTGCCGGCGCGTGCCGACCCAAGTTTGATCCATATCGTTCTACTCAACTTGCTGCACAACGCCTGGAAGTTCACTTCACAAACGCCCAATGCGGCCATCGAACTGGGACAGTTACCGGCTCCGCCGGATTCGAAAGAAGCCGTTTACTTCGTTCGCGACAATGGAGTCGGTTTCGATATGCAGTACGCCAAGAAATTATTCACCCCTTTCCAGCGCCTGCACAGCGCTGAAGAGTTCGAAGGCACCGGCATCGGCCTGACGCTGGTACAACGCATTATCCGGCGGCATGGGGGAAACGTATGGGTCGAAGCCGCCCCGAATCAGGGGGCAACGTTCTTCTTTACCCTGCCCACAAACGGTAAGCACCCATAACGACAAACCGGCAACGAGGCCGCTAGTGCAGGGCACCATCCAGCACACAGCGCAGGCCAATTTCCCCATCGGTGGCGTGTTCGGGTTTGCCGCTGGCGCGGTTCGCCGTACGCAATTGATACGACAGGCTGCGCCAACCGCCCCCCCGCAGCGTGCGGTAGGCGCCTTCGCCAGGGCTATACGTGCTTTGCGTGGACGTGTCGGCGTAACTGGCCGGATCGTACCCGTCGGCCGTCCATTCCCACAAGTTGCCGGCCATATCCAGGGCACCGTAAGGGCTGGCACCCCATGGATAAGCGCCAACAGGCGCCGGCTCGCCCAGGCAGCCGAGAAAATTGGCCCGCTGGCAGTCGACACCCTCTCCCCAGGGGTACGGGCGCCGATCGCCGCCTCGAGCGGCCTTCTCCCACTCCGCCTCAGAGGGCAGGCGGCGGCCGGCCCACTGGCAGTAAGCCCGCGCTTCGTCGCCGTCGAGGACAATCGCAGGGTGATCACGAAAACGGACTTCACCATAATAGGGCGTTCCATTCGGCAGTGCCACGCCCCACAAATAAGGGGAAATATCCCGCTCGTGGCAGGCCCCCGCTGCCACGCACGCCGCGAACATCGCATTGGTAACTTCCGTACGATCGATCCAAAGGCATCGAGAGACACCGAATGCTGCGGCTGCTCGTCACGATCGGCCAACGGATCGCCGGCAGCCGAACCTTGCGTAAACACACCGGCCGGAACGCACACCAGAGTCATGCCATCCCTGGGGGATACCCAGCGCTGACCCGCCTTTTCGCAAGCCGGAGGCGCAACAGAATCAAGCGAACCCGTGCAGGCAGCCATGAAAAACAGGCCCAAGAACCACAACGTGCCGCCGACAGGTGTGGCGCACTTCCATAAGGGTAGATAGTGCCTGTTTTTAGCTGACAAAGTGCATCGCCCCTTCTTTTCAGCCACGGAGATCGCCAGCCCGGTGCGTTTCGGGCGACAGGTTGTCGGCGAAATCGGCCAGGAAGGCTTCAGGCACCCGCACCGGTCGTCCGCTTTTTAAATCCACCCAGGCCCAGCGCGTGCGTACGCGTGCCAGCAAGGCGCCGTCGCCGGCACGACGGATGGCGTAGTGCCGGACGGCCGTCGAGCGTTGCACGTCGGAGATCCAGGTAGAAATCTCGATTTCGTCCCCGAGTTTCGCCGGGATGCGGTACTCGATGCGGTGGTGTCGCGCAAACAAGGCAAAACCGGCCTCCGACATGCGTGCCATCGGCCAGCCATGCGCTTCGGCTACGTGCACGCCGGCATCTTCGATGTAGGTAAGATAGACGGCATTGTTGACGTGCCACATCATGTCGATATCGCGCCATTCTATGCGGCGGCGGATCGAAAAGACGCCCGGCGGGGGCGGCGGAGCAGCGGGAAAGTGCTGGCGCGGCGGGTCTTCTGGAGGCCGGTCGGGATAAAAGGCTTGCTGCATTTCAAGTGGAATCGCTGCCGGCCGCAACGCCTGGGCATCCACGTAGACCCAATCGGTGCTGGCACGGGCGGCCACCTGCCCGCTGCGCGCGTGGATGAACTCGTACTGGCGCAAAGAGTGCGAACGGCGAAAGTCGCTGACCCAAGTTTTGACCCGAACTTCATCGTTGTAGGCCAGCGGCAGCAGGTATTCGATGCCGGTCTCGCGCACCAGCCATAGGTGGGCAAGTTCATCGTAACGAGAAAAGTCATAACCCACGGCCGCCGAGGCCGCAAAGGCCGCTTCCTGCATCCAGCGCAGATAGTTAACGTTGTTGAGGTGCCCGTACGCATCGCACTCGCAAAAGCGTACGCGAAAAGGTTCGTGATGGATGATCATGAAGTTTATCTGTCCGAGAATATAGGCTTTGGCCTAAAATTGTAACATGCTGACCAAGGCTCCAACAAACCAAAACGAAAACTACAGGCAAATTCCCCTGTAACCCGTTCTCCGGCTAACTGAGATAATCGTTCTATACTGGCAAAATCACCGTTGCACACACATTCAAACCAGGAGAAAATCTATGCCCCCCTTTTCCGGCATTCGTAACTGGTTGCACCAACGCATCCACCTGTTCGTTGGCCGGTGGCTTGGCCTGTCCGGCTTGTCACACACAATTCCCGTACAGGCCGCGCCCATTCACTATGCCAAACCCCAGGGCCTCACCTTGGGCAGTTGCAACAATTAGGCCAATGCCTGCGATCTTTCCTATGCCATCGACGTTGCCACAACGGGCGACCAAATTTGGTGGCCGGCGGCGTCTATACACCTACAACCCGTGTCGACCCAAGCGACCCACGCACCGCTACCTTTTCGCTCAAAGAAGGTGTAGCCGTTTATGGTGGCTTCGCCGAGGGTGCAAGTACATTCGAACAGCGTGACTTCGCAGCCAACCTCACCATTCTCAGGGGCGATCTCGATCACAACGATATCACCGACGCCGGCGTGGTAACCGATATCGCCAGTATCCAGGGCGGCAACGCTTACCGCGTGGTCACGAGCAGGGGCGGCCTGACCAGCGCGCCCACGATTGGATGGCTTTGCCATCACTGCCGGTGACGCAGACACTGAGCCATATTACGCCAGCAGGGGTGATCTTCTCAACCACGCTGCAAACCCGCAGTTTGCCAACCTCACCTTGCGTGGGAACAACGCCTACTGGCGGGGAGGTGGCATGTACGTTTGGAGCAGCAACCCCACACTTAACCAGGTCACTTTTCAGGACAACACGGCCCGAGATGGGGGTGGCCTGGTCATCGAAGAAGGAACCCCACGTTGACGGATGTTATGTTCAGCAACAACCAAGCCGGGAACAATGGGGGTGGACTGTTCAACTGGATTGGCAGCTCGCCAAGCTTGAGGCGGGTGACCTTCGAAAATAATAGGTGCCATCTACCCTTATGAAAGTGCGTTGCACCTGCCGGTGGCGCTTTTCAGGCAGCTCTAAGGTCTCGCATCACAACCGGCGCAGGTGAAAGCCACCATCCACATTGATGATTTCACCGGTAGAAAAAGGGAAGCTGTCGCCGGCCAGCGCTACCACGGCACGGGCAATATCGTCGGGTTGGCCCCAGCGGCGGATGGGCGTCAATCCGTCGGCGATCTGGCGCGCATATTTTTCGTGCACACCGCTGGTCATATCCGTCTCGATGATGCCGGGACGAATCTCGTACACGCGAATGCCATCTTGCGCGAGGCGGTCGGCGAAGAGAGCGGTCATCATGCCCATGCCTGCCTTGGAAATGCAGTATTCCCCGCGATTGACACTGGAGACATAGGCGCTGATCGAACCGATATTGATGATGGTGCCGCTTTGTTGGGTAAGCATCTGGCGAGCAACGGCTTGTGCGAGGAAGAAGGGGCCTTTCAGGTTGACCGCCATGACTTCGTCGTAGCTGTCCTCACTCATTGCCAGCAAATCGGCGCGTTGGCGCGGGGCCATGCCGGCGTTGTTGACGAGCAGATCGATTCTGCCGCACTGCGCGAGCAGCGTGTCCAAGACGTGCATACGGCTTCCGGAGTCGGCGATATCGCCTTGCAGCAACAGGCCACGCCCGCCGCCAGCTTCTACGAGCTGTAACGTTTCTTCGGCAGCGGCCAGGCCGCTGCGGAAGTTAATACCCACCAGCCAGCCGGCCTGCGCCAGGGCCAGAACAATGCCTCGCCCAATGCCGCGGCCGCCGCCCGTTACCAGTGCAACTCGGGTTTCTTGTTTCATCGCGCCAAGGCCTTGCTCACTGCCTCGAGGAAGAAATAGTCTCCCCACATCACGCTTTCATCCACACCAAGGCCTTTGCCGGCGTGGTAGATACCGTGCTTGAGCAGGCCTTCCCAACCGGGAGTTTGATCGGCCAGGAACTCAGGCCCCGCCAGGGTGCCCAGGATTCGCAGCGCATAGTCCCTGTAGGTCGGCTCGCCGGCCAGCTCGGCCAGGTCGAACAGGCCGCTGGCAGCAATTGCAGCCGCCGAACTTTCATACGGCAGGAGCGGGACAGGTTCGTCCCAATCGTTGGGCGGCACCCCATGGAGGGGGGTGCGTTCGATGTAAAAGTTGGCGCAGGCCTGAGCAGTGTGCAAGAAACGTACGTCTCCGGTAAAAGTGTAGACGGTGCTAAAGCCATACAACGCCCAAGCGAGGCCGCGCGTCCAAGAAGAATCATCCCGCCAACCCTGCTGCGTCGACTGGCGCAGAAATTGGCCGGTCTCCAGATCAAAGATGCCCTCATGAGATGTGCTGCCATCGCCGCGCACCAGGTACTTACGCGTCGTCAGGCAGTGCTGCAAGGCGATCTCATAAAGCGCCCGATCGTTGGTCTGCCGGGCGGCGTAAAAAATGATGCCGACGTTCATCATAATGTCAATGAACAGGCTGTCGGCCGCCAGGAAGGAACGCAGAAAGCGGCCCTTTTGGTTGAAGCGCAAGGCCAGGGTACGCCCGGCTTCAATCAGCACCTGGTTGATCGCCGGGTCGGCGCCGGCCGCGCCACCGTCCAGGTCATACCAGCGTTTCCAGGTGGGCAGAAACAGGAAGCCCAGGTCATGAACGTTACGGTCGGTCTTGCGGTGTTCGAGCAGACGCGAATAGTGTTCCGCCTGGGTGCGCCACCATGGGTCACAGTTGTGCCCGTAGACCAGCCACAACTGGCCGCCGAGGAAGCCTTCACACCAGTTCGTCCAAGTTTCGCCGCTGAAGTCCCATTTTCCGGCAGTGGTATACATGGGAAAACGGTCCGGGTGGCCGGTGATCAGGTTGCGCAGTTGGGTTTCAGCAAAGGGGAAAACGGTATCGAGTAACATGGCAAAATAGTAGGGGTAGGGGTATAGGGGTAGGGGTAGCCGGTTGCAGTCGGGCAAGCCAGCCGTTTACGGGTCAGGTCAAAGACTAGGCCATAGTTTTTACACGCTCGCGCGACAGGCCGTACTGAAGCGGCTTACCGGCAAGGTAACGTTTGAGTTCGGAAACCATGATCTGGCACAGGCGGCGGCCCTCGCTGCCCATGGCGCCAGCAATGTGAGGGGTCAGGATCACATTGGGTAGCGAAAAGAGCGGCGAAACCGGGTCGGGCGGTTCCGGATGCGTCACATCCAGCACGGCCACCAGATCGCGGCGCTTGTGCAGCACATCGATCATTTCTTTTTCGCGTACGACGGCCCCACGCGCCGTGTTGATGAACGTGCTGCAGGGCTTCATCGAAGCCAGGTGTTCGCCAGTGATCAGGCCATCTGTCTCCGGCAGCCAGGGAGTGTGGATACTTACCACATCGGAGCGCTCGAAAATCTCTTCCAGCGAACAGCGCCTGACGCCCGGCGGCGGGTTCGTGTAGGGATCGTACGCCAGGATATCGACATCGAAAGTGCGCAGGCGCTCGACCAATTGGCTGCCGATCATCCCCAACGAAACAATTCCCACCGTCGAACCGTAGCCACCCGCCGCCGGCACGCGCACGAAAGTTCGTTCCTGCCGGTAGAGCATGACGTGCTGCCAGCCGCTGCGCAGGCCAAACAAAATATGCGCCAGCGTATACTCGACGACCGGAACGGCATTGGCCGCGTACGCAGTGGTAACCTGAATACCGCGCTGCCAGAAGGCATCGCTCACGATCGACTTCACCGAGCCTGCACCATAAAAAACGATCTTGAGATGGGGAGCAGCATCGAGCAAACGCTGATCGAAAGGTGGGCAGCCCCAACCGGAGAAAACCGCTTCGGCATCGTACAAAACGCCTGGGTTTTCGGCCAGCATGTCTGCTGATTGAAGTGGGGCGTAAAAATCCACCAGGGAGGCGATTTCATCCCGTTCAGGCAAAGGATAGAGGGTTTCGAAAGCGCCGGGAGCGAGAACGTAGAGAGCTTTCATGCGCCAAGATTTTCCTCAGGGGCCGCCGGTTGGGGGGGCTGTGCTGTAAGCTCCTCGGCCGGCGCTTCGGCCGGCGGTGGAGGCGGCAGCTTCGTCAGAACAGCCACACCATAAGGCGGCTGAACGGTTTCGATGGGCACCTGCAAGCCGCTCAAGTGTTCGACGGCCGGCCAGGGCAGGGTAACCGTCTGCGGCTGCGGTGTGTGGTTGATTACGATGACGACTTCCTCCCCGGCAGGGTTGACCAGCGTTCGCATTTCGACGCCGACCGGTGTAACCGGCGCCTTGAGCGAGGCGACGGACAGAATGCGTTCGAAGAGTTTCTGTTGCGCAGTATCATCCAGGTTGGTGCCCATGTAATAAATCATCCCCGTGCCGTAGGCGCTGGCAGCAATGGCGATCTGCCCATCAAGCCAACCGTTCGACGGCCCATATTTCGCCAGCACCGAGGTATTGACGTTTGGCAGCTTGATGCGCAAACGCTCGGCCCAGATACGGCTGTGGCCTTCGAACCAGTTAGCTTTGACCGGCACCGTTTCATTCAACGCATAGTACTCTTCCACTTCCACGCCGGTCAACTCGGTCAGGATTCCCGGCTGGCGATTGGGCTGCAAAGCGTTGTAACGATCTTTGATTCCGCAGCGCGCCGTAAACACCAGGCAGCCACCACAGGTGAGAAAGTCGCGCAGCACGTTGAGAAGCTGCTCGTCCACCACGGCCAGGGCAGGCAGAATTACCAGTTTATAGCGGTTCAACTGGCGGGCATCGACCAGCGTTTCTGCACCGATGACATCCACAGGCAGATTACGCGCTGCCAGCGGGCGATAGAAGCTATTGAAATACGCCACGTAGTCGAAATCTTTATGGTGCGGCTGCCACTGCAACGACCAGCGGCTTTCGTAAGAGTTGAGCATAGCGATGCGCGTGCGAGCCGGTTTTGCACCGGCAACCAGCTCAGAAAGCGCCGCAAACTCCTTGCCGATCTGCTGGGCCTCCTGGTAAAACGGGCGTGGCTGCCCCGAATGATCGATGAGCGATCCGTGATACTGCTCTTGCCCACCGGGCGCCGGGCGCCACTGCCAGTACAGGAATCCCTCGGCGCCGTGGGCGACCGCCTGCCAGGCCATCGCACGCGCCTCCCACTTGTACAGCGCATTGTTGATCGGCGACCAGTTGACCGTACCCGGCTGGGTCTCCATGATCCAGAAGTTCTTGTTCTTGAAGCCACGCACCATATCGTGATAGGCTCCTAAGAAAGTGTAATCGTGGTGACCCGTACCCACGTAAGCATCCCAGGAAGCGATGTCGATGTCCTTGGAAAATGCATAGTGATCGAAGCCGTCGAACCAACCCATAAAGTTGTGGGTAACCCACACGCCTTCAGGGATGTACCGGCGCAGAACATCGACCTGCACGCGCTGAAAATCGGTATTGACCTTGGTGATGAAGCGCATCCACTCGAGCATTAACCCGGGGTTGTGTGGGCCGATCGGGATGGGAATCTGCTCCCAGGCTGAATACGTTTGGCTCCAGTACGCCGTAGACCAGCGCTGGTTGAGATTGTCGAGTGTTTCGTAGCGCTGCTGCAGGAATTCCTGAAACAAGCGGTGGCAGCGCTCGCAGTAACAGACGCGTCCGAGTTCGTTGTCGGTCTGCCAACCGATCACGCTTGGCTCGGAACCGAAGCGCTCTGCCATTGCTGTGACGATCCGCCGCGAGGCCTCGATGACATCCGGTGATGTCGGGCAGTAGTGACAGCGGTTGCCGTGCTGAACACGGCGGCCGTGCGAATCGACGGCCAGCGTATCAGGGTTGGCGTAGGTCAACCAGGCCGGCGGGGCCGCCGTCGGTGTGCCCAGCACAGAAACGATTTCATTCTCGGCGAAGAGCTGCACCGCCCGCGCCAGCCAGTCGAGTTGGATATTGCCGGCCGAGGGTTCCATCATCGACCAGGCAAACTCGCCCATGCGCACGACGGTAAAGTAAGCCTCTTTCATCAGGCGGACGTCTTCGGGCCAGCGTTCTTCAGGCCAGTGTTCGGGATAGTAGGCAGCGCCAAAGTGGATTCGGGGAAAAGAAGGCATAAGGAAATAAGCGTTGTGAAATAAAATGCGCGGTATGGTGAATAGATTTTACTCTGAAATCCGGGTTTGAACCGGCCAATCAGCGTGTAACGAAAAACTGTCGGGCATCATCGAGGGCGAACACACGAGTTCACCCTTACCGTCACTTTTGCGCGAGATCCGGCCATCAAGAAGCAACGCAAATCGGATAATTCGTGTATACTTAGGTAACTTTACAAGCACCATCCTTTTTCATGAGGCCCACATGTCCAACCCGACCCCTTCCTGTCTGGTTTGCCAGCAAACCAACGCCACACTCCCCCTGATCCCGCTCGTATACGGCGACGAACACTACTACATTTGTCCTTCACACCTCCCTATTTTGATCCACCAACCACAACGCCTGGTGGGGATGCTGCCGGGGTCCGAGAATCTCGAAGCCCATGAGCACGACCACTAGCCTGAAACCCTGTAAGCTCAAGCGAGTCATCGAACCGCAGCACGTCCTGGAAGGAGCGGGGGTTTTACTACGTCGTTCGTTTGGCCCCAACCGGGCTAACCTTTTCGATCCTTTTTTGCTGTTCGATCACTTCGCCTTCAACGATCCGAACGAAGGCCCGCTGCGCGGCTTTCCAACCCACCCACATCGCGGCATCGAAACCGTTACCTACATGCTTGAAGGCAATGTACGTCACCGCGATAGCATCGGTAACACGGGGCTGATTGGCCCGGGCGATGTGCAATGGATGACCAGCGGACGCGGGATTTTGCACGAGGAAATGCCGGCACGCAGCCCTGAAGGCCGCGTGCTGGGTTTCCAACTTTGGGTCAATCTGCCGGCCGCCAGGAAAATGAGCCGGCCGGGTTACCAGGAAGTCAAGGCGAACGATATTCCGGTTATCGAAGCCGAGGGCGCACGCGTCCGCCTGGTCGCCGGCGAATACCGGGGCCACCACGGCCCCGTCACCGGAATCGCCGCCCGGCCGCTTTATATGGATGTTACCCTGGAACCCGGCGCGACGTTTCGCCAGCCGGTCGTTTCAGGGCACTCGCCGATCACCTATCTCTTCGAGGGAGAAGCATGGTTCGGGCCGGAAGATCAGGGGGGCGACTTTCTACATGCCCTGAAAATGCTCATCTTCGAGCCGGGTGACTTTCTCTGTGTACAGGCCCGTAAGAGTTCCGGGGTTCGGTTTATGCTCATGGCCGGCGCACCTTTCAAAGAGCCGATTTTTCCCTACGGCCCCTTTGTGATGAACACGCAGGCCGAAATCGAGCAGGCCTTGCACGAACTGCGCAACGGCACCTTTGTACAGAATTCACCGGCCAGATAGGGCCTAACCCAGACACGCTGTGCAGAAGAAGCGCAGAATTAAGAGCAGGGTTAGGGCCGTGCCGTTTTGTGCGGGTTAGGGCCTAACCCAGACACGCTGTGCAGAAGAAGCGCAGAATTAAGAGCAGGGTTAGGGCCGTGCCGTTTTGTGCGGGTTAGGTGTCACAGAACAGGTTCCAGCAGCTATTGGATCTCTCCTGCCCACAGGCGCCGCATCTCTTCGCTATGGGCAAGCAAGTCATCGAGCTTGCCCTCTGCCTCGACATGCCCATCTTTGAGCACGAGGATGTGATCGGCCCGGCGCAGTGCAGCGCGACGATGCGAGACGGCCAGGATGGTCGCCGGCCGGGATGCCGAGGAAGGCCCAGACCCATTGCCCACCACGCCCAGGCGATCCCACAAAATCCGCTCGGTCTCCACGTCGAGAGCGCTGGAAAGGTCGTCGAACACCAAAAGCTCGGGGTCGCGGACGAACATACGCGCCGCCGCCGTGCGCTGAATCTGGCCGCCGGAGAGTTTAACGCCTTTTGGGCCGACTTTCGTCGCCAGGCCATCTTCGAAGGCTGACAAGTCCCCTTCCATCACGGCACAACGCACGGCATGGAAGATGTCGTCGTCGCTTTTGTCGAGACCCATGAGGATATTATCGCGCAGGGTATCGCTAAACAGGCGCGGCACCTGGCTGGTATAAGCGCAGCGTGGTGGCACGAAAAACTCACCGGGCTTCTCGACGGGTTCACCGTTCCAGCAGATTTCGCCGCCGTCCATCGGCAGCAGCCCAAGCAGCACACGCACCAGGGTGGTTTTTCCCGAGCCGATGCGCCCCGTAATTACCGTAAACGAACCGCGCGCCACCTCCAAGCTGACGTTTTCGATACCCCTTTCCGAACCTGGAAAGCGGTAACTGAGGTTGTAAGCCACCAGGCGATCGAGCCGGTCGCGCGCGCATTTTTGGGGATAGATCACTGCCGGGAACTTGCCGTCCATGTACACGGGACTGAATTCGACCAGCGCATTCGGCGGCGCACCTTCCATCAGGCGCTGCATACGCTCGACAGAGATGCCGATCTGGCGGTAGCGGGCGATCAGCAGGCCCGAAAAGGCGGTCAGGTCGGCGATGAACTCCAGGTAATAGACGAACAGGGCAAAATCTCCCACGGTAAAGCGCCCGGCCTGCATGGCCTGGCCTGCCAGAATCAGAATCACACCCGTGCCCAGGTTAGCTGCGTTGTGAAAGATGGCATTGAGAATCTCGTTGAACAAGCGGTCGCGCAGGGCCAACGTGCGCCGTTCGTCGTTGAGTTCGTTGAAACGCCGGATGACACCGTCTTCGGCAGTCCCCACCTTGATCGCCTGCACCGCGCCGAAGAACTCACCGATGAAACCGGTGATAATGCCGGTGGCGCGGCTGCTGGCGCGGCGGTATTCGTCGATCCGGCGGGTCGAAGCCGCTGCGATCACCCCGACGACGAGGAACGGCAGCAAGGCCAACCCGGTATAAGTCGGGCTGATGCGCAGCATCACGATCAGGGCAATGGCGCAAAAAGCCACCGAGCCCATCAGGTCGTTCATCCACAAGGCAAAAAGCGGGATTTCGAACACATCGCCGCGGAAGCGGCTGATGGCCTCACCGGGCGAATCGGGTAAAGCCGAGGCGCCGGGGCGGCGCAAGATATGGCGCAGCAGGTTCTTCCGTAAGAGCGTCATCGTGTTCATAAAAAAAGGCGTGTTGGTCACGACGAGGCCATAGATACCTAAAACGCCGCCGGTTTCGGCAGCAAAGAGCAAGGCGATCAACGTCCACAAGTTCAGGCCGATTTGTGCGTCACCACTGAGGATATTGAAGAACTCGCGCAAGGCCAACCCCGGGAGCTGGTAGAACAACATCAGGCAAATCATAGCAAACCAGTTGGCCAGCCACAGGTCGGGACGATATTGGATCGTCTTCAAAATGGCTTTCCAGGCCGGCAGCGTGCGTTTGGTTTCCGGCGCTTTGGCCGAGTAAGCAGCGTTCATGCCAGGACCTCCTCCAGGCCGGTCTTGAGCAGGCCGTGAAAATGTGAGTTTGGGTCAGCCGCCAGTTGCTGGCGGTTGCCGTATTCGAGAATGCTGCCCCTTTCGAGGATCATGATCTCATTCGTGCGGTGAATCGTCCCCAGGCGATGGGCAATGATGATGGCCGTGCGGTTTTGCAGCAGCCGGTCGATGGCCTGTTCGATCAACTGCTCGGTAACCGGATCGAGCCGTGAAGAGGCTTCGTCGAGGATTACCAGGCCCGGGTCCCGCAAAAAGACACGTGTAAAAGCCAGCAGCTGCGCCTCACCTGCCGAAAGGCTGCGCCCACCGGTTTCGAGCTTCGTATCCAGGCCGCTGGGCAGGCCCTTCAACCAGGTGTCCAACCCTAACGCAGCGATCACCGTTAAAATGCGCTCGTCGGAGATGGAACGATCGAAAAACGTGATATTGTCGCGTACGCTGGCTTGAAAAAGCTGCACATCTTGCGTGACCAGCGCCACACGCCGGCGCACCGCCTGCAAGCGCGGCATGGTCAGCGGCACCCCCCCCAGCGCGATCTGGCCGTGGGTAGGATCGTAAAGCCGGAAAACCAGGCGGGCCAGGGTGGTTTTTCCCGAGCCGGTGCGCCCCAGCAGGCCCAGCACGGCGCCGGGTTGCAGATTCATCGTGATGCCCTCCAGGACGGTGTCTTCACGGTAGGCAAAGGACACGTCGTCGAAAGACAGTGACAGTGGCCCGGCAGGGATCGGCTCGCCAGGACCGTCCACAATTTTTGCTTCGATGCTGCGCAGTTCGCGCAGGCGTTCGGTAGCCGCACCGATGTTTTGCAGGTTTTCCACCTGCTGCGTCAGTTCGCGAATCGGGCGGCGCAGCAGGTTGGTGTAGGTGACGATCAGGTAGGCAGTGCCCAGGGTGATCAGCCCACCACTAAAAAGAGAATACCCGGCAAACAACGACATCGCCACGCCCACCGTCATCATCAAACCGGCCGTGGCGCGCACGATCACGAAGCGCCGCTGTGCCTTCATCCAATGGCCATAAATGATCATCGATAACTTATAGATGCCCAGCAGCACAAACTCCACGGCCCCGCTTGCACGGATGTCTTCCGTTCCGGCCAGGCGTTCTTCCAGATAACCGAACAAGTCGGCCAGCGCTTCACGGAATTTCTTCTGATGTGGGATCGCCAGGCCGCGTACGGCGTTCAAGGCCGCCAATGTGACGGCAGAAAAGGCGGTAAAAGCCAGCCCGACGCGCCAATCTTCCAGCAGCAAGGCGATCAGGATGCCGAAAAGCAGGATGATATTGCCCAAGACGCGGATAACCAACTGCGAGAAAAAGTTTGAAAGCTCGGCCACGTCACCATCGATGCGCTCGATCAGTTCGCCCGGGCTGACGTTATTGTGGTAACTCATGTCCAGGTTGAGGCAATGATGCGCCATCTCGGCCCGCAAGGCATTGGTCGCCATCCAGGCCACGTTTTCACCGACGTAAGTTGCGCTGACACCGACCACCTGCTGGATCAACGAAATGCCGATAAAAGCCAGCGCCGTCCACGTCAGCACCCATGCTTCCACGCGGGTTTGCGTTGCGTCGATAAAGTAACGCATGATTTGGGGGTTGACCACCTGTAAGCCGATGCTGCTCAACAGGAGAACGGCCAACAGGGTAAAACGTGCGCGCTGCGGTTTGATATAACGCGCCAGAAGATCCCAATACTGCGAAAAGGGAATTTTCACGGTTGCTCCCTCTCACGATCATTCCATAGAAAAGTAACCGGGGGATGTTTTCTCATGCAGCACTCCTTTTGATGGAAAAGAAAGAAGGTCGCTTACAAAAGCCAAGAACATCTTTCTATGATACTTCCAATGAATCTGTGACAACCGAAGAGTTCCCCGGCTTCGGGGCAGCCAGGATGGCCGCCCCTCGGGAGTGACCTTACAAGGTAAAGAAGAACGTCGCCCCCACATCAGGCTCGGCCTCGGCCCAAATACGCCCGCCGTGGCGAGAAATAATCCGGTGCACCAAAGCCAATCCAACGCCCGTTCCGCCGAATTTACTCGTACTGTGCAGGCGCTGAAACACGCCGAAGAGCTTGCCGGCATACTGCATGTCGAAACCAACGCCGTTATCGCGGACAAAATAGGTGTTTCGACCGTACGCGTCAGGCTGGCAGCCCACTTCGATGCGGGCCGATTCTCGAAGGGCAGTAAACTTTATGGCGTTGGACAAGAGGTTGACCCACACCTGCAACAGCAGGCTCGCATCCCCCTGGCAAGGCGCCAACTCGCCAACTTCGAAGACAATCGGTCGATCGGCGCACTGGGTTTCAAGGATTTGCAGTGCCTGCTGCACCAACTGGTTTGGATTCACGGTTTGTTTTTTTAACGGCTGGCGGCTGAAACGCGAAAATTTTAACAAGTCATCGATCAAGCGGCCCATATGGAGCGCATTCTGTTGCACGAGATCGAGCAACCGCGCCGATTCGGAAGACAGTTCGCTGCGGTGATTTTCTTGAATGATTTGAGAATAGCCATTGATCGCCCGCAAGGGCGCGCGCAAATCGTGCGAAACCGAATAGCTGAAGGATTCGAGTTCATCATTCGCCACCTGCAACTGTTTCGTGCGTTCAATCACCCGCTGTTCCAACTCGGCGTTCAGCAAGCGAATTTGCTCCTCGGCCTCTTTACGCTCGGTGATATCACGAACGATGCTTTGAATGTGCAGCGGGTCGCCGTCGGCATCACGCACCAGGACCATACTGACTTCTACGAACACATAGGTGCCGTCTTTGCACCGCATCGTACGCTCGTACACCGGCAACTGCGCCCCCTTCTGAACCGCATACAACTTTTTCCGGCTGTCTTCATATTCCTGCGGTAGCACAACCTGTGATGGGTTCATACCGATCATCTCAGCAACCGAGTAACCCAGCATTTCTGCCGCCCGGCGGTTCACCATCAAGTAAACCCCTTCCAGGTCCATAATAAAAACGGCATCATTGCTGCTTTCGAACAAGGCCCGGTAACGCTGTTCGACCTTCTGCAGAGCATCAAACGAAGCACGCAACTCCGCCGCCATGTCATTGAACGTGCCTGCCAACTCGCCTAATTCGTCGCCGCTTTCGACAGGCGCAGAAACATTCAAGTTGCCAGCGCGCATTTGCCCGGCCGCCTTCGTTAAGCGAATCACGTTCTGGGTAATGCTTTTGTTCAGCACATAAGCAATCGAATTCATCAACAGCAGGCTGACAACCGTAATGGCAACCAGGGCCACAGTCGCCAGGCGGTTTGTTTGCACCACCTGCTCTTGCGCCCGCAGCACTTCAGCTTCGGCAAGAACGATTAAGTCCGCCGAAATCGGATCGACCGACTGAGCCTGAAGTTCAAAGTCACGCGACTTAGCGCGAATGGCAATGTCCTGCTCGACCACGGCATTGGCCAACAGAGAATAGGCCGTCAAGTTCTCGAGCAACCGCTCTTTCAGGTCGTCTGGCAAAGCAGCCGATACTTCAATCTCGTACATCAAGGTCGCCGCAAGGTTGTAAGTAGACTGGATGTAAGAACGCCTGCTCGTGATGAGATAATCTTTTTCGTTTAGCTGCATGACAGCATAGACCTTCTGCCACGCATCCACACCGCTTCGCGCCAGGTCCACCTGCAAAGCGCCCGAAACCTTCGAAAGCCTCGCCAACAAGCCCGTTTCGTCATCGGCCAAAACAGTCATCAGGTTGACACTCTCGTTCAAGGTTTCGGCATAGCGTTCCACAGAAGACAGGTACAAATTCAGATCAATATCGCTATCCTGCAAAGCATCGCTAACGTCAGAACTGGCAATCAGCGTTTTCAACTCCTCGCTTTTACCCTTTACAGAATCGAGTTGCACCAAAGCCTCGGTAACGTAGATGGTATGCGCTTGCGAAAAACCGATTTCCGGGTAGCGCAAGAAAAAATCTCTTTGCAGGCGGCGCGCCTTCTCAAGCCCGCCGGACATTTCCAAAACCAGGCGCTGAATTTGCATGCTGGAGAGGATAGCGCTTTCGGTTCTGCGGCGGACTGCGTTCAACAGGACGTAGTTACTCAACATCAGCAGTATCACAAACAGCAGCAAAAAGGTGAATATGGATGTAAACTTTGCCGTGATGCTCTGCCGCTGCCAAGACCTTGCAAGAAAGGAAAACATCTTCATTTTCAACGGCTCGAAGTATAAATGTAAACGACATTGGCATGCAGTTGTTCGACGCTCATGCCGGCGCGTTCCATACGGACGACATTCAGAGTAGCCACGCCACAATCGCCAAACCTGTTACAGTCGATCGTCCCCGTCAACCCTTCATATCCCCGTGTAGCATACATTGCATCACGCAACGCCTGGCGGCCGATGCGCAGCGTGCCATCTTTATCCCGACTGGCCACGCTTTCAATCGCGCCAAACAACAGGCTGACTGCATCGTACGTGAAGCTGTAGTAAAACGATGGCGGCGTTTCACCGTAACGCTGCCGATATTGGTCTCGTAACTGCATGTTTTCCAGACTCGAAGGTGAACCAGGCCCAAGGATGTAAACCCCCACACCCGCCGAACCCACATCCTGAATAAACGCCTCCGACAGCATCCCTTCCCCACCGATCCAAACCAGGTTTGCCAGCGCGTGCTGCCCCTGCGCTTGCAACACCAGGCGGCCGCCTGCGCCAGGCTGGCTCAAGGAAAAGAAAACCATTTCAGCGCCCGAACGAGCGATGGTCTCCAGGGCGGGCAAGAAATTCGGATCGTCTTCATCGACGGCTATCTTTGCAACGACCTGCCCGTCCAGTTCCGTGAAGGCTTTCGTAAAAGCATCGGTCAATCCCTTTGTATAGGAGTCGCCGGCGTGAAGGACCGCAGCTTTGTGCAAACCAAGCTGCTGGGCAGCAAACATGGCGGCAGCGCGGCCTGTTTCGGTATCGTTCCAGGAAGTGCGGAAATATCCCGGAAACCAGTGCCTGCCGAGGTGGTTGCCCACAACGGTCAGTTCGGGCGCTGTGTTGGAACTCGAAATCATTACCAGCCCTGCCATGGACATAATTTCGCTCGCAGTAACCGCTGCGCTCGAACAGTTGGTACCAAAAATGGCGATCACCTGAGGGTCGGCCACGATGCGCAAGGCCCCGTTGGCTCCACCTTCAGCAGAGCAAGCATCATCTTCCACGAGCAGTTGAATGGGATGGCCCAAGAGCATATTTTGACGCTCGGCAACGGCCAGCTCGACCGTACGCGCCTGCTCCAGGCCGGCGGGCATCGCTCCGCCGCTAAACGTCTGCAACACGCCAAACTTGAGCGGCTCGCCAGGAGCGATTTCCACGCAACCCACCCTGTCACGACACCAAGAGGATGGTTGTCCAAACCGGCAGGCAGCGAGACAGATGGCCAAACCCAACAGCAGATAAACAAATTTCCGCTTTTGCATCATGCGCCACCTCACCACAAGCTGCCAACACTTTCAGAATTTTGGCTCTCCTGTTTTCAACGGGATACATACCCAGATGCGGGAGATTTCCCGCCAAAGGCGGAAGAGCAGAATTTTCAGGCAGTGCTTAGCCTCAAAGTCCCAGGTTGAAGAAACGGTTCGGGTTATGAAAAAGCCAGTCTGCGGCAATAGCCAATGCCTGGGCTTCATCCAGCCAGCCGCCTTCCACCAGGCTGGTAAGCGCTGCAGCGATGTTCTGCCGGGCAATCTGCAAATGCGCCACGGCGAACTCTGGCACATCGCCAAAATCACCACCAAAAGCATGAATTTTAGTGTGCGGTACGGTCAGGACGGCCCGCGCCATCAACTCGATGGCGTAGGCTGGATCAACAATGTGCAGCCAGCACAGATCGACGGCCACGTTCGGATAGTTTTTTCCCAGGAAGAGCAGATCGCCCAGGTAAGGCCAGTTGCCGTGAAACAGATCGAAACGCACCTCGCGGTGCAGTTCGGGCACCCCGGCGAAGTGGGCGGCGTTGGCTTTATCTACGCGGTTACGAATACCGGCCATGTGCCCGGTGTGGATTTGCACCGGCAAGTCCAACGCACGGGCAAAACGCATGTAAGCGTGGAAGAGATAGTCGTTGAGCGGCTTGCTTTCGGGCCAACCCAGGCTGTTACGCGGGTCCACCAGAAGCCGGTTGAACTGTTTTTCGGCTTCGGCCGTGGTGGGCAAATCGTACGCCAGCGTACGATCGTAAGCCGATTGATCCTTGATGCCAACGACACCGCGTGCGAGCAAGCGCTGAAAGAGACAGTAAACGGCTTCGAGAAACTCATCGAGCGACGTGATCGAGCACCCGGCCAGCCCAGCAACCCATGCGATCGTCCCGTCTGCAAAAGACGTGCCGTTGCTGAAAGCCGTTGGGTGGAAAACGGGGAGCGGAATCAAGGGCCTCCAGCGAGAGGGGAAGCTTTTTTTACCATCCAGGAACTTTGCCAGGTCTTCGAGCGGCCAGCCGAGCGCATCGGTGAGGATGGCCCGGATATTGGCTTCGTCGAGCATACGAAAGTATGCGGCCTCGTCCATGCCGGCCAACTTTTCGGCCACTTTATCCAGGGCGGCCCGGCTCATTCGATCGATGCCGTATACGCTTTTCATGGCCAGCCGGGTTACACGGGCGTAGGCCGTGTGCTCGCTGGCGTACCACAAACGCTCGAACAGGGGCCATTTTTCGTCGGTCGGAACCTCGGTATCGAACAATCTTTGCACTTCCCGCTCCGCAACACCAAAGGCGGCTGAGCGCAGATCGGAATGGTAGTACCAGTGGAGAATGGCTGCAATGGGTTCCTTGTAGACCGGGCGTCCGTCGGGGCCAAACATGTGCTCGTGACAGTCGACCACCGGCATGGCTGCGATAGCATCCAACAGCCGGTTATAAACGGGGGATTTTGGGTAAAGCATTCACACCTCCAGCGCTAGGGGAACCAGGCTTGCAAACCGAAACAAAAAAGCCAACCGGTTTTAACCGGCCAACCTTTTCACCTGCTCGGCCACCCACGGATACGTATGGGTAATGCCATCCTTGAGAAAATAGCGCGCCTTCCAGCCAATGGAATAGATGCGTTCGTTGCTAAAGTTGCGCGAGTGAACGCCCACCGGGCCATCGACATGCCTGACGTGAATTTTCTTGCCGGCCACTTCGGCCACGGTAGCAACCAACTCGTCGACGCTGACATACTGCGGACAGCCGATGTTAACCGGGCCTATCAAATCGGAGTGCATCAGGCGGTAGATGCCGTCTACCATGTCGTCCACGTAGGTGTAAGAACGGACGGCTGTGCCATCACCCCACACCTCGACCGTACCGCCGTCGGGCGCTTCGGCCACCTTGCGGCAAATGGCTGCCGGAGCCTTCTCACGGCCGCCGCGCCAGGTGCCCTGCGGGCCATAGCAGTTCTGAAAGCGGGCAATACGCACGGTCATACCGCGGTTGCGCTCGTAAGCCATCGCCATCCGCTCGGCATACAGTTTTTCCCAGCCGTATTCGTTATCGGGGTTGGCGGGGATGGCCTCGGCTTCGGTCATTTCCGGCTCGCCGGGCTGCATATCGCGATAAACGCACACCGAGGAGGAAAAGAAATAACGCAGCACGCCCATCCGTGCGGCATTATGGGTCATGTGAACGTTGATCAGCACCGAGTTATGCATGATCTCGCACTCGGCCGAGTGGATGAAGCCCATCCCCCCCATATCGGCTGCCAGTTGGTAAACTTCGTCAAAAGTTCCCTGTCCCACGTTGCTGTCGGGCAGAACCAGGGCACGGTGGCAGTCTTCTTCGCGGCGCAAATCGAGTAGCAGGAATTCGTCGGCCACTGCGTGCGTAAACTCGTGCGCTTTGATGTCCACCCCGCGCACCCAGTATCCTTCAGCCTTGAGCCGCTGAACCAGATGACCGCCGATAAAGCCGCCGGCGCCACAAACCAGTGCTGTTTTCATAAAACATCTCCTTTCGTTAATTCTCCGTCGACCAGTAGGGTTGCGTACCCCACGCAGCAGGCGCATGAAACATCAGGCCGGGCAAATCGAAAATTTCGCCGCCGGCATCCAGCCAGTCGAGCACGGCTCGCCGCAGGGACGTGTCGCGCGGCGCCGCCGCACGGTCGGGATAACGCTCGCCGAAAACAAAAGTCCACAAGAAACCCGGCCCACCCGAATGCGGATAAAGGGCAAACTCACGTTGAAAGCGCACCAGGCTGCTCTCAGGCGGCAGAAACTGCTGCAACTGCGGCGTAAACATCCAGGTGTGGCAGTACAGCGCCTTGAACGGGCGCTGCGGAAAAACACGCCGGAAGAATTCCTGCGCCCGGGCATAAGAAGCCCCACACGTCTGTGCGTTGAGCGGCTCTTTGCGCGGGATGTGCAGATCGAGCACGGTATCCCCGCGCTGCAAAACCAGGTCCCACTCGGCTTGCAGCAGGTTGGCGGCATGCGGTAGTACGTGGCCATCGGGCGCAACGGGGTGGCCGTACCAGCCGTCAGTACGCGCTTCGAAAGGCGGGTACCAGGCGTCTTCTCCAGCAGGCATCTCGTCACCCTCGGGTTTCCCCGCACCGTAGGCACAACCGTCGGCACGCAGGGCCTGTGCAGGGTCGGCGAGCAGGCAGATGCGCCCATTGGCGCGATGGCGGAAGGCCGTTACGCCGCCCGGGAATGGGATCAGCATGTACTGCAACCGGCCCAGGCGAAACAACGCACAGTCCAGGTGCCGCCAGATCCACTGGAAGTGGTCGTAGCCCCAAACGCCGTGCAGGTCGAAATAATCTTCCATGTAGAAACGGAAGTCAAGCATCGTATCGTCGAAGACATCTTCGCCAATACCCAGGGATTGGTAACGCTGCCAAGTGTGCGGCAACGCGGCCAGGTACGCCAGCAAATAAAACAGCGAAGACCGGCCGGTGAATCTTTCCTGTACGAACGGCTCCACAGGCAGCGGCGACCATTCACGATGCCAGGCGCCTTGTTGCACCGTTTTGGTGTAAAAATCGCCAAAGATCGATCGCAATTGCGGATCGCCGCGCACCGAAGCAGCCATGTTTTGCAAGGCCGCTTCAGCATTCTGTGGGAAACCCAGGCGGGTACACCACCACTTCAGTTGTTCCGGCAGTAAGATATCGATGTCCATGGCAGGCCTCCAGCCATCACCAATCGTCCGTTCGTTTTTCTACGTCAATCGTTTGCAATACAACTATAGCACGGCTTTCGGCCACTGCAAAAGTTTCGGCGAATCTTCCGCTGCGTCGGGGGCAAGCGCGCTTTTGCGGCAAAGCCAAACGCTGTTTCACTCGTCTTCAAGATAACGAAAGTTGACAGTTCCCGGCGACTTATATATCATTCAAAGCAGTCACAAGAAGGAGGCAAACCATGCACAAAGATCTCAACCTGCTGGCGCTCGATCTCGGTGCGGAAAGCGGGCGCGCCATCCTGGGAAAATTCGACGGCGAACGTATCAAGCTGGCCGAAATTCACCGTTTTGCCAACAGCCCGCTGCCCCTGCCGGATGGCCTGCACTGGAACACATCCGGCCTGTGGGCGGAGATGCTCAACGGCCTGGGGCTGGCCGCCAGAGAAGGGACCCTGGCTTCGATGGGCATCGATACGTGGGGGGTCGATTTCGGCCTGCTCGACAGCCAGGACGTGCTGATCGGCAACCCTTATCACTACCGCGACAGCCGCACCGACGGCGTGATGGAGAAAGCCTTTGCAATCGTCCCGCGCCAGGAAATCTTCGCCCAAACCGGCATCCAGTTCATGCAATTGAACAGCCTGTTCCAACTGTACGCCATGGTGCTCAACCAGTCACCGGCGCTGGAAATCGCCGCGCGCTTCCTGACGATGCCCGACCTGTTCAATTTCTGGTTTACCGGGCGCAAAGCCAACGAGTTCAGCAATGCCACTACCACGCAGTGCTACAACCCACTTTCCGGCGGCTGGGCCGGCGATTTATTGCGCAAGCTGGACATTCCGGCCCACATCTTTGGCGAAATCGTCCCACCGGGCGCCCTACTCGGCCCGCTGCGCAAGCCGGTGGCCGAAGCGGCCGGCATTGCGCCCATCCCGGTGATCGCCCCGGCCTGTCACGACACCGGGTCAGCCGTCGCGGCCGTGCCCGCCACGCGTGAAAGCACGGCCTGGATCAGCTCGGGCACCTGGTCGCTGGTCGGCACCAACGTGCGCCAACCGGTGATCGACGAACGAAGCCTGGCCTTCAACCTGACCAACGAGGGTGGCGTGGACGGCACCTTCCGCCTGCTCAAGAACATCAACGGCCTCTGGCTGGTGCAGGAAGCGCGCCGCACCTGGGCAGCCCAGGGCGAACAACTTTCCTACGACACGCTCACCCAACTGGCCGAGCAAGCCGATGCGCTGCGTTCGTTGGTCGACCCCGATTACGAAGCCTTCTTCAAACCGGGGAATATGCCCGACCGCATCCAGGCTTACTGCGTGCGCAGCGGCCAGCCTGCCCCGATGAGCAAAGGCGCCGTCGTGCGCTGTGCGCTGGAAAGTCTGGCGCTGAAGTACCGCTGGGTGATTGAAAAACTGGAAACGCTCACCAACCGCCCGCTAGAAGCCGTTCACATCGTCGGCGGCGGCAGCCAGAACCGTATGCTGTCGCAGTTCACCGCCAACGCCACGGGACGGCCGGTCGTAGGCGGGCCGGTCGAGGCCACCGCCACCGGCAACCTGCTGGCGCAGGCCATCGCCCTGGGCGAAATCGGTTCGTGGGCCGAGGCCAGGCAAGTCGTCTGTGCCTCGTTCGAAGTCGAAACCTTCACGCCACAGCCATCGGCGGCGTGGGACGATGCCTACGGGCGCTTTTTGAAGCTGGCAGGAGAGAAATATGCCTGACGTCTACCATGTCGCCGTGATCGGCGCCGGCATGTGGGGAACCGTCCACCTGGAGACGTTCGCATACGTCCCGCGCACCCGCGTCACCTGGATCTGCGACAAGCGTGCGGATCGCGTTGCCGAAGCGCAAAAACGCTTCGACATCCCCAACGGCACACCCGATTACCGCCAAGCGCTCGAGGATCCCCAGGTGGACGCCGTGGTGATCGCCTCACCGCCGGACACACATGTAGACATGGCCATCGATACCCTCCAGGCAGGCAAACACCTGCTGCTCGAAAAACCGATGGCCATCACGCGTTCGGGCATGTACCGCCTGCTGGCCGAAGCCGAACAGCATCCCGATCGGGTGCTGCTGGAGGCCTCCTGCCGCCACGCCCGCCTGCAACCGAAGTACAGGTTCATCAAAGCATTCATTGAAAGCGGCAAGCTGGGCGAGATCTATCACATCCACTACGATTTTGTGCTCCCCGGTACCTTCATCGAGTACAACCCGGCGGGGACGTGGGCTGTGCGCAAAAAGACCGCCGGCGGCGGGCCTTTTATCGACTTCGCCGTTTACGATCTTTCCTTCCACTTGGGCGTGCTCGGCGACCGGCACAATATCCAGAAAGTAAACGCCTTTCACCGCAACGATCTGCGCGACCTGTCGGCCATCATCAGCGGCGCCGACGTGGAACAGCACGGCGCCGCCTATCTCGAGTTCGACCGCGGCCTGACCTTTTACATCGAACGCGGCAATGGCGCACTCGCCGACATTCCGTGCCAGTCTCGCATTTACGGCACGCGCGGCACCCTTGTGCTGAACTGGCCCAGTTGGACATCCAACATGATTACGCACTTTTACACGGACGCCCGGCAACAAGTGCAGCGGGAAACGATCGAGGTGGATATGACCTCCCACCGACCGCCCGCCGATACCGGCACCGTCAACGACGACAACCTGGCGCTGCTCCATCACTTCGTCGACTGCCTGGATGGCCGCGCCACGCCCGCAATGCCGATCAGGCGCGCCGCCAAGCACCTGGATATTCTCCTGCGCATCCTCAAAAGCGAGTAAAATTTCCTTTACGACATGAATGCCCACCTGGTCCGGTACAGCAAGTTCATCAGCCTCGTCCTGCGCCACCGCCCGCAAGCCTACGGGGTCACGCTCGACGAGCACGGTTGGGCGGCAGTCGATCAACTGATCGCTGCAGCCAATCAGGCAGGCGTTGCGCTGACGCCCGACATCCTGGCCGAAGTCGTCGCTACGAACGACAAACAGCGTTTCGCCCTCAGCCCCGATGGACTGTGCATCCGCGCCCGGCAGGGGCATTCCATCTCCGTCAATCTGGATTTGACCCCACTCGAACCACCCGAACGGCTCTACCACGGCACCGGAGAAAAGTACCTGGCCTCGATTCGCACGCAAGGCCTGCTGCGCCGCTCACGCCAGCACGTCCACCTTTCGGCAGACGCCGAAACGGCAGCCCGGGTCGGGCAACGTCATGGGAAAGCAGTGGTGCTCACCGTGTTGAGCCGGGCCATGTCCTGTGACGGCATCCCCTTTTACCGTTCGGAAAACGGGGTCTGGCTGGTCGATGCCGTACCGGTGGCATACTTGCGCTTCCCGGTGGAAGCCTGATGTTCTCCCCCCTCGCTTTTCGCCACCCATTTCGCAAGTACCAGCGCATGATCCTGGCCCAGGTGGAGGCCGGGGAAACGGCGTACCACGGCACGGGACATTCCCCTCGTTACCACATCGTCGCGCCGCCGGGCGCAGGAAAAACCATCATCGGGCTGGAATTAATTCGCCGCTTCGGCGCGCCGGCGGTGGTTTTCGCACCGACGACGACGATCCAGGCGCAGTGGCGTGAAAAGGCCGCGCTATTTTTACCCGACGGCGCCGATCTCGATGCCCTGACCAGCCTGGAAGCCACCCGGTTAGCGCCGATCAACGTTTTCACTTACCAGTTGATCTCCACGCCGGGCGAGTCGCAGAAACGCGTGGAGGCGATGGCGCTGCAAAAATGGGTCGATGACCTGACCCAGGACGGGATTTCGAACGGCGAGTCCGCTGCGCTCGAACGCCTGGAAGCGCTGCGCGTGAACAACCCCCGGGCTTACCGCAGCGAGCTTGCGCGCCGTTACCTGCGCATCAAGCACACGATGCTGCGCAGCGGGCAGGAGGAAATCGGCCAGTTCCTGCACCCTAACGCCCGCCAGTTGATCCAATCGCTGGTCGGCTACGGCGTACGCACCGTCGTCCTCGACGAATGCCATCACCTGCTCGATTACTGGGCCATCGTGCTGCGTTCCCTGATCGAAAGAATCCCCGGCTGCCGCGTGATCGGCCTGACGGCGACCCTGCCCAGCCCGGAAGACGACCTGGAATACGAAAACTACACGTCCTTGCTTGGCGATGTGGACTTCGAAGTGCCAACGCCGGCCGTCGTCAAGGAAGGCGACCTGGCCCCTTACCGGGACCTGATCTACTTCGTCCGGCCCAACCGGCGCGAGACGGAATACTTGAAGCACATCCAGGCTGCCTTCGAGCACGAGATCGCTGCGCTGACCGGGCAGGAACGCTTTCGCCGGTGGGTAGAAGCGGAGAGCATCCGCCGCCCGCCGGCAGACGGGCAGACAACCGAAGCGGCCTGGGAAGAAACGCTCAACCAGTCGCCCCTGTTTTGCCTCGCCGCCCTGCGTTTCCTGCGTCAAAACGGTGTGCGGATACCGGCCGGCCTGACCCAGCCGCTCGAAGCAGAGGAGCCGCTGGCGCTCGACGATTGGCTGGCGCTGCTCGACCGCTATGCCCTCAACGTGCTCAAGCTCAGCCCCAACGAGGCCGATCACCGGCAACTCCAGACGCTGCGCAAGTCGCTGCTGCCGTTCGGGCTGACCCTGACCGAACGCGGCCTGCGCCAGGGCCGTTCGGCCGGCGACCTGGTGCTGGCGTTCTCGGAGAGCAAAGACGGGGCCGCGATCCACATCCTGCGCGAAGAATTCAAAGCCATGGGCGAAAAACTGCGCGCCGTGGTGGTCACCGACTTCGAGCGTATGTCGAGCGGCGTCAAACCGCTCAAAAACGTGCTCGATCCCGACGCAGGCAGCGCCATCCGCGTCTTCCACGCCCTGGTCAGCCGCCCGGAACTGGACGACCTCGACGCCGTGCTGGTCACCGGCAAGACGTTGATGATCGATGCCAACCACCGCAACGGCTGCCTGGCCTGGTTCAACGATTACCTGCGCCGGCAAAACCTGAACGCCGTTTGCCACTTTCGAGAGACAGCCTCGCCGCGCGTGCTCGAAGTTACCGGCGAAGGCAAGGATTGGTCGTCACGTGTCTACGTGGGTATGGTGACGGCAGCACTCGAAGCCGGCCTGACGCGCTGCCTGGTGGGGACGCGCGGTATCTTCGGCGAAGGCTGGGACTCGCTCTCGCTAAACACGCTGATCGACCTGACCAGCGTCACCACGAGCACGTCGGTGCAACAACTACGCGGCCGCAGCATCCGCAAGGACCCATCCTGGCCGCAAAAACTGGCCCACAACTGGGACGTGATCTGCGTAGCGCCCCAGTTCGAGAAAGGCGACAGCGACCTCAAGCGCCTCGTCCAGCGCCACGGCCGTTACTGGGGTGTGGTGCCGGCGACGGCCGTGCAGCAAGCGCTGCAAGACACTTTCAAAGCGCTGCCGGCCGGAAAATCAGCGCTTGAAGAACTATCTGCCCAAACGTTCAATGTTCCGCCTGCACGCGGGCAGATCGTCAAGGGCCTGATGCACCTCGATCCCGATTTACCTTACGAATTGTGCACCCGCGGGCTGAAAAAGACCGACTTCGATCGCTATACCCGCCGCAGCCTGGCCGCCGTGGGCAGACGCGAGTTATCGTATGCTCTGTGGGGCATCGGCGAGGAGTATAGCAACTTTTCCTATTCCGCTACCCGGCTGGATGTGAGTGATTTGAAGATTCGCACGGTCTGGACGGTTACAAACACGCTCAAGGCCATGCTGCGACAGTTCGTTGCGACGCTGCTTGGAACGCTCATGACGGTGCTGTATTTCAGCTATTACGCCGGCAGTTCCTTCTACGAGGCCGGTGGGGCAGGCGTCTGCCTCGGCGCCGCCGGGATCGTCCTGGCGGCCGGGACTTTCATCGCCTTTCTGGCCAACCTGGGGGCCGCCTACCAGCTGGCGCGCAAGTTTCTCGTCGAACAACCCCCCGATGCGATTCTTTTCGACGTCGGCCGCGCCCTGCTGGTGGGATTGCGCCAGGCGGGGTTGGTCAGCCGTAACTTGAGCGAAGATTACGTACGCGTGATCGAACACGAAGACAAAAGCTGTGAAGTGCTGCTCGACTACGCCTCGCCGGAAGACGCCGCCCTGTTCATCCAGGCCTATCAAGAGATTTTCGAACCCGTGCGCGACCAGCGGTACCTGATCCTGCGCGACGACGAACGCCTGCCGGCGATGCTGTTGATGCCCCTGTGGCGCCTGCTGCGCAACTGGCTCCGCGACACCGGAGGCTACGCACCGGCCTATCATCCGGTGCCCAAGGCGCTCAGCACCCGCAAAGGACTGGCCGAGGCCTTCGCCGCCGCCTGGGAGCACTACGTCGGCGGCGGCCAGCTCGTCTTCACCCGCAACGAAACCGGCCGCCGCATGCTGCTGCACGCCCGCACCCAACACCGCCCCAAGGCAAAAGGGATGGCGTTTGAGATTTGGCGGTGACGTTATGCTCAGGCTGCGTTTTCTTTTCGCACCCACAACCAGCGCGTAAAGGCAACTCCAAACCAAACCCCCGAAGAGAAAAAGGCCAACTTGGCGGCTATCGAAAGATCGGGCCAGATAGCCGTAAAACTACCGGCGGCCATAGCGAGCGGCAGGATAACAAAAACGAGCAGGGGAACTTCTTTTGCTTTCATAGGAAAATCCTTTCTGGAATTGATGGCACCACCACTACGATGGCTCGTTGGTTGTGTCGTAGCGTTTATATCACTCCCCTGGGGAGAAAACTATTGTCCGAAGGTCGTATTTTTTTCATACATGCCAACCTGCTTGCCAGGCCATGGTGAAAACGCCATAGCCCGATTCGATGCTATCTCCGGCCCGTTGCTCTACACAAGCAAACCCAACGCTTGTGCGCGAGAAATAGCCTGAGTACGGCGTTTGACCCCCAGCTTATTATGGATGTTGGTGATATGGCGCTTCGCTGTGCTAAGACTGATGCACAAGCCACTGGCAATCTCCTGGTTTGAATGGCCGGCGGCCATCCACTGCAGAACCTCAATTTCTCGCCGGGTTAAGCCCGGAGCGTTCAGCAAGGGCACCCCAACATCTTGAGGCTCACAATCGGTAAAAGCTTCCAGGATTTTCCGGTTGACGGCCACGTTATGCAAATACGCGTCTCTTAATACCTGATCTTCGATACTCGTAGCACGCAATTGCAAGCGTTTATGCATCACCATCAGTATCTCGCGGGTACGTGCATCGTGGTTGGCCAGCAGGACCCGGTAACAGACGAATAAAACCCCCAGAGAATCTTCGCAGCAGTTCAGGTCATCCTCGAGAGCCAGTATCGCTGTTGCGTACTCAAGGGCCAACGGTAAGTTGCCTTGCTGAAGAGCAATATCGGCCAGGCCTGCCAATGAATCGAAGACAAGATGGCCTTCACCCAATTCTTCACGCAGCCGTAACGCACGCTGATAAGCGGCAACAGCCGCCGGAAAATTTCCCTGTCCTTTCAGCGCAAGCCCGATATCCGTCCATGCAAAAGCCTGCGCTGTACGATCCTGAATAGATTGCGCCAGATCCAGTAACTCCTGAGCATAAGCGTGGGTGCGCTCGTAATCTCCCCTTTGCTGAAAAAAGACGCTCAGGTTTGACAAAACGATGCACATCCCACGGCTTTCGCCTATCTTGCGCAGGATACTCAAGGCCTGCTCAAGATAGGCCCCCGCTTGCTCGAAATTACCCAACTGCTGAAACAGAACACCCATGTTACCCAGGGTACGGCCCAGACTTTGCTGGTCGCCTATTTCCTGCATGATGGCAACGGCACGTTCGTAATATTGGATCGCGCGCGAATAACTTGCCAGGCGCATGGAAACACCCCCAAGCTGATTCAGGATCACTGCTTCCCCTGGCCGATCGCCGATTTCGCAGAAAATCACTAGTGCATCTTCAAAA
Organism: Chloroflexota bacterium; assembly: GCA_049325275.1. GTDB lineage: Bacteria > Chloroflexota > Anaerolineae > Anaerolineales > UBA4823 > CAIQJJ01. The sequence goes on from JBMOLU010000073.1 coordinate 48,028, forward strand.
AATAGCCGGGCCTTTTCGTAGCCACCGAGGTGCTTCTCAAGAATTCCCAGGTTCTGCAAGCATTGCGCATGCAGTTGCGGAAAACGCCGGACATCCGACAGTGCCAGAGCAGCTTGCAAAAAATGGCGTGCATCTTGATAACGCGCCACTTCGCGGGCAATATTGCTCAAGATATGGTGTGCTTTAATGGATTCCAATACATTCCCCAGCTGTTGGCAGCGGGCCAGACATGCCAAACCAAGGCGATTAGCATCCTCGTAAGCGCCGTGGTGGTAGGAAATGCGGGTTAATTCTCGCAGACAGAGTATCACTTCATCGCTTGCGCCAAGGCTCTCCAGAACGGGCAAACGCTCCTGCAGAATGGCCTGGGCATAGGCGTAATCTCCAGCGCGGCAGCGGAAGACGGCCCGGTACACGGCCAGTTTGCTGCCAATGCCCGAGTTTTCAACACCGTCTACCTGACTTTCAAAGGCCTCACTTGCTTTTACAAAACAGGCTTCTCCGTCACGATAGTACCCCCGCAACGTATAAAAATGAAACAGGCAGGCCATACTTTGTAAAACGAGCGCTGCCTGGCGCGCTGTCACGGCCCAGTCCCAGGCCATCCGGATATCCTCGATTGCAGCGCCGATCCGTTCCAACACCTGGCGCTGGGCACCCGCCTGGATTTCCACTTCCTGCTGCTGCATGAAAGCGGCAAAATAGAGACTGTGACGCTCAGAAACGGCCTCGAATTCGCCGGCTTCGTGCAAGCGTTGCAAGGCGTACTGGCGCATCAGTGGATGGAGCTTGTAACCCTTAACCGGATCGTACTGTAGTAAACAACGGTCTACCAGGAAAGCTAGTTGCCGGAGCGAAACACCGGTGACCTGTTGGGCAGCGTCGAGCGTAACAGCCGCCCGAAAGATCGCCAGCTTCATCAGGACAGACTGGTCTGGTTGCTCAAGTATATGCCAGGATTGTGCCAGCACATCTTGCATGGCACGGTGTTTTTCGGGAATATCCTGCCAGCTAACTGCCAGAAAACCGAGATCTCTTTTAATCTGGTACGCTATTTCTTTGCACGAAAGCGCACGGGTCCAGCTGGCGGCCAGTTCAATTGCCAAGGGCAAGCCATCCACCAGGCGGCAAATCGAGACAACATCATCCCGATTCTCGTCATCCACAAAAAAGTGTGGACAAACACCCTGCGCGCGTGAAGCAAACAGATCAACCGCTGCATATGGGTGCCGGAGCATGTCTGCCGCCGTATCAGGGCAAGACAAGCCGGACAGTTCGAAAACCGACTCTTGGCGCAGGTCAAGACGCTGTCGAGATGTAGCCAGAATTTTAACCCCTGGGGCGACTTGCAGGACTTCCGATAGGAAATCTATATCGGGAAGCAAATGCTCGTAGTTGTCCAGCACAAGCAAAATTTCACGTTCGCACAAATAAGCCAATAACTGTGCTTTAAAATCCCCCGAACCATGAAAAGTGAAACGAATGGCTTCAGCAACGGCAGAAACCAGGAACAGCGGAGAAGTCACCCCCGAAAGCGCAACAAAGCAAGCCCCATATTGAAAACGCGTCTGGCTCTCCAAGACCACTGCCTGCGCCAGGCGTGTCTTACCAACCCCGCCGGGGCCAACCAGGGTCAAAAGGCGTTGTTCTTTGAGCAGGGCGTGAACCTTGCGGAGTTCTTCCGAACGCCCAAACAGTATTCCCCGATCAAACGAAATCCCGTTTTGCGGCACGCCCACCCGGGGCAATTCGGCATCGGCAACAGTGTGAGATGAAGATTTCACCAGAAATGTATAGTCCTCAATAAATACTGCATTTCTGGGTAAAACACCACACGCCGTACGTGGTTCCGTTCCTAACCGGCATTCTCCAGGTAAAATTTGGCATACCGGCGATCGGTCCGCCCGATGTGGGCCACGATCCAGCCAAAAGCGTCGCTGAGCGCCTTGCGAAACGCAACGTCGTCGTACAGTTCGATTTGCGGCTTGAGTTCCTGAAAGGACTTCTTGAAGTTTTCGTGTATCTTGCGATGTTCTTCGAGCAAAGGAAAGCCAATGCTTTCCATGAACTTTTCTTCATTAGCAAAGTGCTCGTCCACGTAAGCGGATAACGTCTCGTTGAAATAACGGCGGGCGTCATCCTTTTTCCCTTCACTCAATAGAAAATGGACTTGGTTGAGCATGTCGACCAACTTCACATGCTCGGCGTCGATCACCTCAATGCCAAGCTTAAACTCTGCGTCAAAATCAAAAAGTTTCTTTGCCATCGCTTTTTTGCTCCTTACTTTTCGCTTTTCACAAGCACTTCACGCCGGCGAAAACTGTCGCGGTATCCCTGTGGAAACGCTTCTTCCAATTTAGCAATGTGATTGTGCAATTGAGCACGTAAGAACTTATGCGATTTTGCCAACTCATCGGTGGAAAAATTCACAATCACAAACTCGAAGATCGTATTGGTCTCCGAATTTTCCAGTTCGACCGCCAACTGATAGGCCTGTTCCAGGTTGGCAATATGCCCAATCGGCGCCTGTGAAATATCGTGCAGGCATTTGCGCGCATTGCGCATCATATTGGCGTCCGCCGGTGCGGCCAGGCGCCGCTCGGGCACACCATCCCGAATGCGCGCCAGGTAAGCGCCGTGCCCCTTTTCCTCGTCGGCGTAGTGCTTCCAAAACGCTGCCACTTCAGGGTGCCCGGCGAACATTTCGGCCAGTTGCCTGTAAAGGGCTTCAGCGGCATTTTCCAGTGCAATTGCAGAAGTAAAAAGATCAGCAACTGTAGCAGCCAGATTTTCCATATATCGTCTCCTGTGTTCGAGGACTCTTTGATTTTACAGCAAGTGCTGGCAAAGAACGAGCAAAGAGTCGTTTCATTGCCTTATCATCTTCGTAAGCCCGGCGGAAGCGGCCGGCAAAAACAAGAGCTTTTTGGCTTAGAATCAGGTTATGAGAAAAAAATTCTTCCTTACCACGCTGCTGCTGCTTGGCGCCCTGGGACAGGCCGCCCTACCGAGCCGGACGCATTACCCATCGCTCCGCAGTGGGGCGGAAAGACATCGCTTGCACGTTGGGATTACCGATGCCGGCTTTGGCACATCGGCCTATGAAAACACCATCCCCGCTGCCTTCAACTCGCTGACCCCCGAAAGCGTGATGAAATTCGAGAACATTCACCCCTGCCCGCCACGCTGGTTGATCGAGCAAAACGCCGGCGTTGCAGCCTGGGTCCGCGAACACGGCGCCGATCGCCCCGAAGCAAGCCATCACTGCACGCTGGCGCGTGCGGCTGACGACGAATGGGAATGGGAGCGCCTCGATCGCCTGCTAACCTGGGCAAACGAACACCAACTCGGGTTTCGCGGGCATACCTTCCTGTGGCATATGCAAAATCCCGGCTGGCTGACCGACGGATCGATTAGCCTGACAACGGACCAACGCCGGCGCGTGCTGGAAGAACACATCCAGACGGCCATCGCCCACACCTGTACTTATCCCAACCTGTACGCTTACGACATAGTCAATGAAGCCATCCAACCGGATGGAAGCCTCGTCTCCAATCCCTGGTCTCCCCTGGCGGACTATATCGACCTGGCCTTCCGCATCGCGCGCCGTGCGCTGGAGACCTGCGGGCGGCCAGAAATCCGGCTGTACTACAACGACTTCGAATTCGAATACGGCGGAGAAAAGGCCGATGCCATTTACGCCTACCTCAGCCATTTGCTATTGCGTCCTGATGCCACGCCCATCGACGGGATCGGCTTCCAGACGCACAGCCAAACCCTGCACATTACGACACTACCGCACGATGCAGGCGCCCTGATGGCAACCCTGGATCGCTTCAGCAACGGCCTCGGGCTGGAAACCGCCATCACCGAAACCGACCTGCCGATTGCCGGAGAGGCTCTCACACTTTGGTATGGCGAACAAGGGCGCTGGTTGGGTGAACGCCTGCAAGCCTGTCTGGACGCAGCTAACTGTGTTGGCTACACGCTGTGGGGCACGCACGACGGCGCATCCTGGCGGGTGTATTTCAAAGGCGATCTCGATCCGTTGATCTTTTATGACAGCAAGGAAAAAGTTTACGACCCCCGGCGGCGGCAGTGCGTCGAGCCGGCCAGCATACGCATGCCCGGCAGCGAACGTTTCTGCCCCAAGCCCGCTTACACAGCGCTGGCCGATGTCCTGCGCAAACACACAACGCGTTAACATCCGCCCTGGGAGAACCCGGAAGCGAATGTTTCCGGTCTTTCTTCTGTGTAACGGTTATCTGACGATGACCGGCAGGTAAAGCCGCCAAACATCAACCGCAACAGCCAGAGTCACCGAACGCTCGTACTCGTTTCTCGAAGTGGTTTCGCGGATCAACGCCGTATTGGTGATCTGGACGCTCTCCGTGAACGTCTCGTCGACAATGGCCTGGAACTGAACCCGGATCAGCGCCGACGGCGATATCGTTCCCGTCCAGGTGATCACCCCACCGGCAAACTCCGCCGCGCCGCCGGTGGCCGACAAACTGCCCGGCACGTACGCCAGGCCATCGGGGATCGTATCGAGCATTTGCGCAGGGACGGCCGTGCTGCTCGAATTGGAGATGGCAACCGTGTAGGTGACGATCTCACCCGGGGAAGCGATGCCCGGGGTGACTTCTTTGTAGGACCCCCACAACGTGGTCGGCGTCACCCGGCTTTCTGCCGAACGCCGGTAGCTGCCGCCCCGGCTGTCGGTGATGATGGCGGTGTTGGTGATCCAGGTCCCCGGCGACACAGACATCTCCTCTACACGCACGCTGAACGTGAAGGTCACAGGGACCTGCCCGGCCGGGAGATTTCCTTGCCACTCGACGCGGTTTTCGGCCGCGTTGTAGCTGGGGGAAGGCGCGATGCTGCCGGGACCGAAGCCTACAAAGGCCACGCCGGCAGGCAGGGGGTCGGAGACCCCTGCCTGGATGGTCGAGGCGGGTTCGCTGTGCAATTCGATAGTGTAGGTGATCGGGTCGCCAGGCCGGACGACGTCCTGCCGGGTCGTTTTGCGCGACTCACAGAAAGAATCGCCCAAGGCGACCGATTCGATGCGGAAGTCGGCCACCGTGTTTCCAAACGACCAGAGTCTTCCGGCGGCAAAGGCGCCGGTTCCATAGACGTGCGGGAAAAGGTTGTCCGAGATTTGGGTCCAGGCGTCACCGGCCGGGTCATAGGAAAAACCCGTCAGGTAAGGCGCAGCCCCGCTCGCCGTAGCACCGCCGTACAAGTAGACCTTGCCGTCTCTTCCGATCAAGACGGGATGATTCCGCCCGCCGTCGGGCAGATTGGCCTTCTGCGTCCAGGTATCGCCAACAGGATCGTATTCGTAGAAGGCATTGTAGCCGCGGTAATCGCCACCGACATAAACTTTACCGCCCAGGCCGGTTGCGCTGCCGAAGATCATGGCGTAGGGCATGTTCCCCTTGGCGGTCCAACTGTCGCTGGCGGGCGTGTATTCCCAGACCGTCGAAGCTACCATGCCGGAGAAAGTTTGCCCCCCAAAGACATACAGCTTGCCTCCCGCCGCGGCCACGCTGGCGCCGCCGCGTACGCCGGGCATGTCGGCCCCCTGGCTCCAGGTATCGCTGGCCGGGTCGTAAATCTCGAGCGTGCTTGTGGGTGACAAGTTGCCTGTCATGATATCGGTGAAGCCGCCGGGGACGTAAATCTTCCCATCGATCGAAGCCGCATCGGTCCCAAACACGCCGCTCGGCTTCAAGGCTTTTTGCAGCCATTGCCCGGCCTGCACGTCATAAGCCTGTACCGCACGCTGGGATGTAAAGCCAGCATCCAGGCCGCCGATCGCGTAGGGCGTGCACCCTTCCCCTGCACCCACCGACCACATGACCGGAATGCCGTTCGACGAAGCGTGCGCCTGCCAGTCGGGGAAGACGATCGTCCGGGCGCTGTCGTCTTGGCGCACCGCCGGCTGCGCTTGCGAAGACGTCGTCACCGTAAATGCATCGCTGGCGCCTACCGCAGCCGAAGCAGGGATTTCGACCTGCGCGCCGATCGCCTGGAAGGCACAGGGCGCCAGGCTGATCGTATGCTCGACCGGCGCTGTGCCGCTGTAGAGTGATGTTGGCCAGAGATTGCCGGAAACGGCCAGGTCGAACGTATCGGCCTGCGCGCCGGTGTTGGCGACCATCAGGGTGTACGTGAGCGTCGATCCGGCAGATGTCACGTCCTGGCTGGGCAGCAGGTAAGCGTTGACGGCATATGCGGGGCGCTCGTCTTCCATCAACCATTGAAGGCTGCGATCCAGCACGTCTGCATACGCTTCGGGAAGGTTGTAGGCGCGCGGGCCAAGATTTTCGTAGCCGACGGCAAAGTATACGGCCCGGTAATCGGCCGAGCAGGGATCGACGGCGAGCACCGCTACGCCGGCGCCATTGTCGTACGTCATGATGGGGAATGCAGACCCGTCCAGCGGCTGGACGGCATCCGGTGCAAGGCTCAAGTAGGAATTGGCATACCCGTAGAGAGCGGCCTCGTTCAAGGTCAAATCCAGCCCACTCAAAAAGCCCTGCCCCGAGACGCTCTCGCCCAAACTGGCTGCGTTATTGCTGATGGCACGGGCGTGCAGGTAATCGTTGAAGAACACCGGGTCCGCGGGGCTGTTATCGACGAGGGCTTGCCCGGAGACGATCAAACGCCCGCCGTTGTCGAGGTAATCCTGGAGCATGGCGCTGAACGCCGGCGTGGGCGCAGAGGCAGTGTGAATGTCGATCACGACGTCGTAACCGGAAAGCGCCGGCAGCGTGTCGGTCAGGATGCTGGTGTGGTCATAGAGGTAGTTGCGCCGGTCCAGCGACCACTTGAAGAAGTTGGCTGCCGGACGGTTGATGAACCACCCCAGGTGCGCATCCGCCTCAACGAGCAAGATGGTGGGGGCGGCCTCCAGGGTGATATCCTCCGTTACGCCGCCTGCCTGCACGTCGATCGTTTCGTGAACGATGCGATAGCCTCTGGTCTCGACGGTCAGTTCGTGCGTACCGATGGGCAGGGTCAGTGTGTAGCTACCGGTGCTGTCCGTGGTAAAAGACAGGCTGGGCCTGGCGTCCACGTACACCCGGGCACCCGCCACCGGAGCGGGTACCGCACCGGCCTGGATAGTTCCTTGCAGGAGCGCCGTCGGCAAAGGCGCAAGATTGAAGTCGAGGGTGCTCTCGCTGCCGGTGAGCACGGCAGTCGCCGAAACTTCCGGCGAGTAGCCAAAAGCGGCCACAGTCACCTGGTAAACGCCTGCCGGCAAGGTGGCGGAATAGAATCCGCTGGCGTTGGCCTGGCTCGCAAAAACGTCGGCACCACGCACCAGGCTGAGTGCAGCGCCTTCGATCGGCAGGCTGCTGGCCGAATCGCGCACGGTACCCGCCAGTTCACCCGCCGAAAGCGCCCAGCGCACGGCCTGGTAGGCGTCGATGCGTCCATAGCCGTACTCGTCGTCGTGCCCGGCGGCACCCAGGTCGAGGGCCGTGTGCTCGAGAAAGGCTTGAATCTCATCCACACTCAAATCCCGCTGCCCGTCCTGCAAGTCGGCCGAGATTATTAAGGCCACCAGGCCCGAGGCTGCCGGCGCGGCCATCGACGTCCCGGAACCAAAACTGTAAGCATCGCCGGGGATAGCGGAGAAAACGTCCACACCGGGCGCGGTCAGGTTTGGCTTCTGCACCCCCTCATAGAACGACGGGCCACGCCCGCTGAACTCGGCAACCTGATCGTCGATGTCGGTTGCGCCCACGGTGAGCGCTTCAGGCACCGAAGCGGGGGAACCGATCGAGCCCAGGCCGGCGCCCGGGTTCCCGGCGGCAAACACGGGTACGATGCCGGCGGCGCGCAGAGCCTGGATCGCCGGACGGAAGGTTTCATCCGCCGGGGCCGAAGAGCCCCAGGAATTATTGATCACGTCGGGCGCTTTCGAACAATCGCGTGTGGACAGATCGCCGCTCAGGTCGGTAGGGCACATCAACCATTGGAAGCTGCGGATACCGCCGATGGTCCCCGCATAGCTGAAGCTCCCAAGAGGCATGGTGCTGTCGTTAATCCCGGGGACGGCGATCCAACGTGCGCCGGGGGCCATGCCGATGCTGGTGGTGTATGTGCCGCCATCGCCGACCATGGTGCCCATGGTGTGGGTGCCGTGCCCGCCTTCATCGTACGGTTCCGAAGAAACGCTGGCGCCATAGTCTCCGTTTGCCGGCCAGTGTGCGGCGTCCAGGGCGTCGAACTCGAACCAGTTATAGTTGTGATCGGCGTTCGTTCCATCCCAACCGCGGTAGTTGGATTGCAGGGCGTGATGATCCCACTGGACGCCGGTATCAAAACCTGCCACCACCGCGCCCGTTCCGTCGACGCCAAGCTCGTCCCAGACGCGTTCGGCATCGACCAGATCGATATTCCAGTTCTCCGGGCTTAAGCCACCCAGGTCTGCAACCGGCATGGGTCGGGCCTGTGCGTTGGGCGCATCCAGGCTGACCAGGGGGTAGTTGGCAACGATGCGTTCCACGTCATCCCGCCGGGCCAGGGCAATCACGGTATGCAGGTCAGCTTCGACGGCCAGGGCATTGACGATGTAAAAAGGGGAGTAACCGCCGACGTGGCCGCTCGACCGCTGCGCATCCAGCAATGCTCGGATGGGCGCCTGCGTGCGTTGGGCGGTCGCGATCAGGGCGTCGGTCACAGCGGCGCGTTGGGCGGTAATGTTGGCAAAATTGCGCCGGGTTACCGCCTCCAGGTTGGTTTTCGCCTTGAGAAAGACCAGGAAAAGGGTCCTCTCCTGAGGGGCAAGAGAAACACCGGCAGGCAGCGGCACACCCGCCAGGTGGGCCGGCGTTACTTCACCCCGGAATTCGGCCAACAAGCGTGGGTCAACCTTGGCCTGAATTGCCGGCGGCAGTTCGTCCCAGGCAGCATCGCCGGGATCGGGTACGGCAGCCGACTGCGCCGGATGGGTGATAGCGGGCGCAGCGCTGGCCATGATGGGTGAAAGCAAAAACACCCATGCAAGCAAAACACAGATGATTTTTCGATACATAGAAATCTCTCCTTTTTTAATGTTGGGTGAATTCCCCCTGGAATAGTGTGAAATGTTGTCCCATTAGGTAGCAATGAGCTCTTGCAACCAACACATACGTCGTTAAAGATACCCCGGTTGCAAAATAAATATATCCGTCTGGAGATGGGATCGATACAAGACCGGGGGAGGTTTTTTGCCCGGGAAAATGCATCTTTGCGCGAAAGCCATCACTCCGAAACCTTAGCCGGCAGCGGCATACAAGGGTGCGCAGGCCTGGTAGGTGCGGTTGAACAGGTCAAACATCGGCGCATAGATACGCCCGGCCTCCACATGTGGTTCGATCACATCCTGGGTGGGCGTCAATTGCTCGGCGACCGAGAAATCGGGGTACAGCCCGACCCCCACCCCACCCACCAACGCCGCCCCAAACGAAGTCGCTTCTGCCAGCAGCGCCGGGCGCTGCACCGGCAGGCCAAACACGTCCGCCAGGATCTGCCGCCAGGCCAGGCTCTGCGCCCCACCACCAATCAGCCGCATGGCATCCACCGGCAGGCCGCATGCGCCAAACGCATCCAGAATGGCCCGCAGGTTGAAGGCCACGCCTTCCAACACGGCGCGCAGCATGTCGGCGCGCGTGTGGCGCATCGTCAGGCCAAAGAAGACGGCACGCGCCGCGGGATTCCAATGTGGGCTGCGCTCGCCGAGCAAATAGGGCAGGAAAATCAGGCCGTTTGCCCCCGGTGGCGATTTTTCAACTTGCAAATTGAGCAGTTCGTACGGGCTGAGTCCCAGGCGGGCGGCGGCTTCTTTTTCCGGCAGGCCAAACACGTCACGCGCCCACTGGTAGGCTCCGCCGGCGGCTTGCATGGCCCCGTTGGGCGAATACATGCCTGGGACGCAGTGCTCGAAGGTGTAGATGCGCATCGCCGGGTCGATCAACGGCTGCGCCGAGGCCGCGCCAATCCATGAAGACGAGCCGATGTAGTTGAAGGCCATCCCTTCCCGTACCACACCCGCCCCAACCGCCGCACACAGACCATCACCGCCGCCGATCACCACCGGCGTCCCGGCGGCCAGCCCGGCAGCTTCGGCTGCCTGCTTCGTGACCTGCCCGACCACGGCCGCCGAAGGATGCACTTCCGGCAGCAAGGACGCCTCCAGGCCGACCGCATCCAGGAGCTGCGGCGACCAGGCGTGGGCGTGAATGTCGTAGAGATTGGTCCCCGAAGCGTCGCTGCGGTCGGTGACGAAAGCGCCGGTCAGGCGGGCAACAACGAAGTCCTTGGCCTGCAAGAACTTGTAGACCCGGCGGAAAAGCTCCGGCTGGTGCTCCCGCACCCAGAGCATCTTCTCGCCCGAATACGATGGGCTGGCGCGGTGTCCGGTGATGCGGTAGGTGGCCTCCATGCCGAGCGTATCCAGCCAGCGCTGCGCCTGCGCAACGGCCCGCATATCGGCCCAGATGATGGCGCTGCGCAGCGGGTTGGCCCGGGCGTCCACCGCCACCGCCGCCATCATCTGCCCGCTGAAACTGACGGCGGCTATATCCGCCGGGGCAATCTGCGCCTGCACGATCACCTGGTGACTGGCGGTACAAACTGCCTGCCACCAGTCTTCGGGGTTCTGTTCGGCCCAGTTAGGGTGCGGATACCGGGTCTCGTAACCGTAAAAGGCCGAGGCCAGCGCCCGGCCCTCGAGGTCGAAGAGGGTGGCTTTGTCGCCGGTGGTACCGAGGTCGTGTGCGAGCAGAAGGGAAGGGGGCATGAGGGACTCCTTGGAATAGATTTTTGCGCGGCATACCTCAATTCTACCGATTAATATTCCAAACCTGGGTATCCATCCCTTGAAAATGGGAGAGCCAAAAGCGCTTATGCTGGCTGCTCGATCCTGGGTCAGGCAAGCCTGGCCCAACGTGTGCTATACTGAACGGAAAGGCAACAAACGTAAAACGCCGGAAACGCTCTGTGCCCAATCACATTCACCAAACTGCCGGAGATCACAGCACGCAGATCGGACAGATCAGCGGCGATGTCCACATTGGCGATCGGATCTTTAGCCGTTCGGCCGTCGAAGCGCTACGGGATTGCCTGGAACGCGCTATTCCTGCGTATGAAAACCGCCTGCTCCAAACGGCCTGGCGCGCCCCGCATCCGAACCAACCCTACAAGTTCTTGTATGCTTACGAACTGGCCGATGCAGCCATCTTCTTTGGGCGCGAAACTGCCGTTCATGCTTTCCTGGAGCGCGTACGCACCGACCGGCTGACAATCTTCCATGCAAAAAGCGGCGCCGGCAAGACTTCGCTTTTCAATGCCGGCCTGGCACTGCGGCTGCTGCGGGATGGGTTGCTGCCCGTTGCTGTACGCAGTGGCAGCAACCCTGTCCTGGCGCTGAAACGCACCCTGGTCTCACCTTCGTTGGGCGTATGGCCCGAGTTACTCCACGAGATTCCACTTCCTGAATTGCTCGGCCTGGCCTGTTCGTGCACACGGCCGGGCCAGGAATGGGTGATCTTCTTCGATCAGTTCGAGGAGTTTTTTACCGGCCGGCAGGCTTTTGCTGAACGCCAGCCTTTCATCCGCGCACTGGCCGATTGCTACGAGGACCCTGCCTTGCCGGTGCGTTTTATTCTTGGCATTCGCGACGATTACCTGGCCGAACTGGCCGATTTCGAAAGCTGCCTGCACCAGGTTTTTGGCAACCGTTACCGTTTGCAAACGCTTTCCCGTTCAGAAGCGGCAGACGTCATCACCGGGCCGCTCCGGGTTACTCGCTCGCCACTGCACTACGATCCCCCCTTGCTGGAAGCGCTGCTGGGCGATCTGGCCCAAACCAACCTCGAACCGCCGCATGTGCAAATTGTCTGCACGCGCCTGGTGGCCGCATTGCCGCCCGGCGAAGTACTCGTGACGGAGGGGCATTACCAGGCCCTCGGGCGCGCAGACGGGATTTTGGGCAGCTACCTGCAACAGGCCGTCGAGGCCCTTGGGCCGTATGCGTCCCTGGGACGATCGGTGTTAATCGAACTGGTCACATCCGAAAGCACCCGCCAGGCGTTGACAGAAGATCAGTTGCGCCATGCTTTACAACAACACCCCGGCATCGCCCGGCTAAGCCACGTATTGGCAGCCCTGGTGGATGCCCGCCTGGTGCAACGCAGCGATGCGGATGGCGAGTCGTGCTACGAACTGGCCCACGACACCTTGATTGCGGCGATCCGCGCCTGGGTCACCGAAGACGATCTGCAAGCCCGCCGGGCACGCGAGATACTACGCCAAGCCCAAGCCCATTGGCACGCCAACCGCTGGCTGCTGGATCGACCCGCGTTGGAATTCATTCACGAGCAACGCGGCCAACTTTCCCACTGGAGCGCATTCGAAGCAGAGCTGATGCTGCGCTCAGCAGTCGAACACCAGGCCCATATCGAGATCTGGGCGCGTATCGCACACGGGCTGGGCGTGGACATTTGGCCCCTGCTACAACCGGCGCTGACCTCTCCAGATGGCCCCATACGGGCCAATGTGATTGGCCTGCTGCCCATCTTCGGAGATGCCGCACTTGCGGCCCTACGCCAGGCTCTGGACGATCTGTTGCCAAGTGTCCGTGTAAGGGCCTTGCGTTCCCTGGGCCAGGTGAATACGCCTGCCGCACTGGCTGTACGGCAACAGGCATTACATGAAGTCTATATCCCGCCGACAACCCGTCAGGCCGCTTTCTTCATCGACCGCAGCCCGGTTACAAACGCTGCATACGAAACCTTCCTGAACTTCCACCCCCATCTCGATCCGCCCGGGCACTGGCCGGGCGGGCTGCTTCCCGACGACTTGCGTGACCATCCCGCCGTCAACATCTCCTGGGACGAAGCCTGCCGCTATGCTGCCTGGGCCGAAAAACGCCTGCCTACAGCGGCAGAATGGCGACGTGCGGCCGGAGAACGCGCTTATCCGTGGGGGGATGCTTTTCAAGTGCAGTACTGCAACACGCGCCAATCTGGATTCGGCAGCACCACGCCGGTAGGCAGCTTCTCCCCGCACGGAGACAGCCCTTTTGGGGTAGCCGACCTGGCAGGCAATATCTGGGAATGGCTGGCCGATCGGGCCGGCAGGGACGGCGAATTTCGTGCGCTGCGCGGCGGGGCATGGTTCTATGCATCCGAGTTTGCCCGCAGCGATTATGCCCATTTCTGGCGCAGGCCCGCTCAGCGCCAGGATACGATTGGATTTCGTTTGTGCTTTTCTGTGGAGTGACGATGGCAACACAATCACCTCTCGATTTTGGCCCCTTGCAGGCTTTGATGGACGACAAAACGGTCTACCGGATCATGGTCAACGGCCCCCAGGATGTATACGCCGAACGGTCAGGGAGTAAGATCAGCAAAGTACAGGTGGGTTTCGAGAGTCAGGCGTCTCTCGTGGACATTCTGGAACGGATCGCCAAAGCCTGTGGGGTACAGATCGACAGCGATCATCCCCTGGCCGATTTACGCCTGGAAGATGGCTCGCGCGTCAATATCGTCTTGCCTCCGCTGGCGCTCAATGGTCCGACCCTTACCATTCGCAAATTCCAACCCTTCAACCTCAACCTCGAACGCATGATCGCATGGGGTACCCTGAACGAGGACATGGCCGAATTTCTCAAGGCATGCATCGTTGCCAGGCTGAACATCCTCGTGGCCGGCAGCGTGGGCAGCGGCAAGACTACGTTGATCAACGTGCTTTCCAGCACGATCCCGGCGGATGAACGCATCATCACCGTGGAAGAGATCGCCGATTACCGTTTACGCCACGATCACGTCATCAGCCTGGAAAGCCGCCCACCGAGTATCGAGGGTGGCGGCGGCGTCACCCTGCGCGATTTGATTTTGAACTTACCCCGCATGAATCCCAGACGCATTGTGGTAGGCCAATTGATGGGAGATGAAGCCTTTGAAATGCTGCGCTTAATCGACCGCGGCTACGACGGTACGATCGCCAGTATCTTTTCCAACAGCCCGGCAGAGGCTTTGGAACGCCTGGAAATGTTGGTCAAGCGTGGCGAAGCGAACCTGCCCATCTCCTATCTACGTTCCCTGATCGCCTCATCGATCAACTTGATCGTGCAGCAAAGCCGCATGGACGATGGCTCACGTAGGGTGACTGCCATCACCGAGATACAGGCCGGGCGAGGCGGGGGGTATGACTTGCACGATGTCTTCGTTTACCGGCAGGATGGCTGGAACGGTGAGAAAATCGACGGGCATTTCGAGGCCCGCCCGCTTCGTGCGCGCCTGCGGCAGCGCCTGATGTCTGCCCACGTCAAGTTACCGCCTTGTGTATTAGTAGAAGACAAGCCACAAGATTAGTCACCTGGAACACAAAGTGATCCGCGTTCCACCATCTGTGTGGCAAGTTCCACCAGGTGCGCCCTGTCGAGAAAGCCAGCGCTGGAAGTTTCGTTGTGGAGGTGCATCAGCGTATAGAAAAAGCCATCGCGCACCCATCGCAGCCGGAAAACCGGAGCATCTTTCTGCCATTCGCCCTCCCACCAATCCCCCCGCACGAACTGCGCTTCGCATTCACCGATCTCGACAGTTTCGACGTTCACATCGGAAGGCCACTCCTCCTTGGGCCTGGCAGTCTGCTGGGTGATGAACAGCATTTCCCCCGTATATCTTGGATCGTCCCACACGTAACGGGTGGTGACAGCCTGATACTCCGGGACGAAACGGACGTCTTTGCGTGTGTAACCGTCCGGAAGCGTTGCCGGCAAGTTAACGGTGAAACCGGCCTCCTCTTCAACCTGGCAAAGCGGGTCTGCGGTGGCCTCGCTGCCGATACGGAGAGGCGCTGCTGTAACCAGGGTTTCTGTAGGCGGCTTCACCGACGGCGTTGGCGCCGCAACCGGTGAAGCCAAACAGGCTGCCAGGCTGCAAGCCGCAATAGCAAGAAGAAGTACGTTTTTTGTTTTTTTCATGAAAAGCTCCTTGTGAGCGAAACAGCGCTTGCACATCCGGGCGGGAAATCGCTTTCCCGTTGAAAGTTGCAAGCGCAAGACCGGGAAGACGCGCACAAGGATACCCGAAAAATATCCAGACAACTTGACGATTACAGCACGATCGCCCCACGCCTACCATACAAACCGTCACGGTTTTCAGCTAGAGTCGAATCTGCGCCTGATGCTAGCGGATCAACCCCCGAACAGGCTACACAGGAGAGGTCAGCTCCATGGCTGAGATGATTTTCCGACTGGAATGTCAAAAGTGGTGCTATCGTATGGAAAAGTTGAAGCGCACTGATTTTGGGCTGTATCTACTGGAAGTGTGAAGGAAGGAAGGAAGGAAGGAAGGTGAAGTATGCATCGTTACAGCATGAAAAGTATCCCTTTCTTTGGGATGGCTTGCGTGTTGATCTTTTTGGCTGCTTGCACAATTGCGCAGGCCAGCGCCACACCGCAGCCGACCTTCGCACCAATTTTCCTGCAGCCAACGATCACGACATCTCCCACCGGGACAACAACGCCAACTGTTCCTCCCACACCAACGGAGCGTACGCTGGCAGTTGTTTTCGAGTCTGATGGACTGATGTACTACGCCTATAAGGGGGTGAATACACGCCTGGGCAGGGCCAATGAATGGTGCGGCACGATCTCAAGCGACGGCTCGCTGGTGGCTTATCAACATAACGGGACGATATGGGTCGTTACACGTGATGGGACAAGTGAGCGGGAAGTTTTAAAGGTGAGAGACATTCCCGCTTTGTTCGATGGCACACCAAAAGAAGCGATATTTACCGTTCAGCGTGTAAATTGGGTAACCGGGGCACAATACCTGATGGTCCTGGTGGAAGCCAGAAGTGCTACAAAGGAATTATCGTCTCATACCCTTCTGGTCAGTGTTGATACCAACCAAACAAAAATCGTTCTGCCAGGCAAGGGAAATGTTCGCTGGATTCAATCATCGCCGGATGGACAGAAGCTGGCTTTTACGCGCGAGCAAGCAGTTTATGTGATAGACCAAAGAGGAAATAGCCTGGCTGAATTCGCAATTGTAAGTGGTCAGTTGGAATTCAAAAACGGGGCAGCGCCAGCTGTATGGCGGGCTAACTCACAATCCTTGTTGATCGCAGTGCATTTGCCAGAAGATAAGCGCGTTACAATCTGGGAAGCTTTTGTCGATGGTTCACCAACAAAACAATTGGCCGAAGTAACTGCTTACTGGCTCCAACTCTCCTTGCAGGGAAAATACATTGCTTATGAAGACCTGGAGCATAGCAATCGCCTGATGATGCTGGATAGAGAAACCAACATTGCACTGCCCAAGCTTCAAAGTTTCGTTTCGTGGTTGTCTGATGAAAAGTTCCTCGTGCTTGAAAGCGAACGGTATTGGGTTTTATCATTCCAGAACGCTCTAAACCCATCCACAAAAGAAATGACCCCGCTGCAACCGCTTGATTTGAAACTAAAGTGGAACAGGGAACAGCTGTTCACCGACGAAGCCGGTGGACACGGGTTACTGCGCAGCGAGAATGGGGATGTCTTCCTGATTTCCGAGCTTGGCGATACGTACTTCGACCTCCCGGAAATTCATCGAATATGCGAAATTGCAGCAGTACCCAACTTGCCCGCCCTTCCTGCTGCAACTTTCACACCGGAACAACCAACCCAGCCTGCCGGAGGAGAAGCGGTCATCGTGCCCAACGCTGATCTGCTTTATGTAGATGCCCAGCGGCGGCTGATGCTCTTCAATCCATTCACGCATCAACGCGGTATTCTGATTGATCCAACCCAATTCTTCGTCCGCACTGAAAGCCTGAAAGCCTGGAACGATCCAGGACCAGTTGCCGCATACAATATGGTGTGGCAGTATCAACTGAGCAAAGATGGTGAGCGGCTACTGTTTATCTTGAACGGGTACACAACGCAATATCCCTGGTGCGCCACGTATGAGATGCATCTTGTGACAGGCCAACGAACCCTGATTAGTGAGTGGCGATGTGATCCGGCTGCGCAAGGGAAAGAAGAACAACTATTCGCCTACACACTATCGCCCGATAGAAAGTGGGCAGCGTATATGCAGGGGGAAAACGTTTACTTGAGAGATATAACAACCAACACCCTGGATAAAATGATAGGGAAGTGCATCCCGGATGGGGAAGATGCAAGCGGGGGAAGCGGACGCCGTTGTAAAGGTCCATTCTTGTGGTCGCCAGACAACCGTGCCGTTGCCTGGCATGACCGGTATGGTATCTGGATAGCGGCAATCGAGCAATCTGAAGCTCGGCTGATATATGCAAACAGCGAAGAAAACTTTCTCTCGTACTTTCCCGTCTCGTGGTCACCTGATGGGCATTTCCTGATGGTACATACGGTTTATTACGAAGGCAGCGGTGAAGGCATCGTTGATACGCATACCGGCTCTTATGTGAGCATTCCCGGCACGAACGCCTATACCTTTCCTGGCGCTATTGTCATTTGGCTGGCGGACGGCCGCGTGTTAACGCTCAGCCTGCCATATCCAGACTCCGACCACTCACATCCTTACGGAAGCATTTACCATATCGAAAATGACCGTATCCTCTCGCTGAACGAGGATGCTTACTTCAACATTCCGGTGAGCCGACCCTATGAGCCATTTGCCTTATCTCAAGGGCCTGACGGCGAACTGCGTTTTGGCATGGCAATTACCGACGCTAGAGATTACGAGTGGTGGCTGCCCAAACTTTCAGAGGCTGAAAAGATGGATGCCGGCATGTACGTGATGGATACCGATACACAACACCCCTACCGCCTGGCTCCTTTGCCAAACGATTTAAACGGCAGCAATGCGCCAGCAAGGTGGACATCGGATGGCAGCGGCGTCGTTGTCGAAATGTATCAACGTGACCCACGCAGTGGTTTCCTGACTTACGAACTCTTCTACCTATCTCGCCAAAACAATTCACTTATTCCACTGGCTGACCTCATCGGCGAAGAATTTCTTCCCTATGCAGAACTTTTGGCTTGGCTCCCCGGAAACATTCACCCCACAATCATCACAGTGACTCCCAGTCCAACAAGAGTTCCCACAAAAACACCAACCGTCACATACACACCCACAAACACCCGCCCACCGACCTTGACACATACACCGTCTCTTACACCTACCCCAAGTCGCACCCTCACGCCATCCAATACACCTACGATCACACCGACCACACCACCTTCACAGACACCCACTGCGAACTATCTGCTGCATACGCTCGACGGTCACAGCCAGCGTGTCAACGGCATAGCCTTCAGCCCGGATGGCAGCACCATTGCTTCAGCCAGCCGCGATCAGCATATCCGCCTGTGGGAAGTTTCCACCGGCACACTGCGACTGACGTTGGCCGGTCACACCGGCAGCGTCACAAGTGTTGCCTTCAGCGCTGACGGCAAGTGGCTTGCCTCTGGCGGCAGCAAGAACGATCAGACGATCCGTTTGTGGGATGCCGCTACGGATTCTCCAGTCCACATCATCGAAGTGGGCGCCCCCGTTTACGCGCTTGCCTTCGCCCCCGACAACACGGTTATTGCAGCAGCAGGACAGGATGGCCCCATTACCCTGTGGAGCGTTTCATCAGGCGAGAAACGAGCCACTTTCAATGGACACACAGCTGCGGTTTGGGGACTGGCCTTCAGTCCAGATGGCACACGCCTGGTTTCCGGCAGTTCAGATGGCAAGGTATGCCTTTGGGACGTAGCCAGCGGTGTCTCGATGAACACCCTACACATGGAATTGGGCGAAGTTTACACCATCGCCTATCATCCTACCGGCGAGACCTTTGCTGCCGGATACCAGGGTGGCCAGGTATGTACCTGGCAAACCGAAGACCCTGCGAGTGCTCCACAATGTTTCGCCGCTAATCGTGTTGCAGTCAACAGCCTGGCTTTTAGTCCTGATGGTAGCTTGCTGGCTTCGGGCGGTTCCGATCAACGTGTGCTGTTATTAAACAGCCTCGGGCAAATCGAGCATGAACTTTATGGACACAGTGGGTGGGTACTGGGTGTTGCCTTCAGCCCGGATGGCAGTCGGCTGGCATCGGCAGGCGGCGATGGCGATCATACGGTCCGGGTGTGGAAAATCCAACCCTAAAGACCCCAGTTGGTATAATTCAACGACGGCTCATCATCAAAACTGGGGCCGTGCCGCTTTGTGCGGGCTAGGGAGACGATATATGCCACTATTCATTCAGGCGGTGTTGGCCGCATTGCCCATTTTACTTGCTGCGGGCCTATTGGTTGCCTTTCGTTGGCCCGCTCGCCGGGTGATGCCGGTCGTCTATTTTTTGACCGTCGGCATTGGCCTGGCG
This sequence comes from Chloroflexota bacterium, assembly GCA_049325275.1. Lineage (GTDB taxonomy): Bacteria > Chloroflexota > Anaerolineae > Anaerolineales > UBA4823 > CAIQJJ01. The sequence continues at coordinate 67,369 of JBMOLU010000073.1, forward strand.
TTGTGGGAAATGCCGCTGCGTGCGGTTGCTGCATCAACAATCCAGGGGCTATTCATTACTTTTGACATTCTGTTCATCGTATTTGGAGCCATCCTGCTGTTGGCCGTGCTCAAGCAGTCAGGGGCAATCCCGGTCATCCGACAGATGTTTATGGATATCAGCCCAGACCGCCGTGTGCAGGTGATCATCATCGCCTGGCTTTTCGGTTCATTTTTAGAAGGTGCATCGGGCTTCGGCACGCCAGCAGCAATCGTCGCCCCACTCCTCGTCGCACTGGGCTTCCCCGCCATGGCAGCCGTGATGCTCGGCTTGATGGTCCAGAGCACGGCTGTGACTTTCGGTGCGGTCGGTACGCCTGTGTTGATCGGCATGACGGGCGGGCTGGAAAGTCCGGCGCTGGCCGCCAGGCTGGCCGAAGTCAACCTGACGTTCAACGATTATCGACTGCTCGTCACCGCACAGGCTGCCAGCATTCACGCCATCGTCGGCACCCTGATGCCGACCTTCATGGTGGTCATGATGACGCGCTTCTTTGGCAAAAATCGCTCCTGGACGGACGGGATGTCGATCCTGCCCTTTTCGCTTTTCGGGGGTCTGGCGTTCACATTGCCCTACGTACTGACCGGGGTACTGCTCGGGCCGGAGTTTCCATCGCTGTTGGGCGCGCTGGTTGGCCTGGCAATCGTCATTACAGCGGCGAGGCGCGGCTTCCTGGTCCCTGCGGATACCTGGGATTTCCCCGCAGAGAGCGAATGGCCTGTTGAGTGGATGGGGACGATCGGCCGCTTGAAGCAACCGTCCCGCGAGAAGGTAGAACTGGCGGACGATGGCGCGCAGGTGCGGCAAGAAGCCCCCGGCCGCTTGATGTCCGTTTGGATGGCCTGGCTGCCGTACGGTTTACTGGCAGCCGGTCTGGTAATCACCCGTCTACCGGCACTTGGCGTCGGGAAGTGGCTGCAAGACGCGTTGCGCATCCAATTGGAGTCTATCTTCAACACACCGATCTCGGCCGCAACCACGCCGCTCTATCTTCCGGCAGCGGTGCTGATCCTGGTCGTGTTCCTGACCATTGGCCTACACCGTATGCGGGGCGAGCAGGTGCGAGCAGCCTTCTCCGAGGCGAGCGGCATCCTGCTGAGTGCCGGCTTCGTGCTGCTGTTTGCCGTGCCGATGGTGCGCGTCTACATCAACTCCGGCTTTAACGCTGCCAATCTGCCGAGTATGCCAATCGCCATGGCAGAATGGGCGGCAGCCAATGTCGGTAGGGTGTGGCCACTGCTGGCGCCTAGCATTGGCGCGTTGGGGGCCTTTATCGCTGGCAGCAACACCATCAGCAACCTGATGTTCAGCCTGTTCCAGTTCAGTATTGCGGAGCAGCTTTCAATTTCCGGAACGCTTGTCGTTGCGCTGCAAGCGGTTGGCGCAGCGGCAGGGAATATGATTGCCATCCACAATATCGTCGCTGCGGCGGCAACGGTTGGCCTGTTGGGTCGCGAAGGCGCTTTACTACGGAAAACGGTCATTCCGACTCTCTACTACGTTGTTGCAACCGGTTTGCTGGGCTTGGTAGCAGTCTATCTGCTCCATGTGGGTGACCCTGTCATTCTAACAAAGTAATGCCCGTGCCGGGTATCCCCTTTACCGGTTACAACAATGAACCTGGCATGCGGCAGTTGTCGTCTGATCTGCCTCATGGAGTGTTGCATGCATCGTCGTCATACAAGTCGCAACCTGTGGGCGATCGCACTGTTCATTGCTGCGTGTTTGTGCCTAAACACCGCCTCACGCTACGGGAAAGGAGAGCGATTTCCCCCGGGCCGTTCGGACCATTCCCATAAAGTTTTTTTATCGTACGTTGTCCGTTCGAATCCTGCGCGCCCCGTCGCAGCCGATGCGGGAAGAGATAGCGTTCGTTCCCTTGAAAGTATCTTCCCCGCCAGCGCGCTGCCCACGTGCACCTTCTTCGTCATCGTTGTGGTGGTACTCTGGGTTATTTACGATGCGAAACGTGATCGGCTGTCAGGTTTTAACACGCAACAGCGCAACGCATTGGCGCTACAAAACAAGTCGTTGGCAATATGGGTGCTGCTCCTGTTGTTGGCAGCGTGCCTGTACCCCTTGTTGAAAGCGATTCCGCATTCGCAAGGGCTTACCCAATTGTTCGTAGGCGTATACATCCTGGTTGGAATAGGGATCGCCGTTTTTATTGCGGTCAGTTCGATAACCTCTGGAGCTTCTATCATCACACGTGATAGGTGGAAACGCGATTACGCCAAAGGTGACGATGCCGTTGTGAATGGGATTGGGTTGCTGCTGTACCTGGGAATCGCCATCCTGATCTTATGGTTGATCAGCACGCATGGTGGTCGATAGCGGAGGACATATGGTGGAAAATCTGATCGAACGAAAAGAAACACATCAAATCATGGCCAAACTGCTCGCCTATCTAAAAAGTGAGCTGTGCGATCCTGCGATTGCATACCGTGCACCACTAATGAAGGTAAAGGGAGGAAACGAAACGGCTACGTTTTGCTTCGAGCTAACCGGTGCTCCACAAACCTGGAGTCGGCGTTTGATATTACGGTTGTACCCTGAATACCGTGCACCCGAAGATGCTGCCTGGGAGAGCAGCGTACAAAACGCGCTGGCAAACGCCGGGTATCCAGTTGCCAGCACCTACGCCGTATGCACGGACAGGTCCATCCTGGGAGGCGCATTCTTCATCATGGAATGCTTGCCGGGAGAGACTCTGTGGAAAGCCCCCGTGGAGGCAATCCCTGTGCTGTTGGGAAAATCCCATGCTGCCTTGCACCGGATCGATCCGGGGTTCCTGCTCGGGTTGTTGCGTGAGCAAGGTTTTGACGAGAATCGATATATTTTCGGCAAACTGTATGACCGGCTGCCGGGCCTTGCGGAAGAACACCCCTGGATGCGTGAGATTGTAGCCTGGCTCATCGAGAACCGCCCACCCGAACCGGAGCATCTGGTCATCTGCCACAACGACTTTCACCCAGGCAATATCCTCGTTCGGGATGGTGAAGTAACCGGTGTGCTGGACTGGCATCTTTCCATTGCAGACCCTGCTCTAGATATCGCCAACACAATTAAACTGATCACCGTACACTGCAAAAACTCACCGGGTTCCGAAGTGGTCGATTGGGATCTGTTTCTACGGTCGTATCTCGCAGCATACCAGGCGCAGGTTTCTCTGGGCATCCCGAATGTAGATTACTTCCGAGTTTTGCGAAGTCTCGCCGATCTTTACGACGGTTTCATGGGAAACCAGCATCTGCGTCAACCATGCTTTCGAAAGGACCTGGTTGCGTTCATCCATGAAGCCACGGGCATTTGGGTGCAGCTTCCTGAAATCATGATATAATTAGCGATAATGATTATTTATAGATATTGGTTACGAAAAGAAACCCTATGACTCATCCGGATGTTCGCTTTCATGAATTGGTCGCCGCATTAAAAGAACGCGACTTCCGGCTGACGCCTCAACGCCTCGAACTGGTGCGCCTGATCGCAGCCAGCGAGGGGCACCCTAGCGCCAATCAATTTTACGAAAAGATCAAGGTGAGATTTCCGACCATGAGCCAGGCGACGGTGTATAAGACCCTTGCCCTGCTCAAGGAAATGGATCAGGTGTTCGAAATCGATTTGCACGATGAAAGCCGCTACGACGGGAATCGCCCCCATCCGCACCCGCACTTGATCTGCATGAAATGCAATCAGGTCGTCGATGGGGATATAATATTGGATCCGCAGGCGCTCAAAAGGTTGGAAGAAGCCTCGGGTTATACGATCCTGCGTCCACAGGTTTCACTTTATGGGCTATGCCCGGCTTGTAAGAAAGAAGAGCGCTGACGCACTCTTTTTTTACGCATACTGGATAGTGATTATTTTTTAGGAATACCTATAAAAAAGAAGGCCCTACCAGCTTCGCCGTGAAAGCATTCTTCATACTCAGCCTGGAAGGTCCAAAGAAAACTCACCCGATAAACGTCCGACCTCTTTTTTCAAAAACAGTTCACACAATCCTAAGGAGTAAAGTCATGAGCGACGAAAACATGTGCCCGGTTCACAAGCCCACGCCACGCGGCGGGACCAAGAACCGCGACTGGTGGCCCAACCAACTGAACTTGGCCGTCCTTCACCAGCACGCGCCGGCATCCAGCCCGATGGATCCAGACTTCAACTATGCTGAAGCGTTCAAGCAGCTCGATCTCGAAGCCCTGAAAAAGGACCTTCACACCCTGATGACCGACTCGCAGGAGTGGTGGCCTGCCGACTGGGGCCACTACGGCGGCCTGATGATTCGCATGGCCTGGCACAGCGCCGGCACCTATCGCACCGGCGACGGCCGCGGCGGCGGCGGCACCGGCAACCAGCGTTTTGCGCCGGTCAACAGCTGGCCCGACAACGGCAACCTCGATAAGGCGCGCCGCCTGCTCTGGCCGATCAAACAAAAATACGGCAACAAAATTTCGTGGGCCGACCTGATGATCCTGGCCGGCAACGTCGCCCTGGAGGCGATGGGCTTCAAGACATTCGGCTTTGGCGGTGGGCGCGCGGACATCTGGCAGCCCGAGGAGGATATTTATTGGGGAATCGAAGACACCTGGCTAGGCGACAAGCGCTATAGCGGTGACCGTGAGCTGGAGAACCCGCTGGCGGCCGTGCAGATGGGCCTGATCTACGTCAACCCGGAAGGCCCCAACGGCAAGCCCGACCCCGTGGCATCCGGCCGCGATGTGCGCGAGACCTTCGCCCGCATGGGGATGAACGACGAAGAAACGGTGGCCCTCGTCGCCGGCGGGCATACCTTCGGCAAGGCGCACGGGGCCGGTGATCCGGCGCTGGTTGGCCCCGAACCCGAAGCCGCACCGCTCGAAGCGCAGGGGCTGGGCTGGATCAACCGGTTCGGCACCGGCAAAGGGGTCCACACAACCACCAGCGGCATCGAAGGCGCCTGGAAACCCAATCCCACCCGCTGGGATATGGGGTATTTCGACATGCTTTTTGGCTACGAATGGGAACTGGTCAAAAGCCCGGCAGGCGCCCACCAATGGTCGCCGAAGGGCGTCCGGCCGGAGCACATGATTCCCGATGCACACGATCCGACCCGCAAACATCCGCCGATGATGACCACGGCCGATCTCTCCCTGCGCTTCGACCCGGTTTACGAACCGATTGCCCGTCGCTTTCACCAGGACCCGCAGGCGTTTGCCGATGCCTTTGCCCGCGCCTGGTTCAAGCTCACCCATCGTGACATGGGGCCGAAAAGCCGCTACCTCGGCCCAGACGTCCCGGCCGAAGACCTGATCTGGCAGGACCCCATCCCGGCCGTCGATCACCCGTTGATCGATGCCCAGGATATTGCATCCCTCAAGGAAAAAGTCCTGGCTTCCGGTCTGTCCGTTGCGCAGCTTGTTTCGACCGCCTGGGCTTCGGCATCCACCTTCCGCGGTTCCGACAAGCGCGGCGGCGCCAACGGCGCCCGCATTCGCCTCGCTCCGCAGAAGGATTGGGAAGTCAACCAGCCCGAACAACTCGCCAAGGTGCTCCAGGCGCTGGAAGGCATTCGGGATGCGTTCAACAGCACCTGCTCTGACGGCAAAAAAGTCTCGCTGGCCGATCTGATCGTGCTGGCCGGCTGCGCGGGCGTCGAGCAGGGCGCCCGGAATGCCGGTTATGCGGTGACGGTTCCTTTCACACCTGGGCGCATGGATGCCTCGCAGCAGCAGACCGATGTCAGCTCCTTTGCCGCGCTGGAGCCTCAGGCCGACGGCTTCCGCAACTACCAGCAGACCACCTTTAGCGTCTCGGCCGAGGAGATGCTGGTGGACAAGGCGCAGCTGCTGACGCTGAGCGCCCCCGAGATGGCGGTGCTTGTCGCCGGCCTGCGCGTGTTGGGTGCCAACGTGGGGCAGTCACCGCACGGCGTGTTCACCCAACGAACCAGCGCGCTGACCAACGATTTCTTCGTCAACTTGCTCGATATGGGCACGGTGTGGCAGCCTACTTCCGATGCCGGGGAGATCTTTGAAGGACGCGACCGCAAAACCGGCGAACTGCGCTGGACCGGCACCCGCGTCGACCTGGTCTTTGGCGCCAATTCGCAGCTGCGCGCCCTGGCCGAAGCCTATGCGCAAGACGATGCAAAAGAGAAATTCGTACGTGACTTTGTCGCCGCCTGGAACAAGGTCATGAACCTCGATCGCTTCGATCTGGTCTGATTTATGGCTTTCAGGTGCGAATGGATGACTTCGCACCCATTCGCACCTGAAGTTAGGGCCTAACCCATAGGCTTTGTGCAGAAGAAAGCACAGAAACAAGCGCAGGGTTAGGGCCGTGCCGCCTTACGCGGGTTAGGGCCTAACCCATAGGCTTTGTGCAGAAGAAAGCACAGAAACAAGCGCAGGGTTAGGGCCGTGCCGCCTTACACGGGTTAGGTAAGCACAATGTCAACGCAACCCCTCATCCTTTGGTATGAACAGCCTGCTCGAAAGTGGGTCGAGGCCTTACCCGTCGGCAACGGCCGGCTGGGTGCAATGATCTTCGGCGGCGTGCCGCAGGAGCGCCTGCAACTCAACGAAGACACGCTCTATGCCGGCGGCCCATACGATCCGAACAACCCCAACGCCCTGCAAGCGCTGCCTGAAGCACGACGGCTGATTTTTGCCGGGGACTACCGCGCGGCCGATCAGTTGATTGAAGAACAAATGATGGCCCGTCCCATCAAGCAAATGCCCTACCAGCCTGTCGGCGACTTATGGCTCGACTTTCCCGGCCATGAAGACGCCGGCGAATATCGCCGTGAACTGGACCTGGACTCTGCCCTGGCGCGCGTCTCTTACCGCTGCGGCGGCGTCGCATTCACCCGTGAAATCCTTGCCAGCCCGGTGGATCAGGTCATCGCCGTACGCCTGACTGCCAGCCGGCCGGGGCAGATCAGCTTCAGCGCCGGATTTTCCACCCCACAGGTCGCCACTATCCGTAGCGAGGCCGGCAAATTCCTTCTGGTTGACGGCCAAAATGGCGACTCATCGGAGATCACAGGCCGCTTGAAGTTCCAGGCCCGTATCCTCGTCCAGAACGAAGGCGGCACGGTCAACGCACAGCAAGGACGCCTCCTCGTTCGCCAGGCCGACGCCGCCACCCTGCTGATCGCCATTGCCACCAGCTACAAAAGCTGGAAAGATGTGGATGGCGACCCGAACGCCCTTACACAGGCTTACCTTCAGGCGGCGTCTGCCCGGCCCTTCGATGCCTTGCGCCAGGACCACATCCGCGAACACCGGCGCCTGTTCCGACGCGTGCAACTGGACCTGGGCTACACTCCAGCCGCCGACCTGCCCACCAACGAACGCCTGCTTCGCTTCGGCGAAGGCGTCGACCCGCATCTCGCCGCGCTGTATTTTCAGTACGGCCGTTACCTGCTCATTGCGTCTTCACGTCCCGGCACGCAGCCTGCCAACTTGCAAGGCATCTGGAACGACTCGATGACGCCGCCCTGGGAGTGTAAATACACCGTCAATATCAACACCCAGATGAATTACTGGCCCGCCGAAGCGACCAACCTGAGCGAATGTCACGAACCGCTGCTGCAAATGGTGATGGAACTGCCCGAGCCTGGCAGCCGTACCGCCCGGGTGCATTATGGTGCTGGTGGGTGGGTCTGCCATCACAACACAGACTTATGGCGGGCCACAGCCCCCATCGACGGTCCCCTGTGGGGGTTCTGGCCGACGGGTGGGGCCTGGCTCTGCCTGCACTTATGGGAGCACTATGCCTTCTCTGGCGACCGGGCCTTCCTGGCGAAGGCTTACCCGGTCATGAAAGGCGCGGCGCGTTTCTTCCTTGAAAGCCTCGTGGAAGACCCTAAAACCGGCTGGCTCGTCACCTGCCCCAGCATTTCGCCGGAAAACGCGCATCCTGCCGGGGTTGCCGTTTGCGCCGGGCCGGCGATGGATGCCCAAATTCTGCGCGATCTGTTCGATGGTTGCATGCGCGCCGCCGAAGTTCTCGCAATCGACGAAGCCTTGTGCAGCGAGCTGGCGGCCGTACGCGACCGCCTGCCGCCGATACAAATCGGCGAGGCAGGCCAGGTGCAGGAATGGCTCGAAGATTGGGACATGCAAGCCCCCGAGCGGCAACACCGGCACGTCTCGCACCTGTTCGGCCTGTATCCCGCGGCGCAAATCACTCCCGAGAAAACGCCAGCCCTGTTTGCCGCCGCCCGGCGGACGCTCGAACTACGTGGAGATGTGGGCACGGGTTGGAGCCTGGCCTGGAAAATCAACTTCTGGGCGCGCCTGCTCGACGGCGATCACGCCTACTTTCTCCTCGAGAAAGCCCTCACCCCCATAGAAACGCCGCAAACCGACTATCACGGCGGCGGCGGCGTATACGCCAACCTGTTCGACGCCCACCCGCCCTTCCAAATCGACGGCAACTTCGGGGCCACGGCAGGGATCGCCGAAATGCTGCTGCAATCGCATAACGGCGAAATCCATCTGCTGCCGGCGCTGCCCAAGGCCTGGGCACAGGGCAGAGTGACCGGGCTATGTGCGCGCGGTGGGTTTGTGGTGGATATAAACTGGGCGCAGGGGAAGCTTGTCAGCACGTCCATCCACAGCACTTACGGAACAGATTGCATCGTCCGCTATCGGATGCACACAGCCCGGCTGGCGTTGTCCCCCGGCACATCGCTCTTGCTCGACGCCGAGTTGCGGCATCTTCCAGAGAGATAACGTGCTGCGCCAAGAAGCTTACTCGGGTTTCAGCAGCCCAAGCTCACGGGCGCGCAGGGCAGCCTGGGTGCGATCTTGCACCGCCAGTTTGTCCAAAATGGCCGAAACGTAGTTTTTGACCGTCCCCTCGGCCAGGAATAACTGGCTGGCGATCTGGCGGTTGTTTGCGCCCAAGGCCAGCAGGCGCAGAATCTCCTGTTCGCGCTCAGACAACGGCTCCGGCAGCCGGTCGAGCGCCGAGCGGGTTGGCTCTGCCAGGCGCGAGAATTCGGCCAGAACTTTGCGCGCCACCGAAGGCTCGATCAAAGCACCGCCGGCGGCAACTTTGCGGATCGCCTCGGCCAGTTCCTGGCCGGAAACATCCTTGAGCAGGTATCCGAGCGCCCCAGCGCGCAGCCCGTCGAAGACGTATGCATCGTCGTCGAAAGTGGTCAGGATGATGATGCGCGCTTCGGGCCAGCGCTGGCGCAGGCGGCGCGTCGTTTCCACCCCGTCCAGGCGGGGCATACGGATGTCCATCAACACCACATCCGGTTGGAACACTTCGTACTGTGCGATGGCCATCAGGCCATCCTCGGCCTCGGCTGCGATCTCCAGGTCGTTTTCCAGTTCCAACAACGTGCGCAGGCCTTCGCGCATCAGGCGTTGGTCATCGACGATCAAAACACGAATGGCTGTCACTGCGAATTCCCTTCCTGGGTGGGGAGCTGGAGCGCCAGGATCACGCCGCCGTCCGGGCGGTTCGACAGGCTGATGGCGCCACCCAGTTGCGCCGCCCGCTCTTGCAGGCCAAGCAAACCAAAACCGGCGTTGGGGAAGCTGCCGACCAAGCCACAACCATCATCGATCACCAGCAGGCAGATGCGATCGCCTTCACACTCCAGGCGCAGCCACGCGTGCTTTGCGGCGGCGTGGCGTTGGATATTGGTCAGGCCTTCTTGTGCGGTGCGGTAAAGGGCCAGGCGCTGCGAAGCGGTTACCTTGCAGTCGCTTTCAGGCAAATCTAACTGGATTACCAGACCGGTCGCTTGTTGGAAGCTGGCTGCCAGGTGGCGCAGCGCCTGGGGAAGCGGCAGCTCGATTTCAAGCGGCTCGCGCAGCCGCCCGACGGTCTGGCGCAGGTCTTGCAGCGCATCCCGCACCTGCTGGCGGCTGGCGCCGATCATGGCCGCCGCCCGCACAGGCTCGCCGGATACCAGGCGTTGCGCACCTTCCAGTTGGACGGCCGCGCTCGTCAGCCTGTGGCCGATGGTGTCGTGTACTTCGCGCGCCAGGCGGTTCCGTTCTTCGACGACGGCCAGCATTTCGATCTGTGCAGCATATTCTTCGAGCTGGCGGTTTTTGGCCTGTAGTTCGTTTAGCAGCAAGGCGTTTTGGCGCTGGCTGAGGCGCGCCTGGGCCAGCGCGTTGGTGACGACCCCGAAGAACAGGTACCCGCCTGCATAAGCAGCCGTTGCCTGCAACCCGCTGTTCGGCCCCTGCTGCTCGAAGAAAAACCAGCCGGTAAGCAGGCTGAAACCTGCCAGCCACAGCAAACCCCATCGCAGCGGGTTGTAGAGCATGACCGTCACGCTTAAGATGAAAAACAGGAAGACGAATGAAGAACCGGCGCTGGGGGTCTCGATGAGGGCGACAATCAGTGCCGTTTGCAAGGCAACGATCAGATTACCCAGGCGTTGGCTCTTTGGTGAGCCGTTCTGTTCCGGCAGGCGATTGTGGAGAATGCCAAATCCTAAGAGGAAGCCCAGGGCCAGCCAGCGCAGCAGGATACGTTCCATTTCCCACAAACCGGCGGCCGTGATACCAACCAGGGCGAGGTAAGCGAAAAGCGAGAGTTGATCGAAGCGGGAAAAACGCTGCATCCATGCATTAAACCATAAAACGCAACCTGGTGAGGGACAGTCATCACCAGGTTGCGTCGTTTTTTAGCAATCAGGCCTGAACGGCCACTGAAAGGTCCACAGGGGCTTCAGGCGCCGGGTGGCCCGGCCAGAGTCGCAGGACGATAGCGCCCAGGCCGGCCAGGATGATCAAGAATTCGAGCAACCCACCCGCCACCGGTATGGCGAAGATCAGGCCCAGGATCGACAGGCCAATCAGCAGGGGGGCATAGATCTTGCTGTTCCAATCCGGGCGGATACGGTTGAGTATCCAGCGCCCGACCAGGTAAGCGATGATCGCTTGGCACAGGTAACCAAACGCGAAGATGAAAGCGACAAAGGCCAGGCCGAGCAGGGGAAACCCGGTCAACAGCGTCAGGCCCGTCAGGTTGCCCAGGCTCAGCAGTGCAAAGATCACGGCGAGCACGATCACGACGCCCAGTGCCACAACCCAGGCGAGCGGCGCCGCAACCAGGCCGACCAAACCGATCCCGAGGCTGTGAAGCGGGCGTGCGAGCAGCTTTTCGGCCGGGCCGGTGACCCAGCGAGGGGCCAGCCAGGCGATCAACAGGCCGATCAATAGCAGGGCAATCAGACGGCGCAGCGCGTCGAGTACATAAGATGAGGTGCTGTTCCGCAGGGCCAGTTCCCGCGAGATCTGCGCATCTTGCGGCGGCAGGGTATGTTTCACATCGGTTGCCACATCGTTCGCCGCACCGACCGCCTGAGCGCTGGTATATTCCAGGCGCCCGGCGACATGTGCTTCCGAGCCAAAGGTCAGGCCGGCAGGGACGGATGGCATGGGCGGCATATTCCTGCCATATTGATAATAATTGGGGGAAAAGCTATTGCTAGCCGTATCGACGGCAATCTTCGCATTCCGGCCGACGGTGCCTTCCAGGCGCAGGCGGCTGCTGCCTGCCAACAGATCCTTGGTCACCTGACCGGAGACCAGGCCCTGGCCGGCGCCGATCAGCAGCGAACCGCCGATCTGGCTGCCTGCCTGGCTTTCGACGCTCGCGCCGGCTGTATAGGCATTGTATTGGATGCGGGCATCCGGGCCAAGCGTCACTGCCGAGCCTGCAGCGAGCAGAGCGTAACCTACTTCACCGTTGATGGTAACGGATGAACCGGCCGCAAACACATTGCCGGTGACCTTGCCGTTGATGATCACGGTTTCACCCCCTGCGACCAGGTCCCCGTTGATCGTGCCATCCACGATCACTTCATTGCCGGCGATGAACAGATCGTCATCGATGACTTCATCCTTCGCAACCACCACACGCTCCCCGCCGCGGCCTTCGTACGCCGATGCCGCTGGCACGAAAACGAACAGCGCCAGGGCGAGTAAGGTAAACCAGGTAAAGATACGAGTTTTGTGACTCATGTTGACCTCCAGATTTGTGAACTAAGTTTCCCCGATCATATCGAGGCCCGGTCACTTCCCACAGTGCCAGAAGTCATCTCGGCAGTCACATGACCGGCTTGCTGCGGTGTAAACCGCTCTTATCAGCGCACATCGTCTCGTTAATCCGTTTTCGCGCCAAAGGCGGTGCCTGGTCGGCGCGCCCGGACTTTTCGCCACAGTGTGCCCAGCGCCAGCGTGGCGCCCAGGCTGACTGCGGCCTTGCCGATTTCTCCCTCCAGAATGGCGAGAAATCCGAAGGCGATAAAGAAACTCAGAAAGCCGGTCAGCAGTGCAAAGCGTTGGTGGTCATCCAGGTTGTGCCCATTTCCCGACCACTTGAGGAACAACAGGAAAGTGATCCCCTGCAATACAAGCAGGCCTGTGAAAAAGGGCAAAAATGGAATGGGCGTGAGTTCAGGGAGAACGAAGCCCAAGAAGAAGGTCGTCCACACGTTCGCCATTCCCAACAAAAAGAACCACAGCGCCGGCTTTGTGGGCATGGGCTTGGCCGATGGCCATTCCCAACGTAGAAAACGCGCTGCGACGATCAACACAACAATCACTCCCCATACACCCGCATACCCATACCAGGCAGGCCAGTAAGACGTCATCCACAGGCCAGCCGGAATCCACAACAGCAAACCCAGCGTGCAAGCCATCAGCCCGCGCCTGCTAACCCAGGGTACGTATCGCCGTTCGGGATAGAGCAGTTCGGTCAGCAAGATGCTGGAAACGATGCTGATGAGGATGTGAAAGTGAATCAACAAAAAGCCATACCACCAATGGATGCCTCCATTGTAGCCAAGCGCTTCCAGCGCGCCCAGTTCGGACCAATCGGGGTTGAAGAACGAACGCACGACGACGCCTTCTTCGAACAATCCATAGGCAGCCGCCAACGGCACGATATTCCAGCGGCCGCGCCCCCAACGCATCGACAACTCACGGCAAAGTACGGCGCCGAAGCCGTAGGGCAGCGCCAGGAGCACGAAAGTGAGCGGATTGAAGAACTCAAGCGGTCCCTGGTGCCCGGAAACCAGTTCACCCAACAAGGGGGCAAGCAGTAACAATGCCAGGCCCGGAGGCATATGGGAAAGCGTGTTGGGTTTCGACATTACGTTTTCTCACGACACGTTCGCAGCATCCGCGGGTTACTTGAAGACCAGGCGTTGTGGCGCTCCAAAGCTTCCATCGCGTTGGGGAACCGACATGAGAATCTCCGCTTTCCAGGCCGGAACGGAAGTGTCAAACCGTACAAAGAACATCGTGCCATCTTTCGTAAAGCTTGGCTCCGCCCACACATGATAGTGATTGGCGTCGGCAAATCCTGTGACCTGAACGGCTGCCGGTGTTCCCCATTCGGCCGAAGCGCTTTCCCGGGTGGCACACAACAGGGTTGCGTTGGCATCGTCGTCGAGCCGGCTGAAGCAAAAGCGCGTCTCCGCATCGTTTACCCAGGGCTGAGAGTCACGAACGTCGCTTTGGAATGCCTCAGGCATCAATTCGGCAGGCGCCCATTGGTTGGGTCCGATGCTTTGCGCCCAGTAAAGCGCACCTTTTCCCTCGTCGCGCCAGAAGTACAGGTTTCCACTGGGAACCAGATGGAAATCTGTATACCCCGTTTCCTCGTACATTCCCAACTCCCCGGGAAGTTTTTCCAGCGCCCCCCAGGGCTCACCTTTGCTGTTCCTCCGGGAGATGAACGTACCTGAAAGTGCGGATTCCGTGACCGACCACCTGCTAAATATCAATACCGTCTGTTCATCGTTTGTCCAGGGGCTGCTTTCCATGTGTTCCGAGTTGACGATGGGGCCAAGATTTTGGGGGTGGCTCCAGGTCCCGTCAGGATTCTTCAAGCTTACGTAAAGATCTGAGTTCCACCAGTATGGGCCACTTTTTCCGTGATGTCCGGGCAAATGGGCTGTGACGGGCCTGGCGGATTGATCTTCTGTCAGAATTTGCAGCGTTGAAACGACACTATGAAGAAAGTAAATCGCCGAGCCATCTGGAACGACATAGGCTGAATCGATATACCCTGCGGGGAAAGGTGGAAGTTCGTTTTGAGAAGGCAGGGTGCATCCAAAACACCACGTGAGAATTAAGGGCACAACCAAGCCAGTGCGTATATTTCGGTTCATCACTTGTTCCTTATCATCGATTGTTGATTCGACAGGTATACAAGTGAAAGTGACAAAAAGTTGCGCCCTCGTCCCATCCCAACCATCTACCCAGCAACCCTGCGGCGGGCAAACTCTTTAAGGCATAAGGGCGCAACGGAAACCGACACCGTTCATGCGCTCGTCAGCGCCATTCCAGTCACGATACGAAGTTTGCAGCGCCAGGTACGTACTTCCCCAATACCCGCCGCGAATTACGCGGTAGTAACCGTTCACAGGCCCGGGAGGCTCAACTTGTGGGGATGTCTGGTAGTAATCTGCCGCATAGCGATCGTTGATCCACTCCGCGACATTGCCGGCCAAATCGAATACACCCCAACGATTCGACCCTTGCGGCAAGCTTCCCACTTCAACGGGTGCGTTCCCACAACCCGAAAAACGCGCTTTGCTACAATCTGGCGCATCGTTTCCCCACGGAAAGCGGCGGCTATCGGCGCCTTTGGCGGCATGCTCCCATTGCGCCTCGGTTGGTAAATCTCGGCCTACCCACGTACAATAGGCCTTGGCGCCATACCAGGATACGTTCATAATGGGATAGTTTTCTTTTCCAGGCAGTATCTGCCACACGCCATCTTTTTCAAACACCGAGAGAAAAGGATCGATTGGATCGAGCCAGGTTGTTCCGCCTTCCCTTTTGTTCCCTGCGGCATTCAAAAAACGAACAAACATTTCGTTCGTAACTTCCGTACGGTCCAGCCAGTAACCACGAAGCGAAACGCTGTGCACCGGGCTTTCATCCAGGCCTCCTGATTCCGAACCCATATCGAACGTTCCTGCGGGGATGTATACCAGTTCCATGCCATCCACGTCGGAAATCATCGTCCCACCAGCCTGGTTTACATTAACCATTGGAACAGTTGGCGCAACGAAGGGCTTTGCCGCGCCGCTTGCAGGGGATTGTGTGATCTCACGACGAATCATATCTAGAACTTGCAGCGCCGTCAAATTACGCACTTGCATCCCATAGGCCAGGTAACCGGGGTCAGAAAAATCCGTGTAGGATTTCGTCGGTGCAAACGTAAGATGATCGGAACTGCGTAAGCCATGCTGGGGCAGGGGCTGAACCGCAAGCCAGAAATTCCACAGCGGGAGTTCATATTCCAGCGCCAAGCGAGATGTGACGTAATTAATATAATGATTCCCTTCGTCATTATCCGCTTTTGTACTGAGAATCGGGATAACGCCCTGGTCGATACTGTGCTCGATGATGCGGCGCAACCGGCCTTCAAATGTGGAAGGGTCTTGTTTTACATCGTACGCTTCATTGGTGCCCAGGGAAATGAGCGCGAAGCTTGGATGATGGTGCCGCAGCTCACAGTCGAGAGGAGTCTCGTTGCTGAAGCAAGACTTCCAATCCGACCAGAGCGAAGCCAAGACGCCTGCTGTACTCGAACCCTTTTTGGCGGCCAGGCTCGAGCGGGAAAACGAACCCGCAAAGTAATCGATGGTTGGTTGAAGATAGGTATACTCACCCAGATCATATACGCTCTGCCCGAGATCGTAATCTGCAAGGAAATAGGGGTTGGTACTATGACAGTCTCCGACTTTGGAAAACGCATTTGGGTTATTCCCCATCTCCAACCCACGCTGGTAAATCGTACGCACCCGTTCACTGATCCCCGTCGGCACGACCGGCAATTCCTGCCAGAAATCGGGAGATGGCGTCGCAGTTACGGTAACGCCAACCTCGGTAACGGTGCTTGTCGCAAGTGTGCTCACCACCTCCGGGTTGGGTGCGGCCAGAGAAGGAACAGACTCGGCGCCCGTAGCCGTCGGAATCGGCAGCGTTATCTGAGAAGGTGTGGGCTTAGCAGTGGCAGCGGCGATCACCGTCACTTCGGTCGGATTTATCGCCGCTTCTGGTACAGAGTGGCTGCAAGAGATCAGTGTTACGGCAGCCGAAATCAAAGCAATGATTGTTTTACGGGTAATTTTCATTTTTCCACAAGCTTTCATGCCTACAGCGTGGGTGATCATTGTGCTCTTCGATTTTTTCATCTTGGCGGTTTTCAAGGGACATGAACTTCCCCAATTCAAAATACTGATATTTCGTAATTTCACGCTAAACCCGGAAGACCCGTAACTTCTCAATAATGCGGTGTATGGAGTGTTTCGTGTTACTTTGCACGCACAAAACACTCCATACACCCTATTTTTTGAGAAGGTACGATATTTTTCAGTATAACATGAGGGCTCAATTTAATGTTCAAGCTCCTGGTAAGGCCACCTGGCCAGTTTCATGCGCGCCGAAACATGGTAAGATTATCTCAGTCAATGTCGCAGCATTCGAAGTGCTGGCAACACTCTCCGGGCGTAACGGAAGTTTGCAGTACCTGGCCTTTTCCCGGACGGCGCAACATTGGCCGCTGCCGATGGCACGATCCACTTTTGGAGCTTCCCATGACCATCTTGCACCTCACCTCCTCTCAATTCAGTGAAAAAGAAAGCCTGCTCGTCGAACATGGCGAGCTAAAAGCCAGCACGTTCCGTTTCCCATCAGGAGTATGTGCACTGCGGCTCGAGAACTCGCTGGGAGAATTGATCGTGCTGCCCTTCCAGGGCCAGCATATCTGGGATGTCAGCCTTCGCGGCCGGCGGCTGACGATGAAATCGATGTTCGACCAGCCCTACCCCACCCGCGAATTCCTGGCGACCTTCGGCGGCTTCTTGCAACACTGCGGGGCCACCGCCATGGGATCGCCCGGTCTGCACGACACGCACCCGCTGCACGGAGAGCTGCCCAACGCCCCCTACGAAAGCGCTTATCTCGAAATCGGGTATGAAGCGAATAGCGAATACCTTGTCCTCGGCGGTCTGTACCGCCACGCGCGCGCCTTCACGGCCAACTACCTGGCCGAACCGCATCTGAAGCTTTTCGCTGCTTCGTCACGCTTCCGCGTGGGCATGAAGATCACCAACCTGAAAGACACGCCCATGCCGCTGATGTATCTCGTTCACGTCAACTTCCGCCCGGTGGATAACGGCCGCCTGGTGTACAGCGCCCTGTGTGACCCCGAACACATGCGGGTGCGCACCGAACTGCCTTCGCACGCACCGCTGCAACCAGGTTACGCCGAATTCATCCAGGAACTGGCCGCTCATCCCGAAAAGCATCTCGTTTTACAGCCCGGCCTGGCCTTCGACCCCGAAGTGGTCTTCTTCCCTGCCTATCAGACCGATGCAGACGGCTGGGCACACGCCATGCAGGTCCACCCCGATGGCAGCGCCGACTACATGCGCCACCGCCCCGCCGAATTGAACACCGGCGTGCGCTGGATCTGCCGTACGCCCGATCAGGACGCGCTGGGCTTCGAAGCCGGCACAGCCGGCGTTACCGGCTACACGGCCGAACGCCAAAAAGGCGCCGTAAGCGATCTACCCGGCAAGGCCGTCTTTTCCTGCGAGTACGAGATCGGGGTTCTCACCCGCGCCGAAGCACAGCAGCAGGAGCAGTCAATTCGCCAAATCACAGGCTGGCGATAATTCGCCCGTAATTCCGTACGCTTTCAAACGAGGAAACGATGACAATTTCATGCGAAGAACTCTACGGTCCCCTGGTCGATTTCGCCGTCAACGTGCTCGCCCTGCGCGATGAAGCCACCGCCGGGCATAGCCACCGCGTGGCAAACTTGTGCGTGTCGCTCGGCCAAAAGATGGGCTTGGGCGACGAAGACCTGGTTACGCTGCGCATCGGCGGGCTGCTGCACGACATCGGAAAGCTCGGCGTTCCCGACGATATCCTGATGAAGCCCAATCCGCTCGACGGCATGGAATGGCAGATCATGCGCCAGCATCCCACCATCGGTGCGGCCTTGCTGAAAGATTTCCCCTGCTTCGAAACGATCATGGACATTGTAGAGATGCACCACGAACGCTGGGACGGCAGCGGCTACCCGCAAGGACTTTCCGGCGAAAACGTGCCGCTGCTGGCCCGCATTTGCGCCGTGGCCGAGGCCTTCGACGGGCTGCTCAGCGAGCAAGTGTACAAGCCGATCTGGTCGACCATGGATGTACTCGAGGCCATGGAACTGCGTTCGGGAAAATCTTTCGACCCAGAAATCATCGCCGCACTCAGGCAACTCGCCAACGAGATATAAAACGCGCCGGAAAGCGTACACTCGCATGAACGGCACACACTCGCTCAAGTACTTTCTCGCGCCGCGCGGCGTCGCAGTCGTCGGCGCATCGAACAACCCCGCCAAGCTGGGTTATCGTCTGGCAGACAATCTCGTTCGCAGCGGCTACCGGGGAGCCATTCACTTCGTCAACCCCAAGGGCGGCTCGCTCCTGGAGCGCCCCGTTTACCCATCACTGGATGCGGTCCCTGACCCGGTCGACCTGGCAGCGCTGTTGATCCCGGCGGAAGCAACGTCGGAGGCCTTACGGCAGTGCGGGCAGCGCGGCATTGCGTGCGCCATCGTCCTTTCCGGTGGGTTTCGCGAAACCGGCCCCGCCGGAGAAGCCCTGGAGCGCGAATGCCTACAGGTGGCCAGACAGATGGGCATCCGCCTGCTCGGGCCGAACGGCGTCGGCGTGATCGACACCCACACACCTCTCAACGCCACCTTCCTGCCGCCGCCCGGCCCGCTGCCCGGGGAAGTGGCGATGCTCTCGCATTCGGGAGCGATTTGCGACATCGTCATCGACTGGTCGCGCACCCAGGGCCTGGGGCTTTCGCAGCTGATCAGCCTGGGGAACCAGGCCGATGTCACCGAAACCGACTTCCTGCCTATCCTGGCAAACGATCCGGATACCCATGTCATCGGCCTATACCTGGAAGGCCTGCAAGACGGGCGGCGCTTTGTGCAAGAAGCCCGGCGTGCCGCACGCCGAAAGCCGCTCGTCGCCATCAAAGTCGGGCACTCGGCCAGCGGGCAGCGAGCGGCATCGTCTCACACCGGGGCATTGGCCGGGCAGGATCACGCCTTCAGCGCCGCTTTTCGCCGGGCGGGTATCCTGCGCGCCACAAGCGACGAAGAATTGATCACCTGGCTCACCGCGCTGGCCTGGAGTCCGCTGCCGGCCGGCCGTAGCGTAGCCGTCCTGACCAATGCCGGCGGGCCGGGCGTGATCGCCAGCGACACCATCGAAGCCCACAGCCTGCAACTGGCCGACCTGAGCGCCGCCACCCAGGCAGGCCTGGCGCACGGCCTGCCGCACGCGGCCAGCCTGGCAAACCCCGTCGACATGCTCGGTTCGGCCACCCCAGCGCAGTACGCAGCCTGCCTGCGCCTGCTGCTGGACGATGCCAACGTACACGCCGTGCTCTGCATCTTGCCGCCACCGCCGGTCGGCGATCCGGAAAGCTTTGCTGCGGCAATGATCGGAGTTTTGCAAAGCGGGGCCGACAAGCCGGTGGTCGTGGCCCTGATGGGCGGGGAATCCCTGGCCGAGGCCGCCAGGCGTTTCCGGGCAGCGCGCATCCCCAACTACCCTTACGCCGAACAGGCCGTGTCGGCGTTGGCCGTGCTGGCCCGGCGGACAGAGATTTTGCAGGAAAGCGAAACACCCGCCCCAGAATTGCCGGGGTTGAATCCGAAAAGCGTGCGGGAAGCGTTGGCGGCAGAAGCTCTGGAACCGGCCCACATCGTCGCCGCTTACGGCATCCAAATCCCCTCACAACAGTTGGCCACGTCGCCCGGCGAAGCTGCTGCGCTGGCGGTGGCAATGGGCTTTCCGGTGGCGCTCAAAGTCGTCTCGCCGGGCATCACACACAAATCCGATGCCGGCGGCGTGCTGCTAGGGATCAACGACATCAGCGAGGTCGACAGTGGCTACACGCAAATCGTTACCAACGCCCGCCGCGCCCAACCTGAAGCGAACCTCGCAGGCGTGCTGGTGCAGAAGATGATCCCGCCCGGGCAGGAAGTCATCGTCGGGATGGTACGCGATCCGCAGTTCGGCCCCCTGCTGATGTTCGGGTCGGGCGGTACGGAGGTGGAAGGGCTGGGCGATGTCACCTTCGAGCTGGCCCCACTCGACCGGCCGCAAGCCGCCGCTATGCTCGAACGCACCTGGGCCGGGCGCAAGTTACGCGGCTACCGCAATCTGCCGCCGGCCGATGGTGAAGCCGTGATCGACGCCATCCTGCGGCTCTCACAGCTGGCGCTGGACTTTCCGGAAATCGAAGAGATCGAGATCAACCCGCTGCGCGTGCTGGCAAAAGGCGCCGTTGCCGTCGACGTACGCGGCAAGGCGCAATAGCAACTTTTTTCGCCCAAAACAAAGCACTCGCCAGATTTTATGCAAAGTGGGGGTATAATTTGACGCATCCATGCAACCCGTACAACCTGTCACCCTACAACCCTCGCAAACCAAAACCCTGTGGCGCTGCTTTACATACCTGCGCCCGCACTGGAAGTTGAGCGCCGCCGCTTACCTGATGATGGTGTTGATTGATCTGATCAGCATGCTCAACCCGCAGTTGATCGGTTGGGCCATCGACAGGGCCATCCCGCAAGTCGCTCAAGGGAACAGCCGGGATTTGGCCCTGGCCGTCAGTGGGCTGCTGGCGCTGGTGATTGTCAAAGGCATCTTCACTTATTTTCAGGGAGTCTGGACGGAGATCGCCTCGCAAAACGTGGCCTACGATATGCGCAACGAACTTCAGCGCAAGATCACGCAGCTTTCGTTCTCCTTCCACGACCAGTCCGAGGCCGGCGATTTGCTGTCGCGCGCCATTCAAGATGTGGAACGCATCCGTTTCCTGACCGGGCGCGCCAGCTTCCGGGTGATCGAGGGAGCGTTCCTGATGGCCATCACCGCCGCCGTGCTGTTCTGGATGAACCCACGGCTGGCCCTCCTGGCCATGCTGGTGCTGCCGCTGCTGACGATCCAGTCGATTCGTTTTGGGCGCATCTTCCGCCCGCTCTCGGCGCAGATTCAAAAACAATTGGGCGTCCTGACGACGCGCATCGAGCAGAACTTGCGCGGCGCACGCGTGGTCAAGACCTTCGCACAGGAGGACGCCGAAATCGAACGATTCGAGGTGGAAAACCGGCAGTGGTTCGATCTTGCGGCGTATTCGGCCCGCCTGCAGGCGATCAGTATGCCGCGCCTGCATCTGATCGCCAACCTGGCCAGCGTCGCCATTCTCTGGTATGGCGGCTCGCTGGTCATCGATCAGCAGATCACGCTCGGAGAACTGGTCGCTTTCACCACGTACGTGTCGCAGTTGGTCGGACCGGTGCGCTTCATCGGCATGATCCTGCCGGCGATCGCCATGGCCGGCGCTTCGGCCGAGCGCATCTTCGAGATTCTCGATACCGTACCCGACGTGAGCGAAGCGCCCGAAGCCAAAGAACTGGCGCTCGAACGAGGCCACGTGCGCTTCGAGAACGTCTCGTTTTCGTACGGCCGGCACCGCGGCGTGCTGAAAGCGATCACCTTCGAGGCCCTGCCCAACCAAGTCGTTGCCCTGCTCGGCCCCACCGGATCGGGCAAGAGCAGCATCATCAACCTGATCCCGCGCTTCTACGATCCATCCGAAGGGTGCATCACGCTGGACGGCCAGGACATCCGTACGGTGACGCTCAATTCGCTGCGCAGCCAGATCGGCATGGTGCTGCAAGAGACGACCCTGTTTGCCGCCTCGATTCGTGAAAACATCCAGTTTGGGCGGCCCGACGCCACCCAACAGGAGATCGAAGCCGCCGCCAAAGCCGCCCAGGCGCACGACTTTATCGCCAACATGCCGCATGGCTACAACACGGAAGTCGGTGAGCGCGGCGTCACCCTTTCCGGCGGGCAGAAGCAACGCCTGGCCATCGCCCGCGCCATCTTGACCGCGCCGCGCATCCTGATCCTCGACGACGCCACATCCAGCGTGGACAGCGAAACCGAGCACCTGATTCAGCAGGCCCTCGATCGGGTGATGGAAGCACGCACGACGTTCGTCATCGCCCACCGCCTGAGCACCGTGCAGCGCGCCGACCTGATTTTGGTGCTCGACAAGGGACGCGTGGTCGCACGCGGCAGGCACGACGAATTGTTGAAAAGTTCGGGGCTGTATCGCAATATTTACGAACAGCAACTGAAGAAATCTGCTTGACTTAGGTTGCTGCGGTTGAAGTCGCAGCAACAAAGGCACAAAGCAAACTCGGACAAAGCCCTTCATCCCTTCATGCAGAAAACATCCCTCACCCTTCGCCTTGCCCTTATTTTCTCCGTCATGTTGATGGACATCATCGGCCTGCTGATCATCGCCCCGGTCGCGCCGTTTATCGTGCGCCGCTACAGCGACCAGGCGATCATGGTGACCATGATGACCGTCGTCTACGCCGCGGCGCAGTTCTTCGCCGCCCCGCTCTTCGGCAAACTGGGAGACCGCTACGGGCGCCGGCCGGTCCTGCTGATCACGGTGCTCGGCCAGGCCATCGGCTACGCGCTCTTCGGCGTCGGCGGGGCGCTGTGGCTCCTGCTGCTGTCACGCCTGATCGGCGGCATCACCGGCGGCAATCTGTCCACGGCCAGCGCGTACATCGCCGACGTTTCCAGGCCGGAAGAGCGTGCCAAGAACTTTACGCTGATCGGAGTAGCGTGGGGATTGGGATTGGTCCTCGGTCCGGCCCTGGGCGGCATACTCAGCCGTATCAGCATCGATGCGCCGGCCTACACCGCCGCCATCCTTTCGCTGCTCAACGTGATCTCGCTGTGGTATTTCCTGCCCGAATCGCTGCCGCCCGAACAACGCTCGAACGCCGCACTCACGCTGCGCGATCTCAACCCGGCTGCATCGATCCGCGATATGGCCTGCAAACCGGGGTTGGGCTGGCTGCTGATGATCACGGCCCTGTTCAACCTGGGCTTCAACGGCACCGGCAGCATCAACAGCCTGTACGTGGCCGACAAGTTCGACGCCCAGCCCAGCCAGGTCGGCTTGCTGCTGGCCTGCGGAGGCGTCATGTTGGCGTTCGTGCAATTTGCCCTGGTGCAGCGCGTGGTGCCGCGTTTTGGCGAACGAGGGGTCGCCATCACCAGCCTGCTCGGGCAGGTGATCGGGGTGCTGGGAATGCTGTACGCCCCTGAGCTGTGGATGCTTTACTTCGTTTACATGTTCAACAGCGCCTTCAGCGGTTTCACCTTCCCGACCCTGACCACGCTCAACACCAACCGCGTCCGGCACCAGGAAGTCGGCTTGCTGATGGGTGTGACCACGGCCATCGGCAGCCTGATGAATATCGCCGGGCCGATCACGGTGGGCATCATTTACGACAAAATCGCCATCGGCGCCCCCTACTGGATGGCGATGATCCTTTTTGCGGTCGCTGCGTTGATGTTGACGCAAGCGGCCACTGCACCGCTGGAGAACAAATAGCATGGGCTTCAACATCGGTGTTTCCGGCTCCAACATGGGCCCACGCGGGGCCTTGAGCCAGTTTTCATCGGAGGAAGATCAGCGTGGGGCCGTCTTCAACCGGCGGGTGGTCGTGCGCCTGCTCGGTTACCTGCGGCCGTACGGCAAGCAAATGGCGCTGGCATTCCTTTCGATGCTCGTCATCACCATCCTGACGCTGACGACTCCTTACCTGCTCAAAATCGCCATCGATCAGCACATCGCGCTCGGCAACCACCAGGGGCTGGCGCTGGTTTCGCTGCTGACGGCGGCCGCCTTTGGCGGCCTGTACCTGGCAACAGCCGCACAGCAGTATTTCCTTTCGTGGGTCGGGCAGCGCGTGCTGGCGAACCTGCGCACCGAACTCTTCGGTCACCTGCAGCGGCTCTCGCTGGCCTATCACGACACGCACATCGTCGGTGTCACCGTTTCACGGGTAATGAACGACGTCGCCACGATCAACGAACTGCTCTCGCAAGGCGTGATCACCCTGATCGGCGACCTGCTGATCCTGATCGGGATCGTCACCATCATGCTGACGATGAGCCCCAAGCTGGCGCTGCTGACCTTCATCGTCCTGCCGCTGATGGTGCTGGCAACGATCTGGTTTTCACGCCGGGCGCGCGTGGCCTTTCGCGAAACACGCACGCGCGTGGCGCGCGTCGTTGGGGACCTGGCCGAAGATATCGCCGGGGTGCGCGTGATCCAGGCCTTCGGGCAGGAAGATTCGACCCAACAGCGCTTCAATCAGGTCAACGAGGCCAATCGCAACGCCCACATCAATGCCATGTCGCTCTCCTTCGTTTTCCTGCCGACGATCGAATTTCTCGGTATCTTAGCCACCGGCATCGTGCTGTGGTTTGGCGGGCAGGCCGTGGCACGCGGCGAGGTGACCATCGGCATCCTGGTGGCTTTTCTCTCCTACGTGACGCGCTTCTTCCAACCGATCCAGGAATTGAGCCGCATGTACACCACTTTGCAGGCGGCCATGGCCGGCGGCGAACAGGTGCTCAACCTGCTCGACACGCCGCCCGGCGTCGAAGACCGGCCCGGCGCCGGCGAAATGCCCACCATCCACGGCCACGTGGCCCTGAAAAACGTCTCCTTCCGCTACCGTCCCGAACTGCCGGACGTGCTCCACGACGTCAGCCTGACCATCGCCGCCGGACAGACCGTGGCTCTGGTCGGCCCGACCGGGGCAGGCAAGACCTCGATCAGCAACCTGATCGCCCGCTTTTACGATGTGAACGCAGGCTGCGTTGAGATCGATGGGGTCGACGTGCGCAGCGTCACGCAGCGCTCGCTGCACCGCCAGATCGGCCTCGTGCCCCAGGATTCATTCCTCTTCTCCGGAACGATTGCCGACAATATCCGCTTCGGCCGCCCCACGGCCTCCGCTGCGGAAGTGGAACAGGCAGCCCGCCAGGCCAACGCCCATGAGTTCATCGTCAGCAAACCCGACGGCTACCAGACGAAACTGCAAGAAGGCGCCGCTAACCTTTCGGTCGGCCAGCGTCAACTGATCTGCATCGCCCGCGCCATCCTGACCGAACCGCGCATCCTGATCCTCGACGAAGCTACCGCCAACGTCGATAGCCTGACCGAAGCACTGATCCAGGAGGCCCTGCGCCGCCTGTTGGAAGGCCGCACGGCCATCGTCATCGCCCACCGCCTGAGCACCATCCGCCGTGCCGATCTGATCTGCGTCGTCGAAAACGGCCAGATCGTCGAACGAGGGCGGCATGAAGAATTGCTGGCGCGCGCAGGCGTCTACACGGCGCTCTACAACCGCCAGTTTGCAGAAGGATGAACGGCGTTCTTGCCCAGCACGCCGTTTGCCGGTCCGATGTATAATTCTTTATCATCCTACATCGCCAATGACCTGTCACTTACCAGAAGATTTGACCGACCCAGTAAACACCATGTTACCCCTTCTTAATCTCGCCAACACCCCTTCCTGGAAAAACCCGCAATTGACCGGGCTGAACAAGCTCCCGCCGCGCGCCACACTCTACCCTTTCCCCGATGAAAAAAGCGCCCTCGATTTCGATCGTACCCGATCGCCCTGGGTGCTTGACTTGAACGGGGAATGGGATTTCCAGATCAAACCCCGCCCGGAAAAGGTCACCGAGGCCGCCCTCAAAGCCCCTACGTGGGACAAGATCCGGGTTCCCGGCAACTGGACGATGCAGAAAGACGGCCAGGGTAAACCCTACGGCCTGCCGCACTACACCAACGTACAGATGCCGTTCCCCAACTTGCCGCCCGATGTACCCGAAGACAACCCCACCGGTATCTACCGGCGCACGTTTCACCTGCCGGAAAACTGGCAGGGACGGCGGGTGGTGCTGCACTTCGCCGGCTGCGAGGGGGCACTCTTCGTCTACGTCAACGGGCAGGGGATCGGCATCAGCAAGGACGCACGCACGCCGGCCGAATTCGACGTGACGGCGGTCGTTAAAACCGGCCAGGAAAACGAGCTGGTGGCCGTGGTCACGCGCTGGTCGGATGCTTCCTTCGTGGAAGACCAGGACCATTGGTGGCATGCCGGCCTGATGCGGGATGTTTTCCTCTACACCACCGGCAGGCCACACATCCAAGACGTCTACGCCGTCGCCAACCTGGATGCCGACTATCGCGACGGGCAGCTCAAAGTCGTCGCCAAAATCGGCTACCCCGCCGAACGCTATCCCGGCTGCACCGTTCGGGTACAACTCTACGACCCCAACGGGCAGGCGGTCTTCAACCAGCCGCTTGCAGCAGACTGTAATGCTTCCGGGTTACCCAAAAGCGAGGTGCACTTCGAGGCCGGCGTGCGCCGACCCAAACAGTGGACGGCCGAAACGCCGCATCTGTACAAGTTGTCCGTCACACTGGCACCGGCTGAGACGCCAACGGCGGTTCTCGAGGTGGTGGCCTGCACCGTTGGTTTCCGCAAGATCGAAATCCGCGACCGCCAGTTGTGGATCAACGGCAAGACGCCGCTGATCAAAGGCGTAAACTACCACGATCACGATGACACCACGGGCAAAGCGATCGCGGCAGAACGCTACGAAAAAGACATCCAGTTGATGAAGCGCTTCAACATCAACGCCATCCGCACGTCACACTATCCCAAAGACAGTACCTTCTACGATTTATGCGATCGCTACGGCCTCTACGTGGTAGACGAGGCCAATATCGAAACGCACGCCTATTACCAGGAAATCTGCCGCGATTTGCGCTACACAAACGCCTTCATCGAGCGTGTCGTCGGCATGGTCGAACGCGACAAAAACCACCCCTGCGTGATCTTCTGGTCGCTCGGCAACGAAAGCGGCTACGGGCCGAATCACGACGCTGCTGCCGGATACGTGCGCCGCGTCGATGCGTCGCGTCCCCTGCACTACGAGGGTGCCATCAATAACTGGTCGCGCCGCGCCGAAGGCTGGACGGGCGGCAAGCGCGTTACCGACGTGATCTGCCCGATGTACCCGCCGATCGCCAGCATCGTCGAATGGGCCGAAACTCCTAGCCCCGGCGACCCGCGGCCGATGATCCTGTGCGAGTTTTCTCACTGCATGGGCAACTCGAACGGCAGTCTGAGCGACTACTTCGCCGCCTTCGAGAAGTATCCTGCACTGCAAGGCGGTTACCTGTGGGAATTCGTCGATCACGGCATCAAACAGGTCACGGCTGACGGAGAGGAATATTGGGCCTACGGCGGCGACTTTGGCGACGAACCCAACGACGCCAACTTCGTCTGCGATGGCATCGTCTGGCCCGATCGCACGCCCCACCCGGCGCTGCAAGAATTTCAATACCTGGCTGCGCCGGTCAAAGTCGAAGCGGTTAACTTGGGTAAAGGCATCGTGCGCATCAGCAACCGGCAGGATTTTCTCGGCCTGGATGGCTACCGCGGCGAATGGGAAGTCACGGTCGATGGAACCGTCACGCTCACCGGCAAACTCCCTGCATTGAAAGTTCCGCCGCAAGAGAGCTTGGACGTCACCATCGAAAAGCTGGTAGCCGGCGACAAACAAGAAGGCGAACGCTTCGTCAACTTCTACTTCTACCAAAAGTCGGAAAGTCCATGGGCCCCCGCCGGCCACCGGGTAGCCTGGGAGCAGCTGCCATTGCCGCGACCGAAGGGCAAAGCGCGCGCCGAAAAACCGACAAAGTTCGCCGTTCCTACGCTCGAGGAAACCTCGTCGGCGATCACGCTGGCTGCCGGCTCGGTACATGCCCACTTCGACGCCCGAACCGGCGCCCTGCTCGACTTCGGCAATATCTCCAACCTGATCGCCGCCGGCCCGCGCCTCAACATCTGGCGCGCTGCCACCGACAATGATGGCCTTAAACTGTGGGCCGACAAGCCGGGCGATGCATGGCGCACGCTGCCGCGCTGGCTGGCGCTCGGCCTGCACCAGTTGAAGCATAATTTGATCAGCGCTAAAGCGCTCAAACGGCGCGGCCTGCCGCCGGCCGTGGAGGTGCTTTCACGCGTTTCCGGCCGCGAGAACTGGTCCGATTTCGTTCACCTGGCGCGTTACACGCTGCTCCCCGACGGCACGCTGGCGGTGGAAAATTCGGTCAAACTCGGCAAAGAGATGGTGGATATCCCACGCGTCGGCGTCAGCATGCAGCTAAGCCCGGCGTTGACCCAAGTCGAATACTTCGGGCGCGGTCCGCTCGAAAACTATGCCGACCGCAAGGCGTCCTCCCTGGTCGGGCGCTATCAAACCACCGTGCGTGATGAATACGTGCCCTACATCATGCCCCAGGAGCACGGCCACCACACCGACGTGCGCTGGCTGACCCTGCGAACCAACGGCAGTCACCAGCGCACGCACGGCCTGGAAGTACGCATGGCAGACACGCTCTTCGAGTTCAACGCTAGCCACTTCACCGACGACGATGTCTATACGGCCAGGCATACGTTTGACCTGAAGCCCCGTCCTGAGATCGTTCTCAACCTCGATATCGCCCACCGCGGGCTGGGTACCCAGTCCTGCGGGCCGGACACGCTCGAACAATACCAGCTTCGCGAAAAAGAATATCACTTTACCTATCACCTAAAGGTGATCTAACAGCTCGTCGGAGGCTTTGCATGAAGACCGTTCCCGCCCATCTCAAGCACCGCACGGCCCAGGCTACGATAACGCTGACGGCTGAGGGCAAACCCCTGGCCCACCAGGCCGTCAACGTCGCCCAAACCCGCCACCGCTTTCTCTTTGGCAGCAACTGGGGCAGCAGCATCGCCCTGGTCAACGGCGAATTACACGGCCGGGCCAAAGAGCAGGCCGAACGCCGTGAAGCGCTCTTTCTCGATCTGTTCAACTTTGCTACCCTGCCGTTCTACTGGGGGCGTTTCGAGCCGGTACGCGGCCGGCCGGAGACGGCCAGTACCCGCAAGGCCGCCGAGCACTACCGGCTGCATGGCTGTAAAGTCAAGGGCCACCCTTTGTGCTGGCATACCGTTTGCGCCGATTGGCTGCTGCCGCTGAGCAATACCGAGATCATCGACGCCCAAATGGCCCGCATCCGCCGTGAAGCGGGCGGCTTCAAGGGCTTGGTGGATATGTGGGATGTGGTCAATGAGGCCGTGATCATGCCGGTCTTCGACAAGTACGATAACGGCATCACCCGCATCTGCCAGGAACTGGGATCGCTCGAACTGATCCGCCAGACGTTCCAGGCGGCGCGTGAAACAGACCCCACGGCTACCCTGGTACTCAACGATTTCGATACCTCGCCGGCTTACGCCGAACTGATCGAGCGCTGCCTGGATGCAGGCATCCAAATCGACGCCCTCGGCATCCAGTCTCATATGCACCAGGGTTGGTGGGGGCTGGAAAAAACGCAGCAGGTACTCGAACGCTTCGAACGCTTCGGCCTGCCACTGCAATTTACCGAGATCACACTGGTTTCGGGCGAACTGATGCCGGCCCACATCGTCGATCTGAACGACTTCCAGGTAGACGAATGGCCGACGACGCCTGCGGGCGAAGCACGCCAGTCGGAGGAGAGCGCCGCTTTCTACCAGGCCCTGTTCGCCCATCCCCTGGTAAGCGCCATCACCTGGTGGGACATGAGCGACGGCAGTTGGCTACATGCCCCCGCCGGGCTGCTGCGGCAAGATCAATCCCCCAAGCCGGCTTACGAGAGCCTGCACCGGTTGATCAAGGGCGAATGGTGGTTGCCGCCCACCGAAATGACCACCGACGCCAACGGGTGCATTCGGTTCGATGGTTACCTGGGTGACTACGAACTCGGCCACGCCGGCCGCCAAAAGGCTTTCTCGCTCGAGAAAAATGGTGAGGTAACGCTTACGGTACCTCTCTGACCCGAAAAACCCGTCATTCCCGGTCAAATACAGGCACGCCACAGAGAACCCTGATACAATACGAAAAAGTAGCTTCTCAAAAAGGCTCTCCCGTTTTCAACGGGACGGATATCCAGATTTGGGGTGCGGGGTGATTGGACGCTCCGCACCCAGTCACCCCGCCTCATCGAGAAGTTGCCGGCAAAACTTGCATCGGTTATCGAGGTGGCTCTCTTGTCAAAATTTCGCGATCCTGTCAGTGGTTTCACACACCTGGTGGCGGCCGTTTTCTCGGCCGTTGGCGCCGCGCTGCTCGTGTGGTTCGGAAACGACAATATCGGCAAACAGGTTTCCTTGCTGATCTACGGATTTAGCCTGGTGCAAATGTTTACGGCCAGCGCCGTATATCACCTGGTCAGCGCCAGACCACGCGTGATTAAAGCGCTGCGCAAGTTCGATCACGCCGCCATTTACTTGCTGATCGCCGGATCCTACACCCCCATTTGCATGCACTACTTCACAGGTTTTTGGCGGTGGGGCATGCTGGCGATCGTCTGGGCGCTCGCCGTTACAGGCGTCATTTTCAAAATTTTCATCATTCGCACGCCGCGCGGCTTCAACACCGCCATCTACCTGCTCATGGGATGGCTTTCGCTGGTCGCTGCGGGGGAGATTTTCACCAAACTGCCCGGCAGCGCGCTGGTCTGGCTATTACTGGGCGGGGTATTCTTCACCATCGGCGCTGTGATCTACGTCGCCAAAAAACCAAATTTCTTCCCCGGCGTGTTTGGTTTCCATGAAATCTGGCATATTTTTGTCATCTTAGGCTGCCTGTGCCATTTCGTGATCATGGCAGCCTTTATTGCGCCGTCCACGCGGCTCTAAACCAACGCCCCGGCAAACACATACAAAAACGGAGGTAAAATGATCTCAGCCATCGTCCTGATCGAATGCCAGAAAGGCATGATCAATGAAGCCGCCGAAATCCTGGCGAACATCCCCGGCATCAGCGAAGTTTACTCCGTCGCCGGCCGTGTCGACCTGGCGGCCATCATCCGCGTGGCCGACAACGAAAAACTGGCCGATATCGTCACCAGCAAACTGCTGCATGTGCCCGGCATCACGCGCAGCGAGACGCTGATCGCCTTCCAGGTTTTTTCCAAACACGATCTCGAAAGCATGTTCTCGATCGGTATGGAGACGGACGGCTAGTAGCCGTCGTCCGGCCAGTTTCTGGCGTGAGGCGGGCGGAAGCGGCTATCGCCGTAACGCCCACACAAAAAGCCCCTGGAAACTCAGGGGCTTTTTGTGATATTTTCTCAAGAAAGCGGGGGTGGGGTGTTTCTCTTGGCCCGGTTACCGGGGAGAACAACTGCCTTGCCTGCTTTTTATGAAGTTCGGTTCCCAATGTTCTAAATCTGGAGGGCGGCGCTTTGGCCAGATTTGCTGAATATCTGAAAGGCTCGAATGGAGATAGATTTTCTGCCAAACAAAAGGCTTTTTTTGCCGTAATTCCCACAATTTCTACAAAAACATTGTATCAAAAATGGAAGCGCTTGGCAAAGAATTTGTACAAAAGCCTTATACAGGTTTCCCAAAAACGTTGAAAAACGCCGACACGGGGGAAATTCCCGTAACTTGCTTTTGAAACCTGGCTTTTCTCTTTTGCAGAAACATCCGTTTCGAAACAAATGCGGAACTTTCTACCGGAGAGAAACCAGGCAGGTTTTTTGAAATGCCCGTTCTTGCTTTTGAACTGCCTGGCCAATTGGATTTTGGGAAATTCCCCAGGCAACTCGAGCAATCTGCTGCGTACAAAAAACCTACAGAGCCTCAAAAATATTCAGTTTTTAATCTACTGCGCTGTCTGCCAGCGTCATGACCGGGTGAGACTATCTGGGCAACCGGGAACCGGTTTGGCAGCCCACATACCCTCACCCTCCAGCCCTAAATGGAGACGAATTTGCCGCAGCCCGCGACACTTGTGCTGGCGAACCACATCTTCGCTCACCGCCAGATCGGCGGCGATCTCACCGGTGGTATCGCCCGACAGATAATGTTCCAACACCAACCGCCGCTCGCCTTGCAACTCGGCCAGGCCCTGCCGCAGGGCCGCACGCCGCTCGTTACGCTCGAAGTCACTCTCCGTCTGGCGCTGAATCGGGCTGGCCGAGTAGTCGGGGAGTTCATCCAGCGAAGGCCAACAACGCCGCCGCCGGGCCTCCCGCAGCTTGTTGCGAGCGATCCCTTTGACGTAAGCGGTGAAGGGCACGCCGTCACGCGGCTGGTAGCGCCCGCGCTCGACCTCGACGTAAGCCGTCAGCAGCGCGTCTTGCAAAATGTCATCGTCAGGTTCACCGCTGTTGTTGTGCAAGCTGATGAACTTGCGCAGCGCGGTTTCTCCGACGGAGCGCTGCCATTCGGCCCAGGCGTGCGCCCGTTCGGTGCGGTCGGGGCTGGTGGTGGGGTGTAATCGTCTCACCAGGGCTTCATCGGATTGTGGTCGTGATCCCATAGAGTGCCTCCTGCGATAGCATCGGCCTGTCGTTCACACGGCAGGTTTAAGCTCATCTCAGGCGCGATCTCCCCACGCCGTCCTAATGAAGGGGATGACTCTCTCGAACACAACGCAAGCTCACACCGAAAGAGTCACCGAAATTCAATTGTTAAAGTGGCGAGACCGCCGGGATGAGCGTGTCTCTGTCCGAAAGGGACAAGCAGTTATTATACCAAAAACAAGGCGGCGCGCCAAAAGATTATAGGCCTAACCTATCGGGTTAAAGAGAGCCTTAAAAGCCTGTTTTCCTGGCTGAAAGCCTTGACAGAGTGCCCATGTATATTATAATCATTATAAATTTATAATAATTATCACAGAGATAAATGCATGCCCTCTCTCGATACGCTCACATCCACCCTCAAAAAAGCCGGAATGCGCCTGACGCCGCAGCGGATAGCGATCTGCCAGGTGCTGGCAGAGACCGATTCACATCCCACGGCCAGCATGATCTACGATCACGTGCGCGCGGCTTATCCGTCTTTATCGTTGATGACCGTTTACAACACCCTCAACACGCTGGTCGACCTGGGCGTGGTCAATGCGCTCGGCCACGCCGGTGATGACAATGTCCATTACGACGCTGATACCGGGCCGCACATCAACCTGGCCTGCGTGGCCTGTCATCGCATTATCGATATCCCCAGCGAGCACGTCGGCCACCTCGAAAGCGAGATTAGCGCCAGCAGCGGCTACAGGCTCCTGGGGGCGCGCGTGCTCTACTATGGCCTGTGCCCGGGCTGCCAGCAAAAGCCACAGGAGGATCCATGGAATTAACCGCTACCCTACGACAGCAGATGCTGGAGGCGCAGCGCAGCGAGATCACCGAATATCACATCTACCGGCGTATCGCGAAGACGCTGCCCCAGGAAGACAACCGCCGCATCATCGAACGTATTGCGCAAGACGAACTCGGCCACTACCAGGTCTGGAAAGAATATACCGGCCAGGATATCGCACCCCACTGGCCGATCGTCTGGTTTTACACGTTCATCAGCCGTCTGTTCGGCTTTACCTTTGGCGCCAAGCTGATGGAACGCGGCGAAGAACGCGCCCAGGCAAACTACGCCATGATCAGCAAGGCCATCCCGGCGATCGAACGCCTCCACGCCGACGAACAGGAACACGAAGAGAAGCTGCTGGCCATGCTCGACGAAGAGCGCCTACGCTATGCCGGCTCGGTCGTCCTCGGCCTGAACGATGCACTGGTAGAACTGACCGGGGCCTTGGCCGGCCTGACGCTGGCGTTGCAAAACGTCCAGTTGATTGCACTTTCCGGGCTGATCACCGGCATCGCAGCCTCCATGTCGATGGCGGCATCGGAGTATCTTTCCACCCGGTCCGAAGCCACCGACAAACACCCCGTGCGCGCCGCCGTCTACACCGGTATTGCCTATATTTTTACCGTAGCATTGCTTATCCTGCCCTACCTGCTGCTGCACAACGAGTATCTTGCCCTGGCAATCGCGCTCAGCACTGCCGTCATCATCATTGCAGCGTTCAACTACTACATCGCCATCGCCAAAGGCGAGAACTTCCGCAGGCGTTTCGCTGAAATGGCCGGGTTGAGCCTGGGCGTGGCAACCTTGAGCTTCATTATCGGCTACTTCATCCGCCTGTGGTTGGGCGTAGAAATCTAGCGCCAGGCCCATACAAAGTCTTGTAAAAGCACTGCTTCAACAAGCAAACCACTTCGAGCACTTTCAAGCTATCTAAGGAGAATAAAAAATGGATTCGAACGAAACAGTCATCGTCCCCATGCCGCGCATCGGCGACAAGGCCCCTGAGTTCACGGCCGTCACCACGCAAGGCGTCATCAACTTCCCGGCAGATTACACCGGCAGTTGGGTGATCCTCTTCAGCCACCCGGCAGATTTCACGCCCGTCTGTACGTCGGAGTTCATGACCTTTGCCACCCTCGAAGACAAGTTCGCCCAGGCCAACTGCAAGCTGGTGGGGCTTTCGGTGGACGGGCTGTACAGCCACATTGCCTGGCTGCGCACGATCAAAGAAAAAATCGAGTACAAGGGCATGAAAGACGTCGAGGTGAAGTTTCCACTGATCGAAGATATCACCATGGAAGTCGCCAGGAAGTACGGTATGATCCAGCCGGGTGAAAGCAGCACCAAGGCGGTACGTGCCGTGTTCTTCATCGACCCCAAGGGCACCATTCGCGCCATCATCTACTATCCGCTCAGCCTTGGGCGCAACTTCGACGAACTCTACCGCGCTCTAATCGCCATGCAGGCCGCCGATGCCTTCGCCATCGCTACGCCCGCCGATTGGCAGCCCGGCGACGACGTGATCGTCCCACCGGCGGGGTCGTGCGGCGTGGCCAAGGATCGCATGGAAGGCAAAGAAGCGATGAAGTGCTACGACTGGTTCTTCTGCACCAAGCCGATCGACAAACAAACGGTCCTCGAGACCGTCCTGAAGAAATAAACCGCCGGGGAATAACACCTAACCCGTATAAAGCGGTAGGGCGTAATAGCTGCAGATGGCAGCAGCCTGATCAATCTTAGCAACTTGCCAGGGGCCAACTGTTGTGCGGTTTGGTCACCGGATAGCGCGTGGCTGGCATTTCCATCGGACAGTGAGGACAGCGGCCAAATCTATGTTGCCAAACGCGATGATAGCCAACGTTACCAACTCATCACCGGACAAGGTGGGTATGGCCGTCC
Organism: Chloroflexota bacterium; assembly: GCA_049325275.1. GTDB lineage: Bacteria > Chloroflexota > Anaerolineae > Anaerolineales > UBA4823 > CAIQJJ01. The sequence goes on from JBMOLU010000073.1 coordinate 102,460, forward strand.
AATCTGGTCATCGGATGGGAAGAGCATCGCTTTTTTTCAACGCGGGAACGATAGCAAAATTCCTTATCGTATCAACCTGGATGGCAGCAACCTGGTGAAGCTATCGGATATACCTCTCATGCCCGGTACAATCCTTTTTCAGCAGTCTTGCCAGAAACTTGAACATTGAATTTTCGCCGTGTGAAGAAGCGCAAAAATCGTCAACCCGCAGGGACCTGCACCCGCGACCCGTTCGCAAAAAAAGCAATCCAGATCGAGACACCGGCCCACCTTTGCGGTATGATTTCACCAAAAAGACAAAGGATAGCCATCACCATGAAAACGCAATGGATCGAATCGGCCAACGGCGTCCGCATCGCCTACGACGTCAGCGGCAGCGGCCCGGCATTGATGTTGCTGCACGGCGCCGGAAAGGACCGCGCAGACTGGCACAAGCTGGGCTACGTCAAACGCCTGCAAGAAGATTTCACCGTCATCAACGTAGACCTGCGCGGCAGCGGCGAAAGCGATTTCCTCGCCGAGATTGCCGACTACGAGATCACAAAAATTCTCACCGACCTGTACGCCGTCGCCGACGCCTGCCAGGCTTCACACTTCGCCGTGTGGGGCTATAGCCTGGGCGGGAACATTGCCCGTTACCTGGGCGCCTGGTCCGGGCGCATCACGGCCGCAGCCCTGGTTGGGGTACCCTTTGGCCCGGCGGTAAATGCAGAATTCGACCGGTTTATCGACGAGTTCACCGCCAAGTGGGGCGCAACGGCAGAAAATTACCGCACCGGGAACCTGGCTGCGGGCAAACGCCAGGCGGCTATCAAAGGGCGCATCCCGGTGTGGGTGGCATGCTTCCAGGCAATGCGCAACTGGCCGGCAATCGCCCCCGGCGAGATGAAGTGCCCTACGCTCCTGCTGGCCGGCAGCAAAAACAAAGCCGCCCTGCCGTGGGTTCAGGAACACGCAAGCACCCTGGAAAACACCCACGTGCAGGTCCACTTGGTCGAGGGATTGACACACCCGCAGGAGTTCAGCCAGGTGGCGCTCGTTTTTCCGCAGGTACACGCTTTCCTGGCAGGGAGCGCCAGGGAGTGAAAAGAAAAGGCTCCGCCGTTTTCAACGGGATGGATACCCAGTTCGATCGACATGCTCGATCGCCATCAGGACAGGCATCCGTCTATGGCTCAACGATCTCGAAGTCGGTCGTGATCTGTGCTGTAGCGCGAACCGTGGCCGCAACCGAGCAATATTTCTCTTCGGAAAGCTCGATCGCCTGCGCTACGGCTTTCTCGGTCAGATTCTTTCCGCTCAGGCGGAAGTGCAGGTGAATCTTGCGGAACGTCCAGGGCGGGTCCTGATCTTGCTCGGCACTAGAACTGATTTCCAGCGAAGCCAGCGGCATACGCTTCTTGGACAGGATCTCAACCACGTCGACCGCTGAGCAAGCTGCCAGGGCGATCAACAGCAGTTCCGATGGCTTGACGCCAATACCTTCGCTGGGCGTCGAGAGCACCACTGCGTGGTTGGTCGAATCGATCCCGATGAATCTTTTCCCTTCAATCCACTTGACCGTTGCCGTTCCCATAAAAAACTCCTTTTTGCGGGTTAGGGCGCCTTGTCCAACAAGGCAATCATCTCCTGGACGATTTTTTCTCGTTTTCCACGCAAATCGGCAGCCGATCCACTGGATGCGTCCATCTCAACCAGACATGCCGTTGCGTATTCCTGCAAGAACAGGCGCGTGGCCCCCTGCACAGCAGAGCGCAGCGCGGCCAGTTGTTGCATGATCTCCTGGCAGTCGCGCTCTTCGTTCAACATTCCCTGCACGCCGCGCACCTGACCCTCGATCCGCCGTAAGCGCTGAACGAGCTTCTCTTTCGCTTCGAGGTTCCGAATCTTCATCAACAAATTCCCGATCGAAAACCGGCGCACGGCCGGTAAACGTTATCCCGCTCAGCGGAAAGCGCCGCTGGAGCCGCAACTGCTGCCGCTCGAAACGGCACCCACCGACTGCGCTCCGCCGAGTGAAGCGAAAGACGAAATCTTCTTTCGCGTGTCCCGGCCCTCGCAAGCCGGGCAAGGTGGATTCTGGTTGGCTTCGGAAAAGCGCACCATTTTTTCGAATTCTTTCGCGCAGTCGTTGCAGTGATATTCATACAGGGGCATAGAGCATGATCCTTTCACCGTAAATATACTATACCCCAGTATAGCATAGCGGGGCACTGTGTCAAGGCTTCAACGCAGCATTGGCAAGCGCTCACGACAAGCCGCAAGACGCCGTTCCTAACGAAATTGATAAGCCCTGTCACGGCAATTCGTGACATTTGTCACTATGGAAACACGCCGAAAACCGGTTTAATCATCAGGATAAGCTTATTCGCATAAGCACATATTTCGAAACAAGAAAAAGATGAACTCTCCACAACTTGCCCAAGAGGTTACCCAACTCCACGCCGAGCTGTGTGCGGCGCTGGCCGATCCGAACCGCATCCTGATCCTGTATGCATTGGCCGAAAAGCCGCGCACGGTCAACGAATTGACCGCCGAAGTAAGCATCCAGCAGCCGGCCACGTCGCGACACCTGAAAGTCCTGCGCGAACACGGCCTGGTGCGCGCCGAGCGCCAGGGACAGTCGGTGGAATATTCGCTCGTCGACTCACGCTTGATCGAAGCTCTCGATATCCTGCGGGCCGTGCTGCGCGAGAACATCGCCCGCCGCGCCAGCCTGATGAACGAGATGGAATAACGGAGCGCCTATGAAAAAGTTTCTCCCCGCCTGGCTGATCGGCCTCGGTGCAATCCTGATCGTCATCCTCGTGCCAATCTTCGTCTTTTGGCCGCGCCAGGCGCCCGGCCGCGACCGGCCACAAAGCTTCGTCGAACCCACCGCCATTCACACCTCCCACGCCAACATTGTCCAGGGACCGTTCGATACACCGCAGGAAGTCACCCGCACTTGCCTGACCTGCCATCCCGGCGCAGCGGTGCAGGTGATGCAGACCACCCACTGGACCTGGGAATCGCAGCCGGTCAACGTCCCCTGGCGCGACGAGGCCGTGACGATCGGCAAGGCCAACCAGATCAACAACTTTTGCATCGGTGCACAGGGCAACCAGAAGAAGTGCATGTCCTGCCATACCGGATACGGCTGGGAGGAAGACGTGGCCTATGACTTTGCCAACCCCGAAAACGTCGACTGCCTCGTCTGCCATGCGGACACAGCCACATACGGCAAGGGCGATTACGGCAACCCTGCTGAAGGCGTCGACCTGACAGCGGCCGCCCAAAGCGTGCACATGCCCACGCGCGAAAACTGCGGGAAATGCCACTTCGACGGCGGCGGCGGGAACGGTGTCAAGCACGGCGACCTCGACCAAAGCCTGATCTTCCCGTCCGACGAACTGGATGTGCACATGGGCGAACAGGACTTTCAATGCACGACCTGTCACCGGACCCTGGATCATCAGATCCTGGGGCGCATCGTGGCCGATAATTACAGTGTCGATCCGCAGGAACAGGTGGCCTGCACCGACTGTCATAGCGAAAACCTGCACGCCGACGAGCGCATCAACGCCCACGTCCAAAGCGTAGCCTGCCAGACCTGTCATGTCCCGGCCATGGCCGTGAAAGACCCCACGAAAATCTCGTGGGACTGGTCCACCGCCGGGCAGGATCAACCCGAAGACCACTACACTTTCCTCAAAATCAAGGGGACCTTCGCCTACGAAAAAGATTTCCAGCCTACCTACACCTGGTTCAACGGCAACCTGGCCTATCGTTACCTGCTGGGCGACACGATCGATCCCGGCAGGCCGACGATGATCAACCAGCCCGCCGGCGATATCGGCGATCGGCAGGCGCGCATTTTCCCCTTCAAAATTCACGTGGCCAAACAACCTTACGACACCATCAACAACTATCTTTTGCAGCCGATTACGGCAGGTAACAACGGCTACTGGACCAATTTTGACTGGGATAATGCCTTCCGCCTGGCCGAACCGGTCACCGGCCTGGCATACAGCGGGCAGTACGGCTTTGCCGAGACCTGGATGTACTGGCCGACCACCCACATGGTCCAACCCAAAGAAAACGCCTTACCGTGCAACGCCTGCCACACGGCGAACGACGAACCGGGCCGCCTGGACTGGCAGGCCCTGGGCTACCCCGGCGACCCGATGAAATGGGGCGGCCGCTTCAGCAGCAAATAGGAGACGGCCATGATCCAAGCATTGCGCAAAGCTATTGGGATGCAAACCGCCGTGCAGCAGCACTCGCAGCGCTTACCCGTCACCCGCCGGCGTTTTTCTGCATCCTATCTACTCCTGGCGGGTGGGACCGCCTTGCTTGCAACCGCGCTTGCCGTGGGCGCAGCCCTCGCACAACCCAAGACGAACGCGCCCGGGCAGGCGATAACCCTTCATCCGGCTTTTGCCCTGCTGGATGCGGAGGGCAGCAATGTCCTCGATACGGGCCGGCCGGTTTCGACGATGAACACCTGCGGCCAGTGCCACGACACGGCCTACATTGCCACCCACAGCTTCCACAGCGACCTCGGGCAGAGCGACTTTGCCACTCCCGGCAAATGGAACCCGCTAACATACCGCTACTTGCTGCCGGACGAAAATCTCCCGGCTGGCTTGCGCACCGGTGAATGGGTCAGCGCCAACGCCGCTCGCCTGGTTGGCGGCGGCCCGGCAGAAGCGGTCGGCCTGGAGATGAACTGCTTCTCTTGCCACCTGGAAGCGCCCGACAATGCCGCACGCGTGGCGGCCCTGCGGGCCGGGAATTTTGCCCTGGCAAACACTGCTTCGCTGGCCGGCACCGGCTGGATCGAAGTTGCCGGAGACACTTATACCTGGAATCGGGCTGCCTTCTCGCAAGACGGCAAGTTGCGGCCCGAATTCGTCACCATTCAAGACCCCACCAACGCCAACTGCGCCCAATGCCACGGGGCAGTGCAAACCTCGTCCGAACCGCTGCGCCTTACCGGCTGCGAACTGGACGAGTGGCAGACGGCCACCACCGGGCAAATCATCTCACCGGACAAGATCGCCGGTTCCGGCATGAACCTGGCCAACAAAAACAGCCTGACGCGTTCGTTCGACATTCACGCCGAGCGCGGCTTGCAGTGCACGGACTGCCACTATGCGCTTAACAACCCGGCCTATTCCCAGGCCAGCAGCAACCTATCGCATCTACAGTTCGACCCGCGGCGCCTGGAGATTGCCGAATACTTACGAAGGCCAAATCATAACTTTGCCCGCGGCCAGAGCGCGCAGAACACGATTGCCCCCGAACTGAAAGGCACGATGCGGCGCTGCGAAAGCTGCCACGATGCCCAGAATGCCCATCCCTGGCTGCCCTACGCCGAACGCCACCTTGACGAACTGGCTTGTGAAAGCTGCCACACACCGCAGCTATACGCTCCCGCCGTGCAGTCGTACGACTGGACCGTGCTCACGGCCGGCGGTGAACCCGTCAGCACCTGCCGGGGCGTGGAAGAAAACGAAAGCGAAACCTCGTCCGGCGCGCTGAACGATCTCGTCACCGGTTTTGCGCCGGTGCTCCTGCCGCGCCAGAACGTGGACGGCAAAGTGCTGCTGGCGCCGTACAACCTGATCACGGCCTGGTATTGGGTCGACGCAGCCGGAAACCCATTGAGCCGGGAAACCCTGCAAGCCGCCTGGTTCGAAAACGGCGCCGTAGCCCCGCAAATTCTGGCGGCCCTGGACACCAACCAGAACGGGACGCTGGAAGAAAACGAACTGCTTCTCGATACCGGCCCCAAACAAACCGCCGTCGCCGAACGTTTGGCTGCGCTCGGCGTGGCAAACCCGCACATTGCTGGCGAAATCCAGCCCTACAGCGTGAACCACAACGTCACCGGCGGCGCATGGGCGATCAGGGACTGCACCGCCTGCCACGCAGACGAATCGTCCATCACGCGAGCGATGAAGCTGGCCGACTCGCTTCCCGGCGGCGTGACCCCGGCGTTCGTCAGCGACAGCAACACGCTGGCCAATGGCAGTGTGTATCGCGAAAACGGGGCGCTCTATTATCGGCCGGCAACCCAAAACGGCGGTCTCTACATCTTCGGCCACGACCGCGTGCCCTGGGTGGACTGGGTTGGCGGGTTGTTCTTCGTGGGCGTGCTGGGCGGCGTGGCCGTTCACGGTGGGCTGCGCTTTTATGCGGCATGGAAAGCCCCGCGCCACAGGCTCGAATTCAAACGGGTTTACATGTACGCCGCGTACGAGCGCTTTTGGCACTGGCTGCAAACCTTCGCCATCGTCCTGCTGCTATTCACCGGATTGATCATCCACCGGCCGGATATGTTTGGCGTTTTCAGCTTCTCCTCCGTCGTCCTCGTCCACAACGTGCTGGCTGCCCTGCTGGTGATCAACGCGGCCCTGTCGTTGTTCTATCACCTCGTCAGCGGCGAGATCCGCCAGTACATTCCGCGCCCGTACGGTTTCTTCGATGAGGCCATTCTGCAGGCCAGGTATTACCTGCAAGGCATCTTCAAGCGCGCGCCGCACCCCTTCGAAAAGACGCCCCAAAAGAAGCTGAACCCGCTGCAACAGGCGACGTATTTCGGCATTTTGAACGTGCTGCTGCCACTGCAAGTCGTCACCGGCGCCCTGATGTGGGGCGTCCAACAGTGGCCGCAGGTCGCCGGCTGGTTCGGCGGGCTGCCCTTCCTGGCGCCCTTCCACAGCTTGATCGCCTGGACGTTTGCGGCATTCATCGTCGGACACGTCTATCTCACCACCACCGGCCCGCAACCGTTGACATCGCTCAAAGCCATGGTGAACGGCTGGGAAGATGTGGAAGTGCACCCATTCGAAGAAGAGCCTGGCGAAACAGAAAGCGATGCAAGCAAGGCCAAGGCCGCACCTGAGGCCTCCTGATGCAAGGGCTAGAAAGCGCCCCCAAAATTCATCTTGCCTTCCTGGCGAAGATATTTCGGGCTCTCCCGTTCTCAACAAGATAAGGGTCTTCCGGGTTTAGGCCGGGAGAGCCCAAGATAAATACCCAGATTTGGGACGTTTCCCGCTAAAGGCGGAAGAGCCATATTTCGAAAGATGGAGTTATCGATGACCACAGCTGCTCCTGGAAAATTAAAAGCGAAACAAACCGTTGACGTGCGCAAACTTTTACGCCGTATCTTGACCCGGCCCGAAAAGGCCTATGCCCACCCTTATCTGGGTGGCGTTCTGCTGGGAATTGTGCTCTTCCTGGCCTTTTTGATCACGCGCAACGGGTTGGGCGCTTCGGGTGGTTTGAACCGTCTGGTGGCCGCAGCCGAAGATGCGATCGCGCCCGGCCACATCGATCGAACGCCCTACCTGCTCAAGCTGGCCGGTGGCGGGTTGAATCCGCTGGACGACTGGAGCGTGCCGGTCCTGTTCGGCGCCCTGCTAGGGGGTGCGGTGTCGGGCCTTTTGAACGGGCGCACCCGGCTCGAGATCAACAAAGGGCCAAACATCTCCAATCGCATGCGCCTGATCATGGCCTTTGTGGGTGGCGTGCTGTTTGCCTATGGCGCCCGCATGGCGCGCGGCTGCACGTCTGGGCAAGCGCTTTCAGGCGGCGCCACGCTTTCTGCAGGCTCGTGGGCGTTGATGATGTGTATCTTTGCCGGCGCTTACGGCCTGGCCTATTTCGTACGCAAACTGTGGAATTGAGGAAGCACCCATGCAACCCGTTTTTCCCCTGCCCCCATTCCTGTCGTCACTCGCCCAAAACCCCTGGACCTACCTGGTCTTTGGCGTGATCGGTTTCTTCTTCGGCTACATCCTCGAGACATCGGGCTTCGGCAATTCGAAGAAGCTGGCCGCGCAGTTCTACTTCAAGGACCTGACCGTGCTCAAGGTGATGTTCACCGCCATCGTGACCGCCATGGTGCTGCTCTTCTTCTCCTCCGCCATCGGCATCCTGGATTTCAAGCTCGTCTACGTCCCTGAAACCTATCTCTGGCCGGGAATCGTGGGCGGGCTAATCATGGGAGTCGGCTTCATCATCGGCGGCTTCTGCCCCGGAACGTCGATCGTCTCGGCATCGACGCTAAAAATCGACGGCATCGCCTTCGTGTTGGGGGCATTCGTCGGCGTGTGGGCCTTTGGTGAGACAGTCCAGCTCTATTGGGATTGGTGGAACGGCAGCGGCTACTACGGCCGCCTGACCCTGATGGACGTTTTCAATCTGCCAACCGGTGCGATAGTGCTGCTGGTGGTCTTGATGGCGCTGTTCATGTTCTGGGGTGGCGAGCAGTTGGAGCGCATCGTGGGCAAGCGCGATTTGCGCAAAGAACCGCGCCTGCGCTTCGCAGCCGCCGGCGTGCTGGTGACGTTGGCCCTGGCGGTGCTGCTGATCGGCCAGCCGGACAGCGCCGACAAATGGGCGCAGATTGCCGCCGAGAAAGAAACCCTGCTTGCCGGACGGCAGGTGCAGATTCATCCCGGCGAACTGCTCGCCAGCGTAGCCGACGACCAGCTCCGCGTTATCCTGCTCGACGTACGTTCGGAGAGCGATTACAACCTGTTTCACATTCGCGGGGCGCGTCACGCCCCGCTGGAGGATATCCAGGTGTGGGTGCATACGCTCCCGCAGGAACCGGCAGAAAACACGCTATACGTGGTGATGGGCAACGATGAAGAGGCCGCCACACAAGCCTGGAAAGTGCTGACGGCCGAAAGCGTATCGAACGTCTATATCCTGGAAGGCGGCGTCAACAACTGGATCAGGACTTTCGCAGGTGCAAACGCGGAGATCACTCCCACGCCTGCGCCGGCAGGCCGGGACCGCCTGGCCTACACCTTCAAAGCAGCCCTGGGCGATCGCTACGAGGCCGCCGACCCCAACCCGCACAAGTTCGACCTGCAATACACCCCCAAGATCAAACTGGAACGCAAACGCAGCCCGAGTGGAGGTGGCTGTGGCTAACGAGTGAAGGGGTTTTCGCCCTCCCCCTCCGGGGGAGGGCCAGGAGAGGGGAAAAAGCAAAGTCAATCCGACAGAAGTACTCCATCGGGGGAGAATTTTTTCCTTGAACTTGACCTTACAAATCTGTATACTGAAACAGTAGGCACCTGACCCAACCTGCAAAAGGAGAATATGATGATACAGACTTCTGCGCTCAATCGGTATGTCGTATTGGCGCTTGCGTTCGGCATCCTCTTGACCCTGGGTATCCTGGCCGGTTGTACCAGCAGCCTTGGCCCGAACATGAGCTACCAGGGGCGACTGACGGACGCCTCGGGCAACCCGTTGAACGGGAACTACGCCTTCACCTTTCGCCTCTACAATGCCGAGACCGGTGGCACGTCGATTTACACGGAGACCAAAACGATCGCCGTCGCCAACGGGCTTTTCGACACCAGCGTCGGACCAACCACCCTGCTTGCCAACGTGACCCCCGAAATGCTGGCACAGCCGCTCTGGCTGGAAGTAAGCGTCGAAACGGAAACGCTGTCGCCGCGCCAACGCCTGCTGGGTTCACCATATGCATTTACGCTCATGCCGGGTGCGGTGATCTCGTCGACCTTCAACACCACCATCCCCGGACCGTATGCCAATGCAATCGTCAAGATCGTCAACAATGACACCGGAGCGAACTCCCATCCGGCGCTGCAATTGGTCGGCAATATCGGCATCGAACTGGTCGATATCAGCGGCTCGCATGGGACGATCTTCAGCGACCGGTCTTCAAACAGCAGCGATATTTACATACGCTCCAACGACTATGTCAATATCTATTTGGACAACGACAGCAACAGCGGCGGTGGGGATTTCTGGGTATACGGCAGCCCATTGACCGAATACTGCCACATCGACGGCTCCGACGGAAGCTTTTACTGCACCGGCACCAAGTCGTCGATCGCCGATATCGGGGATGAGAAACGTGCCCTGTACGCCGTGGAAAGCCCAGACGTCGTCTTCGAGGATTTCGGCAGCGGGCAATTGGAGAACGGACAGGCCAGCGTGCGCATCGACACGCTCTTTGCCGCTACGATCAACCTGGATACGTACCAGGTTTTCATCACCCCGCTGGGCGACTGCAACGGCCTATACGTCACCAACAAAACGGCCACCGGCTTTGAGGTGCGCGAACTAGGGGGCGGCACGGCCGACATCGCCTTCGACTACCGCATCGTCGCCAAGCGCCTGGGCTACGAAAACGTTCGCATGGAAACGGTCGAGCCGGCAAATGGCGATGGGGAGGAAAAATGAACCCGAAACGGTTCTTCACCCGGGGAGCGGCGCTGCTCCTGGTGTTGGTTGTGGTCCTGCTTAGCATTCGGGGGGTGGTTGCACAGGCCGGGCCAGGCCCAACCCAGGAGGACACGTTCCCACAACTTCCCAGGATGGGTTCGGCCTCGTACAGCCTGAACTGGGACGTACTCGCAAACGGCGGTGGGGTTATGGCTTCAACCAGCTATCATTTGCAAAGCACGCTCGGCCAAAATGCAATTGGCACATCGACCAGCGCCAGTTATTCCCTCCATTCCGGTTTTTGGCAGTTGCTCTACAATTCTCTCTATCTGCCAATTATCTTGCGCTAATTCACTTCATTACTCAGGTGCCCACCAAAAAAGACCTGGCACGCTTTACCGTGCCAGGTCTTTCGCATTCATGGCGTGCGCATCAGCAGACTTCGACCATGTTGCACATGGCGGCCATCGCCTGCTGTACCGCCTCGGCCGACTTTTTCATGGCAGCCTTTTCTTCATCGTTCAGGTCATACTCCATGACCTTCTCGACGCCCGCACTGCCCAACTGTACCGGCACACCAAAGTACATATCGTGCAAGCCGTACTGGCCGGTGAGATAAGCCGAGGCAGGCACGATCAGGTGCTTGTCCTTGATGATCGCATCGACCATCTGGACGACCGAGGCTGCGGGCGCGTAGTAGGCGCTTGTGCCGAGGTAGTTAATCACTTCCGCACCGCCTTTACGCGTGCGCTCGACGATCGCTTCCAGGCGATCCGCAGACAGGACATCCTTGAGCGGCAGCCCGGCAACGTTCGAATGGCGGGTCAGCGGGACCATTTCATCGCCATGCCCACCCAGGACAAAGCACTGCACGTTTTCCACGCTGACGCCTAGCTCCATCGAGACAAAGGTGCGCATACGCGCTGCATCCAAGACGCCGGCCTGGCCGACAACGCGGTTAGGCGGAAGCCTGGTGGCCTTCCAGGTGAGGTAGGCCATCACATCCAACGGGTTGGTCAGGACGAGAAAGATCGTATCGGGAGAGTAATACAATGCTTTTTCGGCCGCTGTTTGCACGATCTTGGCGTTCGTAGCCATCAAGTCGTCACGGCTCATACCGGGTTTCCGGGCAACGCCGGCCGTAATCACGACCACATCGGAATTCGCCGTAGCCGCATAGTCATCGGTACCCACAATTTCGACGTCTTTTTCGATCACCGGCATGGCTTCCTGTAAATCCAGCGCACGGCCCTGCGGCACGCCGGGGACAATATCCAGCATGACGACATCGCAGATCTCACGCGCCGCCAACCAGGCCGCCGTAGACGACCCGGTCATGCCGGCCCCAATAATACTGACTTTCTTTCGACCCATATCAAGCTCCTTTGGCAAAAAAACTCTCCCGCTTGCAGCAAAAAACTACCCTTCACATTGAAAACGGGAGAATTCCAACAAACTGGAATCTTCGTAACTTCTCAGGAATTCAGGATGTTAGGAAGGCACGAATCTTCTCCAGCAAAACTATCCACGGTAATCGCCTTGGCTGAACCTGGCCACGGCCTCGTGCATGATGGCACGCAAACGCTCATCGGGCAGGGCATCGATCTCACCATAGCGTTTGTCGCCCACCCAGATTTCCAATGTACCGTCGGGGGCCGTGCCAAAATCGATGCGCGTCGAAGACAACGCCGGATCGGCCGCAATTAATGCACGTGCGATATCTTCGATCTGCTCAGCAAACGGCGAAGCAATTCGCTCACCAGCATCGTGGTCATACAATGTAATGCCTTCACCATCTGCCTGCGTTGCTGCGATGGTTTCGACAGGCGGTCTGGTTGCCAGCCACTCCGGCACTTCATTTGGCGAAGGCGTGGAAGTCAAATCAACCTGGCGCGCCCGCGCCATCAGCCAGACGAAGAGGACAGCAGCCACGATAACGACCACCACAAAGACCAACATCAAGCTAGCCAGATTTCCTGTGATTCCCATAGTATGCCTCCAAATGAGTATTCAAAACGGAACTATCCACATACGGTGCCAGGACGGCGGCCTGCTCTTAGATGTAACACAAAACAGCGCTTCAAGCCTCGTCCGCTTCGATAAATCGAATGGCCTGAATGGCGGCAGCCGCGCCCATCCCGGCCGAAGTGATCACCTGCCTGTAGTTCGGATCCCCTGCTTCTCCGGCCACAAAAACGCCGGGCACGTTCGTCTCCATTTTGACGCCGGTCTTAATATAAGTATGCTCATCAAGCGCCAACTGGCCGGTAAAAAGCTGCGTGTTAGGTGCGTGCCCGATGAAGATAAACACGCCATCGGCAGGCAGTTCGGCGGTTTCGCCGGTCAGTTTGTTTTGCAGGCGCACCGCACGAACGGCATCCTCACCAAGGATCTCGGTTACGATCGTATTCAGGACGAAGCGTATCTTGGGATGTTCGCCGGCGCGCTTTTGCAGGATGGCACCGGCGCGAAACTCATCACGCCGGTGAATGACGGTGACGGAGGCCGCATAGCGGGTTAAAAAGAGCGCCTCTTCCAGGGCGCTATCGCCCCCACCGACCACGACCACGTTCTTCTCCTTGAAAAACCAGCCGTCACAGGTAGCGCAGTAAGAAACCCCGCGCCCGGTAAGCTCGACCTCGCCCGGGATATTGAGGTGCACGGGGGTTGCGCCGGTGGCAACGATCAGCGTATCGGCGAGGTAGGCAGCCGTGTACGACTTGACACGGAACGGCCGGGTAGAGAGGTCCACTTCGGAAGCCGAATCCATGATAACCCTGGCCCCAAAGCGCTCGGCCTGCTGTTGGAACAGTTGGACCAACTGCGTCCCGCCGACCCCATCGGGAAAGCCGGGATAGTTTTCTACGGTGTAGGTCAAGGACACCTGGCCGCCCAGTTCCATGCCCGTCAGCAGGACGGGGTTCAAATCTGCACGCGCAGCATACAAGGCTGCGGACAAGCCGGCGGGGCCGGATCCCAGGATCAGCATCCGCACGTGCTCTGCCGGGCTTTCCGATGGAGAAGGAGTGTTCGAAAGGTTAAGGGAGAAATCCATAAATTTTCCTCGCAAAGAGATATCGACCGGCCCTGCGCTACCCAAGACGAAAGCTTCGACGCCGGCCAGCCAACGGGCCGGCTAACCGGCGTAGTCGAGCCATTCTACCGAACGCCTGCCGTCACCCTGGATGGTCAGGGTGAAAGCTTCGGCCAGTTTGCGGGTGATCGGGCCGGTCTTGCCTTCGCCGATCTGGCGGTAATCGATCCGGCTGACGCCGCCTACTTCGGCTGCCGTGCCGCTCAAAAAGACCTCATCGGCCACGTAAAGCTGGTCACGCGAGAGGGTCTGCTCACGCACTTCGATGCCCAGGTCGCCCGCCAGGGTGATGATGCTCTCGCGCGTGATACCTTCCAGGATAGTAGCCGTAGGGGGTGTGAAAACGACGCCCTTGCGCACCAGGAAGAGATTTTCGCCGGTACATTCGGCAACATAACCCTGGGCGTCGAGCAAAATGGCTTCATCATAACCGGAACGCAGCGCCAGAGTTTTGGCAAGCATCGAGTTGACGTAATTCCCGGCGGCCTTGGATTTGGTCATCATCACGTTGATGTGGTGACGCGTAAAGGATGAAACCTGCACGTGGATGCCCTTTTCGAGGGCATCTTCGCCCAGGTACTTGCCCCATTCCCACGTAGAAATGCCGACCCGCACCTGCGAAGCGTCCATATTCAGCCCCAGCGGCCCATCCAGATAGAACAATGGGCGGATATAGCAGGATTGAAAGCGGTTGGCCTGGATGGTTTCATGAACCGCCTGGCGCAATTGTTCGACCGAGTAGGGTATTGCCAGGCCCAAAATATGCGCCGAAGCACGTAAGCGCTCGAGGTGCTCGCGCAGGCGAAACACGGCCGGCCCTTTTGCGGTATGGTAACAGCGAATACCTTCAAAACCACCGACCCCATAGTGCAGCGTCGGGGTATCGAAGTGCACGGTGGCCTTCTCAAAGGGAACGAGCTGGCCGTCCATCCAGATAAAATCTGATTTCATAAAAAGCCTCCTTCAGGAAATGAGATCAGTGGGTCCTGAGCCTCCGGATCGCCCTTTTCGAAGACGGCAAAAAGGGTCACCGGCTCGCTGCGCCCCTTGACCTGGGTCGGACCAAGCGGCTTCAGGATGATGCTGCGCTGCCTTTGCACGGCTTCAGCGGTAACGCCATTGATGAGGATGGCATAATCCATGTCTTTGGTAAGCGCCTCGAGGCGAGCCGCCACGTTGACGGCATCGCCGATGACGGTATAGAGCAGGCGATCGAGCGAACCGATCTGCCCGGCAACCACCTCGCCGGTGGAAATACCGATGCCGCTGCGAATCGGTACATCACCGCGCTGGATGCGGCGTTCGTTTAGCGCACTCAAACGGCGGCGCATGGTCAGCGCCGCAGCAACGGCTTTCCACTCCTTGTCGGATTGGTCCAATGGGGCGCCGAAAATAGCCACGATGGCGTCGCCGATAAAGTTATTGATATAACCACCCCAAGGCCTGATCGCCTCGGTCATTTCGGTCATGTACTCGTTGAGAAAGGCTACCACTTCCTGCGGAGACATTTTCTCCGACAGGGAGGAAAAATCGCGAATATCCGAAAACAGCACGGCCACCCAGCGCGTCTCGCCGCCCAGTTCGAGCTTGCCGGTGAGCAGCTTCTCACGTACGTCGGGGGAAACGACCCGGCCAAATATATCACGTTCGCGCTCGCGCTGGCGCAGCCCATCGGCCATTTCGTTGAAAGCCGATTCAAGAATACCGACTTCGTCGCCCGAATGCGGCGTCACTTGCACGTCCAGGTCGCCTTGGCGCACGCGCTGCGCCTGGCGGCTCAGGGCAATCAACGGCGTGCTGATCTGCCCGGAAAGGATGATGGCCCCCAACAGGCTGAACGAAGCCGCCAGGACACCCGTAATGGCAAACAGCCAGCCAAGCTGGTCGGGGAGTTGTGCCAGTTCTTCACCGGTGAGGATCAGCTTGTTCAACACCTGCAAAGCCACCGCCTCCGGCTGGGAAACGACCACCCCCCACCCAAACCCCGGAAAACCCGAAAGCCGCGCCCGGTGATCGTAAAATTCGCTGCCAGACGTATGGGCGTAGCCTGCCAAAACGTTTCCCGATGGTGCATCGACAACGGTAAAACCGGCGCCGCCCGGCCCAAGCTGGGCGCTCAAAGCCATGCCGGCCGGCGTTCCTTCGAGATCGAGCGTGCTCGAAATGACAACCGCGAGGCTGTGGTTGGACGCCGTGTCAGCGACCGGACGGCCCTCGGAAGTAAGCACCTGAATCTCCGCCGAATCGCTGACCGCCTTCTGGGAGATGCGCTGTTGTAACCCTTCCAGGCTGATGATGGCGCGCAAAGAGCCTAACATACGCTTGGTATTGGGATCGACCACCGGCAGGGCAATCGCCATGGCCGGCTTTCCGGTGGCGACATCGACAAACGGCTCGACGATCCCCATGCCGGCCCGGTCCATGCGGTTGGCGTCTTGCCACCAGGCCTCGTTGGTGTGGGCGACCCGATCCACACGGCGGGTAGCCAGAAGGTTCAGGCCATGCAGGTCGGTCAACAGGATTTCCAGGTAAACCGGCTGGTTCTCTACCTGGCGAAAAACGTACGAAAGCGCCGGAGAGAAGACGGTATACGTGATAGGAACGAAAAGATCGCCAGCCAGCTTCTCTTTGACAGCGGCGTCGTTCCCGGCGATGCCGCCGAGGCCGAGCTTCTGCGCCGATTGGCTGCCCTCCAACGCTGCCTTTACGATGACGTCTTCCTCGCTCCAACGGCGCACATCGTCGATGCGCTCGAGCAGGTAGGTATCCATATCGACAACCGTGTCGGCTGCTGCCCCGGTCAGGTTGCGGCCAACCACGTTGACGCGCAAAAAGGCTTCGGCTTCTTCCAACTGCGTCGAAAGTAAAAACAACCGCGCGAAAAGCATGGAAAGCGTCAATACCCCGGCAAAAACCAACGGCGCGATACCGAGCAAGAGCATCCAGAAGCCGAGTTTATAACGTAAGCCGATACGCAAGCGAAACATAAGCGTGGCAGGGAAGGGATACTCGCCGGCCGCTCAAGGCACCGAGCGAACCGGAAACCAGGCATGCCGATCGGCCTGGCGGGACAGCGCTGCTACCGGGCCATCTCGCAGCGCTTCACCGGCCACATGCATCGCGGCCAGTGAGGCAGCCACCTGGGATACGTCCGTTTGCTCCAGGATGGCCAGGGCCTGATCCTGTAAAGCGTTCACGTCTTCTTCGATGGAATCGGCCAGTTCAGGAACGGCTAGCACCTCGGCCGCCCGGCGGGCATAGCCTTTCACGCCAAAGCCATCACCCGGGTTTTGCGCCGCCCCATCGCCGTTATAATCCTGAAAACGTTCACCCTGTGCGCCCTCCAGGATATTGATAACGTGCTCCAGATGGATACGCATCTCTTCATAGGCCGCAATCGCCTCGGCGTTTTGCGCGTTCTGAATATGCTGGATGGCAACGTCGAGCTGCGCCAGAATACCCGGCATGAACGGTGTATTGAGCGGTGTGGCCGGCTCTACCGTATTGGTTACAAAAAGCAAACGCACCTGCGCCGCCTGCTCGTCCTGCATGGCGCCAGCGTAGACGGCTTCGCCGGTGGGTATATCGCTACCATCGGCCGGCTCGAGGGTGATCTCGAAGCCCGTAAAGCGCGCCGGCAGATTCTCGCCGGTTGGCGACGTCCATGCAAGCGACAGGGTCCCATCGGCCGCGGGAACTAGCTGCCCCACGGCAAGCACGGCGCCATCCCCCGATGTCAGCCACCCCTGGTAAGCCTGCCCATCCGGAGCCGCTGGGACGCCGGTCAAGGCCAGCAAGAATTGGTCGGCGATGGCAAACTGGCTCGCAAAGCCGCCCGATTCTTGCATTCCCAACAGGCTTGTATCCTTCGGCCCGCTTTCCGCAGGTACGTGTGTCACGGTCGAGGGAGTAGGGTGGCCGTGTGCGGTTGACGGTGTGGCCGGCTGCGTTCCCACCGGCAGCGGCGGCGACTGGCACGCTGCTACCGAAAACAACACAACCCAAAGCAAGGTGAAACGGATAAGGTTTGTCATCGTTCTATTTTACCTGTGTTAGCCTTCTTGCGCTCGGTCTGGAGCACATAAACAGGGTACCCGAGGGCCAGGATTGCAGCAAAACTGAACCACTGCAGGGCATAGCTCTGATGGTTGCCTTCGCTCAAGTCGAGATCTGGCGAACTGGCCAACGGCTCAGTGATGTTTTCCACCGGGCGCGCCGCTTCGATTTCAGGCGTACGCTGGATGTAAACGCTAGTGAGGAGGGAATAGGGAATCTGCCGGGCAATGATGGGCACATTCGCCAGGCGCCACGCCGTTCGCGGCGGAGCGCCGGGAGCGGGCGTGGGATCGCCGATCTGGCCGAAGTCAGGTTTATCCTGAGAAACCCGCACGACGCCCTGCAGCGTAGTCTCGCCGGGCCGGTCGAATTTCGCCCAGTCGCCGGAAAGGAAATCATCTTGCGGAATCCAGCCGCGGTCGACGAGAACAGCCTGCTCGCTGCCGGCCAGCTTGAACGGGGTCAACAGGTGCGCACCGAGGTGCAGGTGGTAATCCTGGTTGCGCAGGGCCACCTGGTGGGCAAAATCGTACGAACCCCGCAAGACGACCGGCCGGTATTCCATACGGTCGATATCGCCTGGGATGGTGTGGTTGAGATCAAGCGTCGCCGCGTTGACCTGCGCCAGCACACGTTCATTGAAAGCGCGGCGCTGCTCGAGGCGGTCGAGCTGCCACAACCCGAGGCGCACCAGGACAACGACCCCTGCCAGCGCAAGCACGGTCGGAAGGAGCCAACGGCGGGAAAAGAAGGGAAAGCTCATTTCTCCTGCGGCTTCAGCGGCCAGAAGATAAAACTGTAGGCCAGGAGCAGCATCACCGTGACCGGAACGCCGTACCACAAAGCGCTCAGGCGCGTCGTCCAGGTAGTGGCCTGGCGCACGGTCAGGTTCAAGTAGTTATCGGGCTGGAACGAGCACGAAAAGGCAAACTCATTGGCCTCAGGAAGCTGCATGCTGGCCGAAGCGCCGGCCGGGATGTAGAGAATGTCCAGCTGGTGCGTGACAACGTCTTCGTTTTTGACCAGCAGGGTGTCGCCGGCCACAAAGACCAACTCATCAGGAATGCCCGGCGGCGCTTCCCCGGCCGCCACGCGTGCGGCCGTACCGGCAGGGATGAGCAGTTCGACCGTCGTGGGCGGACGCGAAGCCGGGTCCTTGACCAGGCGGTAGGCAATCTCGCCGAACAAAAGCCAGGCAACCGTCGAAACGGCCAGCAAGACGAAGAAACGCCGGATAAAGGCGTGAACGATAGCGCGGTTACGCTGGCGGCTGGCCGGGGTGCCCGTGGGGTTATTCATTGCGCTCAGCCAGAAGGTGCAGCAGGTCTTCGGCTACCCCTTCCGCACCAAAACCAAAGGGATACGTCAGCCGCAGATTGCCATCCAGATCGATCAGGTAAGTGCGGGCAGTGTGATCGACGAGATAGGTACCGTTTTCGGGTGGATGTACGGTGCGCACCACGCCGTACGCTTGCCAGACAGGTTCGAGCGCATCCAGCGTACCGGTCAGGCCGATGATGGCCGGGTCGAACAGGCCGGTGTAGTCGCCGATTACCTGCGGCGTGTCGCGCTCGGGATCGACGGTAATGAAGAGATACGTAACGCTGTCTGCCGTCGACCCGAGGCGCCGGCGAATTTGTTTATATTCAGACAGGGCCACCGGGCAAACGTCGGGGCAGTGAGTGTAGCCGAAGAAGATCAGCACCGCACGGCCGCGCTGGGTGCTGAGCGTGAAAGGCCGGCCGTCTCCGGCGGTGAGGGTGAAATCGGATGCAGGCCGGGCCGGTTCTATCAGCGAACCGCGATACTGGTAGGGTTTGCGCAGGAGTAGGGATGCTACCACGACGGCTGCAAGCAAACCCAGGGCAAAACCGAGGAAAAGGGCATAACGTGAACGGATCATACGGCGATTATAGCATGGACAACCCGCCTCACTGCTCGCGCAGGCGCGGATTGAGAATACGCTCGAGGGCAAAGCCGAGCATGGCGAAAGACAAGCCGGTCAGCAGGAGCAGGAAAATCGGTTCCAACACCCAGAACCTGGAGCCGTAGCTGCCTCCATAGCGAAGCGCTTCAAAAACCACCCGTCCCCATGTCGGATAGTCGGACCTCACGTTGAAAATTCCGAGGGTTGCCTCCAGAAAAACGTAGCTGGGAATCAGGGTGATCAACTGCGGAATCAAAATCGGGACGATGCGCGGCACGAGATAAAGCGCAATCATGCGGAGGTCACTTGCACCGGAAGCCCTGGCGGCTTCGATATATGGCGCGGTTTTCACCGTTAGCAACGCCGCCCGAAACGATTTAATCGGGCTGCCGAAAACATTCAACAGGACGATACCTCCTAAAAGAACCCAAATACTGACATCAAAATATGCATATACCAAGACACAGATCGCAATGACAGGCAGGATCATATTGACATCTACGGCGCGCTGGATCAGGTTATCCACCCAGCCGCCGTACCAGACTCCGAGCGCAGCGATCAACATGGACAAGAACGTGGTGACGAATGCGCCGAGCAGCCCCAGGAGCAGGGCAAAGGGCATGCCCCACATTAACGGGACCAATAAATCGCGGCGCATATAATCGGTGCCGGCTACGCCGTATACCTGCCCGATCAAGACAAGCTCGGCATCCAGATCGGTCGCCTGTTCAAAGGTCGCCACCTTCAGTTCCAACTGGTAACGGCCCGGCAGCGCCATCGGCTGATCGGTGGCCGGGTCGGCGAAAAGCAGCCAGGTCTTCGGCGTCGCATAGTTACCGGAACTGACAAACCACGCCTGCCAGCGGGGGTTTTCGGCGAGAAAGCGCCGGGGCGAAATCGCGTCCATCCTGTATGTAAACGCCGAGGTGACCGAAAAGCCATCCAGGTTGTAGCTTCTGCCGTCTGGCGTCGACCAGGTGAGAGAGACAAACGGACGTTTGGCATCATAGTCTGCGTCGAAATAGACGAATATCTCCTGTGGAAAGCCACCGTATGGATAGTCGATGGCATAGGTAAGGGTGATTACATCGTTTCCTGATTTGCCCGGCCGAATCGTTTTGGTAGCCGTGCCATGCTGGCTGCCGAGAACGATCGTCGAAGGCTCGTCATGACGGCGCAAGACGTTCAACCACGCCGGTTGGGCAAGCCTGGGCGTGTAGACGCGGCCTGTCAGCATTTTGGAATACCACAACTGCCCCAAGCGGCCATACGGATAGGCCGTGACGGCATAAAGCGAGCCAAGTACCAACAGCAGGATCACGGCCAGGCCAAAGAGCGCCGAGGGGTAGCGGACAACCTGGCGCAGCACGGGCAGCGCTACTTCGCGGGCTGTTTTGAAGCCAACCCGTATGGATTGCGCAAAAGCCAGCGCCCGGCGGGATAGCGGTACGTGATAGGCCTTCGAGGCCGGTTCAACACCCGGGAAGCGCTTGCGCACCGGCCGCATTTGCCAGGTATGCTTTCTGCCAACCAGGCGCAGCGAACGGTTGCCATCATCGAAGCGCACGCGCGGATCGACCAGCACGTAAGCAATATCCAGAACCAGCACCGTCACCGCCAGCAGGTAAGCAAACAGAACGACAATTCCCAACGTGACAGAGGTCACGCCCGGGTAGAAGCTCTCGCCCAGGAAATTGGGCAAAGTCTCGATATAGAGACGGCCAATTCCCGGCCAGTTCATTACTTTCTCTAGCGCAATCAGCATTTGCCAGAACGTGATCAGCATCAATGCAAAACTGGTAAGGATATAGGAAGCCGCCGGGCGAAGAATGTAGCGTCTTTCGATGAGCCGGTCCGGCAATCCCTTGGCCCTGGCAAACGCCACGTAGTCCTCATCTACGTATAACAGGAAAAAGGTGCGCCACGTATAAGCGTATTGAAAAAACAGGCTCAACAAAATCGCCGATAACGGCAAAACCGCGTGCCGGGCGATCATGGCGGCCCGTTCTACCCATGTGTCCGGCGCAGCAACATCGTACAGCCCCCCAACCGGTAGCAGGCGCAATTCCACAGCAAAGATCATCACCAGCAGCACACCCAGGACCCAACTGGGAATCGAAGAAACCGGCGCCAACAATGTTACGAGCCTGTCGGGCAAGCTGCCCACGTGCCGGAAAAGGAATAAGGCCAACGGAATACCCAGCAGAAACAGCAGCAGAAAGGCAGGCCCGACCAATAACAGCGTGTGCGGCAGGTCGGTCAGCAAGATATCCTTCACCCGTTGGCTGGGATAAGACGAGCCTGGTGGCGAACTAACACGCACGTCTTCGTTCCAGTCGAGCCGGAGCGCCTTAAGCGTCCACCAAAACTGGCGTGGCCAGTAAGGCAGGTTAAGGCCAGATGCATCGGCAAGCTGCCGGCGGGCATCATCCAGAACAGCTTGTTCTTCAGGAGATGGCTTGCATCCCCAACAAAACAGGGCAGGAAAACGCTGCTTTAGCTCACCTTGAATTTCTTTTTCGAGGCTGGCTTCGATCTGCCCGCTTTGGTTGGCGATCACCACGGTAATGAACACGCCTGCGAAGAGCGTTACGGCAATGATGAACGAGCGGACCAACAAATACTTCGCCATTCGCACGAGGGCGCCGGCAGGTTTTGTTGAAAGGTCTCCGGACGAGAGAGAGGTTCGCTCCATCCATCCACTATATCACAACACCATTTCAGACGGCAAATCGGCAGTCCGATAGTTCGGTGCCGGTATGCCTCGCAGGCCATCCTCTGCACTGCCAGAGCTTTGCATCCAGCCTTCGGGCAATTTCAGACCAAATTGCCGATCAGGTAGAGCGCCGGGTAAAAGAAAATCCAGACCACATCGACGAAGTGCCAGTAGATGGCAGCGGCTTCGACGGGCCAGTGCCGCTCCGGCGTATAGCGTCCTTTGCGATAGTTGTTGAGAACAAAGAGCAGAAAAATGACACCGCTCAAAACGTGCAAAGCGTGCAGCCCCGTCATGGTGTAAAAGATGGCGCCGTAAACATCCTCATCGGGGCCAAAGGGGGCGATTTGCCATTCGACGCCCACCACCCCGGCCAGGAAGGCGATTCCCAGGGCCAGGGTGATCGTCAGGCT
The DNA here is from genome assembly GCA_049325275.1 of Chloroflexota bacterium. Taxonomy (GTDB): domain Bacteria; phylum Chloroflexota; class Anaerolineae; order Anaerolineales; family UBA4823; genus CAIQJJ01. Next base: position 124,872 of record JBMOLU010000073.1, read on the forward strand.
GAGCATGAAGTTTTTGCGGTCGCCGTGTGCGGCGGCAACTTCGGCGCGGTTCATGAAAAAGCTGCTGATCAGCAAGACGGAGGTGACGAGCAGGCCCAGGTACTGGTTCAACTCCGGGCGGGTGTTGCCCCACAGCGCAACCCGGCTGATTAGCAAGCCGCCAAACATGAACGAATCGGACAGCAGGAACAGCCACAGGCCGATGCGGTTGGTGGCGCTCTTGTGACGATAAGCCGCCAGGGTGTTGGTTTTTGCTGCCGTACTCATTCTTCCTCCTCACCATAAAACACCTTGCCGATGTGCATATAATCGCGCAGCACCAAAAAGGCCTTGAGCAGGGCAATGGCGATCAACACCAGCGCCCAGTTCCCCAACTGGCTGGCGAAGAACTCCGCCACGGTGAACACAGTCAAGATCATGAAGACCATGATCCCGGCGCGATACTTTTCAGATTTACGTTGTTCAAGTGTAGGAAGCGTCATCGAATATTCTCCAGACCATTCCGAATCAGTGCGTATGTACGGGTTCCGCAGGAAGCTTGACGTAAGTCGATCCTTCCAGGCCGTAATCGTACGGCTCGCCGATGACCTGCGGGGGCTGTGCATAATTGTGTTCGGGGATGGGTGTCGGCAGTAACCACTCCGGCGAACGCGAGCGCCAGGGGTTGGCTTCTGCTACCGGGCCGCGCCTGGCGCTGTAGGCCAGGTTGAAGAGAAAGATCAACACCGACAGGCCGATAGCAAAACCGGCAATCGTGATCCACACGTTTTCGTTCTCGATCCCCAGACCCTCGTCATAACCGGCGATGCGCCGGCGCATCCCCATCAGGCCAACGAACATCTGCCCGAAAGACTGGATCATGAAACCGGGGAAGATCAACCAGAAGTGAACCTGCCCAAGGCGCTCGTTGTACATGCGCCCGGTCAACTTGGGATACCAGAAGTAAATCGCCGCCATGAAGGGGAAGACAAAACCGCCAAACATCGTGGCATGGAAGTGCCCAACCACGAAGTACGTATCGTGCAGGTGCAGATCGGTCGAAACCGTGCCGTTGGGCGGGCCGCTCAGACCACCGATCAGGAAAACGGCGATCGAACCCAGGATGAAAAGCATCGGCGTCTGGAAGGTCATCTTGCCGCCCCAGAGCGTGCCCATCCAGCTGAAGAACTTGATGCCGGTCGGTACGGCCACCAGCAAGGTGCTGTACATGAAGGGCACCCGCAGAAACTCCTGCATGCCCGAGGTGAACATGTGGTGCGCCCAGACGAAGAAACCCACCAGTGCAATGGCAATCGAAGACAGCGCCACCCACTTGTAACCGAAGAGCGGCTTACGCACGAAAACGGGCAGCATCTCGCTGATTAGCCCCAGGCCCGGCAGCACGAAAACGTATACGGCCGGGTGCGAATAGAACCAGAACAGATGCTGGAACAAGATCACGTCGCCGCCCTTGGCCGGGTCGAAGAAGCCCATACCAAACAGGCGCTGGAACATGACCATCTGGAAGGAAAGGGCGATCAACTGCGTGCCGGTCAGCGAAATCATCGAAGTCGCCAGCGCAGACCAGACGAAAATCGGCATTTTGAAGGGTGTCATGCCGGGGGCGCGGCAGCGGATGATGGTAACGATGATATTGAGCGCCCCGAAAATGGACGACAGGCCGAAGAGATAGACTCCCAGGAAGAACATCTGGATACCCAGCGGCGCACGCACGCTAAGCGGCGGGTAGCCAACCCATCCCGTGTCGAAACCACCCAGCGCCAGGCTGCTCATCAGCATGATCGCGCTCGGCACGTTGATCCAGAAGGCGAAGGCATTCAGCCGCGGAAAGGCCATATCGTTGGCCCCGATCATCAGGGGCACCAGATAGTTCATAATGCCGGCAATGCCGACCAGGATCGACATGATCATGACGATGCCGTGCAGGCTCATGAAGGTGTTGTACAGCGTGGGATCGATAAAATCAATCGTCGCCGTGAGCAGTTCGGTGCGGAAGATCAGGGCGAACAGCCCGGCAATGTTGAACATCAACAACGCCAGCACGACGTACTGCACCCCGATCACCTTGTGGTCGGTGGTGAAGTTCCAGTAGCGCGCCCACCCCGGCAACAGCGGATCGCTGGCGGGCACGTCGGCGACATCCTGGCCCATCGCCACCTTCCACCAATCGCTGAAGGCGCCCAGGCCGATCAGAAAACCGACCGCGCCAAAAAGCGCCCCCATCACCCAGGCCGGTTCGCTGAACCAAAAGGATCCTTTCAGCCAACCGTCGAAGGGTTCGTACCACTTTAGCCCCAACGCCGCCCGAACTACCGAAACCAGGGCAATGCCGAGCGGCGAAGCGATCAGCAGGCCGATCAGGCCGCGGGTGAAGCCGAGCGAGAAAATACCGACTTGTTTACGAGCCATAAATCACTCCGGGAAAACGTGAAAGGTGACCGGCGAGGCACGAGACACACCCACATCGATCGCCCTTCACGAGTCACTTCAACGTCTTGATATATTCGATAATGTCCCCCACCTGTGCATCGGAGATCACATCGTCTCCGTAGGGCTGCATGATCGGGGGATAACCCTGGACGACATCCTTTGCCGGCTGCCGGATCGACTCGAGGATATAGGCATCATCGACCGTGACCGTCGAACCATCTTCAAGCGTCTCCTGGCGGCCGTAAGCGCCCTGGAATGTCGGGCCGACCAGCGGCGTGCCGTCCAGGCTGTGACAGGCGATACAACCGTTCGTGCGCAAGATCTGTTCACCGCGTACGGCCGGGTCTTCGGCGACTTCTCCGGTGAGCTGCTGCGCCACCCAATCCTTGAACGCTTCCTGCGAGACGACCTTGACGGTCGAAACCATGTTGGCGTGCTGGGCGCCGCAGATTTCGGCGCAGACCAGTTGGAACTCACCGATTTCCGTCGGCGTGACCCGCAAGATCTGCTCGATACCCGGCACGGCGTCCTGCTTGACACGCCATTCCGGCACCCAAAACGAGTGGATTACGTCCGTGGCGTTCAACTTGAACACGATCTGCTGGTTGCGCGGCAGGATCAACTGATCGGTGACGATGCCGTAAGCGGGGTATTCGAAGCGCCACGACCACTGCATGGCGGTTACCTTTACCTCCAGCGCGCGCGGGTCGATGCGCTGCGTCTCGGCCAGATTCTGGGCGCCGATCAGCGCCAGTCCGATCACGATTGCCAGGGGAATCGCCGTCCACGCCAGCTCGAGCGGCGTATTGCCGGTGGTATAGAGGCCCTCGGTGGTGTCACCTTGCCTGCGCCGGAAGAAGATGATGCTGTAGAGCATCAACCCGGCGATCAGGCCGAACATTACCGCCATCAACTTAAACTGCAAGTTGAAGAGCCAGTCAATCGTCCTGGCCTGCTCGGCAGCCTGTACAGGCAACAGAAAACGGGTGTCGAGAACGTACCATGCCAGCGCAGTAAGCGCGACAATAAAAATGGCCGCCCCGAACGCATGCTTGAGATACCGCATAAGCCCTCCTCCAAAACGAGATTACACTCCTATTTTACCAAATTTGGTCTGATTTGTCAGACCGAAATTTGCGAGGTATGGCGCAAAAGCAAGGGCGAACACAGGGTTCGCCCTCCCCATCTGCAAAACGCTGCTATACTAAATGGTGAAAGGAAGGGTCTATGGAACAGAGCAAGAGATTTCTCGATGACTTCAGCACGAATACACAAGCCATCAACGCGTGGGCCTGGTATAGCGGCGACGGCTCGGCCACGATGGACTTTCAACAAGGCGAGGGTTTCGCTTCCATTCTGGTAGATGCCACCGGCGACCGGCGCAATATCTGGTGGGCCTTGATCCGGCGTGAGGTGACCGGTGGGCTGGACCTCGATCTGCTGAACCGGCCCGGCCACGCGCTGCGCGTCGAAGCCAAAGTTCGTTCCAGCCACGCCCCGCGGCGCGTCAACCTGCACCTGCGCACGCAGCGCACGGTAGATAACCATTCCCACCTGATGGAGTTCGATATCCCCGATACGACCCACTGGCACACGATCAGCATGACCACCCAGGGCTTCGACGCCGTGCCGGGCGATCAAGTATTCGGCCAGATGGCCCTGATGGACTGGGGGCTGGAAAAGTACCGGGTCGATGTCGCCTACTACAAGGTCGAGGTGGTCGATCTGGCCACCTGTGGCGCGGATCAGGGCGAGCAGACGCCCTACCACCCGCCCATTCCGGGCGTCGATACCTTCGCCCACCAGGTCGTCGTTGCCCACGACAGCCTCGTCGACACGCAGTACCCCGATGTCAACTTCAACCGGTGGGGCATCCTTGAACCGGGTGGGAAGGTTCACCTGTTGACCGTCAACGGGACGCAGTGCATTATCATGCGTTGGGACCTGGCAGCGTTCGCCGGAAAGCGCGCAGCCGGCAGCGGGCTGCTGGAGCTGACGACACACTCGGTCCAGCATTCCTTCGACGACCTGTACGAATTCGGCAAAATCCGCGTGACGGAAATCCTGGGCGGGGACGCCAAATGGGATCAAGAAGATGTCACCTGCCAGAGCCTATGCCAGGGAAAAACGCTCGATGAAGTTTTCAACACGCAAATGATTTACGACACACGCGCCAACGACGCACGCAACGGAAAAACGTGGATTACCATCTCCAGGCCTGTGCTGCAACGCCTGCTGGATGGCAAAACCCTAGGACTCGCCGTTCGTCCACTGGGTGCGGTCCATGCCGCTTTTTATGCCATGGACAATCAGGACCGAAGGCGCAGCCCGAGGCTGCTTTTCAATCTGCAAGAACCATGAACCACCCTATGAAAAAAAGTATTCTGGTGAGCCTGCTGGTCGCACTCATCCTCGTCATCATCCGGCCCGGACAGGCAGCCGCCCAGGCCGATGATCCCACGCCACCCGGCGAACCTGTCAAGCTCATCTTCATCCACCACTCGACCGGCGAAAACTGGCTGCGCGATGGCTACGGCGACCTGGGCCGCGCCCTGGCCGAAAACAACTACTTCGTCAGCGACACAAACTACGGTTGGGGGCCGGACGGCATTGGCGATCGGACCGATATTCCCAACTGGATCGAGTGGTTCCGCAGCGAGCGGACCCCCGACTACATGGCAGCGCTCTTCGGCGAAAACGAGCAACACGCCGACTACACCCGCAGCCGGAACGATCCGGGCGGCGAGAATGCGATCGTCTTGTTCAAGTCGTGCTTTCCCAATTCGGCGCTGGAAGGTAACCCCAGCGACGCACCGGATGCGGGCGGCTGGCTCAGTGTCGGCCACGCCAAGTACGTCTACAACGAAATTCTGCAATACTTCGCCACGCGGCCCGACAAGCTCTTCGTCGTCATCACCGCCCCGCCCCTGCAAGATGGCACCTATGCGGCCAACGCGCGCGCCTTCAACGATTGGCTGCAAAACGACTGGCTCGACGATAATGACTACACGCAAAACAATGTGGCCGTCTTCGACTTTTACAACGTGTTGACGGCCCCCGACGCCCACCACCGCTATGCGGATGGCCAGATCGAACACGTTGCCACGGCCAGCAACACCCTGGCTTACCCGTCGGAAGACGACCATCCATCAGCAGCGGGCAGCCGCAAGGCCACCGAAGAATTCATCCCCCTGCTCAACATTTTCTACCACCGCTGGCAGGCCGGCAAGCCGCACGAGCCCACACCGCCAGGCGAGGCCGCGCCCAAAGCAACATCCGTGCCGGCGCTGCCCACGCCTTCCATAGAAAGCGAGCAGACCACCGCTACGCCGGAAAATGATCCGGGCCTGCCGGGTGAAATCGACGGCTTCGAAAGCGCACTTGGCACGAGCCGCGAGGGCTGGCAGGCTTATCGAGACGAAGCCACGGAAACGCGCATCACTTGCGCCCCCACAACCGGAACGGCCCACAACGGCACGCACGCCCTGCAAATCGACTTCGACGTGCCCGCCGAGGGCTGGGCCACCTGCGCACTGTATTTCGACGAAAGCCAAAACTGGTCCGGCGCCGAAGGAATCACCTTCAACCTGTATTCGGCCGAGCCGGCCGGCCAGGCCTTCAACGTGGACCTGTATGCCGGCAGCACAGAAAGCCCAGACACGTATGCAGCGACCGTCTATCTCCCGGCGGCGAGCGCCGGCGGGTGGGCGCCGATCGCCTTACGGTGGGAGGACTTCCGCCGGGTAGCGTGGGAAGAAAACGCCGGCGCGCCGTTCGACGCACACCAAGCCGTGCTGGGTATCGCCTTCGGCTTCAACGCCCTGGACGGAGCGCCCAACACCGGCGTATTGTGGGTGGACGATTTGCAGCGCAGCAGCAGCCCGGCCGCGGCCGGGCCAGACGTGCCGCCAACAGAAACACCCGGCGAAGCTGCGGCAACGCAAGCCGCGCCAACCCCTACCGCAGCGCGGAGCGAAACGCCCACATCCGGCAGCGGGCGCGGGAGTGTATGTGGCTCGACATTGGCAGGCCCCCTGGCCGTTCTCGGCGCGGCGTTGTTCACCCGCCGCCGCAGCCGCCGCCCGGCCACAGCAGCAGTGCTCGGCCTGGCCATCCTGGCCTGCTCTTGGAGCGCGCCGCCGTCCGGTGCGCCTGCGCCGGCGCTGGCGGCCTCGCCGACCGCCGGCAACCAAACATTCCTGCCAACCGTTGCCTGCAAGGCAAACCCAACCGGTGAACGCATCCAGCCGGCCGACCTGACTTACCTGGGCGCCATCCGCCTGCCCGACGGCGGCGAACGTCCGTATACCTTTGAATACGGCGGAAATGCGATGACATTCCGCCCGGGGAGCGATGCGGAAAACGACGGTTTTCCCGGCACGCTCTTCATTACCGGCCACGACCGGCTGGCCTACGGCGAACTGCCCAACGGCAGCCAGGTGGCCGAGCTTGACATCCCTGCGCCGGTGAAGGGGCCGTTGGACAGCCTCGACCGCACCGCCTTCCGGCAGGATTTCACCGACGTGGCCGCCGGGCGCTTCACCGGGCTGGACGAAATCCCGCGCATCGGCATGGCCTATCTCGACAACCCCGCCACCGGCCCCCTGCTGCACCTGGCCTGGGGACAGCACATGCCGCCCGATCTCGCGCCCGCCACGCATGCCTGGGTCAGCACGAACCTGGCAGCCCCAGCTTTCCAGGGTGAATGGTTCATCGGCAACCAGGACTTCAACAGCGTCAACGGCTACTTGTTCGAGATTCCCGCCGACTGGGCCAACCGCCACACCGGTGGCCGCCTGCTGGCCACCGGCCGCTACCGTGACGGCGGCTGGTCGGGGATGGGGCCGGCGCTCTTCGCGTACCAACCCTGGCTCGATTCCGGCGGAACGCCGGCCGCGTCCGGCACGCGCCTGCAAGAAAGCATCCTGCTGCGCTACCAAAGCTCGCTCGACACGCCCCATATCGAAGGCTGCCTGAACGGCTATCAGCACCCCGACGAATGGGAAGGCGGTGCCTGGCTGACGAACGCATCCGGCAAGCAGGCCGTGATCTTCGCCGGCACAAAAAGCACCGGGGAGAAATACTGGTACGGCTACACCAACCCCGCCGGGCCGCAGTACCCCTGTGTGGCCGGCGATTTCGTCGGCCAATACACGGTCTGCTACCAGGCCGACGGCACGCCTTGCCCGCCGGAAGACCTTCTCGAATGCAGCGGCCACAACGATGCGCGCGGCTGGTGGAGCAGCCGCATGGAAGCGCAGATCATCTTTTACGATCCCGGCGACCTGGCGCAGGTTGCTGCCGGCCAGCTGGCGGCCTGGCAGCCGCAGCCGTACGCCACGCTCGATCTCGAAGCGGTGCTGTACCACAATCCCGCCAACGTGGAAGCAGAAATGCTCGGCGAGGGTGTGCAGCGGCGCTTCCGCATCGGCGACGTAGCCTTCGACCGCGCCGGCGGGCTGCTCTACGTGCTGGAACTATTTGCCGACGGCGCAAAGCCGGTCGTGCACGTCTGGCGGCTTGCGCCCTGACGAGGCGCTAATCCAAGATCAGCTTCGAGCGTTGAAAACGCACCAGCGAGGCGGCGATCAAAATCCCGTCGAGCAGCAGCAGTACGCAGCCGGCCACGAGCACGAGCGGGGTGAGGTTGGTTTCAACATTCATCACGGCCGAAGAAAAGCGCACGCGCCAGGCTTCCGGCAGCAGGGGAAGTGCGAAGATGGGGACGAACACAAGCAAAAAAGCGAAGCTAAAGGTTTGCTGCGCCTGACGCACCGTTGCCGCGCGCAGCGAGATCAAGACCCCCAGGCCTGAAGCCAGTGCAGCGACGAGGAAGGTCAACGCCAGAATACCGCCCCCGACGGCCGGCGAATAGAGCAGCAGGCCGTCCTTGCCGTGAACGAGGTTGAGGGCCACCAGGCCGAGCAGGAGGCAGGCGATGGTGATGCCCCAACCGTAGACGATGCCGGCGCCGAGCTTACCGAACAGGATCGCCTTATCCGAAAGGCGGCTGGCGAGTAAAGTTTCGAGGGTGTGCCGTTCGCGTTCGCCGGCGAAGGAGTCGGCAATCACGCTGCTGACCAGCAGAAACGGCACCCAGGCCCAGTAAAGCAAACTCAACGGCGAAGTCACCCAGCCCGGGCCGCTTTGCAAAGGCATGTAAACGCCGAAGACAAGCAAAAAGATCAACATGCCGCCCTTGCCGCCGCGGAAGCCACCTCCGGCTGCGACCGGCAACTCGCGCAGTTCTTTCCATAAAACCGTCAAGATATCGCTAACCATTTCCTTCCTCCATCAAACTCAAGAAAACCTGCTCCAGGGTGGCCTGGCTGCGACGCACTTCCTCGACTTGCACCCCCGCGCCAACCAGCAGGCCGATCAGCGGGGCCGATTCGTATTCTCCGGCCAGTTCGATACGCAATCCCCCGTCCTGCAGACGCACGGCAGCCACTTCCGGCCGCCTGCCGAGCTGCGCCAAGACGCTCTCGCTGAAGCCCTCGCCGCGGATGTCCAGGTGCGGCGCGCTGCCCTGCCGGCGCAGTTCGTCCAGCGGGCCGCTGGCAAGTAACCTGCCCTGCCGGATCACGCCCACCCGGTGGCACAACTTTTCGGCTTCGTCCAGGTTGTGCGTCGTCAGGAAAACGGTGACACCTTCGCGCGCGGCCAGGGAAGCCAGATCATCCCGCAGGGCGGCAGCAGCCAGCGGGTCGAGGCCGGCCGTCGGTTCGTCGAGGAAAATCAACGCCGGGCGATGCAGCAGCACGCGCACCACAGCCAGCTTCTGCTTCATGCCGCGGCTCCAGGTACCGGCGCTTTCCTTGCGGCGCTCCCACAGGCCCATCGCCTGCAAGAGTTCACGAATGCGTGTCTGCCGTTCCGCTGCCGGCATACGCCATACGCGCCCGTAGAACTCGAGATTGTCCTCGGCGCTCAAGCGCTCGTACAGGCCGGGGTGTTCGAGCAAGGCTCCGCAGCGCTGGCGGATTTCATCGCCTTGCGAGCGGGTATCGAATCCCAACACTTCGGCGCGCCCGGCCGTCGGCTCGAGCAGCCCGAGCAGCAAACGGATCGTGGTGGTTTTGCCGGCGCCGTTGGGGCCGAGAAAGCCAAAAATCGTGCCGGCCGGAACCTGTAGTTCGATGCCGTCCACGGCGCGCACGCTTTTGAAGTCACGGGTGAGTGATTGTGTGCGAATTGCCAAATCGTTCATCGTTTCGATCCTCGATATTTCCCGGCGAGAACCTCGATGCCGGATCAAACTACGTGGGCGGAGCGTCGTCCGCAAGGATTTTTGGAACCCTTTTGAGCCAAACGAACTGGCGCAGGGCAGAAACAAAGCCGGCGACGGCCACACCCAGGATGAACGCTGAACCCGACAGGACAAACAGCACCGACACAAAAAGCGCCGTCGACAGATACCTGCCTGCCTGGGTCAACAGGGCCGTGCGCTGGTGCAAGAACAACTTTCCATGAATGCCTTTCCTGCCAACCCGGTAGCCGATCAGGTTGCTCAAGTGCTGCGTGCCGACCAGCAAAAACAGGCCCCAAAGATAACCGAGAACCAGATGTTGCAGCGCGCCGTGAAGCGCCGGGACAACCACGGCCGCCAGCGTCCCTACCAGTGCGGCCGGCAGCAAGTGCTTCAAGTTGACAATCGCTTGACGCTGCACCGCAGCTTGCAAGGCAGGATTGCCCTCGATTGTATCGACCGGGTAACTCTGATAGTGCGCGGCGTAGTGGCCGGCCCTTTCTTTCTCCTGTGCGACGGTGAGCAGCCAGTCGCACAACATCAGCACAAACGTCGTCAATCCGACGAGCCACGGCGTGTTAGCAAGCGAGGAGAGCATCAAACACCTTTCTAGCCATTCACAAAGCGGCGCATCTGCTGGCGGTAGGTATCGAAGGCCTGGCGCCCGGCATCGGTCAGGCGGCAAAGCGTGAGCGGAATCTTGCCGCGATAGGTCTTTTCGACGGCGATATAACCGGCGGCCTCCAGCTTGGAGAGATGAACCGACAGGTTACCCTTGGTCAGGCCGGTCTCGCGTTGCAGGTAAAGAAAATCGGCGCTTTCCACCGCGTAGAGAATGGCCACGATCATCGCCCGCGCCGGCTCGTGGATCAGGCGGTCGATGTCGCCCAGGGAGCGCAAATCACTCGCCATCGACAGCCTCCGTCTCACCTTCCAGCGCAGGCGCGCTGCGCAGATAGCGGAACAAGGTGTAGCCGCCGGAAACGGCCAACATGGCGCTCGTAATCAGGTAGAAGTAAGCCACGCCCAACGTATTGCCGATACCGGCCCACGAGAGCGCCGCGCCGCAGACGAGCGCCCCTGCGGAGAGCAGATAAACGCGCAGCAAGGCCGTGCGCCAGGCCATCACCAGCAGCGCCAGGCTAAAGACGGCGCCCATCGCCGCCGGCATCCAATCCAAAGCCACCGGATTTTCGGCCACCAGGCTGCTGAACAGGAGGCTGGTCAAGATGGCAATGCCAAAGGCGATGGCAGCCCGCAGCCAGCGGTTGGCCCCCGCTTCCCGGCGGTAAGCGACGAAGCCGGTGCGCGGGTACGTCAGGCGCGTCTTGAGCGCGCCGACTGCAGAACGCATCGCGAAGGCGCCGATCACGATCAACCACACGAAACAGGCATTCAGAATCGTGTAAAGCAGACTGCCGGCCGCCAGCGTGGCCTGGAGATAGAAGTAGACGCCCAAAGACAGGTTCAAAACGCCCAGCGAAATCTCGGACAGGCCATCCACCATCCAGTATTGCAGCGTGCGCTGCTGTGCCTTTTGTAAATCGTCCTTCATCGCATCCATCCTTAGCAAACCGGTCTGTGTTACAAACCAGTTTATACCAGATCGATCGGAGCCTGTCAAGGCCAAATTGTTCCTGGCATGCAAACAAAAAAGCCGCCCCGCTCGCATCGGCAAGAAGCAGGACGGCCATACACCATACTCCAGAAACTATTTCTGGTTCTTCTGCCTTTGGCGGGAAATGTCGGGCGTTTTAACGCTATAATCAATCAACCAAGACTTCATTCCAAGGAGATTAACATGCAATACCGCAATTTTGGCCGCACCGGTTGGAAAGTTTCGGCGATCAGCTTTGGGGCCTGGGCCATCGGCGGCACCTGGGGCGAGGTGGACGACAACGAATCGTTGGCCGCCCTGCACCGTTCGATCGACTCGGGCGTCAACTTCATCGATACGGCCGATGTCTACGGCGACGGGCGCAGCGAGCGCCTGATCGCCCGGCTGCGCAAGGAACGCCGTGAGGAGATCATCGTGGCCACCAAGGCCGGGCGGCGGCTCAACCCGCACGTGGCCGAAGGCTACAACCGGCAGAACCTGACCGCTTTCGTCGAGCGCAGCCTGAAAAACCTGGAAACCGAAGCCATCGACCTACTGCAACTGCACTGCCCACCGACACAGGTCTTTTACATGCCCGAAACGTTTGGCGTGCTGGATGACCTGATACAGCAGGGCAAGTTACGCTACTACGGCGTCAGCGTGGAGAAAGTAGAAGAAGCGCTCAAGGCGATCGAGTACCCGAACGTGCAAAGCGTACAGATCATCTTCAACATCTTTCGCCAGCGCCCGGCCGATTTGTTCTTCCAGGAGGCTCTGCGCCGCCAGGTAGGCATCCTGGCCCGCGTGCCGCTCTCGAGCGGGCTGCTGACCGGCAAGCTAACGGCCCAGTCGACCTTCGATGCCGACGATCACCGCGCCTTCAACCGCCAGGGCGAGGCCTTCGACCGCGGCGAGACCTTCTCCGGCGTCGATTACAACACCGCGCTGGCGGCCGTCGAGGAACTGCGCCCGCTGGTCCCCGCCGGCTGGACGATGGCCCAGTTTGCCCTGCGCTGGATTCTGATGTTCGAGGCCGTCAGCTGCGCCATCCCGGGCGCCAAACGCCCCTCCCAGGCCGAGGACAACGTAGCCGCCGCCGATCTGCCGCCCATCCCGCAGGAGACGATGGCCGCGGCGGGTGCGCTGTATGAGCGGCGCATCAAGCCGCTGGTCCATCACTACTGGTAAAGGTGAACCATGTGTGGTCGCTACACCCTGACGATCGACCCCGAGCAATTGCGCCAGGCTTTCTCCTGGCTGCACATCCCCCAGGAAGCCACGTTCAGGCCGCGCTACAATATCGCACCGACCCAACCTGTGGCAGTCGTACCCAACGACGGCAGACACCGGCTCGATTTTTTCAATTGGGGACTGATCCCATCCTGGGCTAAAGACCCTTCGATCGGCAGCAAGCTGATCAACGCCCGCGCCGAGACGGTCGCCGAAAAGCCTTCCTTCCGCACGGCCTTCAAACGCCGCCGCTGCCTGATCCTGGCGGATGGTTTTTACGAATGGCAGAAAGCCCCCGATGGCAAGGGCAAAACGCCCATGTACATCCAGCTTGCATCCGGGCAGCCGTTTGCCTTTGCCGGCCTGTGGGAGTGGTGGACGCCGCCCGGCGGTGATGGCAGCGAGATCCGCTCCTGCACGATCATCACCACCGAGCCGAACAGCCTGATGGCGTCGATCCACAATCGGATGCCGGTCATCTTGCCGCCGGAAAGCTACGAAATGTGGCTGGAACCGGCAGAGCAGCGCGCCGAAAAGCTCACGCCGCTGCTCCGCGCCTATCCTGCCGAAGCGATGAAGGCCCATCCGGTCTCGCGGCTGGTCAACAGCCCGGCCAGCGACGGCCCGGCGTGCATTGCAGTCAACGGGCAGTAGAATCAAGACTTCCGAAGTCTCTCTCGTCACGGAGACTTCGGAAGTCTTCAACTGGGCGGCAAAACCCATGGCGAGCGGGAGTTTGCGGCGGCCCGAAAGCGCTTTCTACGGCACGAGGCTCATCGAAACAACAACAATGCCGTTCGACTCGACGAGGGTAAGCGTCAACGCCGCATCCAGCGCATCGGTGTGAACGAAGAACCACATCATGTTATCCGGGGCATCGTAGTCCAGGTTCATAAACTTCGACATACAGTTGTCTTCGTTACGGCAGTTGCCGTCCTCGTCCACATCCAACAGCCAGCCGAGCTGGTCCAGTTCTTCGTAGAGAAAGTCGAGCACTTCCTGGCGGTCGCCGCCGTTAACCATGTATGTCAAGCCGATGTCTTCCGTATACGTGACGGTACTTGCAGAAGGGTAAACCGGCAGTGCCTTGACGTCTTCCCAGGCGTCAAGCCCATCGCCGGAACTGGAAGGATCGTCTTCTGATGCAGACGAGGGCGGCTTCGGTTCGCCGCCGGCTTCCGGGTACCCGACCAGTTCGACGGCATCGATCTCATTCCATCCCAGGCCCAACACCGACTGATCGACCGTGATGCGGATTCCCATGACGGCATAGTCAACATCGTCTACCGGAATGGAGAGCGTGTAAGGGCACTCATTAACGGCTTCGGGTTCACCCTCGTAGACCACCGTTTCGAATTCGCCGGAGGGGTCGAGCACTTCTACCTTGACCACCTGCGATGGGTTGTAACTCTGGACGATATTGATTTCTGACGGCACGAGCGGCGCGTCGTAGTAATAGAGTGTGATGCTCTCCACGCCATCCGCTTCTGCCGAAGCCCAGGCCGAGCCATAGTCGCCGCAAGTAAGGGTATTGGGTGCGCCGGCGGCCTGCCCGGCCGACCAATCGACACTGCCGTACGCAGAAGTCGCTTCGGCCGTCGTGGCCCAACTACGCACCAGTTCGCCTGAAACGGCTGGCCGCTCCGTCGGCTCGGTTTCGGCCGGCGAAGATTCCGGCTCGAAAAACACCAGCGTGGCGAGAACGGCGTCAAAAGCAGGCCGGCCCTCCGGTTCCCAACGATCTTGCGGCGCCATACCGAGCATCAAAAACGAGCGCTGCGGCGCGATCATGGCCACCACGAAACTGCCGGCCATTTCCTGCCCGTCATCGTCGGTGCCGGAAATATCCACCCGCCGTGCGGGTACACCGCCGATCTGGACGTCGATCGGCGCAGAAAGCACCGTATCGCCATCATCCATCTCGCTGGCATATTGATCGTACAGTTCGCTGAGGGTCATGGCTGCATCTTGCGCCTCGCTCATCAAGAAGACGGCAGGCCCTTGATCCTGGTCACCATCGGGGGCAACCATGACCGTAAAGTCGGCAACCGTCTCAAGATTCCAGCCGGCAACCTGCTCGAAGGCATAGCCGCCCTGCTCGTAGCGAAATACATCACCGGAAATAAGCGGTGCGGTTGCCGTCTCTGCCGGCAAGGCCGTCGGAGTCGCGGGTGGTTTCTCGGTCGGCGTTTCTTCGTTTTCATCAGCCGGTGCGCTGGTTGGCGCCGGCGTCGGGGACACCACCTGCACGGCCGTCGCCGCACTTGTGGGTGTAGCTTCTGCACCGGGTTCCAGGGCACGCGTCACCAGGCTGCACGAGAGGCTGGTGAGGGCCAAGACGGCCAACAGAAAGGTGAGGGGGTTAGATCGCGTTCTCATAAAACACTCCTTTTTATCGGATCATGGGTTGCCACGATTATAAGGGATAGCTACAAAACGGATGACACTTTGCGGGAAAAGTCGCCGCAAAGTGTCATCCGCCGGTTCACTGTGGCAAAGACGGGAAAGTATGTTCGTCCGGCTAACGGATCACGAGGGGCAGAAAAATCTTCCTCTCGTCCGCCGGGCCGCTGCCAGGTGTCACGAGCGGCGACAGGCCGGTGGTCGTTCCGGCGCTCATCCCGGCAATCGTGTTGTACTGGGCGGTGGTGCTGGTCGTACGCAGCCCCTGGCCGGCGGCCAGGGCAGCCGGCAGCGTGGCCGACCAGTTGCCATCCGCGTCGGCAGTCACTACGGCCAGCGACTGAAGCGCTTCGGTGATGGCGTCGCTGTCGTCAAGGAAGATTTCGACGACGCAGTTCGGGCAAGGGCTGTTTGCGCCGCTGGTGCCGCTGAGATGCACCCCATCGATCTCGGTGATCGCCGCCGAATTAAAGTTACGGAAAGCATCGGGTAAGCTTTTCGTGATCTGAATGGCATCTTCGGGGCTGTTGTTGCCTTCGATCTCGCCCCATGGAGTGCTCTTTTCGATCACGTTGCCGCGCAGCGTGTTTGCATCGGATGTGGACACGACCGGTGTATCGTTGAGGGAGATGGCTGACAAACCAGGCTCGACGATCTGGTTGGTGACGATCTGGTTGAACTCCGTACCGCTCTGCAAATAAATTCCGCGCCCGCAAACGCCGATCTTGGCCCCGTCGGCATCGACGCCGATACGGTTATTGCGGATGATGTGATGGTCGCCACCAACCCGGATGGCGTCGGCCTGGATGGTGGGCGGTTCCACGGCAATACGGATACCGGCGATGATATTGTCTTCGATCGTATTGCCATCCCCGCTCATGCTCAGGCCGCTGCCGCCAAGCCAGTCGACGGGCGAGCAGATCAGGCCGGAGGCGGTCTGTTTGCCGGGCACGGTACCATCGGCGGCCGTACCGACGTAGTTGTGTACGAAGAAGCCGTCATCGCCATTGATGGCGGCAGCCACACCGGCCAGCCCGGCGAAGACATTGTACTGCACGCGATTGCCGGTGACGTTGGCCCCCACCGAGACACCCGTGTTGCCGCTGCCGTCGTCTTCGCCGCCGCCACGCAGCACGATCCCGGTCCCGTCGTCGTTCAGGCCGAACCAATTCCCTTCGATGATATTGTTACTGGAGTTGACGTAAACATGGGTTTTGAACATCTGGAAGCCCAGGCCGCGAATTTCGTTGCCGTTCTGCGTCTGGGTTGCTCCCAGTTTGAGCGCATCGTACTGGCCGGTGCCGGGGCCGACCAGGATAATCTTGGGGCCGGTGGTACGTCCACCGGGCTGGGTGTTCCCATCGATAATGATGTCGCCGTTGAGGTAACGCAGCGCCGACAGATCGGTGCTGATGCCGCTGAACTGGATCTTCCAGATTTGCCGCGCGGCGACGTAGCCCTCGGCAGCATCGGCAGGAATGTCGAAAGCGATCAGGACGGGCTTCTGAATGACAGGCAGGTTGCGCGCCTGGATCACCGCCCGGCGCAGCGTACAGGGGCTGGCGCTGAGGCAGGTACTGCTGTTGCTCGTGTCGGGGTCGGTGCCGCTGGTGACGGTGATGACACTGACCGGGGCTGCCAATACCCCGGCAGGCCGCTGCGGAGGCGTCGCAGCAGCCTGCGAACGGCCCGTCCCGGCAAGAAGCAGCAACAACGCCAGCAGCAAGCCAGCGGCGGCAGCAGAGGTCAATAAAGAAGGGATGATTTTTTTGTTCATAAAGATCGACTCCTTTTCATCGGTGCGGTTCTCTCGCCCAGAAAGCGGAAGAACCATCCATACCTTACCTGCCGGCCAGGCAGGCAAGGTTTACGGTGGTGGAAAATCAACGTCACCCTTCGATGGGACTGGCTCGTCCGGTTCGGAAAGCGTTGCCAGCGCGCGCAAGTAAACGCACAGATTTTCCACACTGTCGAATGCCAGAATATGGCGGGTATGCGGGTCCTCGAGGGAAGCACGCCAGGTTTCCCGCTCGGGGCTACCCGACAGCCAAATCCGCAAAAGAAAAGCAAGGTACTTGCTCATGGTTAATCCTTTTCAAATCATAGCGGATGCCCGTCAAAAAAACGTCAAAAAAGTGTGAGGATCGCAAGGCAAGTGCGTATAATTACAAAGACAACCTGCTCTTGGGAGGGGCATCAACTTTGGCAACCCTGCACATCAACTGCCTGGGCGCATTCCAGGCAAGCTGCGACGGCGATCCGCTGGCCTTCGAGACCGACAAGGCACGCGCCCTGTTGGCTTACCTGGCCGCCGAAACATCACAGCCGCAACGCCGCGAGCGGCTGGCCGGCCTGCTCTGGTCCGACGTACCGGAAGAACGGGCCTTACACAACCTGCGGCAGGCCCTTTCGGGGCTGCGGAAGGCGCTGCGCGACGAAAACAGCGCCGTACCCTTCTTGTTGATCCGGCGCGAGACGGTCCAAGTCAACCCGCAAAGCGACATCCGGTTAGATATCGCTATTTTCGAGCAAGAGATTGCCGCCGCGCTGCATCGTTACCAACATCATTCACCCCACACCAAAGTGGACCGCCGCCTGAACGTGCGCCGGCTGCAACAAGCCATCGCGTTGTTCCGCGGGCCGTTTCTCGATCAGATGTACCTCAACGGTAGCCCCCTTTTCGACGAATGGGCCAGCCTGCGGCGCGAAGCGACCACCCGTCGCATGCTTGAAGCTCTGACCATCCTGGCGGAGTTGCACGAACGGCGCAACGAGATCGGTGCGGCCCGCCAGTACGCCGCGCAAATCGCCAGCCTGGCCCCCTGGGATGAACTTGCCCAGGCACGCGTCATGCGTCTGCTTGCCGGCGAGGGACAGTGGAGCGCCGCCCAGGCGCAGTACCATCACCTGCGGCGCTCGTTGCAAGCGCAGTTGGGCGTCGAACCTGCCGCCGAAACGGTTGCGCTATACGAAGACATTCGCCGCAGCGCAAGCCAGAATACCCCCTTCGCCGCCCTGTCTTCCCCGGCATCGCACAATCTGCCGCTCCCGATGACATCTTTTATCGGCCGGGCAAGCGAACTGGATCGCCTGTGCGAACTGTTGGCCGACCCGTGCTGCCGCTTGTTGACGTTGCTCGGCCCCGGCGGGGTGGGCAAAACCCGCCTGGCCATCGAAACGGCCCGCCAGCAGGTCGGTATCTTCTGTGATGGGGTGTACTTTGTGCCGTTAAGTGCAGTCGCGTCTGCTGACCTGCTGCCCGGTGCGTTGGCCGACGGCCTCGGTTTTACCTTCTATAGCGAGCAGACCGGCGCCGATCAACTGCTGCACTTCGTGGAAAAAAAGCATATGTTGTGGGTGCTCGACAACCTCGAGCAACTCCTGCCGCTTCCGGCCGACAGCCTGATTTCCCGCGTTATCCAACAATCTCCTGGCGTCACGATTGTGGCAACATCTCGCCAGCGGCTCAACCTACAGGAAGAACACATTTTTCAGGTAGAAGGGTTGCCGTATCCCGCATCATCTGACGCGAGCGAACCGGCCGGCCTGGAGTCGCTCCAGCTCTTCACCAGCCGGGCGCAGCGCGTGCAGCCTCACTTCGATCTGGCTGACCATGCAAACTGCCGGGCTGCGGCGCTAATCTGCCGGCTCGTGGAGGGTTTGCCGCTGGGCATCGAGCTGGCCGCTGCCGGGTTGTGGTCGCGCACCGTCGCGGAAATTGCCGGCAGCCTGCACGATACGCTACATTCGCTGGAATCAACCGCCGTCGACGCCAGCGAACGTCACCGCAGCCTGCGGGCGGTTTTCGAGGTCTCGTGGGCGCGGCTCTCCGCAGAAGAGCAAGCAGCGCTGGCACGCCTCTCGGTCTTCCGCGGCGGATTCGAGGCCGAAATGGCAAGCCAGGCCCTGGAGATCCCTGCCGGGCTGCTGGCTGCCCTGCTCGACAAATCGCTGTTGCGCCGCAACGCAACCGGGCGCTACGACCTGCACGAAGCCATCCGCCAGTTCGCCGCCGAAAAGCTGGCCGGCGATGCAGCGCAGTTTTCTTTCGCGCACGACAGCCATGCCCGATCTTTCGCCGCCTTTTTGGCTGCCCGTACTCAGGCGCTGAAAAGCGCCGGGCAACTACAGGCGTTGACAGAAATTGGCCTGGAATGGGAAAACGCACGTCAGGCATTGAACCGGCTGGTGCAGCAAGGATGGACGGAGGTGGCTGCAGCCTGCATCGAATCTGTGTTCCATTACTGCAATATTTGCACGCGCTACCCGGAAGGCCTCGACATCTTTGACCGGGTCGTCCAGGCTTTGCCAAAAGAGTCTGCGGCCCAGGCAAAAGCCCTTACTTTCCAGGGGGCACTGGCCTACCGCATACTCGATCATACGTTATGCGAACGAGCAATCACGCAGGCTCTGGCGCTGTACGAAACGTTGAACGCCCCCGGCGACCAGGCGCTTTGCCTCGTTTTTGCCTCGGCCCTGGCATACCGCCAAAAAGATCGAAGGCGCGCCAGGCAACTTTGTGAACATTCCCTGGCGCTCTACGACCAAATTGGCGACCCATGGGGGCAGGCCTATGCACTTTACCAGTTGGGGCTGCTCGAAAGCCGGGCGGGGCGGGTGCCCGAGGCGCAGGCCGCCATGCACGCCAGCCTGCAAAGTGCCCAAACGGCCGGCGACACACGGCGCCAGATCGGCCCGCTCAATCTGCTCGGTGACCTGGCCTGCCAGTTGGGCCGTTACGATGAGGCGCAGGCCTATTTCGAAGAGAGTCTGGCCATCAGCCGCTCACTGGGAGATCGCTACAATATCGCCCTGGCCGAGAACAACCTGGGGACGGCGTTCCACTACACCGGCCACCACGATCGGGCCCGGCGCTGTTACAAAGAAAGCCTGGCCGTCGCCGGCGAGATCGGCGACCTGGGGGCGCAGTCGCTGGCGTCATCCAACCTGGGTGAACTGGCACTCGTTGGGCAGCAATTCGCAGTCGCGCGGACCCACTTCCAACAGGCGCTGGCGTTGGCCAAAAAGGCCGGCGATGAGTGGGCCGAGCTAATCGGATGGATCAACCTGGCCGACGCCGCGCTGGGGTTAGACGATCAAACTGCCGCAGGCCAGTACCTCACTCAGGCACTGCCACTGGCAGCCCGTTCAGGAGAGCCGGCACTGGTTTTACGGGCATTCCTGCACCAGGGACGCCTGTACCTGAAGCAAGGGGAGTCTCAAAAAGGAATCGCGCTGCTGGGCCTCGTGTTCTACCACGAGGCCACGTACGACGAGCATCGCCAGGCCGCGCGGCAGGTTTTGGAGCAGGCCGGCCTGGCCATCCCCGCAAAGAACAACCTGACGATAGCCGCTGCGCTTCAAGAAGTCCAAAAAAACGCACTGCGGTTTTAAGGACCGCAGTGCGTTTTTACTTTCTCAACACGCCCATAAAACCGCAGCTTTTACGGGAAAGAATACAGCAACAGGTTGGGTGATCGGCTGCCGGCGCTCTTCACCACGCCCGATGTAGCCGCAGCCTTGATGGCGCTGGCAACTGTGGCAGGGCTGGCACCCGGATTGGCCTGCAAATAGAGCGCAGCGACGCCGGCTACGTGCGGGGAGGCCATCGAAGTGCCGCTGATTGTGTTACGGGCCGTGTTGCTGCCATACCAGGCCGACGTAATGCTGGAACCGGGAGCGAACAAATCCAGGCAGGAACCGTAATTGGAGTAAGAAGCGCGTGAGTCGCTGTTGGTGGTTGCCCCAACGGTCAGCGCCGCCGTTACCCGAGCCGGCGAATAATTGCACGCGTTGCGGTTGCTGTTGCCGGCGGCAATGGCATAGGTCACGCCGGAATTGATGGAATTGTTGACAGCGGTGTCGAGGCTGGCCGAAGCGCCGCCGCCCAGGCTCATGTTGGCAACGGCCGGGCTTCTGTGGTTGTTGGTAACCCAGTTCACGCCGGCAATAACGCCTGAAGTCGTGCCGGAACCGGAACAGTTGAGCACCCGCACGGCGTAGAGGTTGGCGCCCTTGGCGACCCCATAGCTTGCGCCACCCACAGTGCCCGCCACGTGCGTGCCGTGACCGTTGCAGTCGATCCCATTCCTACCATCGCCAACGGCGTCATAGGCCGCCGACGCACGCCCGCCAAAGTCATTGTGCGTGACGTAAATGCCGGTGTCGATGACATACACATGGACGCCTGAACCGGTGTAATTGTAGGTGTACCGGCTGTTGAGCGGCAGGTTGCGTTGGTCAATGCGATCCAGCCCCCACGAAGGTGGGTTGACCTGATCGGCATCGATAGTGACCACCTGATCGGCCTCGACATAAGCCACGTCCGGATTCTGCGTGATCGCCTTCAACGCCTCGTCTGACAGGGTAGCCGCAAACCCGACCAGTGCCGTGTCGTAACGATAGTGAACGGCCATCGCCTCTTCGCTTTCGCTTTTGAGGCTGGCGACGCTCTCGATCGCCTTGTCGACCGCCTGAACGCTCACATCTGACTTGAAGACGACAATGTACTGGTTTGGAATTGCGGTCTCCAAATCGGCGCCGATGATCTGCGCCGGGCCGTCGTTGGCCGCGGCAGCCGGCTGGATACCCGGCAAGAGAAGCACCAATGCAAGCAAAACGAACCATAACTTTTTCATACGTTCCTCCTTCGAGAGATAGATTGGACTCTTCCACCACGTGGAAGCGCCATTGTACTCAAG
Source organism: Chloroflexota bacterium (assembly GCA_049325275.1). GTDB lineage: Bacteria > Chloroflexota > Anaerolineae > Anaerolineales > UBA4823 > CAIQJJ01. The sequence continues at coordinate 146,482 of JBMOLU010000073.1, forward strand.
CCAGTCCACAGACTGGCTCGATCAAACAAGGGGAGCTATACAATTTGGAAAGTGTTGCGATTGGAGGGGTAACAGTAAACGCCGGCTAACCAGTATCTTCTTCGAGCAATGTGGGAAGCAACGCACATGGGCCGCAGAATCAAGACTATTCTACTTTATGCGGCGGGTTAGAAGCGATAAAGGCCAAAACGGAACCAGAAGAAACAGACTAATTTTGTCTTTATTTACTTATTTTTGCATTGTAAAGCGGTACCGTTGTTCAGTCAAGAGTATTGGTGTGCGATTCGCAGAAAGTGGCCGGCGAATCAGGAAACGTTCAAGATTTGCGGTAGAATGCCTGCAACAATCCATAGCAATTTCCTACGGAGAGAACATGTCGTCACACTCATTTTTTTCTGTAAGCCTCGTGTTTGCTTTTTTCCTGGCAAGCTGCCAGGCACCTGCGCCGGCGGCCACGGCTCTGCCGGCAGAGACCACACAGCCGCCTGCCGCCACGGCACCCCCAGCCACCGCAACAGAGATGCCTGCGTCTGCGCTGCCGGCCAGTGCAGACCCTTCTCGAACGCCTACCTGGGTATGGGTTGAACCAACGCAGCCTGCCACGCCCACGCCGCTGCCGGCCTTCCAGCCACGGGCCCAGTCGGCAAACACGCTGCGCGCCCAGGCCGATATACGCGGCATCCTGATCGGCGCAGCCGTCAACAATGGCCTGGTCCATGAAGCCGACTATGCCGAGGTGCTGGCGCGTGAGTTCAACCTGATCACCACCGAAAACGCCATGAAGTTCGGTATCGTCCACCCGGAACCCGGGCGATATGACTTCCAGGCGGCCGATGAAATCGTCAACTTTGCCCACGGGCACGACATACAGGTGCGCGGCCACACCCTGGTCTGGCAAAAGCAAATGCCCGAATGGCTGCAATATGGAGATTGGACGCCCGAACAAGTCAGAGAAATCCTTCACCGGCACATCGAGACCGTCGTCGGCCGCTACCGCGGCAAGGTGGAGATATGGGATGTGGTCAACGAGGCCATGACCGGCAACGGCGACGTACAGCGGAACTTTTGGTACAAGCAGCTCGGGCCGGAGTACATCGACCTGGCCTTTCAGTGGGCGCACGAAGCCGACCCGGACGCACTACTTTTTATCAACGACTACGCGGCCGAAGGGATCAACAAGAAATCGGATGGCCTTTACGAACTTGTCGAAGACATGCTGGCCCGCGGCCTGCCCGTCCACGGCGTCGGGATGCAGTTTCACCTCGATTCTGGCGGTGCGCAAAATCTGGACAGCGTCACCCGCAACATGCAGCGGCTGGCCGACCTGGGGCTACAAATTCACATCACCGAACTGGACGTGGCGCTCAACGATGATCCAACCCCCGAAGACTTGCAGGAGCAGGCCGACACCTATCAAAAAATCCTTCAAACTTGCCTGGCACTCCCCCAGTGTACGGCCTTCATCACCTGGGGCTTTACCGACAAATATTCCTGGATACCGGAAACGAAAGACGGGTATGGGTCTGCCCTGCTCTTCGACGCGACCTACCAGCCGAAACCGGCCTACTTTGCCCTGCTTGAAACACTGCAAACGAAATGATCCGTCCCGCACATTGTTTTCTTCTGCTCGCCCTGGCGCTGTTTTTGGCAGGCTGCCGTGCTTCCACGCCCGCGGCGACGCTCACCCCTTACGCAAGCGCCACCGATTACCCGGCCGCACCAATGTCTACACGCACGGCAATCATCCTGCCATCCCTTCTGCCCACGTTAACGCCGCCGCCCAGCCACACCCCGACCCATACGATCACCTTGCCACCGGTGTGGACCGCTTCGGCAACACACCCACCAGTCGCCGCAACACAGACGCCTGAAAGCGGCACACCCGGCGCGACGCCAACCCTGGGCGCCGTTGAACTCTACGAACAAGCCAGCCGCCTGTGCGAAACCGCCGCCATGACGACCACCACCCTGACGGCCACACCGCCCGGCAGCCACCTACCGACGTTCATCCTGCTCAATCGCCCCTACGAAAGCATCTATTGGGAACCAGTAACCGGCCTGGAGTGGATCGATGCCGAAAGAACAGACGAAGTGAAGTCGATCACCTGTGTACGCGCCAGCCGCAGGCAGGATGCGACCTATGGAGACGAAACTATTGGCTACACACTGCGATGGGACGTGCGCCTGGTCTCCTGGCCGGAGGGCAGCCTGCTCGGCAGCGAGTCGTTTTGGGGCGAAGGGCCGCCGCAGCAAAATGCCAGCGGGTCGATGGTCTATGGCAAAACCCCTGCCGACCGGCTGCTGACCTGGTTGGCATGTGACTTGCAACCCGAAAACAGCGGCATCCTGTGCCAGGGACGCGGCCCACTGGCTTTTTCAGCAGGTGGCCGGCTGCTCGCCGCCGGGCAGGATACGTGGGATGTAGCCGAGAAACGGAAAACGGCCACCTATGCGGAACTGCAGGGCCAGCTCGGCGCAGTGGCCTTCTCACCCCGCGGCGACACGGTCGCCGGGGTGGAAACCGGACAACGCGACGTTCACCTGTGGCAGGCCAGCAATGGCCTGCCGTTACATCGCTTGCACGGGCACACAGGCGAAGTCACCGCCCTGGCATTTTCGCCGGACGGGCAGTGGCTGCTGTCGGTTTCGCAAGATGGCAGCGTGCGGATTTGGGATGCGCAAAACGGCGCGTTTGAACAAACACTGGCAGAAAACCTCGGCTGGCTGCATGCGGTGGCGATCTCGCCAAACGGTAAACTGGCCGCAGCCGGTAGTTGGGCGCAACCCGGGCTGGTGCATGTCTGGGACCTCCAGGCCGCCCTGCACACGGAGGGCACCGATGAACCACTGCACACAATCGAGGCCAGCAAAATCTACGTCAACGATGTGTCGTTTTCACCCGACAGTCTGCTGCTGGCAACTGCCGGGCTGGATGGTGCTGTCCGCTTGTGGGATGCTGCCGCAGCGCTAGACCCCACAGCAGGGATGCGACTCGTGGGCCTGCTGCAAGGCCACACAGGCAGCGTCAACGGCCTGTCTTTCTCCCCGGACGGCAAGTATCTGGCCTCCGGCGGAGACGATCGCAGCGTGATCGTCTGGCAAGTGGCCAATGGCCAACGCTGGCGTACTTTTCCCGGAGCGCTTACACCGGTCATCAGCGTCGCCTATTCTGCCGACGGCCAATGGTTGGCAGCCAGCAACGGAGACCTGGTAAAAATCTGGCCGAGTCCGTAAGCCGTTTACACAGAAGATCAAAAGGAGCCTGCAATGACCGAAACATTACGCTGGGGACTGCTCAGTACCGCCCGCATCAACCGTGCCATTATTCCGGCACTGCGCGCTTCACCGCGCAACGAGTTGGCAGCCGTGGCCAGCCGTGACGGGGCGAAGGCGGCAAAATACGCCCAGAACTGGCAGATTCCGCGCAGCCACGCCAGTTACGAAGACCTGTTGGCCGACCCTGGGATAGATGTGATCTACAATCCGCTGCCCAACAGCCTGCACGCCGAGTGGACGATCAAGGCGCTGCATGCCGGCAAGCACGTGCTGTGCGAAAAGCCGCTCGCCATCACTTGCCGCGAAGTTGACGCCATCACGCAGGCTGCCCAGGAAAGCGGGAAAGTCGTCGCCGAAGCCTTCATGTATCGCCATCACCCACAAACCCACAACGTCAAAGCGCTCGTCGATGGCGGCGGGCTTGGCGACCTGCGCCTGGTGCGAGGTGCCTTCACCTTCAACCTGGCACGCCAAAACGATGTACGCTTCGACCCTGTCCTGGGCGGCGGTTCGATCTGGGATGTGGGCTGCTACCCGATCAGTTATGCCCGTATGATCCTGGGCGCTGAACCGGAGGAAGTTTTCGGTTGGCAAATGACCGGCGCCAGCGGTGTGGACATGCTCTTCAGCGGCCAGATGCGTTTTCCCGGAAATGTGTACGCCCAATTCGACTGCGGTTTTTGCGCACCCTACCGGGCGCAGGTCGAAATTGTTGGTAGCCAGGCTTCCCTGACCGTGCCGGCTCCGTTCAAGCCGGGTGCGGAAAATGTCATCTATCTGACACGCGAGGATCACACCGAATCGATCGCAGTGAAAGGTCAGGGACTTTACACCGGCGAAGTGGAAGACATGGCCGATGCGGCCCTGCTCGGTAAGCAGCCGCTGATTTCGTTAGCTGACAGCCGCGGGAACGTGGCGACAATCGTTGCCTTGCTCGAAGCGACGCGCACAGGCAAACCGGTAAAAGTGGAAAAAGGATAGCGACTATGCCCAGTCAGGAATGCGTGTTTTGCAAAATTATCCAAGGCAGTTTCAAGGCCCACGTCGTTTACGAAGACGAGAAAGTCATGGCCTTCATGGATCGTCGCCAGGCCAACCCGGGTAACTTTCTGGTTGTCTCGAAAGAACACATCGAGGACATTTATGCCCTGCCGCCCGATGTCGGTGCGGCGATCATGGAAAGCCTGATCCGCATCGCCCGGGCCGTAAAAGCCGTGTCTCACTGTGAGGGACTGAGCATCTGGCAAAACAACGGCAAAGCTGCCGGCCAGGAAGCGCCGCACATTCACTTCCGCATCCAGACTCGCAAGCTCGACGATGGGTTAATCAGGCTATACCCATCGAAACCACCCTATCCTACAGACGAGGAACTTCAGGCGTACGCACAACAAATCCGCCAAGAACTCGAGGGAAGATGAGAAACTGTCTGAAAAGCAGGGTGCGACGCACTTTATCGCAGAAACAGGCGTCATCGACCCCTTATGGAAGTGCGTCGCACCGGTCGGCGAGACTTTTCCGGCAATCTCTGAGAGGCCCTGGCACGTTTTTGACTTCTACTGCATCAAAAAAAGCTGTTGATCGAACGGCATCTTCTCGCCCTCTTCCCAGGCCTGCGTAAAGCTTGCTTCATCCAACTGGGTGCGCAGTTCGGCCATCATCGTCTCGTAGCGCGCTTGGTAAGGGGGTGAAAGCGGCGTACCAAGCGTCTCGCGCAACGCCGCAACTGCCCCCAACATTTGCACGGCGCATACAGGCTTCCCTTCGGCCATGAAGATGTGCGCCATGCCTGCCAACGGCCAGATCATCGAGAGCCTGTCCCCCAGCTTTTGTTTCAAAACCAAGCTCTGCCGGTAACAGTCTTTTGCAAGCCCAAGCTCGCCCCGGTCACTTGCGGCCAGGCCCAAACCACATAAGGCATACGAAACAATACGTTCGTCTTCAAGTTCACGCCCCAGCGACAGGCTTTCCTCAAAGCAAGCAAGCATTCGGGAAGCATCGTTTTGGTAGCCAGCCAGCATACCGTCGTTGTAAAGGACAAGCGCAGCGCCATGTTTGTCTTGCAGCATCCGAAAGATGGCCAGCCCACTGCGATAACAGGCTTCTGCCCGTTCGAAGTCAAGCTGTTCAACGGCCAGCATCCCCAGATCATTGAGAACAGCGGCAATTTCGCGTTGTGCACCTGACCGCCGGTAAAGCGCCAGGCAAGCGTCGAGCCAACGAACGGCTCGTGCGAAGTCGCCCAGGCTGTGGGCGAGCATACCGGCGCCGCGCTGCGCCTGTGCACGTACATCATCTGGCGCTGCAGCGGCCAACGGAATCAAACGCTCCAGCCAGGTTAGGCCTTCGGCCAGATACCCGCTCACAGACCAGAAGCGCCACAAAATGGCGGCCAGGTACAGGCCATCTTCGGCGCAGCCTCCGGTAGCAGCCCACGCCAGTGCAGTGCGCAAGTTGTCCGTTTCGGCGTGAAATCGTTGCAACCAGAGGGCCAGTTTTGGGCCGCGCATCTCCTGGCGAGCCTGCTCGGCCAGGATACGGTAATAAAGCAGGTGAGCAGACCGTACGGCATCGGTATCTCCGGCAGCATCCAGCTTCTGGCCGGCGTACTGGCGGGCCAACTCGTGCAGTGCATAACGCCCATCCGTCTCGCGAAACAGCAGCGATTTATCTCTCAGTGCGGCCAGTACACGTCTCGCAGCGCCGACAACCGATTCGGCAGCTTCTTCAGTAAACCCTCCCCGAAAGACGGACAAACGACAGAAACAGCGGGCTTCCACCGGCGTAAGCAGGCGCCAGGAATGATCGAATGCGGCCCAGACACTGCGATGCCTGTCGGCGATGTCGCGAAACGGCGTCTCGATCGTCGACAGGCCGCATTCGATCTCGGCCAAGATTTCCACACAGGTGTGCATCCGCACGGCCGCTGCCGCCAGTTCGATGGCCAGGGGCCAGCCCTCGACCAGGCGGCAGATTGCAGCCACCGGCTCGGCGGTGGCCTGGCAAAGCGTAAAATCGGCCTGCACCTGGCGGGCGCGTTGAAGGAACAACTGCACCGCATCGAACTGCTCGTACGGCATGTCCTCACCTCCAGCAGGCGGATAGCGCAGGCCACCCAGATCGATCAACCATTCCGCCTGCAAGGACAGCCGCTGGCGTGAAGTGACCAGCAGGATCACATCAGGGGCAGCACGAACGATTTCAGACAACAGGGTGGCTTCTTGTCCAACGAGATGCTCAAAGCTATCGAGCACCAGCAGCATCTCCTTGTTTTGCAGATAGGCGACAACTTGTTTCTCGAGACAGCCCTGATCGGAAAAAGAAAACGCCAGCGCATCGGCCAAGGTGCTTGCTAAGGCGGCAGATAGAAATCCCGGCTCCACGCCGGCCAGGGAGACAAAGACAATCCCATGCAGGTAAGCGCCGCGCCGCTTTTCGGCAGACTGTAAAGCTAACCGCGTTTTTCCGATGCCGCCCGGGCCGCAGATCGTCACCAGGCGACAGTTGGGCTGCGTCAGGCGCTCTACAACCAGAGAAAGCTCCGCATCGCGGCCAATCAACGGCGTGAGCGGCACGGGTAAGTTGTGACGCCGGATCGAGCGCGCCGCCAAGATGCGTGCCTTCAAGGCTTGTGTCTCTTCATCGGGTGGAACGCCCAGTTCTCTGGCCAGAATCTGCCGGCAGGTCTCGTATTGGCTCAAGGCGGCGCCGAATTCTTCTCGATGCGCCAGGATATTCATCACTTGCCGGTGCGCTTCTTCGCGCCACGAATCGAGTTCGAGCTGCTTACGGGCGTAATAGAGAGCGCTTTCCTGGTTGCCGCGCCGTTGGTGGCAGGCAGCCAGGCGGAACAGGCAATCGAGGGCTTGGTGGCGCAGCCATTCCCGTTTGAGCAAGGCCCACTCTGAAAAAGGCAGGCTGTCATCCAGGCTAAAGCCCTGCAAAAAATCTCCACGGTAAATCGAAACAGCCTGTTCGAGTTGAGGCAGGCAGGCCGAACAACGCTCCGGTGCGCAAGGCGAACGAACATCGGCGGCATGGCGTAGCGCATCGAAACGGGCTACATCGGACTGGCAAAAACGTGAATTCAAGCGGACACTTTCCCGATCGACTGACAAGGCTGCGGTTTCATCCCCTTCGGTATCGCCGAGCGTTTGGCGCAGCCGGTGCAGGGTCAGGCGCAGGTTGGCGCGAGCAGCCTGATCGGACATATCCGGCCAGAGCAAGCCGGCCAACGCATCTCGCCGGTGGGGGCGATCCGCTTCACAGGCCAGGTAAGCCAGCAAGGCGCGTTCTTTGTCCGTGGAAAAATTGCGAATCGTCTGCGCCGTAGGAGAATCTGCATTTGCGACGACAGAAAAGGGCCCAAGCAAGAAAACGGTACACGAGGCGGCCATACGTTTGGGGATTATACAGTCCCTTGAAACGTTTTTGCAACGATTTTTTGGATAATGGCTCGTGAAGGAGACCACATTGAACGGCAAACGGCATCCGCGATACGCATCGTTCTTGCTACGCCTGTGGCAGGTCAAGGAGAAAGAAAGCTTGGCCTGGCGAGCTTCGCTGGAAAGCCCGGCGTCGGGAAAAATACAAGGCTTCCCAAATCCACAAACCCTATTGGCTTTTCTTCAAGTCTTCATGGAAACGGAAACGCCGCCCGAGGGTGAAACGGGTAACGGCACCCTGCCGGAAGAAAAGTGAGCGAGCACGCCTCTTCTCAAGCAGCCCGTTCACCGGCAAGAGCAATCGCCTACGGGTTACGAGATTGGAGCCTACCATACCAGTTACGAAAGAGGAAAATAACACTCATGAAAGTCAACGACAAGCACACAAAACTGATTCGGACGCTGACCACCGGCACCCTTTGCCTGCTGTTCCTGGCCGCCACGATCACGCCGGCTGCGGCAGAAAAGCATGCACCCACCGATCCGGAACAGCAAACCGGCCTATCGCTCAGGCTGACCCAGTGGCCCGCCGCCAGGGTATGCCTGTACGGAATGGAAACGATCGGTTTCGCCCTCAACCGGCGCAACAATGCGCCGGTCATCGGAATGCAAGTATCGGTCTCTGCCAACATCGGCCAAGTGACGTATTCGTTTAACGAACTGACCGGGTTCGGAAACATCGCCTACGACGCGACCAGCGAGGGGGATGTAACCGTTTCGATCAGAGCCCAACGCGATACAGAGAGCACCCTGGCGCACATTGCATTCAAGGTGCAGCCCTGCGGGTACACGATCAGCATCCAGGGGCTGGCGGTCGATTCTAATGAAACGGCACGGATGTATCAACACATTAGCGGGCGCGGCAGCTTCAACAGGGTCGGTGAATACAAAACGATTGAAGGATCGGGACAGTATGCGTACGAAATGGCCCTTTGGGGCGCTCCTATGGTCGTTCAATGCAGGATGGAGCCGAACATCAAGACAAGCGGCTCTTTCCAGGTAATGAGCGCCGAACTTCCGGCCCTGGTATCAGGAGATTTCACCGTCAGTGTCAAGCTTGATCCGCTTACACTGCCCGGCACCGAACTAAAGTGTACGGACACCCTATCGAACTACGAAATTGCACCGATTCCTCTTCCGGGAGGCCCGGCCGACTTCAACACGTATTTGAATCTGAACCAGATGTATTTCAAATCCATGGGCGGCGAATATACGTTTAACTTCGGCAACGGCAGCGGAACCGTCACCGTCATCCCAAGGATCAACCCATGAAAGCATCCCGTTTTATCCTTTGCATCATCGTTTTATTGGCTGCTTCCCTTTCATGCCGGCAAGCCACACCTACGCCGGAAAGCCAAAGCGCCGCAAACACACCAACGCAGCTACCGGCAAGCGGGCAAGCAACACCCACAGCAGCCGATGCACCAGCGCCGGAACAGCCCGCCATCGACTTTATACGGTCAATCTCAAAGCTCGACAGCTATCACTTGAGCTTTGAAATCACGTTTCGCGGCTCGCACGCCGGCCAACCACTGGAAACACGCCAACAGTACACGAAAGAATTCATTGCAGAACCGTTGCGTACCTTTACCCAAATCGAGGCGTCGAACGGAAGCGCCCAACCCGAGGCGCTGATCTTTGGTACGGCAGGCCCGGCGAGCTACTTTCAAGCAGCAGCCGACCAACCCTGTTCGATCCGCTGGGACGAACAGGCGGCAACAGGCGTTACCCATCTCGACCCACTGGAACTCCTGCCGGCAATTCTGCCGGGCGGCCAGGTGGCCGGCAGCGAAACAGTAAACGGGATATCTGCCACGCGTTACACCATCAATCAGGCAAACCTGGGGGGCATGACCCCGGAAGATGCCACCGCCAGCGGCGAATACTGGCTGGCCGAGGAAGGCGATTGGCTGGTAAAGCTAACACTGACCGTCAAAGGTGGGCCGGCTTACTTTGGCGCCATGCTGGAAGGGGAGCAGGTTTATATTTTCGAGATCGCTGAAGCCAACCAACTCACCGATGTCACCCTGCCTGGCAACTGCCAGCCGCTATTAACGGACGTCCCCATCCTGGAGGACGCCACGATCCTGATGCGCCAGCCGCACAGCATTGCGTATACCAGCAACGTAGCCATCGAGCAAGCCATAACCTTCTATGAAGAGCGTATGGCGGCCAGCGGCTGGCAGTCGACGGCCATTTCCGGCCCGGAAGGAGGCACCGCAACCCTGTTTTACGAACGGCCAGATCCCTTCGCACACGTCATCATCGATATTCAAACCGGCTCAAACGGCCTGGAAGTCTTCGTGTCTGTCCCGGCCGCTCTTGCAACAGCCCAAGATGGGGTGCAAGCGCCGGGCGATTCGAGCGCCGGAACGGACAGCGCCGACATACCAACACGGATTGCCAACGCCCTGGGGCTGGTACTTGGAGAAAACGATCGGCCCAGCGTCTTCGCTTCTTACCACGCCGAAGTCGCTTTGGATATCCCTGGAGACGGCCTAAAGCATTACAGCGCCGATGTACAGGGCAAAAACATCCACTTGATCTTCGCAGAAGGAGGCGAGTTCCAAGAAGTTTACACCATCGACGAGCAAGAGTACATCGTCGAGGCGAGCGGCGTACGAGAAGGCCTGGGGCTGGTTGGCCTGACGTGGGTGATGTGGCCGCTCGATGTCATCTACCCCTATTCGATAGCTTCCGCCGGTCCCACCTTCATTGGTGAGGAAGCGCTGGATGGCCGTATCGCAGAAGTCTATGCATTAGACAGCGCCAACGTCGATCCGGCAACATTACAGGCCTTACAAAGTTTCTCGCCCGTTACGATCCAGCAAGCCAAAGGCACTATCTGGATCGACAAAGAAACGGGTGGCCTGCTCAGGCTGGTGCTCGACTACGGTGTCGAAGGCCAGGGAAGCGGGCATATCGAGATCACCTTTTCCCAAATCGGCGCGGTCAGCGTCCAACGGCCCTGAGCGGTATGAGAACCCTTACGAACCGGGCGGCGGGCATCGTCCCGTCGCCTGACCAACATGGGCCCTGGGAGAAAATCTTGAAATTCCTGGTCAAGGGCTTGTCAAGCATTCGTGGGTCGGGTATAATCCGCCCGCTTGAAAAAGCAATCGGGGCGTGGCTCAGCCCGGCTAGAGCGCTGCGTTCGGGTCGCAGAGGTCGGAGGTTCAAATCCTCTCGCCCCGACTGTTGCTGGTAGAAACGATTGAGCGGCTCACTTTGGAACCGCAAGCCATAAAGTGAACGCCAATCTGGCCCCGCAAGCGGGCCCAAAAAAGCAACAGCCCTTGAACGGTTCAAGGGCTGTTGCTTTTTCTGTTAAAGACCCTTCTTATGCCTCCACCTATCGAACGCCTGATTACCATTCCAGAAGCGATCAAAAAATACGGTCTGACCGAAGCCGGTTTGCGCAAGTTGACGAAAGTCGGTAAAATCCGCGCAGGTATTTTATCCAGCGGAGAAGTGGTCGTGAACGAACAGGATGCCCAGGCACAAAAACCCACGGCGAAGGAAGAGTTGCCGGAGTATGAGAAGAACGCTCATTTGAAGGGGCAGGCGATCTCAGTCAATGAAGGCTCTAGAAAGTATGAGATATCTTCCAAAACTTTATCGCGATGGGTTAAAGCTGGGATCATTAAGCGCCTAAGTGAAGATGGTTACAGGGTATTTGTTGATGAGGCCGATGTGGCCTATTGTGCTGAAGTCTATCGCCAACATGGTGGGCAGGGAAAGCGTTTGTTTAACAAAGATGGTACGCCCTATCACAAAAGCGAGGCACGGAAAACTAACGCTTAGCAAACATTAACACCCAAACGAAGAAAAATTCTGGCAGCCCCAAAAGGGCTGCTTTTATTTCGAAAAACTTGCGGCAAGTCATTTACTTAACTTGCCGCAAGTGCTACAATTCGACCCAGACCCTTTCAAAAGAACGCTCCAGCTTAAAAGGCCTGTTATAAGCTCCTCGATCTTTTCCAACGTGGCTCGCGAAACCCCCACCACATACCCTACCCGCCCGGCGGTGCGAACCACGACAGGAATCAAGGCCAATGAGGGAGATGGGAGGGAAAAACTTTAGGATACGGCCGGCCTCTTGGTTGTGGACCTTGGCTTCGATAGCTTGCCACTCTCTTGGCTACCCCTTACTTCTCTTGCCACTTCACATGGGAGAAGTAGTAATCGATAATTTCCACAGGCTGATTGTAACGAAGGGCAATCTCTGCCGGAACGAGCGATGGGTTGGCTTCGATATTGAGCATTTCGAGCTTCACCAGCTTCCGTATTTCGCCGGGCAAAGCTTCCAACCGGTTGCCATAAAGGTCCAGCATCGTCAAAGCTGCGCACTGACCGATTGTCTCCGGCAACGTAGCCAGTTGGTTGCTGGCTACTTCCAGCCTGTCCAGCCTTTTCAGGCTGCCAATTTCATCGGGCAGCCTGCTGAGCTGGTTGAAGCGGGCATCAAAGCGGGTCAAGCTACTCAACTGCCCAATTTCGGGCGGCAAAGCGTCCAGGCAATTATTACTGACATCCAGGTGGGAAAGTTGCGCCAACCGGCCAATGTCCCCCGGCAGCGTGCTCAGCTGGTTGCCGCGCAGATCGAGGCGTGTCAAATTCGCCAGGCGGCCGACCACAGCGGGCAAAATCGAGAAACGATTGTGACCCACATACAAGACCGATACGTTCGTCAATGCAGCCAGTTCATCCGGCAAATCTTCGAGTTGGTTGCGCCACAGGTCGAGTGTCACCAGATTGGAAAGCTGCCCGATCTCTGGCGGCAGGCTGCGAAGCTTTTTCTGGGATAAGTTCAACTCGGTGACTTTATCCTTGCCAGCCTGCTCAATGATTTTCAGGAGTTCTTCGTCTGTCATTGGTGAATCCTAAGCAATGTGCTTGGCTGTGCTCGCACCATATTACTCTTCCAAAGGCAATAACCAGTACTCTTCGTTATCGCCTTCAGCAGTCCAACCCACCAGGTTATTCTCACTCGTCGCTACCTTCCACCACCACATGCCTTCTTTGCAAATTGGGCCATCTAGAACTTCCACACTTTCACCTGGCAATGCATAACCGATTGGTTTGCCATCAAAACCGGGAGCATCTCGTAAGCGGTTTGGCGTATCCGTGTCAGGTCGTACATGCGCCCACTTGCCTACAACCAATTGTGGTGCAAGAGCATTTTTACACGGTGCGTTGGATGTCAATGTAAGGTTTGGGGTCAAAGATGGTGTAATAGTAGGGGGTAAAGATGGGGTTGGCGTATAGGTGGGAGCCGGGGTACTCATCGGTGTTGAAGTTGGCGTAGGTACTGGCCCGCTTGGAACTGGTGATAGTGTCGAAAAAAGGGAATATCGAAAATATTGTAAGCCAAAGGAATCATATTCCGTCCATTTTCGGCTATACAACTCGACCCAGCTTTTATCTCGTCTATTGTACAAATAAACAATCAGGTTCTCGTTTTGCTTTAGCTCAATCAGCGCATGGTCTCTATCAATCATGCGTACTTGAGATGGTTCACCTTCCGGGTTACCTTTTAGGGATAGCTCTATCCGGTAGTTTCTAAATGAAGCATCCAGTATTCTAAAACCTGCTGCTATGCGGCAATCTCCATCGCCAATAATAGCCTGTGAAGTTTGTGGAAACCAACCGAAAAAGCATGTAATAGGTTTAGCACCCAACCAGCCTTGTTCTACTGGCCTCACAAGGTTATCGTATTCGTGGGTCATAGAAATCTTTCTAACAGCCATGTAGGTAAGCTCAGGAGAAAAAGACTCTAACCATAAAGAACTTTCCGACATGTGATCCAGAAATTCATCAAGTTCTGGATTGGCTACATCAACATGCCATAATGCTGCATATACATCCGCATAAGTTTTTGTTTCAGGATCCCATTTATTAACTACTCTAAAAACGAGAAAATATGGACTTGAGTGATGCCAGGCGATATAAATTTGCCTCCAGTCGTCCTTGCCAACCTTTATAGATGTATAAGCATAATCAGCAAGGGTGAATTCGCGTATTTCTTGTCCCTGGACAGTGATTACTTTAACTAAGCCGATTGACATAACCAGTGCGAGTTTCTGGCCATCTGGTGACGGAAAGGCGTGAATTTCCTCATCAGACTGAATCAAACTGGTATATTGCCCTGTGTCGATGTTTACTTTTAGTAGATCGTAATAGGTTTTGTCCCCCTTTACGAGAACATTCATCACCTGTTGGTGTGTACCAGGAATCCAGGTTCCTGCAAAAATAGCAACTTCCTGCCCCTCTTTTAACTGGTAATAACCCATCAAATCATATTCATTCAACACTTTATAGGCTTTTTTCGCAAATGGATCTGTAGCCATCAAATACGAGCCGTTTTCCAGAAGATAGGTAATGATCCCATCTTCTGAAACGCTTATTTCCAAGCAATTCGTAGTGCAAAAGGTTGTCACAACCCCCTGAAACCAAGTACGATAGACACCGTTAGCCCCAAAAATTAGTCCAATATTATCTGGCGCTGCCCAAACAAAAGGAGTAAGCGAAGGTGTAGGCGTCGATGAAGAAGTGGGGATTCTTCTCGTACGGGTTGGGCTGGTATGTCGAACGGTTGGTGTTGGTGTGGCAGGAGTGTTCATACCAGAAGTCGCCAAAGTATCTATTTGTCCCCATCCTTCTGTCTTTGTGTAAGCAGGTATGCCCGTCAAAGGAGAAATGGTAGCTTCAACAGATGTCGAATTTATCATCGTACATCCGGCAAGGAATAGCGTGAGCAAGATGATACAAGCGCTATTCCTATACATGCCCTTGCGTTTCTCATTGTCAGTTAACAAAGATATCATCACCATATTGCCCGCCCAACAAGAACGGTATGCTCTTATACCCGTCTTTTTATTTGCTTGGATTTAAGCAGTATAGCATCGGCAAATACGCCTGAACTTTACACTTCCGCAAAGCGATTCCCCATCTAGAAGGCCCTCGCTGTGAAAATGCTGCTTGCCTTCCTAGCCCCGGTTTTGCAGCGAAAATTGCATCAATGAGCAGGTTAAGCGCAAAATCGCTTATTTTCTGAGCGTGTTTTGGGACATAAATATCGCAAAATGGGAGTGTGAAAGCGATTTTGGCCGTTTATGCTTTCGTTAATTACATCTAACAGAAGCCTGGGGCTTTTCATCACGCCCCGTTACGGCTTTTTTGGCGATTAAAAACCAGTCAAGGCGGGCTTGAAAAAGCCAGAAATCGATCCGGCCTGCAAAAATTACCTCGGCGATGGTGTTTCACCAGTCACCTGTTGCAGGAGTTGACTGGCGCGCCGCTGCACGTAGGGTTGACGGGTTAATTTTTTCATACAGCGAAAATCTTCTACAGCTCGATCAAGCTGACCTGCCTTTTGATACGCCATGCCGCGCCGCAAGTGGGATACCCATTCTTTGGGGGCGAGTTCGATTGCACGGGTGTAATCGACAATGGCTTTATCGGGCTGGTCATTCACCAGGTAAGCATCCGCCCGGGCCTGGTAGGCGATCCATTCATGAGGATATTTTTCCTGCGCCCAACTGAAGAGATCCTCGGCCCAGTCCAATTTCCCTTTGTAACTTGCCAGATCGAGCTCGCCTGTGGACAGCGAACCAGGCCCAAAGCGCTGAAAGGCTTCCACCTGATCCTGACGGGCAAGATCATCGTGTTTCAAGTAGTAATGCGCTTCTGAGCGGGTCAAATAAAAAGAGAAGGAATCTTCTCCTAACGCTGCCGCCCGTTGTAATTCACCCAGCGCCAACTCGTATTGCCCCTGTGCGCAATAGATGTCACCACAAAAAAGATAGGTATCGGCAGCATCCGGGTTGAGCGCTTTGATGCGCTCAAAATTCTTCAGGGCAGGATCATATTCGCCCATCAACATATAGATAAAACCCAGGAAAACAAGGGCCTGTTCGTTATCGGGTTCTCTTGCCAGTACCACATCGAAGTTTGCCTGTGCCGGTTCCCATTCGCTGATAGAAAAATAAGAGACGCCGCGGATCAGCAGTGTTTCGATATCGTTTGGGTTTGCTGCCAGAGCAGGCGCGCAGGCCAGAATGGCCCGATCATAATCGTGGCGGAGATAGTGATAAACATGCGCTTTGCGGAAGTAAAGACGCACCATGTTGATCCGGCGTTGAACGCCCGGATGTATGTAGACCAAACGCAAGAATAGCAGCAATCCCATCACGAAAGTGATAGGGGCATCAAGGGCAACCCCCAGAAAAGCAACCCCCAACCAGACCAGGAGACTGGCAATGTAACCGACCTGGTTGGCAGCCGGTTCACCGAAACGCAGCTGCACCAACCCATACAAAATACTGCCGCCATCCAGTGGGCAGACCGGTAAAAGGTTGGAGAGTGCCAGGGACAAATTCATCCATACCATAACCACGGCCAGGTCGCGAAACGCCTGCCCGACCTGCAATCCCCGCAGAACGGCGACAATCAGACTCAATGCAACCGCGATGAGCAGGTTGGTTAACGGGCCGGCAACATGGATCATTATTTCCTGGCCGATTTTGCCAGATCGGCGGCACAAGGTGGTGATGCCTCCCAACGGCCAGAGAATGATGCTTTCGACACTGTTCTTGAAGAACTGGGCGACAAACGTATGCCCGAGCTCGTGCAGCAATACGCTGACCAAGATGCCCAGCATGATCAGCGAGGCCCGTAACCAACTGGGCCCATTGGCCGAGTGGAAAAGGATGTAAATCACCGGAAGGATCAGCAGCATCGAGATATGCAGCCGAATCTCCACCCCGCGGATAGAACCGATCTTCCAAGAGCTATTAAGCCACTGTGTGAATTTATCCAACTCTACAACTCCCCCCTGAACGCCCGGTCCAGCACCGACGGCAGCAGCTTGGCCAACTCATCTTCATCCGCGAAGCTATCGACAAAGACCGTTTTCAACTTTGAACTGGCCGTTGCTGAACTTGATTTCACCTTCATCGCCTGGGCCTGAATATATTGATTCCGTTCCTGATGGCGTTTTTTGCTTTGGCCAAGGATAATCAACATTGTATTCGAATCGATGGTTAATTCTCGGTTTCCGGCAAACCGGATGTGTTCGCCCAGCAATGTGCCCAGGACATCACTCAGAATTTTTTTGGGGTTATCGGTGGTCTCTTCAATCTCGATCAGGGCGAAAATTTTGCCAGAGTTTTTCTCAACAATAGCGATGTCTAACTGGCTCAATTCGGCGCCCCGCTGATATTTGCTCCCAAACCAGGACACAATTTTGCCCACATTTCCATCGTTAGTCGCGCCGTGATCGTAAAGAACATCGTAGCCGCGGCTTTCCAACTCTGCAAAAAGCTTTTTTGCGATCCGGGCGGTCAATTCGCCATGCTTTTTCATTGCATGCATCCAGTTACAGCTGCCCTGCCTGCTCGGCATCACGGCTCCACACCAGCCTGCCAATAGATTTGAACTTATTGATGCCTAACGCCCCGCGCTCATTCCTGGCACGCGAGCCGGGGGCCAGCAGGGCCGCTTCGACTTCGGGGCGCTGGGCTTCATAGATTTGTGTGGGGTTGAAATCTGCATCCAACAGGACCAGGACGACGACATCCCAATCATGCTCTAAACGGATCGCGCCAACTCTTTGCCCTGGCTTCGAATCTTTGAAAACAACGCGCCCCTTGACCTGGATTTTTCGCCCATCTGCATCGGTGGCGTCATAACCAGCCTGGCGCACTTCGCTCAGGCGTAAACCAAGCAGGCGGGCGGCTTCATATTCGGCGACTTCGCCGGTGATGCCCAACGGACGCCCGGTAAGCTGGCGGTATGTCTTGGCAATCTCTTTGATCGGCTCGATGAGCTGGCCGATTTCGGCGAGCGACAACGGATTTTTCGGGAAATCGCTGCTGGTCATCTTTTCACATCCTTACATGCATGTCATTGCGAGGGTCGGGTGCTTTTTTCCGACCCGAAGCAATCTGCTGTTTTTCGAGGAGACTGCGAAATAATATCGCAAGTTGCCTATGTCACCCTATCCTTTTTCAAAATTGGCCAAAATCCAGGAATCTGTACATGCGCTTAGTAAGGAAAATTCTTCATTTAGCCTCGAAATTAGCTCATGTAAGCCTTTGGCAATCGGCTCCAGTGTGATGGCTTTCTGATTAAATTGGGCAAGCTCGACACTACCCAACTCGGGATCCAAGATAAGTTTCTTGACCAGTTCGTGTAAGTTTTGCATTTCATTCTTTATGACAGGAACAGCCGTAGAAAGGAAATCTACAGGCTTCATCTCATACCAGGCAGATAAAATCTCTATGTAAGCTGGAAGCACGTTTTCAGGAAATCTCATTTCACTCTTGGTCCACAATTGACCGTTTTGTAATGCTCTTTCCTTGCTATCCCAATTACGTTCATAAAGATATAAGGCATCAATCCACGTGCTAGAGACCTGATAACTTTCAAAAATGGATTGCATTATTTGGGCTAGTGAAGGTCGGTTGCTGGACTGTAAAATATCTATCACTTGGTTTTCCAAAAATGCAAACTTTATATAAGCATAAATATTACCTTTGGTTGATATCATCTCGCCGGCCAAGGATGCGATTGTTAATTTCGGTGAAAGAGTAAGCCAGTAAGCTAGCGCTTTATCACGATTATATGTAGTTTGCATTGGAAACACCCCTCTTGGCAACATTGAACTTTCATCATTCTCCTTACACATAGCACATCCCAATTTCCGGCCTAGACAACATCGTGGGCAAAAATTATCTTTGGCCATTTTCGAAAAACGATGATTTTAGCCATCAATGTGCACCAATTCACGCTAATCCACTACATGTTTGACTAGAATTAGGACCAATATTTACCTGGTTTCATGTCAAAATGCGGTTTTTGGCATCCTAAAACAAAAATGCCAAAGTCCAGTAAAAAAGTAACGCAACCAAAGTGGTGGTATCATGCCCTGTTTTTGGCGGAATTAGGCCTTACCCTTCAGCGAACGCAAATACAAGTCTTCCACTTCTTTCCTGGCCCAGGGTGTGCGGCGCAAAAATTTCAGGCTGGATTTGATGCTCGGTTCGTTGTAAAAGCAGCGAA
The DNA here is from genome assembly GCA_049325275.1 of Chloroflexota bacterium. GTDB lineage: Bacteria > Chloroflexota > Anaerolineae > Anaerolineales > UBA4823 > CAIQJJ01. Next base: position 165,264 of record JBMOLU010000073.1, read on the forward strand.
TTTGGATGCGCTCGCCCAGCTCCTTCCAGCCATATTGGGCGACCAGGCGGGTCAGGATCATTTCCAGCGTCACGCCGTGCAGGGGATCGTTGGGGTGTTCGTTTGTCATGCTTGCCTCAACTTCGCCAGCGCCGCCCGGACTTCCTCGCCCTTCTGCTCGATCAGATCGAGCAGTTCGGCGGGGGTGCGGGTGTCTTCATCGCTTTTGGCGTTGGGGTTGACGGCTTTCAGGTCGTAGCCGCGGGCTTCGATTTCCTGGCGGGCCACCGTCCAGCTGCGGGCGGAATCGGCACGCGTGGGCAGGAGCTGGAAGAAATCATCGAAACGGTCGGCGGTCAGCGGGGTCTTTTTGCCGACTTTGATGTCGGAGAGATCGTAATACCAGATTTTTTCGGTGGGCTGGCCCTTGGTGAAGAAGATCAGGTTGGTCTTGACGCCTGCCCCGGCGGCGGTGAAGACGCCCCCCGGCAGGCTGACGATGGCCCACACGTCGCAGTCGTCGAGCAGTTTGCGCTTGGTCTGCACGAAGGCGGTTTCGTTGGTGCGGAAGAGCACGCCCTCGTCGAGGACGATGCCGCAGGTGCCGCCGCGTTTCAGGCTGTCGATGACGTGCTGCAAGAAGAGCACCTGGGTGGCGCCGGTCTTGTAGGCAAACCGCGTCTGAGCTTCTTTGCCTTCCTTGCCGCCGAAGGGTGGGTTGGTCAGGATGACATCGAAGAGGGCGGGCGCGCCTTGAAACAGCCCACCGAAGATTTCCTGGCCGGTGAGCGAGTTGCCGTGCCACAGGTGGGGTTCGTCGATGCCGTGCAGCACCAGGTTGGCGAGGGCAATCGGGTAGATCAGGTTTTCTTTTTCGCGCCCGTAAAAGGTAGAACGCTTGAGAGCTCCGATCTGGTCGGGGGTGGCCGATTCTCCCAAGGCCGCGTTCATGTATTCGTAAGCCTGCGCCAGGAAGCCGCCCGTGCCGCAGCAAGGGTCGTAGACGGTCTGGCCGGGAAGGGGGTTGACGGCGCGCGTCGGCGGAATGTCAAGAGTGATGTTGTTGGCGAATTCATTCATGCTGGTATTAGAGTTGCAAGGTGGGATGTATAAGCTACCGAGCGGGGTTTTTCGGCAAGCCAATTCAACATCCGCTGGATATTGACAGCAGCAGCTGTAGTC
>JBMOLU010000074.1:0-166164 GCA_049325275.1 Chloroflexota bacterium
AACCGCAAGGTTCTGCAAGAACCGCAAGGTTCTGCAAGAACCGCAAGGTTCTGCAAGAACCGCAAGGTTCTGCAAGAACCGCAAGGTTCTGCAAGAACCGCAAGGTTCTGCAAGAACCGCAAGGTTCTGCAAGAACCGCAAGGTTCGCAGTTCCCGCTGGGGCGGGGCCGGAGGGGACCACGGTTAACTGTCGTGCGACCCAAGGCTCTGCCGAAGCGTGCGGGTCAGGCGCGAACCCGGTACAAAAAAAGAAATATCCCGGAGAGCCGTCTCTGCAAATTCACTCTCCGGGACGTTAACATCCAACCGGTGCGCTTTCCATGCCACGGCCCGGCGGATGGGGTTTCGACGCCTGGCATTAAGGGGCAGGCGTGTTCAACTCGGTGACCTCGACGATCACGCTGCCATCTTCGTTGCTGCGGAATTCATACTGCTGATCGTTGGCGTTGAGGACGATACGGAAGCCGGGCGTGATCACGTCGGCACAGGCCTGGCCTTCCCGGGTAACCCCCAGGCAAGCGTTGGGCCAGTCAACTCTTTCGAACTCGACGATCTCAACGGATTCGATCGAAACATTCAGGCTCTGGCTCAAGCGGGCGGCCGTTTCGAGGACCGCCTGGGGCGGCAGTTGCGCCGTACCTGCGTCGGTACCCGGAACGATGGTGCTGTTGGACGTACAGGCAAAGATCACGAACGGCAGCCAGGCCAGTAAAACAATTTTCAAGAAATTACTTCGTTTCATCAGTTACTCCTTCCTAACCTGCATAAAGCGGCACGGCCCTAACCTCGCTCTTAATTCTGTGCTTTTTCTGCACAGCGTGTCTGGGTTAGGCCCTACTTTGGCAAGAAATGTCCCATTTGGGGTGTGACTGAGTGCTTCGCACCCAAGCACACATCCGATTGAAAACGGGAGAGCCGTTTTTAAAAGTACTGCGTTAAGCGTATCGCCGTTTCGCCGTGGCAAAAATAAGGACATTCACTATCCCCACGCTAGGGAAAACCCTACACCGGCGTATCAGCCCTGGCGTATCTTGCCGCGCAGCAAAAGCCAGGCCAGAATACAGAAAGACACGCCGATCAGTGCCAGGCCACCCAGCATACGCGTGTCGGGATAGTTGCCGCGCAAGGCGATGTCACGCAAGAGAACGGTCCCCAGCGTGGTTGGGATGGTCCAGGCGAAAGCCCGCACCGGCTCCCAGAGCATATTCAGGCTCATGATCAACCCGCCGAAAAAAACGCTCGTCAGCAGGACGATCATCGTATATTGGACCGCCTGGCTGTCGGTATGCGAGATCAGCGAGATGAAGAAGCCAATGCCCAGCGAGGCAAAGAGCAGCAGGGTAATCACAAGCGCATAATTGGCCCAGTGGCCCAGGATGGGCACACCGATGCCGTAACGCATCAGCAGGGTCAGGATGGCAGCGATCGCCGCGCCGAAGATGAGGTAGCTGACGTACTTGCCGATCAGAATCTCTGCGGCAGACAGCGGCGATACGCGAAACAATTCCAACGTGCCGTAGCTGTTTTCCTGAACGATTGAAAGCGCTGCGATGGCAACCGCCAGGTGCTGGATCAGGAGCGCGATGACGGCGGGGGCATAGAAGGTGGTCATGTCGGGCTGGGTGGCCACGACGCTGTGAACCTGGCTGGTAAACGGGGAGATGATGACGTCTGCATCCAGTTGTGTGAAGGTTTCGAGCTGCCCCTGAAGGCGTTCGAGATCGCTGCGAATGCCGGCAACCTGCGGTTCCCAGGCATCGGCGTCGTCCGGTGAAATTTCATCCCGCTGCATCTGGTCGGTCAGGCGGCGCACGCTGTCGAGCAAAGCCAGGGTTTCGTTTGCCTGCCGGTCGCGTTCTCCGAGCATTTGCTCGACCCCCGTCAACACCGCCAGGCTGCCGCCCACGGCGAGGGAAATCTCGTCGAGATTGCCGGAAAGTTCGGAGAGGATTTGGCGGGCCAGGGCTTCATTTCCGCTTTGAAGCGCCCGCTCCAGCCGATCGGCATTGCCTTCGGCGGTTTCCAGGTCGTCGTGCAGGTCCTCGGCCTGCGCCTGGCCCTGCACGGTAATTTCATACAAGATACGTTCGTTCAGTTCATCGGTGTAAAACTGGCCGAAGTAACCGATGTAACCGACTTGCAGCGGGTCGATTTCCTGGTGATAGAGCCGGAAAGCGGCCCGCCTGCCGGTGCGAATCGATTCGAGCGCACGGTCCGGCGCAACCGCCACGAGATCCACTTCGCCGCGCCGCAGCCGCTGCAAGGCCGTCTCGATGTCGCCGGTGACGCCCATGTACTCCAACTGGCTCCCCAGAGTCGGCGCATAGATTTCGATTTGCTTGCCCAGTTCGCTTTGCGGATGTGCGATGAAGAGCGTCCGTAAAGTACGCGCTTCGTTGCGGTAGCCAACGCCAAAAACCAGGAGAATCAGAAATGGCCCCAGGATCAGCCCTAACAAGAGCTGCGGCTGCCGGATGACGACGAAGATTTCCTTGCGTACGAAGGCAGAAATATGAACCAAACCCTTCCAGAAGCCAAGCAGTGCGTCACGCATCTACGTTCTCTCCTTTCACAAGCTCGACAAAAACGTCTTCGAAGGGCGGGGAGTACGCTTCAATGCCCTTGATTTCGAGATGCCGCCCGCGCGCCCAATCGAGCAGGGCCGCCACGTCGGTGTTTGCCTCCTTGACAAGAATGCGGGCACGATAATCGTCATGCCGCTGCGGGTAAGCCAGCACGAAGGGCAAGTTGGAAATGGCGTCGAGGGTGCTGTAGTCCAGGGGTGCGGCGGTATGCAAATCGACCAGGTCGCCGCCGAATGCCCGGTAACGCAGCCGGTCGGGCGTATCGACGGTAAGCAGTTTGCCGCGGTCGATGACACCCACCTGGTCGCAGTACGCTGCTTCGCCAACGTACTGTGTGGTAATGAACAGCGTGCGCCCCTCTTCCCGCAGGGAGCGGAAATAATCCCAAAACTTTTGCCGCAAAACCGGATCGACCCCGGCCGTCGGCTCGTCCAAAAAGATCAGGCGCGGCTCGTGAACCAGGGTGGTTGCCAGGCTCAGCCGCCGCTGCATTCCGCCGGACAGGTTGCGGGCCAGTTTATGATGGTCCTTGTCCAGCTCGACGAAGGCCAGAATGTCGACCAGTTTCTTTTTACGCCCAAAAGAAAGCCCGTAAATCGATGCGGCGAAATTGATGTTTTCCCATACGGTCAGGTGCGGATAGAGGCTGAACAACTGCGGCAAGTAACCCAGCTTTTCGCGGTCGGAACGCGTGAATCGATTGGGGGGCTTTCCAAAAACCTTCACCTCCCCAGCAGTTGGCTGGTAATAGCCGGTCAGCAGCCGGATGGTGGTCGTTTTCCCCGAACCGCTGGGGCCGATAAAGCCAAAAATGACCCCCGCCGGAACGGAAAGGTTAAGCCCTTGTACGGCGAAGGTTCCGTTGAAGCGCTTTTCGAGATGGTTGGTGCAGATGATATTTTCGGTTGCTTGCATGGGTTTTGTCAGGGTAACAAGCCTTCTTGAAGGGCGCGCAGCACGATTTCGAAACGGGAGTGGATGCCGAGCTTGGCGACGATGGATTGGATGTTCTCCAGGAGCACTGTTTGATCGATGTGCAAGGCAGCCCGAATCTCAGCATCGCTCCTCTCGTCCTTGATACATTGAAGAATTTCCAGTTCCAGCCTGGTCAGCGCGGGAACGGTATTGCGCCCTTGCGAGCGCACCGGCACGCCGAGCTTTTCGGCAATGCGGGGGCTGATCCATCCTTTCTGGCCGGAAGCGACTTCTGTGATAGCCGTCACCAACTGTTCGGGCGCCTCGTCTTTCGTCAGGTACCCTACGGCGCCGCTGGCGAACATCCCGAGGATGTGGTGCTTCTCGTTATACCCGCTCAAGGCCAGCACCTGCACCGGGGCGTCGGCTTCGTTCAAGTGCCGGGCGACTTCATAACCGCTCATCCCCGGCATTTCCACATCCAGGAGCAGAACGTCCGGCTCCAGGGTTTGTGTCAGCGCCAGCGCTTCCTGCCCACTCCCGGTTTCTCCGACCACTTTCACCGCCCCAGAGCGGTCAAGCATCCTGCGCAGTCCCCGTCGAATGTACTCGTTATCATCTACCAGTAGAATCCTAATTTTCCTCATCGAAGTTTTATGTCTCTAGCGGCCTGTCGGCAAAGGCCAGTGAACGTTTCCATTCCGGCTTTTCTCTGCCGCCAGAAGCCGCTGTTTTGCCGTTACACCAATCCATTTCTGATGGCCAGAACCGCCGCTTCCACGCGCGAGCTTACGTTGAGTTTGGTAAAAATGGATTCGAGGTGTTTTTCGACCATTTTCTGGCTGATCTTTAATTCATAGCCAATATTTTGGTTGGTTTTGCCATCGACAACGTGGCAGAGCACTTCTTTCTCCCGGCTGGTCAACTGCGAACTCCCCTGTTCCGTCTGCTGCGGCCAGGCCGAGATGACCGCCGCCACGCGCCGGCTTACCCAGCCCTGTTCGCCGCGCGCCACACCGCGCACGGCTTCGAGAATGTTTTCAGGCATTTCTTCTTTCGTCAGATAGCCGTTTGCCCCTGCCGCCAACAAACCAAAAATGTATTGTTTTTCGTCATAAATGCTCAAGGCGAGGATTTTCACCGGCAAGTGCTTCTGCTTCAACTGCTGAGCGACTTCGAGGCCCTTCATGCCGGGCATCTCCATATCGAGCAGGAGCACGTCGGGTTGCAGTTCTTCCACCAGGCGCAGCGCGTCATTGCCGTTCTCCGCTTCGCCAACCAGTTCGATGTCTTCGGCGCCGGAAAGGAAGGTCTTGATTCCCTCGCGTGTAATCGGGTGATCATCTGCAAGAACGACGCGCGCCTTTTGCATGTTCAAAGATGGCCTCCAAGATTGGGCCTGACCCAACCGTTCTACGCACAAGAAGCGCAGAAACAAGAGCGGGGTTAGGGCCGTGCCGCTTTATGCGGGTTAGGGATAAACGTCCGGCGGCTTCCCATCGATGGGGGTGAGGTTTAGAGTTTGCGGCAACCGGGTTACCGCAAACTCCAAGTAGCCCACTTCCCCCTGTTTGATCGAGAAGATACACCTTCTGTCTGCTGATACTATAGTTTTTTTCGGGTCAAAACACAATAAGGGGTGTGCCTATCGAGCCAGTAGGGATTTCCCTTATTGTTTTACAGCCCTCACCCTAAGAGACTGCCTAAAGAGCGCCGCCGACAGGTGCGTCGCACTTCCATAGGGGTCGTGGATGCCCGTTTCTCGTCGGCAAAGTGCGTCGCACCTGGCTTTCCGGACAGCTTCTACATCAAGATGACGGAAAGATGTTCCGGCGAACGGCAAAGACTGCCGCTTCGACGCGTGAGGTCACTTTGAGCTTGAGATAGATCGATTCCAGGTGCTTTTCGACCGTTTTAGGGCTGATGCCCAACAACCGGCTGATCTCGAGATTGGTTTTCCCCAAAATGACCGTCTGCAAGACCTCAAGCTCTCGCCCGGTCAACTGCTCGTTCTTCGCTTCGGCCGAGGTGGGCTGATTCCAGGCCGAAAGCATGACCGTAACCTTGCGGCTGAGCCAGCCCTTCTCGCCGCGTGCCACACCGCGCACGGCATCTACAATCGTCTGCGGAATCTCTTCCTTCGTCAGGTATCCCAAGGCCCCACTGGACAGAACGCCCAGGATGTACTGGCGGTCCAGGTGGCTGCTCAACGCCAGCACGCGCACCCCAGAGTCGGCTTCCCGCAGTGCGTGGGCAATTTCGACACCGGAAAGTTCAGGCAGTTCCATGTCGAGCAGCAGCACATCGGGCTTCTTTTCCAACGCGACTTGAAGCGTCGCCTTCCCGGCGTCTGTTTCGCCGAGGATTTCGATGTCGGGAGCCTTTTCCAAGAAACGCCGGATGCCTGCACGCGTGATCGGATGATCGTCGGCAACGATAACGCGAATCTTGCTCATAAAATCGATGTCCTTTCAAATCCAAAAATCGGCACGAGCAAACGCGCGCCGAGGCTGTATTGTCCAAACTGCTAGAAGAATCCGGGGATGGCAGGGTCCTTCACAGACTGAAGCGGGACCGTTGCGCGTACCAGGGTGCCTTTGCCGGGCGACGAGCGAACGACGAGCTTGCCGCCCAGCAGTTCTGCCCGTTCGGCAGCTCCGGCCAGCCCGAGATGTGCCTCGCTGGTAAATTTGAACCAACTATGCGGCACGTGGAAACCAATCCCGTTGTCCTCGACTTCCAGCGTGGCCTGGTGCTCGTCAAAGGAGAAGTGTACCGTCAGATGGGTGGCCTGTGCGTGGCGGATGACGTTTCCCAGCGCCTGCTGGTAGATGCGAAACAGCGTGATGCGTACCTCCTCGCTGAGAGTCTTTCCGTCGTGCGATAGTTTCAACGTTACGTTCAAAGAAGGGTGTTCTTCACGGAACTTGTCCATGTGCTCGCGAATCGCCCCTTCCAGGCCAAAAGGAGCCAGGCTGAGCGGGCGCAACTGGCCGCACATCACACGCAGTTTTTGAATCACGCCTTCGATCGATTTTTTCGCCAGCTTGATCTGGGCCTGCACTTCGTCGCGCGGCACCGACTCGTCCAGCGTTTCCAACTGGAAAAACACGCCGTACAATTCTTGCATGGGATCGTCGTGCAGTTCCTGCGCCAGCATGACCTGTTGTTTTTCCTGGCTGATGATCAACTGGCGCTTGATCTCGCGCAGTTCGGCTTCGATCCGCTTGCGGTAGGTAATATCCTCGAACATCCCGATGACATGGTCGGGTCGCCCATCCTGGCCGACGGCCAGGGAAAACATCAAGTTGGCCCAAACCATACTGCCGTCCTTGCGCTTGAAGCGGTTCTCCTGGTGAAAAAGCTTGTAAGCCCCGCCGGCCAGTTCTTTGTACATTTCCATCACCGACGCCAAATCGGCCGGATGGATGAGCGATTTGAGGCTTTGGGGCAGCGTATCGTTTTTTTCATATCCCAGCATGGCCTGAAGCGCAGGGTTGATCAACATGAAGTTCCCATCCAGATCGAGCAAAGAGACTCCCATGGCGCCGAACTCGAAAATAGACCGGAACTTGAATTCGCTGGCCTGCAGGGCCTTTTCGGCCTGCAAGCAATCGGTGATCAGCCGATCGATTCGGGGGTAGGCCATCGGCTTACGGCCCTCCTTTGAAAGCACGGCCGGGTTGCCAGGGCGTTCCCAGCAAGGGTAGCAGCCAGCGGTCCAGTCCCCACCAGCCGGCCACCTTCCAGGCCAGGATCAAGAGAATGGATAGGGTAAACAGGACCGGGTTGATGCTCGCCGTGCCGGCCATCATGAAATTCCAGTTCATGAAACCGCCCAAAAAAGCGGCCAGGCCGGTAAAGGCGCCCAGGATCAGTGCCAGGCCGATCAAAATCTCGCTGATCGCAATCAGCTTGGCAAACCATACGTAGCTCTCACTGTCCAGCAACGTCTGAATGAAAGAACGATACCAGTCGAAGGCGATCAACGGGCGCGCCGGCGCTTCGGGAACTGCAGCCGCACGCTCCCAAAAGCGCTTCAAGTTTTCGCCGGTCACCATCCAACCCGGGTCGGAAATTTTGCCCCATCCCGAAGTCAACCAGACATAGCCTACGTAAAGCCGTGCAAGCAGCCAGAGCCAGCTCCAACGTGTACGGTTAAACAAGGAAACGGCCACCGGGGGATCGGTCAAAATGGCATCTTGCGTCCAGCCTTGGTTCATCATTCCAACACCTCCAAAAGTTAAGGAAATCGCGCGCCAGCGCGCCGGTTTACAGGTTGGCTAGAAAACTGCCTTTTTAATCCTAACCGTATCCGGCGCTTTGGGCATGTATCACCCCAAGGTTTTTAGGTATAAGCCACGATATAAAAGGGCGCCAAACGCGTGGTTTTTCCTGCCGTGCGCCGCCAAGATATACCATCTCCTGTATCTTGCACTTGTACCCCGATGCATTGACGCACCCTTGAATGCATTTTACGATGGCCCTACGCTGGGCAAGCGCTCGGCAAGCGCTCGGCAAGCGCTCGGCAAGCGCTCGGCAAGCGCTCGGCAAGCGCTCGGCAAGCGCTCGGCAAGCGCTCGGCAAGCGCTCGGCAAGCGCTCGGCAAGCGCTCGGCAAGCGCTCGGCAAGCGCAATCGAACATTGAAATGCGGGGGCTTCCGTCTCCGAGGGCAGGTTGCTGGGGTCGGCTTTGGCCGGCAGAACGCTGCTGTGTATGTCGCCAGGTGGTCGTCCAACAGGCCGCCGGGAAGCTGGAGACCCGGGGCGCCCTTCCCACATGGAAGTAGGAGAACCCAGTTTGTCGAAAAACACACACGGTTGGTGACCCGGCAAAAGCCTGGGCCACCAGCTTTGTAAGGAGATCACGATGAGCAAGATTATTGGCATTGATTTAGGAACCACCAACTCTGCGGTTGCGGTGATGGAGGGCAACGAACCCGTCGTCATCTCGACCGCCGAAGGAGGGCGCCTGGTGCCCTCCTTTGTCGCTTTCAATAAAAAGGGTGAACGCCTGGTAGGGCAAACGGCGAAGCGGCAGGCCGTCGTCAACCCGGAGAACACGATCTACTCCATCAAACGCTTGATGGGACGGCGGCTCGACTCTGAAGAAACGCGGCGCACGACGGAAATGGTCCCCTACGAAATTGTCGCCGGCCCGCAGGGCGATGCGCGCGTCAAAGTCCCGGTGATCAACAAAACATTTTCTCCGCAGGAGATTTCGGCCATGATCTTGCAGAAACTCAAGCGCGACGCCGAAGCCTACCTCGGGCAGCCCGTTACCCAGGCCGTCATCACCGTCCCGGCCTACTTCAACGACAGCCAGCGCCAGGCCACCAAGGACGCCGGCAAGATCGCCGACCTGGAAGTGCTGCGCATCGTCAACGAGCCAACCGCAGCCGCCCTGGCCTACGGGTTGAACAAGAAATCGAACGAAACCGTGCTGATCTTCGACCTGGGCGGCGGCACGTACGATGTGTCGATTTTGGAAATCGGCGAGGACGTGATCGAAGTCAAAGCCACCAACGGCGACACCCACCTGGGCGGCGACGACTGGGACGAACGCATCGTCGATTGGATGGTCAACGAGTTCAAAAAGGACCAGGGGATCGACCTGCGCCAGGACCGCCAGGCCCTGCAGCGCCTGCGCGAAGCGGCCGAAAAGGCCAAGGTCGAGCTTTCCACGCTGGCCGAGACAGAAGTCAACCTGCCTTTCATCACGGCCAACGCCAGCGGCCCGCAGCACCTGCAAATGAAACTCACCCGCTCCAAGTTCGAGCAGTTGACGGAGGACCTGGTCGAACGCTGCCGGGGTCCTTTCGAAAACGCGCTGGCCGACGCCGGCATCCAAACGCCGGCGCTGAACGAGGTCATTCTCGTGGGCGGCGCCACACGCATGCCGATGATTCAGGACCTGGTACGTTCCCTGACGAATAAGGCGCCCAATCAGAGCGTCAACCCCGACGAGGTGGTAGCGATGGGTGCGGCCATCCAGGCCGGCGTCTTGGGCGGCAGCGTGCGCGACGTGCTCCTGCTCGACGTAACGCCCCTCAGCCTGGGCCTGGAAACCCTGGGCGGTGTGATGACCACGCTCATCCCACGCAACACGACCGTACCCACACGGACCAGCGAAAACTTTAGCACGGCAGAAGACAACCAGACCGCCGTCGACATCCACGTCTTGCAAGGCGAACGTCCCCTGGCAACCGACAACAAAACGCTCGGGAAATTCCAACTGTCCGGCATCCCTCCGGCGCCGCGCGGCACGCCGCAAATCCAGGTGACTTTCGATATTGACGCCAACGGCATCCTCAACGTCACGGCGCAGGACCAGGCGACCGGCAAACAACAAAAAATTCAGATCACCGCCTCGACCAACCTGAGCGACACGGAAGTGGAAAGGCTGGTCCAGGAAGCCAAGCAGCACGAAACCGAAGACCGGCGCCGGCGCGAGCTGATCGATGTGCGCAACCAGGCCGACCAGTTGATTTACACGGTGGAAAAAACCACCACCGAACTGCGCGACCGGCTCAGGCCCGAAGACCGCAAGCACGTAGAAGACCTGCTCGCCAACCTGCGCCAGGCCATGCAAAACGAGGACGTATCACGCATCCGCATGTTGATCGAGCAGGTACAGCAGGCCACGCATGCCCTGAGCCAGCAGTTGTATCAGTCGCAGGCACAGGCGCAAGCAGGCGCCCAACCGGGCGGCGATGGCGGCAGCCCGGAAGAAGAGGGCGTGGTCGAGGGGCAGTTCCGTGAAACCTAACGGCGGTGTACGATGACGCTCCAGCAAGACCAAGACCAGATCGAAGACACTGCACAAAATCCCGCAGCGGTGGACTGGGAAGACAGCTACAAACGCCTGCTCGCCGACGTTGCAAACACAAAGAAACGCCTTGCCGCCAGCACCGGCCAGGAGATCGAACAGGCCAAGGAGCATATCCTGCGGGACATGCTATCGTTCGCAGACAACCTGGAACTTGCCCTGCGAAGCGATGCCGAAATCCAGCGCTGCCCGGCATTGGCTGAAGGCGTTCAGTTGACCCTGCGGGCTTTCCAGAACACGTTAAAAAAGTACGGCGTCACGATGATCGACGCCTTGAACCAGCCTTTCGATCCCAATCTTCACGAGGCTTCTGCATTGATCAGTCACCCTTCCCAACCGGAAGGAACCGTCGTCGAAGTGGTTCAGAATGGCTACTTGCGCAATGGGCGTTTGCTCCGGGCGGCGAAGGTTCTCGTATCTTCAGAAGAAAGGAGAGAATAAGATGTCGGCTACTCGAACATTGGACCTCCAAAACGTTTTCATGGAACTGTCGGTTATCTCTTTGATAGACAACGAACAAGAGGACGAATCGATCCGGGACGTGCTCAACGCTATCGACAACAGCAAGCTCTTCCTGAACGAACGCACGAGGAATGGCGCCTGTATCGAGGGCGCCTGGAAGGACGTCTCGGCGCTGATCGAAACCTGTTACCAGCGCATCCAAACGCGGTCGCCACGCAGTTACCTGCGCATTACCATCCGCTAAGGCGCCGGCAAACCATGAAAGAAGCCTTGCTCCAGGCGGCCGCCGATCTGGCCCGGCAGACCGGCGCCGTCCTCTTTGCCACGGCCGATCGCCATGGCAGGCCGCACATCGGCGTCGCCGGCAAGCTGTCCCTGCACTACGGGAAACAAAAGATTGTTTTGCAGGAATGGTTTTGCCCGGCCACGATCGCCAACCTGGCGCATCGGCGCGCCATCAGCCTGGTCGTGTGGGACGTGCAAGCGGACAGCGGTTACCAGATCCTGGGACAGGTAGAAGCCATCGAAGAAACGGCCATGCTGGACGGATACCTGGCAGACGAGCCTCAGCCGCCTCCCTCACAGGTCCGGCGCGACCTGCTCATCGATCCGGAAGACATCTTGCCGTTCAGCCGGCGGCCCCACAGCGACACGCCCAGTTTTGGGTGATGCGCCAGCCGGCAGGCCAGTTTCGTCCTGCACGTCGGCCAATACGGAGGAAACGTACATGTTGAATCGACAAAATTTACGCCAGCAAATGGTAGAGGAACAGTTGATGGCGCGGGGCATTGGCGATCCTCAGGTGCTGGAGGCCATGCGGCGGGTGCCGCGTGAAGCGTTCGTTGCCAGCGAGCTGGTGGAATTTGCCTACGAAGACAGCCCCCTGCCGATCGATGAAGAACAGACTATCTCACAACCCTTCATCGTGGCCTTGATGGTCGAAGCCCTGGCGCTCTCACCCGGGGACCGCGTGCTGGAGGTCGGGACCGGCTCCGGTTATGCAAGCGCGGTGCTGGCAGAAATCGCCAAAGAAGTCTACACCATCGAGCGCCATGCCAGCCTGGCGCACATCGCCCGCCAACGCTTACAGGATTTGGGCTACGACAACGTCTCGGTACGGCACGGCGACGGCACGCTGGGCTGGGCCGAACATGCGCCCTACGACGCCATCATCGTGGCGGCAAGCGGCCCCGACATTCCCCAATCGCTGCGCGAGCAGTTGGCCGTTGGTGGACGGCTGATCATCCCCACCGGTCCCGACCCGCGCCTGCAAAGGCTGGTACGCTTGCGCCGCGTCGACGAGAAAAAATACGTGCGCGAAGAACTCGAGCACGTGCGCTTCGTGCCCCTGATCGGGCAGGCCGGTTGGCAGGAAAAATCCACCCTGGGCACGCCGGCGACATACGCCCCGGCCTTTGCCGACACGCTGCCCAGGCGCATCGCCCAATCGGTCCAGTCGATCGCTTCGATTGCCGAAGCCGATCTGGACGGCCTGATGACGCGCATCGGGGATGCGCGCCTGGTGCTGATCGGTGAGGCCAGCCACGGTACGGCGGAGTTTTACAATATGCGCGCCCGCATCACCCGCGCGCTGATCGAGCAAAAAGGTTTCAAGATCATCGCAGTGGAAGCAGACTGGCCCGACGCCGCCCGGGTGGACCAGTACGTGCGTTCGCTGCCGTTCAGTTCTGACGGGCACCAGCCTTTCAGCCGCTTCCCGACCTGGATGTGGGCCAACACCCAGGTGCAACAGTTCGTCGATTGGTTGCGCCGGCACAACCAATCCCTTTCCGAACCGGAAAATGCCGCCGGCTTTTACGGGCTGGACCTGTACAGCCTGTACACATCGCTCCAGGTAGTTCTCCAATATCTCGACGATGTCGACCCCGATACGGCTTCGATCGCCCGCCGGCGCTACGCCTGCCTGACCCCCTGGGAAAGCGATCCCGCCAGCTACGGGGCGGCAGCCGTTTCGGGGCGCTACCGCGAGTGCGAAGACGACGTAACGGCCATCTTGCATCAGCTCATGAGCAAACGCGTCGAGTACACGGCGCAAGACGGCCAGCGTTTCTACAATGCTGCGCAAAACGCCCGCCTGGTAGCCAACGCCGAGCGCTACTACCGCACTATGTACTACGGCTCACGCGCCTCCTGGAACCTGCGCGGCGAGCACATGTTCGAGATGCTACAAAGCTTGCTGGCCTTCCACGGCCCCGACTCACGTGCCGTCGTCTGGGCGCACAACTCACACATCGGAGACGCCTCCGCCACCGAAATGGGCGCCCGCGGCGAATATAACCTCGGCCAACTGTGCCGCCAGCGCCTCGATGCATCGACCTACCACATCGGCTTTGGCACCGATCACGGCACCGTTGCTGCGGCTTCGAACTGGGACGGTGACGTGGAAATCAAAAACGTGCGCCCATCCCATCCCGAAAGCTATGAATGGCTGTGCCACCGGTCCGAAGTGGACGCCTTTTTCATGCCACTGGGCGACGCCATTCCCGCCGATCTACGCCGGGCATTGAGCGACCAACGCCTGGAACGCGCCATCGGCGTCATCTACCGGCCGGACACAGAAATGCAAAGCCACTACTTCCAGGCCGTGCTGCCCCGGCAGTTCGACGAGTATATCTGGTTCGATCGGACACACGCCATTCAACCCATCGAACGCCGCAGTGGGCCAGGCATGCCGGGAACCTTTCCTTTTGGGCTGTAGCCCGGAGGCAACCAATGAAAAACAAACTTACCCCCTTCGTTTTAACCATCAGTTTCATGCTCGTCCTGGCAGGCTGCGCCCTGGGGACCCAGGAAACGCCCCTCCTGCCCACAGGCGGGGCCGAAGAGACGCCCCCGACGGCCGCCCTGCAAGCGCAGCGCTGGCTGGCCGATCAACTGGACGTCGACCTTCATGACGTGCAACTTCAAAACGTGGAACGCGCCGAGTGGACGGATTCTTGCCTGGGCCTGGGCGGCCCGGCAGAAAGCTGCCTGCAATTGCTCGTGCCGGGCTGGCGCGTCGTGCTGTCGGCCAACGGCGAGGAATATGTGCTGCGCACCGATGAAAGCGGCACGACGATCCGCATGGCGGAACCCGGAGCAGCAACCGAAGCCCCCGGCGAGTTGATCGGAACGCGCTGGATACTGCTTTCTTTCGACAGGCCCATCGAAGACACCGAAGGAACGCCCGTACTGCCGGACACGGAACTGACCCTGGCGTTCCAGGAAGAAAACCGGGTGACAGGCACCGGCGGGTGTAATCAATTCGGCAGCCAGTACCGCATCGCCAACGGCCAGCTCTACATCGAGGACCTGACGACGACCGGAATGGCCTGTTCCGAAGGCGTCATGGAGCAGGAGCAGCGCTATTACCAGGCGCTGCAAAACAGCGGCGCATACGCACTGACCGGCGACGAACTGCGCATCTGGTACGAGAACGGCCAGGGCGTCCTGCGCTTTAACGCAGACAAAAACCCACCGCCGACGAGCCAGGAAAACGTATCTGGCCTGCTGTGTACCCTGCTTGCCGTCGCAGAGAACGCCAACGACGGCTGGCAAACCTGCCACAGCCCACAGTACACATTCGAGGTGCAGTATCCGCCGCAGGGCACACTAACCGCACACGCCGCAACCCTGGCGCGTATCGATCTGCCCTTCGAACAGGGCACCAACCTGGCCGAAAAGTATCTCGAAATCCTGGTCTCAGAGACCCCCATTACCTGTACCAGCCCCCTGGCGGAGGGATACGCCCAGGGCGTGCCCGTCGAACCGGTGGAAGTGAACGGTTTGACCTTTGCAAAGCAATCGGGCCAGGAGGTTGCAGCGGGGAATATCTATCACTGGGAGGCTTATTCCATCAGCTGGAACCAGGTATGCGTGAGCCTCAATTTCGTGCTCCACGCGTACCAACCGGCACTAAAGCCCACCCCGCCGCCGGCGTACGATTACGCCGCCGAAACGGAGATTTTCGAAAAAATTGTCGCCACCTTCCGGTGGCTTTCGTAAAAAGGCGCCCCGTTTCCGGCGGAAACGGGGCGCGCCAAAAAAGGAATCATGATGACAACCAAAATTGCTATCAACGGCCTGGGGCGAATCGGGCGCCTGGTACTACGGCAAATTCTGGCCGCACAGGAGGACGGAAATGATCTCAACGTGGTCGCCGTCAACGATATTGCCCCCGCCGACAACCTGCTTTATCTGCTCAGGCACGACTCGGCATACGGAGAACCGCCGTTCTCGGCCGAACACGCCGACGGCCGTTTGAAGGTCGCCGGGAAGGACATTGCCTACCTGAGCGAGCGCGACCCCGCCCGGCTGCCCTGGCAGGACCTCGGGGTAGACATCGTCATCGAAGCGACGGGTTTTTTCACCCGGCGCGACGAATCGGCAAAACATCTCGAAGCCGGTGCGAAACACGTGATCATCACCGCGCCCGGCAAGAACGCCGACATCACGGTCTGTATGGGCTGCAACGAAGATAAGCTGGACCCGGCCGCGCACCGCGTCGTTTCGAATGCATCCTGCACGACCAACTGCCTGGCCACGGTGGCCAAGGTGCTGGACGACGCCTTCGGCATCGAAGACGGTTTCCTGACCACCGTCCATGCTTACACGTCTTCGCAGTCGCTCGTGGATGCACCGAGCAAGAAGTGGCGCCGCGGGCGGGCTGCGGCCATCTCGATCGTGCCGACGACGACCGGCGCAGCCATCTCCACCACGCTCGTTCTGCCGCAGTTGGAAGGCAAAATCGACGGCCTGGCGATTCGCGTGCCGGTTGTGACGGGTTCGGTGAGCGATTTCGTCGCCCATACGGTCAGGCCCGTCAGCGTCGAAGGGGTAAATGAAGCCTTCCGGACGGCTGCCGCCACAGAACGCTTGAAGGGCATCCTGGGGGTCAGCGACGAAGAGTTGGTCTCCGCCGACATCGTCGGCAGCCGGTATTCGGCCCTGCTCGACGCGCCGTCGACGATGGTGCTCGGCGATCGCACCGTCAAGGTGCTGGCGTGGTACGACAACGAGTGGGGCTACTCGCAACGGGTCGTCGACATCACCGCCTACCTCGGCAAGCGCCTGGAGACCACGCATGTATGACCACATCCTGATCCCGCTGGATCGCTCCGTCCTGGCCGAATGCGTCTTGCCGCACGGCATTGCCCTGGCGAATGCGTTCGACGCCAGGCTCACCCTGTTGCAGGTCGTCGAAGATTGCCCCGGCAGCGCTGCGCAAAACGCCGTCAACCCGTTGACCTGGCAGATGCAAAAAGCAGAAGCCGATGCCTATCTGGAAGACGTTTACGGACGCCTCAAGCCCGCCACGATTCCCATCGATCGGCAGGTGCTGGAAGGGAAACCGGCGCAGCGCATCCTCGAGTTCAGCGAGCGAGCCGAAGCCGACTTGATCCTCCTCAGCAGCCACGGGGAAAGCGGCCTGAGCGAGTGGAATATCAGCAGCACGGTCCAAAAGGTGATTTCACGGGCATACCTGCCCGTGATGATCGTGCGCGCCTACGACACGCAGCCCACCGAACTGCTCGCGCTGCGTTACCGGCGTTTGCTGATCCCGCTGGATGGATCGTCGCGGGCCGAATGCGTTTTGCCGTTGGCCTCGACGATTGCCCGCCGTTACGACAGCACCCTGATCCTGGCGCACGTACTGAACAAGCCCGAAATGCCGCGCCGGCTGGCCTTATCGGCCGACGAAGACAAGTTACTGGCCCAGTTCATCGAGCGCAACCGCCAGCGGGCAGAGAAATACCTCGACGACCTCGCTGCCGAACTGGGCAGCCAGCTTTCGAGCCCGGTCGAGAAGCGCCTGCTGGTCTCCGAAGCCCCTACCACGGTGCTGCACGAGGCTGTAGAAAGAGAAAACGCCGACCTGGTCGTGCTCAGCGCACATGGGTACTCCGGAAGTTCGAAACAACCCTACGGCAGCGTAACCCTGAACTTCATCGCCTATGGCAGGATGCCGCTGCTCATCGTTCAAGATTTCCCCAGGGAAGAAATCCGTAAAAACGAGCCTGGAAAGGCCGTCATCACCCGAGAAGGATACACACAAGCCGCATGAATGATGCCCCCGATAGAACGCCCCCGCCACCGACCTCCTTTCAAGCGCTCGCCGCACGGCTGGCAGAAGAACACCACGTAACGCCGGACCGCAAGCCTGCAATCGACTTGCCCGGCGAAATCGACGGCCTCGAAACCCTGTTCTCACGTATCTACGAGGACTACCTGAAAAGCGCCCGGCAGAAGGCAGTGCTTTCGAGCACCGCCGAGTGGCTGCTCGACAACCATCACGTCATCTATCAGGCCCTGCGCCAGGTCAGGCAGGACCTTCCGATGGGCTTCTACCGGCGTCTTCCCACGCTGGAGAACGCCGGGCGAGAAGGCCATCCACGCGTTTACGACCTGGCGCGGGCTGTGATCGCGCACACCGAGGCCAAAGTAGAGGTTTCGACGTTGCAGGGTTTCCTTCAGGCCTACCAGGAGAGTCACGTCTTGCGCATCGGAGAACTGTGGGCCTTTCCGGCCATGCTGCGCTGGAACATCCTGTTCTACCTGGCGCACGTCGTACTTGGCCTTTCAGAGAGCGATTTAAACGTCAGGAGCATCGACGCGCCGGCCATCCGTTTGCCCGAAGACGTTTCTGCCGGCATCTTGACGGGAAACTGCATTCGCGGCCTGCGCACGATCGCCACGCAAGACTGGAACGCGTTCTTCGAGCAGGCCAGCGTGGTCGAAAACGTCTTGCGCACCGACCCGGCCGGCGTATACGCACGCATGGATTTCAAAACCCGCGATCGATACCGCAAAGCGATCGAAGCCCTGGCGCAGGCGACCGGCAAAAGCGAAGTCGCAACCAGCCAGGAAGCGATTCGCCAGGCGCAGGAAAGCCCCCGCCTTCAAACCCGCTACAAACACGTCGGCTATTGGCTGATCGGCGCCGGCCAGGCAGCCTTCAAAGCCCGCATCGGGTACCGGCCCGCCTGGGCCAAACGCGCCAAAGACTGGGGTTACCGCCACGCCACGCTTTTGTACCCGGGGGCGATCCTGCTCTTGACCGTTCTGCTGGCCGCCGGGTTCGCACTGGGTGCGAGCCGGCTCGGTTTCGCAGCGTGGCAAGCCGTCCTGATCGCTTTCCTGTCGCTGGCGCCGGCCTCCATGCTGGCCGTGAATCTGGCCAACAGCATCACCACGCACCTCGTGCCGGTACGCACCCTGCCGGCCATGGATTTCGAGCAGGGTATTCCGGCAGCATACCAGACGATGGTGGTGGTGCCGGCGCTGCTGACGAATCAGCGCGAAATCGACTTCTTGCTCAAGCAGTTGGAACGGCACTTTCTCGCCAATCCCGACCGCCACCTCTACTTTGCCCTGCTGGGCGATTTTTCCGATGCGCCGGAAGCGCACATGCCCGATGACGAGGCCTTGCTGGAGCACGCCCGACAGGGAATCGCGCGCCTGAACGAAGATCACGCCGGCCGCTTCAGCACGGCGCCCTTCTATCTGTTTCACCGGCGCCGGCAGTGGAATGCTTCGGAACGGCGCTGGATGGGATGGGAACGCAAACGCGGCAAACTGCACGAATTCAACCGGCTGCTTTCCGGCAATCACACGACTTCGTTCGATACCCAGGTCGGCGATACGGCCGTCCTGGCACAAATCCGTTTCGTCATTACCCTGGATGCCGACACAATCTTTCCACCGGAGGCGGCCCGTAAGCTGGTTGGGGCCATGGCGCACCCGCTGAACGAAGCCGAATTCGATCCCGATACCAATGCCGTGATCGACGGTTACACCGTCCTGCAGCCGCGCGTTTCGTTCCGGCCATCCAGCACACAGGCCTCCTGGTTTGCCCGCAGCTTTTCAGAAGACTACGGCGTCGATCTATACTCCCACGCCGTATCGGACGTTTACCAGGATGTGTTTGGTGAAGGCCTTTACATGGGCAAGGGGATTTATGACCCGGCGGCCTTCATGCGCAGCCAAAGAGACTGCATTCCCGAAAACAGCCTGCTCAGCCACGACCTTTTCGAAGGGGTCTTGGGACGGGCCGGTTTGCTCACCACCGTCGTCCTGTACGAAGATTACCCGCAAAACTACCTGCTCTACGTTCAGCGGCAGCACCGCTGGATGCGCGGCGACTGGCAACTGCTGCCCTGGGTTTTGCCCGGCGGCTTTTCAAGGGGCGCCGGTACCTCCCAGCCCTCCTGCAAGCAGCTTTCTGCGCTGGGCCGCTGGAAAATTTTCGACAACCTGCGCCGCAGCCTGGAGGCGCCCGCCCTGCTGGCGCTCCTGCTGGCGGGCTGGCTGTGGATCGATTCCGTACCGTTCCTGGCGCTGTGGACGCTGATCGTCCTGGCCATCCCGGCTATCCCATTGATCGTCGACGCACTTTCGACGCTCTTACGCGGCCTGCGCAGCCGGTCCGCAAACCGCACCCCCGTTTCGGTGCACAGCAAGATTTTGAGATGGCTGTTCACCTGCGTCTTCCTGCCTTACGCCAGTTGGGTCGCGCTGGATGCCATCGCCACGACGCTGGTACGGATTTTCATCACGCGCCGTTCTCTATTGGAGTGGACGACGTACGCGCACACGATGCGCCTGTTCAAACAGGAGAGGAAAGTCGCCGTTATCTGGAGCTGGCTTTTCCCTTCCACCCTGCCGGTCGCCGCGCTGCTTCTGGTGTTGTTTGCCGCCAACCCGCCGATGGCCTGGGTTGGCCTGCCGTTGATCTCGCTCTGGCTGTTCTCACCGGCCGTGGCCTGGTTCATCAGCCAGCCCACTCAGAAGCCGAAGGAGCAGTTGCACGAAGCCCAGGTGGACGAACTCCGCCGCCTGGCGCGCAACACCTGGCTCTTCTTCGAACACTTCGTGGGGCCTGAAGATCACTGGCTGCCTCCCGATCATTTTCAAGAATACCCGCTGGGGGTGATAGCGCACCGCACCTCGCCAACCAATATCGGGCTCTCGCTGGTTTCGACCTTGTGCGCCTACGAGCTTGGCTATATCGGCGCAATCGAAATCAGCGCCCGCCTGCACTCTGTCACCGAAAGCCTGGACCGGTTGGAAAAATACCGCGGCCACTACCTGAACTGGTACGAAACCCACCAGCTACAGCCCCTGAACCCGCGCTACGTTTCTACCGTGGACAGCGGTAACCTGGCCGCCAGCCTGTGGACGCTGCGCCAGGGCTTGAAAAAACTGCCCGGACGGCCGATATTCCGCCCACAAAGCTGGCAGGGGCTTGGCGATACGCTGCAAATGCTGCGCCAGGCCCTGGCCGGCTACTGCCCGGAAGAGGAGGACACCCGGCAGGTGAAGGACGAGCAGTCCGAAGAAATCCGCCGCCTTTGCACGCGTATCACCGATTTCGTACAAGAACTCTCTCAGATGCAGGCCACATCGCAAAACTGGCGCACCGGCCTGGCCGCATTCCGGGCAGAAAGATGGCAGGCGATCAGCCAAAACCTGGAACGGGTGATCGATACAGGTCAGTTGCGCGCGAAAGACCTGAGCAACCTGCGTCTCTGGTCCGGCCGTATCGAACAACACCTCTTCAACATGACTCATGAGGTCGACCGGTTGATGCCCTGGCTGGCTTACCGGCAGCAGGCGCCGGCCTGGCTGGCTGCCGGAGAAGCCGATCCGGCAGTTCGGGAAGCCTGGGAAGCGCTGAACGCCGCGCTGATCGAAATGCCGGCCTTGGACCGGCTGGCCGAGGCGGCGGATGCGGGCAAAGCGCAAGCTGCAAGGCTGTGCGAACGAATCGCCCACACAGCCGGCGCGCCCACGGCAGAACGCCTCGCCGTGCAGGAATGGTGCCGCAACCTGCAAGAAGCGTTCGAAGCCGGCAGCGCCGAAGCGCAGAAGCTGCTCCGGCAGTTCGAGGAAACCGGCCGTTGGCTGGAAAAAGCCCTCGAAGCGATGGACTTTACCTTCCTTTACAACCCTTTCCAGAAGGTCTTCCACCTGGGATACAACGTGAGCGCCGAACAACTCGACGCCAACCACTACGACCTGCTGGCTTCCGAGGCGCGCACGGCCAGCCTGGTGGCGATCGCCAAGAACGAGGTGCCGGTCGAACACTGGCTGCACCTGAACCGGCCCATGGTACATATCGATGGCGTGCACGGTTTGCTCTCCTGGAACGGCAGCATGTTCGAGTATTTGATGCCCGATCTGCTGGTCAAGAGCTACCCCGGTTCACTGCTGCACGAGACCAACCAGGGAGTCATCCAGCGGCAGATGCAGTACGCCGCCCGGCGCAACGTGCCGTGGGGCATTTCGGAGTCGGGCTACTACAGCTTCGACAACCAGCAGAATTACCAGTACCAGGGTTTCGGCGTGCCCGGCCTGGGCCGCAAACGCAATCTGGCAAAAAACCTGGTAATCGCTCCCTACGCATCCCTGCTGGCCCTGCCGCTGCGGCCTGCCGCCGTGATGGAAAACTTGCAACGCCTGAAAGACGAACAGGCATTGGGGCAGTTCGGCTGCTATGAAGCCATCGACTACACCCCCACGCGCCTGCCGCTGCACCAAAAACAGGCCATCGTGCGTTCTTACATGGTGCATCACCAGGGCATGATCTTAAGCGCCATCACCAATACCCTGCTGGACAACGTCCTGATCCATTACTTCCACCAGGACGCGCGCGCCCAGATCGTCGAACTGCTGCTGCAAGAACGCGTGCCCTTGAAAGTGCCGACGGAGGCGCCTCCCAACGAGCTGTCCGAAAGCAGCGAGCGTGTGATCTCGCGCGCCAGCCTGGAAGCCTGGGAAGCGCCCACCAACGCTCCCTGGCCGCAGGCGCAGTACCTTTCCAACGGACGCTACAGCGTGCTGTTGACGGAGAGCGGCGGCGGTTTCAGCCGCTGCGTCGTGGAAAGCGCCGGCAGCGACCGGGCCGTCGCACTGACGCGCTGGCGGGCCGACAGCACGCGCGACGATTGGGGCTGCTGGATTTACGTGCAAGACCGCCAACGCCAGATCGCCTGGTCGGCAACCGCCCAACCCTTCGAGCCGGTCGCTGACCAGGAAAAGTACCAGGTTAAATTCTGGCCGCACCAGGTAGAATTCCAGCGCCGGGAAGCCGATATCTCGCTGCGTACCGAGGTGATCGTGGCCCCGGAAGACAGCGTCGAAATCCGCCGCCTGACCCTCACCAATCACAGCCCGGAAACCCGCGCCCTGCGCCTGACCAGCTACGGCGAGGTGGTGCTGGCCCCGCAGGCAACCGACCGGCAGCACCCGGCCTTCAACAAACTTTTCATCGAAAGCGAGTACCTGCACGACGGCCAAGCCCTGCTCTTCTCGCGCCGGCCGCGCGGCGCACACGAAAGCCCGCTCTACCTGGCGCACTTCGTCTCGCTCGAAGAGGGCATCCCGGTCACGAACGAATACGAAACCGACCGGCGCCGGTTCGTGGGACGCGGCCAGACCCCGCGCACGCCCCGCGCCCTGCAAGGCAGCCTGTCGCAAACCACCGGCGGGACGCTCGATCCGATATTTTCCGTCCGCCAGGACGTGACCTTGAAACCCTACGCATCGATGCAACTGGCTTTCGTTACCCTGCTGGCAGAATCCCGGGAAGAGACCCTGCTCCTGGCGCAGCGCTATAAATCGCTCAGCTACATCGGGCAAACCTTCCAGCAGGTGCGCACGATTCACGAAGCACAGCTTGGCAAGATGGGCGATGGGAGCACGCAACTGCGCCGATACCAACAACTTCTGTCTGCGCTGGTATATCCCAACCCGGCCCTGCGCGCGGGCGGTGAGGTGCTGGCGGCCAACCGGCGCGGCCAGCCCGGCCTGTGGCCTTTCTCGATTTCCGGCGATTACCCCATCTTGTTGGTCAAGATCGACAGTTCCGAGGAAATCGGCCTGGTCAACGAACTGGTGCGGGCGCACCGTTACTGGCGCAAGCGGCAGTTTCAGGTCGACCTGGTGATCTTGAACGCCAAAGACCGCGGCTATGCGCAAGACCTTCAAAATCAACTGCTGCGCCTGCTGACTCAACTGGAAAGCGAAACCTGCCTCAACCGGCGCGGCGGGATATTTCTGCTGATGGGCAGCGAGATGGACCCGGCCGCAGAAATCCTGCTGGCCAGCGCGGCGCGGGTAGTCTTCGATGCCAAAGATGGTTTGCTGCAAGAACAACTCAAGCCGCTCTTGCAGCGTGAAACGCACCTGCCGAAAATTACCCCATCGCGCGAAGAAGAAGCAGGCCGGCTGCCGGCGCAAGAAGCGCTGGCACGCCCGCAGGACCTTCAATTCGACAACGGCCTGGGAGGCTTCAGCCCGGACGGGCGGGAGTACGTCATCTACCTGGACGCCGGGCAGTGGACGCCGGCAGCCTGGAGCAACGTGATCGCCAACCCGGAATTCGGCTTCCTGACCACGGAGGCCGGCCTGGGCTTCAGTTGGGCCATCAACAGCGGCGAAAACCGCCTGTCGCCGTGGCACAACGATCCGCTGCAAGACCCGCCCGCCGAAGCGCTTTACCTGCGAGACGAAGAAACCACGCAAATCTGGACGCCGACCCCCCTGCCGGTACGCGGCGCGGCGCCGTACCTGGTGCGGCACGGCGCGGGGTACACGATCTACGAACACCACAGCCACGCGTTCCGGCAAACGCTGAAGGTCTTTGCCGCGCCCGATGCAGCCGTTAAGGTGGTGGAACTGGCGCTCGAAAACACCGCCGACCGGCCGCGCCGCGTCACCGCCACCTACTACGTGGAATGGGTGTTGGGCACGCATCGCGAGCAAAGCCAGTCCTTCATCATTCCCGAATACGCCAACGAGCATTGGGCGCTTCTGGCCCGCAACACCTACAACACCGAGTTCGAGGGCCAGGTGGCTTTTCTGGCCGGCAGCCAGCGGCCGCACGGCGTAACGACCGACCGGCGCGAGTTCATCGGCCGCCTGGGCGATCTGCGCCGGCCCGAAGCCATCACCCGCCTCGGGCTGACGGGGAAAGTGGCAGCCGGGCTTGACCCGTGCGCGGCCATGCAGCTGCACATCGATCTGGCCCCCCGGGAGGAGTGCCGGGTCTTCTTTTTGATCGGCCGCGGCGCCGGCCGCAAACAGGCAATCGAGTTGATCGAACGCTACCAAAATCCCGAACGCGTCCAGCAGGCCTGGGAAGCGCTGCGCCAATTCTGGGACGGGACCCTCGGTGCGGTAACCGTCAAGACGCCCGATCCGGCAATGGACACGATGCTCAACCGCTGGCTACTCTACCAGGACCTGGCCTGCCGCATCTGGGGGCGTTCGGCCGGTTATCAGTCTTCAGGCGCGTATGGTTTCCGCGACCAGTTGCAAGACGTGATGGCCCTGCTGTACGCCCGTCCGGCGGACGCCCGCCGGCACATCTTGCGAGCCGCCCGGCACCAGTTCGAAGAAGGCGACGTTTTGCACTGGTGGCACCCTCCCACGGGCAGAGGCGTGCGCACGCACATCAAGGACGATCTCTTGTGGCTGCCGTACGTGGCCGCCTTCTACATCCGGGTAAGCGGGGATACAGCCATCTTGCACGAAGAAATTCCCTTCCTGCAGGGTGAACGCCTGAAAGCCGGCGAACACGAACGCTACGGGCAGTATGCCGTCACCGAAGGGAGCGCCACGCTCTACGAGCACTGCCGCCGGGCAATCGTGCAGGGATCGAGCACCGGCCCGCACGGGCTGCCGCTGATCGGCGCCGGCGACTGGAACGATGGCATGAATCGGGTAGGGATCGAGGGGCGTGGGGAAAGCGTCTGGCTGGGATGGTTCTTGTACGCCGTTTTGCAAGCGTTCATTCCGCTGTGCGAAGCAATGGAGGAAGCAGAGCAGGCCGTACAGTTCCGCCAGCAAGCCGAACGGCTCAAGGCGGCGCTGCAAGAAAGCGCCTGGGATGGCGCCTGGTACCGGCGGGCCTACTTCGACGATGGGCACCCGCTTGGTTCCACACAAAACGACGAATGCCAGATCGATTCGATTGCCCAATCCTGGGCGGTCTTATCCGGCGGCGGCGAAGCGGCACGCGACCGGCAGGCCATGCAGTCTGTGGCAGAAAAGCTCTTGCGAATCGATGACCGGCTTTTGCTGCTCTTCACCCCGCCCTTCGACCAGACCGGGCGCGATCCGGGCTATATCAAGGGCTACCTGCCGGGCATTCGCGAAAACGGCGGGCAGTACACCCATGCGGCCATCTGGGCGGCGTGGGCGTTTGCCGGGCTTGGCCACGGCGACCGCGCCGGCCAGATCTACGGCCTGCTCAACCCGATCTATCACAGCGACTCCCCCGAAAAAGCTGGCCGCTACACGGTAGAACCTTACGTGATCGCCGCCGACGTTTACAGCGCCCCGGCGCACATCGGCCACGGCGGATGGACCTGGTACACGGGTTCGGGCGGCTGGATGTATCGCCTGGGGCTGGAGGCAATCCTGGGCCTGCGCAAAACGGCCGACGCACTATCGCTCGCCCCTTGCATTCCGCAGGATTGGAAGGGGTTCGAAATTCACTATCGTTACAAAACCAGCGTCTACCACATTCGTGTCGTAAACCCCCGGGGCGTATCCCAGGGAATTCGCAAAATCGTCATGGACGGCGAACGGATCGAGGCGGCAAGCATTCCGCTGCGAGACGATAACGGCAGCCATGTTCTCGACATCGAGATGGGGTAAACGCGTCAGGCAAGGAGAAAAGCCATGGAAATCCCCCCGGTTGCATACGAACAGTTGATCATGCTGGCCAAACTGGCCGCCGCCATTTTTTTGGGCGCTTTACTCGGCGCCGATCGCGAAGCGGCCAACAAACCCGCCGGCCTGCGCACCCACATGATGGTGTCAGGCGCGGCGGTGCTGCTGGTGATGGTTGGCGAGGTGACCGTGGAGAGGCATCTCAACGGTCTCGGAGACAACATCATCCGTACCGATCCCATCCGTATCATCGAAGCCGTCATTGTTGGGATCAGCTTTCTGGGCGCCGGGACGATCATTCACCAGCGCCGCGAAGGTGAAGTCAGAGGCCTGACGACCGCAGCCTCGCTGCTGCTGGCGGCCGTCGTCGGCATCAATGTAGCACTCTCTCAATGGATTGTGGCGGTTGGGGCGACAGTTTTGGTGTTGATTATCTTGCGGCTGCTGCCTGCATTCGAAAGGCAGCTTCACCGGCGGCAGGAAGAATAGGACGGCAGTTTTTCGCCAAGGCGTTAGCCAAGGCGTAGGGCGAAAGCAGCCGTACGCGCATCTTAGACTTTTCCGATGAACTGTTTGATCTGGTATTCCCACTCGCGGCCTTCGATCGTCACTTCGGACCCCTTTTTGCCATCTTCTTCGACAGAGACAAAAACGTGTCCGCCGGCGCCTTCGAAACGTGCGCAGCAGGCTGCCCGTTCAAGCACGTTCATACCCTGGCCTGAAGGGCCGAAGAACTCAACTGCCCTGTCGATTACCTCCGCGGCGGGCAATCTGCTTTCTTTTCCAATCTTGATCATCTCTTTTATCTCCTTCTTGAGGATGATTTCAACGAACAACGGCCCGGCTGCTTAAGCCTGGTACGATGTCAATGCGCCGTCTTGGACGGCAGTAACACGCTTCCCCCGTTTGATCACCGCCCACGTAATAGCCGCTTCGTGACGGTTGTTCGCACCCAACTTGTGCAAAATATTGTGGATGTGGTTTTTGACGGTCCCGGCTTCGATAAAAAGGCGCTCGGCGATTTGCTGATTGGTGAGGCCCATACCGGTCAGTTCGAGGACTTCTTCTTCACGCGTGGTCAGGTCGGTTGCGCGATGGATGCGGCTTTCCACCTGCCCGAACAACTGCGCGTACTTGTTGATACAGGCCATCAAAGCGGACACGATCCCCGGAGAGACTCTCACCTGCCCGGCATAGACATCACGAATGCGCTGCAAAAGATCGTCCACGGTGTCGTCTTTGAGAATATAGCCGGTCGCGCCGGCCTGGATGTAAGGAAGAACCTGTTCCTTCGCTTCGGTCAGCCCGACAGCCATCATCTTGATGGGCAAACCGGCATCGGCCACCGATCGGATCAGCCTGAAAGCCATTCCGTCGGGCATCTGGACGTTGACCAACATCACGTCCGCCTTAGGCGCAAGATTAAAGGCATCGTTCATCGTCGTAGCGCTGCCAACCACTTCCATATCCGGTTGGTCCTTTAGCACCGCTGTAAAAGCATGGCATAAAAAATGGTTTTGATTGACTAGCAGTACACGGATCATCGAATTTCACCATTTTCCTTTCGAAAAACTTGTTGTGGCTTTCACAGGTAAGCCCCCAAGGGGGGGACGTGTGCAACCGGGCCACCACCCGGCACGATTGTCACACGTCCCCAAATCAGGAGTTCTTACCAAGGCCAACGATTCCAACAGGTCTGTTGTGTACGTAGGATAACAGCAAACCCGGCACCGAACCCGCTGTCAGCGGTTGGGGATGGCATTGTGTTTGGTTGCGAAAGTTGGCGCTGCGTTGGAGGCGCTTTTCCGCACAACCGGAGAGCCATGCCTGCCCGCTGGCTAAGCCGGCTTCTCGCCGGCAAGCTCGCTCAGGTCGAAGTTTTCGTCGCGCAAGCTGTCTGCCAACAAATCATAGGGCAGGCGCGCTTCGACCAGTGAGGGGATCGCGGTGCGCTCGCATTTCGGGCGGTCGGCGGCCAGCGCGCCGACCAGACGGTTATCGGCAAAATAGTAGCAAGAGAAACTTTTCTCTTCCAACGAACCGCGCAGCAGCGTGCGATTCCAGTTCGAAAAGTTACCCCATGCCTCAAAACTGAGCGAGAACAAATCCGAGAAGAAGTAGGGCAGCGCCGTGTAGGCGTGGCTTTCGCCGGCCATATTGCGGCCGGCCCGTTCCCCCTGGCGGCGGGCAACGTCCCAGTGCTCTACACGCAGCCGCTGCCCGAAGGTATCGCTTGGCCAGGCCGCGATGTCACCGGCGGCGTAGATATGGGCGTTGCTGGTACGCAGGGTCTCGTCGACCAGGATCGCTTCGTCCTCCAGGCGGACTTGCAGGCCGGCCTGAACTGCCAGCGAGGTATCGAGGTCGATTCCTACACCCATGACGACCAGATCGACATCCAGGTTTTGCTTGTTGCTAAGAACGGCGCGTTGTACGGCGGCTGTGCCTTCGAGACGCCTGGCCGTGGTTTTGGGAAGCAAGCGTACGCCGTGTTCCTGGTAAAAGCGGTGCAAAAAATCGCCCATATCGGGCGGCACGATGCGTTCCAGCAAACGGCCTTCCGGAAAGGCCATCGTCACGGCCATCCCCAGTTTGGTCAACGAAGCCGCAACCTCGCAGCCGATAAAACTGCCGCCCAGCACGAGGGCACGCCGGCCGTTGCCGGCCGCACTGCGAATACACTCCGAGTCCTCGATGGTGCGCAGGGTAAAAACGCCTGCCAGGTTGTTCCCCGGAATTTGCAAGCGCCGCGCCTGCCCACCGGTAGCCAGCAGCAGCTTTTCGTAATTCAAAGCGAAACCACCTTCGCCGCTTAACGAACGGCCCACCGGGTCAAGCCCGGTGATGCGTAGGCCGAGCAAGAGGTCGACATGCTGACGTGCATATTCTTCTTCTTGATGCAGGTAAACGCTTTTCAACTCTTTTTTCCCCGTCATAAAGCCTTTCGAAAGGGGTGGGCGCTGGTAAGGGCGGTGAACTTCCTGCGTGACCAGCGCCAGCCGGCCTTCTTTATCGATCTGGCGAATGGCATCCACAGCGCTCCCCCCGGCCACACCCCCACCAATGATCACGTACTTGTATGCTTTCATTTTTACACCTCCGGGTGTTTTCGAAGCAAAAGCAAGGTGTGCGATGCACTTTGTCGACGAGAAACAGGCGCCATCTGCCCTTACAGAAGCGCATCGCACCTGCTGGCAGCCTTTTCAGGCAGTCTCATAGAAATATCTCCTGGCTTTATGATTCCGGCAGATCGCGCCTGTGCGCCCACAGGCGCGCCGATTCGGCCTCACGCCCGCGGACGACGCGTTTCCCTTCCAACGGGCCTTGCGTGGCCGTGACCACCGTGGCCTGGCCTTCGACGCCGTCGCGATCGTAGTAAACGACCACCCAATCGTGTGTTTTCTCCAGTTCGTGGGCACGGGCCGTGTTGGAATACAAAACCCGAAAGTTCCAACCGTCGCGGTGGGTGTGCAGGATCGGCAGCCAGGCTTTGCGTTCCGGGTTGAAACGCCTCGGGGCAATCTGGTGCAGCGCGCCGGCTGCCGCTTTTTGCCGGTAGTCCTTGTCGACGGCCAGCAAGGTCTCGACCGCCGGCCGCCCGGGCGCCGGGGATTCATCTTGTTCGCTCGCCGCCCGCTGTCGTACGTCGCGCTGCGCCGTCCGGCTCAACATACCGGCCAGGCTGACGCGCACGTTTCGCACGCGGGTTTCGCCGAAGCCTTCTACCTGCGCCAGGCGGCCATCGTGTGCGGCGCGCTCCAGGTCTTCCAGCGAATGGACGCCCAGTTGGCGGGCAATCCGCGCCGCCAGGCGCTCGCCGATACCGGGCACCTGCGCGAACAGATCGGTGGGAGCAGTTTCTCCGCGCAAGCGGTCCAGCACCTCCGAACGGCCCATGCGCACAAAATCTAAAATGGTACGCGCGATGCCTTCCCCAATGTCGGGCAGGGCCTGCAAGGCATCACCATCCCCCTGGCGGATGATGTCAGCCAGCGGGGTCTGCATACCGGCCACCCGTTCGGCGGCACTGCGATAGGCGCGTATCCGGTAGGGATTGGCGTCTTGCGCTTCGAGAAGCGCGGCAATACGCTGGAGCACATCGGCAATTTCTCGATTGGAAGGATGCATTTTCATGGCAAACCTGCGAAACGTGCACCATCGTTGCCCCCGCCGGGCCGCTACATCTCCGCGGCCATCTCGTCTACTTCCGCACGCCCCTCTGCCAGCCAGCGGTCTTCGTCGCCCGTCAGAATTTCCAGCAGGCGCTCGAATTCACCGACATGCACGCGCTCTTCGTTGGCAATGTCGATCAAGACTTTTCGGGCCAAAGCGTGCTCGGTGGCCTCGGCGTGCGCCATGTACAGGTGAATGGCCTCTTCTTCCGCCGCCAGGTTCAAACGGATAGCGCGCACCAACTCTTCGTGGGTGAGCTTGCGGGGCGGAACGACACCGACAAACGGGTTGCTAAATTTCGGCATTTGAAATACTCCTTGGGTCAGGTTGCCTGTAGCGCGCAGCATTTTGGCGCGATGGCATTGCGCACGTCTAGCGTGCCCGGTAACCGCCGTCGACGGCGATGGTCTCCCCGGTCACAAAAGATGCGCCCTGAGAACACAACCATACAACGGCATCGGCAATTTCTTCAGGTTTGCCGAGACGGTCCATCGGCTGGCTCGCCGCCAGTTGCTGGCGAGATTGCTCGTTTCCTGCCGTGAAGCGGTCGATCATGGCGGTATCGATCACCCCCGGGCAGATTGCATTGACGCGTATTCCTGCCCGGGCATATTCCAGCGCCGCCGTTTTCGTCAACCCGACGACCCCGTGCTTGCTGGCCGCATAAGCCGGCACGTTTTCATAGCCAACCAGGCCGGCGACCGAAGCGATATTGACGATCGCCCCATGGCCTTGTTTCACCATCTGGGCAAGCTCGTACTTCATACACAACCAGGTGCCTTTCAGGTTGACGCGAATCACGCGGTCCCAGTTCTCTTCGCTGCTCTCGGCGGTGGGCGCTGCTTCACCCTCGATGCCGGCGTTGTTGCAGGCAATATCCAGCCGGCCGTACGAATCGACGATCGAGGCGATCAGGTTTTCGACGGCATCAGCCTGAGAAACGTCCGTGCGAACGAAAGCAGCTTGGCCGCCCGCTTGCTCGATCTGGGCGACGGCTGCCTGGCCCTCTTCGGCCTGGACGTCTGCCACAACGACGTGTACGCCCTTCCCGGCAAAAGCGAACGCGATCGCCCGGCCTATCCCGGCGCTGCCGCCCGTGACCAGGGCAACTTTCCCTTTAAGTTGTTCCATTGTTTTCCTCCACTGTTACTGCGCCGCCGTGACCATGCATCGCACTTGCGGCTTGTCGGCCTGTCGGAGAAGACTTCTCTCCGGCAACTTGTCAAGCGTTTACATCCGTTAAGGATAGCAAAACAAACAGCCCGTAACCGCTGACAGCGGTTGCGGGCTGTTTGTTTTCGGTTTGGAAAGTTGGCTTTTGGTTGTTCCTGCGGCAGCCGGCTTGCAGGCCTTCGCTACCCGGAAAAACGGTACCCCACCCCACGCACGTTGATGATATAGCGCGGGTTGGCCGGGTCCGCTTCCACTTTCTGGCGCAGGCGGTGGATATACCATTTGATGATCTCGCGCGCTTCCTGGGTGTATTCGGGTTCGTGCTGGCGCACGACGCGCACCAGGTCTTTCGGGCCGACCACCTGGGGGGCCTGCTGCACGAGATGGACGAGCAGCGTGAAATCGCGCGGCGAAAGGTCTATCGAGCGCCCTTCGAAAGTCACTTCGTGACGTTCCAGATCGATGGTAAAAGGGCCGCGCTGCAAGATGTGAACGTTTTTTCCCTGGCTTTGCTGTTCGGCCTTGAGCATCTTTTGGCGGCGGTAGAGCGCTTCGTCCACCGCCCGGCGCACGTCCGCCGGGCGCACCGGTTTGAGCAGGTAGCCATCGACTCCTTCCTGGATGGCGCCAACGGCCGACTCCAACGAACCGTGCGCGGTGAGCATGATGATCACCGTCGCCGGCCAACGCCAACGAATGGCTTCGAGGATGCGTTGGCCGTCGATCAGGCCGCCGAGCTTCAAGTCGAGGATAGCCACGTCAAAAGCCGTATCCTGTAAGCGCTCCAGGGCTTCCTCACCGCTGCGGATAGCGGTCACGATATGTCCTACACGTTCGAGGGTTTCGGTCAGGAAGAGACAAATCTTCTCCTCATCGTCCACAACCAGCGTACGTAACAGGTTCACCATAGCGTCTCCAATCTAAGCCTCCTTGCGCTTCCCAGGCGCAGGAGAAACTTCCATAAAAAATTAGCGAGGCAGCCAGATAGTAAAGGTCGTGCCTTCACCCCGGGTGCTCTGCACTTGAATACTTCCCTCGTGTTCGTCCACGATGCTCTTGCTAACGTATAACCCCAAACCCAACCCGTCGGGACGAGTGCTGTGAAAGGGTTCAAAGATACGTTCCAGTTTATCGGCGGCAATGCCCACACCGTTATCGGTGATAGTAACGCGAACACCGGCCGGTGGGGTAAACTCCGTGCGGACGTGCAGCTCGCCGCCGTCAGGCATGGCTTCGATAGCGTTCAGGAACAGGTTGAGGTAAACCTGGTGCATGCGATCGCGCATCATGCGTACAGGCGGCAGCCCATTCCCCGGCGCCCAGACAAGCTGGACTTTTTCCTTCTCGAAACGCTTGCGCATCAACAAAAGGATGTTTTCGATCAAGGCGTTTACGTCAACCGGCGTCTTCTCGTGAGTCTTGGGGCTGCGCCCCAAATCGCGCAGTTGGTGAACGATACCGGCGGCGCGTTCCAACTCATCCATGGCGATCTGGAGGTACGGCGCGACCTTGCTTCCTTCTTCCAGCATCTCTTCCGCCAGGCCGAGGCAGCCGATGACGGACTGTAACGGGTTGTTGATCTCGTGAGCAAACGAGGCGCTCATGCGGCCCATTAAAACCATCTTTTCCGACTGGATCAACGCCTTTTGGGTCCTTTTCTGCTCGCCGATGTCTTCGACCATGGCGACTGCCCGCACCGCCGTCTGCTGCGGGTTGCGTACGGCAGACATAGTGCGGGCCACATCTACCGGGTAGCCGTCGTGGTGGCGGTAGGTGAGCTCGCTGCGGAAATAGTTCAACTGGCCGGCCACCAGGTTCTCGTACAGGCGGTGCGCGTCCCGCGCCACTTCCGGTTGCAGGATAAAGTCGAAAAGCCTTTTTCCCTCCAGTTCCCCAGCGTGATAGCCCAATATGCGCCACAAGGCCGGGTTGCTGTTCAAGATGATGCCTTCGTCATCCAGCACGGCGATGCCGATGACGGCGCTCTCGAAAATGGCCTGGAACTGAGCCATGCTGTTTTGCAAAGCGACCGTCCGTAGCGCCACCATTTCCTCAAGATAGTGCGCGTGTTGCAGCACCTGTGCACGCAGGCGATCCTGCTGGATGGCAACGGCAACCTGGCCGGCAAATTGCCTGGCGGTTTCCAATTGCGCGCTGCCCAAGCCGCCGGGCACACTCAGCCCCAGGTTGAGCGAACCGATCAGCCGGCCTTCGGCAAGCAAAGGCACGTATACTTTGGCCAGTACCCCTTCCGCCTGCAGGGTTTTGAACACATCGACAGGAATGTGGCCGATATCGTCAATCCGGCAAACCTCGCCGCGCCGCAGATTTTCGAGGACGGCGTTCCATTCCGGGCCCATCCCCTGTATCGAGCCGCGCCAGTCTTTGTTCAAGCGGGTAACGCCTTCGCTGTAAACGGCCAGCAAGAGGGTCTCCTGCGTTTCGAATTCGAACAGCATGATGCTGGCGCGCACGCAGCCGAGCAGCCGCTGCAAGAAACGCAGCATTGAATTGAGAATCTCTTCCAGCGGGCCGGTGGCAAGGATCGCCTGATCGGTTTCGTGCAGGATGCGCAGGCGCTCGGCATATTCGATCAGCGCCAGGCGTGAGCGCTTACGCTCGGTGACGTCCTGGTAAATGCCCACCGCACCCTGGATTTCGCCGCCTTCCCCGCGAATTGGCGCGCTGCTGGCCAGCACGTTGCGGCGCTGGCCGTCAGGCCAGAGGATGTCCATTTCGAGGCCGCTGATGATCTCGCCCTTCCGTACGGAGCGGGCCAGGGGCAGGTCGGCAGGATCGTACGGGCCGCCATCCGGGTAAGCCGCCAACGGGTTGAGCGTTTCGCCGTTTTGAAAACCGGGGGGCAGCACGCTTTCGTACATGGCCCGGGCGGCTGCGTTGAAGAGAATCGCCTCACCCTGCGCGTTGGTAACGACGATCCCTTCCGGCGCGTTCTCGATAATCGCCTTGAAGCGGGCACGCTCCATATCGAGGTCCATTTGCATGCGCCGGCGTTCGGTAATGTCCTGGAAGGTAGCCACCGCACCCTGGAGCCTGCCCTCTTCGTCGCGGATGGGGGCTGTGTTGGCCAGCAAGTTGCGGCGCTGGCCGTCGGGCCAGATGACGTCCATCTCGAGGCCGGTGAGCGTTTCGCCGTTGCGCGCCGAGCGCGTCAGGGGCAGGTCTTCGGGCTTGTAAGGCTCTCCGTTCGGATAGCAAAGCCGCAGGCTGGCATGGCTTTCGACGTCCTCGCCGATGGGCACCGGCCGGTTGTAAAGCGTCCGGGCGGCCGGGTTGTGCAAAACGATACGCACCTGGGCATCGGTGACGACGATCCCTTCCGGGGCGTTCTCGATGATCGCACGCAAGCGGGCCTGCTCCGTTTCCAGTTCATCCGCAATGCGCTGGTGCTCGGTAATATCCTGGAAGACGGTCACGCCGCGCACAACCTTGCCGGCGCTGTTGCGTACCACGCCTGCACTGGAAAGGATCATGCGTTCCTCGCCGTCGCTGCGCCGGACGAGGTACGGGACATTGAGGAACCGTTCGCCGGTTTGCAGCGCGCGCTTCAATGGAACAGCCTTCGGGTCGGCAGGCGTGCCATCGGGCGCATGAAGGGTGTAGGTGCGTATCGGCCGGTCGATGTAGCCGTATACCGGCCCACCCAAAATCTCACACCCGGCCGTGTTGGTGCTCATGACCGTACCACCCGCGTCGGCGATCACCACGCCGACCGGCATCATTTCGATCAGGCTCTCCAGCATACAGGTCGTGTCTTCGGCCAACTGCGCGGCACGCTCGGCGCGCTCGCGTTCGAGGCGCGCTTCTTCGAGCAGGCGCTGGCGTTCGGCAACTTCGACCTGCAAACGCTCGTTGACCCGCACCAGCTCGGCCGTACGTTCGCGCACGACATCCTCCAGGTCTTCGTAGGCGTGACGCAGCCTGGCCTGGGCCTCGCGCAGCAAGATCGGCAGGCCGCTGATCGGGTCGACGACCGCATCGACCTGGCCGTCCGTCAACGCCTCCAGGGCGCATTCCGTCTCGGCCAGCCGCCGGACCAATTCTTCCAACTGTTGCTTCTTAATAAACGCCTCCTCTATCCGGTCGCAATATTCAACGCCTCGAGCACGGCTTGCCTTTCGCTCAGATCGCCAATCACGCGCACCGATGGCGGCGTCAACCTGAGCAGCGTCGGCGTTACCAGTATCTTGTCTTCTACCGCCCGCAGCGGATGCTCCAAAACATCCACCACGTCTACCTCCCAACGCCCATCTGCCAGGTACTCCGTGCAAATGGCACGCAGGTTACTGAACGCTCGCATGGAATTCGGCGAATTGCCGGCCACATACAAACGGAGTTTGATGACCCCACCTCCCGATGAAGCATCCGGTACAGATCGTTTGCTATGGGAATCCACCTTACACAGCCTCCTCTTCACTACCCGAACGGCTTTCGCCGGGGGCAGGTCTCTCGTTTTGCGCCGAACGGGCCTGCCGGTTAAAGTCGCGCAGGCTGCGAATAGTTTCCTGCCGCTCGTTCTGGACAGACTCGAATGCCAGCGTTTCCCGATTCAACTCATCCACCTCGTAACGCAGCGAATCGATTTCCCACTGGATGGCCTGCAAGCGCGACTGGGCCTCTGCTTCGGCCAGGGCCAGCTCTTTCTTCTTCCGTACCAGGTCGGCCTCCCGCTTAAGTCTGGCAACGGTCATTTCTTTCTCTTTCTCCCAGCGCAGCGTACCGAACAACACCTCCCCACCGGCCGTGTAGACGTCAGCAAGGCTGATCCCCCGATCGCTGAGAATCAACTCGCGCACCTGGTTGGAATGCGCCACGCCGCGCGACTTGACGATGCTCAAGGCGCGGTTGCGCTCACCGTTCTTGCTTACGTAGGAAAGGTGAATCCACGTGTCGGCAATCGTCGAAATGCTCATGGCAGTGGCTTCTTTTTCGGGCGTATCGCCTGCCAGGAGACTGGTAAAAAGCAGGGTGATGCCGCGCGACTTGGCCAGACCGAGCAAGCGTTCGGCCATCGACGAAGCGGGCAACGCGCCGCCGGCCTTTAGCACCGCCGAAAGCGGGTCGACCGCCACACAAAGCGGTTGAAAGCCGTCGATCATCGTCCGCAAGTTCATCAGGTGGCGGTCTGCGCTGCGTGCGGCCGTGCGAACCGAGTGAAGATACAGCAGGCCGCTTTCCACGTAAGGTTGGAGCCGGATATTGACGGAAGCCATGTTGCGGACGATCTCCTCGCCGGCCTCGTCGAAACTGACGTAGAGCGCCTTCTCGCCGCGCTGGCAAGCCGCCTCCACGAAGGCGCCGCACAAGGTAGATTTCGCCGTTCCCGGCGAACCGGTGATCAGCGTGCTGCTGCCGCGGTACAGCCCGCCGCGCAGCATATCGTCCAGCATGGGGACGCCTGTGGAGATACGCTCTGTCGAGACCTGGTAGCCCACACCCGGCGGATCCATGACGTCGACCTCGATACCCGTCGCCCCGATCACCATCGGCAGCTCGTTTTCCGAGAACTCTGAACCGCGGTATTTCAACGTGCGCACCGAACGCAAGGAGATGGCGTCATCCACGCGGTGGTCGAGCATCACCACACAGTCGGCCATGAACTGCATAAACCCGTAGCGCTCCGACCCACACGGGTTGACCACTTCGAGACGCGCCGTGACCACACCGGTCAGGCCGGTTTCCAACAACCAGTCGTGAATGCGGTAGGCTTCACGTCGCTCCAGTGTGGAATCGTTGAGCATGGTCAGCAGGACGTCGATCGAATCGAAGACCACCCGCTTGGCGCCCATCTCGTCTGCCTTGGCTTTCAGGCTGGCGAGCATCCCGCTCAGGTCAAACCGGCCGGCGGGGACGACATCGAGGGCGATGCGCGCGTCGAGGAAAAAGAGCTTCTGCTGCTCGAGACCGGGCAGATCCCAACCAAAGGAACCGGCGTTGGCAAAAATCTGTTCGGAATTTTCCTCGAAGGCGACGAAGATGCCCGGCTCGCCCCAATAGCGGGCGCCGTTGACCAGCGTCTGCAGGGCAAACACAGTCTTACCGGAACCCGGCCTGCCGAGCAACAGGGTGGTCCGGCCGCACGGCAGGCCGCCGCGCGTGCTGTGGTCGAATCCGTCGATGCCGGTATGCGCTTTGGTTTTCAGTTCGTGCGCGTGTTCGCCTTTTCCTTCTTGCGTCTTTTGAGAATAGCTGTCTTGTCCTTGCGTCAAATCGGCCTCCAAATCTTGTTCATCAACCGCCGGCCTTTGCCGAGGCAGAGCCGGTTAACACGCATGCCGCTTAGCCGGGCAGGCAGACGGTAAAGCTCGTCCCCTGGCCGGGCCGGCTTTCCACGTAAATGGTCCCGTGATGCTCGTCGACGATCGCTTTACTTACGTACAGGCCCAGCCCCAGGCCGTCGGAGCGGGTGCTGTGGAAAGGCTCGAAGATATGTTCCAGTTCTTGCGGCGCGATGCCGACGCCGCTATCCGTAAACGTCGTACACACGCCAGACGCCTGCGGGCAGGTGCTTACCTCCAGCCGGCCGCCGCCTTGCATGGCTTCCAGGGCGTTCAAGAGCAAGTTGAGGAAAACCTGGTGGATGCGCTCGGCCATGATGGGAATCCTGGGCAGGTTGCTGGCAGGCTTCCAAACCACTTCGACGCGCTCGTTCTGGCAGCGCTTGTGCATCAGCAAAAGGATGTCCTCGATCAGCGCGTTCAAGTCGATCGGCACCTTCTTGACGTTATCGGGAGTGCGCCCCATGTCGCGCAGTTGGTGGACGATGCTGGCGGCGCGCTCCAGCTCTTCCATCGCAAGTTGCAGGTAACGGTTCACGCGGCTTCTGTCGTCCACCATCTCCTCGGCCAGGCCCAGGCAGCCGATGACGGATTGCAGCGGATTGTTGATCTCGTGGGCAAAAGAGGCGCTCATACGCCCCATCAAGATCAACTTTTCGGACTGGATCAACGCCATTTGGGCCTTTTTTTGTTCGCCGATGTCTTCCACCATGGCGATCGCCCTGGCCGGTGTTCCCTTCGGGCTGCGCACCAGGGACATGGTACGGGCGGTGGTCACCAACTGCCCATCCTGGCGGCGGTAGGAGACTTCGTTGCGAAAGTAGTTCAGGTCCCCGCTGAACAGCCTGGCGAAGAGACGCAGGGCCTCTTCCCT
Organism: Chloroflexota bacterium; assembly: GCA_049325275.1. Taxonomy (GTDB): domain Bacteria; phylum Chloroflexota; class Anaerolineae; order Anaerolineales; family UBA4823; genus CAIQJJ01. The sequence continues at coordinate 37,990 of JBMOLU010000074.1, forward strand.
CTCTTCGGGGCTATCGAGCAGGTCGAACACCCTTTTGCCTGCCAATGCATCGGCATCGTATCCCAGGATGCGCTGCAAGGCCGGGTTGCTATTCAAAATACATCCGCCTTCATCGAGCACGGCAATCCCGATGGCTGCGCTCTCGAAGATCGCCTGGAACTGCGCCATGCTGTTCTGCAGGGCCATCGTGCGCCGGGCAACTTTTTCTTCCAGGTACTGTGCGTGCTGCCGCAACTGTTGGCGCAGGCGATCCTGTTGGATGGCGACGGCAAGCTGATCGGCAAACTCCCGGGCAACTTCTGTCTGCTCGGCGTTCAGGCAGGCGGCCGTACCCAGGCCCAGGTTCAACGAGCCGATCAGCTTGCCTTCGATGATCAACGGCAGATAGACTCGGGTGCGCACCCCCTCCGCATGGAGCACATCTGCCATGAGCGCCGGCCCTGGGTTCGTCGTTCCTGCGATACAGATTTCGCCCTGCGCCAGCTTTTCGAGGATGCCCACCCAGGAGTCGTCCAACGGGCCGCGCCAGCCCTTTTCCAGCCGCGTTCCGCTTTCTGTATAAACCGCCAGCAGCGATGCTACCTGGTTCTCGAAATCGAAAAGCAGGACGCCGGCCCGGGTGCAGTGCAGCAGCCGGTAGAGGAAGCGCAGGCTCGGGTCCAAGACGTCTTCCATCGCGCCGGCGGATAAAATCGCCTGATCGGTTTCGTGCAGGATCTTCAAGCGGTCGGCGTATTCGAGCAGCGCCTGCCCGGCGCGTTTGCGTTCGGTAATATCCTGAAAGACCATGACGCCCATCACAATTTCATCGGCGGCGTTGACGATCGGGCCTGCGCTGGCCAGCAAGATATGTTCCTCGCCATCGATATGGCGAAGGATGATTTCGGTGTCACGCAAAATGCGGCCGCTTTCGAGCACGCGCGCCAGCGGTGTGTCTTGCGGCAGCAAAGGCGTTCCATCGGGATAATACATCATGTAGGGAAGCTGCATGGCCCCGACCGGCTCGGCAAGCGCCACCCCCAGGATGCCGCGTGCGGCGGTGTTGGTAATCATCAGATTCCCAACTTTATCCGAGACGATCAGGCCGATCGGCATCATCTCGATCAGATCGCGCCACTGGCGGTTGGTTTCTTCCATCATCAAGCGCTGGTGACGCGCCTTGGCCAGTTGCCTTTCCTGCTTTTGCGTACGCTTGAGAATGCTGATATCGCGCAGTTGCCAGCGCAATGCCGATGGCGTTTCATCGGGCAGGCCACCCGCCGGGGCAACCGTTACGATGACGGGAAACGGGTTCCCTTTGGCCGATTGGAAGTATGCTTCCCACTCGATGGCGTCAGGCTCCGTGTGGAAGGGTGCACGCAGCCGGTTCAGGTTACGATGAAAACGCTCGCGTTCGCTGCGCCTGACGTAAAGGACGAGCGGCCTGCCGACGACTTCGGCCTTCGATGCATCCAGCATTTTTTGGGCAGACCGGTTGGCGTCCAGAACGATCCCTGCCAAGTCGGTCACCAGGTAACCGTCCGGCGCAAACTCGAACAGGTTCTGGTAGCGCTGGCGCTGCATTTCCGCCTCCTGGCGGGCGGCTTGCAGCGCCTCGTTTTGCTCGTACATTTCTTCGGCAACCACCTGCAAGTTTTCTACGGCGAAGGCATAGGATGCGAGAATTTCATCGACCAAACGGACGGCATCTGCCGGCAAGCCCCTGGCGCGCGCGGCAAAAGTTTCCAGGCGCTGGCGCAGTACATACGTGTCGACCAGCAGTGGGTCGGAATTCATTAACGTTCTTCCTCCATCAGCAGCACGACGCCTTCCACCTCGCCGCCGCAGTTCCGGCGCAAGGTATAGGTAATATGGCAGCGAATCGCCCGGCCGCGCCGGTTGACGGCATCCAGAACGACGTCCTCGTTTTTGGCCTTGCCGGCAAAAAACCGCGCAAGCGGTTCTTCGAGCGCGCCCACGGGCAGGCCGATATCGAGATCGAGCAGCGACTGCCCCAGCACTTCGGCAGCATACAGGCCCCACAGGTCTTCGGCGCGGTCGTTCCACATCGAGATCACGAAATTGCGGTCGACGGCAACGACCCCGACGTTCAAGCTCGACAAGATTGACTGCAAGAAAGAATTGGCCTGATCGAGGGCGTAGGTGCGTTCACGCAGATCGTCGTTCATCGCTTGCAAGTCGTTGTTGACCGATTGCAGCTCCTCGTTCATCGTTTCCATTTCTTCGTTCGAAGATTGCAGTTCTTCGTTCGTGGTCTGTAACTCTTCTACGGTAGATTGCAGCTCTTCGTTGGAGGTTTCCAGCTCTTCGTTGGTCGACTGCAACTCTTCGTAGGTCGTTTCCAGGTCGTGCCGCATCTGTTCCAGTTCGGTTTTGAGATCGTGCCGCTCGGTGGCGTTTCGAAAGCAGATGCTGGCGCCCAGCCACTGGCTGCCTGAGTCCCACAGCGGCGTGACCAGCACGTCGAGGTATTCTTCGCCTTCCACGTCGGGCAGGATGCGCATCACGTCCTGCGTCAGGATGGTGCGCCGTTCCTGGCGTGTGCGGTCGATCAACGAACGCAACTCGAGCGGGCGGTAAGAAAGTTCCAGGTCGTGGAAAGGGCGGCCCAGGTCGCGCCGGTCCAACCCCAGGTTGCAGCGCGCAGCCTCGTTCGCCAGGACGAGATTTCCATATGGATCGACGACGATCTGGGGTGTCGCATCGGTTTCGAAAGCGGCTTGCATCAATTGCATATGGTTATCGCTCGGCGGCGCGGCCAGTTCGTCACCGGCCAACATCAGCCCTTTGGTATATTTCTGTCCTTCACGTTTCTGCAGTTTGCCAAAGATGCGGTTTCTGATGTCGACCGACTCGAAGAGTTTGCTGTGCGAGAGCATGGTCTCAGCCCGGCCGAGGAACAGGTACCCGGTGTCTTTGAGGGCGAAGTAAAACCGCGCCATGATGCGCTCTTGCGCTTCGGCATTGAAGTAAATCAGCGTGTTGCGGCAAATCAACAGATCGAGGCGCGAAATGGGGGCGTCGTGCATCAGATCGTGACGGCCAAAAATGAGGGTACGGCGCAAGTCGTGCTGGAAAACATAACGGTTGTTGTGCAGGGAGTTGCTAAAATACTTCTGGCGCAGCGCTTCCGGCAGGTCTTGAATGGCCTCAGCACTGTACGTGCCGCGCCGTGCCCGTTCCAGGTCATCTTCATCCACGTCGGTGGCGTAGATTTTTACCTGGTGGTAATACGCATCCATGCCCATAGCTTCGGCCAGCAGCATGGCGATCGAGTACGCTTCCTCGCCGGAAGCACACCCGGCGCTCCATACGCGCAGCGCCGCGCCGGGAGATTTATCCTGCAAAATACGCGGCACGACCACTTCGGCGAGATAATCCCAGGCAGGCTTGTCTCGAAAAAACGAGGTCACGTTGATGAGAATGGTATTGAAGAGTTCGCCAAATTCCTTGGGGTGCACGTCCAGATAATCTTCGTATGCCGTGAAGTCCGTGACGCCGACCATGCCCATGCGTTTACGAATGCGCCGCATCAGGCTGGCGCGCTTGTAGTCGGTAAAGTCGAAGCCGCGGTTTTGTTTAAGGTACTTGAGCAAACGCTCGAAAGCCTCGTCTATCGGTTCTTCACTACTCATTTTGCTGCTCCTGGTTCTGCCTGTTTTTGGTAACGAGTTCGATCAAAAGCGGGGCGATCTCGTCCAGCGGCAGCACGAAATCCACGTGCGTGACGGCCACTGCCGTGCCCGGCATACCGAAACACTCGGAAGTTTCCTCATCCTGGGCAATGACGATCCCACCGCGCTGCTTGATGGTGCGCACGCCGTCCCCGCCGTCCTTGCCGCAGCCCGTCAGCACCACGGCGATGGCGCGTTCGCCATAACTTTCTGCCGTGGAGATAAACAACCGGTCTGCCGAAGGACGCACGAAGTTCACCGGTTCGGACTGCGAAAGCCGCAGCACACCGCCCGGTTCGATCAGCAGATGATAGTCAGGCGGCGCGATATAGATTTGGCCCGCCTGGGCCACGTCGCCATCGGCCGCCAGCCTGGCGCGTAAAACGGTACGCCGGTTCAAAATCAGGTGCATCTGGCTGGAATGGTGCCGCGCCACGTGCTGGACGATCAAGATCGGAACGGGAAAGTCGGCCGGCAGCCGGCTTAAGACATGCAGAAACGCAGCCAGCCCGCCGGCCGAAGCGGCCATCGAGACAACGGAGTAGGCGGCTGTGCATGCCTTCACTTCTTTCTCGCAACGATTCGTCTCATCCACAATGATCATACTATAACACAATGGGGAACGCCTGTCTTGGTGCGGAAAAGGATATTGTACGTCTCGAACCGAGAGAGAAAGCGTGTATTGCGGCGCCCGATTGGCCGATACGTACGGCAGAATAATGTTGAAAACCGCTGCGCGGCGACGGCAATTTTACACGCTTGGGGCCTAGCCCATACACTCCATGCAGAAAAAGCGCAGAATCAAGAGCGGGGTTAGGGTCGTGCCGCTTCATGCGGGTTAGGTGACCAGCATTATAGGGAGTTCGATGTTTTCGAGCAATGCGATCAGGATATCGTTTTGCAGCACGGCGCCGCGTGCCGGCAGGATCAGGGTGCCGCAGCGCTCCGTTTGCAGAACGTCTGCCAGGTAAAGCATATTGGCGCTCATCAGGCGGCGGTAACGGACGGGCACATCCGAAGCAGCCAGGCGGGCGGTGGCCTTCTCCTGCAAGTTCTGCGCCTTTTCGGGGCTTTCCGTCAACAGCAGCACCAATAAGGGTGGTCCGTCTTGCGGCCCGTGGCGCAAGGCAACGGCGGCCTGCAAGGCGCGATCTGCCGCGGCAGAACCATCGTAGACGGCCACGAGGGGGACACCGATGCAGGTACCCGCTTTGATCACCAGCGCCAGGCGGAAGGGTTCGGGCAGCAAGCCGCGCACGGTCGAACCCAAGCGCTTGCGCTGTAGCAGGGACCAGCCGGCGCGCCCGAGGATGAGCAGGTCGCTTTCAGCGGCAGCCGCCACCACCTGCGAAAGCACGACCCCGCGCGTCACCCGGAAAGACCAGCGCACGCGGGCACGGCTGGTGCTCAGCGTAAACACCTGGCGCACATGGCGGACGCGCACCCGTATGCGGCGGGCGATCTCCTGTCCGCTGACCGGGCGGCCGACAGCCGAGAACAGGCCGATCTCGTGTACAAAAGCATACTCTGCCAGGCGGGAAAGATTTTCATCCTCGACGAACAGCCCGGCCAGTTCGGCCTGAAAACGCACCGCCAGATCGACGGCGGCGTCCAGGGCGGCCAGGCTGTGCGGCGAGGCGTCGAGGGCGACGAGAATACGCCGGATCGTCAACTCGTGTGGTTCTGCGATCACGTTTTGGCCTCCTTTTCACGCCCCGATGCACCCAAAGCTTCGCGCACCTCGGCCAGCTCGGCCAGGCGCTTCTTGACGCGCGCATTGAGGCTGCCTTCGGGATATTCACCGGCTTCGTCCGGTTCACCGGCCGGGATGCCCGTCAACAACTCGATTCCCTGGTCGATGGTCTCCACCGGGTAAACGTGAAAGCGCCCTGCGGCAACCGCGGCCACCACGTCCTCGCGCAGCATGAGATGCTGCCGGTTCGCAGCCGGGATGAGCACACCTTGCTCGCCGGTCAGACCGCGCGCCTGGCAGACATCGAAGAAGCCTTCGATCTTTTCGTTGACGCCGCCGATAGCCTGGACGACGCCGTGCTGGTTGACCGAGCCCGTCACCGCCAGCGACTGGCGGATCGGCGCTTCGGCGATGGCCGAAAGCAGCGCATACAATTCGGCCGATGAGGCGCTGTCGCCATCTACACCACCGTAGGACTGTTCGAACACCAGGCTGGCCGAAAGCGAAAGCGGCTGCTGCCGGGCGTAACGGGCGCCCAAAAAGCCCGCCAGGATCAGCACGCCCTTGGAATGCAACGGCCCGCCCAGATCGACTTCGCGCTCGATGTCAATCACATCCCCTTTTCCCAGGCGCACGCGCGCCGTGATCCGGCTGGGACGGCCGAAGGCAAAGTTGCCCAGCAGAATCACCGAAAGGGCGTTTACCTGGCCCACGGCTTCGCCGGTGGTGTCGATCAAGACGATTTCACGCTGGATGCCTTCCTGCATGCGCTCGCGCAGGCGGTCGGCGCGGTAAATTTGGGCGTCGATGGCCTGCTGCACGTGTTCGGCCAGCACGGTATCCTGGCCGGCCTTGCCGGCCCAGTAATCGGCTTCTTGCAGCAAGTCGCTGATCGGACGCGTCTGGGTGGAAAGTTTTTCGGCGTCGCCGACCAGCCGTGCGCTGCGCTCGATGACGCGCGCCACGGCGGTGCGTTCGAAGGGCCTGAGCTGCTTTTGGCGCGCCAACGTGGCGATCAGCCGCGCGTAGCGGTGCTGGTTGCCGTGGTCCCGGTCCATTTCGTGGCTGAAATCAGCAGCAACCTTGAATAATTCAGGAAAATCGGGGTCGTGCTGGTAGAGCAGATAGTACAGCATCGGCTCGCCGTACAGGGCAATCTTGACATCCAACGGGATCGGCTGCGGTTCCAGCGAGATCGTACTGATCAGGCTCAACATCTGGCCCAAGGACTCGATGCGCACCTGGCCCGATTGCAGAGCGCGCTTCAAGCCTTCCCAGGCATACGGCTGGAGCAGCAGTTTGCGGGCATCGACGATCAGGTATCCACCGTTAGCCTTGTGCAAGGCACCGGGCTTGATCAAGTTGAAATCGGTCAGCAAGGCGCCCATCTGGGCGCGATGCTCTACCCGGCCGAGCAGATTTTGGTACGTGGGATTGTCTTCGTAGACGACCGGCGCGCCCTTCGACTGGCTGTGATCGACGAGCAGGTTGACCTGGTAACGATAGGCCAGGTCTGATGCACCGCCGGGCTGCTGATTGATGGAGCGCAGCAAGGCAGGCATGTTGCCTTCAGGTTCTGCAGATTGCAAAAAATCGTGTGCGTTCTCGATGATGTCTTTTTGCACGGCGCGGAGATGCGCGATGATGGCCGGATAGGCGGCATACTTTTCAGATAAATCTTGGATCAGCCCACCGACGGCAAAGTCAGCTATCTCACGGTTCAAGGCTTTGAGCTTCTCCTGAACATCGCGTTGCCAGGCCGGCACCTGGCGTACGACTTTTTGCAGCTCGCTCTGAAGCTTTTCCACTTCGTTTTCCATGCGCTGCTGTTCTTCTTTTGGCAGGGCGCTGACCTGCTCCGGAGAAAGCACCTGGCCGTTTTCCACGCGTGCGAAGGCCACACCGCCGGGCGTACGCAGCAATGCCAGGCCTTCTTTCTCGGCCTGTTCCTGAACCTCGTGAAAGGCCTGCGACTGCTGTTCCTGAAACGCCTCTTCGATCGCCTGGCGGCGCGCCTGGTATTCTTCGCTGTCGAAGGCGGCGGAAAGCGCCGCCCCCAGGCCTTCGACCAGTTCTTTCATGTCGTCGCGATAAACCGCCCCCAAACCGGCCGGTAAACGGATGGCCTTGGGCTGGTGGTGTTCTTCGAAATTATTGACATAGCACCAGTCATCGGGCACCGCTTCGTGTGCGGCGCGTTGTTCGAAATATGTGGTGATCAAGTCGCGCTTGCCCGTACCGGTCGGCCCCAACGCAAAGATATTGTAACCTTCCTGCTCGATCTCGATACCGAACTGCATCGCAGCTGCCACGCGCGGCTGGCCGAGCACTTCGGACAAGGCTTCCAGATCGGCCGTCGTTCGGAAGTCGAACTGCGCCGGATCTGTCCGTTGGTAAAGTTGTGTGCTTTCTAACTCAGGAATCATCCCCATGATTTTTCTGCTCCATAAGAATCAGGATCACGCTACCCGGCGCCGTAACGCTGCCGCAGCCACGAACTGATCCAGTAAGCCAACAGCGCCGCGCCGCCGCCGGTGAGTAAGGTTTGTATCCCCGAACGCAAGACCGGCAGCTTGAGCGCCAGGCCCTTGACCAGCCCGGCGGCCAAAAAGGCGCAGGCGGTAACGGCTGCGCTGACCCAAAAAGCCTGCCACAGGCCGAAAGCGGGGAAAAGGAAAGGTAATAAAGGCAGCAAACCAACCAGCAAAAAAGCGCCAAAGGTTGCACTTGCGGCGACGAAGGCGTTGGGCGCTTCGGTCGGCAGCCCCAATTCCTCACGCAGCATAGTTTGGATCCAGTTTTCTTCATCCTGAGACAGCGTGGCGACGATGCGTTCCAAGGCCTGGCCTTTGAAGCCCTTCTGGGCAAAGATTTGGCGGACTTCCTCGCGTTCTCCGTCAGGAATCGTTCGGATGTGCGCTTTTTCACGCCGGCGCGCCGCCTGGATGCGTTCGTGCTGGCTGCGGGCGCGCAAAAAGTTCCCGACTGCCATGCTGAAACCATCGGCGATCAAGTTGGCGAACCCCAGAATGACGACCACCCGGTTGTCGAAGCCGCCGCCGATGGCCCCGGCTATCACCGCAAAGGTCGTCACGCCGCCATCGATCGCCCCCAAAATGGCGTCGCCAATATAGTCGTGGTTTTTGGCGTTGATCCGCTCGTGGATCGCTTCTACGCTATGTTCTGATTGCAGTGCTTGCCATTCGGGATCGGATTCGATCTTCATTATTTCCTTCGTCTCGCAAAGGCGGCGTTCCTGCCGCTTTCGGACCGAAAGGCTCCCTTCTCCATGCGAGAGAAGGGCCTGGCCCGGATGCCGTACGGGAGTCTTCACACGGTAGCATATAGACGCTGCCAATGTGCCTGGTGCAGTATACGGCGCGACGAGCACCATCTTGCCCTCCTTCGACGGGGAATCCCATTGGCAGCGTCCTTGGTTTGTAGCCCCCCTCAAGCGCTGAAAACCAACACTACAAACCCTGTTCGGATAATTTTGTTGCCAGATCGATGCGCAGCCCAGGCCGTAAAAGTTTGGACACCGGGCACGATCGATCGGCCTCCTGCGCCATTTGCGTAAGCGTGTCGCTATCGATGTTCGGCACGACGGCGTCTACGTCGAGCTTCATGTGCGTGATCGCAAACCCGTCGTCTTGCTGCTCGAGGGTGCATTCGGCGGTCACCTCGATTTTCTCAGGCTCGTACCCTTTTTTCGCCAGCGTGTTGGCAAACGCCATGGCGTAGCAGCCGGCATGGGCTGCGGCGAGTAGTTCTTCGGGGTTGGTCCCCGTTTCGTTTTCGAAGCGCGTGGCAAAGCTATAAACTGCTTTCACCAACACCTTGCTTTGCGTGTCGACGGTGCCTTTGCCACTGCGTAAATCTCCACGCCAGACCGCATTTGCGCGGCGATTGATTTTTGCCATGTTAATCTCCTTTATTTCAGTTGGGGTTCTTCCTCGGCCAGATTGCGCCGCTGCGCCGGCAGAATTCGTCCAGCTTCATGCCGGCCACCCGGCGCTGCTCCACACCGGCACTTTGCTGTCGCTGTGTCCGCCGATGATATAGGCCTGCACGCTGTGCGGATCGATGTCGAAATGCTCGCCCAGCAGAGAATGAAAGTACGCCGTGTCCAAAATGGTGCCCGCTCCGATCACCTGCCCCGCCGGCCGTGACGATCTTGTGTGCGTGCAGGATGTAGCCCTGGGGTCGGTTGAGAGCGTCCATAAGCTTCCTATTCGAAAAACAGCACCATCATATATGAGAAAGGCGGCTTCAAGCGTCGAGATCGGTTGGCAACGTTTGGCACTTGGTTGGGAAAGTTGGATTTTGGTTGGATACCCCCGCCCCGGCGGGCTTTCTGCATGCCGGCCGGCGCCCCTTGCCGCAGCTTCCAGCCGCCTTTCAACGGTTGTGCGGCGCGCCGATCAAGTGCCTTTCTCTTCGCCGGGCAGCACCGGCAGCGGCACGTCGCCCACTTTTTCCACCTCTACGTGCAAGCGAGCCTGCCCACCCGAGGGAGCTACCACTTGATGAATGCGCATCAGGTTGGTCGTTCCCGGCTGCGAACCGGCCGTGCCGGTGGTGATCACAACCAGATCGCCAACGTGCAGCAGGCCATGTTCCTGTGCGGCCACCAAGGCATTGCCGATCATTTCGTCGGTGTTCTCCGTGCGCGGAGCCAGGAGCGGGTAGACCCCCCAACACAGCTTGAGCATTCGCTGTACGCGTTCATCGGGCGTCACGGCAAAGATCGGCGCATCGGGCCGGTAGCGCGAGACGATACGCGCCGTGTACCCGGAGGCCGTAATGGCGATGATGGCGGCTGCATGGAGGTTAGCCGCCGCCTGGCGCGCCGCACCGGCCACCGCCCGGGCAATCGAGAGCGTGACGTCTTCCTGCAAGGGCCGGAAGGGACGCACAGGAATGTCACCGCATTCTTTTTCCACTTCGCCGATGATGCGGACCATCGTTTGCAGCGTTTCAAGCGGGTACTGCCCGATGGCCGTTTCGCCTGAAAGCATGACGGCGTCCGTGCCGTCCAGGATGGCGTTGGCCACGTCGGAGGCTTCGGCGCGCGTCGGGCGTGGATTGCGAATCATCGAATCGAGCATCTGCGTGGCGGTGACGACGGGCACGCCGGTTTCGTTACAGCGCTCGATGATGCGCTTCTGGACGACTGGCACGCGTTCGGTAAGGATTTCAACGCCCAGGTCGCCGCGCGCCACCATGACGGCATCGGCTGCGTCGATGATTTCTTCGAGCCGTTCGAGCGCCTGCGGCTTTTCGATCTTCGCCATCACCCAGGCAGGACGTTGGGCCTGGCTTTGGATGAATTTTTTCAACGCATGAACGTCTGCGGCGCGCCGCACGAAAGAAAGCGCAATCCAATCGACGCCCCAGGCCAGCGCCTGAGCCACATCCCGGCAGTCTTTTTCCGTGATAGCGGGCAAGTCTACTGAAACTCGAGGCAGGTTCATGCCTTTTTTGCTTTTGATGACGCCTCCGGTGATCACCCGGCAACGCACCTGGCGCTCGTCCGTCGCCAGCACGCGCAGTTCGATCAGGCCATCGTCGATCAAAATCCGGTCGCCGGCGTGGACGAGGCCGGGCAGCGCCTCGTTTTGCACCGGCAGCGCGGCCGGCGATTCACCCAGGCGATTGCGGGTCGTCAGGGTGACGGTATCGCCTTCCTTTACCGGCACACCGGCATCGATAATGCTGCCCATGCGGAACTTTGGGCCTTGCAAGTCGGCCTGGATCGCCACCGGGCGGCCTTCGGCTTTGGAGGCGGCGCGAATCCGTTCCACGTTTTCGCGGTGCGTGTGGGCGTCGCCATGCGAAAAGTTCAGGCGTGCGACATCCATTCCGGCGCGGATCAACTGGCGGATGATCTCGATCTCGCGGCTGGCCGGGCCGATGGTGCAGATGATTTTCGTTCGACGCATCGGAAAGCGCCGCAAGCTCACGCTTGCGGCTGATATTCGGGCAGCTTTTCGACCAGGCCTGCCTCGACGGAAAGGTAGATTTCGTCTTCCAGTATGTAGGCCATCCACCACGTGGGGAGCACTTTCTTCTCCTTCACCAGCAAACCTTTCGAGACGACGACGTGCGTGGCGCGGTTATTGGCCGGATCGGCAAAAACGAGTTCGACATCACCGACGTGCTTGCCATCGCTGCTGATCACCCGTGCGCCTTCTTTGAGCGCAACGGCATCTTCGGGAATGTTTTCGCGCTGCACCTGCACGTACACGGGCAGCGTGTCGTAATCGAGGCCAGCCTCGTCCAGCCCACGGGCGCCGTAGGGGGGATACCAGTACAAAGACGGCACGGGATGCCCGATGGCCGGCAAAGGCTTTGGCCTTTCGTCGACATACACGTAGGCGGTTTCTTCGAAGTTCTGGAAAGCATCCAGGTCCTGCACGCCAGCGGTCAAGCGTACGGCTCCTTCCGAGGCGTCCTCAACCAGGTGCATCGGGACAACCTTATCTTCTGTGAAGAGAAAGCCTCGCTGCACGATCACATGGGTGATCTGCTTGGTATCGGGCCGAATGACAACCTGGCCGATCTCGCCGACTTTATCACCGCCGGCGGTGTATACGTTCGTACCTTCTTTCAATTCCATCACGGACTCCTTTTGGTTCTCCACAAGGTAGCTTCGGCTCTTCCGGCTTTGCACGCTCACCCCCTCAACGTGGGAGTGTTTCACGCGCGACCCAAAAGACGCGTAACTTTTCAATCAAGCAGGGCCGGGCCTCACGCAAAACTGCCGGGCGCCACCAAACAGATGGGGGATGAACCATTGCGCCTGCATTATGGCAAGGGATTCTCTTCGCCCGGCACCAGGCGGGCGCGCAGGGCATCCCCCTGGATGGGTAAGCCAAAGAATGCCGCCAGAAAGCAAAGGTTCAGCGCCCCGGTGACGATCGGGAGCAGACCGATGACGATCAACGTCCAGCGCGCCGCGCCGGAAGGAATCGCCGCACCGATGGCGAGCAAAATAACGCCAGCGATCACACGGGCCGCGCGGCCCGTGGTGCTGGTCACGAACAGGAATAATCGATTCATGGGTTTCTCCTTTTCATCGTTCAGCGGTGCCGGCTTAAGGCTTAAGATTGCAGGCCGAACACCCGGGAAGGGCTAACGTTTGAGCAAGGCCCGCAGTTCATCCAGTGGACGGGCATTCAGCACGTCCGCAGGCGACAACCAGCCGCGCCGGGCCTGCGCCACACCGTAACGCATGAATGCCAGGTCAGACGGGCGGTGTGCGTCGGTCGAAATGGCCAGCTTCAGGCCCATTTCACGTGCCATTTTGGCGTGTATGCCGTTCAAATCGAGCCGCTCCGGGTTGGCATTGATTTCCAGGAAGCACCCGCGCGCCAGAGCAGCCTGCATCACCCGTTCCAGGTCGAGATCGTACGCGGCACGCTTGCCAAGGCGGCGGCCGGTTGGGTGCGCGAGAATGTTGAAGGAAGGGTTATCCATGGCGCGCAGAATGCGTTCGGTTTGCGCCTGGCGCGACAGGTCGAAGGCGGTATGGATCGAGCATACCGTCAGGTCCAGGCGCTTCAGGATGCCGTCCGGCAGGGCCAGCGAGCCATCTCTGCGGATGTCTACTTCAACCGCCTTGAGCACAACCAGGCCACTCAACGTTTCGTTCAACCGATCGATCGCCTCTATCTGGCGGGCAAGCGCCTCGGTGTTGAGGCCGTTTACGACAGGGAGGGTATCCGAATGATCGGTAACGGCAATGTACGCATAGCCCATTTGCTGTGCGGCCCGGGCCATCGCTTCCAGGCTGGCGCGGCCGTCACTGGCCTGCGTGTGCATTTGGAGGTCGCCGCGCAGGTCTTTCTGCGTCACCAGCGAGGGCAGCCGGTGCCCCAGGGCTGCTTCGATTTCGCCGCGGTCCTGGCGCAGTTCCGGTTCGATGAACGGCATACCGAACTCGCCGTAGACTTCAGCTTCTGTGCGGCCGGCAAGGCGTGCATCCTGGCGAAAGACCCCGTACTCGTTGATCTTCAAACCGCGCTCGGTGGCCAGGCGGCGCAAGTGAATGTTGTGGGCTTTGGATCCGGTGAAGTACAGCAGGGCCGCACCGTAACTCTCTTCGGCGATGACGCGCAGATCTACTTGCAGGCCGCGGCGTAACAAAAACGTGGCGCGCGTCTCGCCCTGCGAAACGACATCCCGAACGTCTTCGAATTCGGCAAAGCGCGCCAGGATTTCCTTTCCGTTCTCGCCAGAGACCAGGATGTCGAGGTCGCCGACCGTCTCTTCGCAGCGGCGGTAACTGCCGGCCACGGCCACGTGCGCCACTCCGGGCAGTGTCTCCAAAAGCGCCAGCAGGCGTTTGGCGATCTCGTCGGCTGCGTGCAGCAAAATGCGGCCCTGTGTCCCGTCCAGGCGCGCCAGGCCCTCGAGAATCTTTGCCTCCATGCGCGGCCCAAAGCCTTCCAACGCACGGATTTTCCCCGCCTGCGCCGCCTGCTTGAGTTCGGCCAGGCCTTCGACCTTCAACGCAGCGTATATTTTCTGCACGCGCTTCGGGCCAAGGCCGGGTACCTTGAGCATTTGCGTCACCCCGGCGGGTGTACGCGCACGCAGCGCCTCGAGTTGCTTCAGCCGGCCCGTCCGGACGATTTCCTCGATCTTGCGCGCCAACTCTTCACCGATTGACTCCAGATCGGCCAGGTCCTGCCCTTCTGCCAGTAGGTCGGCCACCGGGCGAGGGTACGTTTCGACGGCGGCTGCCGCGTTGCGATAGGCGCGTACGCGAAACGTGTTGGCGCCCTCGAGCGCGAGCAGGTCGGCCATTTCGCCGAAGATGGCAGCGATATCGGTGTTGGAAGCGGGCAAGGCGGCCTCCGGCATACAAAAGGTTCGCTCAGGTGCGTGTAAACGTCCCGACAAGCTCGGTCTGCTCCAGCAGGTGATCGTGAATCCAATCGAACACCTGGGCGCGCGTGGCGCCCTGCAAAAGCTCGCAGGGGGCGTCGAGCGCGTAAAGCCGCCAGTAGTAGCGGTGCGTTTCGCCGATTGGCGGGCAAGGCCCGCCGTAGCCGACGGTACCGAAGTCGTTGCGGCCTTGCGCACCGCCAAAGTCGAGGCGCCCTTTCGGCGGGATTCCCTCCGCAAGGCCAAGCTGCTCCGGCGGAATATCGTAGAGCACCCAATGAGAGAAGGGGCCATTCGGGGCATCGGGATCGTCGCAAATCAGGACCAGGCTTTTCGTCCCATCGGGGACGGTGTTCCAATCCAGTGGGGGTGAAAGGTCTTCTCCCTGGCACGTATAGCGAGGGGGAATTGCCCCGCCGGCTTCGAATGCAGTGCTGGTTAACTTCATGAGCCGTTTTCCTCCTTGAGAATCTGATGGATTTTCGCCGTGATTGCCAGGCCATCTTGCAGCGGCCGCTGCCACATATTGCGACCGAAGATCAGACCCGTCGCGCCAGCGCTGATGCAAACGCGCGCCTTGCGAAGCAGGTCTTCGTCACCGGTACGGCTGCCGCCGGAAAAGATGACCATCGTCCGGCCGGCCGAGGCTAGAATCTTCTCCACGGCCAGGCGGTACGCATCCTCTTTGTCCAGGTTGTGCCATTCTTCGATCAACTGCTGGTAAGGCGCCGGGCTGCCGGCATTGTCAGCCGGGTCGAGCAGCGGCACGTTGAGCTTGACGATGTCGGCCCCCAATTCGGCGGCCAGGCGGGCGGCGTAGTCCACGGCGTACAGGCTGTCGCGCCCGCCTCGAGAGGCGATGGCCGCCCCGCGCGGGTATCCCCAGGCGATGAGCGGCATGCCGTAGCGCTCGCAAGCGGCGCGTACGCCCTCGAACTGGATGAAATCGCGATCTTGCGCAGGGGAACCGACGTAAAGGGTGTAGCCCACTGCGTCGGCCCCCAGCCGGATGGCGTCTTCCACGCTGGCGTCGAGCGCCGAGAAGGCCTCGGCGTCCGAGGGAACGTTCGTCTTCCCGTTGATCTTGAGCACGAGCGGCACCGCCCCGGCATATGCGGTGAGGTACTTGCTTGCCAAACCAACGTGGAAGACGACGCCCGAATAGTTGCCTAGCCGGGCCAGGCGGCAGATATAGTCAGGATCGGCGCTGGCAGGGTTCGCGAAGAAATCCACCGGCCCATGCTCGACCCCCTGATCGTACGGGAGCAGTAAAAGCCTCCCGTCCGCCGGCCCATGCTCGTAAAGCAGACGGTGCAGCCGCGTGCGCTTCCCCAAACCTATCGCCAGGGCATCCAACGTTATGCGGGCGCTCATTCGGCTTCCAGCAACCAGGACACCTGCAAGCTTACCGAAATCGTCTGCGTGCCCGGTTCGATCGGAACGGCGGCATCGGTCATCAACTGCCGTTCGACGTAAGGCTGCGGACCCATCGTCGCTTCGCTCAAGCTCAACACGCTGCCCAGTGTCACGCCCGACAATTCGGCAAGCTGTTCGGCCTTCGCCTGCGCATCATCCCAGGCAGCTTCACGCGCCGCGTCGAGGTACTGTTCCGGGTTGCTGACATCGAAGCGAATGCTTTCGATACGGTTACCACCTGCGGCAATGGCTGCATCCAAAACTTCTCCGACCGAATCGATCTGGCGCAGGCGGGCTTCGACGATATTGGTCACGGTGTACCCGGCCAGCGTCTGCGAGCGGTTGTCGCGGCCCGAGTCTTCGTAACGCGGATACAAGCTGACGTTCTGCGTTTGAATGTCGGCAGAAGCCACGCCCCGGTCGCGCAGCAACCGGACCAGGCCCTGCATTTGCTCGTTGTTCTGATCGAGCGCTGCGGCGGCGCTTTCGGCTTCCGTCTGTACGCCGATGCGCACGATCACCGTATCCGGCTGGACGCTGACCTGCCCGCTGCCGGAAACATACAGCGTGCGCGTTGGCCCGTCCGTCGTGTCATCTACCTGGGCCACCGCTTTCGGCGCGGCAACGGCCATCAAGAGCACGGCCAACAAAGCCACCGACAAAACAAGCGTAAGGCTTCGTATATTTTTTCTCATCGTTATTTCTCCTACACCACGGCGGCTAAGACGAAGCACCGTGGAGGTTGTGCGCAGTTTCGGTACGCAAACGCTTCGTCGTGCGCCATCGTGACGCCGTGGTAAATGTCTCGCACATTTGGCGAGGATGGTGAAATGCAAAGCGGCCTGAACCTACAACCCGTCGTTCCGCAAACGCGTGCGCATTTTTTGTACAACGTGGTGGTCCAGGCCGCGAACATTTTGGTCAAAACGTTGATTGAGTGGTTCCCTTCTGTGTTTGTAATCGAAATCAACGTTTTAGGGTCACGACTACTGCTGCCCGGGCGGGCGATGATCGCCCGAAACAGTCCACTCGACCCACTTCTCTCGTACTCGACTGTTCTTTCAACCGATCAAGAAAGTACGGGACGGCTGCGTGTAAAAAGAGCCGCCAGGGCAACCAGGATTGCCGAACCCAGAATCGACCAGACGATCGGAAATTGTTGACCGTCGATGGTAACCGTAAACAACATCGGCAAACCAAACTGCAAAGCCACCCACGTACCGAGGAAGGCGCCTACCAATCCCACAATCGAGGAAACCAGGCAGCCACCCACCGAGTATCCAACCAGGGCCTGTCCGATGGCGCCGCAAATCGCAGCTACCAACAACAAGACCAAAAAACCTGTCAAAGACATTTTCTCTACCTCCTTGGTTTTGTCGCTACCGACAACCAATGTGTAGCGTCGATAGGGCTATTGTGACACAAGCAGTCTGCACGAACAGACGGAAACGGTGAAACTTGGTTCGGATTGTGTTGTGGAAAGTTGGATTTCGGTTGGAACCGCCGATCAGGCAGCGCCCGTCAAGACTTCATAGCCGGCCACGATATCCATCAGTTCTTCCGTAATCGAGCTTTGCCGCAGGTGATGGTACTGCGCCCGCAGGGTATCGAGGCGCTCGTCGATGTTTTTTTCGGCGGCCTGCATGGAGGCCAACCGGCTGGCGTTTTCGCTGGCAAGCGAAGCTGCAAACGCACGGTACAGGGAGACGAAGAAATACTCGCGGATCAAGGCAGCAAAGAGGGCATCCCAATTGAGATTGTAGGTCGGCAAGCCACGCGAACGCCACGGGCGCGACTCCAACTCGCGCAGCCAGCGCAGGTCTACCGGCAAAAGCTGCTGGACCCGCGGACGATACGAAGCCCCACCGGTCGGCGTGTTGTAGAACAACAAAACCTGTTCGATCTGCCGCTCCTCGCGCCAGGTTTCGATGCGCAGCAGCAGGTCTTGGACCATGGGGGTAATGCCGGCAAGCGAACTGGGCACCGGCAGCGAATCGAGCGGGCGCCGGCCAGATTGCGCCATTTGCGCCGTCACCCGCCGGCCGATGGCCAGGAGCGTACAACGCCGTTCGCAGAAGTGGCTTTTGTCCAACACTTTATGCGCCTGCCCGGCTACTTCCTGGTTGAACTGCCCTACCATGCCCTGATCGGACCCCCAGACGATGGCCCCCAGGGGCGCTTCGAGCACGCGTTGTGCGATTTTGATCTCCGCCGGCTTGTGGCGCAGGGCAATTTGCAAGCCAAGCTCGATCGCATGGTTGTATTCGGCCAGTGCGGCGACCGCTTCTTCATATTGGCGGATGTTGACGGCGGCCAGCGCTTTCATGGTCGTCACGACCGACTGCATCTCTTCGATGCTGCCGATCTGGCTGCGCAGGGCTTCAATCGTCTGCGCCATTTTCGGCCTCTGCGGGCAGGCCGAGTACGTCACGCGCCACGTTCAACAAATCGGCGCGTATTTCCTCGTCCAGCCTGGCGCCATCCTGGATGGCTTGGTAACGTTCCGGCAGGCGGCTGCGTATGGCCTGGCGCAGCTTCTCGTTGGCGGCGCCGATTTCCGGCAGCGGCAGGTCGTCGAGCAGGCCATCGGTGACGGCCAGCAGGACGATGATCTGCTCTGCCACGGGGACAGGGCTGTAGCGCGGCTGCTTCAACACTTCGCGCACGCGCCGGCCGCGTTCCAGCTGGCGGCGCGTTTCTTCTTCCAGGTGCGTACCAAAGCGTGAAAAGACTTCCAGCTCTTCGAACTGCGCATAAGCCAGCCGCAGGTCGCCAGCCACGGCACGGTAAGCCGGCAGTTGGGCCTTGCCCCCCACGCGCGAGACCGACTTTCCCACGTCCACCGCCGGCAAGACGCCCTTTTGAAACAACTGTGGGGAGAGATAAATCTGGCCGTCGGTGATCGAGACCAGGTTGGTGGGAATGTAGGCCGAGATGTTCTGCGCTTCGGTCTCGATAATCGGCAGCGCGGTTAGCGAACCGGAGCCAAGCTCGTCGTTCAAGTGGGTGGCGCGCTCCAGCAGGCGCGAGTGGATGTAAAAAATGTCGCCGGGAAAGGCCTCACGGCCGGGCGGGCGGCGCAGGAGCAGCGAAAGCTCGCGGTACGCCCGGGCGTGGCGCGTCAGGTCGTCGTAAACGATCAACACATCCCGGCCGCGTTCCATGAAAAACTCGGCCATCGTGGTGGCGGCATAGGGCGCAATGAACTGCATCCCCGGCGGCGCGTCGCCGGCAGCGACGAGGACGATGCTGTAGGCCAGGGCGTCAAAGCGGCGCAGATCGGCGATGAAGCGGGCAACGGCCGTGTCGCGCTGGCCGATGGCGCAGTAGACGCACACCACGTCCTTATCCCGTTGGTTGACGATCGCATCCATGGCGATGGTGGTCTTACCGACCTGGCGATCGCCCAGGATCAGTTCCCGCTGGCCGCGGCCGATAGGGATCAGGGCGTCGATCACTTTGATCCCCGTCTGGAGCGGTTCCGAAACCGGTGCCCGATCCATCATCGCCGGGGCCGGGCGTTCGACGTGCCGCCGCTCGCCGGCGTGCAGCGGGCCACGCGCATCGAGCGGGTTCCCCAGGGAATCTACCACCCGGCCCAGCAGCGCCTCCCCCACGGGTACATCGAGCACGCGGCCGGTACGGTACACCGGCTGCCCGGCGCAGATTCCGGCGCTTTCACCCAGCAAGATCACGCCGAGTCGATCGACATCCAGGTTGTAGGCCATGCCTTCCAGCCCGCCGCCGAAGCGTACCAATTCTTCCGAGCGGACGCGCGGCAAGCCATCGACCACAGCGACCCCATGCCCGACCGAAACCACGCTGCCGACCTCGTTGATCAGCAGCCTGGGTTGGTAACCGGCAACGACCTGCCCCAGCAACGCCGGGGTTTCATCCAGGATACTTTGCAGCGTTTCTTCATCCGCCATGCACCGTCTCCTCTTCTGTACCGGCCCTTTCGGCAATCGTTTCACGGATCTTCGCTTCCAGGTCGGACAGGTAATCGTCGACCGTCCAAGCGATCTGCCGGCCGTGCACGCGCATTTCGACGCCGGAAATCAGGTGGGGGGCGGTCTCGAAGCGCGGATGCAGGGCCACACCCCCGCCATCCAAAACGTGCGTGCGCACGGCCTCACCGATGCCCCGCCGGGCATCTTCAGGCAGGTCGAAGGCGCTGCGTACGGTTAAAGCGCCGCCGGCATCTTGAAGGGCCTGCGAGATGTCGTCCTTCTCGCCGGGTCCGAGTTGCGCCAGTCGATCAACGAACTGCTCGGCCATGCGCGCCTCTACGGTGACGCCGGCCAGGTCTTCGAGCGCCCGGCGGGCAATCTGGCCGGCTTCGTACCCTATCCGCTGGCGAAACTCGCGTACGAAGGCCTCCTGCTCGCGCCGCAGCATTTCCTGCCAGTTTTCCTTCTTCTGGCGGATTTCCTGCTCGGCCTCATTCAAAAGCGCCTTGCGCCGCTTGGAGATTTCTTCCTGCATGGCGGCCAGTTTTTCCTGGCGCTGGTCTTCCAATTCTTGCTGCTGCTGGCGGTAGCGTTTGGCCTGCGCTTCGGCCTCCTGGCGCTGCGTCTCGGCTTGTTGCAGCCGATCGGCAATTTTTTGCTCGCGCCGATCCATGGCCTCGATGATCGGGCCATACAGGAAGCGTTTGAGCAGGTAGAGAAGGATGATGAAGTTGACAATCTGCGCCGCCACGGTAAACCAGTCGATCTGCACGGGTCAGCCTCCTCCCGATTGGGTCACATAGTTCCAAAACGGGTTGAAAAAGATCAAGATCATCACCACGACGAAACAGTAAATGGCGAACGACTCGATCATGGCCAGGCCGACGAACAGAGTGCGGGTAATGGTGTTCGATTCGTCCGGTTGCTGCGCCAGCGAACGCAGCGCCTGGGCTACGGCGTCGCCCTGCGCCTTGGCCGGAAGAATCGAACCGACAGAAATGGTAAAACCGGCGATAATGATCGATGCCAGGGCAACGATACTGACTTGATCCATAAAAAGCTCCTTTCACATATCTTCTCAAAAATCAGGGGGGAGCGTGCCCCACACCCCGAATGACTGAGAAGATACTTCTTTCACGTATCTTCTTGCGTTTCTTCCTGGCCGGCGCTGAGGCCAGAAGCAATGTAAACCATGGCCAACACGGCAAAAATGTAGGCCTGAATCTGGCCGATGAGCATTTCCAGGAGGTTGAGGACGACGGGGAGAAATAACGGCACGATCGACAGCAAAATGCCGACGATCAACGTACCGCTCATCACATTGCCGAACAGGCGCAAGGCCAGCGCCAGGGTGCGCGAAAATTCGGAAATCAACTGAAACGGCGCCATCAAGGGGGTTGGCTCGATGTAATGGCGCAAATAGGCTTTCAGGCCTTCCTGGCCGATGCCGTATGCCGGCACGGCGAAAAAGACGCACAGTGCCAGGGCAGACGTCGTCGAGAGAGAGCTGGTCGGCGGCTCGAAGAAGGGCACGACGCCCAACAGGTTCGACAGCGAGATGAACAAAAACAGGCTGCCGATAAAGGGCAGGTATGGGTGGGGATCCTGTTCGGCAATTTCGCGAATCTGGCTGCGGATGGTGCTGACGATCGTCTCGAGAGCGTTCTGCCAGCGCGGGATTTCCGGCTCGGCAGACAGGTTACGCGTGATCAGCCAGGAACCGCCGGCCAGGATCAACATGACAATCCAGGTAAAGACGAGGGTGGCATTGAGCGTAACCGGCCCCCACTGCCAGTAAACGATCGCATCGGGGCTGAGTTCCATCTGTAAAATCCTTCCTAACCCGCATAAAGCGGAACGGCCCTAACCTGGCAGCCTGTCGGAGAAGACTTCGGAAGTCTTAGTGTGGGATCTCTCCGACACCCCGCTAGCTCTTCATGCTGCGCTTTTTCTGCACAACATCTATGGGCTAGGCCCTGAGAAACCGTCCGAAAAGCAAGGTGCGACGCACTTTTCGACGAGAAACAGGCATCATCTACCCTTATGGAAGCGAGTCGCACCTATCCCGGTCTAAAAAACGGCGGCGAGCGCCCCGGCCGTTCAGCCGGCGTTTCGGGAGGGCCGCCAGTGGACAACGAGCAGCGTGCGCGCCAGCAAAAAGCCCAAGAGACAAGCCACCAAACGGCCCAGTTGGTCGCCCGCAACCAAATACAGGCCGGCCAGGACGAGCGCCAGGCGAACGGCCAGGCTGCCGATGAAGAGCAGCGTCGGCCGGCGAACGTGAGACAACTTCTGCACCGTCCACCACAAGCCGCCGAAGTAAAAGGCGCCCAGCAGCAACCCAAAGAATAACGCCAGGGCCAGGCCGATCACGTCACCTGACATGCCGGTCCTTCTTCTTTTCGCGCTGCATAGCTTCCTGCTCGCGCGCCAACCACTGCCAGGCGTTCAGGCAGCCCAGCAGCAGCCCACCGACGAGCAGCGCCAACGTCCAGGAAATGGGGCTGCCCGGCCACTGCGCATCGATCCAGACGCCCAGCACCAGGCCCAGCAACGTCGGAACGGCAATCGACCAGCCGACTGTACCCATCATGCCCAGGCCGAACCAGATGCCGTGGCGTCCGGCGCGGCGGGCCTGTAGCTTGCGCAATTGTTTTTCTTCCACATCGTGCGCCATCTTTTCCTGTGCGTCCTGGTGGCGTTCGCTGTGCTTTTGGCTGGGTAAAGGGCCGCCCATCAACCTTCTCCTTCAATCGTCAAAAAACGGCGCACGAAATCGGCTTCCATGCGGGCCAGCGAGGTGCGCGCCCGGCGTTCGTGTTCGTCCAACGTTTCGAAGTGTTCTCGAACGATGCCGTGCAACGATTCCAGATCGGCGCTGCGCACGGCGTTACGCGTCGAGACGAGCACATCGGAGCCACGCTTGACCAGGATACCTTCGTCGACGGCGAAAAAGGTTTCCTGTGCTGCGTCCGCTTCATCTTCTTCGCGCCCGGCATCGAAATAGAGAATCCCGGGGACGAGCTGGGTGACGAAATCGATATGGCGGGGGAGCAGGGTAAACGACCCATCCAATGCTTCGGCGCTCACTTTGCGCACTTGGCCGTCGTACAGCAGGCGGGTCGGCAGGGCAATTTTTAGTCTCATCGTTTCCTGGCCTCGTCGATGGCGCCGATCATGTACAGCGCCCGTTCGGGAGTATCGGCAAACTCATCGTTCAGAATGCGCTCGCAGCCGTCCAGCGCCGTATCCAGGCTGACCGTGCGGCCGGCGTAGTTGGTAAACTGCTCGGTAACGTAGAAAGGCTGCGTCAGAAAGCGCTGCAAGCGGCGGGCGCGGTTGACGGTCAGCTGATCTTCGTGGGAGAGCTCTTCCATGCCGAGCATGGCGATGACATCTTGAAGTTCCTCGTACCCGGCCAGCGTCTCGCGCACCCGGCGGGCGACGCGATAGTGCCGTTCGCCGACGACCGATGGGGTCAGCATCTTGGAATCGGACTTCAACGGATCGATGGCCGGATACAGGCCCTTGCTGGAGAGGTCGCGGGAAAGCACGATCGAGGCCGAGAGGTGGCCGAACGTATGTACCACAGCAGGATCGGTGAAATCATCGGCCGGCACATACACTGCCTGGACGGAGGTGATGGCGCCGCTCTGCGTGCTGGAAATACGCTCTTCGAGTTCTGCCAGATCAGAAGAAAGGGTTGGCTGGTACCCCAGGCGAGAGGGGATCTGGCCCATCAGGCCCGAAACTTCAGCGCCGGCCTGCACGAAGCGAAAAATGTTGTCGACCAATACCAGCACGTCCGAACGCAGTTCGTCGCGGAAGTATTCGGCCATCGTCAGGGCGGCGTGCCCGACGCGAAAGCGGGCGCCCGGTGGTTCGTTCATCTGCCCAAAGACCATCACCGTATCTTCCAGCACACCGGCCTCCTGAATCTGGCGGTAAAGTTCCTCGGCCTCACGCACGCGCTCACCGATGCCGCAGAAGACGCTGATGCCTTCATACTGGCCGGCCATGTTGTTGATCAATTCCATCACCAGCACGGTCTTGCCCACCCCGGCCCCGCCAAACAGGCCGGCTTTGCCGCCGCGCTCCAGTGGGGCCAGCACATCGATGGCCTTGATCCCGCTTTCGAAAATCTCGGAGCGGGTCGCCTGCTGCGTCAGCGGTACCAACGGCTGGCGAATGGCGCGCCAGTCACCGCCTCCGACCGGCTGCTTGCGATCGATGGTTTCGCCGAGCACGTTGAAGACGCGGCCCAACACCCTTCTGCCGACCGGCACGCGCAGCGGATGGCCGGTGTCGCGCACGCCGGCTCCACGCGCCAGGCCCTGGGTACGCGTCAAGGCAATTCCCTGCACGCGCTGCGGGCCGAGGTGGGTAATGACTTCGATCACAGTCTCTTCATCCGGGCCGGTACGCAGTTCGGTGTGCAGCGGCGGCAAGCGCTGCAGAAAATCCACGGTGACGACGCTGCCGCGCACCGAAACGACAGAACCCTGGTTGGTGGGATGCCCGTTCT
This sequence comes from Chloroflexota bacterium, assembly GCA_049325275.1. Classification (GTDB taxonomy): domain Bacteria; phylum Chloroflexota; class Anaerolineae; order Anaerolineales; family UBA4823; genus CAIQJJ01. Next base: position 62,140 of record JBMOLU010000074.1, read on the forward strand.
TACCATCCATTGACGCTCCTTGGGTTGTTTCGTTAAACATATTCGGCTCTTCCGGTTTCGCCGGGAAAGGGATTCTTCAGGCTAAACCCGGAAGACCCACATATTCCTTCGCCATCGCCTGCAAAGCCAGGGCATTCTCCACGGCGTAGCCGGCCTGATCGTTGTCGAAGTAGCAGTAGACATCTTTTCCTGCGCTCATCCAGGTCGAGAAAACGTCCATCCACCGGCGCAGCGTATCGGCATCGTATTTCCCTTCGTAGGCGCCTTCCGGGCCGTGTAAGCGCACATAAGCCCAGTCTGCGGTGGTGATCTGGGGCGAGAAGGAACGGTTCAAGTGATAGACACAAAACGCTGCGTTGTACTCTGCCAAAATGGCGAAGACCTCCGGCGTAAACCAGCTTGGGTTGCGAAACTCGAAGGTGTAGCGGTAGCCGGATGGCAGGAAACGCAAGAACGCATACAAGCGTTCGACATCCACTGCCAGGCCCGGCGGCAACTGAAACAGGATCGGCCCGAGCTTTTCGCCGAAGTGTTCGACGGCGGCAAGGAAGTCGAGCACCAGGCTGTGGGTTTCCTTCAGCTTTTTGCGGTGGGTGATGGTGTTGTTGGCCTTGACGGCAAACAAGAAACCCTCCGGGGTGGCTTCGCGCCAGTTCGCCATGCGTTCGGCCTGCGGCATCTGGTAGAACGTGTTGTTGATCTCGACGGATGCCAGGCGGGCGGCAAAATAGGGCAGCCAGGCCCGGCGCGGTAACGCGCCGGGATAAAAAGGCCCCCGCCAGTGGTTGTAGTACCATCCGGAAGTGCCGACGACAAACATCATTCGAACCGGCTGACGGCACGTGTGACGGCCGTTTGCAGCTCAGCGAGCGATCGGTTCAGCGCATCCAAGCGTTGTTCCCAACGTTCGTCGTCCACCGTGTGGATGTTTTCCAGGTGGGCTTCGGCCTCGATCTGCTTCTGGTACAGGTCGGCAAGCCACTTGCTGTAGTCGAGCTTCGTTTCGGGCCTGGCCCTTTCGGTTTTCGCCCGCATCAACTCGATTTGCGCTTTGAGCGCTTGCAGCAGTTCGGTTTGCGTTTTTAGCGTATCGGGGTGCAGAGCGCTTACGTTCACCGAAGGATCTCCTCAGGCGCCGAATTTGTCCAAACGCAGGGCATTGGCCAGGGCCAGCGGCATCAAATCGGTTGCCGGAATGCGAGGCCCCAGGCCCCCTGCCAGGCAGGAGCGTTCACCGAAACGGGTCACGCTGTCTGTACGGCAATAACGGGACCACAAGAGTACAGGGACCGGGTGCCAGCTGTGGTATTTGAGCACGGCTGGCGTGCTGTGATCGCCGGTTACCACGATCACATCTGGCTCAAGCGCAAGCAGGCGCGGAATCTGGGCATCGACCTGCTCGATTGCCTGCACCTTGGCGTCGAAGTCGCCATCCTCGCCGGCCCGATCGGCGTCCTTATCGTGTAAGAAGAAGAAGTCGTAGTCTTCCCAATGAGATTCCAGCACACCCAAAACGCCTGCGAGCGTTGCCTGGCTTTCGAACGCTTCCATGCCGATCAACCGGGCCACGCCGCGATACATGGGGTAGCCGGCAATGGCAGCCGCATGCAGGCCAAAGCGTTGGGAGAACGACGGCCAGTCGGGAAGCTGCGCAAAACCGCGCAGCAGGATCATATTGGCCGGTTGGCGGCCGGCCAGCGCCTGGCGGGCCTGGTCGACAAACGTAGCCAGCAGATCGGCCGTACGCTGTGCTTTGCCGGAGGCAGGCTTGACCGGCAGGGGCTTTTTGCCCACTTCCTGCGGATCGGTGTCGGCCAGTTCTGCACTGAGACCGTCGCCGCGCAGCACCAGGAGAAAACGATGCGCCTTGACCGTCTCGACGAAAACCGTCACACCCGGCAAACGGATCTGCCGCAGCAGGGCACACAGGGCTTCGTTTTTTTCCGTAGGGATGCGGCCCGCGCGGCGATCGGCCACGCGGCCGGCATCATCCAGCGTGCAAAAGTTGCCGCGTGCGGCCACGTCGCCCGGCCGCAAATCGAAGTCGATGCCCAATGCCGTCAGGATGCCACGCCCAACCTGGTATTCGAAGGGGCCATAGCCGAACAAGGCCAGGTGCGAAGGCCCGCTGCCCGGCGTGATGCCGGGCGCAATCGGCTGGTGCAGGCCACAGATTCCCTCGGCGGCCAGCCGGTCCAGGTTGGGCGTGTGGGCGGCTTCCAACTCGGTTGCGCCGCCCGGATCGCGTGGCAGCCCGCCGAGACCGTCCATCACCAAAAAGACGATGCGGGTCCCAGCCGGTTTGTGCAGGCTACCAACGGGGTCGAAGTCCATGATGTTTGCCGGGAAGGTCAATCCCCGTCGACGAGAAACGAGATTTTGACGTTGACGCGATAGTCGACGATCTTGTCGTTCTCGACGACGGCCTGGAAGTCTTTGACATAGACCGATTGGATATTGTGAATGGTCTTGCTGGTCTGCGTGACCGCATCCTGGGCGGCGGCTTCCCAGCTTTCGTTCGACTGGGCCAGCAACTCGATTACTTTGACGACTGACATTGTTTTTCTCCTTTCAGGTTACTTGCACGTCCGACTGCAACTGCAACCATCTGACGATATCGCGCTGGCGCAGCAGCCCGACCAGCGCGCCGTCCTTGCGGACGACCGGCAGCTGGCGCACGTCGCGCGCTTGAAGCTTGTTCAGCGCTTCTGCGGCATCTTCTTCCGGCACAACCGAGACCAGTTCGTCCAGCGGTGTCATGATCTCGCGCACCAGGGTCACACGCCAGGCGTCACGCGGCACGGCGCGGATATCTTCCAGAGTTACCAGGCCCACCAGGCGGCCATCATCCACCACCGGGAAGGCGTGGTCGTCCGTGCCCATGACACCATCGTAAACGACCTGTTCGACCGTCAACGTCGAAGAGACGACCGGCGGATTGGGGCGCATGATGCGCCCGGCAGGCACGTCTTCGAGGATGTCCTGGATGACCACCTGGCGATAGCTCGAAACCGCGCTGCTGTTCAGGAACCAGCCGATGAAAGCCAGCCACAAGCCGCCGATCACGCCGGTCCCGAAGATGGGAATGCGCATCCCAAAGGCCATGGCGATGCCGGCGATGATCAACCCCCAGGCAATCGCCTGGCCGATCCAGGAGGCCCACTGTGTGGCGCGCCGCAGGTTGTTGCTGACCGCCCAGAAGATCGAACGTAAAATGCGGCCGCCGTCCAGCGGGAAGGCCGGCAGCAGGTTGAAGATGCCGAGGAAAACGTTGATGGAACCTAACCACATCAACAGCGTCGTCAGCGGGCTGAGCAACCCAAGGGCGCTCATGGGGTCCGCGCTCAGCACACTGAACGACGTCGTCAAGCTTCCGGCAAGCATCAAGGCAATACCAAGGGCGATGCTGGTTACCGGGCCGACGAGGGCCATCAAGAATTCGGTGCCCGGCGAAGGCGGCTCTCGTTCGATATTGGATACACCGCCAAACAAGAACAAAACGATGCGGCGCACCGGTAGGCCGCGCGCCTTGGCGACCAATGAATGCGCCAGTTCGTGCAGCAGCACGGAAAGGAAGAACAGGACTGAAGCCAGAACGGCCATCCCCCAAATCAAACCGGTTCCCCACTCGGGGTGCATACTGGCAAAGACGGCCGAGAGGTTCCAGGTAATGAGCAAAAAGATGAACAGCCAGCTCCAATCCAGTTCGATGCTAATCCCAAAAACACGGGCGATACGAAATCCATTTTTCATAGTATTCTCCTTTTTTATCCCTTCACAGAACCGGCCAAAATACCCTTGACAAAATAACGTTGCAGAGCAAAAAATACCAGCAAGGGCAAGGCCATCGAAATGAATGCAGCGGCCGTCAGCACCTGCCAGTTGCCCCCCAACGAGTTGACCAGGTTGCTGATCGTCACCGTCATCGGGGCAACGGCAGGGCTGCCGCCAAGGTAAATCAACGCCACCAGCAGGTCGTTCCAGACCCATAAAAATTGAAAAATGACCAGCGAAGCCAGGGCCGGTACGGCCAACGGCAAAACGATGAAAAAGAAAATGTCAAAGGAAGAGGCCCCGTCGAGATAGGCCGATTCGAACAGGTCTTTCGGCAGGCCGCCGATGGTGTTGCGCAGCAGGTAGATGGCAAAGGGCAGGCCATAAGCTGCGTGGGCCAGCCAGATGCCGGGGAACGTCCCCGTCAGGCCGACGGTATTGTAGATGCGCAGGATGGGGATGAACGTCAGTTGCAAAGGTACGACCAGCAGGGCCACCACCATCACGAACAGGATATTCCGTCCGGGAAAATCGAGCCAGGCAAAAGCATAGGCGGCAAAGGCCGCCGCCATGATCGGCAGGACCGTGGCCGGGATGGTGATGAACAGGCTGTTGACGAAGCTGCGCGCCATGTTGTTATCGGACAGCGCTTCCTGGTAGAGATTGGTCGTCAGCTCCGTCGGCGGTACGAAGACCATCCACCAGCCGGTGGAAGCAATGGCTTCCGCCGGGCGGAAGGAACTGATCAGCAGGCCCAGCGAGGGGATGAACCAGGCAACCGCAATGCCCATCAGCACCAGGTGCAGTGGAATGCGGCGCAGCGTTCGGGTTGCGTTTTCATTCATCGAAGTTGCTCCTGCTGGCGGAAACGCCGGATATTGAAGGCCATCACCGGCAGGGTGGCCAGGAGCAAAAGCATGGCGATAGCGCCGGCACGCCCGAAATGGTGGTAGTTGAACATCTCTTTGTACATGCGGTTGGCAACCACCTCGGTATTCAGGTTGCCGTTGGTGGTGATATAGACGATATCGAAAATCTTGAGCACGTTGATGATCATTGTCGTTGCGACCACAACCAGCGTCGAGCGTATCAGCGGCAAGACGATACCCCAAAAGGTTTGCCACTCGTTGGCGCCGTCGACGCGTGCGGCTTCGAGCAGTTCTTCCGGGATGCTCTTCAGCGCCGCAGAGAGCACCACCATGCAGAACCCCGTCCACATCCAGATGCCAATGACGATCAAGGCGGCGTTATTGAAGGCCGGGTTGAACAGCCAGGCCTTCGGCTCGAAACCCGGCAGCAGCGTTGCCAGAAAGGCGTTGACGGTGCCCGTCTGCCCCTCTCCTGCGGGCTGGAATTCATACATCAACTTCCAGATCACGCCGGCGGCGACGTAGGAAATCGCCATCGGGAGGAAAACGATTCCTTTAATGATGCGTTCGTACCGCACACGGTCGGCCAAAACGGCAATCAGCAGCCCGAGCGAAACCGTTCCCAGGGGAAAGAAGATCAACCACAACAGATTATTTTTGAACGCCGAGCGCATGGCCGGGTTGGTGAAGGCAAAGACGTAATTATCGAGGCCAACGTATTCCGTTGAGTCGGCGTCCATCAGGCTGACACGCGCCGTGTTGAAAGCGGGGTAAACGAGGTAAAAAGCCAGCAGGACAAGCGCAGGAGCCAACCACAACCAGGGACGGATTTTCGAGGCCGGGCCGTAAGGAATGCGCTTCACGAACCACTCCACCGCCGCCACGTATGCGACCGTGGCAGCCGGTACGCCGGCAACGACGATAATGGCAATGACAAGACGACTCATCCGTTCATCCTTTGCACCCGTACCGTGAAGCCAAAGAAAGCCCTGAGTTCCACGGTACGGGATTGCTCTGCCGAACCAGGCAGTATTGCGCCTATTCTTCGCCGTACGCTTCCGCGGCGGTTGCTTCGATCGACTCCAGTGTATCGCCCAACGTATCGGGATTGCTGACGAAAGTCATAATCCCCGACAGGAAAGCGTTGTTGACGGCCTCCGGCATCAGGTCGGAGGCGTCGAAGCGCACGGCCGTGGCCTGCGTGAGCATTTCGGCGATTTGCTGCGTCAACTCGTCGGGGTAAACGGCCGGCTCGACCGTCTTGTTGGCCGACAAGAAACCGCCGCGCTCCGCCCAGATGGCCTGGGCATCCGCCGTCACCAGGTACTGCATCAACGCCCGTGCCTGAGGTGTGTCATTGAACATGCCAAACAGGTCTCCGGCCACCAGCAACGGTTGGCCCTGCGCGGCGTCGATGGGCGGGAAGGGGAAGAAATCGTAATCCTCGCCGGCCACCAGGTCGGGAAACTGCTCGGAAACGAAGCTGGTGATGAAGCTTGCCTGGCGGTGCAGGTAGCAGCGCGGCGGATCGTCGAACAAGGGGAAGGGCGCTTCACCGAAGTTGGTCGAAAGTACATACGCCGAACCGCCGTAAACCATGGCCGGGTCATTGACGATAGTTCCCCAGGTTTCCCAGGCATTGCGGACGGCCTCGTCGGTCCAGGAGATTTCGTGCTGCCACCATTGGTCGTACACGTCAGGCCCGGCCGTACGCAGCATGATGTCCTCGATCCAGTCGGTGCCGGGCCAGCCGGAGGCTGCACCCGACTCAAGGCCGATGCACCAGGGTTGGCTGCCGTCGGCGATGATCTGCGCTTCCAGGGCGTTCAGTTCTTCCCAGGTGGCAGGTACCTGGTACCCGGCGGCTTCGAACGCCTTGGGGTCGTACCAGACGAGGCTCTTCACCGCTGCCTTGATGAAAATACCGTACAGGTTGCCATCGACCGTTGCCAGGTCCAGAAAACCGGCATCGTACGCTGACTGCATCTGCTGCATGTCCAGCACGTCGTTCAATGGGAGCAGGCGGCCGGCGCGGGCCAGTTCCATGAGTTGTCCCGGTCCGGGCAGACCGGCCAGGTCGGGCGGGTTGCCACCTTCGATGCGCGTTGTCAGCACAGCGTTCAGGTCGCGCGTGCCTTCATACTCGACGCGAATGCCGGTCTGCTCCTCGAAGGGTGCGATCATCGCCCGGAAGCTCTCCAGTTCATCCCCGCCCCACACGGCCAGCACGCTCACCGTCCCGCCGATTTGTTCCCCGTTTTGATCGTCAGGCTGGCCGGTTGGTGTTTGCACATGAGGCGGCATATCGGTCACACCGATTGTTGGGGTTACGGTTGGATTCCCACCACAGGCGGCCAGGACCATCGTGAGCACGATCCCCGCCACCACCATTCTACTGAACGTACGCTGAAACATTTTTTCTCCTTTCAAGAACGCCTTCAACATGCCGGCCTCCCGCCATGGCCAGAAAACGGGAGGCCGGCTTCGCAACAGCCCCTAAGCGGGACTGTTTTCAAACCGGTTGCGATCGAGGACCATTTCGGGTTCGATCATCTCCGATTTGATGACCAACACATCGGGACCAAGGGAATGCGTATTTTCAATGGCAATCCATTTGGACTGCGCAATGCGCCCCGTGACGCTAACTTTCCCCAGGTTGTAACCCCGAATGCGCCCCTGGCTGTCCAGGGTAATATCGTCCAAATTCCCCACACGAACACCACCCTCGGCAACGACGATATAGCCCCGAATGTCGTTGAGGCCGCTCAGCCACTCATAACGGCCGTACAAGTCGTGTTCGTTAACGATGGCTGTAAACGGTTTTACCAGCACGGCGTCTGGTCCCCAAACTTCCACTTGCTCTGCGGAGATCGCCTCGACAGCCCGGTTGAAAAAGTTGCCCCTGGACGTAATCACCGCCGCCGCCTGAAGCGCCTTAAAATTAACCCGCACATCTTCGACTTCAGCAATCAATTTGCCGTTCGCAATATTGATGATCGGTTTTCCGATGAGCTTTTGAATGGTAACGGGTATATAGGTGGACATGGATTTCCTCTTTGCCAAGATATGGCTTTGCCTGGTGTGCATCTGGTCGGTGGACAACTGCACGGCTTTAAGGTTACGTTTCGAAAGCTTTTGACCTAGGAACGTTCTTGCGGTGAACGGCGCTGGAATCCCCTTAATCGTCCCACAGGCAGTTTTGCCGAACGGCGGGAATCGGTGGCATTCCTTTTGCGTACGGTTGGAAAAGTTAGCCTTTCGTTGGATAGCCCACGCTTGTAAAACAACACCCGGCGCATCAGCGGCTTTTCTGCCGCTCGAGCAGGCTTTCCCGCAGTTCGAAGATTTCTGACACCAACGTCTGCTCCCGTTGCCGGGCCTGCTGTTCGAACGCGGCAAGCCGGCCTTGCAGGTCGAGCACCTGGCGGCGTAAATGAATGACCACGTCGATCGCCTCCAGGTCCAGCGCCAGTTCGTAGTGCAGGCGACGAATCAGCATCAACTGGCGAATTGCCGTTTCGCTGAAACCTGCTTCGCCATCTGGCATCGCCTGGGCCTCGATCAGCTCTTCTCGTTCGCAAAGGGCCAGGAAGTCCGGCGTAACGCGTGCGATCTGCGCAACGACAGACCGCAGATAGAGCCGTTCGTTGTTTTTTGCCCGCCGTACGATTTCATGAGGCATCTTTACGTTCCTCCAGGTTGGCGCAAGGCGCGCAGCTCTGCAAACAAACGCTGCTCTTGTGGGCTCAAGTTTTGCGGTAACCGCGCCTGGACCTTGGCAAAAAGATCGCCGCGCTGGGCGGGGTCGCCGGCCTTGGGCATCCCCAGGCCGCGCAGGCGGAAAGGCGTGCCGCTTTGCGTTTCCGGCGGGATCGTCAGCGTGACGGTTTTATCCAGCGAGGAGATGGCGACTTCTCCACCCAGAACCAACGTATACAGGTCCACGGGCTGTGAAACTTGCAGGTCGTCCCCCTGGCGCTGAAAGCGCGGATGAGGGACGATGTGGATTTTCAAATAGAGATTGCCGGATTGGCCGCCGGGAACGGGCTGGCCCTGGCCTCTCAGGCGTACGCGTGCGCCGTCCTGCACGCCGGCGGGAATCTGGGCTTCGATGCGGCTGCCGTCACTTCTTTGCAGCGTACGCCGGGCGCCGTGAAAGGCTTCCTCGAGCGTGATCTCGATCGGGTGCTCGATATCCCGGCCCTGGGGTGCCGCCTGCCAGGCGCGTTCGTCCTCGAAGCCAAAACCGGCCGTTCTTTGCCTGCCGGCGCCGCCAAAAAGCGTCTCGAAAAAATCGGAGAATCCACCTTGCCCGCCAAACATCTGTTCGAATTCCTCCGGGCTGACCTGGCGGGTGCGGTAACCCTGGCCTGGCTCACCGCCTGGCCGGGCGCCCCACTCACCCCAGTTGAAATCTTCTGCACGCCCGCCGCTTTGCCGGTACTGCTGCCACTGCGAACCGAACTGATCGTACTTGCGGCGTTTTTCGGGGTCGCGCAGAACCTGGTACGCCTCGTTGATGTCTTTGAAGCGCTCCTCAGCAGCTGTGTCCCCCGGATTGACGTCCGGGTGATGCTTGCGCGCCAGTTTGCGGTAAGCTTTCTTGATGGCTTCTTCCGAGGCGCTGCGCTCCAGGCCCAGAATTTGATAGTAGTCTTTATATTCCATAAGTCAGGCTACATGGCCTCCCGCTGCACTTCCACCGTGCGTCCTTCTTTTTTGTCTTCTATCGCCCGGCGATAAACACCGAGCAGGGACTTTGCCAGCGCTTTCATCTCGAACTGCCCAGCACGCGCCTTGGCCGCCTGGCTGAATTCGGCAAAACGGGCCGCATCGGCCAGCAACCGGCGAATGCCCTGTGCGAAAGCTTGCGGGTCATCCGCCACCAAAAAGCCCTGCACGCCATCCTGGACAATGTCGCGTGTACCGCTGGCATCGATGGCCACGACGGGCAGCCCGGCAGCCATCGCTTCGACCGTCACCAGGCCCTGCGTCTCCGTGACGGAGGCGAAGGCAAAGAAATCGGCCGCTTTGAGAAAAGCAGGCACTTCGTCGAACGGGACTTCGCCGACAAAGCTCACCTGTCCGGCGATCCCCAGTTCGGCTGCCAGGCGTTGCAGATTGTGGCATTCCGGGCCATCGCCGATGAGCGCCAGGTGTAAGTGTGGCATATCGGTCATCAAGGCCACCACCTGCAACAACAGTTCCCAATTCTTTTCCTTTGCCAGGCGGCCTACCGAGACCATGAGCACGTCGTCGTCGCGCCACCCGTACACCTGGCGCACCTGGTTGCCGTTTTCGCCTCCTTCGAAGCGAGAGAGTTCGATGCCGGTCGGGATGACGGTGTATGGCCCCACCAGGCCATATTCTTGGACCAGCAGGCTGCGGATGCTTTCCGAAGGAATTACGATATGCTGGCACCGGCTCATGAATTCCTGCAACCAGTTGGAAATGGCGCCTTTCAAGAAATCCTGCACGGCCGGCTGGGAAAGGGGCACGTAGTGCGTGTACGCTTCGTACTGCGTATGAAAGGTAAAAACCAGGGGCAGGTCGAAGTCTTGCGCCTTGCTGGCTGCTGCCTGCCCCAGCAGGATGGGGTGGTGAGCATGGACGATGTCCACTTTGAGTGCGGGAAATAAACGATCGATAAAAGGCGAGAACGGGATGGCGGTCGAAACGTCATACGAGACAGGCAGGGGCAGGCTCGGGTAGCGAAAGACAAAAGGCTCATCGTCCGCGTAGCTGTCGTCCTGCTGGGCAAACACAAAAACGTTGTGCCCCAGATCGCTCAAGGTTTTACGAAACGCATTCACGCAGCGCACCACGCCGCTGATAACCGGGAGGTAAGTATTGGTGAAGTAGGCGATGTGCATAGAAGCGGCTTTTGCGTTTGCGTGGCCAGGGCATCTTCGCAGCAGGCTGCGCACACAGGCGCCTATTCGCCGCGCTCGGCAGGTTTGCTTTCTGTTTCGTCGTCTACCGAGTCGGGGTCCAGTTCCCAGCGGTCGCGATCGCGCCGGTCGATTTTTTCCACGCTGTTGAGCGGTTCGTCATCTTCATAGGTGAGGCCTACCGCTTCGCCCAGTTCTTCGACGATATCCTGATCGGGGGTGGGCACGGTGCCGCCGACGGCTTCTTCTCCGGCCGCGTTGGCGGCTTCCCAGGCGGCATCGATGTCACCACCCGAAATATCGGGGGATAAAGCGTGGTGGTTTTCTAACTGTTCGGCGAGGGCCTTACGCCCGCCACGGGCAAGCTGCTGCCGTTCGGCAAAGTCTGCCTGGACGTCTTCATTTTCGGTATAAGCGTTCAGCGTTTCGGCCGTGGCATCCGCATGTTCGTCGGCCGCCACGGCGTCCATGCTGGTTTCTTCATCAAGCAGGTAATCTTTCCCTTCACGGTCACCCGTGTCGACCGGCATCACTTCGATGGCTTTACCGGCATCCGGCGACACCGGTTCCCGTTCCCCGGTGTAAGGGTCTACCGGGTCCGGCTTTTTTTCAGGTTTCTTTTTACGCATTCGACGCCTCCTTAAGTGGCGAGCCTGTAAATTCGCCGGATGCTGCAACCAACGACCGGAAAGGGCTTAGCTGTTGACCGCTTCCTTGGCTTTCTCATAACCTTCTTCCAGGGCTTCTTTCTGCCTGGCGGCGGTCTCTTTACCGATGGCCTGTAACTCGGCCAGGCGTTCTTTTGCTTCCGCGCTCATCTGTTCGACGCGTCCCTGTACTTCGGTCAACTTGCTGAGGGCAGCATCTTGGGCAGACTGGATCGAGTCGAGGGCAGAATTCTTCATCTCATCACTGTTTTCCATGATCATTTGGCGGGTTTCTTCCCCAGAACGCGGTGCATACATCAGTGCAAAGACTGCCCCCGCCAGCCCCCCCAAGACAAATCCCAAAAAACCTGTTTTGAAGTTCATTCGATTACTCCTTTCAGTATGGTTTTGATTGATCCAACTTCGCCCTTGACGATAACCGATTGCTTTCAAACTGCGTATGCATCCAGATACAGAAACGGGATACAGTCGCTGATATATTTTTAGCCCTTGCGGTTTCGGTGGGAAAGCGGAGCGCCATACTTCCTTTTCACACGTACGTAGAACGTTCGGCATCCTCCGGCACCAAAAAACGGACACCCCCGGGGATCAGATGTACGGACACGGGAGTTTTTCCGATCAAATCGCCGTCTGCCTGCACGGGAATGGGATAGTCGGTATAGATGCTCACCTTGCGGAAAACGTCCAGGCACGTCACCTCTTGCATTTCGGTGGGCTTTCCGCCGAGCATGGCCGTGAAGATACGAAAATAGTCGAAAATGCTGTTGACGCGCACGTAACAAAGCGCCAGTTTTCCATCGTCCATACGGATATCCGGGCTCAAGCGCAAGGGCTTGAACTGGGTAATGTCGCTGTTGGCGACCATCAACTCCGAAGCGTGGCACCGGTAAGGGCGATCGTCGATCACAAAGCGAAAGTCGTACTTTGAAAGCCCGATCATGCGCTGCAATGCCCGCATGGGATAGATCAAAAAACCGTAGCGGCGCTTTTCGCGCCGCTTTACATCCGAAAGGACCTGGGCGCTGATCCCCACGCTGACGCTCAACACATACAGCCGGTCTTTGACTTTCATGGCATCCACGAGCTTGACGCGCTGCGCCGACAGCCACCAGCGAGCCGCCTGGTCCAGGGCGAGGGGAATATTGAAAAACTTCGCCAATGCGTTGACGGTGCCCGTCGGGACGATCACCGTGGGGATGTCGGTGTGGGCCAGGCCGCTGGCGACGGCGACGATGGTGCCATCCCCCCCGGCAGCCAGAAAACGTTCGTAGCCTTCTGCAAGGGCGGTTTGCACAACCTGGTGTGGGTTGTCGCCCTTCGTCGTTTCGTAGATCGTGTAAGGGATGCCCCGGCTTTCGAGAACATCGCCAAGCGTTTGGCGAACGAGGTGACGGTCTGATTTCCCGGCCACCGGATTGATGAGCACAAAAGTCTTTTTTTCCAGGCGGTTATCCATCGAATTTCCTTTCGCGGCGTTCGAACCAGGCTTCCAGGCTGGCGCACAGGTGGGCGCCGAAAAGCGTGATCCAACCGATGAGGTAAACCAAAAACAGCAAGGCCACCAGGGCGCCAAGCGAGCCGTAAACCAGTTCATACTGGCCAAAACCGCTGCGTAGATACCAGTTAAACCCGGCCGTGGCGACCTTCCAGGCAGTAGCCGTCACAAGCCCGCTCCACAGGGCCGCTTTCCAGTTGACCGGGCGCGCCGGTACCCACAGGTAAAGGGCAAAGTACAGCAGCACGATCAGGAACCAGGGAAGCAGGTTCGAAAGCAGTACCCACAGGCCCGTCTCGTACACATTGACATTTCCCAACAGCGGGATATCGAAGGCCGGCAGCAAGGCCAGCACCGTCTGCAAGGCGACGGAAAGCAGAAATAACAAGGTCAGAGCGGCTATCATCGAAAAAGCGATCAGGCGCTTTTGCAAAAAACCGCGCTGATCGGTTTCATCCCAGGCGCGGTTTACGTGGTAGGCCACCCCGGTAAAAACGCCCGACGCCGCCCACAGCAAGGTGATCAAACCGACCACACCGATAGGCCCGCGCTGATCGACGACACGCGCCAGGTTTTCTGAGATGACATCGCGGGAAACCGGCAAGGCGCGATAGAGCCAGGTCATGACCTGCTGGTAGGTTTTTTCGCTTTCCAGAAAATAACTGCCGAAATAAATCAGCGTCAGCAGGAACGGGAAAAGTGAAAACAAGGCGTAGTACGACAGGCTGGCGGCTGCCTGGCCGCCCTGCTTTTCCCCAAAACGCTGGATTGCCGTTCGCAGGATGTCGAGGCGGTTTCCGGTGGCCTGGTTGGCGCGTTCATAGAACGCTTCAAGCCGGGTTTGAAGAGTCATTTCATTCATCCTTTTCGGTATCGTTTGTGGCGCCCTGTTCCTGGCCGGCAAACATCGGGAAGCTGGCATATGCCTGCCCGAGCGCCCAGGGGATCAGGCTCATTCCCAGGATCAGCGCCCAGCCGGCCGCACCGGGATTGACCACATCCAAAACAGTCGCCACGGGAGGCAGGTAAACCGCCCCCAGCAGCAGGAAAACACACAAGACGATCGCTCCCCACACGTACCGGTTTTGGAATACGTCGTTGTGCAGAAAGCTGGAGCCCCGCTCACGCATATTGAAGACGTGCCACAACTGGGCAAAGGCCAGGGTCAAAAAAGAGATCGTGACCGTGCGCGCTTCGTCCATGCCCAGCCAGCGAGAAGCCAGGCCGTAAGCGCTCAGGACGACCAGCGTGATCGCCAGGCTGAAAGCGCCGATCTTGAGCCAGTGTTGTTTCCTCAACACCGGCTCCTGCGGGTCGCGCGGCGGGCGTTCCATAACCATCGGGTCGCCTTTGCTGGCGCCCAAGGCCAGCGCCGGGAAGACGTCGGTAACCAGATTGAGGAACAGAATTTGCAGCGGCTGGATCGGCAAGGGCAGGTTAACGAGCGTTGCCAGGAAGATCACCGCAATCTCGCTGGCGTTACAGGAGATCAGGTACAGTACGAAACGGCGAATATTGTTGAAGATTTCACGCCCCAAACGGATGGCAACGACGATCGTGGCAAACGAATCGTCCTGCAAGACCATATCGGCGGCTTCACGCGCCACCTGGGTGCCGCGCTGTCCCATCGCCACGCCGATATCGGCTTTCTTGAGAGCGGGCGCGTCGTTGACGCCGTCACCGGTCATCGCCACCACCGAACCGTCCGCCTGGTGGTTGGCAATCAGGTCGAGTTTCTGCCGCGGGCTGACGCGTGCGAAGAGAACTGCCTCCAGAAAGCGCCGGCGTTCTTCCGGGCCGAGGTCCTGCGGCGGGCGCAGCGCTTCGCCAAGGATGACTTCATGCTGCGCCTGTGGGCCGACCAGGCCGACGGCTTCGGCAATATTGCGCGCTGTGACGGCGTGATCGCCGGTGACCATCACCACCTGGATGCCAGCCTTGCGGCAGTCTTCGAGCGCAGGGCGCACTTCGCGGCGCGGCGGGTCTTGCATGGCAACCAGCCCCAAAAAGGATAGGCCCTCGTAAGGCGCTGCTTCGACCGAATCGACGTGTTTATACGCCAGGCCCAACAGGCGCAGGCCTTCGGCGGCCAGGCGTTGGTTGGCGTCCAGCCATGTCTTTTGCGCGGCCTCGTCCAGGGCCTGGGCCTGCCCTTCGGTGACGGGGCGCTGCGAGGACACTTCGAGGACGGCTTCGGGAGCGCCCTTGACCAGGACGAGGTAACCACCTTCGTGTTCGTGGTAGGTAGCCATCATCTTGACGTCCGCATCGAAGGCCACCTCGCGGGCTTCTGGCATTGCCTCGAGCAGTTCGGCACGCGACAAACCGGCCTTTGCACCCGCAACCAGCAGGGCAACTTCTACCGGCTCGCCGATCGCTTGACGCTCGCCTTGCTCCGAATGCTGGAACTCTGCATTGGAACACAAGACACCGATTTGCAAAGCGCGCAAGAGGCGCGGGTTTTCTTGTGGATTGGCGGGCTGCCTCTCCGCAGAATCGCCGGCCTTGCTTTCCAGGCCGTCTTCTGTCACGAAAAAAGTCCCCGATTCGAGCACGTATTGGGTGACCGTCATGCGGTTCTCCGTCAACGTACCGGTTTTATCGGTACAGATGACGTTGGTTCCGCCGAGGGTTTCGACCGAAGCGAGGCGGTTGAGCAGGGCATTGTGGTCTGCCATGCGGCGCATCCCGCGCGCCAGGGCCAGGGTTGCCACGATCGGCAAGCCCTCAGGCACGGCGGCCACAGCCAGCGCGACGGCAGTTTCGATCATCAAAAGCAGGTCTTTCCCGCGTAACACCCCGGTCGCCACCACAATGGGGATGATCCCCAAAGCCAGCCAGGCCAGGCGGCTGCCCAGGCGGTCGAGGCGCTTCTCGAGCGGCGTGCGTTCTTCGCCGGTTTGCGTGACCAGCTTCGAAATATTCCCCAGTTCGGTGTCCATCCCGGTAGAGGCCACGACGCCAATCCCCGACCCGCGTGTGACCGATGTGCCTTTGAAGAGCATATTGCGCCGTTCGGCCAACGGCGTATCTGCGGCAATGGCCTCGGTGGCTTTGCTCACCGCTTGCGATTCCCCCGTCAGCGCCGATTCGTTCGCCTGGAGTTTCGAAGCTTCGACCAGGCGCAAATCGGCGGTCACGATATCGCCGCCTTCCACCACGACCACGTCACCCGGCACCAACTGCTCTGCCGGAATCTGGCGCAGTTCCCCTTCGCGGCGCACGCGTGCATCGACCTGAGACATTTCGCGCAGCGCCTCCATGGAACGTACTGCCTGTAGCTCGCTCAAGAAACCGATCAAGGCGTTGATGACGATAACGACCAGGATGGCCGCCGCATCGATCCACTCACCGAAAGCAAAACTCAGCCCGGCAGAGACGATCAAGAGCCAGACGATCATCCCTTTGAACTGCCTGGCGAGGATTTCCCAGGCGTTTTCCCGGCTGCGCGTGCGCAACCGGTTGCTTCCTGCCTGCTTGCGGCGTGTTTCTACGTCTTGCGCTGACAAGCCCTGCGCCGGGTCGACGTGCTGCCGGTGGAGAAAGGTGTCGATATCGGCTGCCCAGGGCGCATTTTTCGATGGGTTCGGTGCTTGAGTCATTTCCATTTCCTGCTGGTGGAGGCTGCGGAAGCCCATGAACGGGTGCGTTCGGCTCGCAGGCCTCGATTATGCCTGCGAGCCGGGTGCGCAAAAAGCGCTGAGAGGTTTGAGATGCTCAGCGTATGACAATCGGTACGAAGATGAATTCGTCGTAAACGGGTACCGGGCGGGTGATCGAAAAGATCGTCGCCGCCCACAACAGGCAGTCGGGCGTGCTGCCGACGGGCGCCAGGTTACTGATCTGCGTCGTCACGGAGGGGTTTTGGACGAGCGCGGTGACGTCGAACGTAAGCGTGCCCCAGTAGTCCCCATCGCTGCCGTTGAAGACGTTGGAAGCGATCGACGTCCCGTTGAAAAGCACGTCGCCGTCATCCCAGGCCGTTTGCCCATCCCCGACGAGGTAGGTAACGTGAGCATCGGTCACCGGCGTGTCGTTGGTGAAATCGCCGATCACATCGGTGTAACTGTGTACGTCCAGGTCGAGCACCACGGCGCCGTCGTTGATGACGATTTCGCGATATCGATCGGTCGGATCGTGATAGACGATCACCAGGCTGGCCCCCTGCGAGTCGTTTCCTTCTCTTAGCAGGTTTGGCAGGCCATCGATGGTATAGGCTCCGTTTTCTTCGACCAGGCCGGTCACGTCTGCGCGGTAGACGTAGTTGTGGTCCGCATTCCAACAGGTATCGCCGGCCGTGCCGATCACGTCGCCGTCGACGTCTGCGCCGTTCAACGTAACCTCGGTAAATTCGTCGCTCGAACCGAGGGTGGCCCAGTAGAGATAGGCGCGATGAACACTGGCCCCGGCGGGAATTTCCGTGACCGTCAACACTCCGGTCCCAGCGCGCCGCAAGCCCACGCCAGAGGCGATCACATCCCCGCGGACTACCAGGTGGATGGACTCGGCCAGTACGTTGTCACCATCGGCCTGCGCCGGCGCAAGGTGTGCACTGGCGGCAACCAGGAAGGCCAACAGCAAAAAACTCCCCATCATGAAGATGCTTTTACGTCTTGGCCGGTGTATGCGCGCCGTTTGGCGCGCCAGGGAATAAAGGTATTTCATTTTTAGTTTCCTCTCGCAGATAATGCGGGCCTTGATTTGACTGTAGGGAAGGCCGAATTTCTCCCCAGGCCCGTCTGGCCGTGCGCGCCGGCCGCCATGTAAGTTATCCACGGCGTTTCGTACGCACGTTTTATGTTTTTTTCATCTTTCTTAATCTACCATGCGGCATCTTTCCTTTCATGTACTCAGACATACGCGCAAGGCACAAATTCAGGTACATTCGCTTTTTCAGCCATCTTTTCATCTGTATCAAAATATGTGTCCTGCCTTTATGCCAGGATACATGGCCTTTCAGGCGTTTTTTGCTATCCTCCTTAACACGGTAAAAGAGCTCTTGGACAAAATCAGCATGCATGAAGGAGTGCACCATGCCAGGACAACAGAAGCTTATTTTGGTAAATGGTTCGCGACTGCTACGCAGCATCTTGAAACGGGCGATAGAGCAGGACAAAGCGCTCAAGGTTGTGGCAGAAGTAGACGATTTCGTGAAATTCCCGGCCGTCCTTCAACACACCGATGCGGACTGGGTTATTTTGACGCTGAACCCCCACAAATCGCCGCCGGAGATCGTTGATAAAGCGTTACGAGAACAGCCAAAGCTGAGTTGCCTGATCCTGGCCACAGACGGGAGCTGTATTCGAATGCGCTGGGTCGAAACACACGAGATCTCGTTGGACAAAAAAAGCCTGGAGGAGCTACAGGCCATTTTGCGTGAAAACCGGGTAAAAGAACGCCTCAGCGAAAGAATCGGTTACTCATGGATCGCCGGATGAAGAATATCCTTACCCTGACCATCAACCCGGCGCTCGATCAAAGCACCGAAGTCGAACAGGTCAGCCCGGAGAAAAAGCTGCGTTGCAAGGAAACCCGTTACGAGCCTGGCGGCGGGGGCGTCAATGTTTCACGCGCCATCCAGCGCCTGGGCGGTTCGTCCCTGGCCGTTTATGCGATCGGCGGGCCGATCGGCGAAGCGATGTATGCCCGGCTCGACGCCGAAGGACTCCACCACCGGCCGGTGCGCATCGAGGGCAACACGCGTATCAGCTTCACGGCCATGGAACGCTCCTCCAACCAACAGTACCGCTTCGTGATGCCCGGCCCCAGCATGGAAAACGACTGGCAAAAGCTGCTCGATGTGCTTACAGCAGAAGCACCGCAGCCGTCGTGGATCGTCGCCAGTGGCAGCCTGCCGCCGGGCGTCCCGGTAGACTTTTACAGGCGGCTGGCGCGGCTTTGCCACGCCGCCGGGCACAAGTTGATCCTCGACACATCCGGCGACGGCCTCAAAGCCGCCGTCGAAGAAGGCGTTTATCTGCTCAAGCCCAACCGGCGTGAATTGCAATCCCTGGCCGATAGTAAGCTTGAAAACGAAGCGCAGCAAAGAGACGTGGTTGCACAATTGATGGCAAAAGGCCAGGCAGAAGTGGTGGTCGTCTCGCTGGGAGCGGCCGGCGCGCTGGCCGGCTGGCACGCAGGCATCGAGCACATCCCCGCGCCGATTGTCCCGATCCAGAGCAAGATCGGGGCTGGCGACAGTATGGTGGCAGGGATAACCCTGTCTTTGGCGCGGCAAAAATCGCTGGGGGAAGCCATCCGCTTCGGCATTGCTGCGGGCACGTCTGCCGTCAGCACCCCAGGAACGGAGCTGTGCCGTAAGGATCAAACCGAACAGCTCTATCGAGAAATGCTGGCGAAGCAAAAGCATGAGTCTACCGCCACACCCGCCAAGTAGGGAATCCCCTACTATATCGGATAGGAACACTCCTGATTGAAGCCGGCCCACTTTTCCCTTATAAATACCGTAGGCGGAGATTTTGAAGTTTCCGGCCTGGAAGACCTGCCCGTACCGACCCTGCCAAGCCTTCGAACAGGTGAACAAACCGCCTTGAAGCTGGCAAGAAAGGAAGAAAGATGATGAAGCAAGCACAAATGCAGACGTTTCAGCACTATTTGTGGGGCTTTTTTGTCGGCGGAACAGTTGGAGCCGCCACCGCGCTTCTGCTGGCGCCGCACTCTGGCGAAGAAACCCGCCAAATCATTCGGGAGCGGACCATGGAAGCTCGCGATAAAACGGCAAAAAAAATCTCAACAGCCCAAGAAGGGGTTGCAGACAAGATCAGCGATATACGCGATCAGGCTGGTGAACTACAACAACGCGGAAAAGATTTCATCGACGAAAAAAAGGCCGAGGTGCAAAAGAAAACCGGCCACCGCTAAAGCGTAAATTCGCTCCGTATCCGTATCAAACGATGGAGATCATCATGAAAATCCAAAATCTTGAAGAACTATACGTAGACGTATTAAAAGACCTGTATGACGCAGAACAGCAGATCATGAAGGCCCTGCCGAAAATGGCAAAGGCGGCCCACTCGACCGAACTCCGCCAGGGCTTCGAAGAACACCTCACACAAACCGAACGCCAGGCGGCACGCCTGGAGCAGATTTTCTCGGCAATGGACACGAAACCTGGCGGCAAGAAATGTATCGGCATGGAAGGACTGATCAAGGAAGGGGAAGAGATTATGAAGGAAGCCAAGAAGCCCTCCGATGTGCTCGATGCCGGCCTGATTGCCGCAGCGCAAAAGGTAGAGCACTACGAGATCAGCGGCTATGGCACCGCCCGCACGTACGCCCAACTGCTGGGCGAGTCAGATGCAGCCGAACTGCTGCAGCAAACCCTGGAAGAAGAAGCCCTGACCGATGAAAAGCTGAACCAGTTGGCAGAAGGGTTTATCAACCTCGAAGCAATGGCATAGACCACCGCTTCGGTAAACGCCACGGAGACGTCATGTCTGAGAAACAACAGGACTCGAAAATACAGCGGCCAGCGCAAACCCAGGATCGACAACCTGGCATGCAGTCAGAAATGAGGCCAAAGCCCAAGGCAGAAGGACCTGCTTATCGAGGCAGCGGAAAACTGAAGTCAAAAGTGGCGCTCATTACGGGCGGAGACAGCGGGATCGGCCGTTCGGTGGCACTGTTCTTTGCCCGGGAAGGCGCCGACATCGCCATCGCCTACTACAACGAACAGGAAGATGCCCACGAGACGCAACGACTCGTCGAAGGCGAAGGCCGCCGCTGCCTGTTGCTCTCTGGGGATGTGGGGGACGAGGCCTTTTGCAAGGCCGCCGTCGAGCAAACCGTACAAGAACTCGGGCGATTAAACATTCTGGTCAACAATGCCGGCGAGCAGCACCCACAAGAAAGCATCGAAGCGATCAGCGCCGAACAACTGGAACGTACATTTCGCACCAATATCTTCTCCTTCTTTTACTTTACCAAGGCTGCCGTTTCGCACATGGGACCCGGAGATGCAATCATCAACACGGCTTCCGTCACCGCCTATCGCGGCAGCAGCCACCTGCTCGACTACGCAGCTACGAAAGGCGCCATCGTTGCGTTTACGCGTTCACTTTCACAATCGTTGGTAGAAAAAGGCATCCGCGTCAATGCCGTCGCACCCGGACCGGTCTGGACGCCGTTGATTCCGGCCAGTTTTTCGGCCGAAAAAGTGGCCCGGTTTGGTTCTACCGTCCCGATGGGGCGGGCGGCAGAACCGGAAGAAATTGCGCCAAGTTACGTTTTCCTTGCGAGCGACGACTCTTCTTACTTTACAGGCCAGGTCCTGCACCCCAACGGCGGCGAAATGATCAGCGGATAAACGGGGAAATGCTGCAATCACCGCTTGCAGGCCAATAGGCGACGTGCAGACGCCAGGCCGGCATCAACGTCCGCCTGGCGTCTGTTCGCGCTTCAAACAATTTAACCGACGATCCGACACAGGCACATCAGCCCATCTGGAATTACAACTTGCCCCCTACCGCAGAGAGCCAAGCCATGCGTTCGCCCTCTACGGCATATCCGTGATAGAATTTAAATTCTCCCGTTGGGGCAAAAGAAGACGCCAAAGCGGGAGAGCGAAAATTCACGCTGTTCAACTCAAAATACGTCCTTTCTGAAGGTTTCACCGCCATGATTCGCTTGCTGTTAGTCCACGAAATCCTTTTGATGTGCAATATCTTGACGGCCGCGCTGAGTGATGAACCTGACATCGAAGTCGTTGGCTACGCAACATCAACCGAAGAAGCGCTGGATAAAATTCAAAAGTTCAAGGCAGACATGGTCCTTACCAGTTCGCATTTGCCGGAGTGTGGCGCGCTTCATCTGGTCGAAAGTATCTCGTCTCGAGTGCCATCCACACAAGTGCTTATCCTGGGGATTACCGAAAAGAGAGAGCGCGTTCTGCAGTTTGTGGAAGCAGGCGCTTCAGGGTACGTGACCAAAGACAGTACGATGGACGATCTGCTCAACACGATTCGGGCCACACACCACGGCACAGCCGTGGCGTCGCCGCAAATCACCGCCGCACTGATCGAGCGGCTTTCCGACTATGCGCAAATGTTTTCCGGCGTCGAAAGCAGCGTGATCGAAAATGCCGCCTTGACGCCGCGAGAGATCGATGTTTTGGAACTGCTGGGGAGGAACTTTACCAACCAGCAAATCGCCGAACAGCTGATCATTGAAGTCGGAACGGTAAAGAATCACGTTCACAGCATTTTAAATAAACTCAACGTCAACACCCGTGAAGAGGCAGCCGCTTACCTGACCTTGATCAGGCCCGTGCCGGACGAATCCTGAGGCAAAAATGGCTCTCCCGGCTTCGCCCTGAAAGGAATTCTTCACGCCCACCCGCAAGATCCGTAAAAACTTATTCCGCCCGCCAAGCAATATCCGAGAAAAGCAAACCCACATGGCAAAAGCAGCTCTGAACCCGCCGGTACGGCCAGACATCCGGCAGCTACCCCGCAACGTATGGGCGGTCGGTTTGACCAGCTTCTTCATGGATGTATCCAGTGAGATGATCGTCAACCTCGTTCCGCTGTTCCTGGCGAACGTGCTCGGCGTGCAGACGGGCATCATCGGCCTGATCGAAGGCCTGGCCGAAGCCACCGCCAGCATCCTGAAGCTGTTTTCGGGCTGGTTCTCCGACAAACTGGGCGCACGCAAATGGTTGGCTGTTGCCGGCTACGCGCTTTCGGCGCTTTCCAGGCCCTTCTTTTACATCGCCGGCTCCTGGGGGGTGATCGCCGGCGTACGCTGGGCCGACCGCGTGGGCAAGGGCATCCGCACCGCGCCGCGGGACGCCCTGGTAGCCGCTTCGGTCACGAAGCAAACGCGCGGCCTGGCCTTCGGCTTCCACCGGGCCATGGACACGGCCGGCGCAATGGTGGGCATTTTCATCGCCATGCTTGTCATCTGGCTGGCGCAGCAGAATACGCTTGCGCTTTCCCGGCCTGCATTCCAAAACGTGGTGTTGATCAGCCTGCTGCCCGCTTTCCTGGCAGTGCTTTCGTTGGCGCTGGGAGCCAAAGACGTTCCCGCCCAAGAGCCACGCATCCATCCGGCCAGGCCGGCGTTTTCGCTGCGCGGTATGGGCAAGCGTTTCACCGCGTTTCTGCTGATCGTCGCAATCTTTACGCTGGGCAATTCGTCCGATGCCTTCCTGATCCTGCGCGCCCAGAATCTGGGCGTATCGGTCAGCGGCATTCTTGTCATGCTGGCGGTGTTCAACCTGATTTACGCGCTGGTTTCAACCCCTGCCGGTTCGCTGTCCGACCGGATCGACCGCCGGCGCCTGATCGTTAGCGGTTGGGTCGTGTATGCCGTCATCTATTTTGGGTTTGCTTTTGCGCAGGCGGCCTGGCAGGTGTGGCTTTTGTATGTGGCCTACGGATTGTACTACGGCATGGCCTACGGTGCAGCCAACGCACTGGTGGCCGACCTGGTACCCGAACAAGTGCGCGGGACGGCCTACGGTACCTACCATGCCGCTACCGGGATGCTGGCGTTTCCGGCTTCGTTCATCGCCGGGCTGCTCTGGCAAGGGGCAGGCGCATGGGATGGATTTGGCCCCTCGGCGCCGTTCCTGTTTGGCGGCACGCTGGCCCTGATCGCTGCGCTGTTGATGATGGTGTGGCTGCCGCGCATCCGGGATGAAACCCTGCGATAGGAAACAGTTCCGCCAGGTTACCGGCGAGGCGTTACCTGTCAACACAAAGACCCACGATGAGGCTATCTGCTAACTTCCGTACCATCTTCCTGATCTGGCTGGCCTGGGCAGTAACGATCCTGGGCTACCAAACGTATGTGCGTTGGCGTTTCGTTCTCGAGCGTCCCGATCATGCACTCTCCTGGACGCCGGGAAGCACCCAGGCCGACAGCCAGAGCGCACAGCCTTACCTGACGGAACCGTTCCTGAACGCACAGGTTTCGTGGGATTCGGAATACTATCTTTCCATCGCCGTTGCCGGCTACGATGACCCTGCAATGCGGGCTATTCCGGCCGATTTTCGCTGGGATGAGCCACAAATCGAGCGCAAGGGGGATCAACCGACCTGGGTATCGCTCAATCACGCCTTTTTCCCGCTCTATCCCCTGCTGATGCGCCTTACCAGCTGGCCGCTGCGCCGGCTGGGGTTGAATCCGGTGGCTGCGGCGACGCTCGCCGGTGTGCTGATCTCGCTCCTGGGCACCCTCGGCGCCATGCTAGCGTTGTACGACCTGGGCTGTGCGGTGCTGGGAGAGGCAAGCGGGCTGCGGGCCGCCTTTTACCTGGTGATCTGGCCGGCGGGCATGTTTTTGGCGCAAGTCTACACTGAAGGTTTGTTCCTCGGGCTGTCGTTTGGCGCCCTGGCGCTGGCGCGGCGTGAAAAGTGGGCCTGGGCCGCACTGCTGGCAGCCGGAGCGACCTGGACGCGCGCTGCGGGCGCGCTTCTCTTATTGCCGCTCGCCTGGTCCTGGTGGCAGTGCGGCGGCCGGGCAAGGCTGGTCGCGGAACGCTCCTGGCGTGTGGGTGTAGAGGCGTTGTGGGTGCTCAGCCCCCTGTGGGCGTACCTGTGCTGGAACACATGGTTCGGCCGGCCTTTCCACATCGTCGAAAGCGCCCTCTTCAACCGCCACCTCCTGGGCATCGGTGAGACCCTGTACGACGCCGTTACGGTGGCATTACCGGCGTTGACGGGGGCAAACCTGCCGGGGCGCGCCTATTACCTGCTCGAATTCGGCGCCCTGATCTTCGGGTTTGTGGCGGTTGTCGGGTTGCGAAGGCGGTATCCCGTGCTCGCCCTGTACAGCCTGGCGCTGATCGTCTTTTCTTTTACCAGCGGAGCCATGCAAGGCATGCACCGCTACGTGATGGGCGCGCCGGTCGTCTTCCTGTTGCCGGCGGCGTGGGGGGAAAACCCGGCCTTCGATCGGGCATGGACGCTGGGCAGCACGCTTTTCATGGGCGTGCTGGCGATCGTCTTCAGCTTTGACTTTTTTGCAGGGTAAACCATCCTGCGGCAAACGCTGTTAAGGAGATTTCGTGGCCTGAATCGCCACCCATTCTTCACGCAGCGATTTCTGGCTTGGCACGTCGTTCAAAAAGGAATGGCGGCTGGCCGCGTCTTGAAAACGATCGGCCTGGGCCACTAGCCAACGGTGCCCTTCTTCCAGAACGGTGCGCGCCTGAAGCGGCTGGCACTCTTTGAGCACCCGGTAACACGCCAGGAAGAAACGGCACGGATCGTCCATGACGATAAACGAAATCTGGTCCCACTGACCCAAAATGCTACTCACCTGTTCAAAAGCTTGTGCCGGTTTCGCTTGCACGGCCAGCGCCCAGGCCAGGTCTGAGCTTGATTCACACATTTCAGACTGCTTGCGCAAGGCCTTTTTCAGGCCTTTCGCCTGCTCGTAAGCTTCTGCGGCCTCCCCAGGGTTTCCGGTGTCCAGGAAGACGTGGCCGAGGGCGCTCAAGGCGCGGCCGCGCACTTCATGGTCGTCACAATGCAACAGACGCTCGACGGCAGCCCGGCTTGCATCGTACTTACCGCCCTCATAGTAGAGCAGGGCCAGCCAGGCCAGGCTGACATCGGCATAGTGGGATGAATTGATCTCGCGATAGCGCTCACAGGAACGTTCCAACAGCTGTATCGCTTCGGCAAACCGTCCCAGCCGCCGGGCAACCAGCGCCCGGTAGCGCAGGCCATTGCCCTCGA
This sequence comes from Chloroflexota bacterium, assembly GCA_049325275.1. Classification (GTDB taxonomy): domain Bacteria; phylum Chloroflexota; class Anaerolineae; order Anaerolineales; family UBA4823; genus CAIQJJ01. The sequence goes on from JBMOLU010000074.1 coordinate 87,544, forward strand.
CCCAACGGTCCCCGATTTGCCGGCTGACTTGCAACACGCCATCAGCAAGCGCGGAGGCCCGTTCGTAATCCCCGGCATAGTAGACCATTTCACACAAGTTGCCCAACGCGCGGCCTTCGGTCAGGCGATCTCGAATGGACAGGCTGATCTCCAGCGCCTGTTCGAAACAGGCAATGGCTTCAGCGTTGAGGCGCTGGGCATACGCCACAGAGCCCAGGTTGTTCAGGGTCTTGGCTTCTGCCTGGCGGTCGCCGATCATGCGTACGAGGCTCAACGTTTGCTCTAGATAAACCTTGGCAAGCGAATATTCCTGGCGATCGAGGGCCAGCACGCCCAATGCTTTCAAGGTCCGCCCTTCTGCCCAACGATCATCCATGCGGCGGTTGATCACCAACGCCTGGCCGAGGTACTTTTGGGACCTGGCGTAATCTCCCAGATAGTAAACGGTCAGCCCTAAAATCCGCAGGCTCTCTGCTTCCACCCCGGGCCAGTGCGCCACCCTGGAAAGCGCCAGTGCTTTTTCCAGGTATGGGGCGGCTTCTCGAGAGTTGGACTGCTGCTGTAACGCCCTGCCCCAAGACAAGTAACCGGCGGCTTCCATGGCAACGTTTTGAATGGCCTGCGCCAGGTTTACGGCGCGTTGGGCGGCCGTAATCGCCGCGGGGAAGTTGCTGATGGCCTCTGCGTAATCGGACTGGCGCAAAGCCACTTCGGCCTGCCAGTAAAGGTTTTGGCGCGCTGCGGCCAAAGAAGCTAGCGTGTCCAAGTCTTCCAATTGTGCGTCACGCATGCCCTGCTTGTTGTATATGGCTTCACGGGCCAGCAGCAGTTCATACCGCGCGACTTGATCGGTTTCCGAAGTCAACAGCAAGGCCTGCCGGATGGTCTCTTCCGCCAGGCGGTGCAGGCCCACTTTGGCGAGAAAAGGTTGCAAGCATAAAGTCAGTCGAAGCAAAGGCTGTTGAAGACGGTACTGCGAAGCGAGATTGGCGGCCGCTTCGATATTGCTCAGATCGAGCGAAAGCGAGGCGACATCGCCGGCGTGCGCCTGCACATAACCAAGCCAGTAAGAAACGAAAGACTCGATGGCAGCCGGTTCTTGGGCATCCAGGCCGGCATAGTCGGCAATCGTCTGGTGAATGGTGTAGCGCCCAGGCCCCACGTTTTCCAACAAACCCTGGTCGACCAGTTGATCGAGGACGGCTTCCGGCGCATCGATGATGGCGAGGGCGGCCGCTTCCGAAAAGTTGTTGGGTTTCTTTGGAAAAAGCGTCAGGCGGCGCAGCGCTTTCTGCGCCTGCGTATCCAGCGCCATATCGCTGAGGCCGATCACGGCCCGTAAAGAAACGGTGGCGTCTGCCGGCAAGTACGCATTGGCATTCAGCGGCGAAATCGGTTGCGACAGGTTGAAGCGGTTCTCGGCCTTCTTCAACCGCTGGAGTGCACGTTGCAAACGGCGCGGCTGGAAACTGTCACCTTGCTGCCGCAAGTGACGGCCGACCAGAATCAATGCCAGTGGAAGCCCGCCCACGGCTTCCACAATTTCCTGTACAGATGCCGGATCGGCTTTGGAGACGCAAGGCGCTACCTGGGCGAGCAGGTGCTGTCCGTCCGGCGCCGCCAGCTCTTTTACGGGAAAAACGTCTTCACCGGCGAAGTCTGCGGCCACATTCGCCAGGCGGGTGGTTAACAAGAAAGAACAATTCGGCCCACCAATTTTGAAATTCAGCGCCGCATCCGTCTGCCAGACATCATCGATGACGATCAAATAGCGGCGTAAACCGATCAGGGTGTGGAGCATCAAGATGCGATCGTACAGGCTGGTACGACGCGCCAAAACCTCGTCGGGCACCTGAAGGGCCACGGCCCACGATCCCAGCAGGGCAAAGACATCAGGATGCGCTCCCAAGCCGACCCACAAGACGCCGTCGCAGAAGTGGTCGAGAATCTGTGGATCGTGCGCCAGTTCGATGGCCAGGGCGGTCTTGCCAACCCCCGGCAGGCCGTGAATGGCGTAGGCCCTGCTGCCATCCCGGCTCAATAAGCGCTGCTTGACTGAAGCTAACAACGCCGCACGCCCCGACAAAGCGTAAGGCGAACGCGTGGGGGCTAAGAAGATCGAAGGCCTATGGTCGGCATCGCCCGCGAACGACTCCTGCGCCTCCGTATGCGGCGGCTGCAACGCCGTTTGCTTCTTTGTCTCCCACTGCAAGAGTAAGTCAGATAACGCCTTGATCGCCTTATCAAGCTCGTTGTAGTATGTCTGGCGGGAGATGAACATCTCTGCGGCGATGCTCTCCGGGGTACGGTTGTGAAGAAGGCGCTCGGTGAGGAGCAGGTAGGTACGCCAGCGTCTTTCCGTAAACACAGGCGTCGAGGTGTCGGGCTTGAGCATCTCAACGGCATCGCGCAAGACGTTGCGCAGCGCCATGCCCAGGCCCATTGGCGTGTTGGGATAACAATCGACACGCTGCCGCTCGATCACGACTTCGAGTTGGGCCAGCGGCATCATCCCCAATGCAGAGGCCGAATTCCAGGCCTTCAGGGCTTGCTTGATGGTTCGCTTGTTCAAGATTTTCGACAAAATTGCATCCAACTCAGTCATATCCACTACCATCAAAACAACCTGGACTTTTTCAAGATTCTATTGGAGTTTTTCTGGATTTTCAAGCATGAAAGGTGGCTATTATTATAAACCGATGTCAGACTTTCCCCTTTGCCTCCGTTAAACTGAAATATGCTCCCTGCCACTTCTCTCGCCGCCATTCTGAGAAAACGCTCGTACGAACAGGCCGATCAGTGCGCCTACACGTTTTTGGCCGATGGAGAGGAGGAAGAAAAACACCTGTCGTACGCACAGTTGGATTTACAGGCCCGCGCCATCGCCAGCCTGATTCAAGAACGGGCACAGCCCGGCGAACGCGCCCTGCTGCTTTACCCACCCGGGTTGGATTATATCGCCGCTTTTTTCGGCTGCCTGTATGCGGGCGTCATCGCCGTCCCGGCCTACCCGCCGCGCCTGCACCGGGCCGATCCCCGCTTGCAAGCCATCGTCACCGACGCCAAAGCCACCCTGGCGCTCTCGACCCACACGATCTTTGCAACGCTCGAGCAGCGTTTTACGCAAACCCCCGAACTGGCCAGCCTGCACTGGCTGACCACCGACCCGGTGGACAGCGGCCACGCCGCCAACTGGCAGGCGCCGGCGCTAACTGCCGACAGCCTGGCTTTCTTGCAGTACACGTCCGGCTCCACCAGTGCGCCGCGCGGCGTCAAGGTCTCGCACGGCAACCTGCTGCACAACCTGGAGATGATTTACCACTGCTTCGGCGGCAGCCCCACCTCGCAGGGTGTGATCTGGCTGCCACCCTACCACGATATGGGCCTGATCGGCGGCATCCTGCAACCCCTGTACGGCGGCTTCCCCGTGACGCTGCTTTCCCCCACGGCCTTCCTGCAAGCGCCCATCCGTTGGCTGAAAGCCATCAGCCGCTATCGCGCCACGATCAGCGGCGGGCCGGATTTCGCCTACAATTTCTGCGTCGACAAGATCACCCCCGAACAACGCGCCGGGCTTGACCTGCGCCATTGGGACCTGGCCTTCAACGGTGCCGAACCGATTCGCGCCGAAACGCTGGAACGTTTTGCCGCCGCCTTTGCCGAATGCGGCTTCCGCAAAGAAGCTTTTTACCCCTGCTACGGCCTGGCCGAAGCCACCCTGATTGCCTCCGGCGGCCAAAAAGGGGATGCCCTGCGGGTGCGCCGTTTCCAACCCGCCGCGTTGGCCCGGCACGAGGCCGTCGCAGCCAAGCCCGGGGATGCGGCCGCTCGCCGGTTGGTCAGTTGCGGGTACGGCATGGCGCAGCAGCGCCTCCAGATCGTCGAACCCGAGACGGGTGCCCCCTGCCCGCCGGGACGCGTGGGGGAAATCTGGCTGGCCGGGCCGAGCGTGGCGCACGGCTACTGGGGACGCCCGGCAGAAAGCCGGCAGACCTTCGGGGCGCGTTTGGCCGGCGGGCAGGGGGGGGATACAGAACCTTACCTGCGCACCGGCGACCTGGGCTTTCTGCACGACGGCGAGCTTTTCATCACCGGCAGGTTGAAAGACCTGATCATCATCCGCGGGCGCAACCACTATCCCCAGGATGTCGAACTGACCGCCGGGAACAGCCACCCGGCCCTGGCCGCAAGCGGGGGCGCGGCCTTTTCGGTAGACACACCTACCGGCGAGCAACTCGTCATCGTCCACGAGTTGGAACGCCAGGCGCGTAACGCCGACGCCGGGCAGGTTGCCGCCGCCGTGCGCCAGGCCGTAGCCGAACAGCACGAACTGCAAGTGTACGCCGTGGTGCTGCTGCGCCCCGGCCACCTGCCGCGCACCTCCAGCGGCAAAGTACAGCGCCGCGCCTGCCGCCGGGCCTTCCTGGAGGGATCGCTGGAAGCGATCGCCACCGACCGGCTGCCGGCGGCCCGGTCGCAAGAAGCGGGGCCGCCCGATGCCGCCGCCTGGGCGGCCCTGCCACCTGAAGAGCGCCGCGCGGCCCTGGCGCAGTTTCTGCAACTCTGCATCGCGCAGGCAGCCGGCCTGCCGCCCGCGCAAGTCACACCGGAGCAGCCGATCGTCGCCTTCGGCATCGATTCGCTGGCTGCCGTGGGCCTGCAACACCGCCTGGAACGCGAACTCGGGATGGCACTCTCACTCACCCACCTGCTCGAAGGCGCCAACCTGAACGAACTGGTCGAAACCGCCCTGGTGCAACAGGGCACACAGGCAGAAGCTATTCCGGTTTGCGAGCCACGCGATCGGGCCGCAGGCGGCCCACTGTCGCACGGGCAGCAGGCGATGTGGTTCCTGCACCAGCTGGCGCCGGAAAGCGCCGCTTACCACCTTGCCTATGCGTTTCGCATCCTGCCACCCTTCGACCGGCCCCGCTTCCGGCAGGTGGTCGAGACGGTCGCCGCCCGCCACCCGATGCTATCAGCAACTTTTGCGGCCAGCGAGCGGGGGCCGGTGCAGCAGGTTTGCGGCGCAGCGCGGATCGACATCATCGAAGAAGATGCAACGGCCTGGGATGCGCAGACGCTCCAGGCGCGCCTGGCTGCGGAAGCGCAGCGCCCCTTCGACCTCGCCAACGGACCGCTCCTGCGCCTGTTTCTCTTCCCCCATGCCCAGGACGAGCACGTGCTGCTGGCCGTCGTCCACCACAGCATCGCCGATTTCTGGTCGCTGGCCGCGCTCATGCAGGAACTGGCCGGCAGCTATGCCGCGCCGTCTGCTGGCCTGCCGGCGCACCCGATCGAGTACGGCGACTACGTCCACTGGCAGAACGCGCGCCTGAGCGGGCCGGAAGGCGAACGCTTGTGGCGTTTCTGGCAGCGGCAACTGGCCGGGCCGCTCCCCCCGCTCGCCCTGCCCACCGATCATCCGCGTCAGCCGGTGCAGACCTACCGCGGCGGCCGGCAAACGGCCCAATTGAGCCGCGCGTTTACCGAAAACATCAAACGCTTGAGCGCCGCACACCAGGCCACGCCCTTCATGACGCTGCTGGCGGCCTTCCAGGCGCTGCTCCATCGCTACACGCAAGAGACCGACATCCTGGTCGGAACCCCCACCGCCGGGCGTTCGCATCCGGACCTGGCCGGGCTGGTGGGCTACTTCGTCAACCCGATCGTGCTGCGCGCCAACCTGGCGGGCAACCCGGCTTTCTCCAGTTTTCTGGCCCAGGTGCGCCAGACGGTGCTGGAGGCCTTCGAGCATCAGGACTATCCCCTGCCCCTGCTGGTCGAGCGCCTGCAGCCGGCGCGCGATCCGAGCCGGACGCCGCTCTTCCAGGCGCTGTTCAGCTTTCAGAAAGCGCCCGCCGGCAGCGAAGCCGACCTGGCAGCCTTCGCGCTGGGCCAGGCGGGGGTCGCCATGCGGTGGGGTGCCCTGAATATCGAAACCCTGGCGATCGAACCGCAAACTGCCCAGTTCGACCTGGCGTTGAGTGCCGGCGAAGTGCAGGGCCGTTTCGGCCTGGCGCTGCACTTCAACGCCGACCTGTTCGAGCCGGCCACCATCCGGCACATGCTGGCCCATTACCAGGCCCTGCTGGAAGCGATCGCCGCCAACCCGCAGGCGCCCGTTTCGGCGCTCGCGCCGCTTCCGCCCGAGGAATGGGAGCAACGGCAGCGCTGGAACGACACGGCTGCGCCCATCCCTCCGGGCTGCATCCACCACCTGTTCGAGCGTTGGGCCATGCAAACCCCCGATCAACCGGCAGTTATGTGCGGCGGCGAGGCGTATTCCTACGGGGAACTCAACCGGCAGGCCAACCGGCTCGCCAACTTCCTGTGCAGGCAAGGCATCGGGCCAGAAATGCGCGTGGCTGTCTGCCTGGAACGCAGCGCGTCGATTCCGGTGGCCCTGCTCGGCATCCTCAAAGCCGGCAGCGCCTACCTGCCCCTCGACCCCGGCTTCCCGCCGCAGCGCCTGGCCTACATGCTCGCCGACGCCCAGGTCTCCCTGGTGTTGACACAAGAATCGCTGCGCGTGCAGCCTGCACTGCAAACGCTGTGGCGCGAAAGCGGGCGGCCCATCTTTTGCCTGGACGCCGATTGGCCGCACCTGGCAGAGGAAAGCACGGCGGCCCCACCGGTGTATGTCGGCCCCGACAACCTGGCCTACGTCATCTACACATCCGGTTCCACCGGGCAGCCCAAGGGCGTGCAGGTTCCGCACCGGGCAGTGGTCAACTTTCTAACGTCGATGCAGCGCGAGCCGGGCATGACGGCCCGGGACACCCTGCTTTCGGTAACGACGCTTTCCTTCGACATCGCCGGGCTGGAACTCTTTCTGCCGCTCGCCAGCGGCGCCCGGGTGGCGATCGCCGGGCGCGACGCCACGGCCAACGGCGCCGGGCTGGCCGATCTGCTCGAAGCCTGCGATGCGACCCTGATGCAGGCCACGCCGGCCACCTGGCGGCTGCTGCTCGAAGCGGGCTGGTCCGGGAAGAAAAACCTGAAAGCGCTGTGCGGCGGCGAGGCCTTTCCCCGCCCGCTGGCCGATGAGCTGCGTGAACGCTGCGCGTCGGTCTGGAATATGTACGGGCCGACCGAGACGACGATCTGGTCGAGCACGGCGCGGGTCGAAGCAGGCGCCGCCCCGGTTCCCCTGGGACGGCCGGTCGCCAACACGCAAATTCACCTGCTGGACCGGCACGGGCAGCCGGTGCCCGACGGCGTGGCCGGCGAACTGTGTATCGGCGGGATGGGGCTTGCCCGCGGCTACTTGCGGCAACCGGGGCTGAGCGCCGAGAAGTTCATTCCCGATCCCTTCAGCGGGCAGCCGGGGGCGCGGCTCTACCGCACCGGCGACCTGGCACGTTTCCGAACCGATGGCGGCCTGGAATTTCTCGGGCGCAACGACCACCAGGTAAAAGTACGCGGCCACCGCATCGAACTACCCGAAATCGAGTCCGCCCTTTGCCAACACCCGTCCGTCGAGGCAGCGGTGGCGATCGCCCGGCAGGACACGCCCGGGAATGTGCGCCTGGTGGCTTACCCGATCTTTCGCCAGGGCACGGCCCCCGCAGCCGGCGAACTGCGCCAGTTTCTGAAAGATCGCCTGCCCGAGTACATGCTCCCGGCGGCGTTCGTCCCCCTGGCGGCGTTTCCGTTGACGCCCAATGGCAAGATCGACCGCGCTGCCCTGCCCGCCCCCGACGGTCAGCGCCCCGATCTGCCGGTAAATTTCACCGCCCCGCAAAGCCAGATCGAGCAGATCATCGCCCGGGCCTGGCAGGACGCCCTGCAACTCGACCGCGTCGGCGTACACGACAATTTCTTCGACCTGGGCGGCCACTCCCTGCTGATGGCGCAGGTTCACCACCGCCTGCAAGAAAAGCTGCAACGCGAAATCCCGCTGGTGGCTTTGTTCCAGTATGCCACCATCCACAGCCTGGCCGTTCACCTGGGCGAAAACGCCGTGCAAGCGCAGGCCCTGCCCTCGCAGGCCGCCCAGCGCGCCGAAAACCGCGCCGCCCGCCAGGATGCCGCCCGGCAGGAACGCCTGCAGCGGCAAAAAAACCGCTTGAAATACTGACAAAAGCCCATGTTCCACAACCCTGAAGCCCTTGAAGCCAACCCCGAAACCGCCATCGCCATCATCGGCATGGCGGGGCGTTTCCCCGGGGCCGAAGACGTCGCCGCCTTCTGGCAAAACCTGTGCGCCGGCGTCGAGGCCATCGCTGCGTTCTCCGAGCAGGACCTGCAAGAAGCCGGGATCGACGCGGCCCTGTGGAACGATCCCCACTACGTGCGCGCCAGCGGCGTGCTGGAGGAGATCGACCACTTCGATGCCGCCTTCTTCGGCTACAGCCCGCGCGAAGCCGAACTAATGGACCCGCAGCAGCGCCTGTTCCTGGAGTGCGCCTGGCATACCCTCGAGCACGCCGGCTGCAACCCCGATACGTACCCGGGCGCCATCGGCGTCTACGCCGGGGCCGGGATGAATACCTATCTGAGCCATAACGTCTACCCGGCGCGCAACCCGCTCAAGTCGGGGCGCGGCTACGAGGTGATGATCGCCAGCGACAAAGACTTCCTGGCGACGCGGGTTTGCTACAAGCTCAACCTGAAGGGACCGGGCGTGACGGTGCAGACGGCCTGCTCCACGTCGCTGGTGGCCGTCCACCTGGCCTGCCAGAGCCTGCGCAACGGCGAATGCGACCTGGCCCTGGCGGGCGGCGTCTCGCTGCGCGTGCCCCAGCGGGCCGGTTACCTGTACCAGGAAGGCATGATCCTTTCACCCGACGGGCACTGCCGCGCCTTCGATGCACAGGCGCGAGGGACCGTGATCGGCAACGGCGCAGGGCTGGTCGCGCTCAAGCTGCTGGCCAACGCCCTGGCCGACGGCGACCGCATTTACGCCGTCATCCGCGGTTCGGCGCTCAACAACGACGGCGCGCTCAAGGCCGGTTACACCGCCCCCGGGTTGGACGCCCAGGCGGCCGTCATCGCCGAAGCGCAGGGTGTGGCCGGGGTCAACGCCGATTCAATCACTTATGTGGAAGCGCACGGCACGGGAACGCCCATCGGCGACCCGATCGAGATCGCTGCCCTGACCAAGGCCTTTCGCCTGCACACCGATCGCAAAGGCTTCTGCGCCATCGGCTCGGTCAAAACCAACCTGGGCCACCTGGACGCCGCCGCCGGGATTGCGGGGCTGATCAAAACGGCCCTGGCGCTCGAATACAAGGCCATTCCCCCTTCCCTAAACTTCGACCAGCCCAACCCGCGCATCGACTTCGCCAACAGCCCCTTCCGCGTCAACACCCGGCTGGTCGACTGGGCCACCAACGGCGGGCCGCGCCGCGCCGGGGTCAGTGCGTTCGGTATCGGCGGCACCAACGCCCACCTGGTGCTCGAAGAAGCACCCGAATGCGCATCTTCCGGCCCTGCGCGCCCGTGGCAGCTGCTGGTGCTGTCGGCGAAAACCCAGACCGCGCTGGAGACGATTAGCGCCAACCTGGCCGCTTATTTCCAGGACAACCCGCAAACCAGCCTGGCCGACGTGGCCTACACGCTGCAAACCGGGCGCAAGCCGTTCGCCTGCCGCCGCGTGCTGGTGTGCCAGCGCGGGGAGGAAGCACAGCAGGCGCTCGCCGCGCCGGACGCTCGCCTTCTGACGGGTAATGCCGAGAACGCCGGCCGCCCGGTGGCGTTCCTGTTCACCGGGCAGGGCGCCCAATACGTGGACATGGGCCGCGAGCTGTACGAAACCGAAACCATCTTCCGCCAATGCGTGGATGCATGCGCTAAAATCCTGCACCCTCACCTGAATCTCGACCTGCGGGGTGTGCTGTACCCCGCGCCCGAACAGGCCGAAGCCGCCGCAGAGCAGCTCAAGCAGACGGCGATCACCCAACCGGCGCTCTTCACCATCGAATATGCCCTGGCGCAGTTGTGGATGGCCTGGGGCATCCGCCCGCAGGCCATGCTCGGGCACAGCATCGGCGAGTACGTGGCAGCCTGCCTGGCGGGGGTCTTTTCACTCGAAGACGCCCTGGCCCTGGTGGCTGCGCGCGGCCGGCTGATGCAGTCGCTGCCGGCCGGTTCGATGCTGGCCGTGCCGCTGCCGGCCGAAAGCGTGCAGGCGCTCTTGGGCGCAGAAATTTCCCTGGCGGCCGTCAACGCGCCGGGGATGTGCGTGATCTCCGGCGCCACCCCGGCCATCGAACGGCTGGAACAGCGCCTGGCGCAGCAGGGCACGAACGCCCAACGCCTGCACACTTCCCACGCCTTTCACTCGGCCATGATGGAACCTATCCTGGAAGCTTTCATGCAGCAGGTGGCGCAAATTCAACTTCACCCGCCGCAAATTCCCTACCTTTCCAACGTAACCGGCACCTGGATCGAAGCTGTCCAGGCCACCGACCCGGCCTACTGGGGCAAACACCTGCGCCAGGCCGTACGCTTTGCCGAGGGCGTGGGCGAACTGCTCAAGGAGCCGAAACGCGTGCTGCTGGAAGTCGGCCCCGGGCGCACCCTGGCCACACTGGCAATGCGCCATCCGGCGCGCAGCGCCGAACAGGCCGTGCTGCCCTCCCTGCGCCACCCACAAGATCAACAACCGGATGCCGCCTTCCTGCTGACGAGCCTGGGCAAATTGTGGATTGCCGGGGTAAACGTCGATTGGGAAGGCTTCCACGCGGGCGAACAGCGCCAACGCCTGCCGCTGCCGGCCTATCCCTTCGAACGGCAGCGCTACTGGATCGATGCAGGCCCTGCCGAAAGCAGCCCCGCACCCACCGAAAGCCCCCTGGCCCGCAAACCCGACCCGGCCGACTGGTTCTACCTGCCCACCTGGAAGCGCAGCCCGCTTTCACCCTATCCGGTGCAAGGCCTGCCGGCTGACGCTGCGTGGCTGATCTTTCTCGATGAATACGGCCTGGGTGAGGCCCTGGTGCGCCAACTGGAAGAAGCCGGACAGGCAGCTTTCACGGTAAAACCCGGCCCGGCGTTCGCCTGGCTGGGCGCCCGCCATTACGCGCTCAACCCGGAGCGCCCCGAAGATTACGAAGCTCTGCTGCTCGAACTGCGCACCGGGCCAAAAGGCAACCTGCCGACGCAGTGGGTACACCTGTGGCAGCTCGCCGCGGGAGAGGCGGACGGCGAGGCCATCGAGCGTCTCGAAAGCATCCAGTCGCACGGTTTCTACAGCCTGATGTACCTGGCGCAGGCCCTGGGCCGCCAGAACTACACCGGGGAACTGCAAATCAATTTGATCGCCGACCGCTTGTACAGCGTGCTGGGAGAAAAAATCCGGCAGCCAGCCCGCGCCACGGCGGCGGGGCTGGCCAGGGTGCTGCCGTACGAGTACCCCAACCTGCGCTGCCGCAGTATCGACATCGATTTTTCGCCTGCCGAAGAGCCACACCGCGCCGCCAGCAGCCTGCTGGCCGAGATGGCGACGCGCCCGGCAGGCACGCCCGGCGAAACCGTTGCCTACCGCGGTGGGCAGCGGTGGGTGCAGGTCTACGATCCGATCCGCCTCGACCGGCAGGTCACCGATCCGGCTGCGCTGAACCTGAGAGAAAAAGGTGTGTACCTGATCAGCGGTGGGCTGGGCGGGATGGGACTGGCCCTGGCCCAATGGCTGGCAGAGACCGTCCATGCCCGCCTGGTACTGCTCGGACGCCGCGGAGCGATCGCTCCGCAAGCCCTGCAAGCGCTGACGGAGGCCGGCGCAGAAGTACTCGTGATCCAGGCGGACGTCACCGACGCAGGCCAGATGGCGAACGCCGTCCGGCAGGCTGAGGAACGCTTTGGCGCGCTTCACGGGGCCATTCACGCCGCCGGGGTGCCCGGTGGCGGCATGCTGCAAGTGAAAACTCGCGCCGACACAGAGAAGGTGCTGGCTCCCAAGCTGCGCGGCAGCCTGGCGCTGGCCGGCGCGCTGCGCCGGCAGGCGCTGGATTTCTTCGTCCTGTGCGCATCGATCAACACGCTGGTTCCCCGCATGGGGCAGGGCGACTACTGCGCCGCCAACGCCTTCCTCGAAGCGCTGGCCGGCTCGGACGCCCTGGCGAACGCCCGCCAGGTGCACTGCGTTCAATGGGACACCTGGCGTGAAGTTGGCATGGCCGCAGCGGCCTACCGGGCGCTGTCCAAACCCGGCCAGGCCAAGGCTACGCATCCGCTGCTCGACGAGTGCCTGAAGATGGACGCCGCCGGCGCGGTGTTTGCGACCCGCTTCCACGTTGGCACCCAGTGGGTGCTGCACGAGCACGGCGTGTTAGGAAAGCCGACCGTGCCCGGAACGGCCTACCTCGAAATGGCGCGTGCCGCCTTCGAAGCCTGCACCGGCCGGGAAGCCGTCGAAATTCAGGACGCCTTTTTCCTGGCGCCGCTCGTGCTGAAAGGTGACGAAGCGCGGGAAGTGCGCACCGTGCTGCAAAAGACGGATGCTGGGTTTGCCTTTTCCGTTTTGAGCCAGGCCGGCCCGCAGCGCTGGCAGACCCACGCCAGGGGCCAGCTGCTGGCGTTGGAAGAAGCCCCCGTCCGGGCAGCCGAAATCGAAGAGATCGGCCAGCGTTGCAGCCCGCAGCGCATCGATGCGCCCTTGACGCAGGCTCGTTTGGGGCATTTCGACCTGCAACGGCGACCGATCGAGCGCGGCATCGACACCCAGGGCGCGCCGCTCGTCGTGGATGCGCTCGTCATCGCCGATCACGGCGACCCGGCGCAGACGCGCACGATGGAATTCGGCCCGCGCTGGCAGGGCTTACGGTGGGTACGCCTCGGCCCGCAGGAGGGCGTGGCCTGCTTTACGCTGCCGGAAGGCTGCCAGGACGAACCGCAGGCTTACCGGCTGCACCCGGCCCTGCTCGACTTTGCCACCAGCTTCCTGCGGCTCTTCAAAAGCGAAGGCAGCTACCTGCCGCTTTCGTACAAGCGCCTGCGCGCCTACCGCGGGCTGACCGGCAGCATCCACAGCTACGCACGTTTCGCCAACCCGGCCAACGCATCCAACGTCACCGTGAGCTTCGACCTGGCGATCACCGACGGCGAGGGGCGCATCCTGGTCGAGATCGACGAGTTTTCCGCCATGCGCATCGAAGACACGGCCAAGCTGGCCGTAACGGAGCGTTCGCTGGAGTTGCCCCCGGCGCTCGAAAAACTGCTGCAAACCGCCGGGGCATATCCCGACGACTTCGCCATACGCCTGTCTTCGCAGGAGGGCGTGGACGTGCTGAAGCGCATCTTGCACACCAATTTACCACAGGTGGTCGTCTCCACCAGCAGCCTGGCCGCCCGCATCGAACAGGCAAAAGCGCTGCGCACAGCGGCCTTCGCCGGCGATGTGCCTGCCGCAGGGGCCGGCCGGCCCAAGCACCAACGCCCGAACCTGCTCACCGGCTTTGCGCCGCCGCGCAACGAGATCGAGCAGAAGCTGGCGAAAATCTGGGAAGACGTGCTGCGCCTGCAACCGGTCGGCATTCACGATAACTTTTTCGAGCTGGGCGGCGACTCGCTCCTGATCACGCAGGTGCATGCCCTGTTCAAGGCTCAATTCGAGCGCGAAGTTTCCGTCGCCACGCTGCTCCAGTACCCCACGATTGCCGACCTGGCGCAATTTCTGCACGCACAGGCCAAAGCGCCCCAGGTCAGTTTCGAGAAAGTGCAGCAGCGCGCCGGCCAGCAAAAAGAAGCGCTGAAGCGCCGCAGCGAAAAGCGGCGGCAAAAGACAGCCTGACGGCTGCACAACGGTTTTTGGACGATGTTAACCAGTCAACAACGCCAACTGCTCTTGCAATATCTCGGGCCGCTGTGGAAGAAGAGCCTGCTGCTGCTCGCCCTGCTGCTGTTGGGCGTCGGGCTGCAGCTCGCCAACCCGCAGATCATGAGCGATTTCATCGACACATTAGGCGCCGCAGGGACCATGGCCAGCGCAAGCGCAGCAGATTCCGGGCAGGACCCGCTGCTGCGGCTGGCGCTGGCCTTTTTGGGCGTTTCGCTGCTCTCGCAGCTGGTTGGGGTGATCGCCACCTATATCGGCGAAGACATCGGCTGGCGCACCACCAACGCCCTGCGCACCGATCTGGCACGTCACTGCCTGGGCCTGGATATGTCTTTCCACAACGCGCACACCCCTGGCGAGATGATCGAACGCCTGGATGGGGACGTTTCCACGCTGGCGAATTTCTTCTCGCAGCTCGTCGTGCGCATCGGCAGCAACGTACTGCTGCTGATCGGCGTGCTGCTGCTCCTGCTGAAGGAAGACTGGCGCGTCAGCCTGGCGCTCCTGGCCTACATCGGCCTGGCCTTTCTCGGCCTGGGCAGCCTGCAACGCATCGCCGTTGCATATTGGGAGGCCATCCGGCAGGCGAGCGCCGACCTGTTCGGCTTCCTGGAAGAACAACTGGCCGGCACGGAAGACATCCGCTCGAACGGGGCCGAGGCGTACGTGATGGGTCGCCTGTTCGAGTTCAGCGCGGCCTACCTACGCAAGGCGCTGCGCGGCGTCTCGATGAATACTCTGATCGGAGCGCTGTGGATCGGGCTGTACGTCGCCGGGCAAGCGATCGCCTTCGTATCGGGCTATTTCCTGATGCGCGCCGGGCTGATCACGTTGGGCGCCGTTTACCTGATCGTTTACTGCACACATTTTGTCTTTCAGCGGTTGCTCGAGGTGGCCGTCCAGATTCAGGACTTACAGCAGGCCGGGGCCAGCAGCGAACGCATCCGTGCACTGCTGGTCACCGAGAGCAAGCTCGCCGGCAGCCCCAACCCGGCACCGCTTCCGGCCGGGCCGCTCGCCGTGACTTTCGACCGGGTCACGTTCGGCTACAACGAGTCCGAAGCGGTTTTGCGCGACGTGTCGTTTCACCTGCCCGCCGGCCAGACCCTGGGGCTGTTGGGGCGCACCGGCAGCGGCAAAACGACCCTGACGCGGCTCGTCTTCCGCCTGTACGACCCGCTTCAAGGCGCAATCTGCCTGGCGGCCAGCGAAAACGGCGCTACGCCGGGGCCGGGCTGGGACATCCGCCGGGTAGCCCCGGCGCAGCTCTGCGAACGGGTCGGGATGGTGACGCAAAACGTCCAGTTGTTCGACGCCTCGGTCCGCGACAACGTCACCTTCTTCGATGCCGGCATTCCCGATGAAAAAATTCTGCAAGCCATCGACGGCCTGGGGCTTTCGGCCTGGTACCGGGCGCTGCCCCACGGCCTGGACAGCCGCATCGATTCATCCGGCAAGAACCTTTCCGCCGGTGAGGCGCAGTTGCTGGCATTCACGCGCATTTTTCTCAAGGACCCCGGCGTGATCATTCTGGACGAGGCATCTTCCCGCCTGGATGCCGGCAGCGAAAGGCTGATCGAGGCAGCCATCGAAAAGCTGCTCGAAAACCGCACCGGCATCATCATCGCCCACCGCCTGCATACCGTGCAGCGCGCCGACCACATCCTGATCCTCGAAAACGGGAAGGTGCAAGAATTCGGCCGCCGCCGGGACCTGGCGCACGACCCGGCGTCCCGCTTTTCCGGGCTGCTGCAAACCAACCTGGCGGAGGTGCTGGCATGAGCGCAGGTGGCGAAAAAACGGTGGCCGGTATCGACACCGGGCGGTTCGTTTGGGGCCTGATGCGCTTTGCGCCCGCGCTTTTTTCGCTGACCACGCTGGTACGCTGCCTGTACTTGCTGACCTACCTGGTGCCCGGGTTGATCGCCCGCGAAGTCTTCAACCTGCTGGCACCGGGCGCGCCGGCGGGGTGGAATTTGTGGACGCTGGTGGCCCTATTGGCGGGCAGCGGGCTGGCGCAAATCCTGGCGACGTACGTCCAGGCGCGGCTGGACACGCCCTTCGCCATCCGCATGCACACGCTGCTGCGCAAGAACTTGCTGCGGCAGGTGCTCCAGCAGCCGGGAGCCTGCGCCCTGCCGGAGACGAGCGGCGAGGCCATCAGCCGCTTCCGTGAAGACGTAGAAATCCCCGCCTACCTCGTGCTGCGCTTCGGCGACATGGCAGCCAACGGTGTGTACGCCGCGCTGGCGATGTCGATTTTGCTCAACCTTTCGGCGACCATCACCCTGGCAGCGGTGATCCCGCTGGCGGTCATCCTGGCGGTGGCGCAGGTGGCCGCCCAACGCGTCGAGGGCTACCGCCGGGCGGCGCGCCAGGCGAGCGGCCAGGTGGCTGGCTTCATCGCCGAGAGCTTCGGGGCGGTGCAGGCTATCAAAGTGGCCAACGCCAACGAGCGCATCCTCGCCCGTTTCTCCGCGCTCAACGAAACCCGCCGCCGGGCGGCGCTGCAAGACCGCCTGTTCAGCGAGGTGCTGGAATCGATCTTCCGCCACTCCGTCAACCTGGGGGTGGGTGTCGTCCTGCTCCTGGCGCCGCGCTTTCTGCGAAGCGGCCAGTTGACCATCGGCGACATGGCCCTGTTCGTCTATTATCTCGACATCGTCACCCGGGCGGTCGGCCAGGCCGGCTCGTTGTGGGCGCACTACAAACAGGCCGGCGTGTCCATCCAGCGCATCGCCCACCTGCTCCCCAACGCAACGGCCCAAAGCCTGGTGGAACCCGGCCCGCTGTACCTGGACGGGCAGCGGCCGACGGCGCCCGTCCCGCCCAAGACGACGTCCGATCGCCTGGAAGAATTGCGCGCCAGCGGTTTGCGTTTCCGCTACCCGGGTTCCGGGCGAGGGATCGATGGCATCGACTTGAAGCTCAGGCGCGGCGATTTCATCGTCGTCACCGGGCAGGTCGGCGCCGGCAAAAGCACGCTCCTGCGGGTGCTGTTGGGCCTGCTGCCGCGCGACGGCGGTGAAATCTGCTGGAACGGCCAGGTGGTAAAAGACCCGGCGTCCTTCTTCGTGCCGCCGCGCAGCGCCTACACGGCACAGGTACCGCGCCTGTTCAGCACGAGCCTGCGCGAGAATATCCTGCTCGGTCTGCCCGAAGAAACGGTCGACATGGATGAAGCCATCCGGGCTGCCGTGATGGAACAGGACGTGCAGGCGCTGGAAAACGGCCTGGATACCCTTGTCGGCTCACGCGGCGTCAAGCTTTCGGGCGGGCAGTGCCAGCGTTCGGCGGCGGCCCGCATGTTTGCCCGCCAGGCGGCGCTGCTCGTCTTCGACGATCTCTCCAGCGCATTGGACGTGGAAACGGAACAGGCCTTGTGGCAGCGGCTGTTTTCCCAGGACGGCACGGCAGACTGCGCCCCGCCCACCTGCCTGGTCGTTTCTCACCGCAGGGCCGCCCTGCAGCGCGCCGATCACATCCTCGTCTTGAAAGATGGGCGCATCGCAGCCGAAGGCCGGCTCGAGGAGTTGCTGGCCAAAAGCGAAGCGATGCGGCTTTTGTGGACGGATCGAGAAGAGACTGTACTGGCGAAATAAATTTTGTTAGAGAAGAGACAGCATGGACCAAACCGAAACATCTTTCGACCACGCGAGCGAGCACATCGCCATTATCGGCATGACGGGGCGTTTTCCCGGCGCCAAGACCCTCGACGAATTCTGGCAGAACCTGCGCGAGGGCGTCGAATCGATCAAGTTCTTCACCGCGGAAGAACTGGCCGGCGCGCACATCGACCCGGCCCTGCTGCAAAACCCCAGATACGTGGGGGCCGACGGCATCATCGAAGACATGGACCTCTTCGACGCCGAGTTTTTCAACATCGCCCCGCGGGAAGCCGAGCTGATGGACCCCCAGCACCGTCTCTTTCTGGAGTGCGCCTGGGAAGTGATGGAGCAGGCCGGCTATGACGCCGAAACTTATCCCGGCCAGATAGCGGTGTACGGCAGCGCCAACCTGAGCTCTTACCTGGTACGCAATATCCTGTCCAACCCCGAGCTGAGCCAGAGCATCACCAGCTTCCAGACGATGCTCACCAACGACAAAGACTTCATCGCCACGCGCGTTTCCTACAAGATGAACCTGAAAGGCCCCAGCATGAGCGTGGCGACGCTGTGCTCGTCTTCGTTTGTCGCCATTCACCTGGGCTGCCAGTCGCTGTTGAACTACCAATGCGACATGGCCCTGGCAGGCGCGATTTCACTGCAAGTTTCGCGCAACGAAGCCTTCTTCTATCAGGAAGGCGGCATCGGTGACCCCGACGGGCACTGCCGCGCCTTCGACGCCAAAGCAAGCGGCACTGTCAGCGGCAGCGGGATCGGCATCGTGGCGCTCAAACGCCTGGAGGACGCCATCCAGGATGGCGATCACATCCTGGCGGTGATCCGCGGCACGGCGGTCAACAACGATGGCGCCGTCAAATACAGCTACACCGCCCCCAGCATCGACGGCCAGGCCGATGTCATCGCCGAAGCGATCTCGCTGGCGGAGGTCGACCCCGAGACGATCACGTACGTCGAGACTCACGGCACGGGCACGCAGCTGGGCGATCCCATCGAAATGGCCGCCCTGACCAGGGCCTTCCGCGGCAGCGGCGCCCAACGCAACCAGTACTGCGCCATCGGCTCGGTCAAGACCAATATCGGCCACCTGGTCAACGCCGGCGGGGTCGCCAGCCTGATCAAGACCGTCCTGGCGATGCAGCACGGGCAAATTCCGCCCAGCCTGAACTTCGAGACCCCCAACCCCGAGATCGATTTCGCCAACAGCCCGTTTTACGTCAACACACGCTTGAGCGACTGGGAGCGCAATGGGACGCCCCGCCGGGCGGGCGTCAGTTCGTTTGGCATCGGCGGTACCAATGTCCACATCCTCGTCGAGGAGGCGCCCGAGGCGCAGCCATCGGGGGCGGCGCGCCCCTGGCAGCTGCTGCCCCTCTCGGCCAAGACGGCCAGTGCCCTCGAAACGCAAAGCGACAACCTTCTGGCTTATTTCAAAGCCCACCCGGACGCCAACCTGGCCGACGTGGCTTACACCCTCCAGGTCGGGCGCAAGGCACTGGGGCACCGGCGCATGTTGTGCTGCCGGGATGTGCCCGAAGCCGTCGGGCTGCTCGAAGCACGCCATGCCGCCGAAATCCCGACCCGCTTTCAGGAGACCCGCGAGCGCCCGGTCGTCTTCCTCTTTACCGGCGAAAGCGCGCCCCAGGCGCAAGACCTGGCCGCAGCCTGCCGGGACGAGCCAGCCTTCCGCCAGGCCGTCGATGCCTGCGCCGCCATCCTCACGCCCTGGCTGAACGTCGACGTGCGCTCGCTGCTTTTCCGGGCCGCCTCGCACGATTTCCAGGACGAACGGATACACGCAGCCTGCGCCTTCGTGCAGGAATACGCCCTGGCGCAGCTTTGGTTGGCTTGGGGCGTCAGGCCCCAGGCCATACTGGGCAGCGGGACCGGCGAGTACGCCGCCGCCTGCCTGGCGGGCGTCTTCCCGCTGGAAAGCGCCCTGGCGATGGCCATAGGAACCCACGTGACGGCGGAGGCGCTGCACGCGCCGGAAATTGCGCTCATCTCCACACAAAGCGGCGATTGGTTGACCGCCGAAGAAGCCACCGCGCCCGCTTACTGGCAGCGGCAAGTGCGCCTGCCCCTCGCCGAAACCGCCCCACGGCTGTTGAAGGAGCCTGAACAGGTCTTGCTCGTCCTGGGCGCCGACTCACCCGCCTGCCGGCTGTTGGAAGCGCACCCCGGCCGGCAGGAGCAGCAGGAAATCGTGGTGAGCCTTGGCGGCGCAGCGCTGCACCCGCTCGCCGCCGCCATGCGCCAGCTCTGGCTCGGCGGGGTACGCGTGGACTGGTACGGCTTCCACGCCGGCGAACGGCGCCGCCGCCTGCCCCTGCCGACCTACCCGTTCGAACGCCAACGCTACTGGATCGAACCCGGCAAAGGCGGCGGGCAGCCGGGCAACCAGGTAGGCGCGCCGATCCAGCCCGCAGCCAGAAATCCGCATATCGACGAATGGTTTTACGCGCCCGGCTGGAAAAGCACACCACCGCTCGCCACGGCAGATTTCACCGGCCGGGAGAGTGGCTGCTGGCTGCTTTTGCTGGGCGAACACGGCCTGGGTGCGGCCCTGGCCGAACGCCTGCGCCGCGCCGGGCAGGTGGTGATCACCGCTGTGCCCGGCAGCGCATTCGGTAACGAAGAAGATGCCTACACCCTGAATATCCACCGGCGCGCCGATTACGATAACCTGCTGGCAGGCTTACGGGCAGCGGATAAAGTGCCGCAGCACGTCGTCCACCTGTGGGGGCTGGCGGAAACGATGACCTTCGAGCAGGCCCAGGACAGCGGCTTCTACAGCCTGCTGTTCCTGGCACAGGCGCTGGCCGGGCCACAAGGGCCTGCCGGGCCGGTCCAACTCAGCGTAATCGCCAACTACAGCCAAAAAGTGGAAAGCGCCGACGCGATCCTTCCCGAGCGCACGACCAGCCTGGGCCTGTGCAAGGTTATCCCGCAAGAAAACGGCCAGGTACGCTGCCGCCACATCGATATTGCGCTGCCGGCTGCATCCAGCGGCTTGAACGGGTTAGCCGAGCAAATCCTGGCAGAAATCAGCGCACGCCAAGCCGTACCGAACGTGGCCTACCGCGGGCAGCAGCGCTGGCTGCCAACTCACGAAGCGATCCGCCTGGAAACCCCTCAAAACGAACGGCGTCTCCTGCGTGCGAACGGCGTTTACCTGTTCAGCGGTGGCTTGAGCGACATCAGCCTGGCGCTGGCGCAGGCGTTGGCCGGGCACAATCAACCGCGCCTGGCAATCCTCGAAAGCGAAGCCTTTCCGCCGCGTGCGCAGTGGGAACAATGGCTGCGCCTGCACGGCCCGGAAGACAATATCAGTCGCAAGATCGGCAACATCCGCACCCTGGAAAATGCCGGCGCAGAAGTGCTCGTGCTGCACGCCAACCTGGCCGATGACGAGCAGATGCGGCAGGCCATTGCACAAATAAGCGAACGCTTTGGTGCTATCCATGGGTTGGTACATGCCGTTGGAGATGCCGGCATCAACACCTTCCAAACCATCCTGGACACGGAAACTGAACAGGGTATCCGGCTCTTCGAGGCCCGTCTGCGGGTGTTGTTCACACTGGAAAGAGAATTGGCCGGGCAGTCGCTCGATTTCTGCCTGTTGGTCTCCTCGCTGGCGTCCGTGCTGGGAGGCGTCGGGCAGGCTGCCTACGCCGCGGCGAATATTTTCCTGGACGCGTTTGCCGCCCGCTGCGGCGCGCCGTGGTTGAGCATCAACTGGGATGCCTGGCAGTTCGAAGCCGATCAGCAGCGCATCGCCGCCCTGACCCCACGGCTTGCCCAATTTGCCATCCAGGTGCCGGAAGGGTGGCAGGCTTTCGAGCGCATCCTGGCGGCTTACCCGGGAGACCGGATCATCGTCTCCACCGGCGACCTGCCTGCCCGTTTGCAGCACTGGCTGTCCGGCGATGCGGCCACGGACGTAGAACAGTCAGCGCAAAAGCCGCGCCACCCGCGCCCGAAACTCTCCACCCCATACGCCCCGCCAGCGACGGACTACGAAAAAATCCTGGCCGATACCTGGCAGGCGACGCTGGGCATCGACAAAATCGGCATCGACGACAACTTCTTCGACCTGGGCGGCGATTCACTGATCGCCGTCAAGACCATCACGCAACTGGAAAAAGCGCTCCAAAAGAAAGTGCCCGCCGCCAATCTGTACCAGACGCCCAGCATCCGCGCCCTGGCGGCGCTGCTCTCGCAGGACGAAGACGAATCGAACCGCCAACGAGCGGCGCAGTTGGACGAGCGCCGCGAAACGCTCAGCCGGCGTAACGAGCTTCTACACCGCAAGCGCCAGAAGCAAGGAGATTCGGCATGAGCCGCATGCAAGAAGTTTTGGACCAGTTCGAGGGCAGCTTGAGCATCGCCATCATCGGCATGGCAGCGCGTTTTCCGGGAGCAGAAAACGTTGGCGAGTTCTGGCAGAAGCTGTGCGTCGGTGAAGAGATGATCCACTTCTTCACCGATGATGAGTTGATTGCCGCCGGCGTACCTCGAGCCGAGTTGGACGATCGCAACTACATCAAGGCCGCCCCGATCCTGAAAGATATCGAGCACTTCGACGCCCGCTTCTTCGATTACACCCCCGCAGAAGCCAATTTTATGGATCCCCAGCAGCGCCTGCTGCTGGAGTGCGCCTGGCAGACGCTGGAGGATGCCGGGTACGCCGGTGAACGCGCTTCCGATGCGATTGGCGTTTACGCCGGGATCAAAATGAACACGTACGTGGGGAACTTCTTCGCCCACCCCGAACAATTTGGCCCCGAAAGCCACATGCAAGTCCTGATGGGCAACGCTGATTTTTCGCTCAGCACGCGTATTTCCTACAAGCTCAATCTCAAAGGCCCCAGCTACATGCTGCAAACGGCCTGCTCGACCTCGCTGGCTGCCGTGCACCTCGCCTGCCAGGCGCTGCTGCTGGACGAATGCCGCATGGCACTGGCCGGGGCAGTTGCCGTAGAAGTTCCACACCAGGTCGGCTATGTCTATCAGTACGGCGGGCCGGCATCACCCGATGGGCACTGTCGCCCCTTCGATGCCGAGGCGCAGGGCACCGTCTTCGGCAGCGGCGTAGCAATGGTCATGCTGAAACGCCTGGAAGATGCCCTGGCCGATGGCGATCACATCTACGCGGTGATCCGCGGTTCGGCAGTCAACAATGACGGGGCCATCAAGGCCTCCTTCACGGCCCCAAGCGTCGAGGGCCAAACCGAAGTCATTTTGAATGCGCTGGCCTGCGCCAATGCCAGCGCAGAAAGCATTTCCTACGTCGAAGCGCACGGTACAGCAACACCATTGGGCGATCCGGTCGAAATTGCTGCCATCACCAACGCCTTCCGCGCCGACACAAAGCGCAAGGGCTTCTGCCGCATCGGCTCGGTCAAAGGCAATGTAGGTCACCTGGACGCGGTAGCCGGCATGGCCGGGCTGATCAAAACCGTCCTGGCGCTGCAAAACAAGCAAATTCCCGCCAGCCTGAACTTCACGAAGCCGAACCCGCAGATCGATTTCGCCAACAGCCCGTTTATCGTCAATACCGAACTGATCGCCTGGGAAAGCGGCGCTTTCCCACGCCGGGCAGGGGTCAGTTCCTTCGGCTTCGGCGGCACAAACACCCACGTCGTGCTAGAAGAAGCCCCCGCCACGACGGCGAGCGAGAGCGGTCGCGCCTGGCAGTTGCTGGCTTTATCGGCCAAAACGGCCGGCGCGCTGGATGCGGCCGCGGCGCAGATGGCTGCTCATCTGGCCGCTCATCCCGAAACCAACCTGTCTGACGCCGCCTACACCTTGCAGACGGGCCGGCGCGCCTTCCAGCACCGCCGGGCAGCCATCTGCCGTGATACGTCAGACGCCGCACAACTGCTGGCCCGCCCCAACGATCCGCGCCTGCTGAGTGGCGTGCAGGAGAACGGTGACCGGCCACTCGCCTTCATGTTCCCCGGGCAAGGTGCGCAGTACGTTCACATGGGGCGCGATCTGTACCAGGCTGAGCCGGTCTTTCGCCAATGGGTCGACCACTGCGCGCAGTGCCTGCTTCCCCACCTGGGATTCGACCTGCGCAGCGTGCTCTACCCCGACGCCGCCGGGGAAGAAGCTGCCACCAAAAAGCTCGGCCAGACGGCCGTGACTCAACCGGCGCTGTTCATGATCGAATACGCCCTGGCCCGGCTCTGGCAATCGTGGGGCCTGCAACCGCAGGCCCTGGTCGGGCATAGCATCGGCGAATATGTAGCCGCTTGCCTGGCAGGGGTCTTTTCACTTGAAGATGCCCTCGGGCTGGTCGCCACGCGTGGCCACCTGATGCAGCAGCTTCCGGCAGGGTCGATGCTCAGCGTGGCCCTGCCCGAGCGCGATGTCATGCCGCTTTTGAAAGGCATGCCGCTCTCCCTGGCGGCCAACAACGCACCGGCGTTGTGCGTCATTTCGGGGCCGAACGAGGCCGTGGCGCTGCTGCATGCCCAACTCACGGCAAAGAGTATCCAGTGCCGCCTCCTGCACACCTCGCACGCCTTCCATTCCGGTATGATGGCGCCTATCGTCGAAACGTTCACGGAAGCCTTTAAGGGCATTCGCCTGCATGCGCCACAAATTCCCTATCTCTCCAACCTCAGCGGTGCATGGATCGAACCCGAAGAAGCCACCCGGCCGCGATATTGGGCAGAACACCTCGTGCGGGCCGTGCGCTTTTGCGAAAGCGTTGCTACGCTGCTTCAGGATTCCAACCGGATTTTGCTGGAGGTCGGGCCGGGCCAGGCGCTCAGTGCGCTCGCCCGGCAGCAGTTGGAAGACAGGCCCGAAGTAGCCGTGCTGTCTTCGATGCGCCACCCGCAGCACGCCCAACCGGATGACGCCTACCTGCTCGGCACCCTGGGAAAGCTCTGGCTGCTCGGGCAGCGCGTGGACTGGCACGGCTTCCACGCCCAGGAACGTCGCCAGCGCATTCCCCTGCCGACCTACCCGTTCGAGCGCAAGCGCTACTGGGTCAACACGTCGTCCACGACAACGGCGCCTGCTGCACCCGGCAAAAAAAACGACATCCATGAATGGTTTTACCTTCCAAGCTGGAGGCAAACCATGCTTCCAGACGCCTGGGATGCAGCCAGCGCAGCCGAAAACCGCGCCAGTTGGCTCGTGTTTAGTGATGCTGGCCGGTTGAGCGCGCAAATCATCCAGCAGCTCCAGGATGCGGGGCAGCAGGTAACCTGCGTGCTGGCGGGAACGGAATTTGCCAGGCAAGACGGCAGCACCTATACCCTCCGCCCGCAACAGCGTGAAGACTACGAAATGCTCCTGGATGCCCTGCTGGCAGCCAACCGGCTGCCGCAAAAGATCGTGCACCTGTGGCTGGTTCCTACCTGCGAACGAGATGGCGGCCCCGCACCGGCTTCCTATTACCAGGCACTGGGATTCGGCAGCCTGCTTACCCTCGCACAGGCATTGGCCGCGAAGAATATCACCGGCCCGCTCCACCTGGGCCTGGTTTCGAAGAAGATGCAAACGATCCTTGCCGAAACCGATTCGCAGCCCGAGAAGTCGACCGTTCTCGGGCCTTGCCGGGTGATCCCGCAGGAGTACCCGCACATCACATGCAGCAGCATCGATATCGAAACGGACAACGGTGAAGCGTTGACCGGGCACCTGGTTGCCGAGATGCTGGCGCCAGGCCCCGAACCGATCGTTGCCTATCGCCAGGGACAACGCTGGGTGCAGGCAGTCGAGCGCGTGAATCTGAAAGAAACCAGCAGGAGAGCGCCTGCGTTTCGTACTGGCGGTGTCTACTGGATCACCGGCGGGCTGGGCGGGCTGGGCCTAGCGATCGCCGAACACCTGGCACGAACCGCACAGGCCAAACTTGTCCTGACCGGACGTTCCGACTTCCCGGAGCGGGAAGCATGGCAAGAATGGTTGTCGGCGCATCAGGAACAAGAGCAGACCGGCCGGATCATTCGCAAGCTGCTGGCGATGGAAGAACTGGGCGCCGAAGTGCTTGTTGCCCGCGCCGATGTGAGCGACCGGCAGCAAATGCGGGCCGCTGCCGCACAAGCGCGCCGCCGCTTTGGGAGCATCCATGGGGTTTTCCACACCGCCGGGGTTGCCGGTGGCGGCCTGATCCAACTCAAAACGCTCGAAGCGGCCACCGCCGTGCTGGCCCCGAAAGTGCAGGGGGCGCTCGTCCTGGCAGAAATTTTCGAAAAGCAAAGCCTGGACTTTATGCTGTTCTTTTCCTCACTCAGCGCCCTGTTGGGCGAATTCGGGCAGGCAGATTACTGCGCCGCCAACGCATTTTTGGATGCCTTCGCCCGCAGCCAGTCGTGCCGCCATGCGGGCCGGTTTATTTCCGTCAACTGGGACACCTGGCGCGAGATCGGCATGGCCACCCACACTGAGGTGCCCGATGCCTTACGCGAGTGGCGGGCGGCGCAGCTCGAAGCCGCGGTGACGCCACGCGAGGGAATCGAAGTGCTCGAACGCATCCTGTTGCGGTGCACGGCCCCGCAGATTGCAATTTGCACCACAGATTTCGACGAAAGGCTCGCCGATCTGCGGGCCATGACACAGGCAAATATTTTGGAAAGCCTCGAAAAGCTGACTCCCAACAGTGAAAACCAGCCCCGCCCGGAACTCGAAACGCCCTACCTGGCACCTGCCAACAAGCTCGAGCGTGAGATCGCCGAAATCTGGCAGAACACGCTGGGGATCGAAAAAGTAGGTGTCAATGATAACTTCTTCGAGCTTGGCGGGCACTCCTTGCTCGCCCTGCGTATCATCGGGCGGCTGCGCGAAGCCTTCCAGGTAGACGTCTCGGTAGAGCACCTCTTCGGCGGCCCGACCGTGAGCGAAACGGCCAGCGTGATCGCCGGCCTCCAGCAAAACCAGGACAACCAGGATGCTTTGGAAATCCTGCAAATGCTCGACCGGCTTTCCGATGAAGACATCGCGCTCGATACCGTGCTGCCAGCATCCACTGCGCCTGCGGAGGCCGGCGGCGAACAAACCACGCCTACCCCGATGACGCAGGCGCCCCGCCGGTTGGAATACAGCCTGATCATCCCCCACCCCGGCACACCCAGGCTCCTCGTCATCCGGCAAGAAGCTGGATGGGCCTTGCCCAGCCTCTCGCCCACGCAACACCACTTCGGCGCAGTCGCCGAACTGCCCGAGTACGCTCGCAGCCGCCTGGGGATGCAGATCAGCGTCTTGCGTTGCATCGACTACCGCTACGACGCCGCCATGCGCAGCGTGCAGGCGATCTACACGACCGAGAATCGCGGCCCAGACCGGCTGGCAGGCACAGACACAGACATGCGCTGGGTCGACGGCGAAGCATTCGCCGCCCTGCCGCTGCCTTCGGCCGAACAGCAAAAAGCCGTGGCTGCTTGGCTTTCCGAAACGCAAAACGGACAGCTTCCACAAGAGCGCAGGCCGTGGGCGCGCTCCGGCTGGTTTGAAGAAGCTACCGCATGGATCGACGAAAAACTGGCCGCTGCGGGCATGGAACGCCGTGGGAGCATAGAACAGATCAGGGTGTGGGGCGTCTCGTGCGTGCTGCGCGTTATGACCGGCAACGGCAGGCTTTACTTCCGGGCCGTGCCGGCCAAATCGGCGCACGAACCGCTGCTTTTACAGGCGCTGGCGCAGCACTACCCGCATCACGTTCCGAAGTTGCTGGCCGTCGATCCGCAGCGCAGGTGGGTTTTGATGCACGAAGTGCAGGGCCAGCCCTTGTTCCAGGTAGCAAACCTGCACCTGTGGGAAGAGGCCCTGCGCACGTTCGCACAAATCCAGGTGGAACTCGCTCAACAGGCCGAGACACTGCTGGCCTGGGGCAGCCCCGACCGGCGCATCGAGCGCCTGCCGGCCCAGTTGGAGGCGATGCTGGCGGATACGCCCACCTTGCAGCGCGGGCGTTTTGGCGGGCTGGCGAACAGCGAGATCGAACAGTTGCATGCGCTGGGGCCAGCGATCAAGGCACGCTGCCGGCAGTTGGCCGCTTGCCCTATCCCGGCCAGCCTCGAGCACGGTGATTTTCACCCAGGCAACATTTACCAGGCTTCCGAGGGACCGGTTTTCTTCGACTGGGGAGAAAGCTCCCTTTCGCACCCGTTTTTCAGCTTCAATGCGCTGGAGTACCAGATCGAACACGTCCTGCCGGATATGCGCCGGGAACGCGGGCGCCTGTTGAGCGCCTACCTGGAACCCTGGTTGGCCTATGCTTCTGCGCAGCAATTGGCCGAGATCGTCGAAATTTCTCGGCCTCTCGCTGCTCTGCACGCCGCCATCAACTTCTACCAGTTGATCACCAGCCTGGAAGCCGATGCCCGCTGGGAGATGGAAGCCGAATCGGCCTTGCCTTTCTCCTTGCGAATGGCCCTGAAGGCTATCAACGATAGCCTTCAAGGCTATCAACGATAGCCTTCAAGGCTATCAACAATAACCACCTACCCGAACCTGTCTGAGTGGAAGAGGAACCATGCGCGATATTAGCAAAGAGATCGATGCGCTTTCGCCGCAAAAACGAGCCATGTTCGAGGCCCTTCTGCAGCAGAAGAAGGCCAACCGCGCCCAGGGCACGATCATCCCCCGGCGGGAGAACAACGAGGGCATTCCCCTGTCGTTTGCACAGCAGCGCCTGTGGTTTCTCGACCAGATCGAACCGGGGAACACGTTTTACAACATGGCTTCGGCCGTGCGCCTGCTCGGCCGGCTCGAGATCGCCGTTTTGGAACAGAGCCTGAATGAAATTATCCGCCGCCACGAGACGCTGCGCACGACGTTTTCGACCGTAGAGGGCCTGCCCGTGCAGGTCATCGCCCCGGCGCAGAGCATCTGCGTGGCAATGCTGGACGTTCAGCAATATCCCGAAGCGCAGCGTGAAAGCGAGGCCCAACGCCTGGCCGGCGCTGAAGCGCAGCGGCCTTTCGACCTGGCGCGCGGGCCGTTAATACGCGCCAGCTTGTTGCGGCTGGACGAAACCCATCACATTCTTCTCCTGGTGATGCACCATATCATTTCGGATGGCTGGTCGAACGGCGTCTTGATCCGTGAAATGGCAGCCATCTACCCGGCCTTTCTCAACCGGCAGCTGTCTCCTTTGCCCGAACTGCCCGTTCAATATGCCGATTATGCCATCTGGCAGCGCCGGCAAACCGAAACGATGGAGGCGCAACTGGCCTATTGGAAACAACAACTGGCCGGCGTGCCCAACCTGAACCTGCCAACCGACCGGCCGCGCCCTGGCACCCCATCCTATCGGGGAGCCAGGCACGTCGTCTGCTTCTCGCCGGCGCTCAGCAGCGCCATCAACGAGTTCAACCGCCAGGAAGGCGTCACGCTCTATATGACCATCCTGGCTGCCTTGCAAACCTTGCTCCTGCGTTACACCCATCAAAACGACTTTGCCGTTGGTTCGCCGATTGCCCACCGCAAACCGACCGAAGTCGAGAACCTGATCGGCTTTTTCTTCATTACCCTGGTGATGCGTGCCAATCTGTCGGGCAACCCGACCTTCCGCGAGCTGCTCCAACGCGTGCGCCAGACCGCCCTGGACGCTTACGAACACCAGGACGTGCCCTTCGAGCAAATCGTCGACAGCCTGCAACTGCCGCGCGATCTGCGCCAGAATCCCTTGTTCCAGGTCATGCTGATCCTTCAAAACATGCCCATGGGCATGTTGCAGCTACCCGGGGTAACGATCGACTCCTGGGTTCTCGATCATGGAGCTTCCCAGTTCGACCTGAGCCTGTACGTTTG
Organism: Chloroflexota bacterium; assembly: GCA_049325275.1. Classification (GTDB taxonomy): domain Bacteria; phylum Chloroflexota; class Anaerolineae; order Anaerolineales; family UBA4823; genus CAIQJJ01. The sequence goes on from JBMOLU010000074.1 coordinate 116,725, forward strand.
GGAAAGCGAAGCCGGGCTGGTGGCCGCCTGGCAGTACAACACCGATTTGTTCGACGCCGGCACCATCGCCCGTATGGCCGGACACTTCGAATGCCTGCTGGCAGCGGGCGTGGCGCATCCCGAACGCCGCCTGATGGCGTTACCGATCCTCTCGGAAGAGGAAGTGGCAGACATCGTAGAACGTTGGCAGGCGCCGCAGGCTCCACCGGCCCAATATACCGACGTGATTCACGCCTTCGAAGCGCAAGCTGGCCGCCAACCCGACGTTACAGCGGTTGCTTTCGAGGAGCAAAACGTGAGTTATAGGCTTCTGAACGCCCAGGCAAACCGCCTGGCCCACCGGCTTGCCCGGTTGGGAGCCGGACCTGAAGTGCCGGTAGGCTTGTATCTCGAGCGCTCGCCGGCAGCGATAGCCGGCATCCTGGGGATTCTCAAAGCCGGCAGCCCGTATCTCTTTCTGGACCCGGCCTACCCGGAGGAACGCACGGCCTTTGCGCTGAACGATGCCCGGGTCCCAATCATCGTCACACACCAGAGCCTGGCAGCCCGGCTTCCGGCTTCTGCAGCAAACGTGCTTTTCCTGGAAGAAGACGATCCGGAGGCCACCCACGGCAAGCCACCCTGTAACGTGGCGCCGCGCCATGCCGCCTATATCATCTACACGTCAGGCTCCACCGGCCGGCCCAAAGGCGTCGTTGTCGAACGCCGCTCACTGGCTTACTTCACACAGGCAGCCATCCAGGTGTACGGGCTGGAGAAGCGGGAACGGATTCTACAATTTGCTTCGCTGAGTTGGGACACCAGCGTCGAGGAAATCTTCCCCACGCTGGCCTGCGGCGGCACGCTCGTGCTGCGCAGCGAAGCCATGCTCGGTTCGACGACCGCCTTCTGGCAGAAGTGCGCAGAATGGCAGGTCAATGCCATCAATATTCCCACCGCTTACTGGCACGAGTTGGTAAACCATCTGCAAGCAGATGCTGCATATTTCCCCGCCTGCCTGAGGCTGGTCATCATCGGCGGCGAGCGCGCCCTGCCCGAACCCCTGAAAACTTGGCACAGGCTTGTCGGAGCAAAAACCCGCCTCGTCAACACATACGGCACGACCGAGGCCACGGCGGTTACCACCTTGTGCGAACTGAATTCGCTTGCCGCGCACGTCCACACCGTACCGATCGGCCACCCCCTTACCAACACCCGGGTTTATATCCTGGATGCAAGCTTGCGCCCAACGCCAACCGGCATGCCCGGCGAACTGTGCATTGGCGGCGCCGGTTTGAGCCGCGGTTACCTGCACCGGCCCGAACTCAATGCCAAAAAATTTCTCCCCGATCCCTTCAGCACCCAACCGGGGGCACGGCTCTACCGCACCGGCGATCAGGCTCGTTACGGCGCCAATGGGCAAATTGAGTTTTGGGGCCGGGTGGACGATCAGATCAAAATCCGTGGGCATCGCATTGAACCCGGAGAAATCGAAAGCCTGCTGCGCCAGCATCCCGACGTGCAGGACGCCATCGTCACCGGCTGCGAGGATACCGCCGGCCAGAAAAGCCTGGCAGCCTACGTCATTGCCAACCCGCAGCACAAAACGCCCCTCGAAACGCGTGCGCTGCACGATTTTCTCAAAGAACGGTTACCTGCTTTCATGTTGCCGGGCACGTTTACGATCCTCGATGCCTGGCCGTTAACACCCAGCGGTAAAGTAGCCCGCCATGCCCTACCGGCGCCCAAACAACCTCAAACAGCCGATGCGTACACCCCTCCCGGCACAGCCGACGAGAAACGGCTGGCCGAAATCTGGCAGGCCGTGTTAGGCGTCGAAAAGGTGGGCATCCACGACAATTTCTTCGAACTGGGCGGTCACTCGCTGCTGGCTACGCAGGTATTGACCCGCATCCGAACGAGCTTCCAGACCGAAATCCCTTTGCGGGCGTTGTTCGAGGCGCCCACCATTTCCGCTCTGGCAGGCCAACTCCAAAGCGCCGGACAGGCGCCTTCGTCCCCAGAAGTGCTCGATGTTCCCTCCGCCACAAAAACGATCACGGCGGAGGAAGTGGATAAGCTCTCTGACGAGCAGGTCGCTGCTTTGCTAAAAGAACTATTGGATAAACCATGAAACCATCTCGCCGCAAACGGATCGTCAAAATCTTCTCTGTACTCGGAATGGTTTTGTTAGCGCTCGCCATCTTCCTGGGCGGGGCAGGCATCTGGCTCGTACGCCGCCCCTGGCCGAAAACCAACGGGACGCTGGCCGTTGCCGGCCTGCAAGCCCCACTGGAAATCGTACGCGATTCGTGGGGCGTGCCCCATATTTACGCACAAAACGAACACGATCTGCTCTTTGCGCAAGGGTATGTGCACGCCCAGGATCGTCTCTGGCAAATGGAATTCGGACGCCGCTACGCCAGCGGCACGCTGAGTGAAGTTCTGGGAGAAGCAGCAGTCTGGACGGACCGCTATATGCGCAACGCCGGGCTGCGCCGGGTTGCCGAAGGGGCCTGGGCCAACGCCACGGAGGAAGAAAAGCGCTACCTGGAAGCCTACGCAGAAGGCGTGAACGCCTATGTGGAAACCCATCGCCACCGCCTGCCGGTCGAGTTTTCACTTACCGACAGTACGCCACAGCCCTGGACTCCCGTCGATACACTGGCCTGGGGTAACGTACTGGCGATGAACATGGCCGAAAATCTCAACGCCGAAGTTACGCAGGCGCTTTTGATCGCTGCCATCGGCGAGGCGCGCGGAACGCAGTTATTCCCGCTGCTCGGGCAGGACGAACCGACGATCGTTCCGGCCGAAACGCAGGCATATACCGGCTTCTCTTACACCCGCATTCAACAGCCATGGATCGAGGAGGGGTTGCCCACCTGGGGAAGCAATAACTGGGTTGTCGCCGGAAGCAGAACCACCACCGGCAAACCCTTCCTCGCTAACGACACCCACGTCAACCTCTACATGCCCTCGGTCTGGTACGAAAACGGCCTGCACGGAGCAGGATTCGACAGCACCGGCTTCACGCTGCCCGGTGTGCCGTTGGTCATCATGGGCGGAAACCAGCAGATCAGCTGGGGCATTACCAATCTTTCTGCCGACATCCAGGACCTCTATCTGGAAAGGCTGGACGATCCCGTGCAGCCGAGCCAATACGAATTTCAAGGCAAATGGTACGACCTCGAAATCATCCACGAAACCCTTCGGGTGAAGGATGCCCCTGCGGTCGAATTTTCCATCTATGTGACCAATCACGGGCCGCTCGATCCCAACACCCTCGGGCACCAAGACAGCGAGCCGGCGTCCGTCCGCTGGTCACTTTATGAAGGTGAGACGATCTTCCGTTCGCTGATCAAGCTCAACCGTGCAAGTAACTGGCAGGAATTCCGGGAGGCTTTACGCGAGTGGGATACGTTGTGCCTGAACTTTGTGTACGCTGACGCCGAGGGGAATATCGGTTACCAGGCCGCCGGCCGTATTCCCATTCGCGCGAAGCAGCACGCGGGTGTCTTGCCGGTTCCCGGCTGGAGCGGGGCGTACGAGTGGCAAGGCTTCATCGATTACGACGATTTGCCCTTCCTGTTCAACCCACCGGATGGCTTTATCTCCACGGCCAATAATCGGGTTATCGCAGATTATCCCTACCCGCTCTATTACGGCGGGACTCCCTCGTTTCGCGCCGCGCGCATCCAGGCCTTGCTGAACACCAAAGAGCGGTTTTCCGTCGAAGACATGCGTGCCATCCAGTCAGACACCTATTCCATGCCTGCTGAAATCTTCCGGCCTTATCTGCTGAAGGCCAACCCGGGTGACGATTTGCAGGCACAGGCGCTTGAACTCGTCCGGCAGTGGGATGGCTATCTCGAACCCGATCGTCTCGGGGCCGTCATTTACGAGGCCTGGTTCAAGTTTTTGGTGCAAAACACGATCGGTGATGAACTGAGCCTCGCCGAGGAATGGCTGGCCGAGAGCTACCTGTCCGAATATTCCAACCGCCAAATTCTGCTGATGGAAAGTATCCTGCCAGATACGGCCAGCGCCTGGTTCGACAACATCCAAACCGAACACATCGAAACCCGCGACGAGATCGTTCAAAAAAGCTTTACCGATGCACTGGCCTGGCTGCGTGAGTCCTACGGCCCAAAGCCGCAAGACTGGCGTTGGGAACGGGTTCACACATCCGTGTATACCCACCAACCGCTTGGGCAAAGCGGCGTCCCCCTGCTGGAAGGCCTCTTCAACGGCCCACGGCTTTCGGTACGCGGCGGTCAGTTTACCGTCGTTCAAACCTGGTTTCCGGGGACCTTATCTTTCAACGGAAACTTCGGCTCGTCACAGCGTATGCTCATCGATCTTGCCAATCCAGACCAGTCTTTCGCAGTCAACACCACCGGGCAAAGCGAGCATCTCTTTCACCCCCATCGCGCCGACCAAATCGCGTTGTGGCAAGACCTGGCCTACCATCCTATGCGCTTTACCCGCGAGGCGATTGAAGCAAACGCCGAAAACACGTTGACGCTCACGCCGCGTTAGTTGCCTGCGACCCGGACAAGGCACGTTTTCTTATGCAAATCTTAAACAAAGACCAACTCGCCAATCTATCTCCCGAAGAAAAACGCCGGATGCTGGCGCGCCTGCTCAAGGAAAAAGAACACAAAGTCAGGCAGGCACCGCTGTCTTTTTCGCAGGAGCGCCTGTGGTTTCTCGATCAACTGGAACCCGGCAGCGCTTCCTACAATATCGCCACTGCGTTGCAGCTGGTCGGAAGGCTGCGCGTGGACGTCTTGCAGGGAAGCCTGAACGAGATCGTCCACCGCCACGCCGTTCTGCGCACCACCTTTGTGGCCCACGAAGGGCGGCCTGCGCAGATCATTGCGCCGGCGATGGAGGTTACCTTGCCATTGGTCAGCCTGCAACACCTGCCCCAGGCGGACCGCCGGGAGGAGGCCGTCCGCCTGGCCACCCAGGAAGCCCAAGCGCCTTTCGACCTCGCCCGGGGGCCGCTCATCCGGGCGAAGCTGCTGCGCCTGGGGCACGACGAACACGTATTGCTGCTCACCATGCACCACATCGTCTCCGACGGCTGGTCGCTGGGCGTGCTCAACCGGGAAGTGGCCGCGCACTACCTGGCGGCTGCACAAGGGATGCCATCCCCCTTGCCGGCCCTGCCCATGCAGTACGCCGACTACGCTGCCTGGCAGCGCCAGTGGCTGCAAAGTGAGGAACCCAAGAAACAACTGGCCTATTGGAAACAACAGTTAGCAGGTGCGCCCGAAGCGCTGAACCTACCCACCGATCACCCACGCCCGGCAGTCCAGACCTTCAACGGCGCCAGTCACGTCTGCTTGCTTTCCAAAAGCCTTTCGGAGCAGTTGGAGGCGTTCAGCCAGCGCGCCGGCGTAACACTGTTCATGACCCTGCTGGCAGCATTCCAGGCGCTCCTGGCACGCTATACCGGCCAGGAGGACATCGTCGTTGGCACACCGGTGGCCAACCGCCGCCACGCACAAATCGAAGGCCTGATCGGCTGCTTCATCAACACCCTGGCGCTGCGCACCGATCTGGCGGGCGACCCGACTTTCACCGAGCTGCTCCGGCGTGTACGCGAGAGCACCCTGGGCGCTTACGCCCACCAGGACGTGCCGTTCGAATCGGTGGTGGACGCCGTCCAACCGCAGCGTGACCTGAGCCGCAGCCCGCTGTTTCAGACCATGCTGGTTCTGCAGAACGCGCCCATCGAGGCGATCAAATCGCCTGAGCTGACGATCGACCTGCTGGACATCGACAACAAGACCGCCAAGTTCGATTTACTGCTGTCTTTCAACAAGGCCACCGACGGCTTTTTGCGAAGCAGTTGGGAATACAACACCGATCTTTTCACCGCCGAGACGATCGTCCGCATGGCCGGGCACTTCCAGACCTTGCTCGAAAGCGTCGTTCGCGAACCCGAACGCTCCCTTTCGCAATACGCGCTGCTGGCCCCGGCCGAAAAACGCCAGATGCTGCGCAGTTGGAACGACACCCAGACCGATTTTCCAGGCCAGCGCTGCCTGCACGAACTGATCGCCGGGCAGGCCGCCAGGACCCCGGATGCGCCGGCCGTTGTTTTCGAGGGACAAAGCCTTAGCTACCGCGAACTCGACCAGCGCGCCAACCGGCTGGCCCACCACCTGCAAACGCTGGGCGTACGGCCCGAAACGCTGGTGGGCGTTTGCATGGAGCGCTCGCTCGACCTGGTAATCAGCCTGCTGGCCGTGCTCAAAGCCGGCGGCGCTTACGTGCCGCTCGACCCCGATTATCCCGCCGAACGCCTGGTTTACATGCTGGCCGATGCCGCCCCGGCAGTGTTGTTGACGCAGCCGGCGCAGGCAGCGCAGTTCGCCGGGCTGGCCGTTCCCACCCTTTGCCTGGAAACGGCCCGGGAGACTCTGCAACAAGCGCCCACCCACGCGCCGGCTTGCGCCGCCCTGCCCGATAACCCGGCGTACATGATTTACACGTCAGGCTCCACCGGCAAACCCAAGGGCGCCACCAACACCCATGCCGGCATCGTCAACCGCCTGGTCTGGATGCAAAATCAGTACCGGCTGGATTGCAGCGACCGGGTGCTGCAAAAGACGCCCTTCAGCTTCGATGTCTCGGTGTGGGAATTCTTCTGGCCGCTGCTGGCCGGAGCCACGCTGGTGGTGGCGCGTCCCGGCGGCCACAAAGACGGCGATTACCTGGCCGAACTGATCGACCGGGAAAAGATCACCACCCTGCACTTTGTGCCTTCCATGCTGCAAGCCTTTCTCAGCGCCGAACGCCTGGAACACCGCTGTACGTCTCTGCGGCGCGTGATCTGCAGCGGCGAAGCACTGCCGTACGAACTGCAAGAACGCTTCTTTCAACGGCTGCCGGCACAACTGCATAACCTGTACGGCCCCACCGAAGCCGCCGTGGACGTCACCTACTGGCCCTGCACGGCGCAGCCAAACGGCCGCCGGGTGGTGCCGATCGGCAAACCGATCGCAAACACACAAATCTACATTCTCGATCGCCACCTGCACCCCGTGCCCATCGGCGCGCCCGGCGAGCTGTTCATCGGCGGCGTGGGGCTGGCGCGCGGGTACCACAACCGCCCGGACCTGACCGCCGAAAGATTCGTCCCCGACCCGGTGGGGGAAACGCCCGGCACACGGCTCTACCGCACCGGCGACCTGTGCCGCTTCCTGCCGGACGGCAATATTCTCTTCCTGGGGCGCATCGATCACCAGGTAAAAATCCGCGGCTTCCGCATCGAACTGGGCGAGATCGAGGCCGCACTCATGGAGTATCCGGCGGTCCGTGAAGCCATCGTACTGGCCCGCGAAGACACCCCCGGCGACAAGCGCCTGGTGGCCTACCTGGTCGCCCACGGCCGGGAAGCGCCGGCGACCGGCGACCTGCGCCACTTCCTGAAAGAGCGGCTGCCCGAGCACATGCTGCCGGCGCGTTTCATCTTCCTCGACGAACTGCCCCTGACACCCAGCGGCAAAGCAGACCGCAAGGCCCTGCCCGTCCCCGACCAGACGGCCCTGATCAGCGAGGCGGCATTCGTCCCCCCACGCAATCCCACCGAGGCCGCCCTGGTGAAAATCTGGCAGGAAGTGCTCGGCCTGGCGCGCGTTGGTGTCCGTGATAACTTCTTCGACCTGGGCGGGCACTCGCTGCTGGCCACGCAGGTGCTCTCGCGCCTGCGCCAGGCCTTCCAGATCGAGATGCCGCTGCGCGTGCTCTTCGAAGCCCCCACCCTCGAGGACCTGGCCGGGCAGGTGGAACGCAGCCAGGCAACGCACCCGTCAGCCGGCGGCCCGGCCCTGGTGCCCGTGTCGCGCCAGGATGCCCTGCCCCTGTCGTTCTCACAGCAACGCCTGTGGTTCCTGGCGCAGCTCGAACCCGACAGCCCGGCCTACAACGTCCCGGCGGCGATCCGATTGCGCGGGCGGCTGGACCAGCAGGCCTTCGAACGCAGCCTGAACGCCGTGCTGCTACGCCACGAGACCCTACGCACCACCTTCACCCTGGCAGAAGGGCAGCCCGTGCAGGTGATCGCGCCTTTCACGCCGCTGATCCCGGCACAAATCGACCTGGAAAAGCTGCCTGCGGACGAGCAAGGCAAGCAGGTCGAAGCCCTGGCGCTGGCCGAAGCCCAAAAGCCCTTCGACCTCGCTACTGGCCCGCTGCTGCGGGTCAGCCTGCTGCGCCTTTCCGAAAACGATCACGTGCTGCTCGTCACCATGCACCACATCATCTCCGACGGCTGGTCGATCGGTGTCTTCGTCCAGGAATTTTCGACGCGCTACCGTGCGTTCGTCGAGGGCCGTGAAGCATCCTTGCCGGCGCTGCCGCTTCAATATGCCGACTATGCCGCCTGGCAGCGCAAGTGGTTACAGGGGCCGGTACTCGAAGAACAACTGAATTACTGGAAAGAGAAACTGGCCGGCGCACCCCAGGCGCTGGACCTGCCCGTCGATCGCCCGCGCCCGGCCATGCAGCGCTTCCACGGAGCACGTTACGGGCAGGTTTTCCCCGCCGGGCTGGTGCAGGCCCTGGATTCGCTCGCCAGGCAGGAAGAGGCCACCCGCTTCATGGTGGCGCTGGCAGCATTCCAGGCCCTGCTCTACCAGTACAGCGGCCAGGCCGATCTTTCGATCGGAACACCGATCGCCAACCGCAGCCGGGCCGAGATCGAGGGGTTGATCGGCCTGTTCATCAACACGTTGGTGCTGCGCGGCGATCTCTCTGGCGATCCCGATTTTCGCACCGTTCTGCGCCAGGCCAAAGAAACCGCCCTGGATGCCTACGCCCACCAGGACCTGCCGTTCGAGATGCTGGCCGAGGTCCTGCAACCACAGCGCGATTTGAGCCGCAGCCCGCTCTTCCAGGTGATGCTCGTGCTGCAAAACATGCCCGGCGAGCGCCTGGAGGTTCCCAATCTATCGATCGAACTGCTCGACGTCGACAACCGGACATCCAAATTCGATCTGACGCTCTACCTGTTCGAAACACCCGAGGGCGGCCTGGAAGCCGGTTGGGAATACAACACCGACCTGTTCGAAGCTGCCACAATCGCCCGCATGGCCGGGCATTTCGCCGCCATCCTGGAGCACATCACCCACGACCCTGCCCTGCGCCTTTCGGAAATTTCCCTGCTCTCCCCCGGCGAACGGGAGCAAATCCTGACTGCCTGGAACGACACGCAGCAGCCTATTCCGCCCGGCTGCATTCACCAGGCCTTCGAAGCGCAGGCCCGGCAAACCCCCGGGGCCATCGTCGCCCGCCTGGACGACGAAACACTCACCTACCGGGAACTGAACCGGCGCGCCAACCGGCTGGCCCACCACCTGCAAACACTGGGGGTCGGGCCGGACGTGCTCGTGGGGCTGTGCGTCGAACGTTCGCTGGAGATGCTGGTAGGTTTGCTCGGCATTCTCAAAGCCGGCGGGGCCTACGTACCGCTCGACCCGGCCTACCCGGCCGAGCGCCTGCGTTTCATGCTCGAAGACGCCGGGATCGAAATTCTGATCACCCAAAGCCAGGTGCACGCCGCCCTGGGGCTACAAGCCAAAACCGTGTGCTGCCTGGACACGGACTGGGAAGAAATCTCCCACGCGCCGGATGGCGACCCGCCGGCGGCGAGCCTGCCCGAACATCTGGCCTACGTCATTTACACTTCCGGCTCGACCGGCAAGCCGAAAGGCGCCCAAATCACGCACCGGGCCGTGGTCAATTTCCTGGCCTCGATGGGCCGCCGGCCCGGCCTGGCCGCCGAGGACGTGTGGCTGTCGGTCACCACGCTGTCCTTCGACATCGCCGTCCTGGAGCTGTTCCTGCCTCTCACGGTTGGGGCGCAGGTCGTCCTGGCCCCGCGGGCGGTGGCCGCCGATGGCCTGGCGCTGGCAGCATTGATCGGCGCCTGCGGGGCCACGATCATGCAGGCCACCCCGGCCACCTGGCGGCTGCTGCTGGCCGCCGGCTGGGACGGCGCGCCCGGGCTGCGCATTCTGTGCGGCGGCGAAGCCCTGCCCTACGATCTGGCCCAGGCCCTGCGGCAGCGCGGCGCAGCCCTATGGAATTTGTACGGCCCAACCGAAACGACGATCTGGTCGCTCGTCCACCGGGTGGACGAGTCCGGCAGGCCGGAAGCCACCGGGCAGGCGATCGAGGCAAACGGCAGGCCGTTTGAGCCAATTGGTTTACCAATTGCCAACACCCAGGTCTACATTCTGGACACCCACCTGCGGCCGCTGCCGGTCGGCGTGTCGGGTGAAATCTACATCGGCGGGGCCGGGCTGGTGCGCGGTTACCTCAACCGGCCCGAACTGACCGCCGAGAAGTTCATCCCCCACCCCTTCAGCCAGGAGCCGGGCGCGCGCCTGTACCGCACCGGCGATCTGGGACGTTATCTGCCCGACGGCAAATTGGCATTCATCGGTCGCATCGATCACCAGGTGAAGGTCAACGGCTTCCGCATCGAGCTGGGCGAAATCGAAACGGCCCTGCGCCAGCACCCGCACGTCGGCGAGGCCGTCGTCGTGGCCCGCGAAGACCGCCCCGGCGACAAGCAACTGGTGGCCTACCTGACCGCAAAGGCAGCGAAGCCCTCGGCCACGGCCTTGCGGGAATTCCTGCAAAGCGGCCTGCCCGCACACATGCTGCCTTCGGCCTTCGTCTTTCTCGATCAACTGCCGCTGACGCCCAACGGCAAGATCAACCGCAGGGCGCTGCCGGCTCCCGACGTATCCCGCCCGGAACTGGAAACTGCCTACATTGCACCGCAAACGTCCCTCGAAAGGACGATCGCCGGCATCTGGCGCGACGTGCTGCACCTCGAACGGGTCGGCCTGGACGACAATTTCTTCGACCTGGGCGGCCACTCGATGCGCCTGGTGCAGGTACACACCCAACTGCAAAAAGCCGTCACGCAACCGCTGACGATGCTGGAACTCTTCCAGTATCCTACCATCCGTGCCCTGGCCGGTTACCTCAACCAGGACACGGGCGCCGGCGGCAACGGGCGGCAGCGAGGCGAGGCGATCGCCGCCCTGCGCAACCAGGCCGCCGGGCAGCAAACATCCCAAACCGGGATCGCCATCATCGGCCTGGCCGGGCGCTTCCCCGGGGCGGACAACCCCGGCGAATTGTGGCGCAACCTGCAAAACGGCATCGAAGCCATCAGCACCTTCTCCGACGAAGAACTGCTGCGGGCGGGCGTCGAAGCCGAGTGGCTGCAAAGCCCCAACTACGTCAGAGCCTCCGGCGCCCTGGAAAACGCGGAATGGTTCGACGCCGCCTTCTTTGGCCTGAGTGCGGCAGAAGCCGAACTGACCGACCCGCAGCAACGCATCTTCCTCGAGTGCGCCTGGGAAGCGCTGGAAAACGCCGGTTACGGCCCGGCGGCCGGCGGCGGGCGCGTCGGCGTGTATGCCGGCGTCGGCATGAACACCTACATCCTGAACCTGCTCTCGAACCGCGAGCTGACCGAGACGGCCGGGGCCTACCAACTGATGTTGGCCAACGACAAAGATTTTCTCGCCACGCGCGCTTCGTACAAGCTCAACCTGCACGGCCCCAGCCTGACCGTGCAGACGGCCTGCTCCACATCCCTCGTCGCCGTCCACCTGGCCTGCCAGGCGCTCCTGCGCCGCGAGTGCCAGATGGCGCTGGCCGGGGGCGTCTCGGTGAGCACACCGCCCAGGGCCGGGTACGTATACCAGGAGGGCGGCATCCTCTCGCCCGACGGGCACTGCCGGGCCTTCGACGCCAACGCGCAGGGCACCGTCGTCGGCAACGGTGCCGGCATCGTCGTACTCAAGCGCCTGGACGATGCCCTGGCCGACGGTGACCAGGTCATCGCCGTGATCAAGGGCAGCGCCACCAACAACGATGGCTCCTTCAAAGCCGGATATACCGCCCCCAGCGTCGCCGGCCAGGTCGAAGTCATCACCGAAGCCCAGGCCGTCGCCGGCGTCGACCCAGAAACGATCACCTACATCGAAGCCCACGGCACCGGCACATCCCTCGGCGACCCCATCGAAATCAGCGCCCTCACGCAGGCCTTCCAGCGCACCACCGCCAAACGCAATTTCTGCGCCATCGGCTCGCTCAAGACCAACCTCGGCCACCTCGACGCCGCTGCCGGCGTCGCCGGATTGATCAAAACCGCACTCGCCCTGCAACACCGCCAGATTCCGCCCAGCCTGCACTTCGAATCCCCCAACCCGCAAATCGATTTCGAGCACAGCCCCTTTTTCGTCAACACCCGCCTTGCCGACTGGCAAACTAACGGCTTCCCACGCCGCGCCGGCGTGAGTTCCTTCGGCATCGGCGGCACCAACGCCCACGCCGTGCTCGAAGAAGCCCCTCATGCAGAACCATCTTCCCCCTCGCGCACCTGGCAGCTGCTCACCCTCTCCGCTAAGACACCCAAGGCCCTCGAACAGGCGTCCGCTAACCTGGCCGCCTTCCTGCGGCAGAACCCCGGCGCCAGTCTGGCTGACGTGGCCTTCACCCTCCAGGCCAGCCGTAGCGCCTTCCCCTTACGCCGCGCGCTCGTCTGCCAGAACACCGCCGAGGCCGCCACCACCCTCGAGCCACCGGCCGCCCCCACAGAAGCCCTCAGCTCGCCTGCGCCGGCCTTTCTCTTCCCCGGCCAGGGGGCGCAACACGCCGGCATGTGCCGCGACCTTTACGACAACGAACCCGTCTTCCGCCAGCACATCGATGCCTGCGCCGAGAAACTGCTGCCCGTCCTGGGTCTCGACTTGCGTCACACCGTCTACCCCGACCTCGCCCCCCAGGCGCCCGGCGATCCGGACGCACTCGAACAGACTGCCATCACGCAACCGGCGCTCTTCGTTTGGGAGTATGCCCTCGCCCAACTCTGGCTCTCCTGGGGCATCCGCCCGCAGGCCATGCTCGGTCACAGCATCGGCGAGTACGCCGCCGCCTGCCTGGCAGGAGTCTTCTCGCTCGACGAGGCCCTGCAACTCGTTGCCATGCGCGGCCGCCTGATGCAGTCCATGCCGCCGGGCAGCATGTTGGCCGTGCTCGCAGGCGAAGCCGACGTCCAGGCGCTGCTCGCCGCGCCGCTCCACCTGGCTGCCGTCAACGGCCCAGCCGCCTGCGTCGTTTCCGGGCCGGCCGAAGCCATCGATGCCCTGGAAGCGCAGCTCAACCGGCAGGAAATCGCCTGCCGCCGCCTGCACACCTCCCACGCCTTCCACTCGGCCATGATGGACCCCATCCTCGATGAATTCGTCGCCGCCTTCGCCGGCGTACAGCTCAAGCCGCCCGCCATCCCCTTCATTTCCAACCTCACCGGCCGGTGGATCACGCCCGCCGAAGCCACCGACCCGCACTACTGGGCCAGGCACCTGCGCCAGGCCGTACGCTTTGCCGATGGCCTGCACCTGCTCGCCGAGGAACCCCAGCGCGTGCTGCTCGAGGTCGGCCCCGGCCAGACCCTGGGCGCCCTGGCCAAACGCATGGAAAACAGGCCCGCCCACATCGTCTCATCACTGCCGCACCCCCGGGAACAACGGCCCGATGCTGCCGCCGTGGCGGATGCCCTCGGGAAGCTCTGGCAGGCCGGCATCTCGATCGACTGGCACAGTTTCTACGCCGCCGAACGCCGCCGGCGCATTGCCCTGCCGGCCTATCCCTTCCAGCGCCAACGCTACTGGATCGAGCGCCAGGCCCGGCCCGAAGGCCCATCGCGCACCGCCGGCCTGCACAAACGTCCCGACATCAGCGACTGGTTCTACCAGCCCACCTGGGAGCGCAGCGGCCCACAGCCCACCCTGAAGCCTGGCGTGTTGGAAGCATCACCCAAACGCTGGCTGATCTTCCTGGATGGCTGCGCTCTGGGCGAGGCGATCGCCGAACGCCTGCGCCGGGCCGGCCACTCTGTGGCGGCCGTATCGCCGGGCGAAGAATTTGCGGCGGATGCGCAAGGGAATTACATCGTCGTTCCACACGAGGCCGAAAGCTACCGCCGCCTGCTGCAAGTGTTGCAGGCAGCCGGCCAGCGCCCGGAGGCCATCCTTCACCTGTGGAGCGTCACCGCCGAAAACCCGCCGGCACAGGCCGCCCGCCGGATACAGGAACAGGGCCTGTACAGCCTGCTCGCCCTGGCCCAGGCCATCGGAACCTTGGGGATCACGGATGCGCTGCAACTCGAGGTCGTTTCCAACCAGATGCATGCCGTCGCCGGTGACGAGTCGCTCTGCCCCGCAAAAGCGACCCTTCTCGGGGCCTGCAAGATCATCCCGCAGGAATACCCCCACATCACCTGCCGCAGCACCGACGTGCGGCTGCCTGCCGCCGGGCAACCGTTGGAGCGCCTGGCCGAAGCCCTGCTGGCCGAAACATCGAAGCCCGCCGACGCGCTGCTGGTGGCCCACCGTGAACCCTATCGCTGGACGCAGAAGATCGCTCCCGCCCCGCTGGGCCAGTTCAAAGGCACACCGGCCCGCCTGCGCACCGGCGGCGTCTACCTGATCACCGGCGGCCTGGGCGGCATCGGCCTGACCCTGGCAGAATATCTCGCCGAACAGGTGCAGGCGCGCCTGCTCTTGATCGGGCGCGGCGAACTGCCCGAACGCAGCGCCTGGGAAACGTGGCTGTCGGCCCACGAGGCAAGCGATCCCACCTGCCAGAAACTGGAAAAACTCCTGCGGCTGGAAAACCTGGGCGCCGAGGTGCTCACCGGCCGCGCCGATGTGGCCGACACTGAAGCCATGCAAGCCTGTGTGGACCAGGCCCGGGCACGCTGGGGGCAGATTCACGGCGTGATTCACGCCGCAGGCGTGGCCGACTACGCCGGCGTGATCCAGCGCCGCAGCCTGGCCGATACCGCAGCCGTGCTGGCTCCCAAGCTGGATGGCACCCTGGTGCTTGAAAGCGTGTTGGAAGAAGAAGCGCTGGATTTCGTCATCTTGTGTTCGTCGATCAGCACGATCGTCTACAAGGCCAAGTTCGGCGAGGTCGGGTACTGCGCCGCCAACGATTTCCTGGACGCCTATGCCCAGGCGCAAACACTGCGCGGCGGCCCGCCGACCATTAGCATCAACTGGGACGGCTGGCAGTCGGTCGGCATGTCCGTGGAAGCCACACAGCGCCAGGCCGAAAGGACCGGCAAGCCGGTCAACGTCGAAGCACAGTTGAAAGACGAAATCAAACCGATGGAAGGCGTCGAAGCCTTCTGCCGCATCCTGGAAGCCGACTATCCCCAGGTGATCGTTGCCACCCGCGACCTGCTCGCCACACTGGAACAGCTCAACACGCGGCAAATGGACGACCTCCTCGAAGTGGCCTCGTCCACCCAGCCGGCGCACGAACGTCCCGAGCTGAAAAACGCCTACGCTGCCCCGCGCAACGACGTCGAAGAAAAGCTGGCGGCCATCTGGATGAAAATCTTGCGCCTCAAGGAAGTCGGCATCCACGACGATTTCTTCGAATTGGGCGGCGATTCGCTGCAAGGCGTGCGCGTCATCTCGCTCGCCAAGCAGGCCGGCCTGCACCTGACCCCACAGCAGGTCTTCGAGCAGCGCACGATTGCCGAGCTGGCAGCGGCAGTTGGCACCGCAGCGGTGTTCGAAGCCGAACAGGGCGCCGTCACCGGTCCCGTCCCGATCACGTACGCCCAGCAGCTCTATCTCAAACCCGAATGGATTGCGCCGCATTCGTGGAATATCACCCGCATCTATAGCATACCGGCCGGCACCAACCCCGACTGGGTGAAACAGGCAGTCCGGCGCCTGCTCGAGCACCACGACGCGCTGCGCACGCGCTTCACCTGCGAGCAAAACCGCTGGCGCGCAGAGATTCTGCCGCCGGAGGAAACGATCCCCTTCCGCTACATCGACTTCTCCGGCCTGCCGGAACACAAGCACAAGCAGGCCATCGAGCAGGCCATCTTGCAGATCAAGAGCCGGCTCGATTTGACCAGCGGCCCCCTGGTGCAGGTGGCATTGTTCGACCTGGGCGCAGAC
Source organism: Chloroflexota bacterium (assembly GCA_049325275.1). Lineage (GTDB taxonomy): Bacteria > Chloroflexota > Anaerolineae > Anaerolineales > UBA4823 > CAIQJJ01. The sequence continues at coordinate 132,729 of JBMOLU010000074.1, forward strand.
CGGCCGGGGCGGTTGCTGATCGTCTTCCACCACATCCTGGTCGATGCCGGCACGATTGAAATCGCTCTGCAAGATTTCCAAAACGCATCCTTGCAGGCCAGCCGGGGCGAGGCCGTCAGCCTGCCGCCGAAAACGACGGCTTACAAACACGTCGCGCAGTGGCTGGCCGCCAAGGGCCGCTCGCAAGAAATGCAAAAAGAAGTCGATTACTGGTTGTCGTTCCCCTGGCAGCACACCCCCCTGCCGGTCGATTTTCCCGGTGCGAAAGATAACACCGAGGCATCGGTACGCGGCATCTTGACCTCCCTGACCACCAAAGAGACACGCGCCCTGCTCCAGGACGTTCCCAGGCAACACAACGCCCAGGTTGCCGAAGTGCTGCTGGCGGCATTCACCCAGGCAATCACGGCATGGCACGGCGGATCGTGGGCGCAGATCAAATTCGGCGATAACGGCCAGACCTGGGTACGCGAAATGAGCGATTTCGATCTCTCGCGCACGGTGGGCCTGTTTGCATCGGACGCCCTGCTCATGCTCGAACGCCCTGCCGATCCGCAGCCGCTCGAGGCCCTGCGGGACATCCAAAAACAACTCCAGGGTATCCCGCGCCGCGGCCTGGGATACGAGCTGGCCCTCAACGACGCCGCCGGCCCCGAAAAGTTTGCCGCACTCCAGGCTGTCTTCAAAGGCGAGGTCAAGATCATTTATCGCGGCCACTACGAAACAGACATACAGCAAAAGCAAGAGAACTTTTTATCCGCTGCATCAGAAGCAACCGGCCCCAGCCGCGATCCTCGGGAAAAGCGCGACGTGCTGCTGTACTGCGATGCCTTCGTCGTACAAAACCGGTTGAACGTCTACTGGCTGTACAGCGAAAACTTTCACAAACGAGAAACGATCACCCGCCTGGCCCAGGCGTTTACCCATGCGCTGCGCAGCATCATCGCGCCACAAGGAAAAGCGATCGATGGACAAGCGCATCAACGATAACGAGGAGAACTTTTTTGCATGAGCGACCCAACGTATTCCCCCGAACACCTGACCGAGGTGGCCCTGCGTCAGGTGCCTCCGCAGCAGCGCCCGCAGATGGTGCAAGCATACCTGGAAAGCCTGCTCGCCCGCCTGCTGCGCCGCCCGGTCCCCGGGCTGGCCGAGCGCTCGCTCGTTCACCTGGGGTTCGATTCCTTCATGGCCGGTGAACTGTCGTATCTAATCGAAAGCGACCTGGGCGCGATCATCCCCCTGGCCGATTTTTTCGACGGCGTGTCGCCGGCCGGCCTGGCCGGGCGCATCCTGGCAGCAATCGACGCACCGCATTCGGACCCAGCGCAGGCAGCCGGCGAGCAAACGCCCGAAGCGCAGTACCCGCTCTCGATCGGGCAGCAGGCGCTGTGGACGCTGTACCAGATGGCGCCGGACAGCGCCGCCTACAACCTGGCGTACGCCTTGCGCCTGAAAGGTTCCCTCGAAACCGAGACCCTGCAAGCGGCGCTGCAAAAACTCGTCGCCCGGCACCCGTCCCTACGCACCAGCTTCCATCTGGCCGGTGGGCAAGTCGTCCAGAAGGTCCAGCCCGGTGCAGAAGCCGCCATCGCCGTGATCGATGCCGCCGCCTGGGAACAACCTACCCTCGATCAACGCCTGGCGGCCGAGGCGGCCCGCCCGTTCGACCTGGAACGCGCCCCGCTGTGGCGCTTCTCGCTGTTCACGCGCGGCGCGCAGGCGCCAATCCTGCTGCTGGTAATCCACCACAGCGTGACCGACTTCTGGTCGATCGCCATCCTGATCGACGAGCTGGGAAAGCTCATCCAGGGCGGCGAGCACACCGCCGCGCTGCCCCTGCCGCAGCAGCAGTACAGCGACTACGTCCGCTGGCAAAACGAGCTTCTCGAAAGCGCCGAGGGCGAAAAACTGTGGGCTTACTGGCAAACGCAGCTCGCCGGAAAACTGCCGGCGCTCGAGCTGCCCACCGACCGGCCGCGCCCGCCGATCCAGACCTACAGCGGGGCGACACAATCCTGCACGCTGGACGCTGTACAAACTCAAAAGCTCAAGGCCCTCAGCCAGGCGCAAGGGACGACGCTCTTCACGACCCTCCTGGCGGCATTCCAGGTGCTGCTGCACCGCTACACCGGCCAGGACGATATCATCGTCGGTGCGCCAACCACCGGGCGCAGCCGCGCCTGCTTCTCCGATCTCAGCGGGTACTTCGTCAACACGATCGCCTTGCGCGCCAACCTGTCCGGCAACCCTTCCTTCACCCAATTCCTCGCCCAGGTGCGTCAGACAGTGCTGGACGGCCTGCGGCAGCAGGACTACCCCTTCGCCCGGTTGGTCGATCAATTGCAGCCCGAACGTGATTTCAGTCGCTCGCCGGTCTTCCAGGCCATGTTCGCCTTCCAACAGCCGCAGCGCTACGCCGAAGAAGGTATGGCCGCCCTGGCGCTCAATCTGGATGGGAACACCGTCCCCATTCCGGGGCTGCCCTTTGACCCCGTAGCCATCACCGGGCAAGCCGCCCAGTTCGATCTGACGCTGATGGGTGGCGAAGCCCAGGGAAAGCTGCTGTTCGCCCTGAAGTACAATACCGATCTCTTCGATGCAGCCAGCATGGCCCGCCTGCTGGAACGCTGGCAAACCTTGCTCGACGACATCGCAGCCGACCCCGAACGCCCGGTCTCCATGCTGGCGCTGATCCCACCTGCCGAACGCCACCAACTGCTCGGCGAGTGGAGCCACAGCTGCGAAAGCGCCATCGAACCGGCGCTCAGCCTGCACCGGCTCTTCGAAGCCCAGGCCGAACGCACACCAGATGCCGTGGCCGTCATCTGCGGCGAAGAACGCCTGACCTACCGGGAACTCAATCGCCGCGCCAACCGCCTCGCCCACCACCTGCGTTCGCTGGGTGTCGGACCCGAGATACGCGTCGGCGTCTACCTGGAGCGCACCACCGGCCTGATCGTGGCCCTGCTCGGCCTGCTCAAAGCCGGCGGCGTCTACGTGCCGCTCGACCCCGAATACCCGCTGGAGCGCCTGGCCTACATCCTGTCCGACGCACAGGTTGCCGTGCTGCTGACCACGGAAATTCTGGCCTACACCTTGCCGGCTTCCGACGCCCAGGTGTTCCACCTGGACGGCCCCGAGGCGCAACTGATCGCACCCAAAGACGAAAACCCGGTATGCCTGACCAGCGGAGAGAACCTTGCTTACGTCATTTACACATCTGGCTCGACCGGCAAGCCCAAAGGCGTGATGATCGCCCACACGGCCATCGCCAACCACCTCTTGTGGCGCGCCGGGGCCTGCCCGCTGGCCCAAACGGATCGCTTCTTGCAGCTGGCAGCCTTGAACTTCGACGTGTCGATCTGGGAGATTTTCGCCCCACTCTCGGCCGGCGCAGCGCTGATTTTGCCCAGGCCGGGCGGGCAGAAGGATCCCCGCTATCTGATCGGCCTGATCGACGAGCTACAAATCACCGCCTTGCGCATGGGGCCGTCTTTCCTGCGCGTCTTCCTGGAACAGGTCGGCGGCGAGAACTGCCGGAGCCTGCAACAAGTCTTCTGCGGCGGGGAGGTGTTGACGCCCGAGTTACAGGACCATTTCTGGAGCGTCCTGCCGACAGCCAAACTCTATAACCAGTACGGGCCTACCGAAACCTGCGTAGCCGCCACCCTGTGGCCCTGCCGGCCAGATGAGGGCCTGCCGGTGGTACCGATCGGGCGGCCGGTTGCAAACACGCGCATCTACGTGCTCGATAAGTTCCTGCAACCGACACCCAGCGGCATTCCCGGTGAGTTGCACATCGGCGGCCTGGTGCTGGGGCGCGGGTACCTGGGGCAGCCCGACCGCACCGCCGAGGCCTTCATTCCCGACCCGTTCGGCCGCCAGGAGGGCGCACGCCTGTACAAGACCGGCGATCTCGTCCGTTACACCCCCAGCGGCCAGCTCGAATTCCTGGGAAGGCTCGACCACCAGGTAAAAATCCGCGGCTTCCGCGTGGAATTGGGTGAAGTCGAAGCCATCCTGGCCCGGCACCCCGCCGTCAGCGCCGTCGTCGTCGAGGCACAAAGTGAATTTCAGCAGCATCTGTTGTTCAGCCCGCCGGTCAACAAAGACCGCCTGGTGGCCTACGTAGTGGTCGATCCGCTGCTGACGCCCTCGGCCGGCGAACTGCGCAACTTCGCCAAAACGCAGCTGCCCGATTACATGCTGCCCTCGGCATTCGTGTTCCTCGAAGCCCTGCCACTGACCCCCAATGGTAAGGTCGACCGCAAGGCCCTGCCGGCCGCCGACTCCATTCAATCGGGCCTGGAAGGCGATTATGTGCCACCGCGCACCCATCTGGAAGAAGTGCTGGCAGAAATCTGGCGCGATCTGCTGGGCGTCGAACGCGTCGGCGCCTACGATAGCTTCTTCGAACTGGGCGGCAATTCGCTGGTAGCCGTGCAAAATATCGCCCAGTTGCAAGATGTCTTCGAGACCGAACAACCGTTGATCGCCCTGTTCTTCGAAAACCCCACTATCGCCGGCCTGGCAGCCGCCCTGACCGAAGGCAGCGGCAATGAAGGCGATGCCGACAGGATCGCCGAGACCCTGCGCACGATCGCCACGATGACGGACGAAGAAGTCGAGGCGATGCTGATGGGGTTGGAATAGTGATGTATAGCCTGGTAATCCCTGTCTTCAAGGACCGCGCCTCGCTGGCGCTGCTCCTGCGCTGCCTGGAGGCGCAAACCTTTGCGCACGAGCGTTTCGAATGCCTGGTGGTGGACGACGGTTCGAAGGACGGCACGCCGGCCTTTCTGCAGCGCCACCCGGCCAGCTTTGCCCTGCGGCCCCTTGCCCACGCCGCCAACCAGGGGCGTTCGGCTGCCCGCAACACCGGCTGGCGGCAGGCGCAAGGCGAATGGGTGATCTTCCTGGATGCCGATATGCTGCCCGCGCCGGACTGGCTGGCACACTACGACGAAGCCATTCGCCAGGGGCGCTTCGATGTCGTTTCGGGTGGGCGTTACCATCTCAACCTGGGCGCAAAATCGAGCGACCCGCTGCAAGCCCTGGCAGCCAAGGCAGCCACCACCCCGCAGGACTTTCTCGGGGAAGGCATCGCCGTCCAGTTCGAACGCCTGCACGCTCAGGCGCGCCTGAGCATGTATCCCAGCTTTGCCATGGAAAAGTTCGAGACACAGCTGCGCGACGTGTGCCGGCAGTACCCCAACAGCCTGCTGTGCGCCTACGCTTTCATCACATCCAACGTGGCCGTACGCCGCAGCCTGCTGGAACGTACCAACGGCTTCGACCCGGGCATGCGCCGCGGTGAAGACACCGAACTCGGCGTGCGGCTGTGGGAGCTGGGTGCACGCTTTGGCTTCGCCGGGCAAGCTCGGGCTTACCACCTGTTCCATACCGGTCAAGGCGACCGCGGGAACACGATCAACGAGCGCCTGGCCTTCTTCTACCGGCACCCCTATTTGCTGGCAGTTTTCGTCTACGTCTGGTTCGTCTACCACGATCAGGCCGAACCGCAGCTACCCGACCCCATCTTCGAGAGCCTGCTCAGCCTGCTGGCGGCCCAACCCACGCTGGCCGACATGGATTTGGGCGCCGCCTTCGAAGCGGTCTACCACCAACCCTTGCCCGCCGACTGCGCTTGCAGCAGGGACCTGATGCTCGACCATTACGGCGAACTGTCGGGCATCGACCGCGCCCAGATGGCCGCTTACCTCGACCACGCCGTCGAACGCGGCCTGGTCGTCCAGCGCCGCAACGGCGAACTGTATTTCGACTTCAATCACACCACCAACTGGCTGCGAAAGTGCACACCATATCAGCAGCACGAATTGCGGCATACCCGCTACCACTGGCTGCGGGCATCGCTCCCCGGCCTGGCAGCCGGCGGGCCGTCTGAAGACGAATCCCGGCCACCCCTCAAGCTGCAAATCTCGGGGCGTTACGAAATCGAGCTTCCCGCCGGGGAATACCGGCAGGCGCTGGAAAGCGGCAGCATCAACATTCCGCTGCCGGTCGAACACGCCTGCCAGACCGGCGTGCACATCATGCAGTGCAGCCCAGCCGATCTGCTGCAATACGCCGACCGCCAGCGCAGCATGGTTTTTCAGTATCCGCTCAAACAGGCACTGAATGCGGCCGGCGCGTGCCGCATCGGCTACGACTTTACCTGCCGCCTGCAAGAACACCTGCCATCCGGCGCAGGCAGCCCGGCAGTCCCGCCGGCCAACCTGGCCGCTTACCTGCGCCCGACCTATCCGCCGGCGCAGCTGGCCAAGGCCGGCGAAATCCTGAAGAAGATTTTTTCGGCCCCCGTCGACGACGCCCACGCCATGGCACGCCGCATTTACCAGTGGGTGCTCGACAACACGCTTTACCTGCAAAGCTACCTGGCCGATACGGCGATCATCGAAACCCGCTTCGGCCCCTGCATGCACCTGGCGCGCCTGTTCGTCAACCTGTGCCGCCTGATGCGCATCCCCGCCCGCGAGCAATGCGGGGCCATGTTGAGCCGTGCGGTCGATCCTACAATCCCCCACAGACTCTCGATCGCCGGACGCGGCTACAGCGCGCTCAATCACACCTGGGCCGAGTTTTACACCCCACGCCACGGCTGGCTGCCGGTGGATTTTAGCGTGGCCGATTTCGGCCGGCGAACGCTCACCGCCGTCAACGTGACCGACGAGCTGCTGCGTGCCCGGTTGGTACAGGAAACCGCGCTGTTCGACGGCTACTATTTCGGACGGCTGGACCCCTTCCGCATCTATGCCAACGCCCAGGCAAACAAGCTGCCAACCTGCCCGGTGGTCCCCAGGCTGCCGGCAGAAACGCTGCGGCGTCTGATTCTACAGACCCGCCACAGCCTGGAATGTGATTACCAGGCCGAAAATTGATGTTCTGGCGCCGCGAAAGTCTCGATACCCCGCAGGCGCCAGGGCCACAGAACCAGCGAGGAAGAATTTATGCGTGCAGTCATGACCAGTTTGGGTACCACCGGAGACGTACAACCTTTTTTAGGCCTGGCCAATGAGTTACAGCGCCACGGGCACGATGCGGTTCTGGCCATGCCGCCGAAGTACGAAGCCCGGGTAAAGAACGCAGGCTTTTCGTATGCGCCCATCGGTTCGGCACTCGAATCGAGCGTGTGGAACGAAATCGGCGCCCGGCAGATGATCCTGACCGATCCCATCGAGCAGACACGCTTTTACTTGAACACCGTGCTGCCGGCCCTGCCCGGCATGTACCGGGAGCTGCTGGCGCTTTGCGAACAGGCCGATGTATTGATCAGCGCGCCGTTTCAATTGGCGGCGCGCATGGTTTACGATGCCACGCGCCTGCCCTTCGTTTCGGTGCACTTGTCGCCGTTTGGGTCGGGCGGCAACAAAGCCCTGCGTGCCGTCAGCGCCCCATTAGTCAACCCCTATCGCCAACAGGAAGGCCTGCCGCCGCTCGAAGACCCGCTGGGGGCCGATGGCGCCTCACCCCAGCTGGCCCTTTACGCCGTCAGCCGCTTCATTTTCCGGCCCCCGGCGCAGTGGCCGCCGCACTACCGCATCACCGGCTATTTCTTCTTCGAGGAGGAAAGCTGGCAGGTGGACCCTGCCCTGGAAGCATTCGTGGCCGCCGGCGATCCGCCCGTGGTGATTACCTTCGGCAGTATGCCTGCCGCCGCCCCCGGCGAGCAAGTCAGGCTGCTTCTGGAAGCCGTCGAACAGGCCAACTGCCGGGCCGTGATCCAGCACCGCGAAAGCGAACTCACCGAAAAATCGCAGCTGCCGGCCAGCGTGTACGCGACCGGATTCATTCCTCACCGCTGGCTCTTCCCGCGAGCGTCCTGCATCGTCCATCACGGTGGGGCCGGTACGACCGCTGCGGCTTTCCGCGCCGGGGTGCCGACGGTCGTAGTACCTCACTTGCTGGACCAACCCATCTGGGCAGAGTACGCCCGCGCCCTGGGCTGCGCCGGTGCGGTGATCCCGCATGCACAGTTGACGGCCGAACGTCTGAGCGCCGCCATCACCAAAACCGTTCACGGGGCGCGCTACAGCCGTTCTGCCGGCCAGATGCGCCAGCAACTGGACAACGAAAACGGCATCCAGACGGCCTGCCGGTTCATCGAGCAGATGCTGCAAAACGCCGGCTCGAAGCGCTTGGAAGGAGTACTTCAGTGAAGTATGATGCCATGCTTTCTCCCAAGCGGCGCGCCTTGCTCGATAAAATGCTCGGCAAGGCGCAGGGCGAAACCAACAGCCAGCGCGTTCCTCGCCGGCCCGCCACAGCGTGCCAGATTCCGCTTTCGTTCGCGCAGCAACGCCTGTGGTTCCTCGATCAGATCGAACCGGGTACAGCAATCTACAACATGCCGGTCATCCTGCACACCTGGGGCCGGCTCGATACGGCCGCCCTGGCACAAAGCATCGCCGAAGTGGTACGTCGCCACGAGATTCTGCGCACGACCTTCCGCATCGTAGACGAGCAGCCCGTACAAGTCGTCGCTCCCGCGATCGCCATCGACATCCCCCTGCACGACCTGCAAGCGCTGCCCGACGAAGAACGCCCGGCCATCACATACCAACACGTGATCGCCGAGATCGCCCGGCCCTTCGACCTGGCCAATGGCCCGCTGCTGCGCATCGCCCTCTTCCAACTCGGCCCGGAAGAATACGTCATCCCGTTGACGATGCATCACATCATCTCCGATGGCTGGTCTTTGAACCTGCTCTGTCAGGAAATCCTTGCGCTCTACGAGGCATTTCGCCAGGGCAGGCCATCGCCGCTGCCGGAACTGGACATCCAGTATGCCGATTTTTCGCTCTGGCAGCGCCAATGGCTCCAGGGTGCCGTGCTCGAACGCCAGTTGAGCTACTGGCAGCAACAGCTCACCGATCTGCCCGCACTGGAATTCCCAACCGACCGCCCCCGACCGGCGGTGCAGTCGTACCGCGGGCGCACGCTGCCGTTTTCGCTGCCGCCGGCCTTGACCCAGGGGCTGCAAAGCCTGGCGCAAGGCGAGGGCGTCAGCGCCTTCATGATCCTGCTGGCAGCCTTCCAGGTGCTGCTGGGGCGCTACAGCCGCCAAAGCGATTTCGCCGTCGGCACCCCCGTTGCCAACCGCCAGCGCGCCGAGCTGCAAGGGCTGATCGGTTTCTTCATCAACACGCTGGTGATGCGCGCCGACCTGCACGGCGATCCCACCTTTCGCCAACTGCTGCAACGCGTGCGCAAAGCCTGCCTGGACGGCTACGCCCACCAAGACCTGCCCTTCGAGCAGTTGGTCGAAACGCTGCATCCCGAGCGCGATCTCAGCCGCAGCCCGCTGTTTCAGGTCATGTTTGTCTTCCAGAACACGCCCAGTTCCATCCTGGAAGTCCCCGGCCTGAAGTTCGGTTCGTTTCCTATCGAAAACGAAACCGCCAAGTTCGATCTGCTGGTTTCGCTCAGCCAATCCGGTGAGGAATTGGCCGGCTCGGTGGAATACAGCACCGACCTGTTCGACGAAGCCACCATCCAACGGCTGATCGGCAATTTCCACACCTTGTTGGAAGCCGCCCTCGCCGACCCGGCCCAACGCATCGGCGACATCCCGCTGCTCGCTGCAAACGAGCGCAGGCGCCTGCTGATCACCTGGAACGGCACGCAAGCCCCGCTGCCCGATGCTGCCGGCCTGACGGCGCTGTTCGAGGCGCAGGTGGCGCGTACCCCGGCCGCAACCGCCCTGATCTTCGAAAACCGGCCCGTGACCTACCGGGCGCTGAACGAAGGCGCCAACCGGCTGGCCCACTACTTACACCGGTTGGGCGTCGGCCCCGACACGCTGGTCGGGCTTTGCCTGGAACGCTCGGTAGAAATGATCGTAGGAATTCTGGGCATCCTCAAGGCGGGTGGAGCCTACGTCCCCCTGGACCCGGCCTACCCGCCGGAGCGCCTGCGCTTCATGCTGGCCGATCTGGCCGCCGGGCATGCCAAGCAGCCACCCATCCTGCTCACCCGCCAGGCTGAGGCCACCGCCCTGGCCGGCTGCCCGGCGCAGATCGTCTGCCTGGACGGCGACGGGGAAGCGCTTGACCGGGAAAGCAGCAGCAATCCGGTATGCGCCATCGCACCTGAAAACCTGGCCTACGTCATTTACACGTCCGGCTCCACGGGGCAACCCAAAGGCGTCGCCGTTTCGCACCGCAACCTACTCCACTCGACGGCCGCCCGGCAACACTACTACAAAGCGCCGGTGACTGCATTCCTGACGCTCTTCTCCTTCGCCTTCGATGGCTCGATCCCCGGCATCTTTTGGACTCTGTGCGAGGGAGGCGCCCTCGTTCTCCCCGGCCCCGACGCCGAAAAGGACCTTCTGCAACTGCGGCGCTTGATCGCCGACACGCAGCCTTCTCACCTGGGTTGTGCGCCGAATCTTTACGCACTGCTCCTGGCAGAGCTTGGCGAATGCCTCGCCCCGCTCAAGGCCGTCCTCCTCGGCGGTGAAGCCTGCCCGAAAGAGCTCGTCGAACGGCACAAGCAAAGTTTGCCCGGCACCGGCCTGTTCAACGAATACGGCCCCACCGAAGGCAGCGTGTGGTGCAGCGTCTACGATTGCCTGGCGCCAACACCCGGCGCGCGCATTCCCATCGGGCGGCCCATCGCCAATGCGCAGATTTACCTGCTCGATGCGCACCTGCAACCCATCCCCATCGGCGCGCCCGGCGAACTCTACCTGGGCGGAACCGGCGTTGTGCGCGGCTATTTGCACCGTCCCGATTTGACGGCGGACCGCTTCCTCCCACACCCGTATGCCGCCGCACCCGGCGAACGCCTGTACAGGACCGGCGACCTGGCGCGCTATCTGCCGGATGGAAACCTCGAATTTTTGGGACGCGTCGATCGCCAGGTAAAAATCCGCGGGTACCGCATCGAGACCGGGGAAATCGAAGCCTGCCTGCGCCGGCACCCGGCGGTCGCCGAATGCGTGGTGGCCGCCCAGGACACGCCATCGGGAACCGGGCAACTGGCCGCCTACCTGGTTCCGGCCAACGGCAGCGCCCCGCCGGCAGAAGAAATCCGCAGCTTCCTGCGCACCAGGCTGCCCGACTACATGGTGCCGGGCGCCTTCATCATGCTGGAGCAACTCCCGCTGACGCCGAACGGCAAGATCGACGTACGCGCCCTGCTCACGCCCGGCGAGCGCCAAGGCGGCTCGTCCACGAAAGGTTTCATTGCCCCCCGTACGCCCCACGAACTGCTCCTGGCCCGCATCTGGTGCGACGTGCTCGGGCTGAAAGCAGTCAGCGTAGAGGACAACTTCTTCGAGTTGGGAGGCGATTCGCTTCTGATCATGCGTGTCGTCGCCCGGGCCAACCAGGCCGGGCTGGCCTGCACGCCCCGCCAGTTTTTCGAGGCCCAGACGATCGCCGAACTGGCGCAGTTGGCGCAGACCCCGGCCGCACGGGCTGCCCAGGGCATTGTGAGCGGGACGATGCCGTTAACGGTGTGCCAGGGCTGGTTCTTCGCACAGGAATTTCACGTCCCCAACCGCTGGAACGCAGCCAATATCTTCGAAGTACCCAACGGCATCGATCGGCAAAAGCTCAAGCAAGCGATGGCACACGTCATGAACCACCACGACGCCCTGCGCGCCCGCTTCAGCCACGATGGCAAGCGCTGGCGGCAGCACATCGCCCCGCCCGCCGAATTCGACATGCTTCCTTTCGATGATGTCGATCTCTCCGGCACACCCGACGAGGCCCTGACAGCCGCCATCGAGGGTGCGGCCGATGACCTGCAAAACAGGCTCGATATCGCCAACGGACCCCTGTTCCGCATCGCCCATTTCGACCTGGGGCCTGCCCGGCCGGGACGCCTGTTGTTCCTCCTGCACCATCTGGTCTGCGATTCCTCCTCGATGATCGTGCTGGACGATTTCCAAACCGCCTACCGGCAGCTCGAAGGCAGCCAGGCCGTGCAGTTGCCGCCCAAGACCACATCGATCAAAGACTGGACGGAACGCCTGGAACAATACGCCAACGCCGGCGACGTACACGCCGAACTGGCCTACTGGCAGGCGCTCCCGTGGGAGCAAACCGCCCCCCTGCCGGTCGATTTCCCGTCCGAAACCGGCAAAAACACGTACGACTCCGTACAAACCGTGTTGACCCGCTTCGGCCCGGAGGAAACGCGCGCCCTGTTCCAATACCTGCCGCGCCGCTTGGGCATCCCCGTCGAAACCGCGCTGATGACAGCGCTGGTGCAGGCCGTCGCCCGCTGGAGCGGGGCGCCCGGCCTCGTCTTCGATGCGGTCGATATGGGCCGCACGCTCATGCCGGACACCGATCTCAACCTGTCGCGCACCGTCGGCTGGTTCAGCCTCCACCGGCGCATCGTCTTGAAGCACACGAGCGACAACCCATCAAACGCTCTCGCCGAAACCGCCACCCAACTGCACGCCATGCCGAACCAGGGACGCAGTTTCGAAGTCATGCTGCGCTGTAGCACCAACCCGGGCGTGGTCGATGTCCTGAGCCGCCTCCCGCGCCCGGAAGTGATCTTCAACTTCGTCCACAGCGGCGATATCCTGCAAGCGAACGACGCCCCGGCCCCTGCGGCAGCGCAAGCCTCCGCAACAGGCCTGTACACACCGGTACTCGAATTCCCCGGATGGGGGCAGGCCCTGCACGATAAACGGCCTTATCTGTTGGAATGCCTGATCAGCGTCTTTGGCGGCCGGCTTACCGTGAAGTTGATCTACAGCAAAAACCTCTACCGGCGGGCGACCATCCAAAAGGTGGCGCAAGACTTTGCCGAGGCCCTGCGGGCGATCATCACCACCAGCCAGGCTGGGATTGAAGGGCTTCCGAGTTAATTATGGCAAACACGCATCCCACAAACCCTGCTGCGGCGCGCCCCGCGCAGTGCGTGCTCTCCTTCGAACAAGAACGGCTCTGGCTGGTCGAACAGATCATGCCGGCCCCCTCGCCGATCCACAACATCAGCGCGGCCGCGGCATTGAAAGGCCCGCTCGACGTCGAAGCCCTCGAACAAGCGTTTGCCGAACGCGTGGCCCGCCACGAAGTCTTACGGACCGTTTACCCGGCTGCCGCCGGCATGCCTGCGCCTGCCGTCTTGCCCGCATCTGCATTGCAATTGTCGTTCGCCGACCTCAGCCACCTTCCGGCCGGGCCTTGCACAGCCGAAGCCAAACGGCTGGCCGAGGAAGCGCTGAACACGCCGTTCGATCTGGCCGGTGGGCCGCTCCTGCGGGCCGCCCTTTTTTGCCTGGCACCTGCCCATCACTGGCTGGTGCTGGCAGCCCACCACATCGTCGCCGACATCCGTTCGCTCGGCATCCTGTTGGACGAGATAGCTGCCGCCTACACTGCTGCCGTCCGCCGGGAACCGGCAGAAGCGCCTGCAGCGCTGCGCCCGTTCCAATATGCCGACTTCGCCCGCCAACAGCGCCAAACCGGCCGCGAAGAACAAGCGCCGCACCTCGCTTACTGGAAGCGGCAACTGGCCAACGCGCCCGAAGCCCCGCTTTTGCCCACCGATTTTCCCCGCTCGGCCGTTCCCGGCCAGAACGGCACGCAAATGGTTTTCGATCTGCCGGCCGGCAGTGTACAGGCACTGCGTGCGTGGAGCCGCCAGGAACGCGCCCACGTCTTTATGAGCCTGCTGGCGGCATTTCAGGCCACCCTGCATGTTTTTTCGGGCCAGGAAGACATCTGGGTCGGGTCACCGGTCTCCGGTCGCACCCAACCCGAAACGCAAAACCTGGCCGGTTTCTTTGCTTACCCGTTGATTTTGCGCACCAACCTGGCCGGCGATCCGACCCTGCGGGAGCTTGTAGGGCGTGTAAGCGCCGTCGCACGCGAAGCCTACGAACACCAGGCCATCCCTTTTGCCCAGATCGTACGCGCCGCACAGCCCAAGCGCCGCGCCCACCAACCGCCGCCTTTCCAGGTGATGTTCAGCCTGGTCCAATCGCCGGTCGAAGGGATCGAAATGCCCGCGCTGGACCTGGCCTGGATCGATATCGAAAACCGGGCGACAGAATTCGACCTGTTCCTGACCCTGATGGAATATCGCAGCGGGCTACACGCCAACCTCGCCTACCGTCGCGACCTGTTCCGCCCTGAAACGATAAAGAAGTTCGCCGAATGCTATCAAGACATTCTCGAACAATGCATCCAACGCCCAGACCTGCCTCTTTCGCAACTGCGGCCCCGGCCGCCTGCTCCACAGCCACAAGACGCCGCCGAACCGGCCCGGCACGCACCGCAGACACTCGCTCTTACGGCCACCTTTACGGCTGAACCGCTCAAACCGGGCCTGGCCTTCTGGATGAACGAGCTTGGCTTCCCAACCGCCATCGAGTTTGCGCCCTACAACCAGGTGTTCCAGCAGTTGCTCAATCCCAACAGCCTGCTGGCCAAAAATTTGGATGGTGTCAACGTCGTTTTAATTCGCTTCGAAGACTGGCTGCGCTTCGAAAGCCTCGGCCAGAACCCCGCCCATATGCACGAAAAAATCGAACGCCATACCCGCGACCTGGCGCTGGCCCTGCAATCGGCCGCTGGCCGCTCCGCCACACCCCATATCGTCTGCGTTTGCCCGCCGTCGCCGGCCGCCCTGGCCGATGCCGGCAAGGCCGCACTGTTCCGACGCCTGGAAGAATACCTGGCCGCTACGCTGAAAGGCTGCCCCGGCGTCTACCTGACCACATCGGCCGAGTTGGGCAGGCTGTACCCGGTCGAAAAAAGCTACGATGCCTACACCGATCAGCTCGGCCACGCCCCCTACACCACCGCCGGCTTCACCGCCCTGGCCACCCTGCTGGCCCGCCGGGTCTATGCCCTGCGCATACCGCCCCGCAAAGTGATCGTGCTCGACTGCGATCACACGCTATGGCACGGCGTCTGCGGCGAAGTGGGGCCGCAGGGCGTGGAAATTTCACACCCGTACCGCCAGCTGCAAGAGATGATGGTCGCCCAGCACCACGCTGGCCGCCTGCTGTGCCTGTGCAGCAAGAACAACGCTGCCGATGTCTGGGAAGTCTTCGATCACCGCCCCGACATGCCGCTCAAGCGTGAACACATCCTGGCCTGGAAGATCGATTGGCAGCCGAAATCTCTCAACCTGCGCGCCCTGGCGGAGGATCTGCAACTCGGCATCGACAGCCTCATCTTCATCGACGACAACCCGCTGGAATGCGCCGAAGTCCAGGCGGCCTGCCCGGAGGTACTCACCGTCCAACTGCCGCAGGAGCCTGAAAAACTGTCTCGCTTCCTGCAACACGTGTGGGCCTTCGATCAGTTGAAGGTCACGGAGGAAGATCGCCGGCGGACACACCTGTATCGGCAAAACATCGCCCGCCAGCAGGCGCTTCAGGCCAGCCTGAGCTTCGAAGATTTCCTCGCCGGCCTGGAGTTGAAGGTCCACATTGCCCCCTTGGCGCCCGAGCAAATCGGCCGCGTCGCGCAATTGACTCAACGCACCAACCAGTTCAACGCCACCACCATCCGGCGGACGGAAAGCGAAATTCAGCAGATCAGCCAGTCTCAGGTGCTGGAATTCTTGACCGTGACGGTATGCGATCGCTTCGGAGACTACGGGTTGGTCGGTGCAGTCGCCTTCCACACCGAAGACCACGCGCTGCACCTCGACACGTTCTTGCTCAGCTGCCGGGTGCTCGGGCGAGGCGTGGAACACCAGATGATGCAATATCTCGGCAAGCTGGCCCTCGAACGCGGCTGCACACAACTCAGCATTCCCTACCAGCCGACATCCAGGAACCAGCCCGCCCTGGCGTTCCTGAACAGCATCGGCGCAAGCCAGCGCCAAAGCGCGCAAGGCGGCTGCCTCTTCCATATCGCTGCAGAAGCCGCACAGCAATTGTCTTATCAGCCTGGCGCACCCAGGAATTAGCGAACCATCTCAAGGAGTACAGAATGACATCGGATTCATCGCTGATCAACCGTATTGCCGGAGAAATGTACGATCCCGAGCAGATTCAACAAAAAATGTCCCCCGCAGCGGGCGCTTCGTCCGCGGACGCGCCGGCAGCAGGAGAAGAAACACCCCGGACGCCCACCGAGAAGTGGCTGGCCGCGCTTTGCGCCGAGTGGCTGGAACTGGAAAGCATCGGCATCCACGACGACTTCTTCGACCTCGGAGGCGATTCGATCATGGCCATGCGCGTCATGGCCCGCATCCGCGACCACTATCAGGTCACGCTCTCGCAAACTGTGCTCTTCACCGTCGACTTCACCGTCGCAGAAATCGCCCGCCTGATCGACGAGCAGGTGATCGAACAGGCCCATGCAGCCGACATCGAGGAGATGATGCTGCGGCTGGACGAGCTGTCGGACGATGAGGTTCAATCGTTGTTGAGCGATTTATAAAACGATGCAAGCGATCCTGGCAGTGCAAGGCACGTACGGCGACGTCGTTCCGATCACACGCGTCGCGGCTATTCTCAAGCGTTGCGGCCATACCGTCACGCTGATCACCCACGCCGGATTCCGCGGCCTGGCCGAACAGGAAGGCCTGGATTTTGCCCCCGTGGACACGGAAGACGAGTTTGCCCAGTTCACGGCGGATATGTCGTGGCTGCTCAAGCCGCGCGGGCACATTGCGTTTTACAAAACCCACACCGTGCCCCTTCTCGCCAGGGAATACCGGCTCGTAAAGGAAAACTGCCGTACGGCGGAATGCGTGTTAATTGGCAACAACCTGTCTTCCGCCGGCATCCAGATGGCCGCCGAATCCATCGGGCTGCCGCTGGCGCGCGTCTTTCTGGCGCCGATGCACGCTCCCAGTTTCGCTACGCTGGAAGAACTTCACACCACGCTCCTGGCCCCGGAACTCAACGCCTTACGGGCAGAATTCGGCCTGCCGCGCGTGGAAAACTGGCCTGCCTGGCTGCGCTACCCGCAACTCAACCTCGGCAACTGGCCTGCCTGGTATGCAGCCCCGGAACCCGGCTGGCCGACCGATCTCGAAATCCTGCCGGCCGGCTTCCTGACGCTTTCTACGCTCGGAACGGGCGAACTGCCCGGTGAAATGCAGGCGTGGCTGGCCCGGCATCCGGACCCCATTTTGATCACCGGAAGCACGGGCACGTCCTTGAAGTCGGGCTTCTTCCCGGCGTGCGTCGAAGCCTGCCGCCAACTGGATCGGCCTGGCATCCTGCTTACGCCCCACGCTCACCTGCTTCCGTCCGAGCTTCCTGACCAGATGATCTGCCAAAAATTCCTGCCCCTGGGCAGCATCATGCAGCACGTATCCGTCGTCGTCCATCACGGCGGGATGGGCAGCCTGGCCCAGGCATTGGCTGCCGGCAAACCACAGCTCATCCTGGCCGCCGGCATGGACCGGCCAGACAACGCCCAACGCCTGCAACGCCTGGGCGTCGCCGAATACCTGCCGCCTCCCGAATGGCAGCCAGAAAAAATCGCCCAGGCCATCCGGCGCTTGCAGGCATCGCCGGAGGTCCGGCAAAACTGCCGGCTTGCAGCGCAAAAGATGGCGGCCATGGACCCCGCAGCGATCGTCAACCCGGCCCTCGAAGGCCTGCTTGCGGCACACCTGGCGAAACCGGCCGCGGCCCAGGCCAGCGTGCAAAACACGGCCAAAGGCCGCCGCACCGCCCAGCTTTCCCAACAGATGCAGCAGCTCTCCGCCGAACAGCGCCGGCTGCTTGCCGCACGCCTGAAAGCAAAAAATGGCTGATTTCCTGTTTTTCGTCAAAGGCACTCACGGCGATCTCGAACCGATCTGGCAGCTAGGCCCGGCGCTCAAAGAACGCGGCCACCAGGTGACGCTTTTCAGCCACTGTTCCTATGCAAACCTGGCCGCACAGCACGGATTGCACTTCGTTGCCCTCGATACGCCTGCCGAACGCCAAAGCTTTCTGGAAGCCGGGCGCCTGCTCAACAGCCCGAAGGGCTTCCCGGCTTTCTACCGGCAGCACATACTGCCCAAGGCGCTTTCGGAGTACCACAGCCTTGCCGCACACGTTCGTCCCGGCGCCACCGTCCTGATCAGCCCGAACAAATCTGGCCCGGTACCGTTCCTGGCCGCCGAGAAGCTCGCCATTCCGTTCGTGCGCCTGTTTGTGGCACCATCCGAACTGATCGCCCTGCCGTTGATGGGCGAGATGTACCGGACGATCCTGGCACAAGAAGTCAACGCCCTGCGGCAGCAGATCGGCCTGCCACCGCTCGCAGACTGGCAGGCCTGGCTCCGCCGCCCGGATCGGAACCTGGCCCTGTGGCCAGCCTGGTTTGCCGCCGCAAACGCCGACTGGCCCGTCGAAGCCACGCCGGTCGGCTTCTTGGGAACATCATCCGAAGAACAGCCTGCGCCTGGCGAGGATATACGGCGCTTCTTGCAAGCCGGCGAACCGCCGGTCTTGATCACCGCAGGCACCGGGCTGTTTCTGGAGGCGCGGTTCTACGCCGCCAGCGCCGATGCCTGCCGGCTGCTCGGCTGGCGCGGCATCCTGGCGACGCGCTATCCACAGCACGTCCCGCCCAACCTGCCCGCACAGGTAAAGCACTTCGACTTTCTGCCCTTTGGTAGCCTGATGCCGCATACCCGGGCGGTCATCCACCATGGCGGCATCGGGACGCTCGTCCAGGCGATGGCTGCCGGCATTCCACAGTTGATCCTGCCCTCCGGCGCCGATCGTCCCGACAACGCCGCCCGCGCCAGGGCTTTGGGCATCGCCGCGCAACTGCCGATGCCGCGCTGGAAGCCTGAGGCAGTCGCCGAGACGCTCAAAGCCCTGGTTCACTCACCCGATGTACAAACACGCTGCCACGAACTGGCCCAGCGGCTGCGCCAGGCAGCAGCGCGGGACGAAGCCGGCCGCCTGATTGAAACGACGCTTCCTGCGGCGCAAAACGCATCCCCGACCTGCAAACTCGATCATCCCATGCAAACGCCCCCAAAACCGCAAGCCAACGACCTGACACCCGAAAAACGCGCCTTGCTGGTACGCTGGCTGCAAGAAAAGCGCCCCGGCAAAGCGCCGGTGAAATGCCAGTCCCCCGCTAGCGGGCCGGCGCTTCTCCTGCCCACGCAGGCCATGTACCTGGAACGCTACCCACACCGGCATCTGTATCCCGACGCGCCGGCCATTCACCCCCTCCGGCCACCCGTCGATGCAGCCTGCTGGCAACAGGCCGTGCAGGCAGTTTTCGAACAGCACGATATCCTGCGCGCCGCGTACACGTACGAAGGCGGTATGTGGCGGCAGTACATCCATTCCCCCCAGGAGATGGCCCTGCCCTTCGTTCACCTCGACCTGGCAGGAAAATCGAACGCAGCGCAAAAAGCCATCATCCTGGAGGAGATCAAAAAAACCATCGAGCAACCGGCCGGCCCACATATACCCCTGTGGAAGGCCTGTTTGCTCGACTGCGGCCCGGAGCAGAACGGCTATCTGTTGATTCTGATAAACCACCTCTTGAGCGATCACGTTTCGGGCCTCATCCTGGCCGAAGACCTGCAACTGGCGTACGAACAGGTGCGCCACAGCGAACCCATCAACCTGCCGCCAGTCCCCATGTCGTTCACCGAATGGGCCGAACGTCTCAATGCGTACGCGCGCTCGGATGCGCAGCTGCAGGAAGCCGATTACTGGCTGGCATTACCCTGGGATCAGATTCCGCACCTGCCTGCCGACTACCCCGACGGGCAAGGCCTGGTCTGTGGCAAAGTCATGCGCCCGGTGAATCGCAGCCTCGATCCGGCTGAAACCCGCGCCATACTGCAAGCCATCCCGCAAAAACACAACGTTCAGGTGATTGACATCCTTCATACGGCCTACGTTCAAACACTCACCCGCTGGATGGGCTGCGAGTATCTGGAAGTAGGCAGTTTCCGCTCCGGCAGAGACATCATGCCGGCTGCCGGTCAGGCCGATCTTTCACGCACAATGGGGTGGCTGGCAACCAACACGGTTATGGTCTTCCAAGACGATCATCCCGGTGATCCGCTTCAGGCGCTGCAATCGATCCGGCGGCAGTCGCAGCAGATTCCCAACCGCGGGTACGGTTTCCGTTTGCTTGCGTATCTCAGCGGCAACGAGGCGATCGCGCGGGCGTTGAAAGCCCACAGCAAGCAGGAAGTCACCTTCAACTACGTCGGCAGAGAATCGGGAAGCGAAGATTTCGAATTACCCTGGGAGATCAGGCCGGAAGAACTGCCCCTGCCCGAAGGGCTGATCATCGGCGACGGCATGGGGCGCATCTTCCTGGACTGCAAAGTTGCTGTCAGCAACGAGCGTCTCGGCATGTGGTGGGGCTTCAACGAACGCTTCCACCGCCGCACCACCATCGAAAAACTGGCCGATGACTGCATGGCGAGGTTGAAAGATTTGATTCAATGTGCGTGAGAAGATACCGTAGAAACCTGGAGACCTTCATGATTCCCGCAAAAAGGACCCTTTACAAAGTCGTCGCCAACCACGAAGGACAATATTCCATCTGGCCGCTGGCATGTGAGAACGCCCCGAGCCGGAACGATGCCGGCAAGCGCCGCGCCAGAGAAGAATGCCTGCCCTACATCGAAGCAACCGGGGGGTGCAGATGAAAATCCTGTGGCTGGCAGGCGATCCGCCTACGCATCCCCTGACCGGCGTACGTGAACGCGCCCGTTATATGCTGACGTACCTGGCGGCGCGGCACGAAGTTTACCTGCTTACCTTTGCCGGGGGCGAAGCCAGGCAGGAACTGCAAACCATCCCGGGCCTGGCACACCTGACCACCCTGCCTTTCGGGCAAATCGGAACCATGCGCCAGTTAATTGCCCGCATCATCGCAAAGTGGCATCCAGATGTGATCCACACACAAAACTTTGGCCTGCATCCGCTCGTGCCTCCCGGCGAACGCCAGGTGCTCGATCCGCACGACATGCCCCATCCAAGCGTATTGGCCACGAAAGGCAAATACTATTTCGACGCGGTTGAGCGCTGCGCAGCCACGATCCTCGTCTCGGAGGAGGAGCGCGAAAAGCTGCCCCCTCCCCTGCGGCCCAAGGCGCTCGTCCTGCCCAACGGCGTCGACGTAGATTACTGGGCGCAGGCTGCGGCGCAGCCACCCGAAGCGGCGACCCTGCTGTTCCCAGGCGCAATGAACTGGGAACCCAATATCACCGCCGCCCTGTCCTTCAGCGAACAGGCCTGGCCCAGGATATGCGCCGCCGTGCCGCAGGCCCGCCTGGTCTTCGCCGGGTACAACCCGGCCGCCGAGGTACTGGCCTTGTCGCAAACCAACGCGCGCATCCAAGTCGCCGCCAACCCGGCCGACATGCGTCCCTATTTCTCGCAGGCAAGCGTCATGATTGTCCCCATTCTAAAAGCGACGGGGACGCGTCTGAAAATACTACAGGCCCTGGCCGCCGGAAGGCCGGTCGTCAGCACCCCCGTGGGTGCGGAAGGCTTGCAACTGACGCCCGGCCAAGACCTGCTGATCGCGCCACCGGGAGAAAGCTTCGTGCAGGCCGTCACCGGCCTGCTGTTGGATGGCGAAAAACGGGCCGCGCTGGCCCGGGCAGGCCGTCAGGCCGTCGAACAATACCGATGGGAACGCCTTTTGCCCCTGCTGGAAAGTCTCTATCCATCTTGAGCGAGTTGTGAGGAAATTACCTTGCCTGCCACCCCCGATACGTGGTTGATGTACCACCGTCCCAACCCGCACGCCCGCCTGCGTTTGATCTGTTTTCCCTATGCAGGCGGCAGCGCATCCGTCTTCCGCCAATGGGCGCAACACCTGCCCTCGCAAATCGAAGTTTGCCCCGTGCAGCTGCCCGGGCGCGAGAACCGCCTTCACCAACCGCCCGTCGAACGAATGGAGGCGTTGATAGCGGCGTTGGCCCCGGCGCTGCAACCCTTGCTTACGCTGCCTTACGCCTTCTTCGGGCACAGCCTGGGCGCGCTGATCGGCTTCGAATTGGCCCGGCACCTGCGCCGTATGCAACTACCGCTCCCGCTGCATCTGTTTGTCTCCGCCGCCCGGGCGCCTCACCTGCCCGATCCCGATGCGCCCATCCATCACTTACCCGACGCAGCCTTCCGCCAGGAACTGCGCCTCTTGCAAGGGACGCCGGACGAGATCTTGCAGCACGAGGAGCTATTCCAGCTCTTACTGCCCTGTTTGCGCGCCGACTTCGCCTTGTTCGAAAGCTACCGTTACCGGCCGGAAGCGCCGCTGGCGATTCCGCTGACCGTCTTTGGCGGGCGTCAGGACCGTAAAGTCAGCCTGGAGGCGCTGGCGGCCTGGCGCGAGCATACGCAGCGCGCCTGCGTGACGCGCCTGCTTCCGGGCGATCACTTCTTCCTGCGGACAGCGTTCCAGCCGCTGCTGCAAGCAATGCAATACGATCTGGCATCGAAAATCTCCCTGGCCTGATCGGCTGCTCCGGCCAGCACAAACAGCGGTTCGAACCGTTCAAAGGCAGGATCAGCGATAGCCTGTTGCCATCAACCAGTCTTGAAGCTGCGCCACGTACCCGGCAGGACATTCGCGGTGGAGGTTGTGCCCGCACCCGGCCAACGAGGCCAGCCGGCTGTTGGGGACAGCCTGCGCCATATGGCGGGTGAGTTCGGTGTATTTCCGATCCAGGCGGCCCGATATCAGCAGGGTGGGAGCAACAAGCTCAGGCAGGCGCGCCGATAAGTCGGGCTGCCGCCCCGGGCTGAGCGCATTCAGCACCGTTGCGATATCTTGGGCAGATTGTAAGACGCGTTGGCGAGATAGTTCCGCTTTGAGATTGGGGTGGCGGTTGAGCGACGCAAACAACGGCAGGTCATACCAGCGGGATATGAAAGCTTCCAGACCCTCTTGCAGAATACTTGCTGCCAGGGCCTCATCGCGCTTGGCGCGCAATTGGCGCTCCTGCGGGTCGCTCAAACCGGGGCTGGCCGACTCCAGCACCAGGCGCGCGACCATATTGGGATAGGTGAGTGTGAAGGAAAGTGCCAACCGCCCGCCCAGCGAGTAGCCGATCAAGCCCATGCGTTCGATGTGGCGCACGGCGAGCGTTTCTTTCAGCAAAACGCTCCAAGATGCGTAGCCAGGGTGCGCATCGAGAGGCGTGGCGCCGTGCCCGGGCAAGTCTGGCAGCAGGCAGTAGAAATTCTCTTTGAAGTGTTCGGCTACAGGAAGCCAATCGGCCCCGCTGCCCATGAAACCGTGCAGAAAGACGAGCGGTGGATTGTGCCGGTCACCGAGCGAGCGTGTCTCCATTCTTACCGTCATCTGCTTGCTGCTAGTTAATTTGCTCTTTCACCAACACACGGCTGACCTTGCCCGAAGGCGTTTGGGGCAAAGATTCGAACCACACAATCCGGCGCGGGACTTTGAAACCGGCCAGGCGTTGGCGGCAGAAGTCCTGTAGCGCCTCGGGCAGAACGTGACGGCCGGGACGCAGCACCACCGCCGCGGCCACTTGCTGCCCCCATTCTGGATGAGGAATCCCAACCACGCAGGCAGCTTCCACGGCGTGATGCTGGCAGAGAATCGCCTCTATCTCGGCCGGGTAGATATTTTCTCCCCCGCTGACGATCAAATCGGTGCGCCGCTGCACGACCCACCAATCGCCGTCATCGTCACAGTAACCCAGATCGCCGGTCGCCAGCCAACGATCTGGCGCCCCGCCATTGCCTGCATCCAGGTGGAGATAGCCACGCATGACCGTTTTCCCGCGTACCTGTAACTCGCCGATCTCGTGGGCCGGGAGCGGATTTTCGTCTGCATCCACAACGCGCAGCTGCACCCACGGTAACGGCCGGCCGACCGTGCCGGGCTTGCGGCGTGTCTGGTGTGGGGTCGCCGTCGCTACCTGCGAGGCGGCCTCGCTGAGGCCGTAGGTTACGGCAATGGGGAGCCGGATTGCCAAGGCACGCGCCAGGGTTTCGGCAGGGGCCGCGGCGCCGCCCAGCAATATCAGGCGCAGGCTTGCCGGCCAGTCCGATGCAGCCGGGTTTTCGTTCAGCAAACGGTAAAGCATGGTAGGAACGAGCGAAAGCAACGTGGCGCTGCTTTCGTGCAGGCAGGTCCACAGGTGAGCAAGGTCGAACTGGTCAGACGGAAACGCGGGCAGAACAACCGCGCTGCCATACAACGCGCTGCGAAATAGGATCGACAAGCCGCCGATATGGTAGAGCGGCAAGGCCAGCAGCCAGCGATCATCTGGGAAGACACCTAATCGAAAAGCCGATGCCGTCGCGCTCCAGAAGAGATTGCCCCAGGTCAACACAGCGCCCTTGGGGCGCCCCGTTGTTCCAGAGGTAAAGAGGATGCCAAAATCGTTCTCCAGGTCGAATTCCCCGCCAAGCCAGTTCTCGAAATCCGTCACAGGAGCCAGCGACTCCATTGCGACTGCGCCCGCCAACGGCGGCTTCTCCAGCGTGGAAAATACCCACCGGCAAGCCGCAGAATCGATCTGGCTTTGCATTTCTGCGGCCATCAGGCGTGTGTTGAGCGGCACAAGCACCGTCCCCAGCCGTGCGCAGGCATGTACCAGCCGAACCGCCTCGAGGCTGCGATCCAGCAATACCGCCACACGCTCGCCGCACTTCACGCCGAGTGCAGTCAGGCGGGCGCACTGGGCGGCCACCTGGCGGTTGAGTTCGGCATAGGTCATTGCACCACCTGGGGTGACGATGGCCGTGTGAGCGGGTGAAGACTGTGCTGCAAGGGCTAGAAAGTCGTCCATCGGCCAGAGATCATCGAGAGGGCTGAACCAATTTTCGCCCGTTTTCCGGCCCCTGCGGGACGGGAATGTAAACGCTCAATGGCTTCCTCATGCCCAACGTGGGAACTTGCTGTAATCGGGCTTGCGTTTTTCCAGGAAAGCGTCGCGGCCTTCGCGGGTTTCATCGGTCATATAGGCCAGACGCGTCGCCTCACCGGCAAAGATTTGCTGTCCGATCAGGCCGTCTTCGGCAAGGTTGAGGGCATACTTGAGCATGCGGATCGAGGTTGGGCTTTTGGCATTGATGGTAGTGGCCCACTCGAAAGCCGTTACTTCCAGGTCTTCGTGTGGCACGGCTGCGTTCACCATGCCCATCTGGAGCGCGTCTTCAGCCGTGTAAACCTTTTCCAGGAAGAAAATTTCTCGGGCGCGTTTTTGGCCCACCATGCGCGCCAGGTAAGCCGAACCAAAGCCACCATCGAAGCTGGCGGCGGTGGCATCTGCCTGGTGGAACAGGGCGTGTTCGCGGCTGGCAATCGTCAGATCACAGACCACGTGCAAGCTGTGGCCGCCGCCGACTGCCCAACCAGGCACAACCGCGATGACGACTTTCGGCATGAAGCGGATGGTGCGCTGTAGTTCCAAAACGTGTAAACGCGGCAGCTCGTAGCCGCCGGCATAACCGCCATACGTGCGCACGTTTTGATCGCCGCCGGCGCTGAAGGCCCACACGCCGTCTTTCGGCGAAGGCCCGTTGCCGGTCAGCAAGATTGTGCCCACATCCTGCGCCATCCAGGCGTGGCGAAAAGCATCGATCAACTCGTCGACGGTTTGCGAACGGAAGGCGTTGCGTATTTCAGGGCGGTTGAATGCGATGCGGGCAACGCCGCCTGCATTGTGATAGGTAATATCGGTATATTCTTTTACCGTCTGCCAATTGGCCGCCGGACGAATAGTGTCTGTCATAGAGATTCCTCGTTTGTATGGTTATTGGAATTCCGCTCTTGAAAAAGTGAATTCCAGCTGGGTAATATGCGTGTTCGCGCGCAGCCGGAGGGCCCGCAACGCTTTATGTAAGTTGGAGCGCTTGGATGATTTGCTGCCGGACGGCCTGGCTTTGAGCCGAGTCGGTGCGGACTTCGAGCAGTTGCGGCGCCGCTGCGGCAACTGCATCCGCCAGCGCAGCCGGTGCGTCTTGCGGTTCGCAGCGCCGGTAGGCCAGGCCGTATTGTTGCGCCGTCGGGGAAAAATCCAGCCCGTGGGGTGTGATAAACCACTCATGAAAAGGGGGCTCGAAGCGTGAAACGGGCAAACGCCGAAAAATTCCGCCGCCATCGTTGTTGATCAAAACAATCGTGATTTTAATACCTTGCTTTTTGAGTGCGAACAAGCCGTTCTGATCGTGATAAAAGCTCAAATCTCCCGTCAGGAACAGGGTCGGCCGTTCACTACTGGCGGCCACCCCAAGAGCCGTGGATACGGCACCGTCGATCCCGCTGGCGCCCCGGCAGCCGAACAAGCGAAGGCCTTTGGCGCTGGCGGGCACGAACTCATCGACATGCCGCAGGGGCAGGCTGTTGGCGAGCACGACATTGGCCCTCGATGGCAGCGCATCGAAGAGGGCACGCACTAGCATCCCTTCGCAAAGTGGAGCCGTATCCAGTTCAGCTTGCACGCGGGCGTCCAGAGCGCGCCAGGACGCCAGCCAACCGGCATCGGGGCTGGCCGCATGCAAGCGAGCCGCCAGCGCCTCGCAGCATTGCGCTTCATCAACGGCCAGCAGGTGGCTGAGCGTATGCGCACCATCCTGCCAGCGGCCATCGGCCTGGATGGCAACCTGAGGGGTTTCTGCCGGCAGCGCTTCAAGGTAGCCGAGCAGGGCATTGGCAGTGGGCGGCGCACCAAAACGCAAAACAGCCTCGGGCTGCGGTAGCTGCTCCGACAGGCCGCTGGCAAGGCCGAGGGCATAGCCGGCGATTACGGGCCGTGTTTCGGCTAAGCCGAAGCGCATCCCCGAAAGCGGATCGGCCAAAAGGGGATAACCGCCAGCTTGAGCCAGACGCAGCAGCGCCGCAGGAAGGTTTCCACCGGGTGTGCGCGGCCCGGCTACGATCAACCCGCGCGCGCGGCCCTTGAGTACACCGGCAAGCCGATCGATCTGTGCGTCGGATGGCAAGCGCAAACCGCGCCCGATCTGCGTCCAGGGGGTGTGCGGTGGGCGGGCATGGCTTGCGGCCGCCTGGATCGTGGCCTGCCATTCCAGGCGATCATGCGGTTCGAGCGGTTTGCGAAAGGGCAGGTTCAGGTGCACGGGGCCGGGTGGGCTGCTCAGCCCGCGGGCGGCTGCCAGGGCGCGGGCGGCGCAGGCCCGCAAGTAGCGCAGCGTGGCTGGCGTTGGATCCGTTTCTGGTACGGGAAGATCGGCCTGCCAGCGCGCATAACCGCCGTAGAGCTTGATCTGGTCGATAGTCTGGTTGGCACCGCTGTCACGCAGTTCCGGCGGGCGGTCGGCCGTCAAAACCAACAAGGGCACATCGCTCTGGCTGGCTTCGATAATGGCGGGGAAGAATTCTGCGGCTGCCGTACCCGATGTACAAACCAGCGCTGCCGGCTCGCCACCGGCCAGGGTCAAGCCTAGTGCGAAGAAAGCTGCGCTGCGTTCGTCAAGCTGCAACGTGCAGTGCATCTTCTCGTGGGCCGTAAAGGCCAGCGTTAGCGGCGTGGAACGCGAGCCGGGTGCAATAACCACCCGGCGCAACCCGCCGCGGGCCAGTTCGTCCACCAAAACTTGCGCCCACAGCAGGGCGGCGTTTACGCTCATACAGCATCCTCGCAAAGCCCAAGCGCTTCCAACATCGGGCGAAATTTCAAGGCCGTTTCTTCCCACTCCTTATCCGGCTGCGACTCTGCCAGGATGCCCGAGCCGGCATACAGGCGGCCAACTCGCCCACAAAAGATTCCCGAGCGGATGGCGACGGCCAGACGACCGTCTCCGTCAGGTGTAACCCACCCAATCGGTGCGCCGTAGGCGCCGCGTGTCACAGGCTCATACTGCCGGAGCATCGCCAGGGCAACCTGCCGGGGCTGCCCTGCCAGGGCAGGGGTAGGATGCAATGCTTCAGCAGGCGTCAAGATGCCAGGACGTTTCAAACGCGCCGTGATGGGGGTTTCCAGATGTTGGATATTGGGCAGTTGGCGTAACCGGGGCGCCTTGAGAAACTGGAAAGACTCACACAGCGGCTTCAAATCATCGCAGATGCGCTCGACGACAATGGCCTGCTCGCGCCGGTTCTTGGGGCAGGCCAGCAAATCTGCTCCCAGGCTGCGGTCTTCTTCGGGCGTGCTCCCGCGAGGGGCAGAACCGGCCAGCGCAATCGTGTCCAGTTGTTTGCCTTGTACCTGGAGCAGTAATTCCGGTGTAGCGCCCAGAAAAACGTGGCCGGGAGAAGGTTCGAAGTAAAACCGATACGTGCCGGGGTAGCGTGCCACAAGGTGCGCAAAAGCAGTTACCAACGAAGGTTCATGCTCGAAAGTCACCTTCAAGGCGCGCGCCAAAACCACCTTTTGAAGTTGCCCGGCAGCGGCTTGCTGGCGAGCAGCGTTCACCATGGCTTCCCACTGTGGATAGCTGAGCAACCTTTCCAGGCGCGCACCCAACAGCGAAGCAGCGTTGTTTCCGCATGATGGCGATGGAATCTGGGGAATAATTGAGGCGGGGTGGATGATCGTCAAGTCACGGCGTTGCGTTGTCTGGCGGTAAATGCAGCCAGGCAAAATGAAATTTGGGATTGCAAAACCACCCCAAATGGAATCGGCTTTGCTTGTTGCATCGAAGGGTAGCCCACCAAAGAGGCGAATCTCCTCTCCTGGGAACGTTGCCTCAACCTGGGCCAGTTGGCCCTCCAAATTTGCCCCTTGGATTGCTGCCATTCGTCCCCAGGCAACGACGGCTTCATCGGAATCTATCCAGGCCCAACGCGGCTGCCCTTGCAGGCTGTCGAGCAAGGACAATGGATCGTCTACGTTTTCCCATGGAAAGGTACTGCTTTTCAGTTGTTTTGATGCAAGAGTTGTATTGGGCATTCTGCTAAGCACGACTTCGTCCACGATTGACCTTTGGTGCTCGTTGAAGAACGCATCACGCTCTTGAACTTACAAACCGGGGTCGATGTCGACAGAATCGTCTCAATGATCGTTTGGAGGGCTGGTCCATAAAACACCAGCCAGGGCAAGCGGTTAATTCGCTAGAGGTTACTTGGACAAAGATGGATTGTCAAGGCCGGGCATCGCCCAGGCAGGGGCAAAGCGCCACAGAAATACGAGCAAACGCCTGCTGCGCAAGGTTCCGCCGTTCCGAGGGGTTACTTCTCAAAAGTACCTCAGAACGAGTAAAATTATCTTTTGTGTGCTTTCGTTATACTGGTAGATTGGTACACTTAAGATCACGCCAAAAGGATCGACCATGCTTGTTCTTCACGCACACTGGCAGCCACCTCAACATTCCAGCGAAAGCGGTGGAATGCTTTTCTGGGCTGAAATGTCTGAAGGCAAGTCACCTGCCTGGCAGCGCGGGCGGCTTGCGCAAAACCCCAGGCCCAAAGAGCATCCTTTCTGTGCGCCCTTGCAGGCCGTGCAGCGGATTCTGGCCCAAAAGGGAGAAGAACAATCGGCCGTTCTGCGCCTGCCCACCAGCCGTAGCGGCCCACTTCCTTCGCCGGAGCTTGTCCATCATTGGGAATTGGACGCCGATACACCAGCATTCCTGGCCCCCTGGATTGTCAAGGGCCATGGGATGCTGCCTGCCGAAGCGCTGGCGCTGCTGGTAGATTTACCCAAATTGGATGTCGAGAATGCGCAGTTTGTTTTGGGAGCCGATGCCATCTTCTGGAGCCGAGCCGCCGCCCTGGCCCTGGAAACACTCGCCGCCCAAAAGTTGGTGCCGGTGTTGGTGCCTGCCGACACCGCGGGCAAGGTTTTTCATGCACGCTGGTTACCAATCCTCGATGGGCCAAAAGATGGTCCTCGCCTGGCGCAACTCGAAGCTGCGATGCCGCCGCTGTGCCGTGCAGCATCGGTTACCCCTGAACTATCCCCCCGCAGCCTGTTGACAAGTTTTCTCGATACCAACTGTGACGCATTCGCCCGCCAGCAAGGGCGCTCATCGAAACCACGCGTTTCACGCTACGACAGCACCCCCGTACTCCACTGGTTGGAAGCCCTTTTCGATGAGGATCCCACGGTAAAGGCCTCTCCGGCCCAACTCCAGGCGCTGTTAAACAGCCACCGCTTGTGGATGCGTAACCTGTACGTAGCCGGCGACACCGCTTTCCGCATTACTTTCCGCCTGGAGGCTCCGGCCCAGCAGAAAGAGTCAGACGCCTGGCAGCTTCACTACCTGTTACAGGCGCGCGACGATCCGAGTCTGTTGGTCTCGGCAGGTGATGTATGGAAAAAGACCGGCAGCGTACTCACCGAACTCGGCCGCCGCATCGAACAACCGCAGGAAAAGCTATTGGCCGGGTTAGGCTACGCTGCCCGCCTGTTCCCACCGGTAGCCGCAAGCCTGAAGGACAAACGTCCGTCTCAGTTATCGCTGGATACGCAGGGGGCCTATACATTCTTGCGTGAAACCGCCCCCCTGCTCGAAGGCGCCGGCTTCGGTGTGCTCGTGCCGCCGTGGTGGAACAAACCCGGCGCTCGCCTGGGCGTGCGCCTAAAGATGCAGAAAAAAAGGCAAAGCAAAGATGCTGTTGCCGGGGGAAAAATGACCCTCGAAAATCTGGTCGCTTATCAATGGGAGTTGTCGCTCGGCGAGACAAGCCTCTCAGAAGAAGAGTTCCACTCCCTGGCAGCACTCAAAACGCCGCTGGTACAGGTACGCGGCCAATGGGTGCAGCTCGACGCCGACCAGATCGAAGCGGCGATCCGTTTTTGGGATAAACAGCAATTCGAGGGCGAAATGGGTCTGCTGGGAGCCATACAGTTCGGCCTGGGGGGGCAAGACACACAAAGCGGCCTACCCATCGATGTTATTACCACAGACGACTGGCTTAGCGAGTGGCTGCAAAAGTTCAACCAGCATGAGCGGTTGGAACAGTTGCCTCAACCGCAAAGCCTGAAAGCCCAACTGCGTCCCTACCAGCTGTATGGGTATTCCTGGTTGCATTTCTTTCGCCGCTGGGGGCTGGGGGCCTGCCTGGCCGACGACATGGGCCTCGGCAAGACGATTCAAACGATCGCATTGCTTCTCAAAGAAAAAGAAAACAGTGGGCTATCTTCGGCTGATGTTTTGCCGGCGCCATCGCTTTTGATCTGCCCAACATCGGTGGTGACCAATTGGGAACGTGAAATTCAACGTTTTGCCCCTGCCCTGCGGGCATTCGTTCACCGAGGTGCCGACCGCTTGCGAGGCGAAGCGTTCATTCAGGCAGCCCGGGCACACGATATCATTCTCACCAGTTATCCCATCGCGCGCCTGGATGCTGAAACGATGCAGGGGATCGATTGGCTGTGGGTGATCCTCGACGAAGCCCAAAACATCAAGAACCCCGAAGCCAAACAAACCCAGGCAATTCGTAAATTCCCTGCCGAATTTCGCCTGGCGCTGACCGGCACCCCGGTAGAGAATCGTCTCTCGGAATTATGGTCGATCATGCACTTCCTCAATCCCGACTATTTGGGAGCGCGCACGAAGTTTCGCAAGGAATTCTCCATTCCAATCGAGCGCTACGACGACAAAGAAGCAATCAACCGCCTGCGCCAGCTTACCAGCCCGTTTATTTTGCGCCGCGTCAAAACGGACCCACGTGTCATTCAAGATTTGCCCGAGAAAGTCGAAACGAAAGTTTACTGTAACCTGACCGAAGAACAGGCCACCCTGTACGAAGCCGTGGTGCAGGATGTGATGAGAAAAATCGAAGCACAAGATGAGGAAGGCGGCGGCATCGAACGGCGCGGCCTGGTGCTTTCGATGTTGATGCAACTCAAACAAATCTGCAACCATCCGGTGCAGTATCTCCACCAGGCCAGGAAAGACGGCGACTACACGCAAATAGCTGAACGCAGTGGCAAGCTAGAACGGCTGGCGGAGTTGCTAGAAGAGATTGGGGCGGAAGGCGACCGGGCACTGATTTTCACCCAATTTGCCGAGATGGGCGAGTTGCTGACCCATTACCTGCCGCAGTCCCTCGGAATAGCCACCCAGTTTTTGCACGGCGGCACACCTGCCAAGACGCGTGACACGATGGTAAAACGCTTTCAGGAGCACGAACATGCTCCACCCATTTTCATTCTCTCGCTCAAAGCAGGCGGCACGGGGCTAAATCTCACGCGTGCCAACCATGTCTTCCATTTCGACCGTTGGTGGAACCCGGCCGTAGAAGATCAGGCCACCGATCGTGCCTTCCGCATTGGGCAAAAGCGCAACGTACAGGTACACAAGTTTGTCACGACCGGCACATTGGAAGAGATGATTGACGACATGATCGAAAGCAAGAAAGGCCTGGCACAGGCGGTGGTAGGCAGCGGGGAGCAGTGGCTAACAGAGCTTTCGACAAACGAGTTGCGCCAGCTGGTGCAGTTGCGGAGAGAATAAGATGGCACGCCGAAAAAAATACTACAACTACTATTCTGACTTCACCCCCAGCACACTGATTGCAACAGAAGACGGCATTAAGGCACGTAGCCAACGCGGGACATTTGCAAAAAATTGGTGGGCCGATCGCTGGATCAAAGCCCTGGAACGGCTGGTCGATTCGGGACGCCTATCCCGTGGACGCAGCTATGCTCGGAAAGGTCAAGTACTTTCTATCGAAGAAACCAAAAATGGCGTAACGGCGCGCGTTCAGGGTTCACGGCGCACCCCCTACAAAATCACGATCCAGCTTGCTTCACTGACCGATACACAATGGGAAAAGGTGATCGATGCCCTGGCCGAGCAAGCCATTTTCACAGCACAATTGTTGGCAGGCGAAATGCCCCAGGATATCGAAGATGCCTTCACGGCTACCGGGGTAAGCCTGTTCCCGTCGAAACGCGCCGATTTGACTACCGAATGTTCTTGCCCCGATTACGCCAATCCGTGCAAACATGTAGCCGCCACCCACTATATTTTAGGAGAACGCTTCGACGAGGATCCTTTCCTGCTTTTCCGTTTGCGAGGCCGCAACCAGGAAGAAATCCTACAAGCGCTACGCAAACATCGCGCCGGGCAAGAAGCTATGGAAGAAGATGAAGAACCTGAGATCATCATTCCATTGGAAGAAACCATAACGCATTTTTGGGCACTGGGACAAGCTTTGGAGACCTTTGCGGTAAGCATTCGTTCGCCGCAAATCGAAATGCCGCTGCTCAAACGCCTGGGCGAACCGGCCTTTGCCCCAGACTCGGGGATTCAGCCACTACTAGGTTCGGCATACCGTTCGATTGGTCGGGCCGCCCAAGAGATAGCCTATGCAGATGAAGAAACGCAAACAAGCTGCCAGGAGCCGTAAAAAGGCAAATGCAAATCGTCGTAACAAACGAAAAGCCCCAACTGATTACAGGATGGATACCCAGATTTGGGACATTTCCCGCCAAAGGCGGAAGAGCCGTTAAAGCAAAACTCCCCGAATGGGGAGTTAAAAAGAAAAAGTCTCTTGGCGATGACCTACTCTCCCAGGGGGTCGCCCCCCAAGTACCATCGGCGCTGGCGACCTTAACTGCCGGGTTCGAGATGTTACCGGGTGTACCCTCGCCGCTC
>JBMOLU010000075.1:0-165760 GCA_049325275.1 Chloroflexota bacterium
TGATGTTTGTCGTGTTTGGGCTTTTGTATGTGCTCGTCACGCTGCGGGCGCTGTGGACGCCGACCTTGCGCAATATCGACAGGGACATTCCGGATGCCATCGACGACGTTGTTTTCTCGAAGGACAATGTGATCCGTTCGATCGGTACCGCTATGATGAGGGAGTAGTGAGATGGGAAAATGGTTGAAGTTATTTGTCTTTTTGCTGGGAATTTTCGGCCTCTTGGGCATCGGTGTGGTGGCTTCTTATTTCCAGGCCGAAATATTCATTTATAATCCCGTGGAACGCCGTTCTGCCATCGAGAAAACCCCGGCCGATTTTGGGATGCCGTTCGAAGACGTTGCGTTCGTCACGGAAGATGAGTTGCTGCTGAAAGGTTGGTATATCCCCTCGCAAAACGGGGCCAACGTCATCCTGGTGCACGGCTATAAAAATAATCGCGCTACCATGCTCAGCCGGGCACAGGTATTAGCTCGCCATGGATACGGCGTTTTGTTGTTCGATCTGCGCACGCATGGTGAGAGTGAAGGTGCGTTGATTACGTTTGGGCTGTATGAGGTGCTCGACGTGAATGCCGCCTACCAGGCTTTACGTTCACGCCCGGATGTTGACCCGGAAAGAATCGGCATCCTGGGTGGTTCGATGGGTGGGACGGTTGCGCTTTTGAGCGCCGTGCAGCTTCCGTCGATAAAGGCGGTGGTTGCCGAAAGCGCTTTCCCCACGTTGCAGGACGCCATTCCATCTTCCGTGGCCAACTCGGGGCTGCCCTCGGTGTTTTTTGCGCCCGTCGTGCAGTGGTTTGCCGAGCGCCTGGGCCACTTTCGCGCCGAGCAGATTTCTGCCGTTGACCTGATCGGGCAGATCAGTCCCCGGCCGGTGTTCCTGCTGCAAGGCGGCAAAGACCTGCTCGTCGTCCCGGAAAGCGGGCAGCGCCTCTATGATGCCGCCGGCGATCCGCGTGAGCTGTGGTTCGAGCCTACGGTGGGTCACATGAGTTTCATCGATGAGAAGCCCGCA
Organism: Chloroflexota bacterium; assembly: GCA_049325275.1. Taxonomy (GTDB): domain Bacteria; phylum Chloroflexota; class Anaerolineae; order Anaerolineales; family UBA4823; genus CAIQJJ01. Next base: position 1,018 of record JBMOLU010000075.1, read on the forward strand.
GAATACGAGGAACGTGTGGTACGATATTTCGACGCATACTTGCTCGAGAAGTAACGGATCTGGATCATGACCCACAACAATCGTTGGATTTTACGTCCCCGTCCGGTGCCCTGGGCCAGGCTGCGCCTCTTTTGTTTCCCTTATGCCGGGGGCGCGGCGTCGATCTTCTATCCCTGGTGCCAGGGCCTGCCCGAATTCGTAGAGGTTTGTCCCATACAACTGCCCGGGCGGGAAGCCCGCATCGGAGAACCCTTGTTCGCGCGTATGAATTACCTGCTTCCCATGCTGGTACAGGCAATCCGTCCTTACCTGGATATGCCCTTCGCGCTTTTCGGCCACAGTTTAGGCTCGCTGCTCGCCTTCGAACTGGCCCGCCATCTGCGGAAGCACTGCCTTCCGCTGCCGGCGCAGTTCTTTGCCTCCGGGCATCAGGCGCCCCAGGTCGAGCGCTTGTCTTCGGAGATGCTGCATCCACTCCCCGAAGCCGCATTTATCGAAAAAGTCAGAGAGATGAACGGCACGCCGGAAGCCGTCTTTCAGAACGAGGAACTGCTGCGCTTGTTTCTCCCCATTCTGCGGGCGGATTTTACTCTTGCGGAAACGTATTCGTACGAGGCCGCCCCACCGTTCTCGTGCCCCATTACGGTCTTCTCTGGCGAGCAGGACCCCGAAGTTACCGAAGAAGGCCTGGATGCCTGGCGGGAGCAAACCACCGGCCGTTTCAAGCGCTACAATTTCCCCGGCGATCACTTCTTTTTGCATACGGAACGCGAGGAATTGTTAAAAACGCTTTCGAATGAATTAAAATTGTTCCAGTACGCTTTTGCGTAAAAGCACTTCCCCTAACCTTGGGTAATCCTTCCCGTCAAAAACGGAAGAACCAAAAATCTACACGAAGGAATGAGAACCATGTCGAGCAACGAAGAAGATACCACCATCTACAAAGTCGTCGTCAATCACGAAGAGCAGTATTCCATCTGGCCCGCCGATCGCGAAAATGCCCTCGGTTGGCGTGACGCCGGGAAGAGCGGCACGAAGGAAGAGTGCCTGGCCTATATCAAGGAAGTCTGGACGGACATGCGCCCCTTAAGCTTGCGCCAGAAAATGGACGAAGCGGCGAAGTAATTGTCCCCCATCGTTTCCGTTACGGCCGGGGTGGAAGCGTCCACCCCGGCTGCCCGTTCTCTGCCTGTGACGAGCGTGCACGTGTGGCAGGTCCCGTTATTGCAGCCCGCGGGGGATGTGGACGCTTTGATGGCAACCCTCTCGCCCGATGAGGCCGAACGTGCGCGGCGCTTCCACTTCGCACGCGATCGCCGGCGTTTTGTTGTCGCCCGAGGTACCCTACGCAGGATTTTGGCCGCTTACCTCGGTATGCCGCCCGAAGGCGTCGTGTTTTCTTACGGCGCGCGCGGCAAACCTTTTTTGGCTGCGACCCACAACCCATCCGATCTGCGCTTCAACTTGGCGCACGCTCACGAGATGGCCCTGTTTGCTTTTGCCTGCCGGCGCGAAACGGGCGTCGATATCGAACACATCCATCCGCTGCCAGATGCCGCCGCCATCGCCGGGCGTTTTTTTGCCGCCCGGGAGTACCGGGCCTGGCTGCACCTGCCGGAAGCGCAGCGCTTGGAAGGCTTCTTCCACTGCTGGACGCGCAAGGAAGCTTATATCAAGGCCATCGGTGACGGCTTGAGCAAGCCGCTGGACCAGTTTGAAGTCTCTTTGGAGGCCGGAGAAACCTCCTGCCTGCTGCATGTCGCCGGCGACCCGCAGGAAGTCGAGCGCTGGACGCTGCTGCCGTTTCCGCTGGCTGTGGAAGGTTACGTGGCGGCCCTGGCAGTCGAGCAACGTGCTCCCGTGCAAATCGAGACCTTTACACAGATTCCAGCATAGCGCTTCCCTTTGCGCTTGTCCTTCTGGTTCGCAGGCATGCCTTGCCTGTGCCCCAAAAAGCCCCCGGATTTCCGGGGGCTTTTTGGGGTATCGGCAGACCAGGTGTATCGCCAAACAAGATGCAAGCGCTTTGCCGGCTAGAACAGGCATCCATCCTTATGGAAGTGTGTTCGCACCTGTTGGCGGCGCTTTTCAGACGGCTTGCTCAAGGTTCGTTCGGAATCACCGTGGTCCAGAACTCGTGGATCACCAGGGTAAGGGCTTCCTCAACCTGCTTGCGCTGTTCGTCGAGCCACTCCTGGAACTTCGTCTGGCGCAACTGCTGGAATTCGCTGTCGCTCAAGGGACGTACTTCGTGCCCGAGCACCTGGATCACGTGATAGCCATACTGGGTCTGGACCGGTTGGCTGACCACCTCACCGACCTGCAAATTCCAGGCGGCTGCCTCGAACTCGGCGGCCATTTTGCCTTTGCTGAACCAGCCCAGGTCACCGCCATTGTAGCTGCTGGCCGTGTCGGTGGAATACTGCTGGGCGAGGGCAGCGAAATCGCCGCCGTTGTTGACTTCATCGAGCAGCATGGTTGCTGTGACCAAATCCGATACCAGGATATGGCGTGCCCAGACCTGTTCTTGTTCGACCTGAAGTTCCATGTCGGCCAGCACGGCATCCATCACCTTTTCACGGTAGAGGGAGCGCTCGAAGGTGCGGCGGAACTCCTGCTCCGGCACCCCAACTTCTTTGTACACGTCGGCCTGTTTCTTGTAAAAATCCTTGAAGGCGTCTTCCGTGTACGGTGTCGCAGTGGCCGTGGGGGTCAGGTTTTCGCTGGCGGTCGGCGAGGGAGCCAGCGTGGCCGTTGCCGTTGCCGTTGCTACCGTTTCGGTCAAGGCCGCGGTCGGTTCGGTCGTTGCGGTTGGGGCGGTGAGTGTTTCTTGCAGGGAGGTCAGCGTAGATGTGGGCTGGGCTTCGGTAGTTGGCGTTGCCGTCGGCTGCCCATCCGGATAGTATCCGAAGGCCTCTTCGATGGCCTGATCGATTTCATCCTTGGTAACCGTAATTCCGCGACGTTCGGCTTCCTGGCGAATCAGGCGGTCGTCGATCAGGCTGTCGAGGACGTCCTGGCCGATGCCTTGTGTGTCCGCTAGGGCCTGCTGGAGCTGCTGTTGAAGCTGCTGATCGTCACCAAAATACTGGGCCAATTGCTGGTAGTTCTCGATGACGCGCGCCCGTTGGTAGCGTACGCTGGCCTGAAACTCCTGCACGGAGATCTTGTCGCCGTTGACTTCGGCCACGGCACGATTGGGCTGAACGACGTATTGGTTGAGCAACCCGGCTACGATCAGGATGAAAATGGTGGCGATGACGGCGACGCTGACGATGATGATGTAGCGCGTTTGAATGTCCTCGCGCTCTTTACGGGCAAGGTGCTTCTTTGAAACAACTTTTGCTTGCTGCTGGGTTTGTTTGACCATAAGGTGTACACCTCGATACAGAATCACGGGGCATAGGGACAAATCCCTATGCCCCGTGTTGTGCTCGAATCGCGTTGTCTAGCGATCGAACTCGCCCTTGAAGGGCAGCAGCGCCAGGTGACGGGCACGCTTGATGGCACGCGCCAACTCACGTTGGTGCTTGGCGCAGGCGCCGGTCTGGCGTCGAGGGCGGATTTTGCCATCTTCTGTGACGTACCGACGCAGTGCTTCGCTTTGCTTGTGGTCGATGACTGCGTTGTGGTCGGTGCAGAATTGGCAAACCTTCGGCGCTGAGAAGAAGCGCCGCCCAGTTCCCTGGGCATCACTCGAAGGATTGTTGTAGTTCACGTTCGTGCTCCTTCATGGCCCAAATGTGCTTTCGGCCATGACTTGATGTTCGAGAATTGCCGCTCATCCCGCTAAAAGGGTGAGCATGAATCTGTTTCGAAGGACTAAAAGGGGAATTCGTCCTCTTCGTTGGGGAATTCATCGGCCGTTGCGTCGCTGTTTTCGCGGCGTTCACCTAACATGATCATCTCGTTGGCAACCACTTCCACGGACGTGCGTTTGTTGCCTTTTTCATCGTCCCAATGACGGGTTTGCAGGCGGCCTTCGATGTAGACGGATTGTCCCTTGACGAGATACTCCTTGCAGATTTCTGCCAGGCTACCCCAGGCGACAACATTAAACCACTCTGTTTCAGAGCGGCGCTCACCGTCGGATGTGTTCCAGTTTCGGCTGACCGCCACGCTAAACGTGGTCACCGGCTTTCCCGATGGGGTGTAACGCATTTCTGGATCGCGTCCCAACCGCCCAATGATCATTACCTTGTTTAGGCCTCGGCTCATCGATTCTTCTCCTCGAAAACACAGATACTTGGAAACGGTAAAATCAGTTCCTTGTCTAGGCTTGAGAAATCAAGAAGCGCATTACAGGTTCCATCAGGTGCAAATCGCGCTCGATTGCCGAGCACAAGGTCGGGGACGACTGGTACTTGAAGAGCACGTACTGGCCTTCTCGTTGCTTGCGAATGGCATTTGCCAGTTTGCGCTTGCCCCAGAAATCCACTTTTGCGATCGCACCGCCGGCTTCTGTGATCCAGCCTTTCACCTTTTCAACCACATCATTTAATGCAGTTTCATCCAGGTCCGGTTGGATAATTAAAACCAGTTCATAGTCACGCATGGGAAGAGAGCCTCCTTTCCTCGGGATTGCACCCAATCACCACCGCGGGTGGGTTGGGCGCGGAAAGCGCGTTTGTTATGTCTGTGTTGATATAAACAAACGCCGCGCTGATACCAGCGCGGCGCATAGTTTAGCACAAAGGTCTGGATTAGTAAAGTCCCCAGTCTCCGCCCAGGCCTTCTTCCATGTATGAAAAATCCCACATTTCCATCCCCATGGCAACTTTCGTTGGCATGCCCAGGGCTGCCTCGGCTTTTTGGCGCGTCATTTCGAGCAGGGCGGGTGCGTACGGGCAGAAAGGGGTAGTCATAATCATATTGACCGTGGCGCTCCCGTCCTCGATCGCCAGGTCCCGAATCAGGCCTAGCTGGATCACGCTCAAACCGATTTCTGGGTCGAGTACCTCGTGCAAGGCGCTGGTAAAGGGTGCGATCAGTTCGGGGTGGCTTTCGTCTGCCTGCCAGGGCGGACGGTTGTTGTTGGGCGCATCGCTCATGATGGTTTCTCCTGTGGTTGGGTGACGATGTACGTACAGATACTGTCCCCGTTCAAGATACAGCGCGTCTTTTTTGCCGGCACATCCAGCACGGCAGAAATGAGCGTCTGGTCTACGGCGCATACTTCCGGGTGGTTTTGTCCGACGTGGTAGTACGGGCAGCTTACCTCGTGAATGTGGTATTGGTTTCCCCGGCGTTCCCACTGGATGCTGAAGCCTTCTTGCGCCAGCATGTTTTTCATCGCATCCAGGCGTTGTTCCATCGGCATGCTCTTGAAATCGGCTTGTGCGGTGTAGTTTTGTGCCAGGTCTTCGGCCATCTGGTTGAAAAGCCGATCCACCATCGCTGCCGGCATGGTCTCCTTGAGCTGTTCTAGCAGGCGGATCGTCAGACGCAAGTAGCGTGTGGGAAAGCGTTCCAGGCCTGCTTCGGTCAGGAAATAGATGCGTCGTGGCCGTCCCACGCCGTGGCGCTCTTCTTCTGCGGCGACCAGCCCCTCGGCCTGGAGCGAGTGGATGTGATGGCGCACGGAAATATCGTTGATCCCTACCGCCTGTGCCAAATCGGGAATAGTGCAGCGGGGGTGTGTCAACAAGGTCTTGAGAACAAGCTCGCGCGTGGTGGCCATGCTTCGCAGTATACCAGCGGCCGAAATTTCTGTCAATATTTACAATAAATATCATAAATATTGACATTATGGCGTCTCGGTGCTATAATGCCGCCGACCTGAAAACAACTTACAGTTAAGGAGCAATTCCTATGTCTGATCTGGAAATTCGTAATTTACATGTGAATGTTGGCGACCGGGAAATCTTGAAGGGTCTCGATCTGACCATCGAGCAGGGAAAGGTTCATGCGCTGATGGGGCCAAACGGGAACGGCAAGTCGACATTGGCTTACGCTGTCATGGGGCACCCGGGCTACGAGATCACCCAGGGTGAGGTGATCTTCAAGGGCCGGGATGTGCTTGCGTTGGAGCCTGATGAGCGTTCTCGCCTGGGCATTTTTCTTGCCTTTCAGTACCCGGTAGCCATTCCGGGGGTCTCGGTGGCCAATTTCCTGCGTACGGCGATCAACGCGCGCCGCAAGGCCGCCGATCCTGGCGACAAGGGCATTCCCATTCCTGAATTCCGCAAGCTGCTCAAAGAGCGCATGGATTTGCTCAAGATGGATCACAACTTCGCCGGCCGTTATCTCAACGAGGGTTTCTCGGGCGGCGAGAAGAAACGCGCCGAGATTCTGCAGTTGGCCGCGCTGCGGCCCGAGATTGCCATCCTCGATGAAACCGACTCGGGTTTGGATATCGATGCGCTGCGTATCGTCTCCGACGGCGTCAATGCCTTGCGCGGCGCCGATCTCGGCGTGTTGGTGATCACACACTATCAGCGCATCCTCAACTACATCAAACCCGATTATGTCCATATCTTGATGAATGGCCGCATCGTTGAACGTGGCGGCCCCGAGTTGGCCCTGCACCTGGAAGAACACGGCTATGACTGGATTCGGGAAAAAGTTGGGAGCGCAACCTAGGGTGCGTGAGCGAGAAGATGAGCGTTCTGTTTCTGCTTTGGCTCGCGTTCTCTTTTTGTGGAGGTATCTATGACGGACGAAATCCTTTTAGAAGGTATGGGTGACTATAAATATGGTTTTGCTGATCCGGCCGAGACGTATGTGTTCCGATCGCGTAAAGGTCTTGACGCAGACGTGGTGCGGCAGATTTCGGAAATGAAGAGCGAGCCAGCGTGGATGTTGGACTTCCGTTTGAAGGCGCTGGCGCACTTCGAGAATCGTCCGATGCCGGCCTGGGGGGGCGACTTGTCGAAGCTTGGCCTGGATGATATTTACTATTACGTTCGCCCCGCCGATAAAGAAGCGCGCTCGTGGGATGATGTCCCCGAGACGATCAAGAAAACCTTCGATAAGCTTGGCATCCCCGAAGCGGAACAGAAGTTCCTCGCCGGGGCCGGCGCACAGTACGACTCCGAGATGGTCTACCACCAGATTCACGAGAGCCTGGCCAGGCAGGGGGTCATCTTTGTCAGCATCGAAGACGGCTTGCGCGACTACCCCGATTTGTTCAAAGAATATTTCGGCACGATCATCCCGATCGAGGACAACAAGTTTGCCGCGCTGAACGGCGCGGTCTGGTCGGGCGGCTCGTTCATCTACGTGCCGCCGGGTGTGAAGATCGACCTGCCCTTGCAGGCTTACTTCCGCCTCAACCAGGCCAATATCGGCCAGTTCGAGCGCACGCTGATCATTGCTGATGAGGGTGCGTCGATCCACTACGTCGAGGGATGTACGGCTCCCCAGTACACGACCGACTCATTCCACTCCGGCGTGATCGAAATCATGGTCAAGAAAAATGCCCGCGTGCGTTATACGACGATCCAGAATTGGTCCAATAACGTTTACAACCTGGTGACGCAACGTGCCCTCGTTCACGAAGGCGGTACGATGGAGTGGGTGGACTCGAACCTGGGTTCGAAGCTCACCATGAAGTATCCCTCTTGCTACCTGCTCGGGCCTGGCGCACACGGCGAAATCCTTTCGATGGCTTTTGCTGGCCCCGGCCAACACCAGGACGCCGGTGGGAAGGTGCTGCACTTTGCCCCGCACACCAGCAGCAAGATCACGTCGAAGTCGATCAGCAAAGGCGGCGGGCGCGCCTCTTACCGCGGCCTGCTCAAGGTGCACAAGGACGCCGAAGACTCGAAATCGAACGTGGTCTGCGATGCCTTGCTGCTCGATCCGCAATCTCGTTCGGATACTTATCCGTACATCGAGATCGATGCCCAGGATGTCACCATCGGCCACGAAGCGAGCGTTTCGAAGGTCGGCGAAGAACAACTCTTCTATTTGATGAGCCGCGGGCTTTCTGAGGAAGAAGCCACGACGATGGTCGTTTCCGGTTTCATCGAACCATTGGTCAAAGAACTACCGATGGAATATGCCATCGAAATGAACCGCCTGATCCAGTTGCAGATGGAAGGGTCGATTGGCTGATCTGGCAGTAGGGAACAAGGAGCGGTAACGCACCTCCGCGGCGCGATCGGCCGCTCCCTTACTTCTCTATTTGCTGCCTTTCCCTTTCCCTGTTCGAGGTCCCTATGCCCCCTGTTGTTACCCGTACCCGTAAGCCTGATCTACAGCCCGCCAGCTTGCCCTTTACGGCCGATCTGATGCCCACCGTCGTGGGCCGGGCGAGTTTTTTGGATGAGTACCGCCGCCGAGCCTGGGCGGCTTATGAAGCGTTGCCCCTGCCCACGCAGCAGGAGGAAGCCTGGCGGCGCACCGATATCCGCGCCTTGCTGCCCCGTGCAGCAGAAATGTCGGCGTTTCCTCCCGCACAGGCTGCTGCGATTCCCGCGCACCTGCTGGCGCCTTTGACCGACGCCAGCCACGGCGGGCAGTTGGTTTTTTCGCCGGATGGCGTTCGAGCCGATGTGTCGCCCGAACTGGCGGCGAAAGGCGTCGTCTTTACCGATTTGCTGACCGCCGAACGGCAGCATCCTCAGCTCCTGGCCAATGTTCTCGGCCAGATAGTGCGCGCGGACGAGGGCAAGTTTGCCGCGCTGGCTTCTGCACTGGCGTCGCAAGGGGTGCTCGTGTACGTGCCGCGTGGTGTGCAGCTTGAACAGCCCCTGCACAGCCTGCTCTGGGGTCCGGGTGGCGGCCGGGCTTATTTTTCACATCTCGTCGTTTGGGTCGAGGCGGGCGCTTCCTTGACCTATGTCCACGAAGCCGCTTCGCCTACCGAGGCGCAGGACAGCCTGCACGCCGGTGTTGTTGAAATCCATGTCGCTGAAGGCGCCAACCTGCGTTTCGTCGAGTTGCAATCGTGGGGCGAACATGTGTGGAACTTCAGCCACGAGCGCGCCCATATCGGCCGTGACGCCACGCTCGATTGGGTCTTTGGCGCCATCGGCAGCAAGCTCACCAAGAACTTTTCCGACCTCGATCTGATCGGCGAGGGCGGCACGGGCCGCATGTCGGGCTTTTACTTTACTGATGGTACGCAGCACCTCGATCACGACACGCAGCAAAATCACCTGGTTGCCCATACCACCAGCGACTTGCTCTTCAAGGGTGCATTGAAAGATCGCAGCCGTTCCGTCTGGCAGGGCATGATCTACGTCGCGCCCGGCGCGCAGAAAACGGACGGTTACCAGGCCAACCGCAACCTGGTGCTCGACAAGGCGGCCCGCGCCGATTCGATCCCCGGCCTCGAAATCCTGGCCGACGATGTGCGCTGCACGCACGGCGCCACGGTTGGAAAAATCGATTCAGACCAGGTGTTTTACCTGAAAAGCCGCGGTGTCCCCGGGGCGGATGCAGAGCGCCTGATCGTGGAAGGTTTCTTCGACCCGATCATGCAGCGCATTCCTTTCGAAGGCGTGCGCCAGCGTTTTCAGGATGCGATTCAGGAAAAACTGGGCTAAAATTAGAAGTTATTCGTTGCGATGTCAACGTGTGTTACCCGCTGCCCTGTATTGGGGCGCCGGGTAACTATTCTCGAATATCTTTGGAGGCCACTTTGGCAGAGTTACACTTTACTTCCTCACCGAGTCAGACCGAACCCTACAATGTTGGGGATCGGGTTGAAGTCTTGTGCGATCACAACCGGGGCGGGGAACGCGTGCACGATTGGCTCGATGGGGTCGTCGTGCAGGTGGATGCGAAAATCCTGGCGGTGCAGTTTCAGGAGAGCGTTTACCTGACCGATGGTTGGATGGTGCCCGATCACGTGTTGTGGGTGCCAAAGAATTCAGCGACCATCCGGCAAGCGCGCCGCCGTAAGACGCGGCCGGCAAAGTAATCGATCATGCAACCTTTACCGTTTGATGTTCACCGTATTCGTGCCGATTTTCCCATCCTGAGCACAGAGACACGCGCCGGGGTGCCGTTGGCCTATCTCGATTCGACGGCTTCCAGCCAGAAGCCGTCGGTCGTGATCGAGGCTATGAATGACTTCTACCGGCATTCGAATGCCAACATTCATCGAGGCATCCATACCCTGGCGGAGCAGGCAACGGCTGCGTACGAGGAAGCGCGCGTCAAGGTAGCCCGTTTCATCGGCGCCGCCTCTGCCCGCCAGGTGATCTTTACGCGCAACGCCACCGAGTCGATCAATCTGGTGGCTTACAGTTGGGGGCGCACCCATTTGCACGCCGGTGATGTGGTGATTCTGACCGAGATGGAACATCATGCCAACCTGGTGCCGTGGCATATCCTGGCAGGCGAGAAAGATATCCGCCTGGAGTTTGTCCCGGTCACCGAGGAAGGTATATTGGACGTCGATGCGTACCGGCGCCTGCTGGCGCTTGGCCCGAAGCTGGTTGCTTTTAGCCACATGTCTAATGTCTTGGGTACGATCAATCCCGCCGAGGCGATCATCCGCGAGGCAAAAGCCGCCGGAGCCGTGACGTTGGTGGATGCGGCCCAGTCGGTCCCGCATTTCCCCGTTGATGTACAGGCCCTGGATTGTGACTTCCTGGTGTTTTCTTCGCATAAGATGTGTGGCCCGACGGGAATCGGCGTGCTCTATGGGCGTAAAGCGTTGCTGGAAGCCATGCCGCCTTTCATGGGTGGCGGTGATATGATCAAGGCCGTTCACCTGCGCTCGTTTACTCCCAATAACCTGCCCTACAAGTTCGAGGCCGGCACGCCGGCCATTGCCGAGGCGGTGGGCCTGGGTGCAGCCGTCGATTACTTGCTTTCGGTGGGCATGGATGCGATCGCCGCACACGAACACACCATGATAGAATACGCTCTCCAGCGCCTCGAAGAGATTCCCGGCCTGAACGTTTTCGGTGCACGGGCGAGGCCGCGTGGTGGGGTGGCTTCCTTTTCGATGCCCGGTATCCATCCGCACGATATTGCTCAGATTTTGGATGAGTTTGGCGTTGCCGTGCGCGCCGGTCATCACTGCGCTCAGCCTCTGCACGAGAAATTTGGCCTGACGGCTACCGCCCGCGCCAGCTTTTACCTCTATAACACGCCTGCCGAGGTCGATAAGCTGGTCGAAGGGATTTACCGTGTGAAGGAAGTATTTAAGACGTAATGGACGATTTCTACCGCGACCTGATCATCGATCGTTATAAAAACCCGCTGTACCGTGGCGTACTCGAGCCAAATGACATCACCTTTGCAGACGATAACCCGCTGTGTGGCGATCATATCCGCATCGATCTGCGTGTAGACAGTGAGAATCGCGTGACCGAGGCCGGCTTCGAGGGGCACGGCTGCGCCATTTCACAGGCTTCAGCCGATCTGCTGGTGGAATCGGTGGTTGGAAAATCGTTGGACGAGATCAGGCAGTTGACTCGTGACGACCTGCTCGAGTTGTTGGGGATCGATCTCGGCCCGGTGCGCTTGAAGTGTGCGCTGCTTTCCCTTAAGGTCCTCAAGGCCGGTGTATATGGCCTTGGCGAAGCAGGGGACGAACTGGTGGAATGATGAATTACAATTTGTTGCCTCCCGATCAGCTTGATTATGTGGAAATTGCGCCGGTGACCGATTGCCCGCCGGGCGAGCGTTTGTTTGTTGAAATCGGCGACATGCCGGTTGTCGTTTTCAATATCGCCGGGCAGCTCTTTGCCATCGAAGACACGTGCTCTCACGATGGCAATCCCCTCGACGATGCCCCGCTGGAAGGCTACGAAGTGATTTGCCCGCGACACGGTGCACGTTTCGATGCCCGCAGTGGCAAGGCCCTGGCGCTGCCGGCTGTCGAGGACATCGCCGCATACCCGGTGCACGTCGAGGCAGGGAAGATTTTTTTGGGTTGGCCCAGGCACTGAGGTACCGCATCGACCTTACAAATCTGTGTATGCATAAGGCTGTGCAAATGCTTGCGTAAGCCCTTACGCAGCAGGGCAGTTGGTGGTAGGATCGGGGGTGAAATGCGGCAGTTTGGCGCTCGTCCGCATGCGAATGCTTATTTTCAATTTTTATCCGGCTTGGTTTCCCACATTCGATACTCCCTATGAATACAGTTCCTCAGCAACCTTATCGCGTGCGTGCGGTTCATTGCGATTATCGCGCAGGCAACGAGGAAGTCTATCAGGCCTTGAAACGCGCCACAGATCCGTTGGCGTGCGCCTGGGAACGCTTATCCCGGGCGCGGCGGATTGCGATCAAGTTCAACCACGACTGGCAGCCCAACCGTCTGGTCACTTACCAGGGCCAACGCCAGCAACTGGTCAGCGATACGGTAGCGCGGGCCGTGCTGCGCCTGCTGAAGGAACGCACGCCTGCCGAGATTTTCGCCGTGGACGTCGGGGTGGAAAGCCTCGTGCTTGGCCCACAGCGTGAGCAAGGCTATATGATCCTGCCGGTGCTGCGCGAGTTTGGCGTGCCTTATGTCGATGGCGTCGTGGATGGTGTGACGTGGGTCGACGTGCCGGGCGGCGGGCAGATGTTCGAACGCTATCCCATTCCGCAGTCGGTTGCGCAAGCTGATGAAGTCGTTTCCGTCCAAAAGATCAAGAATCACGCCTTTATGGGCGTCACGCTGTGCCTCAAAAACTTGTTCGGCCTGCTGCCGTTGATGCCGCACGGCCGCCCGCGGCATTACTATCATCATCTCGGGCGTATGCCCTATATGCTGGCCGATCTGGGCCGGGTTTTCGATCCGGCGCTCAATATCCTCGACGGCCTGGTCTGCCAGGCCGGGCAGGAATGGGGCCTGGGCGAGGACGTGCGCGTCTGCAATACACTGGTGGCCGGCGATCAGGTGATTGCTACCGATGCAGCCGCCACGCACCTGATGGGCCACGATCCGTACGCCGATTGGTTGGCGCCGCCCTTTCACCGCGATCGCAATGCGATCCTTGTCGCCGCCCAGGGCGGGTACGGTACCGTCAACCTGGATGAAATTGACTTTCGTTCGGAAGTGCCGGCGCCAATCGGGGTGTTTTTTGCCAGGGAATGGGATTCTCGTGAGATGATCGTCAGTTGGCAGCGTACCACCGCCGAGCAGGGGCTTTTCTACCGCGAGCATCGAGATGAATTCGTTGCGCAGTACGCCGGTAAATACATCTTGCTTCAAATGGGCGAAGTCCGTTGGACCAGCGACGACGGCCAGATTCGGGCCAGCCGGCGTCTGCTTTCAGGGGAGAACCCCGAGCAGGCTATGTGGCTGAAATACGTCGACCCACAGGAAAACGAAGGCGAACATTTCGAAGTTTACGAAAACCTTCTCCGGCATTCTGCTTTTCAATCGAATGATCCGCACATTGAGATCACCCCTAACCCCAATACTGTTTAGATAAGGGCTTAAGGAGCAGCACGCTTTTGTAGACAAGTGCGTTGCCTCTCATCCAAACAGTAGTGCCTCTACCCGCATAAAGCGGAACGTACGAACCTTTCAGGAGTCTTACCTATGCCCACCTTGAGCGAGCAAAACGTCAACCAATATTCCCGTCCAACCGACCTGCGCATTACCGATCTGCGCGTGGTCTCTCTGAAAGACCTGCCGATGGGCCTTTCCCTCTTGCGCATCGATACCAACCAGGGCATCAGCGGCTACGGCGAAGTGCGCGACTGGGCCAGCAAAACCTATGCCCTCATGCTCAAAAGCCGTATCGTTGGTGAAAACCCCTGTAACGTGGATAAAATCTTCCGCAAGATCAAGCAGTTTGGCCACCACGCCCGCCAGGCAGGCGGTGTCTGCGGCATCGAGATGGCCTTGATGGACCTGGCTGGCAAGGCGTACGGCGTCCCCGCCTATATGCTGGCAGGCGGCAAGTTTCGCGATAAGGTGCTGTGTTACTCCGACACCCCTTCGGAGCCGGACGGCCTGTCGATGGGCAAGCGCCTCAAGGCGCGCATGGATCAGGGTTTCCGCTTCCTCAAGATGGACGTCGGCATCGGCCTGTTGTGCGGGAACGAGAAGATCCCCGGCGCGTTGTCGGCGCCGCCTGAGATGCTGAACTGCTATCACATTATGCACCCGATGACCGGCATCCAGATCACCCAGATCGGCATCGATTGGCTGTGCGAGTACGTCGAGCAGGTGCGCTCAGTCATCGGTTACGAAGTTCCGCTGGCGGCCGATCACTTTGGCCACATCGGGCTGGAATCGTGCATCCGCCTTGGGCAGGCATTGGACAAGTACACGCTGGCATGGTATGAAGACATGATCCCCTGGCAGTTCACCGACATGTACCGCCGTCTGTCTGAGTCGGTCCATACGCCCATCTGCACGGGCGAAGATATCTACTTGCGCGAAGGCTTCCGCCCGCTTTTGGAGTCGCGCGCCGTGGCCATCATTCATCCCGACCTGGCTTCGTCGGGGGGCATCCTGGAAACCAAGAAGATCGGTGACCTGGCGCAAGAGCATGGGGTCGCCATGGCCATGCACATGGCCGGATCGCCTGTAGCGGCGTTGGCCTCCGTTCACTGCGCTGCTGCTACGGAAAATTTCCTCGTCCTCGAGAACCACTCGGTCGATATTCCCGAGTGGAACGACCTGGTCACCAATATCGAAAAACCGCTCATCCAGGATGGCTACATCAAGGTCCCGGAAGCGCCCGGTCTCGGTTTCGGCGACGTAAACGAGGAAGCGCTGCAAAAATTTATCGATCCGGAAAACCCGGGCTGCTTCGAGCCCACTGATCTGTGGGACAAGGAAAAATCCTGGGATCGTTTGTGGAGCTGACGAGCGCGGGCATTCCTGCTTTATCATGCAGATTGATCGACTCATCCGTTCCAAACGAAAAACGGTGGCGCTCATCATCGAGCGCGACGGGCGTTTGGTCGTGCGCGCCCCACAGCATCTCTCCCTGCCTCGAATTCAAAGCCTGGTGGACGCAAAAGCCGCCTGGATTGAACAAAAGCGGGCGCAGATCGAAACGGTACAGGCCGCGCACCCTGCGACCGCCCCAAAGCGTTACGAAAATGGTGAAAGCTTTGCTTTCCTGGGCGCGCAGTACCCCTTGGCGATTGTGCCCGGTGAGCGGCCGCGGCTGACCTTCGTAAAAGGGAAGTTCCTGTTGACCGAGGCCGGCGTGCCGCACGCCGAGCGATTGTTTACAGCGTGGTACCGTCGGCAGGCGAGGCAAATCTGCGGCGAACGAAGCACCGCCTTTGCCAGGCAAATGGGGGTGACCTACGCCCGCATCCGCATTTCCTCGGCGCGTACCCGTTGGGGGTCGTGCAGCAGCCGCGGGACGCTCAGCTTTACCTGGCGGTTGGTGTTGATGCCGCAGGAAATCATCGATTACGTGGTCGTCCACGAGTTGGCCCACCGCTGCGAGCCGAACCATTCCCCCCGTTTCTGGGCAGTGGTCGAACAATACATGCCTGATTACAAGCGCCGGCGTGCGTGGTTGAAGAAGGGTGGCAACGACCTGGCCGGTTAGCAGGGCAGGCTGTGGCAGCGATTCTGCCCCCGGTATCCTTATTGCCTTGCGGCGCGCTGCGGAGTAAAATCAAGGCGACTGCATTAATCCCACAAGCCACTTTTAAGGAGAAGCGCTCATGACCGAACCTCGAAAAGTCCGCCTGGCCCTGATTGGCGCCGGTGGTATGGGCAACTCGCACCTGCGCGATATCGCCAACGGCCGCGTCCCCAGCGTCGAACTGGTTGCTGTGTGCGACAGCGATGCCGCACAGGCCGACAAGGCCGCTGCCGAGTACGGCGTTCCGGCACACTACAGTCACACCGATCTGCTGGCACAGGCGGCCGGCCTCGCCCTGGACGCTGTCTTGATTGCCACCCCACACTACGACCACACACCGATCGCGATCGACACGCTTGGGCAGGGGATTCACGTCCTGTGTGAGAAGCCGCTGGCTGTGCACGTCAAGGATGGCCGTAAAATGATCGCCGCCTACGAAGACGCCGTTGAGAAATTCCCCGGGCTGAAGTTCGGCATCATGTTCCAACAGCGTACCCACGCTTACTGGCGCAAGATCAAGGCGATGATCGACGGTGGAGAACTGGGGAAGCTGGTGCGTGCCACCTGGTTGATTACCGACTGGTTTCGTCCGCAGTGTTACTACGATGGCGGCGGCTGGCGCGCCACGTGGCGCGGCGAGGGCGGTGGGGTCCTGCTCAACCAGTGCCCGCACAATCTCGATCTTTATCAGTGGTTCTTTGGTACGCCCAGCCGGGTGGCGGGGTTTGCTCACATTGGCAAATACCATAACATCGAAGTCGAGGATGAGGTCACCGGGTACTTCGAGCACGCCAACGGCATGGTGGGGCACTTTGTCACCACCACTGCCGAAAGCCCGGGCACGAACCGCCTCGAGATCGTCGGCGAGTTGGGCAAGCTGATCTGCGAACAAGGTGAGCTGGCGTTCTGGCGCAACGATCGTTCGATGATCGAATACATCACCACCGCCACGCAGGCGTTCACGCACGTCGTTTCTGCGCCCGAGGCTGTCGAACTCCCCGACTCGCCGCCTTTCGCCCACGCGGCTGTCACAGAAGCCTTTGCGCGCGCCGTGCTGGACGATGAACCCCTGGTGGCCTTCGCGCCCGAAGGGCTGAACGGGTTGGCGATCGGCAACGCCATCATGCTTTCCTCGTTCCTGGGGCGGCCGGTGGAGCTGCCCTTCGACGAGGATGCTTACGAAGCCAGGCTCAAAGAGCTGGCGGCCAACTCGCGCTTTCAGAAGGTCGTCCGTAAGGTTGAAGCGGATATGGACCAATCGTTTCACTAGGAGAACCGCTATGAAGCTTGCCTTTATGACGCTTGGCTGCCCTAACTGGGACCTGGACACGATTTGTGCCCGTGGGCGTGCCTACGGCTTCGACGGCGTCGATTTTCGCGGTTACCTCGATACCATCGATATTACCTTGCGTTCTGAGTTTACCCGCGGCGCAGCAGCCACCCGCCGTCAGTTGAACGATGCCGGCCTGGAAGTCAGCGCAATTTCTTCCAGTATTCAGGTGTGTGTGCCCGACAAGCTGCTTGCCAACCTGGAGGAGGCCCAGCGCACGATCGAAGTGGCCCGTGCTTTGGGTGCGCCGAACGTGCGCATCTTCGGCGGCGGCGACCTCGTTGCGCATAGCCTGGATGGTTTGGCGCATGTCGGGCGCGAGACCATCGAGCAGATCCTGGCCCTGGATGGCGCTGCGGATTTGCACTGGCTGTTCGAAACCCACGATTTATGGGTCAAAGCCGCCAATTGCCGCCTGCTGCTCGATTCGATTCCCAACCCCGCTTTCGGCGCCCTGTGGGATATGGGACACACTTACCGCGTGGGTGAAGAGCAGCCCGCGGAAACGTTCGAAGCGCTGAGCGGACGCGTCGGGTACGCCCACGTCAAAGATGCCCTGTACGATCCGGAGCATCCACAGGCCATGGGCGATGGCTGGCGCTACGTGGCCCCCGGCAGTGGCCAGCTTCCGCTGGCCGAATCGATCGGCATTTTAAAGGCCAGCGGTTACGATGGCTGGTTGCAGTTCGAACACGAGAAGCGATGGCATCCAGAGTTGCCCGAACCGGATGAGATTTTTCCTAAGTTCGTATGTTGGGTGCGCGGCGTGTTGGAAAATTAGCCCTTAAGGAAAGGCGAAAACCATGACGGTTCCCTCAAACCTTGCTGCAACACCCCCCATGGGTTGGAATTCGTGGAATATGTTCGGCTGGAACATTCACGAAGACAACTTGCGCCAGACGGCCGATGCGCTGGCTACACTTGGTTTTAAGGATTATGGTTACGAGTATCTCGTCATCGATGACTGCTGGTCGAGAAAAAGCGGGCGCGACAGCAACGGCGACCTCGTTCCCGATCCAGAGAAATTCCCCAGCGGCATGAAGGCCATCGCCGACTACGTTCACGGCCTGGGCTTCAAGATCGGTATCTATTCGGATGCGGCCGACCTGACCTGCGGCAGCCATCCGGGTTCGTATGGCTTCGAAGAGCAAGACGCTGCCTTATGGGCCTCTTGGGGTTTCGATTTCCTCAAGTATGACTACTGCAATGCACCCGAAGACCAGGCCTCGGCCATCCAGCGTTATACCCGGATGGGTGAGGCGCTGCGTGGAACCGGGCGGGAATTCCTTTTTTCCCTGTGTGAATGGGGCGGGCGAGCGCCGCACTTGTGGGGACGCCGCGTGGGCGGGAAGATGTGGCGCGTTTCGGGAGACGTATTCGATAGCTGGGTCAACGTCTGGGTGCCGCACGGCCCCGGTTACTATGGGCTTGGCATTGATGTTTCGATCGACATTGCAGCCAGCCTGGCCGAATATGGTGGCCCGGGCGGCTGGAACGACCTCGATATGCTGGTGGTCGGCTTGAAAGGGAAGGGCCAGATTTCTGGCGGCGGGCTTTCTTTCCTTGAGTACCAGACGCACATGTCGATCTGGTGTATGGCCTGCTCGCCGTTGATGATCGGCTGCGATGTCCGCAAGCTGGATCAGGAGACGGCTGCCTTGCTGCTCAACCGTGAAGTGCTGGCCGTCAACCAGGATGCATTGGGCATTCCGGCCCACCGGGTGAAGCAGGCCGGCCCCTGCGAAGTCTGGAAGAAGCCCCTGGCTGACGGCACGCTGGCGGTTGCCCTGCTCAACCGCGGCAGCGTGGGCGCCGATATCGTTTTGAAGGCCAGCGATGTGGGTTTGCTCGATACACCGAAAGTCGCCCGCGACCTGTGGAAAGGCGAAGACATCGCCGACTTCGGGGTCTCGCTGACGCAGCGCGTGCAGCCGCACGAGACGGTTTTGCTGAAAATCGGCGGCTGATAAACGGTTTTGTCGCGCAGGCACTCGATGTGCGTAAAAACTGCTGCGACGTGTCTGCTTGGTTGCTTCGTTTCTTGACAGTTTGCCGTAAACGTTGAAGTCGAAGCCTCGCAATTGAGGCCTCGACTTCTTTTTTGTCGACGATAAATGGTGCTTCTGTCTCGGCGGTCCCCCGAGCGAACTTACAGCATTGCGTCGTCTTCCAGCGGCAACGGGAGCGCCGCATTCTCCAGGGCCTTGATCTCGCGGTAGGTCAGGGTCCACACGTTCGATTGGTAGAGATGGTACCAGCCGCTCACAAGAAGCAGTGGGGAAAACATTACCATAAAGAAAAGCGGCAAAGCCACAATGGCTGCGATGATCAACGCCACCGGAACGCTGCTGAAGAGGACCGATATAATCCCAAAGACTGTGATGCCTGGCAAGAAGGCGACGATGGCCGCCGGCAAAGCCATGATCACGTAGACCGGAATGAACAGGAAGAAGAGAATGAAGCCGGCAATCGCAAAGCCAATCCCGATGGCGAGCATCACCAGCCACATCAAGCCGGCGCTCTTCCAGTTGCTCTTGAACACCCGCCATCCTTGCCGGAACGATGCGAGCACGCCCAGGTTTTCCAGTGCCGCTGCACGGGCGAAGAAGTTCCGCAGCAAACCCAGGAAGACCATGCTAAGGATGAACAGGAACAAAGCCACGAAGAAAATCCCGATGGCAGTGACCAGGCCGACCGCACCGACAGGGGCAGATACCTGGGCCATGACGATGTATAGCACGACGCCCACGGCCAGCATCACGGCGAAGAACGCCAGCGCCGGCAACCCCAGGATGAAGTCAATCACCCACAGGCGGAAAGCCCGGCGCGACCACCCCAGCCGCCAACCCTGCCGGAAGCCCAGCTTGGTGCCGCTTTGCTCGTACTCGTCGACCATGCGCATGACGGCCGTTTCCGATGGGTAGCGGATCAGCCACACGATGATGCTGATGGTGAGGATGAACAGAAAGAAAGCGACGCCGATCCAGATCCAGGTGGTGATATGTTCTGCAGGGTAACGGAAGAGCGGCGCTACGTCTTCGACGAACCACTGCGTGAATTCACGTGCCCACTCCGGCATGTTGTTGTAGTTCGGCGGGCGCGAGAAATCTCTGTCGTCGACACTGTACCGCGTGCCGGAATTCCCGCCACCGCTTCCGCCGCCGCCGCCCATGGTGATTGCCAGGAGAATGCCGAAAATCCATAGCACGCGGTAGTTCCATAAAATGTGCCAGGAACGTTTGAGAATTTTTTCGATGTCAATCATAGAACACTTCCTTTCGAGGTGTTGTCGTATCGCTCGTGGGTGTTTTCGAGCGGTTGTTTTTGCCTGTGCTGCCACCAAAGGACGAGCCAGGCCCAGTAAAAGCTTACCAGGATAAACTCGCAGATCAGCGGAACGGCCAGCCCCTGCAGTACCAGTCCTGCATCGTTAAGTGATTCAAAGGGGATGCGCTGCACCGAGTCGCCAAGGATGATCCGCAGGCCTGTGAACCACCCCATTTCGTGCGCTTCGGCAGGTATCCAGCCTGCGGTATTATTGATGATGCCGGCCTGCAGGGCAATGGTGAGCCATTTGGCCAGGCTGAAAGTGGTCTGGACGAAGGCCCATGCCAGCAAGATAGCAGCCGGGAACGCCCATGCGGCGATGTGGGCTGCGCGGCCTGAAGATGGCTTTCCCTCACGGCGGGGCAGCCGCAGCATCAACTGCGACGTGAAGCGGCTGGCGGGCGTGAACGCTGGCTGCGGCGCGGCGTGCAGCAGGCGCGACAGGCGGCGCAGCGCTTCCAGCTCTTCCCGGCACGCCGGGCAGGTTTCGAGGTGGCTTTCTACGGCGCGCAGGCCTGGGCCTTGCAGTTCGCCATCCAAGTAGGCGCCCAGTTTTTCGTGCATTCGATCAGGCATGTTCGTTCTCCGCTTCAAATTGAACCTGTTGCAGCGTTTGACGCAAACATCTGCGGGCATAATTCAGGCGGGACATTACCGTCCCGATGGGAATTTCCAGCACGCTGGCGATTTCCTGGTAGGAAAGTTCGCCGTATTCCCGAAGAACCAGCACCAGGCGGGCAGCTTCGGGAAGGGCCTTGACGGCCTTCTGTAAGAAGGCAGCCTGTTCTTTCTCGATCAGGGTCGTTTCGGGGTCGGGAGTTGGGTCGGCGAACATCATTACGCCTTCGTCTTCGAGATTTTCTTCCGGTTTCTTTCGCAAGATATCCAGGGCGGCATTGACGGCGATCCGGTACAGCCAGTTGCGGAAGGGTGCGCGGGGTTGGTAGGCAGGAAGCTTTATCCATGCCCGGATGAAAGCTTCTTGCGTGGCGTCTTCTGCGGTCTGCGCTTCGCCGCACATGCGGTAGACGACACGCACCACGCCATCGTAATGGCGCTGAATGAGTTCTCCGTAGGCGCTTCGGTTGCCCTGTTGAGCCTGCTGAACCAGGTCGCTTTCATTGCCCGAAGTTTGGTCAATTAGCACGCAGTATCCTTTTCCGTCTATCCAACGCTACCGAACTAGCTTGTGGATGGTGTTGTCTTGATCGTCTACCCATAGAACGACTCAAATATCAATTTTATTCGGAATCTACCTGGAATCTGCGCCGTGTTTCACCCTTGCGGGCCTAAAGCCGCGTCTTCGCCCGTGAATTTATCGTTGACAAAACAGAGCTATTTTGTTATATTTACCTTGCCCCACCCCCCTGGGGGGGGTAGAAAGCGAAGGATATGTGAGGCATACCAGCGCGATCAAGCGTCTGAAAAACGCCGACGGGCACCTGCATGGCGTTATCCGCATGATGGAAGAAGAAGCCTACTGCATCGACGTGATTCGCCAGATCCAAGCCGTGCAGGCGGCTCTCAACAAGGTCTCTGCGCTGATTCTCGAAGAGCACCTCAATTCTTGCGTGATTACGGCTGTTCGGGGTGAAGACCCTGCCGAACGTGAGCGCGTCTTGCAAGAAATTGCCGATATCTACGAGGCAGCCACGAAGACCTGACGATTCAGGCTCTTCCATTTTCAACGGGATGGGCGATCGAGTGCTTCGCACCAATCGCCCCCCAGATTTGGAGTATTTCCCGGCAGGGACGGAAGAGCCACAATTCATTCTACCTACCCGAAGGAGTACTTTTATGAACACGGTAACTTTTTCTATCCCGAACATCAGCTGCGGTCACTGCGTCAACACCATCCAGACCGAGCTGCGTGATGTCGAAGGGGTGAGCGATGTCCGCGCCAGTGCCGAGACGAAGACGGCGGTCGTGACTTTCGACGCGCCTGCTACGGAAGCAGGCCTCAAGAAAGTTCTCGCCGCGATCAATTATCCTGCGGCGTAAGTCTATGAGGGGCTCGTTGCCTCCGGTGAACCTTGAGGCAATCTGCCCTGACTCTCGACACCCCTCTTCCTATGTCCCAAACAAAACAAGTCACTTTGCCCATTACCGGCATGACCTGCGCCAACTGTGTGGCCTCCGTGGAGCGCAACCTGAAAAAAGTCGGCGGTGTGCAGGCGGCCGTGGTGAATCTTTCGTCCGAGCGCGCCACCGTTGAATTCGATCCGAGCCTGGCTGGCTTAGGGGACCTGATCGGACGCGTCGAGCGCGCCGGTTACGGCGTGGCCTTCGGAGACGCTGACCTGCCGATCCGCCGCCTATCCGATGAGAGCGATGCCCGGCGTTTGCAAAAGGTCCTCGCCGGCCTGGATGGTGTTTTGGATGCCCAGGTCAGTTACGCCACCGAAAGGGCGCGCCTGCGCTACATTCCCACCATCGTCAGCCAGGCCGATTTGCGCCGTGCGGTTGCGGCGGCAGGCTTCGAAGTCGTTGAGACCGGCGGCGACGCCGAGGATGCTGAAGCCCTGGCCCGCCAGGCGGAGATCGACGAGCAGCGCCGTTTACTGTTCATCGGCCTGATTTTTACCGTACCCTTGTTTTTGTTTTCGATGGCGCGCGATTTCGGCTTGCTGCCACCGCTTTTCTACACCGCCGATAGTGCCATGATGGGGATGCGTGAATCACCGGCTTGGGTCAACTGGCTGATGCTGGCGCTGGCCACACCGGTACAGTTTTACGTTGGCTGGCAGTACTACGTCGGGGCCTATAAGGCACTCCGTAACGGTTCCGCCAATATGGACGTGCTGATTGCCATGGGGTCATCGGTGGCTTACTTCTACTCGATTGTGGTCACGCTTGGCGTCATCAGCGGCCACGTTTACTATGAAACAGCCGCCGTGATCATCACCTTGATCCGCCTGGGTAAGTTCCTCGAAGCGCGCGCCAAGGGCCGCACCAGCGAGGCGATTAAAAAACTGATGGGCCTGCGCGCGAAAATGGCCCGCATCGTCCGCGACGGCCAGGAACTGGAAATTCCGGTGGATGAGGTGCGCGTGGGTGATCTCGTATCGGTCCGCCCGGGTGAGAAGATTGCCGTGGATGGCGTCGTGATCGAGGGCCGTTCGGCTGTGGATGAATCGATGCTGACGGGTGAGTCGCTGCCGGTGGAAAAAGGCCCGGGCGATGCGGTGATCGGGGCAACGCTCAACAAGCTGGGTTTGTTGCGTTTCGAAGCCACCAAAGTCGGCAAGGAAACCGCCCTGGCGCAGATCATCCGCCTGGTCGAGGAAGCGCAAGGCAGCAAAGCGCCGATCCAGAAGCTGGCTGATCAGGTCTCGGCTGTATTCGTGCCGATTGTGATCGCTATCGCTGCGCTCACTTTCCTCGCCTGGCTGTTCTTTGGGCCGTCTTTACCGGTCGATGCCGAAGTGGATCGTTTCACGCGTGCGTTGATCAATGCGGTGGCGGTGTTGGTTATCGCCTGTCCGTGCGCCATGGGCCTGGCGACGCCGACGGCTGTTATGGTCGGCACAGGCAAAGGCGCGGAAATCGGTATTCTTTTTCGCAGTAGCGAGGCTCTCGAACGCGCCGGCAAAGTGGCTACGGTTGTGTTGGATAAGACCGGTACGATTACCCGAGGCCAGCCAGCCGTCACCGACATCGTCCTGTCGGCCTTGGGAGTGGTGGCCCCCGATGGGGAGCGCTTAGCCGAAAACGATCTCCTTCGCTTGGCTGCCTCGGTTGAAAAGGGCAGTGAGCACCCGCTCGGTGAGGCTATCGTGGCCGAAGCGGGCAATCGCGGCCTGAAGCTGGCGCAGCCGGAAGGGTTTAAAGCCGAAGTGGGTCATGGCGTCGAAGCGGTCGTCGATGGGCGGGTGGTCTTGGTTGGAAACCGCCGTATGATGGAAGCCCGTGGCTTTGCTTTGGATGCCTTGCAAGGTGAGATGGTCCGTTTGCAGTCTGAAGCCAAGACAGCCATGTTGGTTGCCGTTGATGGTGCTGTAGCCGGGGCGATCGCCGTGGCCGATACGCTCAAGGATGGTTCGCAGGCGGCCATCGATGCCTTGCACCGCATGGGGCTGCGCGTGGCGATGATGACGGGCGATAACCGCCAGACTGCCGAAGCGATCGGCAAATTGGTGCAGGTAGATACGATCCTGGCCGAAGTCTTGCCCGGCGATAAAGCACTTGAAGTGAAGAGGCTTCAGGAAGGAACTGCCAAGGCTGTGGCCATGGTGGGTGACGGTATCAACGACGCTCCTGCACTGGCTCAGGCAGATGTGGGCATTGCGATCGGCACAGGCACCGATGTAGCCATGGCCGCCGCGCCGGTAACCCTGATTAGCGGCGACCTGCGCGGCGTGCCGCGCGCCGTTTCGCTCTCCCGCCACACGCTAAGAACGATCAAGCAAAATCTATTTTGGGCTTTTTTCTACAACGTCATCCTGATCCCGGCAGCGGCCCTTGGCTTGCTCAACCCTATGCTGGCCGCTGCGGCAATGGCTTTCAGCAGCGTTTTTGTCGTCAGCAACAGCCTGCGTTTGCGGGGGGCAAAGATCGTTTGAGGCCGTCCTGTACACAAATAGGATAGATAGGGTAAAATTTGGCCTATCTGTTGCTTGGTTTATTCACATGAATAGGTGCCTATGAATGCAATCGTTCTGGCTTTTCTCACAGGATTGACGACCGGTGGCCTGAGTTGCCTGGCGGTCCAGGGCGGGCTGCTGGCCGGCTCCCTGGCCAACCAGGTCGAGCGGGATGTTCGCCAGGCAGCCGCCAAGGCGCAAAAGGGGAAGGGCAGCCGCCGGGCCATGGCGCCTTCTTCGCCAACGGCCTTTTCGATTTTGCTGTTTTTAGCGGCCAAGCTCGTCTCCTATACGCTGCTGGGGCTGTTGTTGGGTTGGTTGGGTTCCTTGATCCAGCTGAATGCCATGTTACGGGCGTTGTTGATGCTTGCGATCGGCGTTTTTATGATCGGTAACGCGCTGCGTATGCTTGACGTTCACCCTGTCTTCCGCAATTTTGTGATCGAACCGCCAGCGGGGTTCAGGCGTTTCTTGCGCCGTACAGCGAAAGACGGTACGGAGCTTGCAACCCCCGTCTTGCTTGGGGTGCTGACGGTATTGATTCCCTGTGGTGTGACGCAGGCCATGATGGCCGCCGCAATGGCTACGGGCAGCGCCCTGGAAGGCGCGTCGTTGATGTTCGCCTTCACGCTCGGAACAAGCCCGGTGTTTTTCTTCGTCGCTTACTTGGCAACTCAAATCGGTGCACGCCTGGAAAAGTGGTTTATGCGTTTCGTGGCCGCCGTCGTGCTGGTTCTGGGTTTGGTTTCGACGAACGCTGGCCTGACCCTGATGGGATCGCCCCTGGCGCTGTCGAACTGGCTGCCGGGCAGCCGAATGGCCGAAACGCCCGGGCCTCGCGTTCCTGTCGCAGACGCATCTACGACGCTGACCGTCAACGTCGCCAATGACGGTTATTTCCCTTACACCTCGTATGCCCAGGCCGGGGTGGCGGTAACGCTCAATCTCGTCACCGAGAACACCATGTCTTGCTCGCGCGCCTTTGTCATCCCCGTGCTGGGTGTCGAAGAACTGCTGCCCCGCACCGGCATGGTTTCGCTTGCTATTCCACCTCAAGAGCCGGGCACCGTACTGCGCTATTCCTGCTCGATGGGCATGTACCATGGCGAAATTGTCTTTGCTGTGGAGAATTAGCCATGATCGAGCAAACCTTTCGCGTGTATGGCTTGCACTGTACCAATTGCGTCATGAATCTGGAAAGCCTGGAAGACAGCTTGCCGGGCGTGGAACGGATTTGCGCAAGCTACAAGCAGGAGCAGATGGTGGTTCGGTACGATCCTGCCCGCTTGACGGTGGCGCAGATTCTTGCTGCTGTGGCTGCGAAGGGGTACCAGGCTGAGTTGGCAAGGCCGTAGTTAGCTTTTTTGAAAGCAAAGACCTGCGAGAATTTTGAATTCCGCAGGTCTTTTTTACGCTATAATTTATTGCGTGGGTGTTGTTTATTGGGTTGCTCAACCGGAGGAAACCCTGTGAGTGAGACGCAAGTATTGGCCCAAGAGAGCCTGTCACGCACTGTTGCCTTGCTGATCGTCGATCGCGATCAGGACGCTTGCGCCCGCCTGGAAAACTTTCTGGCCGATAGAGGCTTTGCTTCCATCGTTTTGCGAGGTGAGCAGGATATCGTCGCACAGGCAGCCCACCACACCCCCGAAGCCATTTTGCTGGACACCGGTTTCCCGGACGGTCATGGGTTTGAAACATGGCGTCGGCTGAGAAGGGATGGGCGCACGTCCGGCATCCCGGTTATTTTTCTGGCCGATCCCGACGAACCCGAACCTGAGGGGGAACTGGCAAACGTCGAGATTCTGACCCGTCCCGTGCGCCCGCAGCAAGTCTTTTTGCGCCTGGAGCAGCACCTCTTGCTCAAAGAGCTTTCGGAACAGTTACAGGCCAAAGATGAAACGCTTTTGAAGCGCGCCACGGAAATTGAAGTGGCCAGCCAGATCGGGCAGCAGATCACGACCATCCTTGATCCTATATTGCTCACGCGATCGGTTGCCGAGGTGTTGCAGAAGCGTTTCGACTATTATTTTGTCAGCATTTGGCAACTGAACGATCGCCAGGACATCCTCTCGTTGCGGGCCGGCCTGGGGCGGGATGGGTACCAACCTTTCTCGGAGTATTTCACGCTACATAAAGATACGCTGCGCAGCATCATCGCTTCCGTTGCCCGGCAGGGGCAGGCGATGAATATTCCGGATGTGGAGAAAGAACCGCACTACATGTACCGGGAGGAGCTGCCGCAAACGCGCGCCGAACTGGCACTGCCCTTGCACATCGGTCCGCGTATGGTCGGCGTGTTGGATATCCAAAGCGATCAGGCAGATGCTTTTACGCCAGAACTAGGCTCGATCTTTCAATCGTTGGCCGATCAGGTGGCCGTGGCCATCCGGAATGCCGAGCTATACGAGTTGCAGCGTCAGCGTCGCGCCCAAGCCGAGTTGCTCGAGCGTATCGGACGCGCTTTGAGCAGTACGTTGGACATTTATGACGTCCAGAAACGTATTTTGGTTGAAGTGGCCGAAGTGGTGCCTTATGCGTTGGGTCTCATCTATCGCCGTGAAGGAGAGCACCTGCACCTGGTTACCCGCCAGAGCCGGGAGGATGAAGACAGCAACGCAGAAAAGACCATTCCGCTGCGCCCGGGGAGCGCGTTGGTGCAGGTTTTCGAATCACGCGAACCGTTGATCGTCGATGATTTGACCTCGGCCCCCGGTTGGGTACCTGGTGAAATTCCCTCGGATGACTTCTCCTGGCTGGGTGTGCCGCTTTCGGCCGGCGACCGGGTTGTGGGTATCCTGGCGCTGACACGCGCGGACCCACTCGCTTTTGGGCCTAACGACGTCATCTTTCTGTCGACGTTTGCTGCCCAGGCCGCCATTGCGCTTGAAAATGCCGGTTTATACGCAGAAGTTCAGCGTTTTAGCTCTCACTTGGAAGAACTGGTTGCTGAACGTACACGCCAACTGGACGAAGCCTACCATCACCTGAAACTGCTCGACAGCAACAAGTCGGACTTTATCAACTTCACCGCCCACGAGCTGCGTACGCCGATTACGGTGATCAAGGGTTACCTGGGCATGTTGCAGAACGATTCGTCGATCGGCTCGAACGATTATCTGAGCAGTATCGTCAGCAGCACCCTGAACGGCGTCAACCGTTTGCACGAGATCGTCAACAGCATGCTGGATGTGGCCCGTATCAACAGCCAGGTGCTCAACCCGGTGTGTGAGTGGGTCGATTTGCCCATTGCTTTGCAAAGCGTGCAAGTGGAGTTTCAGAAAGATCTCGAGGAGCGCCAGCTTGCCCTGGAAATAGAGCCAATGAGCGGTTTGCCCAAGCTATATGCCGATCCCAGCCTGCTTTACAAGGTCTTCTACAACGTCATTGTAAATGCGATTAAGTATACGCCCGATGGCGGGCGGATTGACGTGGCCGCCCAGGCGCAAAGCGATGCCCGAGGCGACCTGCACGTCGAAATCCTGGTCCGCGATACGGGCATCGGTATCGACCCCGAGCACCATAAGTTGATCTTCGATCAGTTCTACCAGACCGGTACGTTAGCCCTTCACTCTTCCGGGCGTACCAAATTCAAGGGTGGCGGCCCCGGGCTGGGGTTGGCGATCGCCAAGGGCATCGTGGATGCCCATGGCGGGCGCATTTGGGTAGAAAGCGAACGCCATGACGAACATGCCTGTCCCGGAAGCTGCTTCCACATCATCGTCCCTGTCAATGGCCCGCCTACGGCCGAACCGAATTGATTTTTCCGGTGAGGGTGGGGCGTTCCCGTGGCCCAAAAGCGACGTTCGGCTGGACGCACAGGAAAACCTGCTCGCCTTCGAAGCGGCAGGTGATGGTGAGGGTGAAGGGGGTCTCGTAGTAGCACAAGGTCAACGTGAAGATATCGTCTGATGTCCAGGTACCGCTGGCCGCAACCTTACCGGGTGCAGGAGCGCCAAGCGCGGATAAGCCCTCCATCCACCGATCGATGCCGAAAACCAGGTTGTGTTTGCCGCGCCGCCGTCCGCCACCCAGCAGGTGGTCGGTAAGCGTGTTGGCCTGGAAATCAAAACAAAGTGATTGAAGTCTTTCCTCGTTTGGTTCGAAGGTGAATGTTTTTCCGGAGACGCGCGCCGCACTTGGGGAAGTCGGTGCTCCTTTGGGTGGAGATAACTTCAGGGATTGCAGCGTGCGACTTAACGCCTCGTTGCCTGCCGGATCTGGGGGAAGGGTGCCGGCCGCCATTGCGGGCAGCAGCTTTCCCCAGGTGACATCCAGTACAGCTTGCATATCCGGGACGCCGGACGTAATCGCCAGCACAACATCCTGTTCGGGCATGACGATGCAGTACTGCCCAAAAGCGCCGTCTGCGCGATAAGCGTTGTAGCGGCAGCGCCAGAACTGGTAACCGTAGCCCTGCGCCCAGTCTGACTCGGGCTTGTCGCCGTTGGCGACCTGTTTCGACGTGGCTTCCGCTATCCATGCGGCAGAGATCAACTGCCGGCCGTTCCACTGCCCCTTCTGCAAGTAAAGCTGGCCGAAGCGGGCGATGTCTTCGGTTTTGATACTCAGTCCCCACCCGCCGAAATTGATTCCGTTGGGGTGGCTTTCCCAGGTTGCTCCTGCGATGCCCAACGGTTCGAAGATGCGCGGGGTGAGATACTCGAGCAGCGTCTGCCCGGTAAGCTTCTGCACGATGGCCGCCAGCATATAACTGGCCGCGCTGTCGTAAACGAAGCGCGTGCCCGGTGTGTGTGTTACCGGAAACGACAGGAAGGCTTTGAACGGTTTTTTCGCGCGCATGGCGCGCTCGGTGCTGTCTTGATCGTGCCCGGTGGACATGGAGAGCAGGTGGCGCACCCGCATGGCGGCCAGATTTTTGCTGACTTTCTTGGGCAAAGCGTCGGGGAAGTACTTGATGACCGGATCATCGAGCGAGAGCCTGCCCTCATCCACGGCCAGGCCAATGGCCGTGGATGTGAAGCTTTTACTGAGCGAGAAAAGCATGTGGGGTGCCTCTTCACGGTAGGGACGCCACCATCCCTCGGCGATGACTGTACCGTGACGCAGCAGCATGAAGCTGTGCAGATGTCGGATCGTTTTTTCGGCGGTGGCGACGAAGTCGGCAACGGCCGCGGAAGCAATCCCCTGCGCTTCAGGGGTGCTGCGTGGTAAGATGCTCATTGGAATGCTCCTGCAACAGGAAGAAGTGGGTTGTAGCCAATTTGTTCTATTTTATCACGCTCATGTGGAGGCAGTATGCTTTCGACTCCAACCATCTTTATTGTTTCCGGCGGCGTTGGGAGCAGCGCAGAGCAACTGGTGGATACGGTGCTGGCGCAGTTTCCCAATGCTCACGCGGTCGTGAGAATTTTCGGTAATCTGCGCCAGCGCCAGCAAATGATTGATGTCGTGGCCGAAGCCCACAAAGCCGGCGCCCTGATCGTGCATACGTTGGTCGAAGCGCCGCTGCGGATGATTCTTCTCGACGAAGCGGCGCATCTCGGTGTGCAAACGATGGACCTGACATCGCCGCTGATCGATTGGCTCTCTCAGGCCTTTGGCTGCCAGCCTGTGGGGCGGCCGGGGCTGTACCGTCAACTGCACCGCCAACACTTCAAGCGCGTGGAAGCGATCAACTACACCCTGGCACACGATGACGGCAAAAACCCTGAAGGCTGGCCGCAGGCTGACCTGGTGCTCGTTGGCGTCTCCCGGGTGGGTAAGACGCCGTTGAGCGTTTATCTGGCTGTGCTAGGCTGGAAGGTCGCTAATTATCCCTTGGTGCCCCGCATTCCCGTGCCAGATGCGCTGTTTCAACTCGATGCACAGCGTGTACTTGGCCTGACGATTGATGTGGGGCAATTGATCACGTATCGTATGCAACGCCAGGCGCGCCTTGGGGTGTTGGGCGCTTCCGACTATGTCGATCCCGAAGAAATCGAAGACGAGTTACGTGAAGCCAGGAAGGTTTTTCGCCGAGGGGGCTTTCAGGTGCTCGATATGACCGACAAAACTATCGAACTGGGCGCCGACGAGGTCCAACGGCAGGTGGTGCCGCGTTCCTGATCAGGATGCCGGAGCTGTAAGTACCCGCTCTTCTAACCGGCGATCTGGTTGAGCGGTTTGGGAGCTTCGCGCGTGTCGTTTTGCTGAGGGAAATGTAAGCATTTTCATGTCGCTGTACGTTCTGGCTGCCTGGCCCGGATAGGCAGCCAGAACTCGCAGTAACGATCACCCAGGTTCGGGTAGACTTCCATTTCGGGGGCCAGGGCGTGCTCGTAACCGGAAGTGGGCAGCCACTCCATGAAAGCGAACATCTCGGCCTTGACGATGCTTTCAGGGACCTTGCCGCGGCATTCGAAGACGGCCCAGCGTGTGGCAGGTACTGTGTACGTCTCCATGCCCTCCAGCAGGCTGGCGGGATAGTCAGCCTGCTTTTCGACGGCCAGCATGTAAAAGAACTCGCGTTTGTTCGGATCCTGTTCGACGCGTGAGATGCCCAGCGTCAGGGCGCCGGTTTGCGGGCCGGGCCGGTCGCCGCGCAGCTGCCAGAAGGTGGCAAGCAGGCCATTTGCCTGGCACTCGCGCCAGAAACGGCCGAAGAGTTCGTTGTCTTGGCCGCCGATCCAGGCCTTTTTGCCGACCACTTCGAAGCCGGGACGTTCGAGGAGGCGAAACTTGACCATGCGTTATGCCTCGGCCCCTGGAGCCAGTTTACGCCAGAATGATGGATCGGCGCTGGCGTCGGGCAGCTGCACCGGATATGGGGTAAACCCGGTGGGTCCATGCAGGTCGAATGTGTGCCAGGCGTTGTGGGTAGGGGCGCCGAAGCAAACATCCACGGTTCCGGCGGTGACGTCGAATATCTGCGACCAGAGCGTGCCGAACCATTCGGAGTAATGGTGAGCGCACAAGCCGGCAGGGATGCGATCGCTCAGCAGGCTGCGTAGGGTGTCCGGGGCGATCTGCCCGTTGGCGGCTTCCAGGCGCCGCTGGATGGCCTGGGCACGTACGACCGAGACCCACATCCTGCCCAGGTCGTAGGGCATCATTTCGGGCAGGCTGAAGTGATTGGTGGCGAACAGGGTCTTCTCCGGCGTGGCAGGCCCGATGCGTCGAATACCGCGGTGCGAGCTGGCGATCTCCATGAGTGCTGCCTGGCCAGAGCGGTCGGCCAGCATCAGGTTCAAGTTGAACGAGATCGGGATGGACTGGATCAACTCGATGGCTTCGTCCACGTTCTGGCAGCGTTCCAGCACCGTGCGGATTACGGCCCAGAAGGTGCAGCCGCCCGGTTCTGTCGGGGCCATGGGAGCGCCTGACGACATGGTCACGCACAGGCCGTGCTCGTTGATGCCGTCATCGCGCCCGAAGAGCATCTCCGAGAACCCGATATGGGCGGCGCGCCCGCGGATGCGCGTGGTCACCAGGCGGTGATCCGATTCCTGGTGGTTCCACTCGTAGTTGCGTCCGACCAGCAGGTGGCCGTTGGTCGTGACGGCGGGTAAGGCTGCGATCTGGCTGCAGCGCCCATCGCCCTGGTAACTCCAGGCGTAGTAAGCGATCTGCTCCGGCGAAACGCTCAGGCCGTCGGCGAAGCCGTGGATTTCCTCGTTCAGGCCGGGACAGTGTTGTTCGAAGAATCGGACGGCGCTTTTGGCCTGCTGCGGCGTGAAGGGCGCCCGGTCGGGCGGCGGGGTGGTAAAAAACTTGAGCGCTTCGGGGACGTCGCGAATGCCTTCGGCCTGCATCTTGCCGATTTCGTAAGCCGTTCCTTCGAGAACGGCGTGGGTGAAGGTGACGTTGCGGATTGTGGTTGAGTCGGTCATGGCAAACTCCTTTCGGTGATCGGTTTGTGACTCTTTATGCTGCCTGGCCGGCATGTGTGACGGCCAGTTTGGCTTGAGTGTACCGTCTGCCCTAACGGGAGAGTCAAGAGGCATGCCGAAAACGTGATGCGCCAAATTTGGAAAGACCTCGAGGAAAATCGAAACCGTGCCTTGACAGCCACCAGCCCCTCAGGTAAAATTCCGCCACTCTGAAACAGGGCCTGTAGCGCAGTTGGGAGCGCGCTTCAATCGCACTGAAGAGGCCGAGGGTTCGAATCCCTCCAGGTCCACAGGCAGAAGGGCGAACCCAAGTCTGCTCAGCACGTACAATCACATTCACCAGGGCCCATAGCGCAGTTGGGAGCGCGTCTCAATGGCATTGAGAAGGCCGAGGGTTCGAATCCCTCTGGGTCCACAAAAAAACCTCCAGTAACAATCTGGAGGTTTTTTTGTGGACCCAGAAAGCCTTTCTAGCAGCCTGTCAAAAAAGACTTGGAAATCTTAACGTGGGGCCTCTCCGACACCCTGCTAGCCCGCCGAAAGTGGTCGGCCAGTGAGCGTTGCGCCTATTCTCTGCCTACGAAAGCTGCAAAAAGGATCTGACGACGATGGGGTCGAAGTGCGAACCGGACAACCTGCCGATTTCCTCGATGGCTTCAGGCCGGCTGCGGGCCTGGCGGTAGACGCGGTTGCTGGTGATGGCATCGTATGAGTCGGCCACGGCCAAAATGCGCGCCCCGCCCGGAATCCTTTCTCCCTGCAGGCGGCGTGGGTAGCCGCTGCCGTCGTACTTTTCCTGGTGGGCCAGTACCAGCGGGGCGATCTCCGGCATCCCTTTTGCCGTGCAAACGATGCCGGCGCCTACGATGGGGTGCAGGCGGATGATCTGCCACTCGCACGGGGTCAATGGCTGGACTTTGGCGAGTATTTTGCGCGGCACGATTACCTTGCCGATGTCGTGAAACATGGCCGCCCAGTGAAGCTGCTGGACTTCTTTCCCAGAACAGCCGAGGTGACATGCCAATTGTGTCGCCAACAAAGCAACGCGTGAACTGTGATGTCCTGTGATGGAAATTTGACGGTCGATGTAAGTGGATGTACGTAACAGAGCCTGGAGCCAAACATTTTGTTGGCGAATATTCATGCTACCTCTATATTGGTTTACGTGAGACCGGTGAAGCAGGTGCAGGTTTGCCGGCCGGTTCACGGATGTTCGCACGATTTTACTCGATCGTTTCGAAAAGAAGGTAGCAATTTGATCCTATCTGCTTTTGGGGTCGCGTGTAAAATAGGGACATGCCCCATTTTCGGTTGCACAATCTCTTACAGTACGGTGGGCTTCTACGATGCGGGTGACCCTGGCTGTAACCTGGAATCCGCGCGGCGAACTGGCGCGCTTCTTGGCCCTTTTGCCTGTGCTGGCGCACGTTTACGCGGCGCTGGCGATCGTCGTACCCCCTGCTACACAGGAAGCATCCCCGGATGAGCCTGCCCTCGATGTGTTGGCGCATACCCCCCTGGCCCAGGCCGGCCGCCTGATCGGGCGTCCTGCACCGGTTTGGGCGCAGGGGCGTTATCTGGCTTTGAAGACGGCCCGCGAGTTTTCCACGGCGCATGTGCAGTATGCAGACCTCGATCGCCTTCTGCGTTGGGCTGAGACGCGCCCTGCCGAGTGGCAGCAGACCGTTCGGCGCATCGAAGCCTGCGAGGCGCTCGTGATCGGCCGCACAGCGGCGGCGTACGCTACGCATCCCCAGGCGCTCGTCAAGACGGAAGCCTTGAGCAATCGCCTGGTGTCGAGCTTCTTGGGCCGGGAAATGGACGTCAGCGCTGGCTCGAAGGCTTTCAGCCGCCGGGCGCTCGAATATCTGGTAAACCACGCCCGCCCTGAAAGGCCGCTGGGCGCAGATGCCGAGTGGCCGATTTTGCTCAAGCGGGCCGGCTTTTCGCTGGACTATCTCGAAGTGGACGGCCTGGATTGGGAGAGCGCCGACCGGTACCGGTCGAGCGCTGCCGATGCGGCCGTCCAGAGCGAAATGGCCGTCTTGTACGATGCCGACCCGAAGCATTGGGCCTATCGTGTGGCGGTAGCTCATGAGATTGTTGAATCTGCCCTGGATGCCTCGCAACGGCCCCTTTCTTCTTTTTCCAACCTATGACACAACCTACCAACGCTCTCCCCGATCCCGTTTCCCCCGTTCCCGTCCCAGGAACGCAGCCGGCAACCTTCGCTTTGAATAGCCTCCTGGCCTGGCTGGTCGTTTTGCTGATTCCCGTGGCGCTTTCGCTGACCGCCGTGCGCATCGTGCTCAACCACTGGTACCCCGAGTTCGAATACCGCACGCCGGGTTTCCCGGCCGATCCCTATGGTTTTACGTTCGAAGAGCGTATGACGTATGCGCATATCGCCATCGAATACTTGCGTAACGATGCCGGCATCGACTATCTGGCAGATTTGCGCTTTCCAGAAGGGCAGCAGGCGCCCTGGCAGTCGTGCCAGTACATGACGGATTGCACGCGTTTCTACAACGAGCGCGAGCTTCAACACATGCTGGATGTCAAGAACGTCATCCTGGCGGCCCGCAACGTGTGGCTGTTTGCCCTGCTGGCGCTGATGGCTCTGGCGGGTGTGGCCTGGCGGGGTGGCTGGTTCGACGCTTACAAAAATTCCCTGGCGCTGGGCGGTTGGTTGACGTTGGCGATCATCGCTGCTATCCTTCTCGGCGTGTTGGTGTTCTTCGACTGGTTGTTCGTTGTTTTTCACCGCATCTTCTTTACCGGCGACAGCTGGCTTTTTCTTACGTCTGACTCGCTCATCCGCCTCTTCCCCGAGCGTTTTTGGAGTGATACCTTCTTGATGGTCGGCGGCCTGACGGCGCTGATGGCGCTTGGTTTGGGCCTCGCCTTTCGGCGCAGGAAGGGAAAACAAAGCGCTTCAATGCGTTGATTGTGTGGTTGAACGCGTGATGGGCCCATGATGGACTTCAATCGAAGTTCGAGGCCAGGTTCGAGGAGAAAGCCATGATAGCCAAGAAAGTGATCAAGGCCCTTGGGGCGCACGCAAAAAACGTCTGTCAGTTTACCTGCCCGGCAGAAACAGATTCTGCGGAAGACATCACCTTGCTTTTTAAGGCCGATCTGGCCTCCCAAAAGCTCGAGGTGGTGCAGCTTGCGCTGGACAGCCTGCCCAAAACACACAACGGCGACACGATCGAATGGATTGCCAATTTCGGCATCCGGGAGCGGGCCACGGGGAAGTATGTCGACGTTCCTTATACTGTTTTCGTCAAGCAGCGCCCGGGCAGGGCGCTGGTCTATTTCGACGGCAAGGAAGTCAAGCGTGCGTCCTGTACCAAAGCAGTGTCACTTTCGGCAGACGCTTTTCCCATGGATATCGATAAGGCCGACAGGCTTGCCGTGACGTTAAGCCTCGGCGATCCTGGCATCGGCTGGGATGGCGCCGTGTAAGGAAGCGTTCATTCCGGCCGGTGGCGAAGGATTTCGCGGTTCCAGGGTACGGCCTGCAGAAAGCGTTGGCGTACCGGGGCTTCGGTGATGCTGTCGGCGCGTTGTTGGAGCAGCCGGTGGGCATCCTGCCACAGCTTGGCAGCCTGCTGGTCTTGTAGGGCCTCGAGCGCTAATGCACAGCATGCGTACACGCGCAGCGGATGATCGGTGCCGTCGAGCGCGGCGTTTTTTGCAATGACCGACAGGATGGCGCTTGTGCACGCCTGCATGGTTGCCCGATCGCCTTGTTGGCGTGCGATGTGCGCCCGGCCTGCCCAGGGTTCGCAGGCCAGTATGGGCTGTGCCAGTTCCTGGCGAATGATAATGGCCTGTTGATAGGCCGTTTCTGCTGCTGCGTATTCCCTTCGAGCCAGCAACGCATGCCCTTGATACGTTAACGCCCAGGCTTCCAGGTTGCGGTTGTCGAGCTGGCGGGCCAACTGCAGGGCCTGCCCGGCGGTTGGCAGGGCCGCATCGGCTTCTTCCAGAGTTTCCAGGATTGAACTCAGGTTGATCAACCCAAAGGCCTCGTGAAGAAGGCTGCCGGTCTCGCGGGCGATGTGCAGGTTTTCTTCTGCAAGCCGGCGGGCCTGGACGTAGTCGCCCTGCAAGCTTCCCAGTAGCGCCAGATTGCCCAATACCATCCCTTCACCCGGCCGGTGGCCGAGTGTATGCACCAACTGCAAGGCCTGCCGGTAGTATTCTTGTGCGCGGCTGTAGTCGCCTGTGGACGTGGCCGCCATGCCGAGGTTGTTCAGTACCATGGCGGCGCCGCGCGGGGAATTCCGTTCGCGGTAAATGGACAGGCTTTGTTCGAAGAGTTCGATTGCCTGCGCAGTGGGTCTGTTTTCCAGGGCGATCAAACCCATCAGGTTCAGCAGGCTTGCTTCCATGTTCTTGTGTTGTGCGTCCTGCCGGGCCAGGTGCAGGCACGTTGCGCATTGTCGTGCGGCCAGGTCGTTAAGCCCTTGCTGGTGCTGGGCGTGGGCCAGCGCGTGGCCGGCTTTGATGATCCAGCCCGGTTCCCCGGCCTGTTGCGCGATCGCAAGCGCTTTGTTCGCGGCTGCGGCATATTGCAGGCTGTCGCCGCTTTCCGCCCAGTGGCGCGCCTGCTCGAATAAGGCGGTGAAACGCTTTTCCGTATCCTGGGTTTTCTCGGCCAATTCCCAGAGCGCATTCAGGTTGACTCGCTGCGCTTCCTGCTTGCCCTGGGGGAGTAGTGCCTGTTGGCGTGCGATCAAAAGGCGGTAGCGCGTTTCTACGTCCTCTTCGGGGGTTAACGAAATCGCCTGGGTGAAGTATTCTTCGGCGCGGGTGTTTTGGTAGGCGTCCATGGCGGCGTTTCCGGCCAATTCCAGGTATCGGCGTGCTTTTTCGTTGAACTGCGCTTCCACACTGTGATAAGCCAGGCTCTCGTATTGGCTTGGAAGTGTACTGGCGTATAGCTTTTCCAGCGCTTCGACGGCCATGGCGTGCAGCTCCCGGCGGCGGGCCTGCATTTGCATCGCATAGGCGGTATCGCGCACCAGGGCGTGTTTGAACAGATAGTGAATCTCACTCATCGGCGACCAGATGGCAGCGCGTTCGGCTTCGTCTAACTCCGCGGGCAGGTTTTCGTCGTCACGCAGCATGTGCGCCAGCACCAGCACTTCGAACTCGCGGCCCAGCACCGCGGCGGTTTGGATGACGGCCCGGACCCTGTGGGTGAGTTGATCCAGGCGGGCCACGATCACGGCGCTGATGTCGCCGGGCAGCATGGCAGGACTCCACGCCGTTTTCATACGCCACCCCTGGGGGCTTTTTTCGAGTAGCTTTTTCTCCAACAGGTAATGGATGATTTGTTCCGTGAAGAAGGGGTTGCCCTCGCCGCGCGCTTCCAGGATTTGCACCAGTTCCGGTGCGGGAGGACCTTCCAGAAGGCCGCTTGCCAGCAGCGCCAATTCTTCCGGCGTAAGGCGTTCGAGCTCAATGCTGTTGCGCACCAGGGTCGGGTCGAGATGCAAGGCGGCGTGCTGGCGCCGGGCGGTCAGCAGCAGCGCCACCGGGCAAGGCGATGGGCTGGCGCGCAAGGCGCGTTGCAGGCGAGGCAGGAAGGCGAGCGAGTCGTCGTCCAGGAAGTGCACGTCTTCGAATACCAGCACAAGTGGGTTTCGCAGGCTTTCCGCTTCGATCAAGCGCGTCAACGCCAGCAAGGTGTTATCGTAACGGGCCTGTGCATCCAGCTGTTCGTAGTGTGAATCGGGCCAGTACAGCCCTAACAGCGCTCCCAGGACCGTGCGCAGGCGTTCCAGCTCTGCGGCCAGAGCCGGGTTGGGGAGGGCAGCGATCAGCGCAGTCAATTTCTCGTCGAAGCGTCTCCGTGCGGCATCCCGCGGCTGTGCCGCATCGGTTTCATGTAAGTGGCTGATGCCAAAATAGTCGCGCAACCAATAGCGGAAAGGGTTGAAAGACTGCTGTAGCATCTGATCGGACTGGCAAACGGCCCAGGCGATCGATTGTCGCTCGGTTTGGCATGCGCGCATCCATTCGTACACCAGGCGGCTCTTTCCCACGCCTGGTTCGCCCCATACGAGCAGGGCGCCGGCTTCCTGGCCTTGTTGCAGTGGCGCGATGAAGGCGTCCAACTGCGCCAACGCTGCCAGCCGGCCCACCATCTTGCCTTTGAAGAGCATCTCCAGTTGCGGTTTGCGGCCTTGCAGCAGATAGACGTGTTGCTTTTGAGCAAAACCTTTGAAATATTGTTCGCTGACGTGCCGGAACAGGAAACGCCGTTGCACGCGCTGGACGACGCGTTCATCTACCCACACCTGCCCGACCGGGGCACTCATCATGAAGCGAGACGCCAGGTTGATCCCCCATCCATAGCAGGTATAGTCCTCGTGAAGTTCGCCGCCCATGTAGCCCGCACGCGAAATGTGGTAGGTGATGCCTGCATGAAGCGCGAAGCTTACGCTGGCGCGCAAGTCGGTGATGAAGTTGAGGGCACGTCCGATATCGTTCTGGTGAGCCACCGGTGCGCCCCAAAAGATCAGCATGTGGCAGCCTTTATCGCCAAAGTCGAGGCGGGTGAACAGGCCACCGTAGCGGGCCTGTAAGTCGAAAAGGGTGTATACCAACCCGGGCAGGTGTGTGTCGCTCAAGTTGGGAAAGCGTATGAACAGGTTGACGGCCTGGCGAAACTCGCTTTGTAGGCCTGCCTGAAGGAGCACATCCGGCACGAAGCGACAAGCCGTTTCGACGTCCACGGGTGGCAACTCGATGGCTTGCCTGCCGGGCAGAGGCCCGGCAATGCCTTCGAGTTTGCAGAAACCCTCGCAGCTTTGTATCAGCAATTCATCAGGATAGCGCTCGTAAAGCATGCGTGTCAGGATAATTTCCCCGGCTTGCGCGCAGTGTTCGGCGGCAGATGCTTTGTCCACTGCCGTGCCGCGGAAGTAGTACGTGGCTTTTGTCCCATCGCGTGATGGCAAGATGCCCCACTCCGCTTCTCCCAGGGCCAGCCCAACTTTGGCCGAGATGATGAAGGACCCGTAGACCGTTTCCCACTCCGGGCTTTGATGGAGGAATTGCTGCATATTCCAGGCAGAGGCTAAGGCGCGTTGCAGCGTCGCGGGTTCGTCGCCGTCGCAGGGGTAGAGCGCCATCAGCCCATCGCCGGCCAGCCCGATGATCGCCCCGCCCTGCTCGAAGATGCGCACCAGAAGTGGATCGAAAACGTTGTGCATGATCGCCCCGAGCACTTCCGCCCCGTGTGCGCCGTGCCGCATGAGGCTGTCGGTCATTTTCGAGAAGCCATAGACATCCAGAAACATGCCCACGGCATTAAACCTGCCCCGGTACTCTCCGGCTCGGTACTTTTCAAGAATGAAGTTGGGAACCAGGCGGTGCATGGCGCTGCTCCTTGCCATATTTTTGCCCGGAAAGTAGAAGAACCGTTTCTACTTGCGGGTGTTTGGCAGCGGTAGAATGGCCAGAGTGCTCAATAGAAAACATATACCTGCCAGGCCGTAAAGCGCCAGGTAACCGGCGCTGGACGAAGAGAACCACGTGTTGATGGGATCGATCAGCAGGGCGCCGAGCAGGCGCGCCCCACCGGAGCCAAGGCAGGTGGCGATATTGGCGATGCCGAGGTAGCGCGCCGCCTCTTCACGCGGGACGATGTCGGTGGCCAACGCCCAGGATGCCGACAGGAAGGCGCCGATGCCCATGCCGATGATGGCGGCGCCCAGGATGATCAGGTTTTTGTCACGTACGAAGAACAGGGTAAAGATGCCGGCAAACGCCACCAGCCCGCTGGCCAACATGACCGGTTTGCGCCCGTAGCGGTCCGAAAACCAACCGGCCAACAGCGCCAGGAGTACCAGGGCCGTTCCGAGGATGATTTTCATCGAGCCGTAAAAGCTTTGCGCCTCGGCCTGGCCCATCTGTATCACGTCCACCAGGTAGTTGATCAAAAAGGCGTTGAGGGCGATGAACGCTCCCCAAAACAGGACCCGGTTGGCGA
Source organism: Chloroflexota bacterium (assembly GCA_049325275.1). GTDB lineage: Bacteria > Chloroflexota > Anaerolineae > Anaerolineales > UBA4823 > CAIQJJ01. The sequence continues at coordinate 41,559 of JBMOLU010000075.1, forward strand.
ACCACCAAGCAAAGAGCGGGTACCGGCGGAAGTCAACCGAGTAAGCATGCCTTAGGGCCGCGCCGATTGGGCGTTTGGCGGCAGGTGACGGATTTCCGGGTTGTTCGCGTGCCCAGGCGGCCGTGACACTCACGATGACGATTAAGATCGTTACCGTGACGGTGCTGATCACGAAGACGGCGTTTTGTCCCCACTGGGCAATGCCTTGCTCTCCCAAGATCATCCCGGCAGCAGCCCCGCCGCCTACCAGGGCGATGATATCCAGGCTGGCCTTCAAACTTGCTGCGGCGCCATGTTGGGATGCAGGCACCAGGTCAGGGATCAGCGCTTGCCATGGCCCCTGCATGAAATTGGCGGCAAACTGGACGAAGACGATCCCGGTCACGAGCAGCCATAAGTTTGGCGCGGCCGCCATCAGAAACAAGGCGGCCGCGAGCAGCACTACGCCGCCAATGATGAACGGCAAACGGCGTCCCAACCGGGTATGTGCCCGGTCCGAAAACACACCGACTACCGGTTGCACCAGCATGGCAACCAGCAGGCCCAGGAACCCCAGAAACCCCAGCGCCGTATTGGGCAGGTTGGGAGCCAGTTGGTGCACTTTGTAGGTCATCAGGGGTGGGTCCTGGACATTGGATAAAAAGGTCAGGCCGAAGCTGAGCAGGCTGATAACGAGCAGGCGCGGCAGAGGCAGCTTTTTCATGGCTTCTACGGTATGTTCTTCGCTGTTTTCTCAGCCATACTGTCGGTGTTCTCACCCGGCTGGTGTTTGTTCGCTTGGATCAGGAAACTCAGGCGCGCCTGCACCAGGTTTTTTTGGAACAACGTTGTGTGCAGACCGCACTCCGTTTTACCGCGTCCAATCCAGCGACCGGCGCGTTCATCCTGGTTGGCCTGGATGGGCGCCGTGCAGGGTGCGCAGCCGATACTGCGGTAGCCTTTGGCAAAGAGCGGATGTTGTGGAAGCTTGTGAACCTCCATGTACTCTTGAATGTCTTTCCCGCTCCAGTTGAGCAGTGGGTTGATTTTTACCAGGCCATCTTTTTGAAGCTCCAAAATCTGTGCGTGGGCACGGTCGCGGGTTTGATCGCGGCGGATGCCGCTGATCCAGCCGTGCAGGCCGTGCATGGCTTTCTGCATGGGCTGCACTTTGTTGATGTAGCAGCATAGATCGGGATCTTCACGCGGCAGGCTGCGCCCGTACTGGCGCGAGAATACGTCCCAACGTGCGTCGCGGCGCAGATCGATCACGTTGAGCTGCCATTCATAGGCCATTTGCTCGCGAAAGAGCAGCGTATCCCAAAAGTGGAAGCCGGTGTCCAGAAAGAAGATGCGAATTTCTGGCCGGATTCGTACGATCATGTGCAGTAGCGGTATGCTCTGGGTTTGAAAGGATGAACTGAGCGCGATATCCGGCCAGAACTGATCGATGGCCCAGCGGAGAATGTCTTGTGGCGGGCGGGTCTCAAAGGCTTGCGAGAGGCGCTTGAGTTCATTGGCTGATAGCATGTACCACCTTCAGCGATTCGACCGCTTCCGTAACGTTTAACTCAAAAATCAAAGGCCCGCCGAACTGAGCGCTTTCCAAACGGCCGAGCAGGCGCTTCAGGTCCAGGTCTCCTTTTCCCAGGGGCTTGTGATCCTCCCCGTAGCCGCGTTGGCCGGGCGGCATCCGGCGGCTGTCGTGCAGGTGAACCTCCGCCAGGCGCGGCAGGCACCTTTCTACCACGTCGAAGAAGTCGAACCACCCGGGAAAGCCGGCCAGCACGTGGCCGGTATCCAGGCAGATCGAAAGGTCCAACTCTTCGGCCAGGGCCAGCGTCAAGTCGAGCGGAAATTCTATCGTCTCGACCGCCAGTTTACGGCTGGCGATGCCGGTTTCAGCCAGCAGTGTTTGGATGCTCTCCCGGGCGCCGCTTTGGAATTGCCTCAGGAGCGCCGCACGGACCGCTTCGGGAAACTTTTTGTTCGTAAATTCGGCGGCCAGCGCCCCGGTAGCATGCAGGACATAGTTTTCGGGTTCGAGAGGTTGTGTGGCCCGGATGATGTCGGCCATGGCAGCCACAGAGCCATGCCGCACCGGTGTTAGCGGTGTCGACGGTTCTACCGACCACAGCGGCAGGTGAACGGTGTACCCGACCCCCTGGCTTTTGAGCGCCTTCAAGCTGCTTACCGTCTCCGGGCTGTATGCCGTGGGTGCAAACATTCCCAGGTCACCGCCCAATTCGATCGGGTTGAAGCCCTGGCCGTAGAGGCCTTTGACAAGCCCGGCATAGTCGAGCCGAGCCAAATGCGGCAGGATCGCTTCAGCGGGGGTGCCGGGTGGAATGATCGAGTCGATCTGCATCGACATGATCCCGTAACGCATGAGTACTCCTTTAGATGGCCAGGCTTTCCTGTGCGGCAACCTGGCGCACATAAGCGGCGGCCTGTGTATAGTCCTCGGCAGCAGGCAGGTGCTCGAGCATGATCGGCAGATCGGGGTCGAGTTTACCGGCCGCGTGTAGGAAGGTGCGGTAGTCGAGCCTGCCCAATCCTGGCCGGACCTCGTCGAGGTGGGTGGTCAAGTGATCGCGCAGGAGGATATCTTTGGCGTGACATGATTTGATGTAGCGGCCGAGTTTTTGGAAGCATTCCCGCAGAAAAGCGGCGTTGGCAAAGTAGCGCTGTGGGCTGGCGATCATGTTGACCGGGTCCAGGTGAACGGCAAAGGCGGGCCGGTCGATGGCCTGTATCAGTCGCAGGTAATTGTCCGGCGAATCGGGATACATCCAGGGCATCGGTTCGAGGGTGTAAAACGTGCGCCGGGGCCGGACGGCGTCGATGATTTCGCGCACCGAAACAACGATTCTCTCGAAGGTTTCTTCCGTCAGGTCGAGTTCCGACGGGCCATCCCATTTTGCGCCGCGTGACCCGGCGATGTTGACGCAGCAGCGTGCGCCGATGCGCTCCGCCAGGTCGAGGCAGGCCTTGCATTTTTCGATGGCTGCATTACGTTCCCCGGCTTCGGCGGCAAGCGGGTTGTTCCACACGCCGACTTCGGCAATAACGATGTCGGCGTCTCGTGCGGCTTTGGCATAGGCGCGTACGCTGGCTTCGTCGGCTTCGATGCCGACCGGAGCGTAGGCGGCGCGATACCCGGCGGCTTGCAGGGACTCGATCCAGCATTGTGGGCCGCTGTTGGGGGTATTGATGGGGCCTCCGAGGCGCATGGAATTTATCCTTAATGGGAAAACGTGTGGAAGCAAACAAAAAAGATCAAGAAAACACCCCCATTTTACCGGTTTTCTTGATCTTTCGCCTGGGCTGTTACCAGTGTTCGTAGCGTACCAGTTCTTGTAACGGTCGGCGCGTTTTCGGCGGCAGCGTATCTGCCGGGTAGCCAAGCGGTGTGAGTGCTGCCGGTTCGACACCCGGCGGCAGTTGGAAGACTTCACGCGCGGCTTGCGGATCGAAGGCACCTACCCAGCACGTGCCCAGGCCGAGATCGGCCGCGGCCAGGATGATGTGCGTCATGACGATAGCACTGTCCATCGCAGCGGCGTTAAGCGCGTCGTGGCTGCGCACCCAGGCCTGGCTTTTTAAAGCGCAGACGCACAGCACCAGTGGGGCCTGGATGAACCATTCGCGGTGATAGACGCGCTGTAAAGCCTCTTCTTTGCCGGCCACGTGTGCGGCGATGATCTGAAAGGGCTGCCGGTTTGCCGCTGTCGGCGCCAGGCGGGCCGCCTCGAGGACTTGATGGAGCTTTTGCGTTTCGACCGGGGTAGACTGGTAGGCGCGCACGCTGTAACGTTTGTTGAGAAGCTCGAAAAATTCCATATCGCGATCCTGTTTTTTATGTCGTGGAAAGCTTTCTGCCGGAGAGACGGGTCTTCGCTATTCACCGCGTGCAAAGGCTGCCCCGCGACGCAGCGCCTCGATATTGGAAGGGAGCAGCTTGCGGTGGCGTTCGGGGAGATGGTGGTCGAGGGCGGCTTCGACCGTTTCGAGTGGGAGCACGGGCAGCACTTGCAGCAGCGCCCCAAGCATGATCATGTTCGTCAGGCGCTGGTTGCCGAGCGCTTCGGCCATTTCATTGGCCGGGAGCAGCACGCCGCGAACGTCGCTACGTTCGATGCCGCGGTTGACCAGCGAAGCATTGACGACGAGCACGCCGTCTTTGGCCAGGCGCGGTTCGTACTTGTCCATGGAGGGCAGGTTCATGGCGACGGCTGCCTTGGGGTTGAGGCTGAGCGGCGAACCGATTTCTTCATCAGCAACGATGACCTGGCAGTTGGCCGTGCCGCCGCGCATTTCGGGGCCGTAGGATGGCATCCAGGTGACGGCTTTACCGGCGTCCATCCCGGCAAAAGCCAGGATCTGCCCGGCAAAGAGCACGCCCTGGCCGCCGAAACCAGAAAAGATAACTTCGGTTTGCATGAGCGCCTCCTAAGCTTTCGCTGCGGCCAGTTCGGCGCAGACCTTGAAATCTTCGAGTGGATAGTAAGGGACCATCTTGTCCTGCACCCACTGCAAGGCATCCAACGGGCCGAGGCCCCAGTTCGTCGGGCAGGAGGAGAGCAGTTCGACCATCGAAAAGCCAAGCCCGCGTACCTGTACGTCGAAGGCCGTGCGGATGGCTTTCTTCGCCATGCGCACGTTCTTGGGATCGTGCAGGCTGCGGCGTACGACATAGCTCGTGCCGTCTACCTTGGCGATGATCTCGGCCATGCGCAAGGGCAGGCCGGCCACCTCCACGTCGCGGCCGTTTGGGGACGAACTGGTTTTCTGGCCGGGAAGACTGGTCGGAGCCATTTGCCCGCCGGTCATGCCAAAGATGGCGTTGTTGATGAAGACTACGCTGATGTTTTCGCCTCGGGCGGCGGCGTGCATGATCTCGGCCATACCGATCGAGGCCAGGTCGCCGTCACCCTGGTAGGTGAAAACGAAGCGATCGGGCAGCACGCGTTTGATGCCGGTGGCCATGGCCGGGGCGCGCCCATGTGGGGCTTCGACGAAGTCACAGTTGAAATAATTGTAAGCGAAGACCGAACAACCGACAGGCGCAACGCCGATCGTGCGTTCACGCAGCCCCATTTCGTCGAGCACTTCGGCGATCAGGCGGTGAGCGATACCGTGCGTACAGCCGGGGCAGTAGTGTGTGGAAACGTCGGTCAACGATTCCGGGCGGCTGTAAACGACCTGTGCATTTTCGGGGATCCTGGTTTGAGATATTGTTGTATCCATGGCTGTCTCCTCTAAACGCGTCCGATGTGGCCGGCTTGCATGCGGCGCATCCATTTGACGCGCGGATCGTCGATGGTCGAGAGCGCTTCGGGTTCGCGTGCGATGCGGTGAATCTCGGCCAGGATTTCATCCGGGAAGGGCACGGTCCCGCCCATGCGGCCGTAGAACTCGATCGGGCAGATGCCTTTCATCGCCATGCTGACGTCTTGTAACATCATGCCGGAATTCATCTCGACCACCAGGAAGGCCTGAGCGTTTTTGGCCAGATCGATCAACTGTCTGGAAGGAAAAGGATTGAGCGTGATCGGCCGCAGCAGCCCTACGCGGATGCCCTTGGCCCGGGCGGCGCGCACAGCCGAGAGCGCTACGCGCCCTGCCGTGCCGAAACCGACGATGATGAATTCCGCATCGTCGAGGTAGTACTCACGATAGCGCAGTTCCTTGTCTTCGATTTCATACTTGCGCGCCAACAGGCGCAAGTTGACGACTTCTTCGTCTTCCGGCTGAAGGTAGATGGAGGACAGGATGCGCGGCGCTCGCCCGATGGCGCCTGTCGTGGCCCAGTCGGGGCGAGCCTTCTGCAGGGGGCGCATTGCAGGCAGTTCGGCCGGTTCCATCATTTGCCCAATGCTGCCGTCGGCCATGACGATCACGATCGAGCGGTAACGCTCGGCCAGGTCGAAGGAGAGGACGGTCAGGTCGATGGCTTCTTGCACGCTGGCCGGCGCCAGGACGATGGGGAAGTAATCGCCATGCCCGCCGCCGTGGACGATCTGGTTGTAGTCGCCCTGGGACGGGGCGATATTGCCCAGGCCGGGGCCGCCGCGTACGATGTCGATCAGCACCATCGGCAGCTCTGTTCCGGCGATGTACGACATGCCTTCCAGCATCAGGCTGACGCCGGGGCTGGACGACGAGCTCATCACGCGGGCCCCCGTGCAGGCCGCGCCGTAGACCATGTTGATGGCGGCCACTTCGCTCTCTGCCTGGACGAAGGCGCGCCCCAGTTCGGGCATGCGCCTGGACATCCATTCCAGGATTTCGGTTTGGGGCGTGATCGGGTAGCCGAAGTACGCGTCCAGTCCGGCGCGTACGGCCGCCTCGGCCATGGCGTAGTTTCCTTCGAGCAATTCGCGTGTCATGCGCCCTCCTGTTCGCCTGCCGCTTTGGCTGTCTTTTTTGTGGCCGTTTCTCGGTAAACGGTCAGAGCGGCTTCAGGGCAAACAACAGCGCAGATGGCACATCCTGTGCAGCCATCTGCGCTTAAGATTACTGGGTGGTATCCCTTCGGGGTCAGGTGCTCGCTGTCCAGCATCAACACATGCTGCGGGCAGGCGCTCACACACAACTCGCACCCTTTACAGTACAGTTCGTGAACTTCGATCCATCCCTTTACGGGCATTCGTACCTCCTGAATAAGGTTGATGGCGACAGGCGCTGGGCCTGTCGCCGCGTATCTTGATTATCCTTGTCGGACAATCCGCAGCCAAGTGCCAAGTGTCATGTTTCATTTGTTCCGAAAATCCTTGTTTGCGGCGCTTCGACGGGGAGCGTGACGGTGAACGTGCTGCCTGATCCGACCGTGCTTTCGACCGAGACTTCACCACCGTGGGCGGCAGCAATTTCTTTTACCAGGGCCAATCCCAACCCGGCACCGCCATAGCGGCGCGTGGTGCTGCCGTCTACCTGGTAGAAGCGATCGAAAATACGAGACAGCTTATCGGGCGGAATGCCTACACCGGAATCACGGACTTGTAAAACGTTGTTGCTGCCATCGCAGACGAGTGAAATACCGATGGTACCGCCGGATGGCGTGAACTTGAGCGCATTCCCGAGCAGGTTATCGACCAACCGGGTGAGGTGGGCGGTGTTTCCTTGAACCGGTGGCGCGGCATCGGGCAGGTCCACCGATAGGGTCAGGTTGGCCCTTTCCAGGCTGGTCTGGAAATCTTCGATCAGGCGTTTGATCAGGTCAACCAGTTGCACGCTTTCGTGGTAGGTCGGTTTGGCCTCGGTTTCCATCATAGTCGTCAGGTCTTCGACGATTTTGCCGAGCAGGGTGATACGCCGGGCGATCACTGAGACGGCGTCCCGCTGTTCATTCTTTAGCGTTCCCAGTTCTTCTTTCTCGAGCAGGTCTGCGTAGCCACGGATGATGGCGACCGGTGTGCGCAGTTCGTGCGAAATGTTCTGGATCAGCTCATCCTTGAGGCGGTCCAGTTCTTCACGCTCGGAGAGTGCCATGGCGAGCGCCTGGGCGCGTTCCTGCGCATCGGCGAAGAGCTGGGCGTTGGTCAATGCAATGGCGGCCTGGTCGGCGAGCATTTCCAAGACGTGCAGTTCGAAATCGTCGAAGTGATGCGGCCGGTCTTCGTAAACGATATTCATCACGCCGATGACTTCATCGGCGTAGCGCAAGGGCAGCCCGACCAAAGCGCCCTGGGCATAGTAGTCGGCGAACAACTCGCTCTGGGTCACGTCGGAGACCACCATGCGTTGGGCCGTGCGGGCGACGGTGTAGGTCAGCCCGTTGGGGCGGGGTGCGGCGAAGGGCCTGTGAGGGATGCCTTCGGCCCAAAGGGCCGTGCCGAAGGTGAGTTTCTCGCCATCATAACGATAGATGCGGGCCGAATCGCAGCCGACCAGTTTGATGGCGTGCTCGAGGATCGCCTCGAAGACCGACATGATTTCCAGGTTGGAAGTCAGTTGCAGCCCGGCCTGCCGCAGGGCTTCGAGCGCCACCGCACGCCGGGTTGCCAGGTCGAAGAGGCGCGCCTTCTCGATGGCGGTGGCCAGTTGGCCGGAGAAAGCCAGCAGCAGGCGCTCGTCTGCTTCGGTAAACGCGCTGCTGCGGGTGTGCTCTGCATTGATCACGCCGATCACCTGCCCACCGATCTTGAGCGGCACGCACAGTTCCGACTGCATCCCGGCGTGGATGTCGATGTACATTGGTGTGCGTGTGACTTCGGAGACGCGCAGCGCACGCCCTTCGGCGGCCACGCGCCCGATCACGCCCTGGCCGAGGGGGTAGCTGATTTGCTTGAGTTTCTCGTCCAGGCCGCGATAGGAATGGTGGAAACGGAGCACGTTGGATGATGGATCGAGCAATAGAAAACCAAAGTTATTGGGGTAGAGTTTTTCGCCGATCAACTGCGTGGCGCGTTCGATCAACTCGTCTTGCGACGCCGATTCGGCGGCCGCCAGGGCCACGGTGTGCAAAATGCTCAGCTCATCCAGGCGACGTTGGGCGGCCTCGTACAGGCGGGCGTTTTCGATGGCGACGGCGAGCTGGTCGGCCAGCGTTTGCAGGATGGCGATGTCTTCACTGTGGAAGGCGTTGGCCTGTTTGCTTTGCACGTCGAGCGCGCCGATCACGCGGCTGCCTACCTGGAGGGGCACGGCCATTTCGGAGCGCGTTTCGGGCAGGTGCGGATTGCGAAAGTAAACGACGTCTGTGCCAACATCCAGGGCGATGCGTGGCTGGCCTTTGCCGGTGACGTAGCCGACGATGCCGACCTGGCCGACTTTCAGCCGGTGCCGGTTGGCGAGCATCCGCTCTCCGGCTTCACCGGTGGCCGCGCGTAGGACGGCGTAGTCTCCTTCCACGAGGAATATGCCGGCGTGATAGAAACCAAATCGGTCGCGTACGAGATTCACAGAGCGTTCGAGCAACTCATCGGCGCGATCCAGCGAGGCGGCTTCGCGGGCGATTTCTGCGGCCACCTGCAGGTGCACGACGCGGCGTTCCAGCGCACGGGCATAGTTTTCCAGGGATGCCCGCGCGGTGTTCAGCTCGCGGTTGATTTCGAGCAGGTTTTGTTCTTTCTGGCGTGTTTGCAGCAGCATCTCGCGGGCGTCCCGCTGGTTGACGTGGATCAGCCCGACCGTCCAGAAAAAAGCCAGCCAATAGGTCAACGCCAACAGGAGTGGCGATCCTGCTCCCGGGCCGTGCAGCGGCAGCAGGCCATTGGCCTCGACGTACAGTATTCCCAGGCTGGCGATAAAACTGGCCGTAAAAAAGATTGCCCCGGCCCAAAACCCGAGCAGCGTCGAAGCCAGCATGACCACGACGATATAAAAAACGAATCCTTGCCCCGATACGCCTCCGCTCAACACCGTGGCAAACGTGACCAGTATCCACGCAGCCAGCGGCAGGAAGATTGCGGCCGCCTGCACCTGCTGTAAGCGTTGCAAAACAAGTGCGGTCAGAAAGATGATAAGCGCTGAAAACAAGACCGCCGCATGCGCCCACGAATACGATGCTGCCTGTGGGGCAACGGCCTGGACCGGCAGCATGAGGGCCAACCCCACCCCCAAAACGATCAGCGAGACGCGCAAAATCGACGTCAACAGGCGATTCAATCGCGCCGTGTCGTTCGATTCAAACAGCGGCATGGAGAACAGGCTTTTCAAGCGGGACATGGGGTTGGTTTGTGCAGGCTTATCTTCGCAGCGGGAGAATACGCGGCGTTACTACGCTATGCCTTGCCAAGGACCATGGCCAGCAGCGCCATACGCACGTACAGGCCGTATTCCATCTGGCGGAAGTAGGCGGCGCGAGGGTCGTCGTCGAATTCGTAAGCGATTTCGCCGACGCGCGGCAGGGGGTGCATGACGATCATTTCGGATTTGGCCGCCTTCATGATCTCGGGGTTGATTACGAACGCGCCTTTGACGCTTTCGTAAACGGCTTCATCGCTGAAACGTTCTTTCTGCACGCGGGTGACGTAGAGCACGTCGGTCTCGGCCAGCACGGGGTCCAGGCTGTCGAACTCTGCCTGCGGGATGCCTTTTTCGGCGACCTCATCCATCACTTCCTGCGGCATGCGTAGAATATCGGGGGAGACATAGTTGAGCTTTACTTTGTACAGTGACAACAGGCGCGCCAGCGAGTGGACGGTGCGGCCGTATTTCAGGTCGCCGAGCATGGTGACGGTCAGCCCATCGACCTTGCCGACGCCCAGCTCTTCGAAAATGGTGAAGGTATCGAGCAGGGCCTGAGTCGGGTGCTCGCCGACGCCGTCGCCGGCGTTGATGATCGGTTTGCGGGCGGCCTTGGCGGCGGTGGCTGCGGCACCTACCTCGGGATGGCGCAGCACGATCACGTCGGCGTAACATTCCAGCGTGCGCACGGTATCGGGCAGGCTCTCGCCCTTCGAGACCGACGAGTATTTCACTTCATTAATGGGGATGACGCTGCCACCCAGGCGCTCCATGGCTGCCGTGAACGACGACGAGGTGCGGGTGGAAGGTTCGTAGAACAGGTTGGCAAGAATTTTGCCTTTGAGCAGGTCGAAGGTTCCCACGCGGGCGACCATCTCGCGCATTTCGTGGGCCACGCCAAAGATGTATTCCAGATCGGGCCGGGCAAACTGCTTGACGGAAAGGATATCTTTGCCCAGCCAGGGGGCGTTCTTGTTTTCACCGAAAGGTAGGTGAGCGTTGTGGTTTTGAACGGACATATGGATTACTCCTTGATCAGCTTTTTGTTTATCGGATGGGTTCGCGTACGTTTTCCCCAAACCCTGGCGGCACGAGCACCTGCCCGTTGCGGAACGCCTCTTGCCCGCGCAGCACTACCCGGCATATGCGGCCACGCACCTTCCAGCCTTCGAAGGGCGTCCAGCCGCAGCGCGAGTGCATATCGCCGGCCCTGATTTCGTATTCGGCGTTTTCGTCCACTTCGATCCAGGTGTCGGCTTGTTCGCGGAGGGCGAAGATGCGCTGCGGATTGGTGTACATCCGGCGCATCACATCGTCCAGGGTGATGCGTGATTCGTGAACGGCGGTGAGCAGGAGAGGCAGGGCGGTTTCCAGCCCGGGGAAGCCGGGGGGAGGATTCTCGCCATCTTTCTCGGCTTGCGTGTGGGGAGCGTGATCGGTGGCGAAGCAGTCGATCGCATCCAGGTTTTCCCACAGCGCGTCGACATCTTCCTGCGTCGCCAGGCGCGGGCGCACTTCGGCGCCGCCGCCGGGCAGGCTTTCGTGGCATCCGCCGCTTGCGGCCAGGAACAGGTGATGGGGGCTGACTTCGCACGTCACCGGGATGCCGCGTTCCTTGGCCGCCTTGATCACCAGGATCTCTTCCTTGAGCGAGACGTGGGCGATGTGCACGCGCCGCTGGTAGATGGCGGCGAACAGCAGCGCAGCGGCCATCGTGCGGCTTTCGGCGTGCACGACGATGGGATATTCTTTCGGGTAGCGGGAAAAGTGCGGCTGCCAGAGCGTCATCGCGTCCAGGCGCAACTGGCCGAAGGTCATATCCAGGTACATTTTCAGCGCTGCGGCGTGGGGGGCCAGAGATGCCGCCACGGCGGCGTTGTCCGGCCCGGCGCCGATGTATTGCGCATAGTCACAGCGGGCTTTCTGTTTGGCCGCTTCCAGCGCCAGGTCGAGCGTTTCGGCATCGAAGATCGGCGGCCTGGTGTTGGGCATGGCAAGCACGAGTGTGAAGCCGCCGGCGAGGGCCGCACAGGTGCCCGAATCGTAATCTTCTTTGTGGGTTGCGCCGGGTTCGCGCAGGTGGACGTGGGGGTCGATCAGGCCGGGAAGTTTGAGCATAGGGAAAAGTGAAGGTTACAAAGTTGAAAGGTTTAATACGAGTATACAACAAGAACTGCTTACGGGCATCAAACCAGGGATTAGAAAACAGGTTTCCTAATCCCTGGTGCTGTTATATTTCAAGCAGGCACAAACTGCGCTTTCGGCCCGCCCGGACATAAATGTCCGGCTGTCAAACTGCACTGGGTAAAACCAGCTTCAAGCAGGTTTAGCTTGATTTATCAGGCGCTGCTGGAGATGGCAGGAAAAGCGCAACTTATTCCCGTGGGTAGTATATGCCCGTACTGGCTATTTGCTGTTGGGCTTGAAGATTTGGAAGATGATGTTCAGGACGATACCGACCACGGCACCGGTTGCAATCGCAGGCCAGCCATTGGGAAAAACACTCTGTAGCAGTGGGATGGGCAGGAACCCGTTAGGATAACCGATATGGCCACCGATGCCTATCACCAACACCACCGCACCGATTGCCAGGTTGCGTGGATCGAACATATCTACCTTTTCAGAGATCATTAGGGCGATCCCTTGCATGCCGATGACGCCGAACAGGTAAATAGCCAGCCCACCACTTACGGCAGTTGGCACCGATGCGACGATCCCTGCCAGGTGTCCGCTGAATGACATGAGAATGGCAATCACACCTGCTGCAATCAGTGACACGCCGCTGTAGTTTCGTGTGATCACCATCAGCGAGTTGTTTTCACCGTAGTTTGTGCCGGCAGCGCCGCCCAAAAAACCGTTGATCATATCGCCAATACCATCGAGTATCAGATTGAAGCCGATATACTGGCTCAGGCCGTACTTTTCTTTTTTCAACGCATCGGCCAGGTGGTCGACGTAGAGGCCAATTTGATAGAGGTGAGCGGTCGATTCGGGTATGGTTGCAATGGCCATGATGGCAATGCTGATAATTGCCGTGGCGCTCAACTCACTAGTAAAGCTGGGGAAAGTGATGTGAGGTGCCGTAAGCAGTTGGGCTGAGGTGATGGTTGTGAAATTGACCATGCCCAAAAGCGCTGCAACAACATACCCGACGACCGCACCAAGCAAGGTCGGCAGCATTCCAATGAAACCCTTGTTTTGAAGGTAAACGGAGAACAAAATTGTAGCAAACAATGTGACGAGTGCTACGCTCCACCACTTCATATCGCCCGCTGCAATGCCGCCTGCTACACCAGAAGCCATGTCGAGCGCTGCTTTCCCGAGGGCGAAACCGATCACCGCAGCAACAGAGCCGGTGACGATCGGCGGTAAAACGACGTCGATCGCTTTTCTTCCGCCTGCAAAGCGAATGAGCAGACCGATCAGTACGTTGATCACGCCGGTGACAACGATACCGGCCTGAGCTACACTGATCAACTCATCGGAAACCGGTTGGCCAAACGAGGCATTTGTTACGGCCAAAATGGCAGCAATGTAGGAAAACGATGAGCCGTAGTACAGTGGAATAAACTTTCCGATGCCGTAACGCGAGCCAAGCAAGGCCACAATCGTAGCCACGCCTGATGCGAGTAACACAGTGCTGGTGTGAAAGCCTACCAACAGAGCTACCAGCACTGTAGCCGGAAACATGGTCAGGGCGTGTTGGAAACCAAGCAAAATAATTTGCCCGAAGGAAGGCACATCATTTGGTAAATAGCCCATGACTTTGGGTTTGGTCGAAGCGGTCATTTCGTCCTCCTGAAAGAAAAAAGGTTGAAGGTGGCAGGTTTCTTACCGTGCCGAGACAAAAAAATAGAGCCAAACGGCTCTATTTCGTCACCAGAGAAAAAAAACGCCCAAGGGAAACAAGTTTCCCCGGGCGAAGACCTTTTGTGGGCGGTGAGATTTTGGGTACCTGGCGTTCATTCCGCCCGATTTTACGCCGAATCGGCCTGCTGTCAAGAGATTGTGGCGGAAATCTGCACGAGCTTTCGCTTTTTATACGGAAAGCGGAAGCCTGCCGTGTAAGCGCGCCCTTTCCCCGTCTGGTAGAATTATTGCACCCCACAAGATTTTTCTGAGTTTTCCGGGTTCAGCGTGAAGAATCCCTTTCACGGCGAGGCCGGGAGAGCCACTTTTCTATCCTTCGAAAGAGGCTTCCATGAACAAAATCCGCTATGCCCAGGTCGGCCTGGGCGATCGTTCCAAGTTGTACACGCACGCCATTTTGCAGGCGCACGCAGTGAACGCCGAACTGGTCGGGCTGTGCGATAGCAACCCCGGCCGCCTGGAACTGCGCGCCAGGCTGGCGCGCGAACGGGGCGCCGACCCGGGCCTGTACGACGCTGGCGCTTTCGAGCGCATGATCGCCGAAACGCGCCCGGACGTGGTCGTCGTTACCAGCGTGGATGCCACCCACGATGCCTATCTCTGCCGGGCGATGGAATTGGGCTGCGACGTGATCACCGAAAAGCCGATGACGACCGACGCCGAAAAATGCCAGCGCATCCTCGATACGCAGCGCACCACCGGTCGCAGCCTGCGGGTAACCTTCAACTACCGTTACGCGCCCTTTCGCACACAGGTCAAGGACCTGCTCATGTCCGGCGCGATCGGCGAGGTGCTCTCGGTCGATTTTCACTGGCTGCTCGACACGCGCCACGGGGCCGATTATTTCCGCCGTTGGCACCGCCACAAGCGCAATTCCGGCGGGTTGATGGTGCACAAGGCTACCCACCATTTCGATCTCGTCAATTGGTGGCTTTCCACCGTGCCGGAACGCGTCTACGCCAGCGGGTCACGCAAGTTTTACCGCCCGGAGACGGCCGAGCGTTACGGCTTTACCGGCCGCTCCGAACGCTGCCTCGACTGCCCGGAGGCAGAAAAGTGCCCCTTCTATATGGATTTGCGCGGCAACTCCTTCCGGCAGGAGCTTTACCTGGCAAACGAACACCACGACGGTTACTTCCGCGATCGCTGCGTCTTCAGCGCCGAAATGGACATCGAAGACAATATGCAGGTTGTCGTCGACTACCGTAGCGGAGCTACCTTGAGCTATTCGCTGCATGCTTTCATGCCCTGGGAAGGCTACCTCGTCACCTTCAACGGCAGCAAGGGCCGCTTGGAGCACGTCTGCCAGGAGACGAGCTATACCAGCGGCGATGGCGCCGTGCCCGGCGAATTGATCCCCCAGGGGACGAAAATCAGCATCCACCCGCATTTCCAAGCGGCGTACGACGTTGCCGTCGATCAGGGTGACGGCGGGCACGGCGGCGCAGACCCCTTGATGATCGAGCATATTTTCGCCGCCGAAAAGCCGGCAGACCCTTACCTGCGGGCGGCCGATCAGCGCGCCGGCGCATGGTCGATCCTGACCGGCATCGCCGCTAACCGTTCGATTGCTACCGGTGAAGCCGTTCTCGTCGGCGACCTGGTGCACGGCCTGGATATGCCCGACTACCCGTCCATGCCTTCGCCATCCGAACCGATCGATCCGTTGCCGATGAAGCACTCGAAGGCGCGCCGTGGGTAATTCGCCACGCGGCTTTTTGCGCAACCGGGGCAGGCATCTCGCCTGCCCCGGTTGCGTTTGCGGGCACCCTATCGGGGCTTAGCCGGGTGGAGTGCCAGTTGACAGATTCGTTGCGTTGGGTCTATGATTATTGGTGGGTTTGCCCGGGCCGTCATGGGCAGCGTCGAATCGTATGTCTTTTCCACCACAGTTTTTTAACTGAATATGGCAAAGGAGGCCACTGATGAAACCAAGTCGGTTACTTGTCTTGCTGGCTGTTGCAGCGCTGGCATTCGGGCTGGTTGGATTATCGCTCGAAATTGCCGGCGCCAGCGCCGAGACAATTCTGGCGAATGTCGCCAGACAGGAGCGTAACGCGGCATTGTCTCCTGCAAACGATATGCAAGGGGGGCGCCCTTTCTCCGGAACTGGCACTCCGTCTACGAACGTTTCGAAGCAATCATCCCATTCCAACTCGGCGATGATGCCGGGCTTCTGGCCTGACGAGAAGCAGCCGCCCTGGGTCAAGGGGAGCCGGACGGCTTCGTCCTTTGCTTCGCTGGATGGCGTGCAGGCCGCGCCTGATGTTGGGGCTTTCGCCATGCGCGCTTACGCGCCGCAGGCAGTGCTGCCCGGCTTCACCGTTGACCTGGCGCACGATGCCGTCATGGGCCGCATCCAACCCGGCGATCGGGTTACCGTGGCTGTCGGCACGTCATACGGCGCCGCCGTGGCCGATGCAACCGGCTTTTTCTGGACTCCGCTCTGGCAGGCCGGCGGTGCTGCGCTCGATTTGATCGGTGGTGAGACCGTCGAAATTGCCGTCAACGATGTCGTTGCGGATACGGTCGTGGTGCAAGCGGTTTCTGGTGGAATCGATGTGCTGGCCGATCAGGTTGGCGGCAATCTGAGCGGCTTGGGCGACGGGATTGCCGTTACGGTGACCCTCGGCGGCTGGGGGCAGTTGCCTGCGGCCGGAGCCGCCTTTGCCACCGGAACGACCGATCTTTCGGGAGATTTTTCCATTTTCTTCGATGAAATCGATCTGACGCCCGGCGAACTGGCCCAGGTAGACTACCGCGCCAGCGCGCACGTGCACGTGCGCGCTTACCTGCGTGCCGACCCGTGGGTGTTTGCCGTTGTCAACAACAACCGTGCCGTTGGTTACGTCGCCCCTTACGATCACGTTCAGGTGACCGCTTACAGCAGTTATCCTTCAGATGTGATCTGGCAGGCCGAGGCCGATGCAGACTTGCTCGGTTACTACAACGTCCTGGGGGACTGGGATGCCGTGCCGGCGGGCAGCGTTTTCGAGGTGGTTGTGAACGGTTCGGCCGTTTCTACCACGGTCGCCGACCTGCACGACATCACCTTCGATGCCGGTCTCGATTCAGTCAGCGGCACGGCCCCCGCCGGCAGCGATGTGCTGGTGTACTTCTATGGTTGGCAGGACGATCACTCGGTGTATACGCAGACCCAGGTTACGGCAAACGGCAGCGGCGCGTTCAGCGCTGACCTGGCTGCCGACTTGCTCGCCCGCCACGATGTCGTGGTCTTCGTTCACGATGCCGCCGGCAACGGCACGGCCATTTTCGGCGGCCCGGCATATATCCATGCCACTGTATCTTCGAATGGTGGTTGTGTGACCGGCCGCGTCGATGCCCCCGGCCAGCCTGTGGAGGTTTCCTTACAGACCGGCGCGGGGATTTACACTCGCACCGCGTCGACCTGGCCCACCGACGCCGGGAACTGGCTCTTGCCGCCCGGCCTGTGTTACAGCATCCGGGGCGATGACTGGGGGCCGTTGCCCTTCGAAGTGGGGGATATTTTGCACGTTCAGTCGCCTTCGTGGTCCGGTAGCCTGGCCATTCCCGCACTGGCCTGGCAGCCCGATACGCTGGGCGAGCAAATCGCCGGCGAGGCGCCGGCAGG
This sequence comes from Chloroflexota bacterium, assembly GCA_049325275.1. GTDB lineage: Bacteria > Chloroflexota > Anaerolineae > Anaerolineales > UBA4823 > CAIQJJ01. The sequence goes on from JBMOLU010000075.1 coordinate 58,714, forward strand.
TTTGCTGCGCGTCGACGTCAGCCGCTGGTACGGCGAGCAGTATCCCGATGATGGCCGCGCCAGCCGCCTGGTGGTTGTCGACGCCGGCTCGTTCAGCGCCGACTTTGCCGCTTTCGACCTGCGCGACGCCGACCGGCCGGTTTTCTATCACTACAATGCTGCCGATGGCTTCGGCGTAGAATGGCCCGATCAGACTCCCGTGCACTACTTCAACGTGTTTGCACCCTGGGGTATGTATGGGGAAGTCAACACCCCCAACGAGACCGTGATCGCCCGCCTGTATGATGAGGCCGGAAACTTGCTGGCTTCTCCGGGTACGGTGGCCGACTCGCAGGAGTTTTGGATCGGCGATTTCCAGGGCCAAGTTTTTGCGCCCGGCTACTGGATTACCGTTACCGGCAGCAGCGGTTGGGAGGCGGGCTTCCAGATTCCCGATCTGTCGGTGGCGATAGACGAGAACGCCGACAGGATCGAAGGCCGCGGGCCACAAGACCGCCTCTTCGTCGAAACGAACTGGGAGTTTACCCGTTTTCTGCCCTCCCAGGGGGCCGCTGCCAGCCCGTCGTTTCTCTTGGATGCGGGCGCTTACGGACATGACGTGCAGTATGGTGATTTCGCCGGCGTGTTCTATACGGCCCCGATCGGCGATCGCTTTTGGAGCAGCAAGCGTTGGCCGTATATCGTCGCCCACTACGGCTATGGTGTCGAAGACAACCACGTATGGGGAAACGGCGCCGACCCGCACGCAGCGCTGCCGCTGACCGTGACGACTTCCGGCGGGGCGATGCTTGCCGCAGCAACCGTGCAGGCCAACTCGGTTGGTGAATTCGATACCACCGAACTTCCCGCCGGGGTGGTTGCGCCAGGCAACGTGGTGCTGGTCGACTTTGGCGGAGCCGTCGAAAGCATGACCGTGATGGCGATCGGCGGCGTGGCCGACCCCGGCACGGAGATCGTCACCATCACGGCGCCGCCGGGCGCTTTGATTCACATGAACGCCGACGGGCCGAATGGCTGGTGGGAATCGGGTTGGAGCTATCCCGACGGCCTGGTGGTCGGGCCGGGCGGCACGATTAGCTTCGATCTGGGCATGGACGGTTACGACATCGTCCCCGGCACGTCCTTCAACGTCCACAGCACGCAGGATCACGGCCACAACACGCAGTATTCCTTCTGGCTGCCCGTCCTTCACCTGCGCACCAATTATACCCACGACTGGATCGAAGGCAGCTACGATGGCGGCCACACGCTGTGGATTACGTTGACCGACAGCACCGGCGCCACCAAGGCGACGGCCTCCGGCGAGACCGGGCCGGTTTCCTGGTGGGGCGGCACGGTGGGCTTCTCCACCAACTACAATATCGACTGGGACGGGCCACAGCCCGACATCCAGCCGGGAGACTGGGTCTACGCCAGCACCGACGACGGCCTGTCGGCCGTCTCGCGTCTGGGAACGATCCGTTCGTCGGTGAATTTGGGCACCGATCTGGTCGCCGGTACGATCGATGCCCCGTGGTATACGAGCCAGATGCCCGGCGATTGTGGCATTTGGGAGAACAACGGCGCGGGGATGAGTTTCCGCTTCAACCCGAACGGCGGCGCCTTTAGCTGTAACTTCGCTGGCCGCTGGGACATCATTGCCGGGAATATGATCGGCGTGTCGTACACAGAGCCTGACGGCGATCAGGTGATCAGCATCGTCGACAACCCGGCGCCCTTCCTGCGCATTTGGAGCTGGATCTCGGGCGATCTGGCTTCGGGCAGCAACGCCAGCTTCAGCATCGGCTATCGCAACGAAGGCAACCTGGCCACGCAGAACGCCATCATCTCGGCTACGCTCGAAAACGGCCTGACCTACCTGGGCGACACCTCCGGCCTGACGCTGCTCGGCGGTACCGGGGCCCCCGGCGACCCGCTGATCTGGCAGCTGGGCGCGCTGCCGCCCGACGGCCAGGATCGTTACTTCTTCCTGTTCGCTGCCGTTACGGCCAGCGCGGGCCAAAATGTTGCCCTGGTGACGCAGATCGACAACGGCAGCCCCTACGATCAGTCCGACGATCCGGGGGCAAAGCGTTACCGCCTGGTTGTGCCGGTGAACGAGAACGACACCGAACTGACCATCGGCAAGAGCACGTGGACGTGGGACCCCGTGCCGGGGACGGAGTTCGTCTATGACGTACAGGTCTGCAACAACGGCAGCACCGCCAGCGCCGACATGATCGTCACCGACACCTTGCCGCTCTCGACGACCCTGGTGGCCTGGTGGGGCCAGCAGGCAGGCTGGGAGGAAATCAGCAGCAGCGCACACGAGTTGGTCGTCTCGCGGCCCAGTGCGGTGGCGAACCAGTGCTATTCGGTGTACGTGCAGGTCGCGCTGGATGCCGGCGCTGAGGCAGGCATGCAACTGCACAACACGGCCTCCGTTTACGCCCGCAACGATATCATCCTGGACAATAACTTTGCCGAACTCTGGCACAACGTCGGCCTGCCGCACGCCAACCTGTCCGTCTACAAGAACTGGAACTGGGGTTCTCTGACACCCGGCGGCCAGATCCGTTACAACATCAATTATCAAAACAACGGGAATCTGCCGGCATCTGGTGTACGCCTGACTGACACGCTGCCGGTAAGCACCACCTTTGTGGCCGCATACTGGTACGATGACGCCGGGCCACATGCGCTGCCGCCGGACGTCGACACCAATGGGCAGGTTGCCTGGGACGTCGGCGACTTGGGCGTCGGCCATAGCGGCAACTTCGAGATCGTCCTGGCCGTTGACGAGGACGCCATCCCGGGGACGCCGCTGACCAACACGGCCACAATTACCCGCTTGCCGGCGGAAGATCGCCTGGACGATAACACCAGCACGGTAATCGAAACGCTCTACGATCACGGCCCCAACCTGCGGGTGAGCCAGGAAGGCAACTGGCACGGCTATGGCGAAGGCCACGACGCCTGGTTCCACCTGATCGTTGAAAACGTTGGGGACGTGGCGGTAGACTTTGCCACGCTCACCGACACCCTGCCGGCAGGCATGGAGATCGAACCTTCACCCGGCGGCAACAATCCCGATACCGACTGGGGTTCGGTGGAAGCCTATGAACACGGTACCGACTGGTTCCGATTCACGTTCCGCGATCTGCACCCCAACTGGCGGCGCGATGTATACGTGAACACGCAGATTCCCGGCCCGGAGCCGATTGCTGCCGGGTTGGCATACACCAATCACGCCGAGTTCGAAATGCTGGCCGGTGAAAGCCTTTACGATGACAACGTTTCCGACTACGCCCTCTTCACCGGGCCGAACCTGTACGTCAGAAAATCTTTGCAATCCGGTGACGTGCAGCCGGGCGAAGTCGTCACCTACGCGCTCTTCTTCGGGAACGACCAGGCCGGTCACACCTCGTGGTGGAACATGCAGGGCAACGTTCTGCTGACTGATACCCTGCCCGCCGGGGCCGAGTTCATCACGTCCACGCTGCGCTGGTGTGACGGTACCTTCTGGTGCTCCACCGATGTGGACGTTCAGGATGGGCAGTTACGCTGGCAGTTTGGGCCGATGAATGGTGATAACTGGAATGAAATCTACGTGACCATCCGCCTGACCGACACGCTCACCGAAGCTGACACGGTTGTCAACCGAGTCCAGATCGGCAGCGATCAGCCGGGAAAGGACCTGGAAGTCGATTACACCGACAACGAGGCCGTCTCCGTGCTTCCTGTCGTGTTCCCTCACTTCGATGTCTACTTGCCGTTAATCATCCGTAACCACTGACCGGAAGCGCAGCTTCAATCTCTTTCCCCGCCCTCGAAAATGAGGGCGGGGAATTTTTGCGCCTGCGCGTAAGTTCTATCATCTCCACCGCCTGCTCGACCAACGCTGCCGTCTGTGCTAAGATTGTGCGGTAGTATGCTCACGCTGCGCGATCTCTTCCCTTTTTCTGAAGTTCGCCCGCTGCTCGAGGAGCTGCTGGCACCTGCACCCGGCCTGACGATTGTCGCTGGGCTGGACACGCGCCCGGGAGACTTTTTCTTGCCCAGCGGCCGCGCTGCCATCTTCCAAACGTTGTTCGAGCAAATTCTTGCCGGGGGAAAAATCGGGCGTTGCACGATTGTCGGTGCTGACAAAGCGGCCGTGCGCATCCCGCGTAAAACGTCGCGTTACGTCAGTTTTGCCGGCGTCGAATCGCCGCTGACGTACGAAAGCCGCGTGCGTGAAGCGATTTTGCAGCGCGTCCAGCTGCTGGTCGTCGATCGCCTGGACGAGCAGAGCATCCCCTGGGCCTTGGAGGCCGCCCGCAACGGCCTGCGCGTGCTCTCACAACTCGATACGGTGCTTTCCGGCGCAGGGGTTGTGCGTTCATTGTTGGATATGGGTGCAAAGACCAGCCAGCTTTCCGGCCTGGCATGGATTCTGGCCGTGCAGCGCATACCGGCGCTGTGCGCCAACTGCCGGTATCCGGGCAGCATTCCGGAGCCGCATCGCCGGGACAAGCCGCTGCGCGATGCACCGGAAACTCTTGCCGGCTCTTATTTTCGCGCCGGTGGCTGTGATGCCTGCCATCACACGGGGCGTGCCGGCGATGTGGGGCTGGTCGATATTTACCGGGCCGGCGGTTCGCCGGCTGTGTTGCCCAACTTGCCCAGCCTGTTTTCGCTGCAAGATAGCGTTTGGGAGTTAGCCGGCCGCGGGCGCATTCATCTGGACGATGCGTTGCATTACGAACAGGATCAGCTCCGGCGTACCTTTGCCTTGCTGGCTGCACGCGAACGCGTCTTGCGTGAGACCGCTCTGCAAGAGCAGGCCCGGCGCGCCGAGTTACAGGCCGCCAACCGGGTGCTCGAACACCGCACCCAGGTCCTTTTTTCGCTCGAAGCGCTTAGCCAGGCCCTGATCGGCACTACCAATGTGTATGACTTGGGTGAAAAAGTCTGTCACCAGGCGGGCGAGTTGTGTGCGGCCGACCGGGCGGTGGTCTATTTCCGCCGCTCGCCTGAGCAGGCCATTCTATTAGCCTCGACCGGTTGGGAGCGTGCCACGCTGTCATCCTGGCTGGATGCCGACCAGATCTTTCCGCCCCGGATGCCCTTGCGAGCCATTCCTTTTCACCGCTGTCCGCCGGGGTTTTCGATCGACGATGAGGAGCAAAAGTCCATTCGCTCGGGGCTGGCCGTGCCGCTTGTCGCGCAGGATCAGTTGGTGGGCTTGATGATCGTCCACTCGACGCGTAAATTGCAATTCTCCCCCGGCGAGATCGCCTTGCTGCAAACCTTTGCCAACCAGGCTGCCCTGGCGTTGCAGCGCGCCGGCCTGGTGGAGCAGCTTCAGGCAAAAATCGTGCAGCTCGAAGCGGCGCAGGCCGGGCTGGCCGCTAAAGAGCGTCTGGAGCACGAACTGGCGTTGGCGCGCTCGGTACAGCAAAGTATGCTGCCCCACACCTTTCCGAAAATCCCCGGCTGCCGTTTCGTGGCTCACAGCGAGCCGGCGCGCCAGGTGGGCGGCGATTTCTACGATGTCATTGCGCTGCCCGATGGCCGCCTGGGCCTGGTGATCGGCGACGTGTCTGACAAAGGCATGCCTGCGGCGCTGTACATGGCGATCACCCGCAGCTTGCTGCGGGCCGAAGCCTGGCAGACGGCTGCGCCGGCGTCGACGCTGCGCCGTTTGAATCAGTTGTTGCTCGAACTGACCGATCCGGGGATGTTCGTTACCCTGTTTTACGGCGTCTTCGATCCCGTCAGCCGGCAGATTAAGTATGCTCGTGCCGCCCATAATCGCCCGCTGCTGCTGCGCAACGGGCAGGTAAGCGAATTGGCCGGCCAGGGGATGCCGTTGGGGACTTTTCCGGACGACATGTTGGTACTGAGTGAAGAACAGGCCCTACTGGGGTCCGGCGACCGCCTGCTGCTCTATACCGATGGCCTTACCGATGCCATGTCGCCCGACGAGCAGCCCTTTGGCCTGGAAAGGTTGCTGTCTTTCCTGCCTTGCTGTGCGGCCCTGCCTCCCGATGCCATCTTACAGCAGCTTTTTGCTGCCGTGGCTGATTTCCGCGGCCCCGCCGACCCTTTCGACGATATGGCTTTGTTGATCATGGAGATTGGAGAAGGTGATGTATGTACGCATTAACCCGCTGTACCTGGGCCGGAAGCGACCCGCTTTACGTGGCTTATCACGACTGCGAATGGGGCGTTCCCGTCCACGATGACCGCACGCTCTTCGAGTTCTTGATCCTCGAAGGCGCACAGGCTGGCTTGAGCTGGATCACGATCTTGCGCAAGCGCGAAAACTACCGCGCCGCGTACGATTGTTTCGATCCTGAAAAAGTGGCCCGTTATGATGACGATAAGGTGGCCGAACTCCTCACCAACCCTGGCATTGTCCGTAACCGCCTGAAAGTGGCAGCGTCGATCGGTAACGCGCGTGCTTTCCTGGCCGTTCAGGAAGCCTTCGGCAGCTTCGACGCCTATCTCTGGCGTTTTGTGGACGGCCGGCCAAAGATCAACGCCTGGCGGTCGCTGGCCGAGGTCCCTGCGTTTACACCTGAATCGGACGCCTTGAGCAAGGACTTGAAGCGGCGCGGTTTTCGCTTCGTCGGCTCGACGATCTGTTACGCGCACATGCAGGCTACCGGGATGGTCAACGACCACACGACAGACTGTTTCCGTTACCACCAACTGATTGGAGAAGAAAGATGACCCCTGAAGAACGTAAAGAAAAAATCGAGTCGTACGGCGCAGCGCACCACTTGCTCTTGGCTGCGCTTGAACGCTTCCCGCGTGAAATGTGGCAGTTCCGCGCGACCCCTGACGGCTGGACGATCCACGAAATCATCGTGCACATTGCCGATAGCGAGGTAAACAGCTACGTGCGCTGCCGGCGCCTGATTGCCGAACCGGGCAGCGACGTGCTCGGCTACGACGAAAACCGTTGGGCGCGCGTCTTGCGCTATCACGAGCAGCTCCCCGAAGATGCACTCGAACTTTTCCGCTCGTTGCGCGGCCTGTCTTACCGGTTGATCGAAACACTGCCGGAGGCCGTGTGGGCGAACACCATTCACCACAGTGAGAACGGCCCGATGACGATGGACGATTGGCTGACCGTCTACGAGCGGCACATCCCCGATCACATTGCCCAGATGCAAACCGTTTACGATGCCTGGACTCGGGCGAACCCGCAACATCCATAATTTCTGCAAAATTCTCTGGTATCCTCTCTGTTGGTATCGCTGCACTTAACCGTAGCCGAGTCTTCGCCCATCCCCACTGGCCTGCGAACCGAAGGGTTCGCCATCCTTCCCCTCTTGGGGCGGGGGGTGGGGGGAATCCGTTTCAAGTTTGGAGGACAAAAGGGATGAAAAAGAAGCGACCTTTCTGGCAGTGGCTTTTGATCGGTGTGGTCTCGATCGCTATCGTTGCTGCCGTCGTGATCTGGCGCATGCCGAAGCCCAATGCCGGCATGAACATCGTAACACCCGACATGCAAACGGTGACCCTGAGGCGGGCGCCGCTGGTAGCCGTTATCGGCGCGACGGGCATGGTGCGCTCCAGCCAGCAAGCCGTCATCAACTGGCAGACCAGCGGTAAGGTGGGCGAAGTATCGGCCGACCTGGGTGAGAAGGTAGCCGTCGATCAACTGCTGGCATCCCTGGACCCCAATACCATCTCACAAAGTATCATCCAGGCCCAAGCCGACTTGATCGATGCACAGGCGGCCCTGGAAGATCTGAAGAAGCCCCAGCCCTTGAAGGTTGCCCAGGCGGAGGCTGCCCTGGAGCAGGCGCAGGACGAGTTGGATACGCTGCTCAACCCATCCGAAGCCGATATCGCCCGCGCCGAATTGGCCGTTCTCGATGCGCAGGATGCGGTGAACGAGGCGCAGCGAAAAGTGGACAACCTGCAATACCCGCGCGGCAGCACCCAGAGCGTCGAACAGGCACGCGCCAGCTACCTGGTCGCCCAGGCGGAGGTCGAGCGTATGCAGTCGATCTACGAAGACACGCCCGGCGATCCCGACTCCAATGCCGGTAAGGCCCTGGCGCTCAGCAACCTGGCGGCCGCCGAATCGAAACGCGACCGCGCCTTAGCGACGCTCAACTGGTACCTCGGCGATCCCACCGACACCGAAGTCGCCGAGAAAAACACCAACCTGATCGTCGCCCAGGGGCAACTGGCCGACGCCCAGGAAGCCCTGGAAAAGCTCAGAAACCCCAAACCGTCGGATATCACGCTGGCCGAAGCCCGCGTGGAAGACGCCAGAGAAACGCTCGAAAAGGCCCAAAACGGCCCTACCGCCGACGACCTGGCCGTGGCCGAAAGCCGCGTCACTCTGGCGCGTGCCGCCCTCAACCAGGCCGGCCTGACAGCTCCCTTTGCTGGCACGGTCACCCAGGTAAAGGTCATGCCGGGCGATATGGTCTCGGCGGGCCAGGCGGCTTTTCGCATCGATGACCTCTCGAAGTTGTTCGTCGATCTGGATGTTTCCGAAATCGACATCGCCCAGATTCAAGAAGGCCAGGCAGTCAGCATAACCTTCGACTCCATCCCCGATCAGGAATATTCGGGTGTCGTCACCAGCATTGGCCTGGTGGGTTCGCTCCAGCAAAACATGGTCTATTTTCCGGTAACCGTCCAGTTGACAAATCCCGACCGGGCCGTCAAGCCGGGGATGACGGCCATCGCCAACATCGTCATTTCGCAGGTCGATGATGTCCTGCAACTGCCCAACCGGGCCATCCGTTCGGAGGACGGTACGCGCTTCGTTTACGTGGTGCGGGCCGGGGTGGCCGAAAAAGTGATCGTGAAAGTTGGCATGGTTTCCGATACCGCTTCCGAAGTGATCGCCGAGGGCCTGCGGGAGGGCGATCAGGTTTTGTTGGGTACGATTCCCGAATCCTGGAACCGCTTCGGCCCGGGAGGCGGCCCGATGGGGCGCACGAGGTAGTATGAACGTGCTTCAATCTTTTCTCGAAGCCATGCGCAGCCTGACGGCAAACAAGCTCCGTTCGGCGCTGACGGTGCTGGGCATCGTGATCGGCGTGGCCGCCGTGATCGCCATGCTGGCCATCGGGCGCGGCGCCGAAAAGTCGATCACCCGCGCCGTGGAAGGCATCGGAACCAACGTGTTGTACGTTTTTTCGGGCGGCAAGGAGGGCCTTCGCAACCCGAGGCCGCTCACCTTGCTGGACGTGGCGGCGCTCGAGGAAGCTTCTTCGGTCAGCTACGTGGCGCCCAGCTTGCAGGGCAACGCTCAGGTGAGTTATGGCGGCGACACTACCAATACATCCATCGTCGGGGTGACTCCCGATTATGCCGCCGTCAGCAACCTGGCGGTGGCAGAAGGCGAGATGCTCTCGGATGCTAACCTGGTCGAGCGGGCGGCCGTGGTGGTGATCGGCGCCGACGTCGCCGAGAGCCTGTTCGGCCGCACCGAAGACATCGTCGGCGAAAAAGTGCGCATCATGGGCCAACCTTTCAGCGTGATCGGCGTCCTGGAACGTAAAGGCGGCTCCGGCTTCGGTTCGCAGGACGATCAAGTCCTCGTGCCGTTGACCACCGCCCAGACCCGCCTGATCCGCCGCCCCAGCCGCCAGCAGGTGGACATGATCCTGGTGCAGGCCGCCAGCGCGGCGCTCGTCGACCGGGCCGTCGAGGACGTCACGGCTATTTTGGCGGAGCGCCATCACACCACCATCGATGAACCCGACTTTCAAATCCTCAACCAGCAGGCTATCCTTTCTTCGCTCCAATCCGTCATTGGCGTGTTGACGATCTTCCTCGGCGGAATCGCCTCGATCTCGCTGCTGGTTGGCGGCATCGGCATTATGAACATCATGCTCGTCTCCGTAACCGAGCGCACGCGCGAAATCGGCCTGCGCAAGGCGGTGGGGGCGCGCAAGCGTGACATTCTGGCACAGTTCCTGGTGGAATCGTCCGTTTTGAGCCTGCTGGGGGGGATTGTAGGCATCTTGTTGGCCTGGGGCATCGCTGCCATCGTCGCACAGGTTGCCGCAGCCAACGAAGTCGAGATCGCGCCGGCGATCGAGCTGGACGCAGTTTTGCTGGCGACGCTCTTCTCGGCGGCGGTGGGCCTGTTTTTTGGCTTCTATCCGGCACGCCGGGCAGCAAACCTAGAACCGGTGGAAGCGCTGCGTTCGGAGTGATGTATCTCCACGCTTCCCCAAACCTTCTCCACAATTTCTCCATAACGGCTTGTTATCCTTTGTGTGATAACGATGAATTTGACAAAATCGCATTTCAGCGAAAGTGAAAAGCTTTTGCGATTTTGCCAAACGTACAAAAGGATAAAAAGCATGAAACCAAAAACTATTTTTAATCCACGGGGGATTTTTACCGTTGTAATGGTGTCAGCTCTGCTGCTGACAGCCTGTGGTGCTGTGCAGGCGATGGGAACGGGCAGCGGCGACGACTCGCCGAACCATTCCACCGGTAATATCGGACTGGTCACGCAGATCACCACGACCACCGCCGTAGAAACCTCGGGGACGGTTGCCGCCAGCCAACAGGCCAGCCTGTTTTGGAAGACCACCGGCCAGGTGGCGCAGGTCTTGGTGCGGCCCGGCCAGCCGGTGCGGGCCGGTGACGTTTTGATGACGCTGGCCTTCGACAGCGCCCCGGCGAACGTCATTTCGGCCCAGGCCGACCAGATCGGCGCGCAGGAAGCCCTCGACAGCCTGTTGGCCCCCTCTGCCCAGGCGATCGCCGCCGCCGAAAAATCCCTGGCCGACGCGCATACCACGCTCGATAAGGCGCACACCACCCTGGAGAGTGAACTCAGCCGCGCCCGCTCGGCAGGCGATAGTGGCCTCTACGATGCGTACGAAGAAGCCGGTGCAGCCCTCGAAGATGCCCAGGATGCGCTTCCGCTGGCAACCGCCGATACCTTCGTCCAGGCCTACTATCGGGCCGTTCTGGCTGCCGAACGGTCTTATCGCAGCTACCAGGCCGCGCAGGATGATGCCGATGAAGCGCCCGACAGCGCCGATCTGGCTTTGCGGGTGCAGCAAACGCAGGCGGCTTACGAATCTGCCCAGGCCGAGAAGCAAACCCTGGCCCGCTCGCTCGATGACGACGACGTGGAACGGGTAGATGAACTGGCGCTTGCCCAGGTCGATTTCGACGCTGCCGTGGACGATTTTGTGGCCGAACTGGATGGCTCGAACGCCCACCAGGCCGCCCTGGTGTTGAATACGGCCCGTGCGGCCTACCGCAGCGCCGCTGAAGCGCTGGCCGAGGCGCAGCTCGACCTGTACCATTGCCTGACCGAAGCAGACCCCGCCGACGTTTCCGCCGCCCAGGCGCGCCTGGATGCGGCCCAGGCAACGCTCGATACACTCTCGATCGTCGCGCCCTTCGACGGCGAAGTGCTGGCCGTGAATTACCAGGTAGGCGACAGGGTTACCGCCGAGAAGGCCGCATTGGTCCTGGCCAACCGCCGGCCCTTGCGCATCACGGCCCAGGTGGACGAATCGGAGATTTTTGCTGTGAAGCTTGCCGACCGGGCGGAAATCGTGCTCGACTCGCTGCCTGGTGCAACCCTGTCTGGCATTGTCGATCTCGTCAACCCGGTCGGGCAGACGCTCTCCGGCGTTGTCAAGTACACTGTCGAGATCGTCCTCGATGAGACCGATTTACTGCCTTTGTTGGGCGCAACGGCCGATGTAACCATTTTCACCGGCGAGCCTGCCCCGGCGCTGGCCGTGCCCGTCACCGCCGTGCAGTCCGATGCCTCGGGCGAGTACGTCTATCGTTTGCTGGCAGATGGTTCGGCCGAGCGTGTGCCTGTTGTCAGCGGCAGTTTGCAGGGAGACCTGGTGCTGGTAGACGGCAACTTGCAGGCAGGGGATGTGGTGCAACTGGTGCAGTCGTCGAGCGCCTCGTCCAGCAGCATGGGCATTCCGTTGTTCGGTGGGCGCTGACATGTGGTTGCGGGAGGTTTCTCATGATTACGCTTGAAGCGATCACCAAAACTTTTTCCCTCGGCGAGACGCAGGTCCATGCCCTGGGCGGCGTTAGCCTGAGCATCGAGCGCGGCGAGATGGCCGCCATCATGGGGCCGTCAGGTTCGGGCAAGAGCACGCTCATGGCCATCATCGGCTGCCTGGATATTCCCACGAGCGGCACATACAGCCTGGACGGCGAAACGGTCGAAAGCCTCGCCGACGATCAACTGGCCGAAATTCGCAGCCGCAAGATCGGCTTCGTTTTCCAGCAGTTCAACTTGCTGCCGCGTACCTCGGCCCTTGAAAACGTCATGCTGCCTCTGACCTACGCCGGCGTCAACGGGCGCAGGCGCAGCGAGAAGGCCAAGGAAGCGCTCGAGAAGGTTGGCCTTGCCGACCGGATGCACCACCGCCCCAACGAGCTTTCCGGTGGCCAGCAACAGCGCGTGGCGATTGCGCGCGCCCTCGTCAACGAGCCGGCCCTCTTGCTGGCCGATGAGCCGACCGGCGCCCTCGATAGCAAGACCGGCGCCGAGATTATCGCTCTCTTTCAACGCCTGCACCGGGACCTGGGCCAGACGGTCGTCTACGTCACCCACGATGCCGCCATCGCCCGGCACACCGAACGCGTCGTTCGCATCGCCGACGGCGTGATCGCCGGCGACGAGCGCATCGCGCCCCTGGCTGTCGGCTCGGTGCATACGCAGGAGTAACGAAGATGAACATTTCCGAAAACATCCGTGTGGCGCTGCGGGCTTTGGCGGCCAACAAGCTGCGTTCGGCCCTGACCATGCTGGGCATCGTGATCGGCGTGGGCGCTGTGGTGGCCTTGCTGGCCATCGGCAACGGTGCTGCGGCCAGCATCACCTCTTCCGTCGAGGGCATCGGTTCGAATATGATCACGGTTATGCCTGGGCGTGTGCGTATGGGTCCCGGGCAGAACACCGGCCAGCGCGCCGACCTGTACTATGAAGACTACGAAGCCCTGCTTTCCGGCATCGAAGGTGTTTCGGCCGTCGCCCCGGTTTACCAGGCGATGGGCACGGTTAAGGCAGGCAGCACCACCGCCCAGGTGACGGTGGCCGCCACGACGCCGGCGTTTTCCCCGGTGCGTGCTTATCCGGTGGCCCAGGGGCGCTTCCTCACCGAGAACGATCGCACGACGACCGCCCGCGTGGCCGTGCTTGGCTCGCAAACGGCCAAGGACCTCTTCAACGGCCTCAATCCGCTTGGCCGTAAAATCAAGATCGACGGTGTCAATTTCGAGGTGGTCGGTGTGCTGGCCTCGAAAGGATCGGCCGGCCTGGGGAACGCCGATGATATCGTTTTGATCCCGCTCGAGACGGGTTACGAAAAGCTCTTCGGTGCCAGGGCCACGCAGGATGGCAAACAGACGCTCTCGGCGATCTCGCTCTCGGCGACCAGTGCTGATGTTGTCGGTGACGTCAGCAGCCAGATGGACCGCCTGCTGCGCCGCCAGCACAAGCTGGCTTTCAACGATGAGCCTGACTTTACCGTGATGAGCCAGAACGACATTCTCGGTTCGGTCAGCCTGATCACCAACACACTGACGATCTTCCTGGGCGCCATTGCGGCGATTTCGCTGCTGGTCGGCGGGATCGGCATCATGAACATCATGCTCGTTTCCGTCACCGAACGCACGCGTGAGATCGGCCTGCGCAAGGCCGTCGGGGCCAAGCGGCGCACGATCCTGGCGCAGTTCCTGGTCGAAACCGTCACCTTGAGCCTATTGGGAGGGCTGATCGGCATTAGCCTGGGCGTGGGTGTTGCCTTGCTCTTTACTGCCCTCGACTGGATTGTCGCCGAGATCACGCTCAGTTCAGTTTTGCTCTCGTTCGGCTTCGCCCTGGCCGTTGGCCTATTCTTCGGCATCTATCCGGCCTTTCGCGCCGCTGGTCTGCGCCCGATGGAGGCGCTGCGCTACGAATGATTTTTTTTACTCTTTGTGCCCGGCAGAAAAGGAGGCCTTGCCATGTTCGTGACCATCATAGCCCCCGGCTCGCGCGGGGATGTTCAGCCTTATATTGCCCTCGGCTGTGGCCTGATGGCCGCCGGCCACCGGGTGTGTATCGTTAGCTCTCAGAATTTCAACGATCTGGTGACCGGTTACGGCCTGACCTTCGTCGCCATGGGCGGGGATGTCGAAGCTGCCGGCATTTTGCAGCAAGGGCTGGTCGAAAAAGGCAACATGCTCAAAATCCTGGCAGAGATGGGCCGGTTGGCGGAGGATGGGGCCGTGCAGGCTGCACAAGGCGCCTCGATCGCCTGCCAGGGGGCCGACGTCGTCATCGGTGGGCTTGGTGGCCTGTTTACCGGTGTGGCCGTGGCCGAAAAACTCGGCATCCCCTTCATCCTGGCCTTGTACTTTCCCTTTACCCCCACGGCCGAATTCCCCAACGCTTTGCTGCCTCTGCCGGCAGCGCGCCTGCCGCGCTGGAGCTATAAGCTTTCGCATATCTTGGCCCAGCAGATGATGTGGCAGTCCTTCCGCGGCGCCGACAATCTCGCCCGCCGCCGGGTGCTGTCCATGCCGCCAGCCCCCTGGGCGGGACCGTTTGGGGTCTTGCACCGGCAGCGCAGCCTGACCTTGTACGGTTACAGCGCCCACGTCGTGCCGCGCCCCGGCGATTGGCCCGACTTCGCGCATGTCACCGGCTACTGGTTCTCCGATCCGCCGGCCGGTTGGGAAGCGCCGGCCGATCTGCTCGCCTTCTTGCAGGCGGGGCCGCCGCCGGTTTACGTCGGTTTTGGCAGTATGCACAACCGCGATCCTGAGGCTGTGGCCGAACTCGTCTTGCAGGCCCTGGCGCGCACCGGCCAGCGCGGCGTGCTGTCTGCCGGGTGGGGTGGGCTGCGGAAGGCCGATCTGCCGGATACGGTGTACGAGGCCGGCTCGATGCCGCATGGCTGGTTGTTCCCGCGCATGGCGGCTGTCGTCCATCACGGCGGGGCGGGTACGACGGCGGCGGGCCTGCGAGCCGGTGTGCCGTCGATCGTAATCCCCTTCTTCGGCGACCAGCCCTTCTGGGGGCGGCGCGTGTGCGAGTTAGGTGTCGGCCCGCAGGCCATTCCGCGCCGCCAGTTGACGGCCGAAAACCTGGCCGATGCCATCCACCGTGCCGTCACCGACCGGGAGATGCAGGTTCGAGCATCTGCGCTCGGCCGGCAGATCGAGGCCGAAGACGGTGTTGCCTGCGCTGTTGATTTAATTGAACGTTACGTGGCCGGCATGCAGGGAGGCCGGTGAACGGGCAAACACGTGGGTTTGCCCCTACGGTGCTAAAATTGCTTTATAGTGCCTAATCCATACACGTTGTGCAGAAAAAGCACGAATTAAGAGCAGGGTTAGGACTTCAGTCAAAGGAGTTCAGTTTTCTTCTCATGACTAAGACTATCTTGCTTGTCGACGACGAAGACCAGATCATCGAAATTTGCCGCGATTATCTCAGGGCTGCCGGTTTCGATGTCCTTTCGGCCCGCGATGGGCCGGCGGGCCTGGCCGCGGCGCGGCGCCAGCGGCCCGATTTGATCGTCCTCGATTTGATGCTCCCCGGCATGGATGGCCTGGACGTGTGCCGCGAGCTGCGCCGCGATTCGGATGTGCCCATCATCATGCTGACCGCACGCGTCGAAGAGGCCGACAAACTGATCGGCCTCGAACTCGGCGCCGATGACTATCTGACCAAGCCCTTCAGCCCGCGCGAGCTGGTGGCGCGTGTGCGCACGGTGCTGCGCCGTGCCGCCGGCAACCTCCCCAGCGAAGTGATCCACGTGGGCGATCTCCGCCTCGATCGGGCCAGCTACCATGCCGGCACACCCGCCGGCCAGATTTCTCTGACGCCGACCGAGTTCGAAATCCTGGCTACGTTGGCCGGCCAGCCCGGGCGCATTTTTACCCGCGCCCAACTGCTGACCGCCGTGCGTGGTGTCTCGTTCGAGAGCTACGAACGTGCTATCGATTCACACATCCGGAACCTGCGCCGCAAGCTGGAGCCTTACGACAGCATCGTGACCGTCCACGGCGTGGGATACAAACTTGGCCTGTAACATTCATGTCTCAAATGCCGTCGTCGGTTCGTTCGGTTCGTTTGCGCCTGTTCCTGCTGCTTTTGCGGGCTTTTTTGACCGTCGTCCTGTTGGCGTATCTGATCGTCCTGGGGATTACCGGTGCGTACATCCTGTTCGCTCGAAACGGCCAGACCTTTCTCGACCCGCCCCTCTTTTCCGCGTTGGAAACATACTACCTGGCCCGGGGCAGTTGGGAAGGCGTCGAAAAGATTTTTGCGTCGATTGCCTGGGCGCAGGCCCCGCAGATTCCGCCCAGCTGGGAGAATGTTCTCCTGCTGGATGTGGAGGGGCGCGTGGTTGCCGACCGGGGGCGCATCGATACGCCTTTGGTCGGCGAAGGCTATCATTTGCAATCCAATGACTATTCCTATCCCTTACGTGTGGACGCCCAAACTGTTGGAACGCTGGTGATCCCGCGTGAAAAGAACGCCCCCTCCTTTCACATCCTGCGCCGCTTGTTGGTTCCTGTGGCCGGATTGTCCATCTTGCCCGGGATCCTGGCCTTGCTGATCGGCATCCTGCTGACCCGGCGGATGGTCACGCCGCTGGCGGATGTCATTACCGCCGCGCAGCGGGTTGCCGCCGGGGATTTTTCCACACGCGTTGACGTGCGCGGCCCGCAAGACCTGCATGCCCTCACCGAAGGTTTCAACCAGATGGCCGGCACCCTCGAACGTTCGGACACCGAACGGCGTAACATGCTGGCCGATGTGGCCCATGAGTTACGCACGCCCCTGAGTATCATTCGCGGCCGGCTTGAAGGGATTGTCGACGGCATCTACCAGCCCGACGAAGCCCATATCGCCCGTGCGTTGGAAGAAACTTACCTGCTCGAGCGCCTGGTCGACGACTTGCGATTGCTGACCCTGGCCGAGGCACGCCAGCTGCCCTTCGACGTGTGTGCCACCGACCTGAACGAGCTGGCCGCCCGCGCCGTCGATTTGTTCGGCGCGCAGGCGTACGAGAAAGGGATGGCCCTGTGGCTGGAAACCGATCCAGATGCGCCGCCGGTGGTTGTCGACCCACAGCGTGTCGAACAGGTGATCGGCAACCTGGTCAGCAACGCCCTCCACTACACGCCCGAGAACGGCTCGATCGCTTTGCGTATAACCAAAGCGGATGGATGGGTTGAGTGCACGGTCAGCGACAGCGGCCCCGGCGTGCTGCCGGCTGACTTATCGCACCTGTTCGACCGTTTCTGGCGCGGCGAAAAATCGCGTGCACGCGCCGCCGGCGGCACCGGCCTGGGTCTGGCGATTGCCCGCCAACTCGTCGAAGCGCAGGGTGGCCGGGTCTTTGCCCGCAATTTGCCGGAGGGAGGCTTGCAGGTTGGTTTTGGCTTTGCAGCCAAGTCGTAACTGTGCAGCGTTCTCACGGCTGTGTCCATTGGCCTTGGGCGGTTTCTGCAACAGTTTGCGATGGGTACGAAACTGCGGTCCCTTCTCTCTGCCCGTCTCGCAGCACGATCGTTTCGTCGCTTTGCCGGGCGATTTCGCCATCATGCGTCACCAGGATCAGCGTGGTCCCCGACTGCCGGTTGGTTTCGCGCAGCAGTGTGACGATCTCTTGCCCGGTTCGGCTGTCCAGGTTGCCGGTGGGTTCATCGGCCAGCACCAGGCTCGGTTGTTTGGCGAGTGCGCGGGCGATTGCCACGCGTTGGCGCTCGCCGCCGGAAAGCTCTGCCGGGTAATGATCCAGCCTGTGTGCGAGGCCCACCCGCGCCAGCCATGCTTCGGCACGTTGGTATGCTTCGGTTTTGCGTACGCGCAGGAATTGCAGTGTAATGGCGACGTTCTCACGTACGCTCAAGATCGGGTTGAGGTGGAAGGCTTGGAAGACAAATCCAATTTCTCGGGCGCGCACCCGGGTGCGTTGTTCTTCTGTCATTTGGTGTACCGCCTGCCCATCGAGCCAGACTTCGCCGGCAGAGGGTCGGTCCATGCAGCCCAGGATGTGCAATAGGGTGGATTTTCCCGAACCGCTTGGCCCAACGATGGCGTAAAAGCGTTCTCTCGCCAGGGCCAGGTCGATCCCGCGCAGGGCCTGTACCGTACTTTTGCCCATACTGTACTCTTTTTTGACGCCTTTTAGTTGAACAATAGGATTCATCGTGCATGCTCCGTCTTTCGCTCCGTTGACATTACTCATACCGCAGCGCCTCTACCGGCAGTATCCGACTGATGCTGGCTGCCGGCGCTGCACCGGCCAGCAAGGTCAATATCACCGCCAGGGGCAGGTGGCGCAGGATATGTCCCAGGTCGAACAGATTCTCTTGCAGGCCAAAGGCCAGCACGAAACCGGCAATTACCCCACCCAGCAGACTCCCGCACAGGCTCAGCAACAGGATTTCGTATAAGATGGCACCGATCACCATACACCTTGAGGCACCCAAGGCGCGCAGTACGCCGATTTCCTTGGTGCGTTCTTTGATTGCCGTCAGTGTGACCGTCATCATCAGCAGGGCTGCGCAGCAGACCACCACCACGCTAATCGTGTTGACCATGGCTTCGAAGATCCGGATGCCGCTGCGTGCGTTGCGGCGTACGGTGTCGTCGCTGATGACCTGCTGTCGAGGAAACTGCTTGGCGATCACGGCGGCAATGTCCTGGTCGGCGTCAATGTCTATCGCCGTCAGAATCACCGACGAAACGAAACCCGGCTTGTCGAGCAGCGCCTGGGCCTGAGCGAGCGGGATCATGACGGCGTTATTGACGACGATATCGGCCGAGCGATCGAGAATACCGATCACGGTGAACTCCTGTCCCAGGATGTCGAGCGTCACGCCCGTTTCTACGGGTTGTCTGCTTTCGACAGCATAGGTTTCAGCTGCATGTTGTCCCAGCACGGCCGGATGTTCGGCCTGGCTTTCGGTGAAGAACTCCGTTCCGGCCACGGGTTTGACATCGCGGGCGATGCTGCCGGTAAAGGCCTCTTCGCTGCCGGCTTCGATCCCGATCAGAATGCGTTCGGGTGGCTGGTTGGGGTAGCGCGGCGCTTTCAGCGTGAAGTAAAGCACGCGTGCCGAGAGCCGGGTTTGCAGGTAGGGAGCGGTGTGCGCCAGGATGGCGTCTGCCTGGCTTTCGGGTAGATCGATCCCTTCGGCCGGGTAGCCCGTCCCGGCCAGCCGCGGCTGTACGTTGATTTTGCCAGACCCGGCTGAGGCGTGTTCGTTCATCGTTCGTACCTGATAGTCAACGATGCCGGTGATCGTAATGATTAGCGTCATCATCATCGCCACGCCGCCAATCGTCAGCGCGCTGCGCGTGGCGCGGCGTGAGATGTTTTTGAGGGCGTAGGGCAACATACTCATTTTTCCTTCCGTTTCAGCGTGGGTTGGAAGACGGCCATCGCGATAGCTACCAGGTAGCCGAGCAGCGCCAGCAGCGGCAGCGGGGCAAAGGCCTGGCGCGCATCGAACAACCGTTTGAGCTCGTGAGTTAGCGGCTGCCCCCGGTCGAAGGCCAGGGCGAAGCGGATATCGCAGGCGATGAAATACCAATCCAATGGCAGCCAGGCGTAGAATGCCAGGAAAGCGATCAGGAACCAGCGCGGTGGCCTGCGCCGGTATGGACCCAAGAGCCAGAAGGCAATTCCACTGATAAAAACCAGTATGTAGCCGCCGACCAGCGCCAGCGAACCCTGCGACATCATTTGGTAGGCCAGTTTTTCGGCCTGGCTGTCAGGGGTCACGCGTCCCAACCCGATGATGATCTGGAAGGGGATGCCGCCTAATAGAACGATCGTTCCCACGATCAGGCCGAAGAGGGCCATTTTGGCGGGTAAACGCAAGGAAGGGGTGCTTTGCATCAAAAACTCCTTTTTTTTTGGGATTAGAAACTATATTCGTTTATAGTTTCCGCGGGCGAAAAATATGGCCGCCAAGCGGCGGCTTGTTCGATCGAGTCCTGCTTTCACCGTACGAGCTTCAAAACCCCTTCAGTCAGGTGGTTTTCAACCTCCAGGTCGGGATTGGCTGCGACCAGACGCATGGATTCGGCGATCATGCCCTGGATCATGCGCACGGTCAGTTCGACAGGCGCCTGGGCAAATTCGGCGTTTTCTATGCCTTGTTTTATAATGGCCCGCAGCAGTACGCTGTAAGCATCTTTAAAGGCCAGTTCGGCGATCTCGTATTTGTAGCGAAACTCAAATGCGTCGTTGCTTCTGAGCCATTTTTTCGCTTCCCCGAAGATCAGCTGGATCAGCCGGGCCAGCTTTTCGCTATGCTTGGGAAACTGTTCGATCTCGCCCGCCATACGGGTCAAGTATTGGCGCGCGATGCGGCTGACCACATAGTAGAAAATTTCTTCTTTGGTATTGAAATGCTGGTAGATGGTTTTCTTGCTGACATGCAGTTCTCCGGAAATGTCATCGACCGATGTCTTCTTGAAGCCGAAGTGGTTGAAGTGGCGTTGAAAGGCATCGGCAATGGCCTCTTTTTGTTGCAGGTTTTCATCCATCTTTGTGACCTCGGTTTGGAAACTATAAACCAAATTAGTTTCTATTATAGACGCAATTTTGATTTTGTCAAGTCGTATATAATTAACGGAATTCAGAGACAAGGCGTCTAGCCCTGCCCGATAGATGTTTACTTACCACACCATCACGCACCTGACCGATGGCCTGCTGCCTGAATGGCTGGTACTCTATGAGACCGCCTTTCCGGCGCACGAGCGCGTGCTCGTGGCAGGTTTCTTGAAGCACTTGCGCCGTATCGAGGCCGGCGATCCCGTGTCTGCTGAAATGCTGGCGGCAGTCGATCGAGAACGGCGCCTGGCAGGGATGGCCTTTTACGAGCACGTGCCCGATCTTCGCCTGATGTTCTTGTGGTATATGGCCGTGGATGGCGAGCGACGCAGCCAGGGACTGGGTTCGCAGCTTTATCAGGAAGTCGTGCACCGGGCGCGTCGTGCAGGCTGCCGGGCATTGCTTTTCGAGGTGGAGCGCCCGGCGGTATGTTCGACCTCGGAGACGCAGGCGCTTGCCGAACGGCGTATCCAGTTCTACCGCCGGAACGGCGCACAGCTGCTGCAAGGAGTCGACTACTTGCAGTCTGTCGGCCCGCACCAGCCGGCTACGCCGATGCATCTGATGCTGCATCCCTTCGAACCCCTGACATCTGGTGATGCTTTTGCACTTGCGAAGGCTGCTTTCGATGATGCGCTATGCCAGGTGGCAGAACTGCGCCTGGTTTAGCCGTTAGAATTCTTTGGTTTCTTCTTTGAAGAAAAGGGTCTTTCCGTTTACGTGTAGCATCGCATCGATCCCGCCCGGCAGCCGGATTTTGCCGTGAAGTTCGTTTCCGGTGCGCTGCACCTCCAGAACGATTTCACCGCCGTTCGGATGGACCAGCCGCCCGCAGGCATGGGTCAACGGGCCTAGTTGGGGGATGATCTCGACGCTGCAAAAACCCAGGTTTCCCGGGCGGATGCCGAGAATCGTGGCGAAGTAATGGTACAGGGGGTGCGAGCTCCAGCCGTGGCAGTCGGAGCGGCTGGGTTCGGGTTTCTCGACCCCGGTCTTGAAACCGTTTGCGACCAGATCGAACCATAGAGGCAGGCGTTCGAAAAGCGCGTCCACGCGGTGCAGCTTGCGATAAGTCTCGAACAGATAGTGGCTGGCGTAAACGGTCGTGCGCGCCAGGTGAGGGTCGCCTAGCAGGCCCTCGGCCAGGCGTGCCTGCCTGGGCCGGGTAAGCTGATCGCTGAGCAGCGCCAGGCACTGCGTATGCTCGGAAAAGTAGCGGTGCGCCAGGTCGTCCGCCAACAGGCCGCGTTCTTCATCCCAGAACGCCTGTGTGGCGCGCTGCGCCAGATCGATCGCCTGCCAGGCGGCGCGTTCGGCCAGCAGCGGTTCGTTCAGGCGTTCCTCCAGGTCGGCGTAGAGCACGAGCGTATACACGAGGTGCCAGTTCAGCACCCCGCTGACCCCACTGACGGCGTCCGGCGGGCAGCCGGCATCCTGGCTCCATTCGGGTACCCAGTCGAAGATATTCCAGCCTTCGGGGGCATGCAGCAGGCCATCGCGGCCGATCCAGCGCTGGAAGCCCTCCATCGTCGCACGTACGCCCGGCATCAATTGCCGGACGAAACCTGGATCGCTGCGCCAGTAGGCGTAGTCGCGTGCCATCGCGACCCACCATAGCGTCCAGGAGGGGATGATCTGCATGTCCCGGTTGGGATAGCGGCTTTGCGTCATGCCCGAGGCCAGGCGCGAGGCGTCGAAAACATCGAGCGCCTTACGTGCCAGGCGGTCGTCGCGGCTCATTACGTAGTTGACGAGCGCTTCCAGGCGCATATCACCACCATATTGCAGTTCCTCGTAGTAGGGGCAGTCGAAGTAGGTCTCGTTGGCACACATTTGCAGGCCGCGCACCAGCAGCGGTGTGGTTGCTTCAAGGCGCGGGTCATCGGATTCGAATGTTGACTCCATTTCCAGCGGGTAGCGCCGTTCGTGCAGGGCCAGCCTTTCGACGATCAAAGGCTCTTCGGCCGTTTCGACGACGATCTCGAGGTAACGTCCCGCCGACCACCACAGCGGCTCGAACGTATGCGCCGTACTGCCATCCGGAAGGAATGTGTCGCCCTGTCCGAAGAAGTATTTGCCTTCGATTTCGTTGCGGTTGCCCTTGCGGTGCTGGCGCGCATTCGGCGTCTCGTAAAGCGCCTCGGCCCAGTTCAGGCGCACTTTGCCGTTTTTTCCGTTGGATGTGACCACTTCTGGAAAGGCGCAGTAGTATTCGTTCAGATCGACGATGGCCCGGCGTTGTGTGTGGGCCGGGACGATCAGGCTGCACGTGCCTGCCAGAAGCGCTTCCCAGGCGGGCACCTCGTTGGGCAGCGAATCGGCTGCCCGGATGAGCGCTCCGTCGCCGGGGTGAACGCACGCATCGCCGACGTAGCGCACGTTCCCCGCCGGGACGGGTTCTTCGAACATGGGCGGCAGCGTTGCCGGGTGCAGCAGATGGGATGGCGGCAAGGTCCAGCCGATGCGTTTGGCGATGCCCGGCCCGAGCACTTGGGGTTCCTGCCAGCCAGCACGCAAGCGGCTTGTTTCGTTCGCTGCGTATGCTTCATCCCATGGAGAAGGCGTGCCGTCCATTTGAACGCAGGCGCCCTTCCACTGTGCGTGGAACGGCTTGATAAAGGTGTAACCCGTCAACAGCCGGGTTTTCCAGGGCGCTGTACCGGTGTTCAGGCGATTTGCCCATTCACCCTCGGCAGCCAGCAGGAAACCGGGAAAAACGCTCATCTGGGCGTCTGCGGCCAGCGCACCCAACGCCCAGACGCGCGCCACCAGCCGGTGTTCGCCTGGCGGCAGCGCCAGATCGTAGCTTTCGTAGTACCAGCGATCGGGTGCGCCGCGCTCGGGGCCGCGCCCGATGCGCTTTCCGTCGAGAAAGAGCTCGTAGCGCTCATCTGCGCTGACGTGGATACGGATGGGCGCCTCGCTTCCGCCGGTGAGCAGGAGTGCCAGGCGAAAGGCAGCCACGAAAGGCACCTGCGCGCCGGGGCAGGTAATCCACTTCGCCGGCCACTGGCCGCGTGCGTGCCAGGGCTTCTTCAGATTTTGTGAGAGGAATGGGTCCTGAGTAATGGCCGTACGCATGAATCCTCCTAAGCCCGCACGAAGCGGCATCGCCCTCCCAAACCCTGCACTTGACTGCGCACTTGTACGCCGTGCTTTTTTTGCACAGCGCATATGGGTCAGGCACGAAAGCAGCAAGGGCAGAACGTCTATGCCTGCCCTTGCGTGTCGACACGTTTATTTCAACGCCAGGTTCTTGCGGATCAACGCCACCCGCTGCGCCACGCTGGCTGCCGAACGCAAGGGATCCTCGGGCGTGTTGATAGCGTAGTCCAGCAGGCGCTCGACCGTGCTGGTTGCCACGTGCATGCGCGTATCCGACGACGCATAATAGATAAGCACGTCGCCGTTGTCGCGTGCCACCCAGCCGTTGGAGAAGACCACGTTCGAGACATCCCCAACGCGTTCTTCCCCCTCGGGGGCGATGAAATAGCCCGCCGGCCGGTGTGTGACCTTCCAGGGCGCTTGCAGGTCGCTCAGATACAGGTACAGCACGTAGCGCAAACCCGCCGCGCAACCGCGCACGCCGTGAGCCAGGTGCAGCCATCCTTTGGACGTTTTAATCGGGGCCGGCCCCTCGCCGTTTTTGACTTCTTTGATCGTGTGATAATCGCGCTGATCGATGATGATTTCTTCGTCGATCACCGCCGGATTCATACTTTTGGCAAGGCCCCAGCCGATCCCGCCGCCCGAACCGGCCTGGATAAAATCGTCCTGCGGCCGGGTATAGAAGGCGTACTGTCCCTGGATGAACTCGGGATGCAGCACCACGTTGCGCTGCTGCGGTGACTTTGTCTTCAGATCGGGCAGGCGCTCCCACGTCACCAGGTCTTTGGTGCGGGCGATTCCGGCCTGGGCGGTGGCCGCAGAAAGATCGCGGCTGCTCTCGTCCTTGCGTTCGGTGCAAAAGATGCCGTAAATCCAGCCATCCTCGTGCCGTACGACGCGCATATCGTAGACATTGACGTCGGGATCGTCGGTTTCGGGCATGGTAATGGGATAATCCCAAAAGCGGAAGTTGTCGATGCCGTTTTCGCTCTCTGCCACGGCGAAGAAACTCTTGCGATCCATGCCTTCCACGCGTACCACGAGGCAAATTTTGCCATTGAACGCAATTGCCCCGGCGTTGAAGGCCCCGTTGACGCCAATGCGTTCCATCAGGTAAGGATTGGTTTCGGGGTTGAGATCGTAGCGCCAGAACAACGGTGCGTGATCGGCGGTCAGAATCGGGTGACGATAGCGCTCGAAAATCCCGTTGGCCCGGGTTGGGTCGACCTCGTTGGGCCGGGTGAGCAGCGCTTCGTGCTGAGCGGTGATGAATTTCAGGCGGGTTTGAAAAGGTGTCATCGGGGTCTCCGTGCCAATGGGGCCTGTCAAAAAATATCCACAAAGTGCAAAACGGTGAAGAGATTCTTGCAGACTTTGTGGATGCGATTGTGGCGGGGTGAGCGAGCCGGTTCGTCCCGTCGAAAACGGGAGAGCCTGAATTTTACCACCGCTTGGTGTTGTCCTGCGGGAGGTAGTGAAAGCTCTTCGTTCGCACGGTGGCCTAAATCCATGGCCTGCTTTAGCTGGCGCGTTCAACGGTCGCATGGGCCTGCACGAACTGCGGGGGTGGGACATCCTCCAGGGTAGTGCATGTCCTCGGTGATCGTACCGGGCCTTCGAAATGTGGGGCAACGTGTGCGAAACGTTCCGCCGCATTGCCGGTTGTCGGAAACGCTGTGAACTCGATGTGCAGGCAGCCTGACCGAACGTCTCCGGGGCTGTCCAGAACGCGGACAGCCCCGGGATGCTTTTTTTGCCCAGTCAGGGCTTGTTTTTGGGTGGGAATTTTACTCTTCGGTGCCCTTGGCAATGATGACAATGTCGACATCGCCGGCGCCCATGTCGCTGGGCAGGTAGACGCTGAGTTCGTAATCGACCGTCGAACCGGCATCCAGGCCATCGTACAGGTAGGTTGTATTGTACGCAACGACGTTCTGCGTACCTTTTTCGTACACGACGGCCATCACGTAAACGTACTCCATCTTTTCTTCGGTGTCGTTATTGACGGTGCCGGTGAATTCGATGGTGCCATCGTCTTCGGTGTTGGCGTCGTTCGAGGTCGTCAAGGTGACCATTTCGTAGCTCGATTCATACACCGAGCTCATGTCGATCCACCACTTGACCGTCTCGGCCTTGTCGAGCATATCGTCGACGTTGCCGACGATGCTCCACCCGCTGACGTCGAAGGGCAGCGTTTCGCCGGCTTCGATGGCGCTGAAGGGCAGGTATGCGTTGGCGACATCGACGACGTTTCCGTCGGCATCGTAAAGCGCTGCGATGAGAGAATACGACATCCATTCGTCGGTGTTGTTGGTGGTGGTTCCGACGACGTGGTAATCTTCGAAGAAGGACGAATCCATATACGTGTAAACGTCCTCCGATACGATCACATCATAGTCGTCGACCGGATCGGCCTCGATGATGTCGGGATAGATGACGTAGTTGTCGGCTTCGGCGTCCTCGGGGGTTGCGATGCTGATGAAGAACGGCCCGCGCTCGCCCGGGCCGACATAACCGAGTTCAACGGAATACGAATCGGCGGTCAGCAGTTCACCTTCGGCATCGAAAAGGGCGGCCGCCAGCGTGCGTACCCGCACCGGGACGTCGCTGTTGTTGACGACTTCGCCGGTGAGGTAAGTGTAGCTGCCATCGTTATTGGTGACATCGGAAATGTTCTCGACGACAACATCGGGGCGTTCTACTTCTTCGTAGGCCGTGCTCTGGCCGGTGACCGTGGCCGTAAAGCTGTCCGCACCGGGGGCATCGCTTTCGCTGACGCTGGTCGAGAAGGGTGAAACTTCACCCGGGCCGAGCGTCCACAGATCCATGTAGATCGTGTTTTTGTATATGGAAACATCGTTGGCGTCGAAGATTTCGATCTCGATTTCTACGTTATCGTAGCTCGTGTCGGTGTTGTTGACGATC
The DNA here is from genome assembly GCA_049325275.1 of Chloroflexota bacterium. Taxonomy (GTDB): domain Bacteria; phylum Chloroflexota; class Anaerolineae; order Anaerolineales; family UBA4823; genus CAIQJJ01. The sequence goes on from JBMOLU010000075.1 coordinate 85,326, forward strand.
AGGCCGGAAATCTCCCAACTCTCGAAAAACGAATTCTTCCAACTGGTGCGCAAGCCCACGCCAAGTTCCCCTTCGGGCACTTCGTGTTCGCTCGAAGCGCCATCGTCCGGCGTTTCTGTGTCTTCAGAAGTTTCCGTTTCCTCGGGGGCTTCTGTGTCTTTGGCTGGCGGCGGGGCGACGGTTTCCGTCGGTTCAGGTGTGTCGGTCGGTTCGGGCGTGTCGGTTGGGGCGGTTGTTTCCGTGGGCACCGCGGTATTGGTGGGCACGGGGGTTGCCGTGGGTTGGGCGCCGAGGCTGCAAGCCAACATGCTCAACACGAGTACGGCAACACAGAGGGTGAAGGCCAGTTTGTTTTTGTTCATCTTTTTCTCCTGACTGAATAGGTTCTTTTGGACACCGCAACGATACCACGCGGTAAGACAACCGATGTGCAAATTTTGTGCAGGATATGTGCAAGGAAGCTGCCGTGGCGTACTGCGCTTACTTGGCTTTACCCTGGTTGGCGACGGCTTCGGCAGCTTTGCGGATGGCTTCGGGGTCGCCGAGATAGTAGCTCTGGATGGGTTTCAGGTTGGCGTCGAGCTCATATACCAGTGGAATTCCCGTGGGAATGTTCAGTTCGACAATGGCCTCGTCGCTGAGATTGTCCAGGTATTTAACCATCGCGCGCAGGCTGTTGCCGTGCGCGGCGATGATCACGCGCTTGCCAGACTGAATGGTCGGTGCAATCGTACTGTGCCAGTAGGGCAGCACGCGATCGAGAGTCAGTTTGAGGGATTCGGTCGCCGGCAATTCCCCTTCGCTCAAGCCGGCGTAGCGGCGATCGAAGCGCGGGTGGCGTTCGTCATCTGCTTCTAGCGGCGGCGGCGGCACGTCGTAGCTGCGCCGCCAGACTTTTACCTGCGCTTCGCCGAATTTCTCGGCCGTTTCGGCCTTGTTCAGCCCTTGGAGCGAGCCGTAGTGGCGTTCGTTCAACTGCCAGGCGCGGACGACCGGCAGCCATTCCATTTCCAGTTCTTCGAGTGTCAGCCAAAGTGTCTTGATCGCCCGCTTGAGGACCGATGTAAAGGCCATATCGAATACATAGCCGCCTTCGCGCAGCAGCTTTCCGGCGTTATGGGCTTCCTGCTCTCCGAGCGCACTCAGGCCGACATCCGTCCAGCCGGTGAAGCGGTTTTCAAGGTTCCAGGTGCTTTGCCCGTGGCGAAGCAGAACAAGTTTGTAGGTAGCGTTGGTCATAAAGTCCTCGTTTTGATGGATTTTGAAGATGGATCTTGGACAGATCAAAGGGATGATATGTCTATTTTACACAAAAAACCGTCCCCCGCCAGCGATACGGGAGACGGCTTTCTATACAAAAAAGTTATTTTAGCGGATGGCCCGCTCGGTCTCGGGGTCGAACAGGTGCATATTGCTCATGTTGAAGACCACCTGTGTCCGGTCTCCCATGTGGGCATTGGTGCGCGGGTCCACGCGGGCGACGAAATTGTGTTCGCCGGCGGTAACATAGAGCTGGATTTCATTCCCCATTAACTCGGTAACTTCGATCTTGCCTTCGACGGGCTGTGCAAAAATACCGGGCGGGCAGTAGTGCGGGTCGTGAATGTTTTCCGGGCGCACGCCCAGGATAACGTTCTTCCCGACGTACGGCGCATAGACGTTGTTGCGGTCGGCGGGAACTTCAACGCGGAAGGAGCCGCCATCGACCAGCAGCTTGCCGTCTGACTTGTCGAGTTTGGCCTTGAAGAAGTTCATCGCCGGTGAGCCGATGAAGCCGGCCACGAAGATGTTATCGGGGTTGTCGTACAGGTTTTGTGGGGTATCTACCTGCTGCAAGATGCCTTTGCTGATTACGGCGATGCGGCTGGCCATCGTCATGGCTTCCACCTGGTCGTGGGTCACATAGATGAATGTGGTGGCCAGCTGCTGGTGCAGTTTGCTGATATTGGCGCGGGTTTCTACGCGCAGCTTGGCGTCCAGGTTGGAGAGCGGTTCGTCGAAAAGGAAAACTTTTGGCTCGCGAACGATGGCGCGCCCGACGGCCACGCGCTGGCGCTGACCGCCCGAAAGCTGGCGCGGCTTGCGTTCAAGCAGGGCTTCGATGCCGAGCATTTCGGCGGCTTCTTTCACGCGGCGCCTGATCTCGTCTTTCGGGACCTTGCGCAGTTTGAGGCCAAAGGCCATGTTATCGTACACGCTCATGTGTGGGTAGAGCGCGTAAGACTGGAACACCATGGCGATGTCGCGGTCTTTCGGGGCCACATCGTTGACCACCTGGTCACCGATCAGAATTTGCCCGTCTGAAATTTCTTCCAGCCCGGCCAGGCAACGCAGTGCGGTGGTCTTACCACAGCCCGAAGGCCCAACCAGTACGAGAAACTCTTTGTCGGCAATATCGAGATTCAGGTCGTTGACCGCAATCACATCGCCAAAACGCTTGTAAACGTGATCGAACTTTACACCAGCCATATGAAGTTTTCTCCTTTCTCGGCTTGCGGGAATATCGTGGTTGCATTATAGCCGCAGTGTGTAACTTTTGTCACGTGTCATTTGTCATCTTCTTCTTATCGTTCACAGCGCTTCCTCTGCCCCTAACTTTGCCAGGCAGCTTCTGAGAAGATACATCGAACGTTTGCGGCGGAAAATGATAAAATCTCTTCCGCTATGTCCAACGATGACTTGACCCCTGTCCGCAAGCAATATCTCGAAATCAAACGCCAATATCCCACCAGCATTCTGTTCTTCCGCCTGGGCGATTTTTACGAGACCTTCGACGAGGATGCCGAGACCGTGGCACGCGAACTGGATATCGTGCTGACTTCGCGCCCGGTGGGCAAAGGGATGCGCGTCCCCCTGGCGGGCATTCCTTACCACGCGCTCGAAAATTACCTGTCACGCCTGATCGAAAAAGGCTTTCACGTGGCGATCTGCGAGCAGGTTGGTGACGAACCGGTGAAGGGCATTTTTCCACGCAAGGTGACGCGCGTGGTCACCCCGGGGACCTTGATCGAGCCGAATCTGCTGCCAGGAGACGCCAACAACTACCTGGCCTGCGTGGTGATGGAAGACGAACGCGCCGGCGTGGCCTATGTGGACATTTCAACCGGCGAGTTTGCCGCCGCCGAGTTGAGCGGTACAGACTTGAAGACCGTGCTGCGTTCAGAGATAGCGCGCCTGCGTCCGGCGGAACTGCTTTTTCCGGATAGCCTGGCCTTACCCGATCATTTGCCCGGTCACCGTACGCCATGGGCCGCCTGGCGTTTCGAGCCTGGGCGTTGCCAGGAAGCATTGCGCCATCACTTCCAGGCCGCTTCGTTGGACGGGTTTGGGCTGCGCGGTTTGACGCTGGCGCAGTCTGCGGCTGGCGCCATTTTGCAGTACCTGGGTGACACACAGCCCGCCGCCTTGAGCCTGCTGACCGCCTTGAGTACCTACAGCCTGAGCGAGTTTATGACCCTGGATGCGGCCACGCGTCGCAACCTGGAACTGACGGAGACGATCCGCGGCGGCCATGTGAAGGGTTCGCTGCTCGACGTGCTCGACCATACCGTTACGCCAATGGGCAAACGTTTAATGGCACAGTGGGTGAGCAAACCTTTGTTGGATGTGGACACGATTCTGCTGCGGCAAAACGGCGTGCAGTTCTTTGGCGAGCATGGCTTGCTGCGCGCCGAACTGCGCGCCGCACTTAAACCCCTGGCCGACCTCGAACGAATCACAACGCGCGTCGTGGGTGCTACAGCGCAGCCGCGCGATCTGGTCGCCATGCGCAGTACGTTGCAGAAACTGCCCGCTGTGAAAACGTTGTTCGATGCGCAGGGCGCCTCCGGCGGTTACCGGCCAGCGGACTTTTCTCTCTGCCTCGAAGAACTGGACCTGCTCGAATCTTCCCTGGCCGATGAACCGCCTGCCACACTCGCCAATATCGGTATCGTCCGGACGGGATATTCTGCTGAACTGGATGGTGTCCTCGAGCGCTCGAAACATGCACGTGAGTGGATTGCCAACCTGGAAGCTGTCGAGCGCGATCGGACGGGGATCAAATCGCTCAAAGTCGGTTTCAACAAAGTCTTCGGGTACTACATCGAAATCTCTCACGCAAACACTGGCCTGGTGCCGGCGGAGTACATCCGTAAACAGACTTTGGTCAATGCCGAGCGTTATATCACGCCGGAGATGAAAGAGTACGAGACGCTCGTGCTCAACGCAGAAGAGCGCATTCACGAGATCGAGATGCGCCTGTTTCGAGAGCTGTGCGCCCGGTTGGCGAAATCGGCGTCGCTCCTCTTGGCTACGGCGCGCTGCCTGGCTGAATGGGATGTGCTCGCCTCGCTGGCGGAAGCCGCTTCTCTCGGAGGCTATGTGCGTCCCGAAGTGGTTGGCGACGACGCACTCGAGATTTTCGACGGCCGCCATCCGGTGGTTGAGCATCTGCTGCGTGACGAACGCTTCGTTCCCAACGACACCGTTTTTGCCGAAGGGGAGCGGGTGCAAGTGCTGACCGGCCCTAATATGAGCGGTAAATCGACCTTCTTGCGCCAGGTGGCCCTGATCGCTTTGATGGCGCAGATGGGCAGCTTTGTCCCGGCGGCCTCGGCGCGCATTGGTGTAGTGGATCGCATTTTCACCCGCATCGGCGCACAGGATGAAATTCACGCCGGACAATCCACCTTCATGGTGGAAATGGTCGAGACGGCCAATATCCTCCACCATGCGACAGCGCGTTCGCTGCTCGTGCTCGATGAGATCGGGCGCGGCACGTCTACCTACGACGGCGTTTCGATCGCCTGGGCCGTGGTCGAGTACATTCACAATCACCCGCGTCTGCGCGCAAAGACGCTTTTTGCCACGCACTATCACGAACTGACCCAATTGGCCGACCTGTTGCCGGGGGTCTCCAATTACAATGTGGCCGTCAGTGAGACGGACGGCAGGGTCGTCTTTTTACACAAGATCGTACCGGGCGGCGCCGACCGTTCGTATGGCATTCACGTCGGGCAGCTGGCCGGCCTGCCGAAGCCCGTCGTGCAGCGGGCCGAAGAAATCTTACGCCAGTTGGAAAAATCTGCCGGCAAGGCGGTAAAGCTGAATCCCGATGCGCCCCGGCAGTTGGCCTTGTTTCCCGAAACTAACCCTCTGCTCGACGAGCTCAAGGCCATCGACGTCAACGAGCTTTCGCCCATCGAAGCGCTCAACAAATTGTTCGAGTGGCAGCGAAAGTACACCCCCTCGTAGGGGCAAACCCGTGGATTTGCCCCAAATCCGTGGATTTGCCCAAATCCGTGGATTTGCCCAAATCCGTGGATTTGCCCAAATCCGTGGATTTGCCCTTCCACTTCTGCAGGAAGCCCTATCCCGTTGAAAACGAGAGAACCGAAAGGATACGGACAACGATGAAAACCATTGGCCTGATCGGCGGCATGAGCTGGGAATCGACACTGGAATACTACCGCTTGATCAACGAGGGCGTCAAGGCCCGCCTGGGCGGCTACCATTCGGCGAAGTGCCTGCTCTATTCCGTCGATTTTGCCGAGATTGAAGCCTTGCAGCGCATCGGAGACTGGCCGCGTATGGCGCAGCTGCTCGGCGATGCGGCCCAGCGCCTGGAGTACGGCGGGGCCGATTTCTTGCTGCTTTGCACCAACACGATGCACAAAGTTGCCCCTGAGATGCAGGCTGCCGTCAATATTCCTTTGCTACACATTGCCGACGCTGCCGGAGATGCCATCCGGGCGGCAGGCTTACCGTGCGTGGGTCTGTTGGGGACCCGTTTTACCATGGAGCAGGATTTCTATGCCGGGCGCCTGGAGCGCCAGCACGGCCTGCGCGTGCTCGTTCCCGATGAAGACGACCGCGCCTTCGTTCATGAGGTGATTTTCGACGAGTTGGTTTTGGGGAAGATCGAAGCAGACTCGCGCGCCCGCTACGGTGAAATCATAGCCGGCCTGGTGGAACGGGGCGCACAGGGCATTCTTCTCGGGTGCACCGAAATCGGTTTGCTGGTCAGGCCTGAGGATAGCCGCGTGCCGCTGTTCGATACCACGCAGCTACATGCCCGCTGGGCCGTCAACCAGGCCCTAGCCGCTTGACTTCTTCGAGGACTTTGCTTTTTTGCTCTGATTGCTTGACTCGCCTTCGATACCACCTTAGAATCAGGTTACCTGGGCCAAAGCAGCCGGGTTATCCGGGTAGATTCCCCGGTTGCGCCCTTTGCCCAGGCCCTGCATGGGGCTATAGCTCAGTTGCCAGAGCGCCTGGATTCCGTCCCCAAACTCTTGACTGCTTCTGCGGGCCGGCGGTGGATGGTTATCTGGACCGGGTGGTCATGGGTTCAATTCCCATTAGCCCCAACATGGATGCCGGGCCGGATGATGCGGTACTCCCACATCTCGACGGCCTGCTTTAGCGGGTGGTAGTACCCCCGGACCCGTATAAAGCGGTGTGGCCTTAACCCTGCTCGTAATGCTGCACTTTTTCTGCATAGCGTGTATGGGTTAGGCCCTTAAATGTCCCACACCCCGATTTTGCCCGGCATCATTTTTTTTTTCCAAGAGGGAGGTTGTCGATGGCGCACAAAATCTATAACCTTTTTAACCGCAAAAAGAACTCACAAAACCAGCCGATTCCGGGCAGCGCACAAGTGCCGAACTCGGCGGGGGGGTATGCCTGGAAACTCGACGCCTGGGGGCAGTTGATGCGCTTTCTGGTGATGGGAACGGAAGGCGGCACTTACTACATTGCGGAATCCCAATTGACGCGTCAGAATGCGCAGGCGGCCTTGGCTTGTCTGCAAGCAGACTCCCGGCGTTTCGTCGATACCGTGGTCGATGTGTCGTCCCGAGGCCGAGCTTACAAAAATGATCCGGCGTTGTTTGCCTTGGCCCTGGCGGCTGCGGCAGAAGACCCGGCGGCGCGCCGGTACGCACTCGAAGCGCTGCCGCAGGTGGTGCGTATCGGCACGCACTTGTTTCACTTCGCCGAGTACGTGAACGGCCTGCGCGGCTGGGGACGTAGCTTACGGCAGGCGATTGCACGCTGGTATAACGACCAACCTGCCGAGAAGCTGGCCTTTCAACTGGCAAAGTACCAGCGCCGCGATTCTTGGAGCCACCGGGACCTGCTTCGCCTGGCTCACCCCGTGCCCCCTACGGACGAGCATGCTTCTTTGTATCGCTGGGCCGCCGGTAAAAGTGTGCCGATCGAGCGGCTGGCTGGCCTGGTGCAGTGCCTTGAACGCATGCGGTCGGCAACCGGTGAAAACGATGTGGCTGCGCTGGTACGGGAATACCAGGCCCCACGTGAAGTTGTGCCGACGGAATACCTGACTTCGCCACGCGTTTGGGATGCACTGCTGCCGGGCCTCGGCCTGACGGCGCTGCTGCGCAACCTGGGCAACCTGGGTAAATGTGGCCTCCTGCTGCCGGGAAATCGGGACGCAATCGATGCGGTCATCGTCCGCCTTTCCGGCGCAGAAGCCTTGCGTAAAGCGCGCCTGCACCCCATCCAGGTGTTGGCGGCCCTGATCACATACCGGCAGGGGCATGGCATGCGTGGCCGTGGAACGTGGCCGGTGGTTCCCCAGGTGGTTGGCGTCCTCAATGAAGCCTTTTCGTTGGCTTTCGAGAACGTCGTCCCCACCGGCAAGCGCTTGTACCTGGGACTGGATGTCTCCGGCTCGATGGGCATGGGCTGGATCGGTGGTGTTCCCGGTTTATCTCCACGGGCGGCCTCGGCGGCCCTCGCCATGATCGCCATGCAGACGGAGAAAAGCTACGTGATCAAAGGCTTTCAGGATCGCATGCTCCCGCTGGCGCTGCACCCACAAATGGGCCTGGATGACGTCGTCCGGGCGATCAGCGATTTGCCGTTTGGGCGTACCGATTGCGCACAGCCCATGTTGGATGCATTGCAGCATAACCTGGCAATTGATGCCTTCGTGGTTTATACGGATAGCGAAACCTGGGCCGGGAGCATTCACCCGGCGCAGGCACTGTGGCAGTACCGCCAAAAGACGGGCATCCCTGCAAAGTTGATCGTTGTTGGCATGACGGCCAACAAGTTCACTATCGCAGACCCTGGGGATGCCGGTATGTTGGATGTGGTCGGCTTTTCTACCGATACGCCTGCCGCAGTGGCAGATTTCGTTGCCGATCGCCTGGGGACGGGGGCGGCAGAGGCCGTGGTGGACGGCTAAACCTTGGGTCGGTGGGTATTTTATTTGGGGGTTGTCGTTTGCACATTTCCTGCACAAACTTTGCATTCTGCCTTATGGTTTGCCGGTATGATTTGCTTGCCGGTTTGTTCGATTCGTAACTTCTCAATAATGTGGGTACTTTGTGCGGGCTTCGCCCGCACAAAGTACCCACGCTCCCCCTACTTTTAGGAGGCCACCATGAGTGTCAAAAGGTTATTCTGCAGCGGGATGTCCTTGCTTTTGGTTGTTTTTCTCAGTGGGAAACCGGCCAGTGGGCACTCGGTATCGAACTCAAGACCGGCGTGACGGGCGGTGGAAAGTGCGAAGCGCAGGTAGGCCACGACATCAAATTATGGTAGCCCCGCGCAACAGGCGCTTGCGCATTGCCAGCGCATAATCCTGATACCCTGACGCCCGGTAAACCAACTGGGCGTCAGTATTTTTTAAGCCTGCCAGCAGCATCACCTGGTTGGCGCCACGCTGCCGGGCAAGATTCTCGACGCCGCGCAACATGGACCGTTCGGTGTCACCATTGCGGTAGCCGCCCTCGATGTAAAATTCGATGATCTCCGCCTGCGGCGCGTTGCCGAACAACGCCTGGGAAACCCGCACGCAGGCCAGCCCAACGATTTCCTCCCCCTGGCATGCCAGGAGCGCCGTTTCCAGGCCGTTCAACCCTTTCAGGCGCGCGGCAGCCTGGGCCGGGCTAACGCTTTCGTTGTTGAACAGGCTCATCAGACGGGCCAGTTCGGCGGCATCCTCCGGCGTCGCCGGGCGAACTTGCGGATCGTCTTGATCCGGGGGGCGTACTTCTTGTGTCATCTCGATCTCCTTACGTTAGCGTGTATTCTGTTAATTGCATTCTACACGGTAATGAAACCCTTGTCAAGGCAGGAGAAAAACCCGGAAGTTTGATGTTGATGCGTACCGCATCAACATCAAACTTCCGGCGCTGTCAAAGGCGGAAGCGCAAGAAAGGCCTGCAAAGGTCCGTAAACCGGATCTTTGCAGGCCTTTCGGGGAAAGGGCGGGGTGTCTCAGGAGCCGGCGAAGCGCCTGAAGTATTCGCTGCACACCGTACACCACTGGCGGGCGTTTTCGAGCTGCTGCGCCAGGCGCTGGCTGACGTGGGCGTGACGCTGTGGATCGATCTGGCCCGACAGCGTCTGCCAGGTGCGCTGCATTTCTTCGACAAACGCCACCCCGCTCCGGTAGCGCTGCTGCATTTCCTCCCACAGTGTTTTGCCCGACGCCATACGGTGATGCCAGGGGGCGTGGTGGAACCAGAGCAGGTACTTCTCGGGACAGGTGCGGATATCGTCGAACTGCTCGCACAGCGGGCTGTGATATTGGCCGGTGGCGTTGCTGCCGCGGCTGCTGCGGTCGAAACCAATTCCTTGCGAGTCGGCGCGGTGGTAGTAGACGTTGTTCCAGTCTTTGCGCGGTGCGCTGTCGAAGCCCGGATCAGGCCCGTAGTGGTGCCCTTCTTGCATCAAGTGGTGCAGGCCGAGCGGGGTCATGTAGTCGATGCAGGCCGGCCACGAGGCAAGCATCAGCGTTTTGAGCGTTTCGACCACGCCCGCCTGGTTCGACCAGGTCATGCGAATCCACTCTTCGGCGATGTCGGCGGCGCTGGCCTGGTGATCCCAGGCCAGACGCCCGTAGGCGTACCAGTTGGCTTGCGAGAAATGGTGGCCGCACCAGTTGCGATCGGAGCCGGTGTTGGCGACGGCGACCACGCAGGAGCGATCGTGACCGTGCAGCGAGCCATCGATCACCCGGGCGACGGTCGAGCCGGCGCCCCGGCAGTAGGTATCCGCCTCGAGCACCTCTTGCCACATTTCACCCAGGTACACCAGGTGAATCGACTGGCCGAAGTATTCTTGCGTGACTTGTAATTCGAGGGCCAATGGGGTCTGTTCGAGTGCCCCAAACAGCGGGTGGAAAGGTTCACGCGGTTGGTAATCGATGGCCCCATTCTTGGTCAGCACCATCACGTTCTCGTCGAACTGTCTATCCAGTGGAACGAATTCTTTGTAGGCGCACTTGGCCCGGTCATCGTCGACGCGCGTATCGTAAACGAACGCCCGCCACAGCAACGTGCCGCCGTAGGGCCGCAAGGCCCCGGCGAGCAGGTTGGCGCCGTCGTGGTGGTTGGCGCCGTAATCCTGCGGGCCGGGCTGGCCTTCCGAGTTGGCCTTGACCTGGAAGCCGCCGAAATCGGGGATCAACCGGTAAATTTCGGCCACTTTTTGCTGCCACCAGGCTGCTACCGCCGGGTGCCGCGGGTCGGCAGTGTGCAACCCGCCCAACTGGATCGGCGCAGAGAAGACCGGCGACAGGTAGATGTGGATGCCGTAAGGCCGGAATACGTCGGCCAGTGCGGCGGCCTTTTGGAGGTATTCACCGGTCAGGCTTTTGGGATTGGCGTTGACATTGTTCAGGTTGCAGCCGTTGATGCCGATGGAGGCGCATGCACGGGCGTAGTCTTGGTAGCGCGGGTCGATTTTTCCCGGCAGCTCATCCCAGCGCCACAGCGATTTTCCGGCGTAGCCGCGTTCGATCGACCCGTCCAGGTTGTCCCAGTGGCCGAGGATGCGCAGCTTGATTTTCGGGCTGCTGGCGACGGTGAGCCTGTCGATGTCTTGCCAGGTTTGCAGCAGGCGCAGCAGGTGAAAAGCCCCGGTGAGCGTGGCGATGGGGGTGCTGCCGGCAACGACGGTGTGGCCGTGTGCTTTTTCTGCGTGTAGCCAGTAGGTTTCGCTGCCCGGCGGCGTGTCGGCCGCTGTGGGAACGGTGATTCCGACTCGCCGGCATTCGCCAAGCGTGCCGACGATAAGCGCACTGCCGGACGGTATGTCATTCACGATGGGTATCTTGCAGTCGAGCAGTACCGGCAGGGCGCGCGCCAATTCTTGGCGGGTGACGTCGATGGTCGCGCCTTCGCCAAGCACGGCGATGCTGCCGATGGCCTGCCGGTACTGTGCCAGGCGTTCGGCGTCTTCGACGCGGCGGTAGCGCAGCCACAGTTCGTAACCGTCTTCTTCTTGGAGAGGGTGCGTGTGCATGGGACCAGCCTCCTGCGGGGTGTTGGTCGTTTCAGGATTCGCTTTCATTCGCTTGGTAGCCGTCTTCGTCCAACGCTTTTTCTGCGAAGAATCCTGCCTGCTCGGCCACCAGCATCAAGTACTTGCAGTTGGCCTTGCTGGGGGCGTATGCGCCGGTTTCCCATTCGCTGATCGTTTGCTGCCGCATGCCCAGGGCTTCGGCAAAACGCGCCTGGTTCATCCCCATGTGTTCGCGCAAGGCTTTGATCAGGCTGCCGTCCCAGAGTACGATGTCGCCATCGCGCCGGATGCTGTACCGGCGGGGCGGCCTGGTGAATGTGATCTCGCCCCGTTCCAGGTCCGTTTCCGTTACCTTGTAGCCGGCCTCCACCCAGGCGGCTGCTTGTAGGGCCTGCCGCCGGTTGCCCCACCAGTCGCGGCGGCGGCGCGCCGAGATGGGCAGGGGTTCGCGCAGCAAGTCCTCGATTTCCGTCAGGCGCAGCGTAACCTCGTCCTGGCTACAGGTGGAGAGATATTCGAAGAGGGCACGGTACTTGCCGAATTTCATCGTTTACACCCGTTCGATGGTCACTTTGGTAGGAGTAACGATCATTTCCCAGTAGCCCGTATCGCCCAGTTTGTAGACTATGCGGGTTTGTTCCGGCTGGCGTTCGGTTTCGATCATTTCGATGGGGCGTTTGAAAGCGAAGGTGATCAACGCTTCATCCCATTCTCCCTGCTGTTCGGGGTCGAAATTCTCCGGCGGTTCGTGGATCCGCTCGATCGCCGTTTCGTCGAGCAGCAGGCGCAGGATGGCCTCCGGCGCATCGGCCGCCCACAGCAGGCTGGCGGTGGCCTGCTCTTCCAGTTCGACGGCTTTTTCTTCGGGGGTCAGGTCCCACTGGACGGGTGACCAGATGGTGGGGAGTTCGTCAACGTGCAAGGTTTCAGGGTCGATGATACCGGGCATGGTTCCTCCGTGATTCTTCAATGGATGTTTTGCTGCATCCATGCCAACACGGCCTGGTTGAAACGTTCGGGTTGTTCCAGGTTGGGCAGGTGGGCCGCGTTGGGAATGCAGATCAGTTGCGCGTGGGGGATGGCCTCGCACATGGCTTCAGCCTCTTCGCGTGATGCGAATGGATCGTCGTCGCCGCGCAGGATCAGCGTGGGGACCTGGATCGTCGGCAGTGTCGGTGTGGAATCGGGGCGTTCGCGCATGCCCATCAGCGCGCCGACGATGCCCGGCACCGACGCCTCTTGCATGATCGCCTTTACTTTGGATACCGTTTCAGGGTTGGATGCCTGTGTGGCCGCCGAGAGCATCTTGGGCAGCATGGCGCGGGCAATCGCTTCGGGGCCTTCCTTTTCGGCCAGGGCGGCCGCTTTCAGGCGGTTTGCGGCAGCGTCGGCGGAATCAGGCTGGGCGCGGGTTGCGGCCAGGATCAGCCCACGCAGGCGTTGCGGGTACCTGCGGGAAAAGGCGAAGGCAATATACCCCCCCATGGAAAGGCCGCAGACCGTAACCGGATCGCCGATTTGCAGGTGATCGAGCAGAGCGGCGCAGTCGTCTGCCAGCAAGTCCATCGGGTAAGGGCCTGGCGCCGGATCGGAATCGCCAAACCCGCGCAGATCGGGCGCAAGAATGCGATATTGCGCGCACAGCCCGGTGAGTTGCGGCCGCCACATCTTGCGCCCCAGGGGATAGCCGTGAATGCACAGGATCGTGCTCCGGGCATCTGCCGGCTCGCTCGGCCCTTGATCGTCGTAGTACAGGGTGATATTGTCACGTGTGAATTTCATGGTTTTTGCGGATTTCCTTCTATCGCTTATCCGTGGTTCTTTTTTACAGCATTTGTAACGTTCCGTCAATCATATCGGGGCCACAGGTGGCTTTTCTTCAAGCGGCCGGGTGCCTGGGCGCTACAACAATCCCCAACGTTCGCGCACGCGTCTTTCGAGCACGCGGAAAATAAGTTGGTCGCTGAGCAACCCCAGCACGACGATCACCAGCATGACCGCCATCACCTGTGCCATGTCGTTTAGCTCGCGGCCCATCATCAACAAGTTGCCCAACCCAGGCAGGGTGTAGAGCAGCTCGCCGGCCATCAGCGAACGCCAGGCAAAGGACCAGCCCAGTTTCATGCCGGTGACGATGGATGGCAGCGCGGCCGGGATGACGACGGAGAGGTACAGGCGCCAGCCGCGTGCCCCCAGGTTGCGCGCCGCCTGTACGTAAATGGGCGCTGTGTTGCGAATGCCGTCTTCGGTGGACTGGGCGATGGAGAAAACGGCGCCCATGACCACCACAAACAAAATGGCACGTGGGTTCAGGCCAAACCACAAGAGCGCCAGGGGCAGCCAGCAGATGCTGGGAAGCGTTTGCAGGCCCATCACCATCAGCCCAAAGGTGTTCTTGATCCAGCGCAGTTGGGCCATCAGCAGGCCCAGGCTGAGGCCAACGATCAATGCCAGGCCGTACCCTTGCAACAAGCGCCACAGGCTGCTGCGTATGCCGATCAAAAAGGTGTGGTTGCCAAACCCCCTTACCAACGAGGCCGCCACCTCGGATGGCGCCGGGAAAACATATTCAGGCCACAGTCGAAGCCGGAAAAGCGTTTCCCACAACAGGATCAGGGCGCTGAAGAAAAGCAGGCGCCCCAGCCAGAGGCGTGCACCTTTTGACGACAGAGCCGGGCTAATCGACGGGGACATGGTGGATTTCTTCCTTGAGCTTCAAATCAGCGGCAACCTGCTGGGCGATTTGAATGGTGGCGACTTCGTCGATCTGACGCGGGCGCGGCAGTTGAATGCGGTGTTCGGCAACGATACGCCCCGGGTGTGGAGACATCACGATAACCCGGTCGCCGAGCACGACCGCCTCGCGCACGTTGTGGGTCACGAAGACGATCGTTTTCTCGGTTTGCAGCCAGATTTCCTGGAGCTCGGTGTGCAGCAAGTCCCGTGTGATGGCATCGAGGGCCCCGAAAGGCTCGTCGAGGAGCAGGACTTCAGGCTCTACGGCCAGGGCGCGTGCCAGGGCTACCCGCTGGCGCATGCCGCCCGAGAGTTCGTGTACCCAGGCGCGCCCGAACTGTTCCAGGTGGACCATTTTTAGCAGCCGGGCAGTCACCTGGCGGCGTTTTTCCCGTGCGACACCCTTCATCCGCAGGCCAAATTCGATATTGGCCTGCACGTTCAGCCAGGGGAACAAGGCGGTTTCCTGAAAGATCATCACCCGGCTGGGATCGGCGCCACGGACCGGCTGGCCGTCGGCGTATACTTCGCCGCTGCTGGGTGCTTCCAGGCCTGCGATAATCTTGAGCAGTGTGCTCTTCCCGCAGCCCGAAGGCCCGATCAGGCAGACAAACTCCCCCTTGGATACGATCAGATCGGTCGATTCGAGCGCGACCAACGTCTTGCCGTGTGCGCCAAACGACTTGCCGATGCCGCGTACTTCCAGCTTCATATTGTCTCCAGGGGGGTGGGTTGGCTCATGGGTCGCTCCTTGTCGCCATTTCGGCGGCCCGATGGCCTTGTGGGATGCGATCGGGTTCGTTGGTGTTGAAGCCGATGCGAATTATAATTGACTTGGTACCTGTTTTTGGTGTGTACTTGTATAATAATTGTGTCGCTTCAAAAGGAGAATGCACCGATGAAATGCCCCGTTTGCCGCATCGACAGCCTCGAACCCTGTACACTGGTCGACGATTTGGGTGCTCACCGTTGCCGGCAGTGTTCTGGGACGTGGGTACCCTCGCTGAACTATTTTGCCTGGTTGCGCCGCCGAGATATTTCGTCTCCAGACAAAGCCCCCGGCGGCGAGCGCTTGCCCGCCTGGGACACGCAGCAGGCTAAAATCTGCCCAGATTGTGGTCACGTTTTGGCCCGTTACAAGGTCTGGCCGCACGTCGAATTTTTTATCGATCACTGCGGGCACTGCAATGGGACATGGTTCGATCGAAACGAGTGGCAGGTTCTCGAAGCGCACAATCTGCACGATAACTTGAACGAAGTGTTCACCGGCCCCTGGCAGCGCCGGCTGAAGGAAGAAGAAGCCCGCCAGGTGTTGGAAGTCGTTTACGCAGCCCGTTTTGGTGAAGCAGACTATGCCCGTGTCCGGGATGTGCGGGCCTGGTTGCAGTCGCATCCGCAAAGCGCCATGTTGCTGGCTTACCTGTCGGCCAAGGACCCTTATAAATTCTGATGAACGAACTCAATCGAGCCGCCGATGCCCTGCGCGCCGGGCAGAAAGCCAAAGCGCAGAAGCTTTTGAACGCCCTGCTCAAGTCCGAGCCGTCCAACGCTCAGGCCTGGTACCTGTTGAGCCACGCGGTGGATGAGCGCAGCCAGCAGATCTCTGCCCTGAAGCGCACGCTGCGCCTGAGCCCCGGGCACCCGCAGGCGCGCGCCCGGCTGGCCAAGCTGACCGGCAGTTCGGGCAGCGCTGCCGGGCCGGCCGCACCATCCAGGCCGGCGGCTTCTTCGGCGCCCGGTTGGGTGGATTCTCTCCGTCCGCCAGCCCGTTCACCGGATGGCTATTCAGACATCTATTCATACCGTACCGAATACGATAACATCAAGCCTGAAGGGCCAAACAAGGCGCTCGTTTTGGGTGGTGTGGCCGTAATTTTGCTGATCTTTTGCCTGGCCGCGGTGGGTTTCTGGTGGATCGCTACCTGGCAGCCGTCGTCACGCGTGGCGGCAGCCTCTCCCTCGCCGACGGCAACCGAAGCTCCGCTGCTGACTCTGCCGCCCACCTGGACGGCGACCTTTGCCGCCACCTCCACGCCGACATCCACGCGTACGCCCACGCCGGTGCCCTCCGAAACCGGTTTCCCTACCCCGGCCCCTCCCGGCCCGACGGCGCTCTATTACATGCAGGTCTTGGAAGCGCAGGTGATGGATATACGCGGTCTTGGCCGGATGGTCGAGGTGCCCCGTTACGTGACCAACCGCGCTGCCTATCTTTCCCAGACCGGCGCGCAAGAAGCGGATGGCGGGCAGACGCTTCAACTGCTTCAAATGGAGTGGGCCTACAAAGCGCTTGGCATCCTGACACCCGATTTCGATTTGTTGGACTATAACGAAAAGGTAGGCGCCAGCGGCGCGGCTGCCGTGTACGTGCCCGAAGACAAGTCGATTTACGTTTTTGGCTTGCAGTTTACGGGAGCGGAAGCCTGGTTTTACGTCCACGAATACGATCACGCCCTGGTCGATCAGAATTTCGACTTGAGCAGCCTCGGAGTGTACCCACAGTGCATGTGGGATTCGCAACGCTGCATGGCCATCCGGGCGCTCGTGGAGGGGGATGCGACCTTGCTGATGTACCTGTGGCTCGAGGAGAATGCCGGGTATCAGGAATACCGCGATCTGTTTTACTACGTACCGCCGTCCTCGCTCTCGCCGGGGCAGAAACAACCACCGGGTTTCGTACCGATGTTCAACTTCCCTTACATCCAGGGGTTGGATTTTGTCAACTACCTGCACAAACGCGGCGGTTGGAAGCTGGTCAACCAGGCTTACCAAAACTTGCCGGCCAGCACCGAACAGATCCTCCACCCTCAAAAATACATGGCTGGCGAGCAGCCGGTCGGCGTTACCGATCCCGATTTCCAGGGTGTTTTGGGCGCCGACTACATTCTGGTCAACAGCGACAGCCTGGGAGAATGGGAAACGCATGTCATGTTGGCGTATGGAGTCGACCCCTTGGCACAAATCGATGCGGAAACGGCGCTGGCAGCGGCGCAGGGCTGGGGCGGCGATCACTACCAGGTGTATCGCAACTTCGATACCGGCCAGACGGTGATGTCGGCCCATTGGGCCTGGGATACCCAATATGACGCCACCCAGTTTGCACAGGCGATGGAAAACTACCAGGCAGGGCGCTTCAACGCCGGGGCGCTCGATCTCGGCCGGGGAACGTGCCGCATGGTGATCGGGCAGGTGAGTTGTGTGCTTACGTACGAGCGCGAGACTGTCTGGTTGCTGGCTCCCAATGAGGACACGATGCGGGCTATCATGGGGCTGTATCCGTAAGGCGAGTGTTTCGACGGACACCGTCGGCCTCGGCATATCTACCGTAACGACTCCGTGGCAGACCGCCTGTTATCAAATAGGCCTCTCCCGTTTTCAACGAGATGGATACCCATATCTGGATATTTCCCGCCAAAGGCGGAAGAGCATCAAATAGAAATGACTTTTGCGGCGCGCTGCTGGGCCTCGATGATGTCGGTCATGCCGCCAACAATGCCCACCTGCACCTGATCGGCCAGGTTAAAGTAGTTCAGGCACGTCGCGCACAGCAGCAGGTGAACGCCCTTTTGTTGCAACGATTTCAACGTTTCCAGGACGGGAGAGCCGGTGACGGTGAGCTTGACCCCGTCCGCGTAGAAGCAAACGGCAGCCGGTAGGATGTCATTTTCGTCCAGCAGCTTGAAGTAGGTCTGGATCAGTTTTTGCTGCAAGGCAGCTTCGGCCTCTCCCATGCCGTTGCGGGTAATGAAGATAACGGTTTGCGAGTCGGGAATGGACATTGGCGTTTCCTCAGTAAATCACGGTTTGCCAAGTGTGCCGGATGGTACACTCACTTCGATGGTGTAAGGGTGGCTGCTGTTGTAGCCGCTGGCCGCGTAGACGTAGATGTAGTACCAGCCTGCTGCACCGTTGTAGTCGGTCGTGTATGGCGCGTTGTAGACGCGCACGACTTCGCCATTGGCAACCGGAGTCTGGTGGTAAAGCAGCATTTGAACGCCGCTGCCGGTGTGGTTTAGCATTTCAATGTGCAATTTATCGGCCTGGGGGAGGTAAAAAGAGAAGTAGTCCTTGGCATCGTTGGGATAGGCGTAATAGACTTGCTGGAAGCGCAGTGGGCCGTTGGCGTGTTGATAATCATCGTTCGGCTCGTTCTCCCAGAGCGCTTCGTAATACGACACGTAGTTTCTCAAAGCCAGCGGCAGGTAGCTATTGTTCGGAGTGACTTCCAGATTGGTGACGGCCGACGTGCTCGGAAGGAAATCTGCGTTGCCGTTGTAGCGCGCCGTGATGCTGTGCGTGCCCACGGGCAACGCCGCCGTCGTAAAGGATGCCGCACCACTGCCGTTCAGATTGCTGCTGCCCAGTTGGGTCGTACCGTTGTAGAAGGTCACACTTCCTGAAGGGTGGTTGCCGCTGGCGCTCACGCTGGCGAAGAAGGTAACTGCCTGGCCCAGCCTGGCCGGGTTCGGCGAAACGGTCAGGCCGGTGTTTGTCGGTAGCTGCGGCTCGAACTCATACGCACCCAGGTCGACGATGGGCGGGGTGCCGTTGCCCGTATCGGGGATTGTCAGGTCGTTGGTGAAACGGGCTTTTCCATCGAGATCGGTGCTGATGTCGAACAGGCCACTGGCATCGTTGTCACCGGAGTCGATCGCCGGGGAGTTCTTTTGCAGGCGCAGGTTGCCGTTGGCGGCATCGACGAAGAGCGGATCGGCGTCGAGTACGTGCGAATCGCAGTTGCTTCCTGCAGGGCAACCACCCTGGATCAGGCTGTAGGAAATTGTGGGTGTGCTGCCGTTGTTGTAAATGGGAGGCTCTCCACCGGTCTGGTTGCCCCACAAAATAGCGTTGGCCAGCGTGACATTGCTGCTGCTCTGGTTGTATATCCCGCTCCCGTGCAAGGCGATATTGCCATACAGCGAGACGTTGGTCAAGGCCGGGCCGCTGTTTTGATTGAAGACCCCCCCACCGTTGGAGGCCGAGTTCCCGCTGAAAATGGCATTGGTCAACTTCAAGGCGCCCGACTGGCTGTAGATGCCGCCGCCATAGCTGTTAGCGGCATTCTCGCTGAACTGGATGTTGATGAAGACCGGGCTGCCGCCGTAATTGTATACAGCACCGCCATGCCCGGTAGCCGAGTTGTCGTTGAACGTCACGCCGGTCAGGGTTGGACTGCTGCTTTGGATGTAGATTGCGCCGCCGTTCGAGGCTGAGTTTTTGTGGAACGTCGTATCGCTCACGGTCGCCAGGCCATCGTTGTACATCCCGCCGCCGGAATCTGACCAGTTGTTCGAGAAGGTCGATGCATGCAACACCAGCACGTAACTGCTGTTGCTATTGTAGTTGTACAGGCCGCCACCATAGCTTGTGGCCGAGTTACCATTGAAGGTGACCTGGTTCAAGGTCGGTTTCCCGTTGCTGTTGTATAAGCCGCCGCCGTTGTTGTCGGCTGCGTTGCCGGCGAACGTGACCTGGTTCAAGGTCGGATCGCTGTTTTGGTTTTGCATCCCGCCGCCGGAAGGTGCCTGATTATTGGTGAACGTGACGTTGGTCAACGTGGCATTTGCGCCGGAGTAGTTGTACATCCCGCCGCCCCGGGATGAGGCGGTGTTGTCGCTGAAGGTCACGTTGGTTAAGGATGGATTGCTGTTGTAGTAATTGCTCAGGCCGCCGCCAGAGTCGCCGGCCGAATTTCCGCGAAATGTAACGTTGGTCAGGCTTGGGTGGCTTTGATAACCATTGTACATGCCACCCCCTTCGTTGTCTGCTGCGTTGCCGCTAAAAACCAGGTTAGCCAGGGTTGGGTGGCTGTTATTGTAATTGTACAGGCCGCCGCCGTCGCCGAAACGGTTGTTTGCCGCCGTGATCGTAAACCCATCCAGCACGGCGGTGCCGGTCACGTTGCTGCTGGAAATGATACTGCTCAGGTTGGTGCCGCTGATATGTACCGACGTGGTCACCACGCCGTTGGCATCGGTGAGATCGTCGCCGTCGATGTCTCCGCTGAGCACCGTGACGTTGGCGGTAAAGTTGCGCTGCTCGCGCGTGCTTTCACTGCCGGCAAAGCCACCGTAGAGGGCCACTTTATTTCGCAGTTGGATGTTATCCTCGAGACGATAGACCCCTTTTGCCACCCAGATTTCGTTGCCATCGGGTGCGATCGGCTGAGACAGTGCACTGGACAAATTGCAGGCGCTGCCCCAGGTCAGGCAGTTCCCGCCAATCGCGTTGGGTTTGACGTAAAGGACGCGCGGGCTGGCCGCCTGGGCCGGCTGAACGGCCGGTAATCTGAGCGGGTTACCTGGCCCAAGGATGCTGAACAGCGCACCCAGGCTTAGTGTGGCAGTAAAAAGGGTCGTCAAAAGGCTGGTCAGGGCACGTAGCCGCTTAGGGTGGAAATGGTGCATCGTACTTCTCCTCTGTAAGTGAGACTTGAGAATATCCATTCCTCTTCAGGCGATTGCCCGGTGGACAATGCGGTTCATCCTGGCGCGCTTGGCAACACGCCAGCTTTCGACGCTGCAGTAACCGCTTTCGTGTAACCAGGAAGACAGATCGCCTTCGCTGACAAAAACGCCCAGGGGCGCCAGCCGGGCTGCCTGTTTGAGGATAGTGAGAATATTGTCCGGATCGCTGTGGCAAAAGCGCCCGTAGGGCAGGTCGGTGACGATTGCGTCGACGTTCCGTTCGTATTTTTGTGCACTGCCGCGCGCAACTTCCGCAGTCAAGCCAAAGTGTGCCAGGTTCTTGCGGCTCATGCCCACCATTTTAGGATTACGATCGACGCCATAGGTTTGCATTCCAAGGGTGGCGGCTTCGAGCAGCACGGAGCCTGTGCCGCAGCACGGGTCGAGCAGGCTTTTTGCCGGCCAGGCCAGGTTGACCATGGCGCGTGCCAGCCGGGGAGGCAGCGAACTGGAGGTGTGGTAAGGCTTTTCGTCGTGCTTGTGGTAACTGTGCTCGGTGCGGTTGATGATTTCGCCGAACCAAAGCCCTTCGCGGCGCGCCAGGACGAGAAAACGGTGCGTGGGAGCATCCAGGTTTGGATAACCCGGTAGGGCGTTGGCTACCGCCAGGATGGCTTCGTTACTACGCACAGGATTCTGGTCTGTGTAACGTTGAAAGTCAATCCGAAACCCTTCAGAGGCCAAGGCTAACCCTTTGATTTTGCCGCATAGTTCGGCCAACGTTGCCGCTTTGCAGATCAAGCGCATCCCGGTATGGATATAAGCTGCCTGGGGAACGTATTCAACCGTCTGGCAGTATGCGACTCCGTCTTCGTCGGGTGTGCCGCGGGTAAGGTGATGACACTCTGCTGCAACCAGTTCGTTTTCGGGCAGCCGTGAACAAAGTGCGAGCATTGACATTTGCCGATCCTTGTTTTTCTAGCCGGTTCACCGAACGGTTTACCGAACCGCACTACGCCCGGCTTTCCGTTGGTTTTTGTTGGCGTACATGCGGTTATCGGCATCGATCAGGGCCATGCGGAATTCATCCCGATAGTAGGCAACCGAGTGTCCTATTGAAAACTCGATCGGCACACGCGGCGCTTCTGCATTGTGCTGCTCGACCATTTCGTGCAACCGCTGAATGAGAATTTCCACTCTGGATTCATCGGTTTGCATGGCCAAAACAGCGAATTCATCTCCACCGATACGCGCCACCAAGTCGTCCTGGCGAAACGCATTGCGCAGGAGCGTGGCCGTACTGCGAATAAGCTCATCTCCCGCAGCGTGGCCGAGAACGTCGTTGGTCTTTTTTAAGTTATCGAGATCGATGCTGATGATGCTCACCGGCCAACGGCTTTCGTTGATGATGCGTTCGATGGCCTCGTCGTAGTACATGCGGTTGTAGATACCGGTGAGCGGGTCGTGTGAGGCATTGTAGCGCAGTTCGCTTTCGATCTTCTTTTGATCGGTGATATTGTGCCAGATGGCGATATAGCCGGCGATTTCGTCGCTGTCCGAGCGAATTGCTGAAATGCGTACGTCATACCAGTTCGACGAGTCGTCCTTGCCGATCTCGATCTCGTGCCGGATGGTTTTTCCGGTCAAGGCGCTGGTGATTGTCTCAAGAACCGGGTGGTGCAGCGCCGACAGAGTATTGCCGAGCAGCGCCGGTTTGGTGATCGATAAGATTTGTTCGGCGGCGCCGTTGACTTCAAGGATGTGCTTTTCTTTATCCAGCACCAGCACGCCATCGCGCATCTGCTCTACCAGGTTGGCATGAGCGAGCAAAACGACGTTGGCAATGCTTCGCAAGCGGGTCGTCATGAGCAAGAAAAAGGTGGCGACGCCAAAAGCGATCGGGCTGACATCCCTCCCGGTCCACGGATGGGTGCTGAGAAGGGTAAGCATTCCCACGGTAATCGGCAGCCCAATCCCGATCGCCAGGGTGATGGCCTGATTGCGGTAAACGCCCCAGGTGCGCGCCAGCAGGGAAATGGCGGTCACGATAGACGAGAGGATCAACCCGTACGCGTAGAAGATATTCACCCAGTACCACGGACCATAGTCGCTGCGCAGTTCAGTGAAGCTTGAATGGGCAACCAACTCGTGGGAATGCCAAAAAAGATGATGATACTCGTTGGTGAACAGGATTAGCGCCGTCGCTACCGGGATAACCAGCAAAACGGCCAGCAACTGTTTCCCAGGCCACTTGTTCCAGCCGGAAAAACGCAGTACGAAGCTCGATAGGGCGACCGGCATCACGGTGAACGCAGTGTATTTCAGGCGACTCCATAACAGTTTGCTGGCTAAATCTGTGCTGATGTGTTCGAAGTAAGCGCAGAGCGCCCAAACGCCGGTTACGACGCCGAGAATCGCCATCGGTAGCGCACTGGGTCTTGCCCGCTGCCTCCAGGCAGTGATGGCCGCCGCAAAGGAAAGCAGTGCGGATACGAACAGCAGGATTGAAAAAAGATCAACCTTGAAGGGCATGGCGTCTTACGGATGTGCCGTTACAGCACAGGGCCGTCTTCGTGGACTCGGAATTCAACCTGCACGAGCAGGCTCGAGCGCTTCGGCTGCCGGAGCTTTTCGCGTTTATCGGCGAAAGCACCGACTCCAGGCGCTTTTCGACAACCGGCTAGCCGGCAAACTTGATACAGACCGGGCTGGGTACGTTGTTGCTGGCCAGATGCGTTAACGTACCGTTCTCCTGGTCGATTCGAAAAACGACGATATTGTTCGAATCCTGGTTGGCGGCAAGCAGCAAATCTCCGGCCGGGCTGATGGCAAAATTGCGTGGGGTTTTCCCGCGGGTAGATTCGTGTCCTACAACGCTCAATTTCCCGGAATCTTCGTCGATGCGGTAGATTACGAGGCTGTCATGGGCACGGTTGGAGCCGTAAACAAACTTCCCGCCCGGATGCACGTGAACGTCGGCGCACCACTTCAAGCCATTGTAATCTTCGGGCAGGGTCGAAATCGTCTGGATCTCCTCAAGCGTACCGGCGTCGGCGTCCCAACGGAAGGCCGTCATCGTGCCGCCCATTTCGTTGATCAGATAGACCCACTTGCCGTTTGGGTGAAAATCGAGATGGCGCGGTCCTGATCCACCCGCTACGGACGCTTCGCCGTGCGGGCGCAGTTTGCCGTTTGCCGTGTCGATCCTGTAAACGAACACCTTGTCCAGTCCCAGGTCGCAACCTAGGGCAAAGCGACCGCCAGGAGCCACGTTGATCGAGTGCGCATGAGGCGCTTCCTGGCGCTCTTTGTTTGGCCCGCTGCCGGTATGCGTTTGGTTGTCGCTTGCTTCGCCGAGTGCGCCATCTTCACCCAGCGGATAGACGACAAAATTTCCGCCCATGTAGTTGGCCAGCAGGGCATATTCCCCCCCCGGCTCGATGCAAACGTAGCAAGGGCAACTGCCTTGCGAGCGCTGTTGGTTACGCGCGGTCAGGGAGCCATCTTCTTCGATAGCGAAAGCGCTGATCCCGTCCTCTGCCGGATCGCGAAAGATATTGGATTCGTTAGCGGCATACAGGTACTTGCCATTAGGGTGCAGCGCCAGGTAAGATGGGTTGTCCGTTTCAACTTCTGAGAGAAGGTGCAGTATTCCATTTGTCGCTTCCAGGCCATAAAAAGCTACGCCTTTCGCTTGGCCGCGGGTGTACGCACCCACGTAAATTCGTTGTGTTGGCATGATTTCCTCCTTTGGAGAAACTTGTGGGGAATGTGTCGTTGTTTGGGAAATGGGGGCTGCCTCACTGCAAGCGGGTAAAGCGGCTGCAATGGTGTAAAGAGCGCTAATTTTGAGAAATTGGCGACGGGTTAGCATGATGGAGACTTCTCACATACGAAAGAGGCTGGCAGCACAGCAAAAGGCAACCCAATCCATGGGCTTTTCTCTCTGCGCTGCGATACTTGGGGCATTTCGCTCGGATGCTTTTCCAGGCCAGGGCATGCGAGTTCGAAATTGCTGAGCATGCCCTGGCCTGGGGGGTGAGGCGCTGGCTGGTGAGAACTCCCCGCCTTGGGGAGATGTTAATTCAAAACAAACTCAACCCAGGACGACCTCAACCT
The DNA here is from genome assembly GCA_049325275.1 of Chloroflexota bacterium. Classification (GTDB taxonomy): domain Bacteria; phylum Chloroflexota; class Anaerolineae; order Anaerolineales; family UBA4823; genus CAIQJJ01. The sequence goes on from JBMOLU010000075.1 coordinate 109,850, forward strand.
GATTCGTCTCTGCCAGCATTTCGAGCGGGATCAGGTTGCCTTCGACGGCTTTGCCGTTGACAGTCAGCGACTTGACGCCACGGCAAACCTGGTTGGGGTTGGTCACTTCGATGTTGAGCGTTTTTCCGCGGAAGCGGCGTGTAGCCGTATAACCGGGCCAGTCACCAGGGATACAAGGATCGATGCGGAAGCCGTTCAACTGGGGTTGCAGGCCAAGGAGCGCGTAAAAGGCGCTGTAGTAAGCCCAGGAAACCGCCCCCGAGAGCCAGGACGTGCGGCAGGTGCCCGCACGCGGAGAGACCGTGGCGTACGTCGTCTGGCCTTGTACGTAAGGCTCGCAGCCGCGAATTTCGGCGCGATCGTTGTAAGCTGCGGGCATGAAGGCCTTGTAATACTCGAATGCCCGATCCCCGTGCCCGAGTAAACACTCAGCCATGACCACCCAGCCCTGGGTATGGTTGAAAATGCCGGCGTTTTCTTTGATGCCCTTCAAAAACAGCACGGCACGCATCACGTCGATAGGGGTTTTCTCGAAGGGCGGGGCGCATAGCATGACTCCGTAGGGGGTTGCCAGGTGTTTTTCAAGCGACTTCATGCAGGTTTCGGCCTGTTCGGGGGTCGCCGCACCGCTTAGCACCGACCAAACCTGGGTGTTGAGATACACCTGGCCTTCTTCATAGGCTTTTGTCCCGTACACGGTGCCATCTTCGCCGATCGCCCAGATGAACCATTCGCCGTCCCAGCAATATTTTTGAATGGCCTCGTCCAATGGCCCGACATGCGAGCGTGCCCAGGTAGCCTCTTCGGGCTTCCCCAACAACTCGGCAATTTGCGCATAGGTGTTCAAACCCAAGCGTAACTGGAAGGCGACGAACAGGCTTTCGCCGTGATAGCCCAGCTTGAGACAATCGTTCCAGTCGGCAGAAAGGCCGCAGGGCAGGCCGTGTTTGCCCATCCGCTCGAGGTTGAACTCCAGCGCACGCCGCAGGTGCCCGAAGACGGTGGCTTCACCCTGGTCGGCATAAGGCAGCACCTCGTTGTAGAAATCCACATCGCCGGTTTCGTCCACGTACATGGGAATGGCGTTGAAGAACCACAGGCAGTCATCCGAGCGATATTCTTCCGGGTCGGTCAGTGGCATCTGGCCGGGGTGGTGATCGAACGGCTTGACGATGGGCATGGCGCCGCCGTTGGAGTCCTGGCCGGTGAGCAGCAGCGCCAGGCGGGCGCGCACCTCTTCGGGGATGGCGGCGGCCACCCCCAATACATCCTGGACCGAGTCGCGGAAGCCTAGCCCGTCACGCTCGCCGTTATAGACCAGGCTGGCGGCGCGTGACCAGGCGAAGGTAATCAGGTTATTGTACAACCCCCACATGTTCATCGTGTGGTTGAAGGCCTCGTCGGGCGTTTTGACCGTCAGGCTGTCGAGGCGGCTGTGCCACTTGTTTTTCAAGTGGGCGAGTTCGGCATCGGCGCGTTCCAGTGAGCCGAACTCAGCGATGGTTTTCTGCCCCACGGTTTCCGACGGTCCCAGCCCCAGCATGACCAGAAGTTCGGCGCTTTCACCCGGTTGCAGCAGCAGGTTCGACTGTACCGTGCCGCAGGCGTTATCGCCGTAGGTTTCGCTGTTGGTGCACTGTCCGTTTTCGACCACGATGGGCCGGTCGTAGGAACGGTAAGGGCCAAGAAAGGTTTCACGCGAGGTGTCGAAGCCGGCCATGGGCTGGCCGATCAGCGCCATCCACAAGTGAGAACCGTGATCGGCATCGGGACGCGGGTCGTTCAGCAGGTGATCGTTGATGGCGATGCGCAGCAGGCCGTCACGTTTCTCGCCGCGGGTGATGAAGAGTGTGTACTGCAAGTTGACCAGGTCCTGTGATGTGTGCCAGAAGTTCGAAAACTCGCAGTAGGTGAATACAGAAAGGTTACGCGGCCGGTCGGAGCTGTTCGTGACTTTGAGTTTCCAATACTCGAAGGTCTGATCGAGTGGGATAAAGTAGGTGGCTTCGCTGCCGATCCCCGCATATTTTGCTTCGAACGTAGAATACGCCGTCCCATGATGGCAGGCTGACTCATATTGATCGAGCGGCTTTCCCACCGGTTGCCAGCTTGCCGACCAATAATCCCCATTGTCGTTGTCGCGCAGGTAAAAATAACGCCCCGGTTGATCCATCGGGACGTTATTGAAACGCAAGCGCAGGTAACGCCCTTGCGCGCCTGACTTATAGAAGCCATAGCCCCCGGCATTGTTGGTGATGATCGCCCCAAAGTTTGTATCGCCGAGATAGTTACTCCAGGATGCTGGTGTGTCGGGGCGGGTGACTACATATTCGCGCTGGGTGTCGTCAAAATAACCGAATCTCATGGGTAGGAAGGCCTTTCTAATATTAAAGGATACTGGTGAAGATGGGGGCAATTAAACCACGAAAGACACAAACCGCGCAAAATTGCTTCACCCTTTTTCGCGTTTATGCCCATTTTTGGCGGAACTTTTGCGCCGCGCTTTGGAGAATCGGCTTCCCGTGAGAAAAACAGGCCCTTTCGAATTCCAAAGCAGCGATTCTTTGTAGGCTGCGCTGCGCTTCGGCGTAATTCTCATAGAGCGGCGGCCCTCCCAGGCGGAACCATATTGTTGCTGCGTCGCCGAGAATCAGCGTGCGGTCGCGTTTCAGGCAGATGTGCCCCCGAGTATGGCCAGGGGTATGCACGATCGTCCAGCCTCCCGGCAGCACATCGCCGTCTTGTAACTCGTGTTCGACGGCCACCGCCGGTAAGGCTGGGAAAAGCTGGCTTTTGCCTGCAAATCGCGCCGTCAGCTTGCTCATCACGCCTGGGCCCGGTTCTACAGGCCGCATGGCTTCACCGGCGCGTATCGCAGGCGCTTCGAAAGCGTGTGCATACACTTCGGCCCCGCTGGCTTGTTTCAACGCCGCCAGCCCGCCGGTGTGATCGGTGTGCAGGTGGGTCAGCACGATCCGGCGGATATCGTTGGTGTGCTTCCCCAGTTGTTGTACGGCCGCTGTGATTTTTTCCGGGCTGTCTGCTGTGCCGGTATCGATCAACATCAATTCGCCATCAGCTTCCACCAGGAATGCGTTGACAAAGCCAAGTGAGATTTGGTACAGCCCCGGTTCGATGGTTTTGTGCGACATGTCTTTCGCTCCCTTCGAGACTTTGCCTTTCGTGGGGGGGCTTGCGCAAAAGTGCCGGTGGGGGTGCGAACCCGAGTTCGCCTTCGGTCTTCCCGACAGCTTTGCCTTCCCCCCTTCACGGATGGCCTTCCTTGAAAACAAAAGTGGGTTAAAATATTTTGGATCTTCCGGGTTGAGCGTGAAGAGTCCCTTTCACGGCGAAGCCGGGAGAGCCAATATTTTATCAGGAGATTGAGGCATGCTGCATTCTGCCGGCCGCGTTTACAAAATATTGATCGTCGATGATCTACCCGAGAATTTGTACGCCATCGAACATTTGCTGTGCAGCCTGTCGCATGTCGAAACGTATTGTGCCTGCGGGGGCGATGAGGCATTGAAGCTCTCTTTGGTTCACGAGTTTTGTCTGGCGATTGTCGACGTGCAGATGCCTGGCATGGATGGGTATGAGTTGGTCGAACTGCTGCGTAGCAATCAATTGACAAAGCAGTTGCCGGTAATTTTTGTCAGTGGCGTTTTCTCGGATGAGTATCACTATCGCAAGGGATACGAGGTTGGAGCTGTCGATTTCATTGCCAAGCCTTTTATGCCGGAGATATTGCTCAGCAAGGTTCAGGTGTTCATCAATCTCTATGACCAACGCTTACAGCTGGAACGTTGGAATCATTTATTGGAAGATATGGTCTTTCAACGCACCGAAGAACTGTCCCGAGCCTACGACACGACATTGGAAGGTTGGGCGAAAGCCCTCGAGCTGCGAGAACGCGAAACTGCCGGGCATAGTCGGCGGGTGGTGATGTTGACGCTGCGCATGGCCGAAACGATCGGCATTCCTGCCGAGGAGCGCGTTCACATCCATCGCGGGGCGCTGCTTCACGATATTGGCAAAATGGGGGTGCCCGATTCGATCCTGCACAAACCCGGGCCTTTGACCCCTGAAGAGTGGCAGATCATGCGCCAGCATCCGGTATTCGCCTATCAGCTGTTGCACAATATTACTTTTTTGCGCCGGGCGCTGGACATTCCTTACTGTCATCACGAACGTTGGGATGGAACCGGCTACCCTCGTGGGTTAAGCGGTGAAGATATCCCGATTGCGGCGCGCATCTTTACCATTGTGGATGTATGGGACGCACTGAATTCGGACCGGCCTTACCGCGGCGCGCTGGCGCGTGGGGATGTGGTGAAGTACGTGGCCGAAGAAGCCGGCCGTTGTTTCGATCCGTCTTTGGTGGAAGTATTTTTGGGCTTGATGCAGCGAGACGGCGATACGTGAGCTTTTGGCAGCGAAAAACGCGGAATTAACGGGTGTCCAAAAAAGTTTTCTGGATGCGCTCGCTAAATCTGCCAATACGCTGGTTGAGTTCTTTATAAAGATCGAGCTTGGGGTTTGCAAACAGATCGATCCAAAGTTGGTTGAGGGTAACGTTCAGCCGTTTTTCGATGGTTGCCCAGTGATAACTCGAATGGAACGGTCGTCCGGCGATCAGGCTTTCTACCACAGGTTTCATCAGCGGCTGGTCCTTGAAGGGCTTTTGATCCAGGGCATCGATCCTTGCCGGCAGCTGATCGCCGTGGGCGCACAGGCTCCGCTGCGTTTCCAGCGTCAACAGATGGCGGACCAGCTCCAGGGCAGCTTCCTCATGATGCGAATGTTTCCAGATCACCAGGCTGTTTCCGCCCAGGTACGGGTTTCCCGGGACCTTGGCTGCACCCACGTTCTCGATGCCGAAGGCCGGCGGTTCTCCAAATAAAAGCTGCGCTAACAAGTGGTGTGTGGTGTAAATGACACCGATTTCCTCGTTGCAAAACTGGTCGGCCACTTCGGCGATCGTCAGCCCGTGCGTGACCGGCAGCGCAAACCGGTACAGGCTGAAGAACTGATACAGCCCGCGTAATGTCGCCGGTTCGGTAAACGCCAGGTTACGTAAATCGGGGGCGCGAAAGTCGCCGCCGTTTTCCCATACCCAGGGGGCCGAGAGATGCGCCGTATTGCGGATCATCGAAACAGACCAGGGATGTTTGTAGCCCGCAGCCTGTAACAGCGACAAAGTGTTTACCAGCGCCTCGTGGTTGGCGAAGGCGCTGGCTTCATCGATGCCTGCTTTTTGTAACCAGTCGCGGCGGTACAGAAAGATACGCGTGTCCAGCGTCCAGGGGATCGCATAGCGTTTGTTTGGTTCGTCGGGTAGGTTTGTGGTTTCCCATGTGTTGGGCAAGAAGATCTTGGCGCCACCGAGCTTTGCAATATCTTTTTCGCGAAACGGTTGCAGCGACTGCATGCTTGCCAGGCTACCCAGCCAGGTGTTGCCAATATGGGAAACATCGGCGCCGCTATTGTGCAGGCTGATCGATAAAAGCTCATCCCAGGCACTTTCCCATGGGAATATTCTCACTTCCACCTGGTGATGCGTTTGTGCCTCAAACTGTTCGAGGCGCAGCGAGTTGCGATCGCCAAACATTGCTGAGAAGATAATTTTTGCCATATTTCCCAATTATATAGCAATTTGTTTTTGTTACCACAAATCGACGTACGATTCGCACAACGGTGTGGGCGAGCGTACAAGCCCTGCTGTGTTATACTCGCCGCATGACGATGCTTTCTCACCTGGATCAAGATGGCCGTGTTCATATGGTGGACATAAGTGCCAAGGCAGACTCGGAACGCGTTGCTGTGGCTCGCGCTGAAGTGCTCATGCGCCCCGAAACGCTGGATTTAATCCGCCAGGGTGCCTTGAAAAAAGGAGACGTGCTGGCCGTGGCGCAGATCGCCGGGATTCAGGCTGCCAAACGGACATCCGAACTGATCCCTTTGTGCCACCCGCTGCCGCTTACCCAGGTCGCGGTCGATCTGCTTTTGGTGGATGATTTACCCGGTGTGCAAATTACGGCCAGCGTGCGCACGACCGGAAAAACTGGCGTGGAAATGGAAGCGCTCACCGCCGTATCCGTTGCGGCGTTGACCGTTTACGATATGGCAAAAGCCGCCGAGAAAACCATGCAGATTGTCCGCATACGCTTGCTTGAAAAGCGCGGCGGCAAAAGTGGTGATGTTTTGAACGAATGAGGTCACACGTGAAAACCAAGGTGTTGTTTTTCGCCACACTCAAAGACCGTGCCGGCACCCGCCAACTCGTGCTAGAGCTCCCCGACCGCAGCACGGTGCGTGAATTGAAAACCGCGTTGGCCGGTCGCCTGCCGGGTCTGCTGCCTGGGTTGGAAACAGCTTTGATTGCCGTCGACCGCGAGTATGCTTTCGATGAGGACGTAATTCCTGCCGATGCCGAGGTTGCCATTTTTCCGCCGGTATCGGGAGGCTGAAAGGATTGTTCGATGCTTCCTACGGTTACGCTTCTTACTGCATCAGCCTTCGACCTCGATCACCTGGCCGCACAAATCACTTTGCCAACAACCGGTGCTGTCGTGCTCTTCACCGGGACGGTACGTGCGGTGACGAAGCGTGGCGAGGCCCACGAGACGCTTCACCTCGAATACGAAGCCTACGAGCCGATGGCGCAAGCCAAGATGCACCAGGTGGCCGATGAAATCCGCCAGCGTTGGCCGGCGGTAGAAGGTATTGCCATCGTTCAGCGCATCGGCCGCCTCGAACCTGGCATGTCGACCACCCTGATTGCTTGTTCGGCAGCGCACCGCGACACGGGTGTTTTTGAGGCCGCCCGTTATGGGATCGATCGCCTCAAGGAAATCGTCCCGGTTTGGAAAAAGGAAGTCGGGCCGCAGGGGGCCACCTGGATCGAAGGAACCTATCGGCCCGCCCGTTGAGAATGGCGGCACGGGGGGCGCCGGGTATCACCGCTCGCAACCACAACGCCTGCTGAGGGTTTTATGTAGAGCGAAGGAACGGGAACTGAATCGTTGTCCGAGCGAAGCTCTTTTCAGGCAGAGATACCGGACCTTTATTCAACCTGCGTTCTACACCACTTTACGGAGGAAAATGTTTATGGAACGTGTCGTCGTCACCGGTATGGGCACCGTTAATTCCACTGGGTTTTCGGTGCAGGAAAGCTGGCAAAACGTCATCAATGGGGTTGGGGGCACCGGGCTGATTACGCAAGTCGATACCAGTGAAATGCTGGTGAAAATCGCCTGTGAGGTAAAGGACTTCAACCCTGAAAACTATATGTCCGGCCAGGAAGTACGCCGGCGCGATCGCTATGGGCATTTCGCAACTGCGGCCGCCCAGGAAGCCATGCGCCAGGCAGGCTTGCAGGTAACGGAAGAAAACGCCGGGCAGATCGGTGTGGTCTTTTCATCGGCGATCGGTGGTCTGAACACGATCGTCGAAAACACAGCGGTGCTGCGCGAGAAAGGGCCGCGGCGTGTTAGCCCCTTTCTGATCCCCATGATGATCACGGATGGCGCGGCCGCATCGATTTCGCTCGATTTCGGTCTGCAAGGCCCATCCTATTCGGTGGTGACGGCTTGCGCTTCCGGTTCCGACGCACTAGGGATCGCCTGGATGATGCTGCGTACCGGCATGGCCGATGTGATCGTCGCCGGCGGCAGCGATGCGCCGATTTCGCCTTTGGGCGTGGCCGCCTTCGATCGCATTGGCGCCTTGTCACGCCGCAACGATGATTTCTCGATGACGCCACAGCCTTTCGATAAAAATCGTGACGGCCTGGTGATGGGAGAAGGCGCCGGCGTGCTGGTGCTGGAACGCGAGAGCCACGCCCGCGCTCGCGGTGCCGAGATGCTGGCCGAGTTCGCCGGATATGGGGCGTCTTCGGATGCTTTCCATATTACCGCGCCGCATGAGGACGGCGTTGGTGGCGCGCGCGCCATGAATCTGGCGCTCGACGCGGCCGGCGTCAACCCCGATCAACTGGGTTACATCAATGCGCACGGCACTTCGACGCCGCTGAACGATGCCGCAGAGACGAAAGCGATTAAGCGCGCACTCGGCGAATTGGCGTATAATATTCCGGTTTCATCTACCAAGTCGATGACCGGTCACATGATGGGCGCCACGGGCGCTGTAGAAGCGATCTTCTGCATCCAGGCAATTCGGGATGGCATTCTCCCTCCCACCATTCACTACCAGACGCCCGATCCGGCTTGCGATCTGGATGTCGTGCCAAACCAGGCACGCCGTAAGCCCATTTCCGTGGCGATGAGCAATGCCTTCGGCTTTGGCGGGCACAATGCGGTGGTGGTCATACGCAAGATTTAAACGAGAACGGGTTCTTTAATGCAGACGTGTACCGCAGCGTACACGTTTGCATCAAAATTCGAAAACTTTTCGTGGTGAACACATGGAATGCCAGATGCTCTACCCTTGGCGGGCATCTGGCGTTTCCTGAGTTCAGGAGGAAGATATGAGTTCGACTCAGGAGCATGGGAAGAGCGTTTCTCTCCCGCAAATTGCTGAACGTCTCGGCCTGACCTTCAAGGACTACCGCCTGCTGGGACGGGCGCTGACGCACCGTTCCTACGTCAATGAACATCCCGAGGCGCTCGAAGACAACGAGCGCCTGGAGTTTTTGGGTGACGCCGTGCTCGATTTTTTGGTCGGCGCCTGGCTGTACAACCATTTCCCTGAACTGCAAGAAGGCGGCCTGACCCGCCTGCGCGCCGGCCTGGTGGGAAACCAGCAGTTGGCCCACTTTGCGCGGCAGATCGGCCTCGGTTCAGTGATGCGCCTGGGGTACGGTGAGGATACCGGCGGCGGGCGTGAGCGTTCGGCGTTGTTGGGGTGTACGTTCGAAGCCCTGATTGGGGCCATTTATCTCGATCAGGGGATGCAGGCGGTGCAGCGTTTCGTCGAGCCGCTTCTCGAATCGGCAGAGGACATTCTGGCTACCGGTGGGCAGGACAGCGACCCCAAGAGCCGCTTGCAGGAAGTGGCACAGTCGCAGGGTTTCGGTTCGCCGGTCTATCATACGGTAGCTATTGCCGGCCCGGAACACGAGCGGATGTTCGAGATGGCTGTGCTGATCGGTGGCCAGGAACTGGCGCGTGGCAGCGGACCGAGCAAAAATGCGGCTGCCAAAGCGGCTGCCCAGGCAGCCCTCGATAAGATGGATGCCGGGTTGGTTTAATTCATGCGCTTGAAATCCCTCGAACTTCACGGTTACAAAACCTTCGCCTCGCGTTCGGAGTTTCAGTTTTCCGAAAAGGTTACGGCCATTGTCGGCCCCAATGGGTCCGGGAAATCGAACGTTGCCGATTCGCTGCGCTGGGTGCTGGGCGAGCAATCCTTTTCGCTGCTGCGCGGCAAAAAGACCGAAGATATGATCTTTGCCGGCTCCGAACATCGCCCGCGAGCCAGCATGGCTTCGGCAACGATTACCTTCGATAACTCGGAGGGCTGGCTGCCGATCGATTTCACCGAGGTTGCCATTACCCGGCGGGCCTATCGTGACGGGGAAAACGAATACCTGCTCAACGGCCAGCGCGTGCGCCTGCGCGACGTTTCCGAACTGCTGGCAAAATCCGGCCTGGCTGAGCGTACCTATACCATTATCGGACAGGGGCTGGTCGACACGGCCCTCTCGCTCAAGGCTGACGAGCGCCGGCGCCTGTTCGAAGAAGCTGCCGGGATCGGCCTCTACCGCACACGCCGTGAAGAGGCCTTGCGCCGCCTGGATACCACGCGCCACAACCTGGAACGAGTTCAGGATATTTTGGCCGAACTTCAACCGCGTCTGCGCAGCCTCGAGCGCGCCGCTCGCCGTGCCCAGGAATACGAACAGATCAAAGGTGATTTGCGCCTGCTTCTGCGGGATTGGTACGGCTTCCACTGGCACCGCTCGCAAGAGGAATTGGCCGAAGCGCGTGAAGCTGCACACCAGCAGGAAGATGCACTGGAAGATGCCCGCCGCGCCTATGCCGGGTTGGATGAGCGGCTTTCTGCCTCACGCGACCAAATCTCCGGCCTGCGGGCGCGCCTGAATTCGTGGCACAGGCAGCTTTCACAACTGCACGCCCGCCGCGAAACGGTCAGCCGCGATCTGGCCGTGGCCGATGAACGGGCGCGTTCTTTGCTCGAACAGCAGCAGTCGATCCAGGCAGAAATTGCCCGCCTCGCCGAAGAATTTACCCTGCACCAGGAACGCCTGCAGGCCGCCCTGCAAGAGACCCAGGCCCGCCAGGCCGAACTCGACGAAGCCCGCGCCCAGGTCCAGGCCGTGCGCAAGGCCTTGCAGGAGCGTCAGGCCGAGCGTGCCCTGGTCGAGGAAGACCTGCACCGTACACGCCAGAATCTTTCCGGCCTGACCGGCCGCCAGGGCCAACTGCAGGCCCGCCTGGCCGAACGCCAGGCCCAGGCCCAGCGCCAGCAGGAGACCCTGAAGGCTGCCGGGCAGGCCGTGACTGCAGCGGAACAGGATGTGACGGCCGCCGATTTACGCTGGCAGGCTGCCGGGCAGGCCCGCCGGGCAGCGGAAGAAAAACGCCAGGCTGCCGAGGCGGCTTTGCAGGCGCATCGCGAGCGCCTGGCCGAAGCCGATACACTGCGCAAACGGGCCTTCGACGTGCGTTCGGCTGCTCAAGCTGAAGTGGCTCGTCTGCGCGCCCAGGCCGAAGTGCTCGAACAAGCCGAGCGTTCTCTCACCGGCTACGGCAGCGGCGCCAAGCTGCTCCTCGAGGCGGCTCGCCAGGCGCAAATCAAGGGCGTGCGCGGCGCTTTGAGCAGCCTGCTCGAGGTGCCTGCGGAATATGAAACGGCAGTCTCGGCCGCCTTGGGTGAGTACCTGGACGCGGTCGTTCTCGCCGACGGCGCAGATGTCGATTCAGCTCTGGAGCGCCTCGCCGGGCAAACGGCGCGCGCCGCTTTGCTGCCGGTCGACGGCCTGGTGCCCGCCGCATTGCCGGCCCATGCAGATAGCGCCATCGGTCTGGCGTCCAATTTGGTCCAGGCTGCCCCAGAGCTGCGTCCGGCGGTCGATTTGCTCCTCGGCCAGACGTGGGTAGTGGCCGATCGCGCCGCCGCCCGGAGCATTTTAGTGGGCCGGCGGCAGGATGCCCCGGGCGACGCTCCCCCGGCCTTGCGCGCGGTAACGTTGCAGGGCGAGGTTTTTCACGCCAGCGGGCCGGTGATCGCCGGCTTGGCGGGCAAAGGCGGCACCCTTGGGCGTACCCGTCAGCGGCGCGAAGTTCAGGAAAAGCTGGCTGCGGCGGAAAAATCGCTGGTCGAAGCCGAAATGCAGGCTGTTGCGGCCGAACAGGCCTTGGCTGCCTTGCAGGCTGATGGCAAGCGTTTGCAACAGGAACTGGACGCCACCCGTACCAGCGAACGGAATGCCATCAACGCTGCCGGCCAGGAGGACCTCAACCTGGAAAAGGCCCGCCGCCAGTTGGCCTTCCAGCGCGAGCAGCAATCCCGCCTGGGCGCCGAGATCTCGCGAGCGGAAACCGAATCACGCCAGATGTCCGAGGAGATTGCGCAATTCGACGCCAAGATTCAGCAAGCCCGCGAGCGCTTGCGCGCCCTGAATGCTGCCCTGGCAGAGCTTTCTCTCGAGGAGTTCCAGGCACAGGCTGCGCATTGGAACACGCGTGCCGCCGTCATCGAGCAGGCCGTGACCGACGCACAGAACCGCCAGCGCGAACGCCAGGCGGCACTGGACGGCGCGCACCGCAGCCAGTCCGGGCTGGAAAAACGCCTCGGCGAATCGGCGCAGGCGCTGTCGACTCTGGAGCAGGAAAAGGAAAACCTGCGACAGGACGAGGCAGCCGCCAACGAGGAAATCGAGGCCCTGCAGGCGTTGATCGAGCCGGCAGAAGCCGAGTTGAGTGCCGTCGAGCAGCAACAGGAAAGCCTGCAAACGGTCGAAACCGGCGCTCGCCAGGTGTTGAGCCAGGCCGAGCATCGCCACGCTCAGGCGAAGATCATGTTGGCACGCCGCCAGGAAGCCCTGGACAGCCTGCGTGGGCGCATCGAGGATGATTTCGGCCTGGTGGCCTTTGAATATGTGGATGAAGTTTCCGGTCCAACGCCGCTGCCGTTGCAGGGCATGGTCGAAGCCCTCCCGATCCTCAAAGAACTGCCTGCCGAGATCGAAGAGAACATCAAGCGCCAACGGGCGCAGCTGCGCCGCATGGGGCCGATCAACCCCGATGCACAGATCGAGTTCGAGGAAGTGCAGCAACGTTTCGATTTTTTGAACACGCAGATGACCGATCTCCACGAAGCGGAGGCCAGCATCAAGGAAGTCATCGCCGAGCTAGACGTGCTGATGCAGCGCGAATTTCGGAAAACCTTCGATGCCGTGGCATACGAATTCCGCCAGACATTCACCCGCCTGTTTGGCGGCGGATCGGCGCGTCTGGTGTTGACCGATCCCGAAGATCTGACCAACACCGGCATCGATATCGAAGCCCGCCTGCCCGGACGCCGCGAGCAGGGGCTTTCCCTGCTTTCCGGCGGCGAGCGCAGCCTGACGGCGGTGGCGCTGGTTTTCTCGCTGCTCAAGGTCTCACCGACGCCGTTTTGCGTGCTCGACGAAGTCGACGCCATGCTCGACGAAGCCAACGTTGGACGCTTCCGCGACCTGCTTGCCGAGCTTGGCCAGACGACGCAGTTTGCCGTTATCACCCACAACCGCAACACGGTCCAGGTAGCCGATGTAATTTACGGCATCACCATGGGCCGCGACTCGGCCAGCCAGGCGGTAAGTTTGAAACTGGACGAGGTCAGCCAGGTGGTGAGTTAGAAAACTACGGCTCTTCCGGCTTCGCCGGGAAAGGGATTCTTCACGCTCAACGCGCAAGGCCAAAACTGCTTACTGCCCGACGTACGTCTGGCGTCGGGATTCGTAGCTGTCGAAATAGAGTGTACCGCGCGTGCCGCTGTCGATGCCGTAGACGGCGCCCAACTGCACGCGATCGATGCGCAGGAGGTCGTTGTCGGCGCCGGTTATGGCAGCCTGCTGTACGCCATCCACCCAGAGGGTGAAGTTGCCGTTGTTGGCTCCGGCCGTAGCGGCCGTCCAGTCGAACTCGATGAAATGCGGCGCATCGGAGACGGTCACCCAGGGGGTATAGAGGGCGTTGTTGAGATCGTTGGTAAATGCTGCCCGTAACTGGTAGCCGCTCTGTTTGCTGAATTCAAGGCAAAGCACGGGGGTACTTGCGCCGGAGAAGCCGACTAAGGTGTAGAACGCATCGCCGTTTGCCATCGTGATGCTGTTGGGGTCGAAGTAAAAACGCACCCGCAGACGGCTTTCGGCAGAAGGCGTGTCGTCATTGGCATAGATGCTTGTGTTATCGTCAAGGGTGGCCTGCATACCGTAGGCGCTTCCGGCCAGAGCGGCCTGGGCGCTCACTGCCAGGTCGTTCTGGTCGGTGAAGCTCGCCGGCCAGGCTGCAAGGTTGCCGGTTTCGAACCCATCTCGGAAAACCAAGTCGTGGGGGGGGCCCTGTGTGGGCGTCGGCGGCGGTGTGGTGGGAGCGTGTGTGTACGTGATGGTCGGCGGCGGCAAGGTGAGGGTAGCCGTAGCAGGCCGTGGTGTGCTGGTTCTTGTGGGTGGTATGGATGTCGCTGTGGCTGTATGGGCCACGGTGCGGGTTGGCGTTGCCGGAACTGCGGTTTGCGTGTTGGTTAGGGTGGGCGGCCGGGGGGTGTTTGTCCTTGTCGCCGGGATGGATGACGCGGTCGCCGTCCGTGTCGCTGTGCGTGTCGCTGTGCGCGTCGCCGTAGCACTGGGCGGTTGCGCCGTGTTCGTGCGTGTTCGGGTGGGAGTCAAGGTCGCCGGGCGCGTCGTTGGGGTGCCGGTCGCCTGGTTCGCGCCATCGACCACAAAGGCGTTGAATTGCGCCAACTCCTGCGCCGGTGTCAGGCTGTCGCTAACATTGATCGTGTTGTTGATTCCCAGCACCCGTAGCCGGGCCACGTTGCGCAGCAGGAAGTTCCGGAAGATGCTGCCGCGTGTGCTCGCCAGTGAATTTGCCGGGGCGCTCACCCCGCACTGGCCGTTGTGTGCCTGCACGCGCGGCCCCAAGATGTACTCCGCAGCATAGTAGTCGAGCGCAAACGGATCGCGGCTTGCCAGCAGGATATCCTGCCGCTCTGCTTCCCCATGCCAGCCGACATTATCACATGGGTTGACCCAGGTAGCGTCTACGATATCGAGATCGGCCCGACGGACGAGCGCCATTTGCCGCGCGACCAGACCGTAAGCCTGGCTGGTCGCGTTACAGCTCGCGCCGGTCCCCGTCAGCCAACAGTGGATTTCCGGCACCCCGGACCAGCGCGTGCCGGTGGTATATGTCGTGATGAAGCCCAGGTAGTTCTTTACCGCCGCGGTTGCGCCTTGCGAGCCGTGACGTTTCAAGACCGGCAGGTTGATCAATTTAAGGCGTTCTGCCTCGAAGGCGCTCCCGTTCCAAAGGCCTTTTTTCATGCTGACCCGCAAATTGACGCCGCCGCAGCTGGCGATCTGAAACTTCGGGTACGAAAGTTTGTTGTCCGTTGTATCCAGTACGTATCCGTCGCTGTTATTGCCCGTTTCGTAGTCGCTCACCAGCGTCGTCCGCAAGCCGTCCCAATTCGAGATACAAACGTGGTATCCCTGGCCGGCGAATGCCGAGGCGACTTCTTGATACGACTGGTTCTGGAACTGCGCGTTGTTGCTGCTTTCATTCGCCCAGTCAGTATTCTTGCCCTGTGAATTCTCGGCAATGATCACGGCCCCGTGGAACCCTTCGGGATGCTGCACCAGGCGGTAGACGATGCCTTTGACTACGTCTGTATTGGTGCTGTTGCGCCCACCCCACTGGTTGTTGACCTTGATCACGACGACATCGTTGGCGCCAAACAGTCCCGTGGGATGGGCTGCCGTCTTGTAGAAGTAATCGCCTTTGCTTTCCATTAAACTCACCAGCGCATTTACGCCGCTGTCTTGCAGGGCATCGGACGGCGAGACTCCTGAAGGGATGACGCCTCCGTTCAAGCTGTAGCGCGGGGCCGGGACGTTTGTCACGGCAAAGACGTTGGATATGGCGGAGGCGGAAGCCCACGATGGCAGAGCCGGGCTGACCGCGTAGGCGGGTTCGGCCGGGGTAAAGACATCGCTTTGGATGCCGGCGAAGATTGCCAAAGCAACCAACAAGACGCTGAAACGCGCGACCGTGACGCGGCTCTTGAACCAGCGGTAGAGCGCCGTAACACCCAGCAGAGAACTTGCATAACCGAGAAAAGCGAGCGCGTTGAGCGCGGCGGCTTGCTGGCATGGATACGACAGGCGCTTGGGATTGGTGCCGCTGCGCCAGAGCAGCCACAAGACCGATCCGATCCCCACGAGCCAAAACGAAACTTTGAAGGGCTCGGCATGGAAAAGTTTCTGTTTTGCCCCAGGATGACGGTCAGACTGTACGTCCTCGTTGAAGCTGGGAATGTCTGGTTTCATGGTTTTCTTTTGCCTCTTTTGCGTGCGTTTTAAATGCAACTTCCCAAAAAGAAGAGGGGAGCGGATGCCCTTTGACACTTGCCGATCGGGTGATAACCCCTGGCCGGCAGTATCACGAAGCACCCCACCCCCCGACTTTTTGAGAAGTCGCGCAAAGACTTGGTTGAGATCTTTTTGGTTACACTTATCGATACGTTGATTCTAACCGAGTAGGAGAAATGGGCAATGAGAGCGCGGTACTAATCAGGTTTACAAGAATGTCAGGCCGCTCAAATTTCCAGCTTCTGCCGCGCGCTGGGGTAAAAGACGCGTTGCAGACCGCGCTCGCCCAGTTTGTCTTGCAGGATGGTGGCCGGCCCTTCTTCACCGTGCACGAGGAAAATCCCCTTCTTTTGTGCGTGGCCGCTGCGGGCATACTCGAGCAACAGGTCCTGCCCGGCGTGGGCCGAAAGCCCCCCAATCGTGGCGATTTCGGCCTTGACCTGGAAGGTTTCGCCCAGGATTTTTACCGCCGGTTCGCGGTCGGCCAGCCGCCGGCCCAACGTGCCGGGCGCCTGCCAGGAGACGATCATGATCGTGTTGCGCGGATTTTCGATGTTCCAG
Organism: Chloroflexota bacterium; assembly: GCA_049325275.1. Taxonomy (GTDB): domain Bacteria; phylum Chloroflexota; class Anaerolineae; order Anaerolineales; family UBA4823; genus CAIQJJ01. The sequence continues at coordinate 125,973 of JBMOLU010000075.1, forward strand.
CGAATGTGAAAGACGATCCGCCCGACTTCTGCCATGCCCGAAGCGGAGATGATGATCATCGGGTCCTGGCGTGGGTTGAGCGCTTTGGAGTCGTCGAGATTTTGGATGTACTGGAGCAGGGGAAAGTCGAGCGCCGGATGGCCGCGTTCGATCCAGTCCAGCGTTTCGTCGTCGTAACAATCGGGAAACTGCTTGAAAATGTTGGATGCGTTGACTGCGAGGGGGCTATCGACGTAAACCGGCACTTCGGGTAGATCGCCGCTTTCGTACATCCGGTTCAGGTTGTAGACCAGCTCCTGGGTGCGCCCGATGGCAAACGAGGGAATGATGACTTTGCCCCCACGCTTGATCGTTTTGTTGATCACCCGGCACATTTCTTCGTAGGCGATATCCGGCGAGCGGTGGGGTTTGTCACCGTAAGTGGCCTCCATCAGCAGCACGTCCACTTTCTCCGGCAAGATCGGGTCGCGTAGCAGCGGCAAGTTCCGCCTGCCGATATCACCGGAAAACCAGATGGAAGTTTTTTGGCCCTTCTCTTCGACATCCAGCGCCACGGCTGCCGATCCGAGGATGTGCCCGGCGTCGACAAAGCGCGCAACTGCCCCATGGGCCGGTTCGAAGGGCACGTCGTAAGGAATCTCGCGCAGTAAAGGCTTGACCTGCGCTGCGTCCTGCTGGGTGTAAAGCGGGTCAACGGCTGGCAGGCCCTTCTGTGCGTTGCGCCAGGAGACGGTTTCGGCTTGTTTTTCGTGAATGTGACCCGAATCGAGCAACATCAGGTGAGTCAGGTGTGCTGTGGCAGACGTACAATAAATCGGCCCTTCGTAGCCTTGCAAAACCAGGTTCGGCAGGTTGCCGCTGTGATCGATGTGGGCGTGTGAGAGAATGACGGCGTCGATTTCGGATGGGTTGAAGGGAAAGTTCCGGTTGCGCTCGAAGCTTTCTTTGCGATGCCCCTGGTACAGCCCGCATTCCAGCAGGAGTTTGGTGCCGTTGATTTCGAGCAGGTGCAACGATCCGGTGACCGTTTGCGCTGCGCCGTGAAAGTGGATTTTCATCAGGTTCTCCGTTTTTTGTCGTCCCATAGGTGGGTTGGTGGCTCAATCGTCGCGTTCCTGATCTATCTCTAATCATAGCACCGATAGCGTGAACAGGCCAATCTGCCCTTGTCGTTGCATGGGTGCCGTGCCGCCGCAGGATTTCGGCTATACTTGGTATACTTTATCGAAAGGTGAAACCATGCAAACCACACAACCCGAACTTGTTGGACTCTCCGGCGCCCGCCTGGAACGTATCCGCCCGGTGATGGAAGGTTATATCGATCGGCAGCAATTTGCCGGCATCGTTACTTGCATCGCCCGCCAGGGGCAGATCGCCCACCTCGAAACCTTCGGCTGGCAGGAAGTCGAAACCCGGCGCCCGATGGCCGTCGATACCATCTTTCGTATTTACTCGATGACGAAGGCGATCACCAGCGTGGCCGTGATGATGCTCTTTGAAGAAGCCCGCTTGAGACTCTCGGACCCGCTTTCGCGCTACTTGCCCGAGTACAAAGATGCCCGCGTGATGCAGCCGCGTGGGGATGGCGGCAGTTACGACCTGGTACCTGCCCGGCGCGAGATCACCCTTCACGACTTGCTGACGCATACCGGCGGCCTGAGCTACGGGTTCGACGACCATTCGGCCGTCGATGCCCTGTATCGTGAGGCCTTCGAGACCATCGAGCGTGAGGTCGAGCCGGTCATGGAAAAGAGAATGAAAGCCTTTGCTGCGGCGCGCTTGCCCCTGGCCTTTCATCCCGGTACGGCTTTCCGTTACAGCATCTCGACCGATGTGCTCGGATATATCGTCGAACTGGCGGCGCAGAAGCCTTTCGACGAGTTCTTACAGGAGCGCATCTTCACCCCATTAGGAATGGTCGACACGGCCTTCTGGGTACCCCCGGAGAAGGTCGGGCGCTTTGCGGCGATGTATGGTCCTGCCGAGGAAGGCGGTTTGAAGGCCATCGACACGCCTGCCGCCAGCCGTTATATCCAGCCTACCCGCGATCCATCGGGGGGTGGCGGCCTGGTCTCGACCGTCCACGATTACCTGCGTTTCGGCCAGATGCTGCTCAACGGAGGCGAACTGGATGGCGAACGCCTGTTGGGCTGCAAGACGGTCGAGTGGATGCAGCAAAACCATCTGCCCGAGGGAATACACCCCAACGACAGCCGGGCCGACGGTTTTGGCTTGGGCGGGGCAGTGCTGCTCAACCCGGGGCTGTCGCACCGGCCCGGTTCGTTCGGCAGGTTCGGTTGGGGCGGAGCGGCCAACACGGAATGGTGGATGGACCCGCTGGAAGAGATGCAGTGCCTCTTGATGCTCCAGTACATGCCGGCCTTCACCATCCCCATTACCGATGATTTTGCGCAATTGGCCTGGCAGGCGATTGTTACCTGACCTGCCGTCCCCGCTTTTTAAACCGGGCGGCATACACCGCCAGCCTGCCCAGGGCGTGATGCCTACCCTACGGGCGGCACAGGTGTGCCGGTTGGCATGAAAAAGCCCATGGCCTGCTGCCAGGGCAGCGACGGCAGAAAAGCCTGATACGACGAAAGGGGTCAGCAACCTGCCCAAGGGATGAACCGGCGCGATTGGGGCGTCTTTGCCTTGTGCCAGCCAGCCCTTTTCGAGCGGGCGTGCGGCGCACTGTTGGATGGCAGCTGCCGTTCCGGCGTGGTCGAAGTGTGCGTGCGTGACGATCAGCAGCGCAATTTCCTCGAGCGCGGTGCCGTGCTGGCGCAACTTAGGACGATAACGGTCATGTGTTTCCTTCCGTCAGCAGCGCCGGCGTCAACAGCACGACGTTCCCGATCACCTGCCCGCTTTCGAGCAAGGCGTTGGCCCGGGCTGCTTCGAGAATGGGAAAGCGCGCCGCGATCACGGGTGCAATTTTTCTTTCGCCGAGTAGCCTGAACAGCACGGCCCAATCTTCCAGGTAGGGTCGCCTGTCGAAGAGAAAGTATGTCGACGTGCCGTACAGTTTGAGCGATTTTCCGTTGGGCAGCAGGTTGGTGCCGACGGCGGTTGCCAGGATACGGAAAAGTTCGCCACGGCTGGCAGGCTCGCCGAAGCTCACGATGCGTCCGCCGCGGCGCAGCAGCGGCAGACTGCCGTGGATGTAGTTCAGCTGCATCATTCCATCTAGCACCACATCGATGCCGTCAGGCTCGTGCTGGCGGATAACCTCCGCAAAGTCTTGTGTGTGATAATCGATCGGTGTCGCGCCGTAAGCGGCCGCAATGGCCTGTTTGCTTCGCGATGCTATGGCGTACATTTGAAGCCCGGCCAACTGGCCCAGTTGCAGCAGCGCCGTGCCGATCCCGCCGCTGGCGCCGACGATCAAAGCCTTCTCGCCGGCCCTGGCCTTTGCCGAGCGGTGCAGCGCCTGGTAAGCGACGATGTAGTTCAAGAGAATGGTGACGGCTTCTGCCAGATCAAGGCCGTCCGGAATCGGGATCAAGCGGTCGCTTCGCCAGTAGATATATTCCGTGTAGCCGCCGATCACCGTCAAAGCACCGACGCGTTTACCCACAACAGCCTGATCGACGCCATCGCCGGCAGCCTCTGCCTCGCCGATGACGGCGTAGCCGGGTGTGAACGGCAGTTTCTGTTCGAGCGGTGTGCCGGTGTAGAGGGCTTTGCCCTGCCGCGCGGTCACGTCGGGCCGGCCGACCGATGCAGCCAGCACCCGGATGCGTACCTCGCCGGCTGCCGGTGGGCGTAACTCGTTTTCGACGACTTCCAACACCTCCGGCCCGCCGTGCCGGAAAACACACAAGCTTTTGTACGTGATCATGGCTTTCCCGTTCGCAGCAATGCCAGGGCTGCTGCCATCGCCAGCGCCGCCTTGCGTTTGCTGCATGGTTTTATCCTATTCTTTTTCTCCACATCCAGTAGGTGGCTATGCCAGTAGCCAAAAGTCCGGCCTCGAGAATGCCGCTGGCGATCAGCCCCGGCCCGCTGCCCCACAGGCCCAGCCCGACAACCAGTGATGGGTCGAAAAAAACTGGCAGATAGCGTCCGTGAACGATGAAGTCCAGCAGCCAGTGGCTAAAAACCACCAGGCCGACAATTGCACTCGCCCGCCGGTCACGCAAGGCGATGAGTGCGATTCCCGCCGCCAGCACTGACCAGACAGCAGACATCGTCAGCCCATGCGACCAGGCTAACGACGGCGCGGCCAAAATTTGGATACCGTGGGCCAGATCGGTCTGGCTGGTCCCTGTATGCTCTATGCCGGCAGCGATAAAGCCGAAACAGAGCAAATCGAGGGCCTGGCTGGCTATCAACAGCGCCCACAGCGGTACTTTCGGAGCCAGCGGTTTGGCAGCAAAAGCAACACCGAAATGTGCAGGTCCCATTATAACTACACCTTCCTCAACGTTTTGTTGGTAACTCGATCATAGCCAAAATCTGTTGTTTGACCATGACTTTTCCTGCAAAAAAGGTGACACTTTATGCACGATAGAAGCGTAAACATGTTGACAGTTTTCCCAGAACGATTAAGATCATGCCATGAACACATCTCAACCGCTTAGCGGCATCACGGTATCGGTGACCGTTCTATCGCAAATGTTCTTGTACTTGTCTCACTTGCGGGTGAATAAGGATGAGTTTTTGCGGGACATCGGTGTGGACCCGGAATTCATCAAGACTTACGACGTTCAACTGCCGGTCGAAACCTACCTTCACATTCAGGATAGTGCAGCGGCATACGTCCACGACCCTTACTTTGGCCTGCACATGGGCGAATATGCTGAGGCGGGCAGCTGGTCTATTCTTGGTTACATGATGATGAACTGCAAGACCCTGGGCGAAGCTTTCCAAAAGGGTGGGCGCTACGCCCGTATTATCGGCAACCTGATTGAAGGACGCGGCGAGTGGCGCTTCAACAAGATTAAAGTGGTCTTTTATACGCCACCAGACGCTCCGCAAATGTCGCGGCACTGTTTCGAGGCAACCTTTTCCAGCACGGTACGCATGATGCGCACGCTTACCGGCAAGCAAATCGATCCGCTCGAAGTGCGTTTCATCTATCCCAAGCCCGAATCCACCACGGAGTACGAACGTATTTTCCGCTGCCCGGTTTTGTTCGGCCAAAAAGAGAATTCGATGAGCGCCGATCCGGGTATTGCCAACACACCTATCCTGATGTCCAACCCGGCCTTGCTGGCGCATTTCGAGCAATATGCCCACGATTTCCTGGCGCAAATGGAACGCAAAGACGAATACACCCAGGCGGTCACGAAAATTATTCTTTCCCGCCTGGATGATGAGGCCCTTTCGATTAACAAAGTGGCCCGTGAGATGGCGGTCAGCGTACGTACGCTGCAGAAACGCCTGGAAGAAGAGGGGGTCGTGTTCAGCGAACTGCTGCGCGACATCCGTCACCGCCTGGCAAAGAAGTACCTGTGTGAAAACTATTCGGTCGAGCAGATCACCTATCTGTTGGGGTTTTCCGAACCGAGTGTGTTCCGCAAAGCGTTCAAGAAATGGTCGGGGGTTACGCCGCGTGAGTACCGGGAGCGTGCTTATTCCACAGCCAGTCCATTCTAAGAAGCCGTCTGAAAAGCAGGGTGCAACGCACTTTGCCGGCTAGAAACAGGTGTTACCTACTCTAATGGAAGGGCGTCGCGCCTGTGGCGACACTTTGCAGACACTCTCTCGCAATTTGCTGGCAACCACAGGCAGGTTTTTCTATTCATTTGTGCTACAATGTGTCTGTTCCGATAAATAACAAGTCATATCCTCTCTTCTTTCCTGAGCATGGCGCTCCATACCACCAGGGTGGTTCTGTGGTGGAAATGAATGAGGCAATCCCATGTCGCGTAAACGATTCCCCTTTCCAATGCTTTCAAAGTTGTTCGTCGCGTCGATAATCGCCTGTTCGCTTTTACAATTTTTTCCGTCCGCTTCCGCCGTGTCAGACCGGGCATCGGCGGGCGTTTTTGCTGCGGGTGCCGACCATGCCCTCCCTGGAGACATGCCTGGCTCGTGGGACGATCCTGCCGTCGTCTGCCCCGTTCTCCCACACGATGCGGTGGGCGCTTTCTCGTTAGGCCCCTCTCCCGTGATTACCTATACGACGGAAGATGCCAATATGCAAATTGGCATCATTCTTAATCGCTGGGACGTGGACCCGGATAGCGGTAACGCCAAGCTGTTGCTGACGATTTGGTGGAATAATCCTTTCGATGAGATTGCGGCGTTAGCCCCCGGCATTGCCGCATGGAAGCCGGAAAACGATGCCATCCAGGCGATTTGGGTATACAAAAACGCTTTTGACGTGGACCCGCAAGCCTTCGCGATGGGCGAGGCCGGGATCGTCGCCTATCACCAGCCCCATACGACCCGAGGTGCATGGGCTTTCACGCTCTCTGCAGCAGAAGGGGATTGGTATGCGATCAAATTCGAGGACACCTTTAGCACGACCCCGGCAGACGTTGGGATGCCGGGTGCGGATTCGAGCTGGGTGGCGCCTCTGGCGTACGATTCCGAGTTGCAGCGTTTCGTGGTTTTGAAAGGAGTGCTGCCGCACTTGAGTGAACGCTCTCGGTACTGGACCCGCTTGGCCGACACAAGCGGTTCTGCCGTAAGGTATCTCGATCCAGGAGAGTACTGCGTCTCTGGGGGGCTGGATGGTTTATTGTGTAATCTGACGGCAATTGCCCTGGTGATGGACGCACCCACCCAGGGCCAACAGATTGTGCTCGAAAATCGGGCAACGATTGCCGCAGTGGCCGATGCGTACCAGGTGCCGGAAATCAGCCTGGCCGCCGGGATTGCCAATCAGGCCAATGCCTTTACCCGGCCGTTCGACAGCGACTTTCTCGAAAGGTGCCTGGTCCGTTTGCCAGATGGCCCGTTTACCGGCGCCGGTGCCTCGGTCGGCATTGCGCAGATAACGAAGGAAGAGATGGCCTTGTATCTCCCCGACTGCGACGCAGAATGCCTTTTCGATCGGAAAAAGTCTTTCGAGATGATGGCGGCCAAACTACGTGCGGCGAACGCATTGCTTCCGGCAGATATCGATCCGACCGAGCAGTTGATGGTACTGGCTTTGGCGCAGAACAACGGCGCCGGGCCGGCAGAAGCATACCGAGACAACGGCGGCAACTGGCAGTTGCTTTCCGAGCAATATGGCCAGAGTGGCTATACCTGGGATCAAGGGGACTGGGATCAACTCGGAAAAATCCTGAAAATCATCGTCCACCTGTTGGCGCAGGGCTACGCCTTACCTGATGGCGTCGATCTCAATCGCTGGCAGCAAATCTACGACCTGAAAGGCCAATAGCCTGCTACCCAATGACCCCCACCAGCGCCAGCTTGAAGTTTGTGCCGGTATAGTAGCTCGCTCGGCTACCATCCCCAGACGGGTTGCCGTGCATGGTCTCCAACTCGAACGTATGCTGGCCGGTGTTCAGATCGTCGGCGATGAGGCTAAGACGATACCAGCCACCTGCGCCCACCCAGTCAGGCCGGTCCAGCCCCGATCGACACCAGCGCCCACCGTCCAACCGGTAACGGTATTCCGCCGAGGCCTTACCGAAGTCCATTCCCAACACCAGGCCGCGGCCTTCGAAGCCGAACTTCAGGCGCGCACCGGGGGCCGCGGTGTAAAGCACTTGATCGATCGACGCCGAATGTGGCCAGCGATGGATGCTCCACGGCCCCTGGCGTTCGATCTCGGCCAGGGAAATCAGCCGGGTGTTCTCCCAGTTTCGGGCATGGAGGGCCGCCGGAAGTTTCTGGCCGCAAAGGATATCTATCTCACTGGCGTTGGTGAGGAGTTCTTTTTCCAGAAAGCCGATCACGCTTTGTGCGTAGCTGAAGCTGCCGCGTAAATTCGGATGCAGCCCGTCAGGCAGCCACTCTTCCCAGCGCATGCGCCCTTTTTGCACTTCACGCAGCGCATGCAGGCCCATCCAGACCGAACCGATCTGATAGTGCCCGGCCAGTTGTTCGAACTCGGCGATACTGGGCGGCACGGTTCCCTGGATCATGTCCGCGTGCATGCCTTGTGAATAAGTGTAGGTCAGGACGATGTCGCACCCCTCGCCGCGCAGCAGCTTGCGCAGCAGGCCTTCGCGTGAGTGGAAACGCCTTTCGGAAGCGACACCTTCGTCGTTGACGGCATATTCCACGAAAACCAGGTCGCAGCCGCGTTCGATCAGGTCACGTTCGGCGCGAAAAACCGCCAGGTCGCTACCGGTAGCGCCGATGGCAGCATTTTCGACTTGCACGCACACATTGGGATAGTTTTCGACAAACCATGCGCACACCGGTTCCGGCCAATTCCACCCAGGCCGGGGATCGGTGATCGAGCCGCCGATGAAGCCGATCGTAATTTTGCCTGCATCGAGCGCGTGGCGCGTTTGCCGAAGTTTGCCGCGGTGTCGGTAAATTTCCATGCCTGGGTTCGAAGTCCTTTCAGGTGAAATAAACGCGGCATAATTATAGCCCTGAAACCGAATTCTCGTTGGGCCTTCCCGGCTGCTTGCAACCGATTCCAGTGGTAAAATCCAGCCCATGAAACATCACGTTGGCGCAATCGAAGTCATCACAGGTTCCATGTTCAGTGGCAAGACGGACGAATTGATTCGCCGCTTGCGACGGGCCACCATTGCCCGTCAAAAAATTCAAGTTTTCAAACCCGTTCTCGATAACCGCTACGCGGTCGAAAAGGTTACCTCGCACGCCGGAAACGCCTACGAGGCTGTTCCCATTCAGCACGCAGCCGATTTGCTGCCCCGGCTGGAAGAAGATACCACCGTCGTCGCCATCGACGAGGCGCAGTTTTTCGATGTCGATATGGTGCTGCTCATTCAGCGCCTGGCCGAACGCGGCCTGCGTGTAATTGTTGCCGGGCTGGACACGGATTTTCGCGGCGAGCCGTTTGGGCCGATGCCGGTTGTCATGGCCGTTGCCGAACGCGTGGACAAACTGCATGCGATTTGCATGGTTTGCGGCGAAGAAGCCTCCCGAACGCAGCGCCTGGTCAACGGCCGTCCTGCCCGTTACGATGACCCGGTGGTCATTGTTGGCGCTGCCGAGCTATACGAGGCGCGCTGCCGCCGCCATCATCAGGTTCCCCGCTAAACCGGAAGGGCCAACCATGCAAGATTACAAAGAATTTATCGATGAGATCATCATTCCGACCGACAAGCTTCAGGCCCGGATTGCAGCGTTGGGAGCCGAGATCAGCGCCGACTACCAGTCTAAAGATTTGCTTTTGGTATGCATTTTGCGTGGAGGGGTCTTTTTCTTGACCGATTTGATGCGCCAGATCGACGTCCCACATACGGTAGATTTTATGGCCGTTGCATCGTACGGGATTGGCGCACGCCGCACCAGCGGCCAGGCGCGTTTGAGCCTGGATTTGAACACCGATATTCGCGGCCGCAATGTTTTACTGGTCGAAGATATTGTCGACAGCGGCTATACCATCGAATCAGTGCTCGAATTACTTTCTACTCGTCATCCAAAGAGCTTGCGCGTTTGCGTGCTGCTCGACAAAGTCGAGCGGCGTGAGGTGCCGGTTCCCATCCACTATCGTGGTTTTACCATTCCAGATAAATTCATCTTTGGTTATGGGCTTGATGTCGATGAGTACTATCGCCATTTGCCCTTTATCGCCACCGTGAACCTGGACCGGTTGCAGGCCACCGCACACACGCAGTCGTCGACTTGAGTCAAACGGTGACGGGCACTGGGCTGTTTGCCAGTAATCCATTCTTGGGGTAAAAAGGCCAGAAGTGTCTTCTCTTCCTGCTATCGGATCGTTGAATTTGCCACCGCTTCTGGGGCGCGTGGCTGCCGTTTTACCGGATGGCATTGCGGCGTACGCCGTCGGCGGCATGGTACGTGATGTGCTGCTCGGGCGGCCTTCTTGCGACTGGGATCTTGCCGTTTCCGGGGGCGCTTTGCGCATGGCGCGCCGCGTAGCCGACCGGCTGGAGGGGGCCTATTTCCCCATGGATGTCGAACATGATACGGCGCGTGTTATCTTGCACCTCGAGGGTGGCCGCCGCATCCATCTTGACTTTGCCGGGCTGCGCGGCGGCGGCCTTGATTCCGATTTGCAAGCTCGCGATTTCACCGTAAACGCCATGGCGGTGGACATTCGCCAACCCGAGGCTTTGCTCGATCCGTTGGGCGGGCTGGCCGACCTACGGGCGAAACGGCTGCGCGCCTGTTCTGCGACCGCCATGCGCGACGACCCGGTGCGGGTGCTGCGCGGCGTTCGCCAGGCGGCGGCGCTTGGTTTCCAGATTGTTTCAGAGACGCGGGCACAAATGCGGGCCGCCGTTTGCGGCCTTCCCGGCATCTCGCCGGAGCGGCAGCGCGACGAACTGTTCAAGATCCTGGGAGGCCCTCAACCCACGCCTTGCTTGCGTGCACTGGAATTCTTGGGCGCCCTGCCGTATCTCTTGCCCGAACTCCTGCTGCTGAAGGGCGTCGAGCAGTCGCTGCCCCATCGGGCCGATGTTTGGAATCATACCCTTGACGTTGTGAGCGCCCTCGGGGAGATTTTGGCCGCTTTGTCGCCGCATTACGATCCGGACCGGGCCAACAACCTTACGTTGGGTCTACTGGTGCTGCGTCTGGGGCGTTTCCGGGCATCCTTGCACGAGCACTTTGCCGTTTCGCTCAATACCGATCGTACGCTGCGGCCTTTGCTGTTCCTGGCCGCGCTGTACCACGATATCGCCAAGCCGTTGGTGCGCACGCAGGATGCTGATGGGCGTATTCGCTTCCTCGAACACGAACTGCTTGGCGCAGATACCGTAGCGTGCCGGGCTCGGGCGTTTCATCTCAGCAACGCCGAGACCGAGCGCCTGAAACAGATCGTGCGAGGCCACATGCGGCCGCTGCTTCTGGCCCAGGAAGGTTTACCGACCCCGCGGGCCGTGTATCGTTTCTTTCGAGATACCGGTGAGGCCGGTGTGGAGATCTGTTTACTTTCTCTGGCCGATATGCTGGGTACTTATGGCCCCGCCCTGCCGCAGGAGCGGTGGGCGGCGCTGTTGGATGTGATCCGCGTGTTGTTGGAAGCCTGGTGGGAACGCCCACAGGAGGCGATCAGCCCCCCCGCCTTACTCAACGGTCACGATCTGATGCAGGCTTTGAAGCTATCGCCAGGGCCGCAGGTTGGTGAACTGCTCGAAGCAATTCGCGAGGCTCAGGCGATGGGTACGGTGACGACGCGTGAGGAAGCGTTTGCATTGGCCCGAGAAGCGGCCGCAAAAACCGGCCGTTGAAACTGGAAAGAAGCCCTTTACGGGCATTTTTCGACCAGTGCCTTGTAAGTGACGACGATGGCCGGCCTGGCTCCCAACTGGGCTACCTTTCCCGTCCCGAACACACAGGTACCCGGTGCAAAATTGAGTGGGGGGCCATATGAAACGAAGGCAAAGGATGTGGCCGTTTGATCGAAGAACAGCAGTTCAGCGACGTCATCTTTGAAGTATTCACGGACGATGCCTTGAACGCACACATCCTCTTTCCCCAGGTCGTCCAGGGTAATTTGAAGGGCATCACGGCAGCCTGAAATGCTTTCTGTCGTGGGCGAAGCGCTTGCCGATGCGTTTCCCGACGCAGTGCTCGAGATGGTTTCTGTGGCCATTGCGGTAGCTGTGTTTATCCTGGTGGGTTTTTTCGTTGCGGTTTTCATCTGTTCGACGGTCGGCGTCGGTTTGCGCGTAGCCAGCGATACGGCCTGTATCTTTTGAACCCGAATCTGGCAGGGAAGGCCTTCCTCGCAGTCGGCCAGCCCCTCGATGCGAACCTGGCTGCCGTTGAGCACGAGCGTCCCATCGTTGTCCAGGAACTCCAGATTATCCGTCAGGGCATTGACCTGCTTTCCCTGCCGCGCCCATAAATCTATCGCGGTTGAGTCTTCCAGGTAAATTACTGCACGGCACCAGGTGATATCGTTTTCGTCGTTTTCGCAGCGCTCTCGACTCTGCGGCGGTTCAATCTGGCCGATCATGGCCACCAATTGGCCGTCCGTTACTTCGCGCAGATCGCCGCCCAGTACGAAAGGGGTTGGGGTTGCTGCCGGGAGTATACCCTTGAGCGCCATCGTAATTCCTGGTACACGCAGCACGGCGAAGACGATGGCTGCAACGAGAATGCCAACGAGCAGGAAAAGAAGCAAGGCTAACGGTGAACCGCTCATCCGGTTACTTTTGGCAGGGGCGCTTCCTGTTTCGGTGTTGAGTTCTTCCATGGGGGGCAGTTCCATGCGTAACGCCTGTTCCCAATTTGCATTTGGCATTGCCCGTGCGGCGGCTCTTCCTTCACTTTCGTCGCTGTTTTCCTCCCCTCCTCCTTCCTGGGCCCCACCACCGATAAAGTAATAAGGTCCCCACTCTTTTTTACAGTTTGGGCAAACCGGGAACATGCTGTCACCCGGATGGGCGCAAGCGCTGCACGTGATGAAACCACACGACTGGCAGCGCAGCGCTAACTTTTCACGTTCTCCAGGAGGGACAAGCGCCGACTGCTTGCTTGCAAACCACTTGACCTCCGTTTGCTTCCCGCACTGCTGGCAAGCAACTTTATCGCCGTCGCGATATTCCTTCTTCGCACCAAAAATAGCCATATCTGCCTTTGTTAGGAAGCCTGGTCCGCTCCACTGAGAAAGAGGCGTCAGAAACAAGCTTCATCTACTCTGATAGAAGTGCATCGCACCTGTCGGCACTTTTCAGACCGCTCTGAGGCGCACGTTGCTTTGATTATAAACGCAACTATCGCTTAAATTAGGCTTAAATTTGTCAGGGGGTTGATGATGGCGTGTGGCTTGGCTCGGGTGTATGGGTCGCTGTGGGTGTTGGGGTGGATGTGGCGGGTGCAGTATGGGTCGGGAGCAGCGTGGCCGACGGCGCCATTGTTGCCGAGGGGATCGGCGTGACACTTGCTGTTGGTGTCGGGATCAGGGTCGGGGTTGGCAACTGGAAGTTAACGTGAACGCGTACCTCGGCGAATCCGCCCCGGGTGCTCTCGATGCGCAGGCGTATGGTGATCGGCCCACTGGCCGGGAACTCCTGCAAATCCCATGCGTATAGTTTTTCGGATGCGTTGACCGGCGAGGTCGCCTCGGTGAGGGGTTTCCATTCCGCCGGATCGCTACCGACGCCAAACTCCAGCTTGAAACGGGCGAAATCGCCGTTGTTTGCGCCGCTGGCACCGGCCTGCCCATGGATATCGAGTTGGCGAACATTGACCGTTTGGCCGTCACCAGGAGCCGCAATCGACAGCAAGGGGCGCGCATCGTCGGCGCGACAGGCACGCGCCGGCGCATAATGGAAAGGTGGCTCGAATCCCAGCCCGGCGGCCCAACTTTGGCCCTGCTCTCTTTCGGTGATCCACTTGATGGCCCAGGGATCGCTGATATTGAGCACTTCCGCTTCTTCGGTGAACCGGTCGCCGCATTCGGGCGAAGCGCGCAGGCCGGTCCAGGTGTCGATCGGGATGCGGGCCCACAGGTCCTGCTCGCGCGGCGGGGGCGGTTGATCGCCGGCGAAGATTTCGTTACGCTGTTGCGGGCACCAGGAAGAAGGCTCGCTTCCCGAAACGGCGCAAATCACCCGATCGACAATGCCCGGGGGGCGGCTGAACGGCGTTGGGCTGCCTTGGGTCAGCTTCGGAACAGCATACGACATGAACTCGGCCCAAATCGGCGCCGCACCGGTCAGGCCGGTGGTATTGATCATGGGCGAATTGTCGGCATTGCCGACCCATACCCCAACGGCCAGGTCGGGATTATAGCCCATTGTCCAGTTGTCTCGAAATTCATTCGTCGTACCGGTCTTGGCTGCTGCGGGGAAATCCAGGCGCAGCACTGAGTTGGTGCCAAACATCGGGATGCGGGCGTTGTTATCCGACAGAATCGAACTCAACAGGTAGGCGTGTTCGGCACGGATAACCTGTTCTCCTTCGGGTACGGTATATTCATACACCAGGCGCCCGGCAAAATCTTCGATGCGCGTGATTGCGACGGGTGCGATACGTTTGCCTTCATGAGCGAAGGTAGCATAAGCGCCGGTCATTTCCAGCAGGCTGACTTCGCCGCCGCCCAGAGTGAGCGCCAGGCCGTAGTCGTTGCGGGTAAAGGAAGTGATTCCCAGGCGTTCAGCGGTGCCGATCAGCCCGTCTTTTTGGGGCGTTTGCGGGTCGTCGTAGACGCCGACGAACTCGAGCGTTTTGACCGCCGGAATATTGTAGGAATTTGCCAGGGCGCTGCGCACCATCACGGGGCCGTGGAAGCGTCCATCGTAATTCACCGGCGTGTAAGCAAGCCCACGCGGGTCGTCCGGATCTCCTGATGGTGGAAAGCTGGTCGGAACGTCCCAGATCAGTGTGGCCGGCGTCCAACCTTTTTCGAAGGCGGCCAGGTAGGTGAGCGGCTTGATCGACGATCCCGGCTGGCGTGTTTGCGTGACGGCCATATTCACCTGCCCGTCGATGGCTTCGTTGTAGAAGTCTGCCGAACCGACCATGGCCAGGATTTCGCCGGTGTTGGGGTCGATGGCCACCAGCGCCCCGTTGCTTGCACGGTTGCCGGCCAGCAAGGCTACCTGGTCGCTGACGATTTTCTGTGCAGCATCTTGCAGGTCAGGATCGAGCGTGGTGTGGACGGTAAAGCCGGCGCGGTAAATCGTCTGTGGCTCGTACATCTGTTCGAGCAGCGTTTTGACATAGACGACCCAATGTGGGTAGCGCATGGGAATATCGGGCGAGGTGAACTGCCGGGTGGCAAGCTGGTTGTAGGCAGCGACAGCCGTTGCGGCGTCGACACAAATTTCTTGCGGCGCGTTGTTTGGTATGTACACGTCGATGCAGCTTTGTTCCTGGCTGGCTGCGACCATTAACGCCAACACGTCGGCGAAGCGCTTGAGCGTGGCTTCGCGGTTCGTGTAAACGTCGTAAACCCCTGGCGATTGCGGCAGGCCGGCTAAGAACGCTCCCTGCGCCAGGTCGAGCGTGCCGGCAGTGGTGCCGAAGTAAGTCTCTGCGGCGGCTTCGATGCCGTAGGACAGGTTGGCGTAGTTGTTTTCGTTGAGGTAGAGTTCGAGGATTTCTTCTTTCGTATAACGGCGGGTCAGCTCGGCGGCTAACAGCGCCTCGCGCACCTTGCGCGTATACGAACGTTCCACGCGCTCTTCGGGCGAAAACAGCAGGCCGCGCGCCAGTTGTTGCGTGATCGTCGAAGCACCCGACACAGTCTCGCCTCCCTGGTAGTTTTGCCAGAAGGCGCGCACGATAGCGGTCCAGTCGAAGCCCGGGTGTTTGTAATAGTTCTTGTCCTCGGTGGCAAGTGTGGCGGCGATCACGTAGGGCGAAATACGCTCAAGCGGCACGTAGGTACGCCGTCCGGCGTTTGGGTCCAGAATTTCGTAGAGCACGTTTCCGTTGCGATCGAGAATACGCGTGGTTTCGAATGTGGATGCTTTCTCGTGCAGGCCGCTCATGTCGGGCAGTGTGTCGAGAATGGTGTAATACTGATACACCGCAAAGCTGGCGCCGGCGATCGCCGCCAAAGTCAAGGGGATCAGGCTGAGCAAAATCAGGCGCACCAGGCATCCGCCGAATGAAGCGAGTCGGCTTCTGATCGGCGGCCGGTGAGAGGCCGCAGCAGCCGGCCGCGTGGGAGCTTGGCGGGCCGCACGTACAGCGGCCGCTTTGCCGGGGCGGCGGATGGGTGGCAGGTTGTGGGGGTTGGATGGGTTGGCGACCGCAGGCGGCTTGTGACGTGGCGGGAGCGGCATGTCCATTTTGCCGATTTGGGGCGGCACAATCGGCGGCGTATCGCCGAGCGGTGGCGGGGGTGTTTTCCCGGTAACGGACGATTCCTTTCCTTGGCCGGCTTCTTCTCGATCGGCTTCCTGTTCGCCAGATACCGGATCAGGAACCGTCTCGGAGAGCGTTTCCGGGAAAGATGCGGGCGCTGTTTCGCCTGGCGTTGTGGGTTCTTCCAGTTCGTGCGCTGGCTTTGGCGGTTCGGGTGGTTCTGGGGAAGACAGTAAATCGGACATGGCTTACCTTGCCCAGGGGCCTGTCGCCCTGTGGCCGGCCCCTGCGCGAAAGAAACGGTTTGTCAGGCTGGTCTGTTAGCAATCAGGACAACCCACAAACCCTTCATGGCGGTTTCGTCTCGCTGGTTGCGAACGTCGATTTCGATAGTTACGGCGCCAGCCTTCAGGCGCGGCAGGGCTTTGAGTTCCTTGACCGTCATGACGACGTGAACGGTATCGCCAAGTTGAACGGCTTTGGTGAACTTCCATTCGCTGATTTCGCGGAAAGCCAGCGTAGTGCCTTCGAGCACGCCCGTGCGCATGCACAGGCCCGAGGCGATGGAAAGCACCAGCAATCCATGCGCAACCCGTTGCCCGAAGCCGCTGTTCTTGCTGAACTCGGCATCGGTATGAATCTGGTTGTAGTCGCCGGAAAGCCCCGCAAAGGTGACGACATCGGCTTCGGTGATGGTGCGGCCGAGGCTGATGATCTCCTGGCCGACCTCGAACTCTTCAAAGTACATACCACGGTTATTGACAGACATGATCGACTCCTGTTTACAAGGGTTGCGGAATAACGCTGCACACCATGCAGATGTTCCTTTTTGGGAACACCACAAGGGTGTATTCGTCACGGAAGGTGGGGCCTGAATGGCTCAGCTTTCGCGATGCAAGCCGTAACTTTGTAAAACCGGCAGTACCAGCAGGATACCGGTGTGCGGTTTGTTCAGGTCGCCGACAATCTCTTGGGTTACTTTTACCACCCGTGCAACCACTTGATCGTCGTCTACGGCCGAGAACATGGTGTGGTTGTGGGTTTCGTCGCGTTCGTTCAGGGCTTGTAGCGTGACGATCAACGGGAAATCGTCGCGATAGCCATGCTCGTAGCGCACGCGTTCCAGGCCATGGCTGGAGAGAAGCGTAATTCCTGAAACCCCCGCTTCTTCCCAGGCATCTATCACGTCTTCCAATTTATCGGGATCGTTGAGAACGAATAAGATCAAGTTCATGTTGCTTTCCTTATTCAGCCTTCGTTGCCACAGCTGACCTGGCAAACAAAGCGCGCAACAAAGGAGGCGTAATGAGTGTGGTGACGAGCACCATTTCGACAACGGCAGAAAACTCGGCCTGAGAGACCATGTCCGCTTGAACGCCCACCGTCGCCAGGATCAAGCCGACTTCGCCACGTGAAATCATACCTGCGCCAAGTTGGGCCGATTCAAGCATGGAAAACCCTGCCAGACGGGCACCTGCACCCGCACCGACAAATTTCGCCACCACAGCTACGAAGATGACCGCTGCGGCGAAGCCCAGCGAGTCGGCGCCAATCTCTCGCAGGTTGAGCGACAGGCCGATTTGCACGAAGAAAACCGGAACGAACAGGGCATAGGCCAGCGTGTGCATACCTCGCTCGATGCGCTCCTTCTCTGAGCTGCGTGAGAACATCAACCCGGCCAAAAAGGCCCCCGTGATGGCTGCCATATTGCCAACCACCTCGGCAGCCAGGCCGAAGACAAGGACGACCACCAGCACCAGGCTCAATACTCCCTCGCTGATCGGTAAGCGGCTTACGCGTTTGAGCAAGCGCGCCAGCACCCAGCGGCCGAATGCGGCCGCCAGGATCATGAAAGCTGCCATGCGTACGAAGATCAAAAGAACCGCTCCCACGCTGCTCCCGTCGGTGCTCAATGCCAGGAAGGTAGAGAGCAGCAAAATGACCAGCACGTCATCGAAAACGGCCGCTCCGAGCATGCCCATCCCGACCCGTGTACGCAGGGACTTCAGTTCGATTAACGTTTGTGCCGAAATGCTGACGCTGGTTGCGCCCAAGGTCAGGCCGAGGAACAACGCATGCCCATTCGTGAGCCCAAAGGCAAGCCCAACACCCCAGCCGCCCAGCGCCGGCAGCAAAACGCCCAGGATACCGCCAAAAGCGGAGACCTTAGTGTTGCGCAGCAGGTCGGAAATGTGCAGTTCCAGGCCGGCGACGAACATTAGCAACATCACACCGGTTTCTGCCAGGAGATGAAAAACCTCCTCCAGCAAGTGGGCCTCTGTGAAGAAAGGCCAGTGGAGCATGTTGAGGACGGATGGACCCAGGATAACACCAACCAGCAACTCACCCAGAACGGACGGTTGATGAAGACGGGTGCTTAAATACCCGGCTCCTTTCGCGAAGAGGACGACGACGGCCAGTGCGAGGATGAATTGCAGGAATGGTGACATGGAAACTATTTTAGCATGAAACGTTCCGGGCACCTCTGATGGTAAAATAGTTTTATGCGCATCTGGAATCTCAAGGTCAGCCCCCCTTTGTCTTTTACACTCGCTGCCGATTCTCGTTTTGGCCCGACCGATTACACCGACGATCATATTTGGGAGCTTGGCCTGGGTGGCGGTGAACCACCTGCGCTATCGTTTCAGACGACTTTTGGCTTGCGGGCGCTGAGTTTTCGTATTTTCCCCCGCTTTACAGAACATACCACGTCCGTTTCTGACCCGGCCGACTTTGCATCCCCCTTGACGTTACGGGCAATGGCTCCCAACTACGTGTGCCTGGTGTTTTCTCCGCTGCCTGAGCTGCTGGTAACCTCGGAATATTGGGTTGCTTCTTCCCAGGCGGTTGCAGGACGTTTCCAGCTGGAGAACCGTGGGCCTGAAATCCGGCGGGTCTGCCTGGACCTGGCGGCTAACTTGTCTCCTGCCCCGGAGGGGGAGCGCATGAAGCCCACGGAAATCAGTGCTGTTTCGGCATTGGTTGGCAGGACGGGTGGGCTATACCCGGTGGTTTTTCTGAGTGGCGGCCCACATGCGGCGATGGGAGTTTATCCGTCACTGGCGCTCGAGCTGGAACTTTCAGCGCGCCAAACGCAAACCGTGACCTGGTCTCAGGCTGCGCTGCATACACCGGATGAATCGTTTTCCCTGGCCCGCCAGACTGCCGCACGCAACTGGGAGGCCGAACTGGCCCGTATCGAACTCATTAACGGGGGTACACTTGAGGTTTATACGGGAGACAAACAGTGGGATTTTGCCCTGGCGCTCTCTCAAAAGATAGCCTTTGGCCTGATGATGAGCGCCGTCGATCAGTTTTTCTCGCCGTCTTTCGTGATCACCCGGCATCCCGATCAGGGATACTCGCCCCGTGGGGACGGCAGCGACTATCCGCCTGTTTGGAGCGGGCAAACCCCGCTCGATGTGTTTGTCCTGCTCGATCAGGTCCTGCCGTCGGCGCCGCAGTTTGCGCTTGGCCTGCTGCGAAATTTTCTTTCCACGCAGGGCGAAGATGGCTTCGTCGACTGGAAGCCGGGCCTGGGCGGGCAGCGTAGTCAGGTTTGGGCCACACCGCTACTGGCATCTTTGGCCGAAAAAGTCTACCGGGCCACGGGCGATCGGGTCTTTTTGGAAGATGCTTTTCCGAAGTTGTTGGCCTTTCTTCAAGGCTGGATGAGCCGGCACGACCGTGACGGCGATGGAATTCCTGAATGGGACCATCCCATCCAGACGGGCTTCGAAGATCATCCCCTCTTTAGCCGTTGGCAGGACGGCTCACAGGGGGCCGAGATTACCGCGGTAGAAGGGCCTGATCTGTGCGCATTTTTGTACCGGGAGTGCCAGGCGCTCGGTCGGGTTGCGGCCCTGCTTGGGCGTAGCGAGGCAGTAACGGCTTTGCAGGGCTTCATGGATAATTTGCAGGCTGCCGTGGAGGCTGCCTGGGACGCGCGTGGCGCCGGTTATCATTATTGGGATCGCGATTCTCACCAACGCTCTCACGCTGTGATGTTGGGTGATTTGACCGGCCCAGGCGAAATTTTTATCGAGCGCAGCTTCGATCCGCCGGTACGTTTGCTCGCTCACGTTTCCTGCGAGGGCGAGCAAGGCCGCCAGATCAGCATCTTTGTCAATGGACAGGGCGTTTCGGGCCAGAGCCGTGTCGAGCGTATTGATGGTGATGCCTTCCGTTGGCGGCTTTCTCACGGTCTTGTGACGGGTGAGCGCGTGTATGCCTCGCTCAACCGCATCGAAGTTCAAAATATCGGCCCCAACGATCGTGTCTCGTTTCGTACGGTCGGTTTGGAGGGTATCGATCAAACGCTCCTGCTTCCCTTGTGGGCGGGCATTCCGTCCGGCGAACGGGCGACGCAGTTGATTGAAAACACATTGCTCAACCCAGAGCGCTTCTGGCGCCCTTTCGGTATCCGGGCTTGTGTGCCACATACCTTGTCCGCCGATGCGGCGGGATCTTTCCTGACGGCCGTACACATTCCCTGGAATATCCTGATCGGCAGCGGCCTTCTGGCTTACGGCCGCCGGGATGAAGCCGCTAACCTGGTGGGCCGCCTGATGCGAGCGGTTACGGCCTGCCTCCAACGGGAAGGTGTGTTCCGCCGTTTCTATGATGCAGATACCGGCGCAGGCAGCGGCGAACGGAATGCCTTGCAGGGGCTGGCGCCGTTGGGCTTGTTCCTGGATGTGTTGGGGGTTTACGTGCGTTCACCCTGGGAAGTCGCACTGGCCGGAAGCAACCCTTTCCCGTGGCCGGTTACGGTAAAATACCGGGGCCTTACGGTCTTACGTCGTGTGGAAAAAACCACCGTGATCTTTCCGGATGGGCAGACGATCGAAGTTACCGATCCAACGCCTTGTGTGGTGGTGAATCATTAATCAGAGTCATCGAGGAGGCAAGCCTATCATGCCTGAGCCAACCGGTTATAGTGCCGTCAATCGCTTGGTTACCGCTGTCGTGCAGGAACAGGATGTTGATGTGGCCATTCGTGCACTGGACGAATTGAACATCCGGGTAACGCGTCTGCCCAGCACGGGGGGGTTTTTGGGCCGGCGCAGCGCTACGCTGCTGATCGGTTTTGCCAGCGGGCAAGAAATCGCCTTGTATGAAGCGCTGCGGCAAGCCTGCCGTACGCGTGTGGAATATGTGACGATTCCATTGGAAGGTTCGACGCTTCACTTGCCGGCCCCCACGCCGGTTATGGTCGGTGGCGCAACCCTGTTTGCTTTCGAGGTGGAGAGATATGAAGAATTCTGAGATGAAACTGATCATGGCCGTACTGCGGGATGAAGTGACCGAGGCGGTGACGCAGTCTTTGATCACATCGGGGTTTCGTGTCACCCGAATCGCTTCCACCGGCGGATTCTTGCGCCGAGGTTCGACGACGTTGATGATCGGTGTGGACGATGGCAAAGTAGAACAGGCCATTGAACTCATGCGGCGGCAGTGCCCTGCGCCGACAGAAGGCGGCCAAAAATATGTGACTTTGTTTGTCCTCCATGTCGCTCATTTTGAGCAACTATGAGCGACTGTTCGTTTTGAGCCGTTACGGCTTCTACAGTTCACCCTTCAGGCAAGGCCCTGGCCTTGTTGGGGTTCTCCCGTTGACGGCGGAAGAGCCCCTTTTTGTCTGAATTTGCGAGAAAGTCCTGACATTTTTACGGCATCGACTTGCGCACATGACCAAGTAAGGATATGATTAAACTCGATCAGAGAGAATCTTATGCCGCTCGAAGTATCCTGCCCTAGTTGTAACCATCATGTTGATTCACAAGCTCGCGAGTGTCCGCATTGTGGGGTTGATCTGGCTTTGGCGGCCGTACTGGCAGAGCGTGACTTGACCTCGGTGCTGTCGATTTCGCCCGGTATGCCGATTACACCGGAGATTTTGGTGCCTCGACTAGGCGAGTACCTCATCGAGCGCGGCGTGCTGACCCAGCAGGGATTGCAGCAAGCCCTGGATCACCATAACAGGCTGGCGGCTGAAGGCAAGCCACGCCTGATCGGACAGGTCATTCTGGACCTGGGCTTGATCGATCGTGAAACGCTGGACCAAGTTGTGACCGAGCAAATTCTTAAGCTGCAAGACGCGCTTCGCCAATCCAATGTGCAGCTCGAACGCCGCGTACAAGAGCGGACGGTAGAACTGCAACGGGCGCTGAGCAAGCTTTCTGAAATCAACCAACTGAAGTCGAACTTTATTTCGAATATTTCTCACGAACTGCGTACGCCCCTGACGCATCTGCGCGGCTACCTGACCTTGATGTCCGAGGGATCGCTTGGCCCGTTGGACGAAGCCATGCTCGAAGCCTGCGATGTGATGGTGCGGGCAGAGACGCGCCTGGAGCAGTTGATTGACGATCTGATCCAATTCTCGTTAGCCACACGCGGAGAGTTGACCTTGAACCTTGCGCCGGTAAACATCGACGAACTGATTTACGGTGCGCTTCAACGCTCTTCGAAACTGGCCCGGGCGCGCAAGGTGCAGCTTGACGTTGACCTGCCCGGAAGCCTGCCGCAGGCAAACCTGGATGGGGAAAAAGTTTCGTGGGTTCTTTTGCAATTGATCGACAATGCCATTAAGTTTACACCGCGGCACGGCCGTGTCCTGATTGATGCATCTCATCATGATGACCTGGTGACAATCGGCGTCACCGATACGGGGATCGGTATCCCGTCACATCGCATAAGTGAGATATTCGAGCCATTTCATCAACTGGATAGTTCTGACACGCGTCGTTATGGAGGGGTCGGATTGGGTTTGGCGTTGGTTCGCCAGATCCTGGATGCGCACGGTGCGCAGATTCGCGTTGAGTCTGAACCGGGAAAAGGTTCCAGGTTCGAATTTTCATTCCTTGTCCAAGATGGGATGGTGACAGATGATGGGAACCATGATTGAGGAGACGACGCTCTCTGCCAGTTTACGCCCGCGCGAACTGGAGGCTGTCTATGAGATCAGTCGGGTCGTAGCGGCTTCGGAAGATATCGACACGGCCCTTGACCAGATCGCGCCGGTCATTCGCCAGGTGTTTATCTTTGATAATATGGTCCTGTACCTGAAAGACCTGTTGGATGA
Organism: Chloroflexota bacterium; assembly: GCA_049325275.1. Classification (GTDB taxonomy): domain Bacteria; phylum Chloroflexota; class Anaerolineae; order Anaerolineales; family UBA4823; genus CAIQJJ01. The sequence goes on from JBMOLU010000075.1 coordinate 148,900, forward strand.
CATCGAGCCAACCTTTGCGCGCGTTGTCGGCCGTGGGCGTTCTGCATCCGAAGACGATGTCGCCTGGGGTGAAGGACTGGCCTGTGCTGTCTTGGAGACCGGCCAGTTGATTCAGCGTACGGAAGAATCGGACGGCTGGGAGACGAACCGCCTGGCGCATCGCTTTTTCCTTGGTCTGCCACTGCAATTGGGAGAAAAGATCATTGGGGCGGTGGTGTTCGGGCGCTTTGGCGGCCCTGCTTATACGCCAGAACAGATTCACCTGGCCGAGTTTACGGCTGCCCACGTGGCGCAGCTTTTTGGACGTCAGCAAATGGTGGAGCGCATTGCCCGCCTCGAAGCCGAGAAACGCCTCAACGCCATGCAGTCAGATTTCATCGCCATGGTCTCGCATGAATTCGGTACGCCGCTTGGCTTTATCAAAGGGTATGCTACCACCCTCTTGCGGGATGACATCTCGTGGGACGACAGCACGCGGCGTGAGTTTTTGACCATTATCGACGAAGAGGCAGACCGGCTGCAGGAGTTGATCAGCAGTTTACTCGATTCATCCCAGTTGCAGGCCGGTACGATGAAAATCGATTTGCAGCCGGTGCGTTTGGATACGCTCATTCGGGACGTCGTTTTACGAGCCAAGGCACGCTATAAGGAATTGTCCATCCAAGTAGAGCTTTTGCCCAATGCCATCGTTCAGGTCGATCCGACTCGCCTTTCGCAGGTCTTCGATAATCTGTTGAGCAATGCTGTAAAGTATGCCCCCGGCGCACCGGTCGCCATTACGATGGTGCAAGAAGGCGATATAACCCATACGGCCGTGCAGGATGCTGGCCCGGGGATCGATCCAACGCACGTAGAACACCTTTTCGAGCGCTTTTACCGTGTGCCGACGAAGCAAAACGTGGCGCGCGGCACTGGGTTGGGATTGTTTATTTGCCGCCAATTGGTCCAGGCTCATCAAGGGACCCTCACTGTCGAATCTGTCCTTGGCCAGGGAACCACTTTCCACATTTACCTCCCTTCTCCAGGGTCAATTGCCAAACCATAGGAGGAATATATGCCTGCTCAGATTTTGATTGTTGATGATGAACCCCGCTATGTGCGACTGATGGAAGCAAACTTAATGACAGAGGGCTATCAGGTCATCAAGGCTTACAATGGACAGGAAGCCGTGCAGGCGGTCGTTGATCACAAACCGAATCTGGTTATTTTGGATATCATGATGCCGGTCATGGATGGTTTTACGGCCTGCGAACGCATTCGTGAATTTTCGACGGTGCCGATCATCATGGTAACAGCAAAGGGAGAAGAGCGGGATCGTGTGCGCGGCCTGGATATCGGCGCAGACGATTACATCGTCAAGCCGTTCTCGGCAACCGAGATTTTGGCGCGCGTGCGCGCCGTGCTTCGCCGCGCGCAGCAGTCTGATGTCGTCTCGCAGCCGGCGATGTTCGCACATGGCGACCTCCGCATCGATCTGGCGCGCGCAGAAGTCTTCCGGGAGAATAAAATGGTTTTCCTCTCGGCGACCGAGTACCGTTTACTGTTGCAGTTCGCTCAGAATATCGGCCGTGTGCTTTCTGCCGAGGAATTGCTGCAAAACGTATGGGGCGCCGAGTACCGTGACGACAAAGAGATTCTCTGGGTGAGCATTTCACGCCTGCGCCAGAAACTGGAAAAAGACCCGCGTGATCCCAAGCATATTGCAACCCGATCCGGCCTGGGATATACCATGCCTGTATTGGATGCAGAGTAGTTCGATCCCGGTAGCCGGGATAGCCGGAGGTGAGGCATGACGTTGCGATTCGACGATAAAGGCAAGTATTACACAGATTACGTGACGAAAGAAGGCATTCCGGTCGTGATTCAAATGGAGAGCCATCACATCCGCGGATACGTCTACGTGCAAGAGGATGAACGTTTAAGCGATGAACTGAACCGTCCCACGCAATTCTTGCCGGTAACGCAGGCTGTGGTGTTGGACGCCGCGGAAAACAAGCTCTATGAAGCACAGTTTCTGGCGGTAAATCGCTCGCATATTGTGTGGATATACCCAGAAGAAACCCCCAGTGCTGAAGAAGCCCATGCTGTCGAAACACTGTTATTTGGCGAAGACCCCATCGTTGACCAGGAGGTGTACCAGGTTCCGCAAGCCGAAACGGCCGAAGGTGAAGACCCCTTTGTGCTTGAGGTTCCTTTTGGCGCAGGCGGGCCAGAACGCTCGGCGGATATTCCCTCACGCTTGGAAGAGGATGCCTTGAGCGATATAGATTTGCCTGAAGATGCGTTGCCCGGTGTGGGCGAAACCGAGGAGGATAGTAATGCCTAGCATTCTTTCGCAGTCTCAACAGGCTGCACCGGCTTCCCGCATGCAGTCCCCGGACATGAACAAACTGCGAAGTTACCTGGTCAATGCAGTGACTCACGATCTCGAAGCTTCGGCCCCGCCGCTTTCGCAGCGCTCGGCCATGGTGCGCGAGAGCCTTGAACGTGCCCTGGCGCAGACGCGCTTGAATTTGCCGGAGAGTCTGCGGGCGCAACTCTTTCACGATATCGAAGACGAGTTACTAGGGTACGGCCCGATCCAGCCGCTTTTGGACGACCCCGAGATTACCGAAGTGATGGTGAACGGCCCGAAAAAAGTCTACGTGGAGCGAAAGGGAAAGTTGAGCAAGACCAACGTGGTTTTCGAGGACGATGATCATGTGATCCGGATCATCGAGCGCATCATCTTACCATTGGGGCGCCGCGTCGACGCCGATAGCCCCACAGTGGATGCCCGCCTACCCGATGGCTCGCGCGTCAACGCAGTGGTTCCCCCCGTCGCCATTGATGGCCCCTCCATTACCATCCGCAAGTTTGGCAAGGAAAAGCTGACCGTCGAGCAATTGATCGGCTTTAAATCGCTGACCGTGCAAATGGCCGAATTTTTGCGGGCTTGTGTGAAGGCGCGCCTGAACATTATCGTTTCTGGCGGCACCGGTTCGGGCAAAACGACGCTACTTAACTGCCTGTCCGGTTATATCCCGGATGATGAACGTATTGTGACGATTGAAGATGCGGCTGAGCTGCGTTTACACCAGGATCATATCGTGCGCATGGAAACCAAGCCGCCCAACGTCGACGGGCGCGGGTCGGTGACCACGCGCGATCTGGTAAAGAACTCGCTGCGTATGCGTCCCGAGCGGATTATTGTCGGCGAGTGCCGCGGCGGTGAAGCCTTGGACATGCTCCAGGCGATGAATACCGGTCACGATGGCTCTTTGACGACCCTGCATGCCAACACTCCACGCGATGCCCTTTCCCGTCTGGAAACAATGTGCCTGATGGCCGGGATGGACTTGCCCTTGAAGGTCATTCGTGAACAGATCGCCTCGGCGGTCGATCTGATCGTGCAGCAGTCGCGCCTGCGCGATGGCAGCCGCAAAATTACCGCCGTTACTGAGGTTTCGGGCATGGAAGGCGATAAGATTGTGATGAGCGACATCTTCAAGTTCGAGCAAGCCGGTGTGACCACCGATGGCAAAGTGATCGGTGAAGCCAAGCCTACAGGGATTCGTCCCATGTTTTCGCCGCGCCTGGAAGCGGCCGGATACAAGTTGGGCGCGGAAATTTTTAGCAACCCGAATGCAGGCATGCCGCCGCAGCGCAGAAGGTAACGAGGGTGTCTTCTCCGCCGTGTGGTGCCCTTGCCGGTGATGGCGGGAGAACCCCGGGATTCTTTTAGAAGTAAGGTGCTGTGATGGATACTTATTCTTTGGCGACTTCCATTCGAAGAAAAAAATTGGGTGTGTTGTTGCGCAATGCCCGCCTGACCCGGCACAAGGACCTGGAAGAGTGCGCACAGGCGATTGGTGTTTCGCCGGCAATTTTGCAAGCCTACGAATTGGGCGAACGTTCCCCTTCTTTACCCGAAGTAGAGTTATTGGCGTACTATTTAGACGTTTCTCTGGAGCACTTTCTCGATCAGACGGGGATTTTGCACTCGGAAGACAATAAACGTCCCTTCGATCCACAGCAATTGCTTGGAATTCGCCAGCGGGTAATCGGTATCATGCTGCGCAAGGCGCGTACGCAAGCGCAGCTCGGCCTCGACGAATTGGCCGAAAAAACCGATATCCCCACCGAGCAACTCAACGCTTATGAGATAGGTCAGGCGCCCGTTCCCTTGCCCGACCTGGAAGCCCTGGCGCTGGCTCTGAATTTACCGGTGCGCGAGTTTCAGGATCTCAACGGGCCGGTCGGTGGGTGGTTCTTGCGCAAACGCGTGTTGAAAAATTTTCAGGAACTTTCCCCTGAATTGCAGGCTTTTATCGCCAAACCTGTCAACCGTCCTTATCTGGAACTGGCTCAGCGCCTGAGCGAGATGGATGTGGAAAAGCTGCGTACCGTCGCAGAAGGGTTGTTGGAAATTACCCTATGAGTGAAGTCCTCCCTCCCCAGGCGCTGGCCGACGAAGCCCAGGCGGCTTATCAACGTGGGGAATATACACAGGCCGCCCATTCTTACCTGGCGCTTGCGCAATCTTTCGAAAGCATGGACGACGGCCCGTCGGCCGCCGAGGCGCGCAATAACGCCAGCGTGGCGTGGTTGCAGGCCAATAATGCCAAAGCGGCTTACGAAGCCGCGGAAGGCACGCCGGCGGCTTTCGCAGCGATTGGCGACGTCCGCCGCCAGGGGATGGCCTGGGGTAACCTGGCCGCCGCGTTGGATGCGTTGCATCGGCCGGTGGAAGCCATTCAGGCTTATGAGCAATCGCTTGCTTTGTTGGATGCCTGTGGCGAGCGTGAATACCGGGCCTACGTCTACCGGGCGCTTTCGGGGCTGAAGCTGAAAACAGGCAACCAGCTCGAAGCAATGGCGTTCATGGATGCGGGCCTGGATGGATTGCCAAAGTTGAGCGCTTCTCAAAGGCTCCTCAAAAGGCTGTTGGGCATCTGGCGCAAAATGCTGCCGCACGGATAGCCAGGAACGAGAAAGGCGCTGTCGCTTTTGGCAAGAAGGCTGCCGAGGTTTCCCAGCCCCGGTGCAAGCGCTGCATTCACCTATGATCGATTCCATCGTCACAGTTCGTGAAGCTCAGGAGCAAGACCGCCGGGCGCTGTCAAACCTGTTTCATTTTGAAGCGCGCGTTCATCGGCATCTCGATTGGCGCCCACCGTTGGATTGGCTCGGCGTGCGGCCTTGCCTGCTCGGTGAAATCGAAAAAGACGTGTGTTCGGCGCTGGTTTGCCCGCCTGAGCCGCCGGAGGTGGCCTGGATACGCCTCTTTGCCGTAGCCTCCACACTCCGTGTCGAACAGGCATGGGAAGCGCTTTGGCCTACTGCGCAGGAACAGCTTGCTCGCCTGTGTTCCTCCCGGCTAACGGTGGCAGCCATTCCAACCGAACCTTGGTTTTGTCAGGTGTTAGAGGCGCATGGTTTCATTCACCGGCAGAATATCGTTTCACTGCATTGGAACGTCGGGCAAAAGCAATTCCCGAGTACTCCGGCGGTGAAGATACGCCCGATGATGCCCGGCGATTTACCAGAGGTTGCCACCCTCGACGCTGAAGCTTTTGCGCCGCTGTGGCAAAATTCGCCGGATGCGTTAGCATATGCTTACCGGCAAGCGGTACAGGCAACCGTTGCCATCGATGGTGGCCGAATCGTTGGTTACCAAATCAGTACGGGTGGCCCGTTTGGCGGGCATCTGGCGCGTCTGGCGGTCCTTCCTGGTTGCCAGGGCCGTGGTATCGGGCGTGCCCTGGTGCGTGACGCTTTAGCACAGTTTACACAGGATGGCGTGTCGCGTGTTTCGGTCAACACACAGCAAGACAATTCGGCTTCTTTACGTTTGTACCAAGAGATCGGTTTTCGGATGACCGGTGAAATTTTCACCGTATATTGTTACAACGGATCGAAAGTGGAGGTGTAACCATGCCGTACGTACAGGATGCTCTCATTGCCAATACGCTGGTACGCCAGGCATTGGTTGCGGCGCAGGAAGTAATGGGTGAGAACGGCCTGAATACCGTGCTGCGCACGGCTGGCCTCGATCGTTATATCGGCAACTTGCCGCCCGACGACATGAATCCGGCGATCAAAACCACCGAGTATGCCCGCTTCAACGAAGCTATCGAGGCCTTTTACGGCCGCGGCGGGCGCGGGATGCTGCGACGTGTGGGCAAGGCCTCGTTTCAGTATGCGGTGCGCGAGCAGGCTGCTTTGCTGGGCCTGGCCGGCGTGGCGCTCAAGGTCTTGCCGGAAAAACAGCGCATTAAGTTCATCCTCAACAGCATGGCCGGCGCGCTCAAGAAGACCAACCCACAGGTTGAGGCCTGGGTGGATGAGACGGCCGAAGGACGCCTCGCTTACATCGACCGCACTTGCGGCATCTGTTACGATCGCCACAGCACCGGGCCGATTTGTTACCTCTACATCGGTTCGATCGGCGAAGCCGTGCGTTGGGCAACGGGCGTGGATCACGAAGTCCACGAGACGCACTGCACTGCCCGCGGCGACGAATATTGCCGTTTCGAGATCGGGGAAGCGCTGGCGTGAAACACTTCGAATTCGACTGGTTGGGTTCGGATGATGTTGTATTCTACGGTCAGGGTTGGGAGCCGGAGGCCGTCAAGGCCGTGGTTTGCCTGGTGCATGGAATGGGGGAGCACAGCGGGCGTTACGCACACGTTGCCGATTTTTTTGGGCGTTTGGGCTATGCCCTGATCGGTTTCGACCTGCGCGGGCACGGCCTCTCCGGTGGGCAGCGCGGGCACTTGCGCGCCTTCGACGATCACCTGGATGACGTCTCCGTACTTCTCGACGAGGCTGCACGGCGTTATCCGGCGAAGCCGTTGTTCCTGTATGGGCACAGCATGGGCGGCCTGGTTGTGCTCAACCACGCGCTGCGGCGCAGGCCGCCGGTGCTTGCCGTGATCGCCACAAGCGCCGGGTTACGCACGCCGTTCCGTGAGAACCACGTGCTCGTGGCGATGGACAAGTTACTCGCCAGCGTTTTTGGGTCGATGACCATTCCAACGGGCCTGGACCCGCACCTGCTCTCGCGCGATCCAGAAGTCGTGATGGCCTATGAAGCCGATCCATTGGTGCACGGGCTGGCCACACTTTCGATGGCCAAGCAGTCGTTTGCCGCCATCGACTATGCCCTGGCGCACGCTGCCGAGTTCCCATTGCCGCTGCTGCTGGTGCATGGTACGGCCGATAGCCTGGTTTTTGCCCGCGGCAGCGAGGAATTTGCCGCCCGGACGCCCCGGGCGACCCTCAAGTTATGGGATGGCTTGTATCACGAAGTTCACAACGAACCGGAAAAAGAAACCGTTCTGGCTGACATTGCAAGGTGGATGGATGGGCAACTGAAGCCTGACTCCTGACGCATTTGACTTCCTGCTGGACAATCTGTTATTCCTGTGGCAAAATCGGCCCAATTCGGTACTTTTCGGAGTATTCTGCATTTGGGCCGTTCGTTTTGCCCAAAATTCACCTGCCAAGGAGTAAAGGTGCTATGCCTCGTGATCGTTCGTCGCTCTCCCCAAAAACAAGTTCACGCCAGGAATTTCGCGAGATGCGCCGCCAGCGTGAGCGGCGCAACCGGATTCTGGTCGCTTCGGTGATCCTGATCGGTGCTTTGTTGCTCGTTATTGCTTTTGCGCTTCCGGCCATTCAGAAGGCGATTTCGCCTGCCCCAACAGTTTCGGTAGAAAACGTCACCCCGATCGTGCCCGTGGCGCGGCCCCGGGCGAACGGTACCGCCATGGGTGACCCGAATGCCCCGGTGAAAATCGACGTGTGGGAAGATTTCCAATGCCCGGCGTGCGTTCAGTACACGCAGGTCGTAGAAGCGCAGCTTGCCGAGACGTACGTGGCAGAAGGAAAGGCCTATTACGTTTTTCACGTGTTTCCCTTTCTCGATGACTATGCTACCACGCAGGAGTCCGATCAAGCCGCAAACGCCAGCTTTTGCGCCGATGAACAGGAACGCTTCTGGGACTATCACGACATCTTGTTCGCCAATTGGAACGGTGAAAACGAAGGCGCGTTTGCCGATGCGCGCCTGAGCGCCTTTGCGAAAACGCTGGGCATGGACGTGCCGGCCTTCGAGGCTTGCCTGGCCGAGAATCGTTACCAGGCGCGGGTTGATGAAGACCTGCAGGCCGGCCTGGCGATGGGCGTTAACGGCACGCCGAGCGTTTTTGTCAACGGTGTCATCGTCAAGCCCGGTTACGTCCCCAGTTATGAGGACATGGTCGCCGCCATCGAAGCGGCGTTATCCGAATAGAAAGACAGGAGTGTTTTCATGCCTCGCGATCGTTCGACTTCTTCTACTACCCCCAAGAAAAGTAAACGCCAGGAGTTCCGCGAAATGCGCCGCCAGCGCGATCTGCGCAACCGGGTTGTCGTGGTGGCCGGGATTGTGCTGGCCGCCTTGCTGTTCGTCGTCCTGGCGGCCGGGCCGGCCATTCGGGCGGCTCTCGCACCGGTCGGCGAAATCGTTCCCATCACGCCGGTGGCGCGGCCACAGGTGAACGATAATGCCATGGGAGACCCCAATGCCCCCGTCGTGATCGAAGAGTTTTCGGGCTACCAATGCTCGTATTGCAAGCTTTTTAGCGAGCAAACCGAACCGCTCATCGTGGAAAACTACGTCAAGACCGGTAAGGTGTATTTTATCTACCGCAGCCTGGGCGGGGTTGGCACGGAAGCCGGCGATGCCGCCGAAGCGGCTTACTGCGCCGGCGAGCAGAACAAGTATTGGGAATATCACGACATCCTTTTCGCCAACTTTGCAGAACCGATTACCGATAAACGCCTGCGGGCCTTTGCCGAAACCCTGGAACTGGACACCGGTGAGTTCAACGCCTGCCTGCGTTCGGGCAGGCAGGCCACGCGTGTCGCTCAGGACGGCCTGGACGGTGCACAGTACGGCATCAACAGCACACCGTCCTTCGTCATCAACGGCATGCTGGCGATTACCGGCGCACAGCCCTACGAGGAGTTTCAACGGGCCATCGATGCCGTTTTGGCGACGGAATAGTTTTTGGGGTGATGTTTTTGCCCGTAATCGAAAGCGGCCACTCGATTTTTCGGGTGGCCGCTTTGGGGATACGCTATGTGAGGGGATAGTTTTGCCTTGCTGCCGCCTATGCGGCACGGACGATATCGATCAGTTCGGGGTCCATCACGCTGCCGTCGTAATCGACCAGGCCGAAGCCCATGCGTTTGTAGCTCCAGACGGCGCGGCCGATCTTGGCCTGGCGCAGGATGGCGATAAAATCGCGGTGCCAGTTGCGGCGGCTTACCGGATCGGTGTGTTCGATCACGCCGTATTCGCCGCAGTAAAGCGCCTGGCCGGTTGCCTGTTGGAATGCGATGGCAGGGGCCAGAACCTGTTCTAGCGTGTTGCTGTCCATCGTCGTACCGACCAGCGCCTGGAGCTTATCGTGGTAGTGCGGAGTGCGTTCCAGGAACTCGGCCAGGCCGGTGTAAGGCCCCGGGTAAGCCAGCGCCTGGTTGAACTCGCGCGCCTGTGGCACCCAGGCCGCTTTCTGGTGGGTGAAGAGCAGCGGTTCGTACGAGTGGAAGGTGTAAACGATGTGGGGATCGTCCAGCACGGCCAGGTCTTTGAGCGTTTCGGGCACGCAGAAGTTGTTGCTGCCGATCAGCAGCGTGCGGCTCGCCTCAATGGCGCGAATGCGCGCCACGGCCTGCGCGATCATAGCGTTCCACGGGTCGCTGTTGGGCAGGTTGACCTCGTTGAGCAGCTCGAAATGAAGGTGAGGATGGCGCCCTGCAAAACGCCGGGCGATTGCTTCCCACAGGCGGTAGAAACGTTCGGCGACCTGCGCATCGGTGAAGAGCGGCATCGGCTTCATCTCTTCGATCGTATCGTCGAAGCTATAGCCAGGCGCTTTGTGCAGGTCGAGGATCAGCGCCAGCCCATTTGCCCGGCACCATTCCAGGCAGTTTTCGATGTATTCGAAGCCGCTCTCCTTGTACTCGAAGGGTCTGGCATCGTCTTCCAGCACGGGGTAATCGACCGGCAGGCGCACGTGGTCCATGCCCCACGAGGCGATCTGGCGGATATCGGCCGCCGTCACGAAGGTCTCGAAGTGCCGGGGATTGTGGCTGCGATACGTCTCGTACTGGGAGATCCAACCACCCAGGTTGACGCCGGATTGGCAGAAAATGGGTTTGTTCATCGATTAGCTTAGAACGGCCTTGACCTTGACGACACCGGTGCCCGCGGCCGGGGGTGGCACGACGTTGCCGGCGATGGCTTTGCCGTCCACCGTCAGGCTGACGGTGTTGCCGGGTCCCTGGCGTTCGACTTCGATGTGGTAGGTCACGCCCTGGTATTTGCGCGTAGCCGTGAAGCCCGGCCAGCGCAGCGGGATCGCCGGGGCGATTTGCAGGCCGTCGTAGGCCGGCCGGATGCCAAGAATGGCCTGTGTGATGGCGAAGTAGTTCCACGAGGCAGTGCCGGTCAGCCAGGAATTCTTGGCCTCGCCATGGGTTGGGGCGTCGCGGCCGGCGATCATCTGTGAGTAGACGTAGGGTTCGGTGCGGTGGATGTCGCTGATCTCCTCGCGGGCAGAAGGGCAGATGCGCAGGTAGTAGTCGAGCGCCTGGTCGCCGTTTCCGACGATGGTTTCGGCGATGATCACCCAGGGATTGTTGTGGCAGAAGATGCCGGCGTTTTCTTTGTACCCGGGTGGGTAGGACGAGATCTCGCCCAGGTTCAGGTAGTATTGCGAGTAGGCCGGCTGTTGGAGCACGATGCCGTGCCGGGTGGCCAGGCGCTTTTTGACGGAATCGAGTGCTTTCTGGGCGTAGCCGTTTTCCAACCCGATCCCGGCAATGATATTGTAGCCTTGCGGTTCGATAAAAATCTGCCCTTCGGCGCACTCTTTCGAACCGACTTTGTCCCCGGCGTCGTCGTAGGCGCGCAGGAACCATTCTCCGTCCCAGGCGTGCTTGTAGATGGTCTGGGTCATTTTTTCGGCCAAGCCGCGCAGCGCTTCCGGCTGGAACTTGAACGTCAGGCCTTTGGTGTTCGACTGGGCGCTTTCGACCAGTGCGGCCAGTTCTTTGCACGAGTGGACGAACAAGCCGGCGATGAAGCCCGATTCGGCAGTATTGCCTTCTTTGTTGGTCGTGGTCTGGAAGGACTGGCCGGGCGTATCGGAGTAGCAGTTCAGGTTGAGGCAGTCGTTCCAGTCGGCGCGGCCGATCAACGGCAGCCCGTGCGGGCCGAGACGGTCCAGCGTGTACTGGATGGCGCGTTCGAGGTGCTCGTAGAGCGTGGTTTCGCTGCCGGGAGCGTTATCGTAGGGCACCATCTCGCTCAGAACCGACCAGTCACCGGTTTCCTTGATGTAGGCCGCCACGGCGATCACCATCCAGTGCGGATCGTCGTTGAAGTTCGAGCCGACGTCGTTGTTGCCGCGTTTGGTGAGGGGTTGGTACTGGTGGTAGGCCCCACCGGATGGCAGCATGGTGGCGGCCAGGTCGAGCAGGCGCTGGCGGGCGCGATCGGGGACCATCTGCACGAATCCGAGCAGATCCTGGTTGGAATCGCGGAAGCCCAGGCCGCGCCCGATGCCGCTTTCGTAGAACGAAGCCGAGCGGCTCATGTTGAAGGTGGCCATGCACTGGTAGGCGTTCCAGATATTGACCATGCGGTTGGCGTGCTCGTCCGGTGACTGCACCTGGTAGACGCCCAGCAGACTTTCCCAGTATTTCTGCAGGTCGGCAAAAGCGGCGTCGACGTGGGCCTTGTCGGTGTACTTGGCAATCACCGGCTTGACGGTGCGCTTGTTGAGGGTCTGCGAGCCGGGCGGATCGAACTTGGCGTCTTTGGGATTCTCGTGATAGCCGAGCACGAAACGGATTTCGTGGCTTTCGCCGGGCTTCAAGGTCACTTTGACGTGATGCGAACCGATCACGGCCCAGCCGTGCGCTTCAGAATTAAAGGACCGGCCGCGCTCGACGGCGAGCGGGCGGTCCCAGCCGCGGTAAGTGCCCAGGAAGGTATCGCGCTGTGTATCGAAGCCGGCCAGCGGTTCGGAGCAGGCGAAGTAAGCGAAGTGGTCGCGGCGTTCGCGGTATTCGGTCTTGTGATAAAGCACTTCACCTTCGACTTCGACCTGGCCGATGCTGAAATTGCGCTGAAAGTTAGTCTGGTCGTCCCAGCCATCCCACAGGCAGAACTCGATCGATGAGAAAACCGACAGATCGGCGGCTTCGAGGCGGTTGTTGGTGACGGTCAGTTGCCAGATTTCCAGGTTTTGTCCCAGGGGCACAAAGTAGCGCGTCTCGGCGTGGATGCCATCGTAGGTGGCGCCGATGACGGTATAGCCCATGCCGTGACGGCAGGTATAATCTTTCAAATCCGCCTGGGTCGGCTGCCAGGAGGGAGACCAGTACTTCTCACTGGCGTTATCGCGCAGGTAAATGTAGCGCCCGCCAACATCGAACGGGGCATTGTTGTAGCGATAGCGCGTGATGCGGCGCAGGCGGGCATCGCGGTAGAACGAATAACCGCCGGCGGTGTTCGAGATCAACCCGAAGTAGTCTTCGCAGCCGAGGTAATTGATCCACGGTAAGGGGGTATCGGGACGCGTGATCACGTACTCGCGGGCCTGGTCGTCAAAATAGCCATATTTCATAAGGTTGCTCCTGGGAAAGATAGTTGCGTAAGCGCTTTTCCGGCGCGCCCCCGATTATACGGGTTGGTTGCCGAGAACGCAATAGCGTTTCGCTATTGCACGTTTCTGCTGTTCTAGTGTACAATTTCTGCGTTGACTGCTGGGGTACGTATCAGGCACACACACACTTATGACCCTTTTCCCTACTTCCCTTATCTTGGTAGCCGTGATCAACAGTCCCCGCGACCTGGAGATTGCCCGGCTGCTGGGTTGGTATCGCATTCCGCTCAAAACGGCCCCTAAAGTCGTCGCCGTCGATTACCTGGCCTTCTACCAGACCGGCGCTTTTGGCGAACGCCGTTGGTGTATCGAGTTTGTTGCACCGGTGCGCGGGCACGAGCTAACCACGCGTGTAGCGCTGCTGCGCGACGAGCCTGATCACCCGCGGGCACAGGAAGAGTATTACAAACTGGAACTTGGACCGATAGAAAGGCTGCCGCAGCCCATCCTGGCACAGAAGTGGCGGCGCCTGACGTTTCTTTATACGACGGGGGAATATTTCAGCCACGCACGAACGTTGCAAGACCTCGTGATCCACTCGGACGAGCGGCGCCTGTTGTGGCAGGCGCTGCGCGAGCGTGCCGGGGCCGAACAGGTTTACCGCGCCGACTTGCCGCAGTTGGACCTCGACCCGGCCGCATTGGCCCTGCTCTTGGGGCTTGAGAATGGATAGTTTCTCTCGATAAATGGGACTTACCGTTTCCAGGCCCTTCGGGATTCGTGAGCCGGGGCAGGTTCCCGGCTGCCGAAAAACAATGAGTGCAAGGAGGTGCTCGACAAGCGTTGTGTTTTCTGTGCAAGGATTCTTGTTCAAAACCCGTTTACACAGTAAAGGAGAATACTTTCATGAAAGCCTTCAAGTTCCTGTCTGTTTCCATCGTCCTGCTGCTGGTGTTCGCCGGCCTGCGTTTTGCAGCGCTCCCTTCGCAGGCCGCCGCCGACCGGCCGGGTGACGTCACCCCGCTTGCCGATATTCCGACCGACCAGATCATCATCCAATACAAAGAGACGTCCACGATCGCCATGGAAGGCCTGAGTGCGGTCGATGAGATGGCCCGCCTGAGCGGTGTGGCGGGCGTCGAGTTGGCTTACTACCGCCCGATGTCTGACGAGGGCACCCACGTGCTCAAACTGCCGCAGGCGTTGGCTGCCGGTGAGATGGCCGGCGTGATCGCCAGGCTTGCCGCGCTGCCCGAAGTTGCCTATGTCGAACCGGATGCCATCATGCAGCCGTTGGAGACAACCCCGGACGATCCCCAGTACGCCAACCAATGGCACTACTTTGCGCCGGGGGCCGGCCACTACGGTATCAACGCCCCGGCTGCCTGGGACATCACCACCGGCTCGGCGAGCATCGTCGTAGCGGTGATCGATACGGGCATCACCAGCCATACCGACCTGGCCGGGCGCACGGTGCCGGGCTATGACTTCATTACCGACGTGGGTGTGGCCAACGATGGCGGCGGCCGCGACGCCGACCCGAGCGATCCTGGCGACTGGGTGTCCACCAATGAGTGTGGCTATACCCATTCAGCACATAACAGCTCCTGGCACGGCACGCACGTGGCCGGCACGATCGGCGCTGCGACCGACAACGGCGCCGGTGTGGCGGGCGTCAACTGGGTTTCCAGGATTTTGCCGGTGCGCGTGCTGGGCAAGTGTGGCGGCTATGCTTCCGACATTTCCGAGGGTATGAAGTGGGCGGCCGGCCTTTCGGTAAGCGGCGTGCCGGCGAACGCCAACCCTGCCAAGGTGCTCAACCTGAGCCTGGGCGGGGCCGCGTCGTGCTCGGCCACGTATCAGAACGCCATCAACGCCATCCTGGCGCAGAACGTCACCATCGTGGTTGCCGCGGGAAATGACTATAAGAATGCATCGGGTTACCAGCCCGCAGGTTGTAACGGGGTGGTTACGGTGGCCGCAACGGACCGGAACGGCGCAATGGCTTACTACAGCAACTACGGGTCTGTTGTGGAGATCAGCGCTCCTGGCGGCGATACGTACTATTCTGACGCGGATGGTGTCCTTTCAACTTTAAATGACGGTACGCAAGGCCCGGGAAATCCGGTCTATGTGGCTTACCAGGGGACCAGCATGGCAGCACCTCACGTTGCTGGGGTGGCTTCTTTGCTGCTCTCGAAAAACCCGGGGCTTTCTCCCGCATTGGTCTCCCAAATCCTCCAGAAATCCGTCACGGCGTTTCCTCCTGTGTCGTGCGACTCGATCACCGGACGCCCAACGACCTGGTGCCAATGTACGACTGCCAACTGTGGCAGCGGCATCGTCAATGCCTTTGGCGCCGTCTCGCCTGTGATCACCTCGCTCTCGCCCAGCCAGGCCGTGACCGACACGACGCCCGTTCTGACGGTCTACGGGGCCAACTTCAACGCCTCGGCCACCATCTACTATAGTGGCACGGCGCACACCACGTACTTCGTCAGCAGCACCGAACTGACCACCACCCTGACCCTGACCGACACGCACGTGGAAGGCACCTACCCGGTCGTCGTCACGGGAACATACGGCGCAGCCGGCACGTTGACCAGCAACACGATGAACTTCGTCGTCCGGGCGAAGGGTGGGCCGGTTTACCTGCCGTTGATTGCCAAGCCGAAGCCGTTGCCTCAGGGTCCCTTCCTGGTCTCAGAGGATGTCGATCTTGTTGAGGGTTTTTCACAGATTTATCCAACCGATTCTGTTGTATGGGTGGGTCACCATTGGGCAGATTGTACGGAAGATACAGCAGATCGGGGTGTCGCACGCAGCTTGTTCAAGTTCGATATTTCGGCTATCCCGGCTTCCGCATCAATCGCTCAGGCGACGTTTAATGTCTTCTTGAATGGAAACTGTTATTACTCTTCGCAGGCGGGTGGAACGCGGCAGGTGGTTGCATACCGGGTGACTACCCCATGGTCGGAGACATCACCATCATGGGCCAACCAGCCCGGAACGTCAGATGCTTATGGCTCGGTAAACATTTCACTGGCTAGTGCGGCTGTTAACCACTATCATTCATTGGACATTACCGCTTTGGTTCAGGGTTGGGTGAACGGTTCGATCCCGAATTATGGCTTGATGCTGCGCGGGCCGGAGGCCGGCGACACCAATGGTGCTTTCTTCTCGTTCAGTTCAAGCGAGGATTCTGCTTCGTATGTGCCTTACTTGACCATCACCTACAACGGCGCGTTGAGTGCTCCCGGTACGCTTCACACAGTTTCAATCCCCATGGAGTGTAAAGTGACCAGTAAGATGACAACTTGTACGCCTGTAGGAGGGGAGAATAGCAGGAAGTAGCTTGTTGGGCTTTCTTTGACCATGGACGCGGCGCCTAAGCGCCGCGTCTTTAATTGGCGAAGAAAGGATGGGCCGGTAGGGTACCGGTCAAATTTCTGTACCCTGGAAGGCGAGCAAGATGCTTGCCTTCTGTTAAGCCCGGCTACACACGTATAGGGGAAAACTAAATTTCCAGAGCCTTGCCAAATCGGCCAAAATCTGTATAATCAATTATGGGCAGGTTGGAGTGGGTATATGGTATCAGGGGTTTCTTTTTGCGGTGTTTTGGAGCGGTTTTGCCTTACCAACAGAAAAGCCAATATCTTGCTCGAAGAAGTTTGCAAGCGGGTTTGTCATATTCGTTGTCGCCGATGAAAACGCCGGCTCCTACTGTAAAGCTCCGGCTCAAACCTCGACTTCGGCAGGCTGCTAGCCCGGATATTCATATCCGGGCGGGCATGGCAGGCAAACGCACCCGTTTTGCGGTGAACCCGCCGCGCTTCGACTCGTGATGCCGTACCATGATTTTGCCTCGTGGCGTGGCGAGATTTCGATTCCCTGCTGTATGGGGGGATTCCTGATCTCCCTACAAAGCCTGGCCTACAAAACTTGGACTGAAAGGATAAGGAGAACAATCATGAACAAGAATTTCTATAAAGGCGTCGTTTTATTGCTCGCAGCATTGGCCTTGGGCATGAGCCTGGTTTTGATCTTCCGGCCGGTTTCTGAGGCGCGTTCGGCTTTCGTCTGGTCGGCGCTTTCGGGTACGAGCGTCAATGGACCTGTGTATGCGATGGCCTATGATTCAACGAGCGGCCATCTCTATATCGGGGGCTCTTTTACGACAATTTTTACTGAGGGGAATGGTGGGAAGATTATTA
>JBMOLU010000076.1:0-4489 GCA_049325275.1 Chloroflexota bacterium
CACTATAATACCCAACGGCCTCACAGTTCGCTGGGCTATCAGGCACCGGCGGCTTTTGCCGCACAATATGCCAATCAAACCGCTCGGACTCTCATTTCAGTTGGGTATAAAAACTGAAGCATGTCACCGTGCAGCATAATTCTCCGCCAACTTGCGCAGAAGGGAGTGATTCTGGGGTTGGAGCAACTTTCCGGCATATTTGAAGTGCTCTGGACTGGCAAGGTATCTGGCGCTTTGTGTAACCACTACCGCTGCTTTCTTCGCTCGGCTAGTTAGCTCAGCTGCAAATTCGCTAGCCTTCGTGATCCCTTGCTTGGCGAGGTCCCAGGTTCTACCAATGCTCTGTACCGTCAGTTTCTTTACATCACTTACTCGTGTAGTGACACTATCAGCAAATTCATCAAGTCTGTTGATTCCCTGTCTTCCAATCTCGAAAACTTTACTGGAAACATCCCCAATAATCTGTACGCCTGCTTTAACTGCCTTATCAGAAACTTTACCAAGCTTTTGGATTCCTTCTCCAGCAAGATTCGCCGCATACTTACCAGCCGCCATAGTCTTGTAGAAACCACCCGAAACATCGACACCGGTTCTGGGCAGCATGCCCTCCGTGGGTACTTCCCCGCGCATCTGCGCCACTTGCAGCCCACCCATCAGCAGCGAAGCGCCGAACTGGTTCATATCGCCCAGGATCAAGGCATCCATCCCAGAACGCCCGGCCATGGCGAGGTCGAGAATGTTGTTGACGCCACTGAAGAATTTGCCCAGCTTGCCCACGCCCGGCACCAACTGCGCTACGCCAGATGCCACGCGCAGCCAGTCGTGTTCCTGCCAGCCCTGGCGAACGTCGCTGACGGCGCCGAAGCTCATCACATCGGCTGTGGCCAGGAGCATGCCGCCGAAGTCTTTCTTGTCCAGGCTGGCGTTGTAGTTGCCCACCGTTTCCATCACCTGGGTGGCCAACCCGGCGGCAATCACGCGCGTCGGGCCGAAATCGGAAATGCCGGTGGCATGCAGCGCCGCAATGGTGCCGTTGGTAAAGAGCGCTTCGAAGTCCTTGCTTTCCCAGGCATCGAGCAGCGCCCGGCCGTCTTGCGACATTTCCAGGCTCTTCTTGGCGCTAAAGCTGCCTACTACATCCGCCGCCGCCGAGAAGGCATTGGCGACTGTCCCGCGTGGATCATCGGCAAAGGCCTGCCAGGCATCGATCTGCGAGACGATGCTGTCAACCACGCTGTCGCAGATGTCCATGGCTTTTTCTTCCAACGGTTTGTTCCACCACATGGCGATCTTTTCGCCGGGTGTCACTTCCCACGAGAATTTGAAGCCTTCTGGTACGTGTGCGTAAACCACCGTGCCATCTTCCAACGGGATCGCTCGCGCCGGGTGAATCGACTCGGGATCGGGCCGGTCGTACACCCCCGCAGGAAATTCTCTGCCCTTTTCATCGACGATGTGCACCTGGCCCAGCATGGCAGGTTGGGTCTCAGTAGGAGCAGTTCCGGATGGTGGGGGCAATAGATGTGCTTCAGCAATCCCCTGGTTGAGCAATTCAGGTGGGAAGATCGAACCGGTCTCGGCATATTGATCGACCATTTCCTGGGTCAAATCCTGGCCCGGATAGGCTTTTTGCGCGGCTTCCCACTTCTTCTGCTCGTTTTCGATGCGTTCGGCTTTCTCTTCTTTCTTTTGTTCGCGTTCGGCGGCTGCTTCGGGCGTGTAGTAATCGGGATGGTTACGCAGTTCGTGCCCGTTGCCTTCACTGTCTACATAGTATGTGCTGTGCTCACCTGTTTCCGGATCGCCAAGCTGAACGACGCTACCCGGCTCATATTCTTTGAATTGATTTTCTTCTTCGGACGCTCCTTCTTGAGAGCTGGCAATCGCCCCTGCAAGCGCCCGGCCTCTGTTGCCCGAGTTCTGCTGCTCGCCATCCTCCGAACGGCTCGATCTCGACAGGTCCGCTCTCAGTGTGCCGCCGAGGAACATGTTCAGTTTGAGCCGCAGTTGTTCTTGCGGATCGTTTTCCTGAGCGGCAATTTCCGCCTCGATTCTTTCGATGTTTTCGTACAGGTAAAGGGCGTACTGCTCATCTTTAGTAAGCGCCTTGTTCTGTAAAGAAGCCTTGCGTGAAACCTTTGGCTTACGCGTCACCTTCGGCTCCGGCCGGCGGGCCTTTTCGTGGGGGACGTTGGCGAAGGCGTCGTACCAGGTTTCGCCGCTGGGGTCGGTGCGGTTGACGGGATCGTTGCCGGTGTAGGCGTAGCGGTGCAGGCTCTGCGGGACGGCGGCCGTGGCGGGGTAGCTGTCGCGGCTGATGAAACGCCCGATGGTCGGGTCGTAGTAACGCGCCCGCAGGTAGACCAGCCCGGCCAGCGCGCCGAGGGCCGTGTCTTCCTGTTCGCCGGCAAAGCCGAACGGCTCGCCGCCCTGCCAGAGCGCCTCGCCGAAGGGGGTGTAGCCACGCGACATGCGCACCAGGCCATCGGCGCTGAGGTAATTGATCTGGGCCTGGGATCGGACTCGAAGATCACCTGCGGCCGCGGGGAAGACCCGAAGGGTTTTACGCTGCTACCTGGGCATCCCCAAACCTCGTTCACCCGGCGCAGCGGCAAATCGGATCGCGAGAAAAACCCTTCGGGTCTCGATTTTTTGCTATTCGGTTGGAAAGGTGCAAACTCACCACACGCCGCAATCGCTTCAACCCGCTGCCTGCGGCCCGCCCGCCAGCAAAACGACCAGCAGCAGGGGCAGCAACCAACGGAGATGGATACGATTGAAAGTCATAATAATCCTCAAAAAAGTCAAGAAAAAACATTCAACACTAAAGGCAAATACTTACCCCTAATCATTCATTTGTGAGTAATTTTTGGGTCCCAACAACTAATTCTTTAAGGGTTAAAGCACGACCATATCCTAACTTAATGCAATATTCTCCTCGGCTACCCTTCCAAGATAGCCACCAATTTTCATCGCTATCCTTTTCGGCATGGAAAGAAAAAAATTCAAATTGATTGTATACTTCAAAAGTAAATTTTTGGGTACAAGGCTCGTTTAACCATCTAAACCATTCTTGTGAATCTGGATGGAAATCTAAACCAGCCCGAAATTGAGCTGCATTACTGTCCGTATCCCAACTTAATATAATCTTAGTATCTTCATTCATGACTTTCCTCGTTCATAAAGACAAAAACTTATGGTCTGGGTGTTTTTGGAAGGAAATAGCCGTCAGGCATTACCTTAACTTGTTTACCTTGTTCTAACAATTTGAACTGATGAGAATATTGAAAATACACATCAATCCACCGTGGCCAGTATACTTTGGTAAATGGCTGTTCGGCCTTAAATTGGGCAGTGTAACCACGATTGTTCAATGTGTATATTCGAAAATCAGTGGTTGTTGCCCAATCTCCAGTATAAATATCCTTCCAACCTTTATATTTTAGCGGCATAAATTCTTCCATCCAAGGCTGCTTTTCAAACACTGCCAAAGGCAATAAGTGCGCTTCGCCATTTTTAATCATTTGAGCACCTTCGTCTATTGTTCTGCCGGAAAACGGGTTGCGTCCCATCGGATCTATACTAAAGGGATTCACTAAATGCTGACCCCAGTAAATATCATTTGTTGATAGTATAGTGGGGCGGCTTTGGCAAGCTGCATCATAAGCTTCAATCTCATTGGCATACTTATAAATAAACTCTCTCCAGTTTGGTCTCCACTCCATCAAATCGGTTAAATCATCTAGAGATCCTCCTCGCCTGAACCAATTTTGCAAATAACTCTGATAGCGCAACGCATATTCTTTACCTGTTTCCACGCGTGTATTGCGATTCTCCGCCAACCTGCTTAGCAAAGAACGATTCTCAGGCCTGAGCAGTTTCTCGGCATATTTTGGATTCCGTTTCAGGAAATCCTGTTCGATAGGACTCAAATCATTCAATATTCCTGGACTCAACACATCATCTACTGGCCCAGCCCCACCCATCATGTGACCAAATTGCTGGAACTCGGCAACTTGCGCATCTGTGAGGCCTCTGGCCCTTAACGCATCAGCACTCAGCGTGACATGGTGCCCACCCTGGCTAGCATCGGCGATGGTGGTCGTGTTCATCGAGCGGTTGCGCGCCGCCAGGCGATCCCGAATGGGAGTGCCTGTTTCTCGTGTGCCTGCCATGCGTTCTTTCATGAGCGACAGGCTATCCAGGTTTCTTCCTTCAACCGGCACGCCCGAAACAGTCTTCAGCCGTGCTGCGATCACCTGCTCTGCCTGGTAACCCCGCACTCTCACATGTGCCGCAAACCCCGAAGTTGCCAGGTTCATGCCCCACTGCCAGGGGTTGTCGAAGCCCTGGAATGCGGGTTGCCCGGCCACCACGTTCATCGCCATGTCGCCGGCCACGTTGCCGGCCATTTCCAGGCCAAAGACCTTGCCGAAACTGGCCTGAATCCCTTTGCCAAAAAGCGCCGTGCCGCCAAGCGTGGCCAGCT
>JBMOLU010000077.1:0-4478 GCA_049325275.1 Chloroflexota bacterium
CGGGTCCCTCGTTGAGACACCGTTCTAGTTGTTACGCGGTTCGTGCGGGTCGGAACTTACCCGACAAGGAATTTCGCTACCTTAGGACCGTTATAGTTACGGCCGCCGTTCACCGGGGCTTCAGTTCAAAGCTTCGCTTACGCTAACCTCTCCCTTTAACCTTCCGGCACTGGGCACGCGTCAGCCCCTATACATCGCCTTACGGCTTAGCAGAGACCTGTGGTTTTGTTAACCAGTCACTAGAACCAATTTACTGCGGCTCGCCCGGGCTTTAACACCCAAGCAAGCGCCCCTTCTCCCGAAGTTACGGGGCCATTTTGCCTAGTTCCTTAACGAGGGTTCTCCCGATCGCCTTGGTGCATTTACACCCGTCTACCAGTGTCGGTTTGCGGTACGGGCATTCAGACTTCAATGCTTAGGGGCTTTTCTAGGCAGCAAGGCTCAACCACTTATGCCTTAAAGGCTCGCTTTATACCTCAGCTCAACCGGCGGATTTACCTACCAGTCTCAACGCCTGACGTATATCGCACCACCACGACCAATCGGTGGCTGGCCTACCTCGCTGCGTCCCCCCATCGCTCCATCTGAACGGTTCCGGAATGTTGACCGGATGTCCATCACCTACGCCTTTCGGCCTCGGCTAAGGACCCGACTAACCCGACGCGGAATAACCTGGCGTCGGAAACCTTAGACTTACGGCGAACACGGTTCTCACGTGTTTGTACGCTACTCATGCCTGCATTCTCACTTCCACCCGCTCCAGCCGCCCTTACCGGTCGACCTTCACTGCTGGTGGAACGCTCCCCTACCGCCCCAGCTTACGCTGAGACTCATGGCTTCGGTATCACGCTTAAGCCCCGTTAAGTTTTCCGCGCAAGGTCACTAGACCAGTAAGCTATTACGCACTTTTTAAAGGGTGGCTGCTTCTAAGCCAACCTCCTGGTTGTTCAAGTAACCTCACCTCGTTTCCCACTTAGCGTGAATTTGAGGACCTTAGCCGATGATTTGGGCTGTTTCCCTTTCGACCCCGAAACTCATCTCCCGGAGTCCGACTGCCACACTATGGAGTACTGGCATTCCGAGTTTGATTGGGTTCAGTAAGCTATAAGCCCCTTAGCCCATTCAGTGCTGTACCTCCAGTACTAAACATGTGACGCTAGTCCTAAAACTATTTCGGGGAGAACAAGCTATATCCGAGTTCGTTTGGCATATCACCTCTACCCACAGCTCATCCCCTAATTTTGCAACATTAGTAGGTTCGGGCCTCCACGAGCGTTTAGACTCGCTTCACCCTGGCCATGGGTAGCTCACCCGGTTTCGTGTCTAATCCCAGCGACTATACGCCCTATTAAGACTCGCTTTCGCTACGGCTTCGGATGTCACTTCCTTAACCTTGCCACTGAGATTAACTCGCAGGCTCATTCTCCAAGAGGCACGCCGTCAGGCATAGCGCCGCGCACAAGATTTCTCTATAGCACCGACACGCTGTTAGCCCTCCGACTGATTGTAAGCTTACGGTTTCAGGTTCTATTTCACTCCCCTAACAGGGGGACTTTTCACCTTTCCCTCACGGTACTTGTTCACTATCGGTCGCCAAGCGTATTTAGCCTTGGAGAGTGGACTCCCCAGATTCCTGCCGTATTAGCGTGCACGGCAGTACTCAGGTATCCGGCGGGAGACATTCAGTTTTCACATACGGGGCTGTTACCCTCTATGGCAGGCTTTCCCACACCTTTCTGTTAACCGAATGCTTTGTAACTCCCATGTGCCAGACCCTACAACCCCATCCCAGCAAGCTGGGATGGTTTGGGCTGATCCCCGTTCGCTCGCCACTACTAGGGGAATACTTTCTTTTCCTCTGGGTACTTAGATGTTTCAGTTCCCCAGGTTCCCGTCAACCGGTCTATAGATTCAACCGGTCACGCTACAGGTTCGCTGTAGCTGGTTTCCCAATTCGGACATCCTCGGATCAAAGCCTGTACACGGCTCCCCGGGGCTTATCGCAGTGTCCCACGTCCTTCATCGGCACTTGGCGCCAAGGCATCCTCCGTAAGCTCTTAGTAGCATCTCCACGTGATGCGGAGAAATTGATACTCTTTTGTTTTGGCCTACATCATCAGATTACTATTCAGTTATTAAGGTGCAACTCACCGTTGACCGGTGACCGATGCACTTAACTTGCGTTCAGGGCATCGGTCGCCCTTCAACCTATTCCATTTTCAGAGACAATACGACCCGGCATCACCGCCGGGTCTTTCAAAAACCCTTGCTGGCGGTTCGATCTTGACTTTATGCCTGCGTACCGTTCAACAAACCTCAACTCACTCCAGTCTTCGCAACCGACTCAGTGGAGCAGTGGAGATGACGGGATTCGAACCCGTGGCCTTCGCCTTGCAAAGGCGCTGCTCTCCCGCTGAGCTACATCCCCAGAACAAACTAGTGGGCTTGACAGGATTCGAACCTGTGACCCCAGTCTTATCAGGACTGTGCTCTAACCAACTGAGCTACAAGCCCGTATCCACGTAGTCGACTCAACAACTGAGAAGTGATAGGAAAACGTTCGATCGTCTACCAGTACGCTCGGACACCGCGTCCGAAGCGATTTTGAATGAGTGGAGCGCCGGCCCTCGTGAGAAAGCCATTGCTCAAGAACTCTAGAAAGGAGGTGATCCAGGCGCACGTTCCCGTACACCTACCTTGTTACGACTTCATCCCAGTCACCAGCACCACCTTCGACAGCGCCCTCTTTGCAGTTAGGCTACCGGCTTCAGGTGTTACCAGCTCCCATGATGTGACGGGCGGTGTGTACAAGGCCCGAGAACGTATTCAACGCACTATAGCTGACGCGCGTTTACTAGCAACTCCAGCTTCATGCAGGCGAGTTGCAGCCTGCAATCTGAACTGAGGCCGGCTTTAGGGGATTGGCTCCACCTCGCGGTTTAGCAACCCATTGTACCGGCCATTGTAGCGTGTGTGTAGCCCCGGATATAAAGGCCATGCTGACTTGACGTCATCCCCACCTTCCTCCGGCTTGATACCGGCGGTCCCGCGTGACACTTGTAACACGCGGCGAGGGTTGCGCTCGTTAGCGGACTTAACCGAACATCTCACGACACGAGCTGACGACAGCCATGCAACACCTGTTCAGGCTCCCTTGCGGGTCGGTCACCTTTCGGATCCCTACCACCTGTATGTCAAACCCGGGTAAGGTTCTTCGTGTAGCATCGAATTAAACCACACGCTCCGCTGCTTGTGCGGGCCCCCGTCAATTCCTTTGAGTTTTAACCTTGCGGCCGTAGTCCCCAGGCGGTGAACTTATCGCGTTAGCTTCGGCACTGATGGAGTTTAAGCCACCAACGCCAAGTTCACATCGTTTACAGCTAGGACTACCGGGGTCTCTAATCCCGTTTGCTACCCTAGCTTTCGCGTCTGAGCGTCAGAAACGATCCAGAAAATCGCTTTCGCCACTGGTGTTCCTCCCGATATCTACGCATTTCACCACTACACCGGGAATTCCATTTTCCTCTATCGCTCTCAAGTTCGGTAGTATTGAACGACCTATCCCAGTTGAGCCGGGAGATTTCACGCCCAACTTACCGAACCGCCTGCACGCGCTTTACGCCCAGTGAATCCGGATAACGCTCGCCTCCTACGTGTTACCGCGGCTGCTGGCACGTAGTTAGCCGAGACTTATTCCTGGGATACTGTCCTTTCTCATCTCCCAGAAAAGCGCTTTACGATCCGAAGACCTTCTTCGCGCACGCGGCGTTGCTGCATCAGGCTTTCGCCCATTGTGCAATATTCCCTACTGCTGCCACCCGTAGGTGTATGGACCGTGTTTCAGTTCCATTGTGGGGGGCCACCCTCTCAGGTCCCCTACCCGTCGTAGCCTTGGTGGGCCGTTACCTCACCAACTAGCTGATGGGACGCAGGTCCCTCCCAAAGCGCATTGCTGCTTTAGTCACCGGTTTCTAAATCCGGGGACCACATGCGGTATTAGCAATCCTTTCGGACTGTTATCCCACACTTTGGGGCAGGTCACCAACGCGTTACTCACCCGTTCGCCACTAGGATACCTCTCGTATTGCTACAAAAAGCACCTCGTTCGACTTGCATGTATTAGGCACGCCGCCAGCGTTCATCCTGAGCCAGGATCAAACTCTCCGCAAAAATTGTCACTCTTGCGAGTGAAAGTTACGGAAGAATTAACTGGTTATTGACATCACTGCTGTCTTCCTATCACTTTTCAGTTGTTAAGGTACTGCGCCACTGTTTATCAAGCCCATACAGACGAAAGCGCCGATGTATTCTTTCTCACATCGGCTCGTCAGACTGCAATCCATCAGGCTTGTGTCTCTGACTTGAGACTTCTTCTCAGTTGTCAACGATCTGTCTGGGGGGACGAGATCTGTTTTGTTTTCACTGGCGAACGGTGATTATATGCTTTTCGGTTTTTTTGTCAAGGGAAAACAAGTGTT
>JBMOLU010000078.1:0-36979 GCA_049325275.1 Chloroflexota bacterium
AGTAACTACGAATATCTCCCAGCCAACGGGCCACCCGGGGCGAAGAAGCGCCGAGGCCGCCGCGGCGGCCTGCGCCGGATGTACCATCATAGAGGGCGGCCAGGGCACCGTCCATGCCCAAATCGGCTTCGGTGTTGAGCGTAAAGCCTGTGCCGTCTGCTTCGCCGCCGCCCAACAAGAGACGCCAGCGGCGCAAGCGTTCGGAGGAAGAAGGTGTGTTTTGTTCGCTCACGTTCGGGGTCCGAGAATTTCCAATAACAGCGGTAAAACCTGTCGGGCGCGCTCGATGTCCAATTCTACCGCGCTGCCGCTTGCCAGGGCAATACCGCCCTGGCGGGCAATTTCACCGAGTTGGCGGCGTTCGGGGATGGGGAACGTACTGAACGTTCGACGCAGGAGCGGCAACAGGCCGGCGAACATCTCGGTTGAGAGAGACAACAGCCAGGCGTCGAGCACCTGCCATAGCTGTGTACCGTGAATCAGGGCCATCCCGCTGCCGTGGAGGAAACCTTCCAGCCAGGCGGCGGCTTGCGACGGCGCAAAACCCGGTGAAAGCGCCAGGCCCATGCGGGTGGCAACCTCTTCACCGCCGTCCAGGCGGTCGCAGCGCAGGCGGCAGACGCGCCCGCGCACCAGGCCGTGAACGGGGTCGTGGGCGGCAAGCGTATCCAGGGTACGCAGCCAGGCTTGCAAATAGGTATCTTCATCGAACAGCGAGATGGCGCCATTCACGGCGTTGATGCGTTCGAACATGGCCCGGGCGGCATCGTCGTCGAGGGCTGCACAGGCAGCAGGCAGGCCGATGCAAATGCGCGCCGCCAGCTCGTCCACCACGTGACGGACCACGTCCGTGTCGGCCTGGCGCACGCTGCCGTAGCGCAGCACGTTGGCCAACGGGGGCAGGGCGTCCATCAGGTGATGGACATCACTGCTGGCGGCCACCTGGTGCTGAACGCGGGCAATCAATCCGGCAATTGCCTCAGGCAAGTCGGAAAGCAGGGCGGCTTCGATGAGATGGGTCAACGTGGGCAGATCGGCTTCCTGCGCCCAGGCCTGCAACTTGCGCGTGGCCGCCTCGCAGACAGTGTTGCCCCACAGGCTGGCCTCGATGATGGCCACGGAGAATTCGGGCTGCCAGGCGACCCGCCACAGTTCGTGAAACGTCCCCCTGGCGCTGCGCCCGGCCTGCAACTGGCCCCAAGGGATATCGAGCACGTTCAGACGGTGGAGCAGGCGGCTGCGTTCGAGCAGCAGCGGCCGGCGCAGGTCGAGGTCTACCATCTCCGGGGAGGCCGACGGATGAAAGCGAGTGCGCTTCTGGATAGCCGCAAGATCGCGCTGCAATGGGACGGTCGGCGTCTCGGTGGGGACTTTGCCCAAGCGCACGCCGACGATCAGGTTTTCGCCGATCAAGCGCATCGGCGTATCGTCGCCATTGCAAAAGACGGCCAGGGCGGCTTCGTTGAGTTCGGGCAGGCCTGGAACGGGACAATCGCGCAGCGCGGCCAGGCTTTCGGCCAGGCGCACGGCTTCGATGACATGCGCGGGCGAGACGCTCAGGCCTTCCTGGCGCAGCAACTGCGCCACCTGCACCAACCAGGCGATCACCAAAGCCCCCGGCGCCTGGCATTGCCAGATGTGTTCGTACCACCCGGGGGATTCAATGCCCGCGCCGTAACCCGAACGCTGCGCCAGCCTGTTATACGTCCACGGCACCCAGGTCGCGGCCACGGCCGTGCATGGCAGGCCGGCCAGGGTTTCTTCGTCATCCCGGCCCGTATTCAGGTCCAGCAAGGCGGGGGAATGCCAGGCGCCGCACACTACAGCCACGTTTTGCCAGCCTTCTGCCAGGGCGGTGCGGATGGCGGTGCGCATGTACGCCTCGCGCTGCGCCTGCTGCGGATAGGCCGGGAAGCCACATGCTTCCCACTCTGCGCGCACGGCCGCCATCAGCTCCAGAATGCCGGTGAACAAATCGCGGCTGTCGCGGCGCCGCTCGACGAGGTGCTCCCACCAGCGTTCGGGATCGCTGTAGCCGGAGGTTTCGGCGATCCAGACGAGCGGGTCGGCAGGAGGCCGGGGAGGCGCCTCAGCGTTGGGGACGGTGCGTCCCGGCGCGTCCGGGCTGTGGGAGGGGGCGCGCGTCTCGGCGGCGAAGTTCCTGCCTGCACCCCGATCGTCGGCCTCTCCACCCAGTTGGCAAGCCTGTGGCAAGTCGATGAAGCGCACGGGGATGCCACGCGCCAGGGCATAACGCAGCGCCCGCCATTCGGGGGAGAAATCGGCAAACGGATAATAAGTGGCCTGGCGGGGGTTGTCCGGGACGTAGAGCAGCAAGGCCACCGGCGGAACGATCGCGGCGTGGGCGGCCAGCGGAATGACGGCGTCCGCATCCGGCGGTCCCTCGACCAGGACGCAATCGGGGTGCAAGGCTTCGAGCGCGTTCTGCAAGCTGCGGGCCGAACCGGGGCCATGGTGTCGAATACCAAAGATCGTGTGCATGGCGGCCTAGGCCAACATCTCCTTACACGCCCGGTACAAATCCTTCCAGTCTTTGCGCTCTTTTACCACCGTCTCCAGGTACTCCTGCCAGACGATCTTGTCTTGCACGGGATCCTTGATCACGGCCCCGGCCAGCCCGGCGGCTACGTCGGCAGCGCGCAGGCGGCCGTCGCCGAAGTGGGCGGCGAGCGCCTGGCCGCTGTTGACGACGGAAATCGCTTCGGCCGTCGAAAGCGTGCCGGAGGGCGATTTGATCTTAGCCTTGCCGTCGGCGGTGATCCCCGCACGCAGCTCGCGGAAAATGGTCACGATGCGGCGGATTTCTTCGAGGGCCGGCGGCTCGGCAGGCAGTTCGAGGGCCTGCCCCAGGCTCTCGGCACGGCGCTGCACGATCTCGATCTCTTCATCCAACGTGGCCGGCAGCGGCAAGACCACCGTGTTGAAACGCCGCCGCAGCGCTGAAGAAAGTTCGTTGACGCCCTTGTCGCGGTTGTTGGCGGTAGCGATGACGTTGAAACCCTTGCGCGCCTGCACCTCGCTATCAAGCTCGGGGATGGGCAGGGTTTTCTCGGAGAGGATCGTGATCAGCGTATCCTGCACGTCGGCGGGGATGCGGGTCAGTTCCTCCAGGCGGGCCAGCTTCCCCTGGCGCATGGCGATCATCACCGGGCTGGGGACGATGGCCTTTTCGCTGGGGCCTTGCGCCAGCAGCAGGGCATAGTTCCAGCCGTAGCGAATGGCCTCTTCAGCAGTGCCCGCCGTGCCCTGGATCATCAGCGTCGAATCGCCGGAGATGGCTGCCGTCAGGTGCTCGGAGACCCACGACTTCGCCGTCCCGGGCACGCCCAAGAGCAGCAGGGCGCGGTCGGTCGCCAAAGTAGCCACGGCAACTTCGATCAGGCGGCGGCTGCCGATGTACTTGGGCGAAACCCGGAAACCGTTCTCCAGCTTGCCCCCCAGCAGGTAAGTAGTCACGGCCCAAGGAGAGAGCTTCCAGTTCGGTGGGCGCTGGCGTTTGTCGCTTACGGCCAGCTCGGCCAACTCTTCGGCAAACTGCTGCTCGGCGTGTTCACGGATAAACGTCGTCATAGTGGCTCCTGAAAAAAAGAATGATGCTCATATGGCCCAAAAAGAATGCTGCCGGTGCCGTTTTCACCGATCAAAGGCCTCGTGCAGCTGACGGCGGAAGTCAAGCAGCGCAAGGAATTCATCGAGCCGGCCCTGCCACCCGCCCCCTGGCTGATCCGGCCAGCCGCGGGAGAATTCGCCGGCCAGGGAAGGGGAAATCCACAACGCAAAAGAAGGGAAAGCGTGCGAGAACTCGTAACCACGGCCACGGCCGGTGGCCAGGCGCCGTGCGTTTTGTACGATCAGGCGGGCCATCTTGTCCGTCCAGGGCCGTCTGTACCCACCCAGCAGCGCCAGCAGCGAAACGCCGTCTGTCGGGTCGGTCGTGCGTGGTTGCAGGTTCGTTGCCAGCAAAACCTCCAGCACCCGCCCAGGGAGCAGGGCGACCAACGCCCAAAGAGACTCGCGACCCAACAGCGTACGGCAGGTCTCCTGTTTCAGCCAAAGCGCAACCAACGCCTCGGCCCAGGCTGCATCTTGAGAAAACTGCGTTGCGGCGCACAAGCCGACGATCAACGGTTTGTTCCATTCAGAAGCGAGCGCGGCGGCGAGTATTTTTTCAGGCGATTTTCCCCACTGCCGGCTCAACAAAGCAGGTGTGACCAGGGAGAGCATGGCCGCCAACCAGGAGGCCTTTTCACCCATTCGCCGGTACTGCACCATGTCACCAGCATCGTCGAACACCCCATCCCGCCTTGCATCTGCATCCAGGGTTTCGGGCAGCGAAATTTCGAAACTGTCGCCCCCCAAAAGCCTCGACTTCAAGCGCACAAACCGGTTGAGACGCGTGAGCGTGCGCTGCACCAGGCGCGACTGCGGCAGGCGTACCAACAGCGCCTGGGCTGCCGTGCGAACGCCTTTGCGCCTGTCATCCAGGCAGGCTTCGAGGAAGGGTTCATCGGCCATCGCCAGGCCGATGGCAAACGCGGTCAGGAAGGCAGCACGATCGTCGCCGGATTCCTGCGACCACGTCGATTCGGCCAGTGCGCGGGCGTGCGCCGGATCTTCACCACGCAGCGCTTCGAGTGCGGCCACACGCTCGAGGCGATCCCCATCTTCCCATGCTTCCCGCGGGTCACGCTGCAAGGCGTAGGCCCAGGCCGGGTTTTGCGCCGCCAACCAGCGCCCGCGTTCGCCGATCACCTGCTGCACCACCGGGCGCAGGTCGTATTTTCCCAGGTTCAAGATGGCCGGCAGCGCCTCCGCCGGAAGACGCATGTGCTTTTGGGCGGTACGTTGCAGGAACTCGGGCAAGACATCTTCGAACTCACCGGCGAGGATGCGCCTGAGCAAGCTGGCGGCTGCCTCCGGGATGATCGGCAGCGTTTCGGGCTGTGCGGCAGGCGCCGGCGAAGCAGCAACAGCGGGCACGTAGCCGGCAAGTTCCGCCAGGCCGGCAACCGAGGCCAGGTTGAGCAAGGCCGCTTCGCGGTCGTCCGTATCACCTACCCGCGCCAGGGCCGCATCCAGCGGATGCGGCACGGCTGGCAGCACGGCGGATTCTGTCTCCGTGCCCAGGAGGGCGGTTATGGCAAGCGAGGGGAGAAGGGACATGTTACGCAACCCGTTCGTCAAAGCGGACCCACCGGTCCCCTTCCCAGGCGGACATGGGAAGCAGATCGAAACCATCCCAACAACCAAACAAAGTCAGCGGAGAGCCGCCGCTCAACGCAACCAAACCCCAAGAAGCTGGGAAACGCCGGTCGACGGGCAGGAGGCGGCCTTCGCCGTCGATGAGGATCACACGCTCGTCCAGCTTTTGTGCGCGTACCCCTTCCACCACGACCGGGAAGCTTTCCAACCAGGGATTTTTAGCCAGCGCAGCGCTGTATGCCGCCAGCAGTGGGCCAAACCCGGCCAACCCTTGCGGGACGAAAGCAGCCTTTGGCGTTTGCGCTGCTCTCCACACGGCGCGCAGCGGAAAGGCGCCAGGGTAGTAAACCATCTCACCCTGTACCGCCAGGCCAACCGGCAAACTCGTATCCAGGGGAGCACTTCGGTGGGCAAAATTGAGGATCAGGGCGGCCCGCTTCGTCTCTCGCCCCCACAGCCAGTTGACCTGGGTTCGCACTCCGCTGGCGTCTTCATCTTCCATGCGCTGTGAAACGACGAGCCACGCATCCATCACCCCCTCACCCGAAGAGCGCAAATCGTCCTGGTTGATCGTCCACCCCAGCAGGGCGCGTACATCCGCCTGGGTTTCTGCAGAGAGATTGTCGAGCTTGTGATAAGCCTGGGCCAGCAAATACAGGCGAGAAAGCTTGATCAAAAAACGTTCCGCCCAGTCGCCGGCGGCCATCGGCATAGCGGCCAATTCGCGTACCAGGCGGGCCGCACCCGGAAGCTGTGCATCCACCAGGCGGGCAGCCTGCTCGGACCAGTAAGATGCGGGCTTTGCCGGGAGTGTCATCAGCCCGCTACGAACCATATCCTTTAACCAAAGCTCAAAGGCTTCGATTCCCTCCCGGGCCAGCTTCTCACGTCTGGCGGCGCGGCGGGCGGCATCGTCCTGCCGGCCCGCGCTTCTTTTGACCTGTGCCTGCCTGCCCGTTTCGTTGTGGGTGGCCGCTTCATCACGTACAGCGCGTTTGGACAGCCAGTCTGCCACCCAACTGGGCTGCACCGTTTCCTGCAGGGCGGCGGGCGAAGCAGCAGCCAGCAGCAGCAGGCCCAGGGTGTGCTTGCAGGGGAATTTGCGGCTGGGGCAGGTGCAGGTGTAGCCGGTCTTGACCAGATCGACGCATACTTTGTACGATTCTGCTGCGCTTCCCTTGCATGCACCCCATAAAGCGAGCTCGTCGCTGCCCAAGGCCTGCCATTTCTGCACGCCGGCCAGGCCCCGCCCCGCTTTAAGCGATGCCGGGTCGGGGGCAAGGGCGGCGATTTGTTCAAGTGTCAGTCTCGGCATGGAAGCAGGTTTTGGATGAATGCCGCAAGTGCGGTTTGCGGGTCAGGCAAAAGTATAGATTCACGGGCCAGTAAACTGGCGGATTTGCCCCTACAGGGGATGCATATACGCCTGAAAGTTTTCTGAATCGAACTGTTCCGGCCGGAAACCGTAGTGCTCGACACACATCACCACCATGTAGCGGATGGCTTGATCGTGCTCACGAAAACGATCGCGCAGATCGATCAGTTCGGCGAGCACGCGGGCGCGGCCGGCCGGGCTGCCGAGCTGCGGGTTCCAGTCCCACCAACTGGTGTGTACCAACCAGTTGCGGTAGTCGGCCGAGTTTTCCAGGCGGCGCATCGCGTTGCGCGTTTGCGGGTCCACGGCGCCTTCGTCGAACATTTCGCGCTTGAACTGGCGCAACAGACCGCCGAGGCTGTTCTGGGTTGCATCGGGAAGCGGCCCGGCGTCGAAGTCGACGCGCGGCCTGCCGCCGGGTGGCGTCTTGGGTAAATCGCGATCCAGGCAGTAGAAAATGCGCATGCCGATTTCCATCCGCTGCGCAAGGTAAAGCGCTTCACCGTAGACGGCCAGAATATCTGGCAACACCGTTTCGATCATCGTCGTTCCTGAAAATAAGGAGGCCGGTATCTTCTCAAAAAGTAGGAGGGGCGTGCGTGTGCTTCGCACATGTAGCCCCCAACATACGGGGATTCTTCACGCAAAGTTTGGGAAACCCGGCAAAGGCCGGATGGCACTATAAAATGGCCTGCCAAAAGCTATCATCCTTGAGAAAGTGCAATCGCTTTACGCCGATCTGGCGCACCAACTGTGCACAACGCATCACCAGGCGATCGCTGCGGCTTGCATCGGCCGAAACGACAGGGATATTGGCCGCCAGTTCGGCAACGGCCTGACCCGGCGAAATCTGTTCCAGCCACACACACCGATCCTGCACCAGGCGATACAGGCCGGCCAATGGCGCAGCGCACCGTACCGGCACAACCTGGGTTGGGTTCCAAAACGGCGTGGCGTGCACCACCCAGCCACCCGAATCGGGCAGCAAGGCCACCAGATCGTCGTTGAGCACAACGACGCCCCTGGACAAACGCGAGGCAGTTGTCTTGCCGCTCCCGGAATGCCCAAAGAAAACGTAAGCGCGTCGATCACGCACCAGCCCGGCGCCGTGTAATAACACACCGCCAGCCTCGAACAAGAGTAAGGCATAGATCGCCCGTAAAAAGTACTCCACCCCTTCGAGCGGCGAGCGGGCATTCAAAGAAAGCCAGGCATCCGAAGCGGCAAGATCGACCTCGCCCCGGTAGCCCGGCGTGTCAAAAGACAACTTCCCTTTTTCGAAGACAAAGGCATCAGATGGTGGCACCGGCGGCAGCGCATCGTCGAGCTGTAAGGTATGCTGCCAGATCACCCGCACACGCAACCCGGGTTCGGCCGCGCCGGCAAAAGCTGCGTAGCGCTGGCGCAGCCGGTCAGCCAGCACGGTGCTGGCGCAACACACCTCCAGATGAATGTGGGCAATAGCCAGGCGGCAAATCTGTTCGGTCATAAATCCGCCGGTTTTTGTCCCGCCGCAGGCCCGGCCGGCCTGCGCAGCACGCCGGCCCATCCCCAGCCCAGTACCGCCAGCAATGCGGCCATCAGAAGCCACTCGATCACGGCCCCCGAGGCCGCCTGCGCCTCGATAGGCCCGTTACGATTTACGTTGCCTGAGGCATCCACATCCTCCAGCCAGTAATAGTACGTCCTGCCGGGTACAACCGTCGTGTCGACGAACTGGTATTCTCCACCGGTCAGCGAATCGGCCACGGCAGGGATCAACTGCTCGTTCACACGTTGGCCGGCATTGTCTGGCACCTCGCTACGGTAGACGTTGAAACCGACGGTATCCAACTCACTGGCAGTCGACCACTCGACGACCACGCTGGCCTGGCGCGAGCGAAACCAGAGGTAGCCCAGAAGCGCCAAGGTGATGCACGTGAGAAAGCTGAGGAAGGCAACTGCCCTGTTTCTGTTGCTTGGCATGGAGCTTATTGTATCGCAAAGCACAAAGAAACGTGACGCCGTTCTCTGCGCGCCGCACCCGGCCCGGAAGGCCAGGGGCACTTGCCATCTCAGGCAAGCGCCTCTATAATCTCAACATGAGCCAATCATCTACCCTCTACCGCTTACAACAGATCGATACCCAGCTCGATCAGTCCCGCCAGCGCTATGAAGCGATTGCCAAAACCTTACAAGATGACTTGGCGATCCAGCAAGCGCACGCCCAGTTCCAGCAAGCAGAGGCTGCACTGCACGCGGCTCAGAAAACGCTTCGCCAGGTGGAGGATCTCGTTCAAGCGCAAAACGTCAAGATCGAATTAACCGAAGCCAACCTTTATGGCGGCAAAGTGCGCAACCCAAAAGAGTTACAGGATTTGCAAAACGAATCAGCTGCGCTCAAACGCCATCGCGAAGTGCTGGAGGATCGCCAGCTTGAAGCGATGATGTCCCTGGAGGAAGCCGAAGCACAGTTTACCGGGGCGCAAAACGCCCTGAACGAAACAACCGCCCGCATCACGGAGCAACACGCCGGGCTGAAAGGCGAACAAACAGAGCGCCAGCGCGACATCGAGCGCCTGGAAATCGAGCGGCGAGCAGTTCTCGGTTCGATTTCTCCGGCCGACCTGGATCACTACGAGCGGCTTCGCCAGCAGCGACGCGGTTTCGCCGTTGCAAAGATCAACAACCGGGCGTGCAGCGCTTGCGGCAGCACGCTCAATACATCCATCACCCAGTCGGCAGCATCGGCAAGCCAGTTAGCATACTGCCCTACCTGTGGAAGAATCCTCTACGCGGGCTAGCGGAGGTCTGTCATGCCACCCTTTCTACGTTTCGACTTCCAGTTTACGTCTTTCTGGGTAGGTTTCCTGGCCGGGACGCTCTTCTGGCTGGTCGTTTCGGTCATCCGCTCCCAGTGGCCTCACTTCCGCCAGTTCCTGCGCGACCAGGCGCACGCCATGCGCGAAAGCCTGACGGCCAGCACGGAAACCCGCCTGCGCAACGACATCGTCCGCAACATTCAGGTTATGCACCTGGCCGCCCCGCTCTTCCCTCTGGACGAAATCGTCCTGGAACCGCACGTCCTGCCGGTCCCGCCGCCGCCGACCGACGAAGAGACAGACTCCGGCGTCTACACGCAGGCGCTGCCCTACATCCCCGATTGGCCCGAACTGCCGGCTGCCTTCAACGCACCGACGCGCTCTCTACCCGAAGCGTTACGAGGTGGTGCGAACCTGATCCTGCTCGGCTACCCGGGCACCGGCAAGACCGTGGCCCTGGCCTACCTGGCCGGGTCGATTGCCCGGGGCAATACGGAATTCGGCGAGCTGGCCGAAAGCATCCCGGTTCTTTTGCACGCAGCCGATATTCCGTTGAGCGCTGCCGAAAACAGGACTTCGTTGGGCATCCTGATCGATGCGGTTTCGTCCACCGTCTCGACCTTAACGCTTAGCCGGCTTCCCAACCTGCTCGAGAACACTTTGAACAGCGGGAAAATCATCATCCTGATCGATGGCCTGGATGAAATTCCACCGGCACAGTCCCGCCAGGTGGCACGCTGGATGTCGGCTTTGATGCGCGATTACCCGGCGGCGCGCTGGGTCGTTGCTGCATCACCGGATGACTATGCCGGCCTGAACCAGCTTGGGCTTATCCCGCTTACACTTGCCGTGTGGAACACCAACGAACGGACGGCGTTCGTCTCGAAGTGGCAGGAGAGCTGGCTGCGGACGATGATCCCGGCAGGCCAGGCAGAAACAGCCAGGACACAGACCCTGTTGATCAACAACTGGTTGATGGTGGCGGACATTGCGTTGAATCCACTTGAGTTTACCCTGAAAGTATGGGCCGGGTACGCGGGCGACATCCTCGGCCCCGATGCGCTCAAAACGGTCGAGGCGCACCTGCGCCGCCTGACCGTAGGTATCCCCGATGCACGCCCGGCGCTCGAAGCCCTGGCGCAGCAGATGGTGATTACGATCAACCCGTTCTGCCTCAAGCAAGAAGCCGAAAACTGGATGGCCGCCTTCGAATCGGTCGTCGGGCCCACGTCTTCAACAGACCAGGCCGACGGCACGGCCACAAAAACATCGATTGCTTCTTCCCGTATCTTGCCCCAACTGCTCAACGCGGGCTTGCTGGTCAACCACACAGAAGGCCGCGTCGGTTTCGCCCATCCCGTGTTGATGGGATATCTGGCCGGCAGCGCCCTGGCCAAGACGGGCGTCGAACACCTGGCCAATATGCCAGACTGGAGCGGGAAGTCGCTTGCCTTCACCTACGCGGCGGCCTTTGGTGATTTGAGCGCCCAGGTAAACGGCCTGCTCGCCAGCAAGGCAGACCCCTTGCAGCGCGATACGCTGCTGCCGCTGCGCTGGCTGCGCCTGGCCCCCAAGAGCGTTCCCTGGCGTGCTGCAGCACTACGGAGCCTGGTTACGCTGTTACAAAAAGAGACTTTCAGCTTGAACTTTGGGGTGCGTGCGTTGACTGCCCTGGCGCTCTCTGGAGAAGCAGGCCTGACGGTCATGTTCCGCCAGTGGCTGCACTCGGACAATATCCTGCTGCGGTACCTGGCCATCCTCGGCTGCGGCCTGCTGAACGACAGCAAAGCTACCAACGATCTCGTGGCGCAAATGCAAGAGGAAGACATTCCGATTCTCGGGCAAAGCGCCTGCCTTTCGCTTTCCATCATTCACGACAAAGCTGCTCGTGATGCCTTGATCGGGGGCTTGCTGCATGGCAGCGAAGCGATTCGCGACGCAGCCGCCGAAATCCTGGCCTTCGATCCGGAAGAAGGCGCCCAAATTCTTCAAGAGGCCAGCCAGGTAGACGACTTGCTGGTACGGCGGGCGGCCGTCCACGGGCTGGGATGCGTCCAACAGCCCTGGGCCACCGAACTGCTTGAAAAGATCGCCGTCGAAGATGCGCAGTGGTTGGTGCGCAGCGCAGCAACGCAGGCGCTCGATGAACGCAAGAAACCAGGCACGCATACCGTCCAACCGCTTCCGGCGCTTCACCAGATCCCCTGGCTGATCGCTTATGCGGCCGAGCAAGGTATGGGCATCAGCCCCGGCAAGCCGGCGCAGGAGATGCTGTCCAAGGCGCTCAAAGAAGGCAGCGACAGCCAAAAGCTCTATGCGCTCGAATACCTGCGTTTGCGGGGCACGCAGGAAAACATCGTACAGCTTTATAACCTGTTCTATAGTAGCGAGGGAGAATTGCTGGAAGCGACCTACAACACCCTATGGCACATTTCTGCCTCCGGCGTCACCCTGCCGCCACCCACCCAGTTCGGTCTCGGATAAGAAAAAAGCCACCAAGGCACGAGCGAAACACTCGTTTCGCAGTTCGCAAAGGAAGACGGCAGAAAATCCTTTGGACGCTTCGTGCCTTCGTGGCCGGTTTTGGGTGGCTTGCGCAGGTTCGCAACGAATCGCGGAATCGTTACATCTCGTCAGGATAAATTCTCCAGGATCTTTTTGTGCACCGACTGCGCATCCAGATCGATTACGGAGACGAGTTTGTCATGCCCCACGAGGCCGGCGACAATATCCAGCTTCGCCACCGGCACGTCCAAAACACCGGATAAGTATTCGAGCAGGGCATCATTTGCTTCCCCTTCCACCATGGGGGCCTTCAGACGAATTTTCACCGTTCCATCGCTCATGATTTCGGTGATCTCGTTTTTGGTGGCGCGTGGTGTCACCCGAATGGCTAACGCCGCGCCCTTCTTACCGTCGTGTAATTCATAATTTTTCTTAGGGGTCATCGTTACCTCATGTGAATAGGGAAAGCAACAGCATTACTACTATTCTACCCAAAATTTCCAAGATGAGTATCAAAATAACAGGACTGATATCTATGCCACCCAAAAGCGGCACTACCCGCCGGATTGGCGCCAACATCGGGTCGACAAACTGCGCCAACGTTCTGCGCACAGGATGGTAAGGTGCCATCACATAAGAGAGCAGCACGTAGGCGATCACCACAATGACCAGCAACTGAACAAGGCTATTGACCAGCCAGATCAGAAAAGACATGGATCACCTCGCTCCAAAAATGGCCTGCCCCACCCGGACCCAGGTGGCACCTTCCTGGACGGCCACTTCGAAATCGGCGCTCATTCCCATCGACAGTTCACACCAATCTACCTTCGGCAAACGCCGGCGTAAAAAGTCTCGCAGGCTGCGCAAACGCCGAAAGCAGGGGCGTGCGCCTTCCGCATCCGGCAGGAAGGGCGCCATCGTCATCAGGCCGCGCAAAGAAAGATTGGGCAAGGCCGCAACTTTTTCGAAATCAGGCAAGAGCAGTTCCCAGGAAGCTTCGTCCGATGCCCGGAAACCGTACTTGCTGGCTTCACCGCTTACGTTACATTCTAACAGGACTGGCAGCACTCGACCAGCCTGAGCGGCAAAACGATCCAGCCGGGCAGCAAGTTTGAGGCTATCCAAGGAATGAACGCAAGCGAAATTTTGGGCCACAACTTCTGCCTTTCGGCTCTGGACGTGGCCGATCATGTGCCACTCGACCCCCAGGGCTTCGTGAACGGCGCGTTTCTTTGCCAGCGCTTCTTCGGCATAGTTTTCCCCCAGAAAACGCGCCCCGGCGCGCACAGCAGCCGTGACGATTTCAGGGGAATGCGTCTTGGTGACCACCATCAGGCGCACGTCGTCAGGATTGCGCCCCACCAGGTGGGCAGCGCGGGCGATATGCGCCAGCACCTCGTTATAACGCTCGCCAATCTCTTCTACGGTTTGAGGAACCTGAAAAACCATCTTCGAACGATCTCACTTCAACGTTAATTCAATCACCGGCACGATCACATCGGGTTTTTGAACCGGCAGGGTCAGCACAAGTGCATCGCGACCGAGGCCCAGCTGGCTTGCATCCCACTCGGACAGGTGCAGGTTGACTTCACTGCCATCGTGTACGAAGCGTGCGTACGCCACCCGATCGCCAAAGCCTTCAAGCGGCAAGGTTTTAAACGGCCAGGCGTAAATATGAACGTACACGTGGTTACCGTTCTGCGTCAGGCGGCAGTCCTGCGGAGTGGGAAATTCGCTTTGCGTGCAGCCATAAATGGACTGCCCGTGTAAAGCCATCCACTCACGGTATACGGCCAGAGCCTCGAGCGCCCGGGGATCGAAAGTTCCCAAAGAGGTGGGGCCGACGTTCATTAGCAAATTCCCGCCGCAGGATACCGTGTTGATCAGCATACGGATCAACTGCCCGGGAGATTTCCACGTCGTCTCGTCACGATGATACCCCCAGGAGCCGCTGAACGTCTGGCATGTTTCCCAAACAACCGGTTCACCGTTCACCTTTACCCACGCCGTGGGCTGCACCTGCTCCGGGGTATAAACGTCGGCGGCAACGGGCAAATCCAGGCGGTTGTTCAGGATGATGCGGGGGCAAACCTGGCGAATCATCGCCTGGAGTTTCTCGCTCTGCCAATCTTGGTGGCCTTTGCCCGGAAAACCCTTATATTCAGCGTTTGGATAAGAAAAGTCGCACCACAAGATGTCCGGCTGAAAGCGCGTGAGCAGTTCTTCCACCTGGTTGTACATGTATGCGGCGTAACGCGCAACATCGCGGCTACGGTTCATCTCAACGGCGTCCGGATCGTCACGCAAGGGATGGTAGATGTCGATAGGAAAGTCAGGGTGATGCCAGTCGAGCAGCGAGTAATAGAAGCCGACGCGCAGCCCTTCGGCCCGAAAGGCCTCCACAAATGGAACGAGAAGGTCTTTGCCGTACGGCGTGTTGGTCGATTTATAGTCGGTATACTGGCTGTCCCAAAGGCAAAAGCCTTCGTGATGTTTGCTCGTCAAGACGACGTATTTCATCCCGGCCTCGCGGGCCACCCTGGCCCACTGCTTTGGATCGTACCGGCTTGGGTTGAAGTACCGAAAATACGTCTTATAAACCGCCGGCGGAATGCGCTCCTGGCTTTGGACCCATTCATGACGGGAAGGCAGGGCGTACAAGCCCCAGTGGATGAACATGCCAAAACGATCCTGCACGAACCAGGACGTATCGCCAACAGTGGGCTTCGGGACCAGCATCTTTTTTCTCCTGAACGTGGTTTCACATCGCGAGTGTTGTAAGCTGAATCATACCGCAAATTACGCTTCCACGGAAAGGGATCGTAAAAATCCCTGCCGCTGACGGCAAGGATTCTTTGCGAGCCTCTCGCCTTTATCTCCCTTTACTTCAGTGTAGGCGACTTTTTGGCGCAGACAACCCCCACCTTTCGAAGCGCACAGACGAAATCATCGTAACGGATGGGTTCCTGCAGGTAAACATGCAGGTCTTGGGGCTGAGTCTTGCGTGTGTCTTGTTTGCGCCAGGAAAAAATCAACACCGGGATGGTGCAACCCACGGCATCTTCCTTGAGCCTATCCAGCAGTTCTCTACCGCGCGGGTCGCCCGGAAGCTCTGCTTCCAACAAAATCACGCGCGGCTTTTGCTGCTGGACAAGGGGAAGGATTTCTTTTCCTTCAAAGGCCTGTACCACGCGAAAACCACTTTCCTCCGTGAAAACACGGAGCAACTGGATCACCCATGGATCGTAAGCGGCAATGAGGCAGATATCAGGCATAAAGTTCGCTGCTCACAGGAAGCTGATAGCATGTACTTTATAACAGGTTATCGGAGGAGAGTCATTTACATCCGAAACTAAATTATGTACATTTGTGACTTAATTATCGCCACGCTCACCGCGCTGGTAAGCTTTCGGGGTGACCCCTACTTCACGTTGAAACATACGGCTGAAGTAAGATTGGCTGGAAAACCCGACTTCCAAAGCTATCTGGGTGACAGAGTGCTGTCCCTTTTCCAGGAGCCACTTTGCCTGGCGAATGCGGTAACGGTTCAGGTAAACGATCGGGCTGACACCCAACTCTTTGTTGAAACAGCGCGTCAGGTACTGCTCGTTGATATTGAGGTGATTGGCAATATCCGAACGTGAAATCGGCTCGGCATAGCGCTCGTGAATATAGACCATCGCCTGCCGCACCAGGCGTTGGGGTTCACTGCCCAGGCGTTTGTTGCGCGCCAGAACGGCCTCGATATGAGTCAGCGTTTCCTGGGCGCTGAACAAACCCTTACCGAGCACAGCCGCCACGCCCTTGCCCATCGAAGACATGTCCAGTTGGGTCAGTTCGTGCGCGCTGAGCACAATCACCGGCACGCCGCGCAAACGGGGATTTTCGTGCATGATACGCATGACACCAAAACCATCCAGTTCGGGCATCATCAAATCGAGCAGCAGCAAATCGGGCGGTGTGTCGGCCATCAGATGTAACGCTTCGATGCCATTATGGGCAACCAGAACAACACTTTGCGGGAACTCGGCCCGCAGCATATCGGCATGCATGGCCAGGATCGCCGGATCGTCATCGACCAACAAGATCGTGTAGTTCGCATTGCCGCGCGTGTACTTCAAGCCGTGACGTTCGAGCGCCTTTACCAAATCCTGGGCGCCAAGTGGTTTGGTCAGGTATTCCAACTCGAGCACAGAACCGGCATCTCGTTCGGCCACCAGCGAATAGAACAGAACCGGGATATCTTGCGTGGTCGAATTTCCTTTCAATACCCGCATGATCTCCCAACCTTGCTCGGCATCGGGGGCCATGTCGAGCACGATGGCACCGGGCGGAGCATAACGCAGGTGCTCTATATAGTCTGGCTCTTCGCTCAGGGCCAGTTCTTCCACCAGGAAACCCTGGTGAGAAAGGTGCGACATCAACTGGTGTGTGCCGCCCTCTTCCTCCGTCAAGATCAACACCGTGTTCGAAAGCGAGACATCGATACTCGGTTCGTCTCCCGCCTCGAATTCCGGGACAGGCAGCGTAAAGTAGAACGTCGATCCGGTCCCTTCCTCGCCACTCGAGCGGATCCAGATGCCGCCGCCATGCATCTCGACCAGGCGGCGGGTGATGGCCAGGCCAAGGCCGATACCCCCATAGCCACGCGCCGAGGTACGCTCCGATTGCTTGAACTCGTCGAAAATCTTTTCCTGTTCGTCCGCCGCAATCCCCATGCCGGTATCGCGCACCGCAACCACCACTTCGTTGGCATTCAAACAAGCCGAAAGATGAATTTCACCGTGAGCGGTAAACTTGACGGCGTTGCTGAGCAGGTTAAGCAGCACCTGGTGCAAACGTGTCTTATCGCCCCAGACACGCGGTAAACGGTCTGGGATATCCATGCAAAAAGCCAGGTTTTTCTGCTCGGCGAGCTGGCGTCCCATGGCAGCCGAATCGTGCAGCACTGCAACCAGATCGACCCAATCGTAGAGCAAGTCCATCTGCCCTACCTGGCTGCTGGCCAGATCGAGCACGTCGCGAATCAAGCGGTCGAGGTGGCGGCCGGAGTTGTAGATTTGCTCCTGGTAGCGGCGAATGGCCTCTGCCGCACCGCCTCCGCCGCGCGCCTGTTCACGCAAAGCCAGTTCGCTCAACCCCACGATCAGATTGAGCGGCGTGCGCAACTCGTGGCTAACCATCGACAGA
Source organism: Chloroflexota bacterium (assembly GCA_049325275.1). Lineage (GTDB taxonomy): Bacteria > Chloroflexota > Anaerolineae > Anaerolineales > UBA4823 > CAIQJJ01. The sequence goes on from JBMOLU010000078.1 coordinate 17,095, forward strand.
AAACGGCTTTTCAGTTCGTTGGCTTCTTCTGCCTGGCGCATGGCATCTTGCAGGTCCTGGCGTAAGCGTACGCCTTTGAGCGCAGCGCTCAAGATGGCCTGCAACGAATCGACAAACATCGCCGTTTCAGCTGCCGGGTTGGATGAATCTGCTTCGAAGGCCAGAAAGCCAATCTGCTCCTGGCGGAAATGCAGTGCAACGACAATCAGGCTAAAACGCCGCGCTTCGGGCAGCCAATCTCGAGGAACGATCTGCCGTGCAGGAAAACGTATCCTTCCGGGGTCAAGCTGTTTGCGCTCCCCATCCTGGTAAACCATCGTCAGGTTAGCCCAGCGCTCGGGGTGTTCAGGATTTTCGTACACGGAAAGATATCCGTTTAAAACGCCCAGGCGCGGGAAGTTTTCGGCGAGAATATTGAGCATCTCCTCCAGGTCGAAGGTGATCAAGAGCGCTGCTTCGACCTCGCGCAGTGCGGCAGCATAACGGGAACTTTGCCAGGCGCGATGCACCTCGGTGCGAGCCGCATGTTGGGCCACCAGAACGCGAGCCTGCTGCCACAAATCTTCGGCGCGGGTGAGCACACCGCCGCGCAGGTAAGGCAAACACCACCCGCGCATCAACGTCACGGCTTCGTGCCAGCGGTTGACGTTCAAACCTTCGGCCACAGCCTCACCCAGGACCTGGTTCAGCCCATAGAGAAAAGTCTCTTGCGGAGACTGCCCCGGCACCTCTGCCCCCATCGTTTCCTGCAAGCCGGCGACAAAGCAGTCGATCATTCGCTCTGCCCAGCCAACCGCCTTGCTCTCTGCGGCTGACCCAAGCCCACGGGTCATCTTTTGCACTAAAGCCTGTCGTCCTTCGGCCAACGCAGCCAGAAGATCTCCGGAGGTGTGAGGGACAGGCCCAATGGCGGCCTGTTCGGCAAGCGGGTCGAGGCAGCCACACGAGCGACGCGTGATCAAACGCAGAGGCAGCACTTGCGCATCGGGATACTCCCGGCCGCCGATCCTGGCGGCAAGCATTTCTACGGCGCGCCGCCCCATCTGTCGAAAAGGCAAACGAATCGTCGTCAACGCCGGGATCGAGCCACGCGCCTCGTGGCCGTCGTTGTAACCGGTGACGGCCACATCTTCCGGAATGTGAAGCCCACGCGCCTGGAAGTTTTCGATCACCGAAACGGCGACAGAATCGGCACAGGTCACCAAAGCCTGATAATCGATGCCCGGGCGCAAACCACGCACATCGAGCTCGTCCAGCGAACCCACCAGTTGTGCATCATAAAAGCCATAACCGCGCATGACCCATTCAAACGCCTGGCGCCGCCGGCCGGCTGCGAAGGCATCGCCGCTGTTGAAGAACGCAATCCGACGGTAGCCATGCACCTCAACCAGATGAGAGAGCAAATCGTCCATCCCCTGAAGTTCATCCAGCAGCAGGCTGAGGTAACCATCGACCATCATCTCGATATTGACAACCGGCAAGGAGGCAAAAGGCGTCAGGAAAGCGCGCGCATTCGCTTCCAGGCTGTCGAAACTGACAAAGGAATGCCATACGATCAAACCCTGGATACGCTGCGCATCGACAAGATGATAGAGAATAGCGTTAGGTGAACGTTCAGAAACATCGCCTGCAATGTAAAGCAAATTGATGTTCTGTTCTGCGGCAGCATCCCCTACCCCACGCCACATCTGCCACTTTTCGTAGGCATTGGCACCACCGGAAAGCCCGCCAAAAAAGGCAATCGTGGGCTGAGCGGCATGCGACAAACGCGGCGCGGTGATTTTCATAAACCCGTAACGTTACTAACGCGCCCTGTTTTTCAGGCGCTCATAGATTTCCATGCAGGCACGTCCATTGTGATAGGGGCACTTCCAGAAATCGACCAGGGGGCCGAAAATAGGCTGCCCTTTGCGATTGATGGCCCGGTACCATTCGCCGTGCTGGCGGTCGATGAGATGCGCTTCGATGAACTGCCAGGCGCGCTGCGAGGCCTGCAAATACTTCTCGTCGCCTGAAAGTTGGTAAGCGTTGAAGAAACCCACCACCGCTTCGGCCTGCGCCCACCACTCCTTGAAATCAACGATTTCGCCGTCCGCTTCGGCTTCGTAGAGGATGGAACCGTCCGGTTCGATCGCCTCACGGTAGGTCACCTCGGCCATTTTCAGCGCCACGGCGTCTACTTCTGCCCGCAGTTCGGCGTCGCCAAGGGCCTCAGCAGCCTCAGCCAGCAGCCAACTGCCCTCGATATCGTGGCCGTACGAAATCAGCGGCGTGCGCGACTGCCAGGCTTCGTTGAAAAAGAGCAAGAAGTGGTGTGTTTGCGCATCGATGATGTGATCGATGAACGTGCGGATCAAGGCGCGCTGCTGCTGGCGCAGGCGGGGATCGTCCCAGGCGCGCAGCAGGTTGGTGTACGGTTCCAGGATGTGCAAGTGGGTGTTCATCGTCTTTGGATCGTCGGCTTCTTTGGTGCTCAAGGGTGAAGCAGAAGCCAGCGACCAATCGCGATGGCAGCCTTCGAAGTAGCCGCCAAACTGCGGGTCGAAAGCATGTTTTTCGATCAATTCGAACGTCTGAACGGCCTTCTGCAGCGCTTCGGTTTCTTGCGCGGCGAGAAAGTACTCCGACAGGCCGTAAATGGCAAATCCCTGGGTGTAAACCTGCTTTTTGGCATCGATGACCTCACCATTGGCAGCTACCAGCCAGTAAATCCCGCCGTATTCCGCATCCCAAAAGCGATCGATCAGGAAACGATAGGCGTGCCTGGCCGCATCCAGGTATGCCCGATCGCCGAAAATGCGGTAGGCGTGCGAAAAGGTCCACAGGATTCTGGCCGTAAGAATGCTGCCTTTGGGGGCCTGCGGATCGGCAACCCCATCTTGCGAAACAGAACCGTAGAAACCACCCCGCTGGCGATCGAGAGCGGTATGCATCCAAAAGGGCAGAATATTCTGGCGCAACTCGCGTTCAACGTGTTGAGAAAACTCGGAAAATTTCATAAAGCCTCGAAAAATTCGTGGAGTGCGGCGGCCGAAGAATCCGAACCCGCCGCCTTTCACCGAAAACCTGCTGTTACAAAACCCCGTACACCCGGTAGACTTCGTCGATCGGCATCCCGGCGGCTAACTGCTGGCGTTCTTCGTTCTCCTTGGCAAAGATGGCCTCGACACGCAGCAAGACCTCGTCCACCAGCTTCTTGGGGATCAACTGGGCACCATCGTTATCGGCAAAGATGAAATCGCCGGGGCAAACCTTGACATAGTGGGTCATGTGGCCAGGGAGATAAATGGGCACATCGACCTCGGTGACGACCCAGCCGCCGAAGGCATTCGGACGCGTGCCAAAGCTGAACATGGGGAAATCGGGCATTTTGAGCACGTACTGTGTGTCGCGACAGTTCCCGGCCAGCAGCATGCCGCGGCAGCCGTGGGCATAAGCCAGCTGGCAGCTCATCTCGCCGAATTGGGCGGGCTGCATATCGCCGCCGCAGTCGAAACAAAGCACCGAACCCGGCGCCGAGCTTGCCACGGCGCGCATCATGCGTTTCTGCGGGTGCCCGCCTTCCTGTTCCCACAGCTTCTCCTGTTTCTCCTTCAATTCGGGAAAATCCTTCAAATCGACCTGCGAATGCAGCTTGATCGGCAGCGCACGCCCTACCAACTGCATCCCCTGGCGTAACGGCTTGAAACGGTCGGAAAAAACGGTATCGAAAACGCCCAGGCCGGCGAGTGCGTCGGACACCGACCCGCCGTAGCCGGCCCTGCGGAAACGTTCGATACGTTCGAGATCGGTAATATCGAGATGGCGGATTTCTTTCGGGAATTCGAGGCCAGACATAAACGACTTCTCCTGTAAGTTAAAGCCCAACCCATGCGGTTCTGGCAGAAAAGCACGGCGCACAAGCGTGGGCTTAGGGCCATGCTGCTGTATGTGGGTCAGGGATGGCAAACACGTTCTTAAATTTTAGCACTGTTTGTGCAGGGGAAGGGCCAGAAGGAGAAGAGTTTACAAGTTAGAAAGTTCACGCCCCGCCGTTCAGAAACGCAGGGGGATCGTCGGGAAAGCGTAGGCGGGTTGACGGTGAAGCGTCAAGCACGACTGCGGGAATGGCAGTATCATACAGTGCGTATGGGGGCCGAAACACACGCTTCTTCTCCTCCTCCGAAGCAAAAGCCAGGGTAGGCACCCTGGCTTTTGCATTTTCACGCGAAGGCTTGTCCGGCACGTTGCACGTCAGGGTTACAAGCGTCAACGCGCCGCGGGCTTTATCGCGCCCCATTGACGACGGCCACGAAGGCGGCCGCTTTCTCCGAAATCTCGCCGAATTTCCCTTCCTTTGCCAACGCCGGCGGGCACAACTCGCTGCCGGCCCCAACCGCCACAGCGCCGGCAGCAAACCACTCTGCCACGTTGCCGGCGCTCACACCACCGGTGGGCATGCAAGGGATGTGCGGCAGGGGGCCACGCAGCGCTTTGATATAGGAAGGACCGGTCAGCGAACCGGGGAAGATCTTGACGACATCCGAACCGGCGCGATAAGCCTGAACGACCTCGGTAGGCGTCAGGGCGCCGGCCATGACCAAAAGCCCCGTGGCCGCCATCGCCTTGACCAGGCCGACGTCGCAGATTGGGCTGACGAGAAACTGCGCCCCGGCCGCCTTGGCCGATTCGGCCTGCGCCGGTTCGAGCAGCGTGCCCATCCCCAGGACAATCCGATCGCCATACTTGTGCGCAATTTCCGCAACCACCGCTTCGGCGTTCGGCGTGCTGTAGGTGATCTCGATCCCTAGCACACCGCCCGCCACGAGGGCATCCACCATCTTTACGGTCAATTCGGGGGATGGCCCGCGCAACACTGCCACCAAGCCCAGCTCCTTGATCTTTGCCAACGTTTCTTGCTTTGCCATCACGATCTCCTTCAAAATAAAATCGGCATCTTCTCAAAAAGCAGGGGGAGCGTGGGGTCTTTTGTGCGTGTTGCAATCTGGTGACCTGGTACGCACAAAACACCCCACACCCCGCACTATTGAGAGTTACCAAAATCGTCCCTTCCACCTTTGGCGGAAAATGTCCCGGGATTCATCCCGTTGAAAACCAGAGAGCCATAAAACCGTTATCAAAACTGTTAACCAGCCATAAAAGCGCTGTGGGAAAATATAGGTGAACACCATCATCTTACCACAAGCGGAGATTTCATGAGCACCCCCACTACCTGGCAATGCACACCTGATGAAACGCTCGAGGCGCCTGCCGTCAGCATCCTGTTCTTTCATAACGCCTACGAGGAAGGCAAACAAGGCGGGCTGGAGATCATCCAGTGCGACCAACGCATTGCCGCCAACGGCAACCTGCGCCTGGGGCCGGCGCCCGATCAGTGGGCACTCCTGCCGGACAACGCGCCACGCCAGATCGACGAAGGCGTTTTGAGCGTTGCCAGCGCCTATCCCGATTTATCCTACACGCTGCGCCTGGCCGTCGATGGCGAGAACCTGCGCCTGCGCGTGGACCTCGCCCGGCCGCTCGACCCCGAACAGGCAAGCCAGATCGGCTTCAACCTCGAACTGGCCCCCAACATCTACCTGGGAAAAAGCTATTGGATGGATGGCGCACACCCGGGGATTTTCCCGCGCCAGTTCGACGGGCCGGTGCTGGAAGAGCATGGCGCACCTGAAGCTCTCGGGAGCGGCCGCAGGCTGGTCGTTGCTCCGAATGAAGCTACGGCACGCCTGTCCATCGAGAGTCTGCACGGCGAACTGCTGCTGCTCGACGGACGCGCCCAGGCGCAAAACGGCTGGTTCATTGTGCGCGGCCTGCTGCCGGCCGGCGTCACACAAAACGCGCTCGAGTGGATCATCACGCCTACCCCGAGCCCCGGTTGGGTACGCCCGCCGGTGATTGCCTATTCGCAGGTCGGCTATCACCCGCGCCAGAAAAAGCAGGCCGCCATTGAACTGGGCCGCAACGCCGGCCAGCCTGGCAAAGCCAGCCTCATTCGAATCACACCGGACGGGGAGACACGTATCCGCAGCGAGCCGCTTAAGCGGTGGGGGACGTACCTGAGCTTCGACTACGCCCTGTTCGATTTCAGCGACGTCACCGCTGAAGGGCTGTATGCGCTGGAATACGAAGGGCAAAGAACGGCTGCCTTCCCCATCCGCGCAGATGTGTACCAAAAGGGCGTCTGGCAGCCAACGCTGGAAACCTTCTTCCCGGTACAAATGTGCCACGTGGAAGTGCGCGACCTGTACCGGGTCTGGCACGGGACCTGTCACCTGGACGACGCCGTCCAGGCGCCGGTCAATCACAAGCACTTCGACGGCTACCGGCAGTACGAAGAGACCGAGACAACCTATGCCCCCGGCGAGCACATCCCCGGCCTCGACCGCGGCGGCTGGCACGACGCCGGCGATTACGACCTGGCCGCCGGATCGCAGGCGCGCACGACGTTGATCCTGGCGCACATCCGTGAAACCTTCGGCCTGGCGAGCGATCAGACAACGTTCGACCGCCCCAACCGCCGGGTGACACTGCACCAGCCGGACGGCGTGCCCGACATCGTCCAACAGGTGATGCACGGAGCCGATAATCTCCTCGCTTCCTACCGGGTGATCGGGCACAGCATTGCCGGCATCATCGAAGGCGACATCCGCCAATACGTTCATCTCGGTGACGCCGCCACCATGACCGACAACGTGCCCAGCGCCGACGACCGCTGGGCGTTTACCAACCGTGACACGGCGCTCGAGTACCTGGTTTGCGGCACGCTGGCGGCTTCGGGACGCGTGCTGCGCGGCTTCGACGATGCACTGGCCGGCGAATGCCTGGCGACCGCGCAAAAGATCTGGCAGCGCGAGCAAGGCCAGGAGCCGAAGGCCGCACGCGGCGCCTACGTGCCCGGCTGGCCCGAGATGCAGGCCGTACTGGCCGCCGCCGAACTGCTCGCCACGACCGGCGAGGGGCACTACCGCCGGCATATCCTGGAGCAACGCCAAAAAATCGTGGAAGCAATGCCCTTCCTGGGCGCCGTGATCGCCCCCATTTTGCGCCAGCTTGACGACGCAGACTTCACGGCAGCGTTCCGCCAGGCAGCCGAGGCGCACATCGCCAAGTTGGCAGAAGCGGCGCAGCAAACGCCTTTCGATATCCCTTATACGGCCGAAACGTGGCGAGAGAATCACCCGGTATGGGGCATCGGCTGGAACCTGCTGCACCAAGCGGTCAACCTTTACCCACTTTTTGTCGCCTTCCCCGATCTGGCGCAACCGGCGCTGATCACCGGCGTGCTTGGGTACAACCTGGGCTGTCATCCCTGCTCGAACAAATCGCTGGTGTCGGGCGTTGGCGCCGATTCGCTGACGGTTGGGTACGGCGTCAACCGCGCTGAGTGGAGCTACACGCCGGGCGGTGTGGTCTCCGGCCCGTCGTTGATTCGTCCCGATTTTCTCGAACTACAGGACCCCTTCCCGTGGTTGTGGCAGCAAAAGGAATATGTGATCAGCGGAGCAGCGAACTACATTTACTGCGTTCTGGCAGCCGATCGCTGCTTGAACGCATAACTACACCAACTTTTTCTTCATGTCCACCAACTTCAGCTTGTGCAGCGCATAAAGCAGGTTGGTGATTACCGGACGTGTCAGGCGCATGACCATCTGGCGCGGCAAGGGGTATAAGTTGGTCTGCCCGGTCGCAAAATACCATTCGCGGCTTTTTTTCAGCGCGTTGGCGCGTACGTTGTAAAACGCCCAATCGGCCCAGGCCGGGAAAATCACTTCGGCGTACAGGCGGCGCTCGCGCGGGACGGCAGAGGCAAGGGCATCCTCATCGAAGGCGAAATAGTACACTTTATGGTTTTCGTCTTCCAGGGCCTGGTAGGCGGCGATGTCGCTGCGGGTGACCTTCCCAAGCAAACCTTCCTGGTAAATTGCTGTGTGGACGATGGCCTTGCGAAAGGCGGGCAGAATCCTGGCAACGTCTTGGGCCGTGTTGGGCGAATCGATCTCGATCGTGGCTTCCAGATCGAAGCGGTGACCGCGAAAATCGTACGTACAGGGCGTGTTGATGAAGAGGCTGATCTTGTCGAATTTCTTTTCGAGCCTGTGCAGGTGGTCGACCAGGGTGTCGTTATCCATCACCCGGGCCGGGCGCCCGTAAATGGTGCGCATGACTTGCGACTTGGCCCCCATGCAGTAGTCACAACCGGGGTGAACGGCCTGGCACTCACCCCGCCCGGTGATCAGCATCGGCAAGTGGTAGCGGCCTCCCCTGGAAGGCACGCGCCAGCGTAGCTCCGGGGCGATTTTTTCGCCGGGTTTTTCCCAATACTTCGGATAACGGGGAAGTTCGTCGTAATTGGGGGACAAGTGATCGTCCGGGGCGGCGCTGCCTTCCCAGTGCCGGGCATAGTCGGGAATCCAGTCGAGGCTGAATTCCAGGTCCTTGAACTCTTCTTGCTGAAAGATATAGCTTTGCTCGTTCTCGAAATCGCGCCCGACCATGTTCGGGATCCGGCGGGGGTCCACGCCGTCGAGGAATTGCCGGATCGGCAGCTCGTTATCCCCCTTGATGAAATAGTCGACCGGCGTATTGGCAAAAACTTCCGCATATTTCAACTGGCTGTACAAACCACCAAACAAAATCACGGCCTTGGGATTGTGCTTCTTAATGAAGCGGACAATCAGCTCGAACTCGACCAGTTCGATGAACCAGTTCAACTCGACGATGAAGCGATCGTACTGCTTGACGATTTCCTCGTTCAGGGTGACGCTGTAAACCCCCTTGACCCGATCGAGATGGCCGCTGAAGAGCCACGCCAAAGGCGCCGAAAACGAATACTTGTGCATGAGGCTGGGAATAACCACCAAAGTTTGCATACCACTACCCTCGAAACAGATTTCCCGGCCACTTTAACAAGCATACAACAAAAGGACCCGCACCTGCCGGGCAGGATGCACAAGAAAAAACACGGCTCTTCCATCTGCGAAAGAAACCAGAATTGTTGGAATAACAGGCCGGCGATTAGCACAAAAATATACCATGTTTTTGCACGGTGACAATACCCGGCGCTGAAACCGGAGGGCAGGCGTTGAACTATTTCGCCGACAACAGCCCGGTGCGGACGCCCGCCAGCAACAGTCCCAGGCCGATCAACACCCCCAAAAGCAGCAACAGCGCGGTGAACTCTATCTGTACCACAAACGACACCTGCCGGCAAAACAGCAAGCCCTGGCTGCGCAACGCAGCCCGGAAGGGAGCCATCTGCGGCGCAGCAAGCACCTGCCAGACGAAGAACGATGCGCCGACCATCCCCGAGAGCAAAGTGCAGATCGCCAGGTCCAACCAATGCAGCCGAAAGGCCGGCCGCGCGGCTGCCTGCGAAAGGCGGCTTTTTTCTATGCGTGCCAGAACACCGGCAGCAAAACCGGCGGGAGCCTTGGCCAACGGCTGGCTTTGCAATGCAGTTTCCACCACGGCATGCGCACGGCGGTCTTCGTCACGGAGAGCATTCAAGGGGTGCATACGATCTCCCGCATCATCCGATTCTCGGAAACGACAGCCTCTTTCACCAGCACCTGGCGCAGGCGCTCTTTGGCGCGAAACAGGCCCGTTTTGACCGTACCGAGGGGCAAGTTGACCACCCCGGCAATTTCTTCGTAGGACAAATCCTGCTGATAGCGTAAGGCCACCAACAGGCGATAACTCTCCGGCAGGCCGTCGATCGCCCGCTGCAGCAAGACGCTTCGCTCCTTGGCTTCCAGGCGGTCGGCAGGGTTGACATTCAACACCTCGTCACAGGCCATCTCGTCGAGGCAGTCGTCGCCCAGCGAAGCCAGCTCGCGCCGCAGGCCAGGCAGGCGGTTGTAACACAGGTTGGTGACGATGCGATACAACCAGGTGCGAAACTGCGCTTGGCCGCGGAAATTCGCCAGGCCCATCCAGGCGCGCACGAAAGCATCCTGGGCCAGGTCTTCTGCCTCGGCCCCATCGCCCACGACGCGTAACGCCAGGCTGTAAACGAAATCCTGGTGCCGAAGCACCAGTTCACCGAAAGCGGCAGTATCGCCGGCTTGTGAACGTTGGATGAGAGCGGTTTCGTCGTCAGCGAGATTCACGGAGAGGGCCTTTCAAACGTTAGACAGTGCAAAGGGAAAAAAGTTTCATCGAAACTTTTCGGCATGCAGCCTGTCAAAGCAAGTGTAAACCAAAACGATCAAAATAACGGAGGTCAATCGACATGAAAAAAGGTATCGTCATCGTCGCCCTGGGGCTGGCACTGCTGTGCCTGTGCGCCGCCATCCTGGGCGTGCTCTCGTTCAGTATCAGGGCTGTGGGGCTGGGGGGGTTTTTACCGCGCCCCAACCTGTCCATCACAGCAGAAGCGGATGAAGAAAAGCGCCTAGCTGTAAACGGCCCCACCACCCTGAACATCGCGAACACGTACGGCAGCGTGTCCATCACCACCACCACGGGCGATGAAATCATCATCGCCATGCACAAAGTGGCTTACGGCAGGAACGAAGCAGAAGCGCAAGAAGCCCTGGCAGCCATCGACGTGCGCGTGACCCAAAACGGCAGCGACGTCAAAGTCGTCTTCGACTACCCGGAACGTTCGCACCTGCGCGTGCAGAATAGCGACAACGCACGCGTCGATTTCACCATCCAGGTTCCCGTGGATACGGCCGTCACCGCCCACTCGGATTTGGGAGACGTCAACCTGGCCGGGACGAATGGTGCAGCGAACCTGAGTTCCGATTACGGTGACATCGACATTGCACAGGTCATGGGTGAGTTGGCAGCCAACACCGGAAGCGGCAAAATCGAGGCCGAGGATATCCGGGCCGGCGAGGCCGGCATCACCCTGAAGTCGGATTATGGCAACGTTGCGCTCACACGGGCCGACGCGCGCAACGTCGATCTGTTTTCGGGCAGCGGCAACCTGCGCCTGAGTGAGGTCCAGGCCGGTGAAAAGCTCAATGTGGAAAGCAACTACGGAGACATCGATCTGGCCGCCGGCAGCGCCAGCGCGCTCACTGCCCGCACAAGCAGCGGGAAAATCACCCTCAACGAACTGGAAGTGACCGGTGCGCTCTCCGCCACCAGCGACTATGGCAACCTGGAGCTTACAGACGTGCAGGCTGCAAGCTACGATTTGAACACCAGCAGCGGCGCCGTCACGCTAGAGGGCGCCGGCGGAGCCGTGAAGGCTCACTCAGGGTATGGCAATATCCGTATCACCGGCGGCGAACAGGCAACGCTCGACCTGAGCACCAACAGCGGCACCGTCGAATTTACCGGCACGCTTGGCAAGGGACCGCATCTCTTGAAATCCGACTACGGCAGCATCACCCTGACCATCCCGGCCGAAACGGCCCTGGAAATCGACCTGCAAACGGATTACGGCAGCGTCAAATCGGCCATCCCGGTCACCTTGAGCGGTGATTTGGATGAAAAACGCTGGACCGGCAGCATCAACGGCGGCGGGGAAAGCCTGACCGCCGAGACCAGCAGCGGCGACATTCGCATCGAAACGCTCAACCCTTAGGAGGCCCGTATGTTTCTCGACCAGATCATTCCCTGCCTGGCTATCCCGGCATTCTTTGTTCCCCTGTTCCTGTTGATCGTCATTCTACGTTACCTGAGCTATCGCGAGACCCTGGCCCTGGCCGAAAAGGGCCTGGTGCGCCCGCAAAGGCAAAGCGACGGCAAAGACAGCCTGCGCTGGGGGATCGTCATCACCGCGGTCGGCGCCGCGCTGACCCTCGGCCTCTGGCCCCTGGGATTCTTGGGAAGCCAGCGTTTCCCGCTCGGGCTTGGCCCCTGGATGCTGATCGGCCTCATTCCTACTTTCTTTGGCCTGGCGCTGATCTTGATCTACGCGCTGACCTACGATCGGAACAAGCCCAAGGCGCTCCCGAACGAAAAAAGCGACCTGCCGGGCGATCCACCGGCTCCGGCACTGTAAGAAGCTGCCTGAAAAGCGAGGCAAAGTACTTCACGAGCAGGGCAAACGCATTGAAGTGGCGCTGACGGGTGACAGCGGGTTGGCGAGAAGAGCTACCCGCCATAGGCACTTTCCGGGCTGCCCTTCCCCCCCACAATTCGATGCGTTTGCCCTGGGTTAATCGAGGGGGCTTTTGACAGCCAGGCCGCCTTGTTTGAGCACATGGGTGTAGATCATTGTCGTGCTGACATCCTTGTGTCCGAGTAGTTCTTGGACGGTACGAATGTCATAACCTGCCTCCAGTAAGTGGGTGGCGAAGCAGTGGCGGAAGGTATGGCAAGTGATCCTTTTCGGAATCCCCGACTTCTTGGCAGCGGCGCTGACGGTTTTTTGCAGGCCAGACTCGTCTGCGTGATGGCGGCGTTCGACGCCGCTACGGGGGTCAATGGAGCGTTCGGATGCCGGGAAGACATACTGCCAGACCCAGTCTTGGGCAGCGTGGGGATATTTTTTCGCCAGTGCATAAGGCAGGTAAACTGCACCAAAGCCTTCAGCCAGATCGTCTTCATGGATCAGTTTGACGTGGCGCAGATAGCGTTGCAGGGGTTCGATCAGGCTGGTAGGCAGCATCTAAGTTACCGGTCAGTTCCAGATCAAGTACGTTACGGTACAGGAAAAGTATGGCGCTCAGGGCCTGGTTCTGGGTGGATGCGGCCACTTGACGCTCTACGGCCAGGTGGGTCAAGAAGGCGTTGACTTCGGGCATACCCATTTCGTTAGGATGGCATTTGTGTGAAACAGGATAAACTGAGTCACCCAAGAAGTGTAGGCTTCTTCGGCGCGAATGGCGTAATGCCTGGTGCGGATGGCCTCTCGCAGTTGATCAAGGAGTTTTTTAGGCTGTTTGGGCTTGGTTTCCCCATTGATTTTAGCTCTACATTCCCTTATACTATCTGCAAGCGCAGAGGGTAGGGTTAGGAATGGCATGTTTCGCGGAATATACGGAACGTGCCAGGGATTATATACTAGAACGAATGTTCCGTCTATGTCAATAATTACGGAAGTTTCGTGTTTATTTTACTAGATGGGTGCTTGCAGCCTACTATATGTTGGGCCGCACGGAACACTTGTAAAACAACCTTTCGCCTTTTTTGGGGGATAGGATAAAGAGTACTGGACTTTGGCCATTTTTGTTTTAGGATGCCAAAACCCGCATTTTTGCATGAAATCGGGTAAACATTGGTCATAATTCTAGTCAATATGTAGTAAATTAGCGTGAATTAGCGCACATTGATGGCTAAAATCATCGTTTTTCGAGAATGGCCAAAGTCCAGAAGAGTAAAGAACACATGTAATTGCACTTTCTCGTTGTATTTGATACAATAACAACATATTGTACAATTGTTCAAGTAAAAGGTGTATCAATGGATATTGTTGTAGATGCGTCCGTTATTATTGCAGTAATTGCTGATGAACCGGAAAAAACGGCTATTATTGCCGAAACAGCGCAAGCCAATATTGTTGCGCCCCATTCAGTTCATTGGGAGATAGGCAATGCTTTTTCGGCGATGTATAAACGCAATCGAGTAACTTTGGCGCAAATCTTGCAAGCTGTACAAATTTACAAAACGATATCAATTCGATATGTAGATGTTGATTTAGAAGCCTCTCTGGAAATAGCCTCGCAACTCAATATCTATGCGTATGATGCATATTTGATACAAGCGGCAAGACAATATAAATTACCTTTGATGACTCTCGATAAGAATTTGGCACAATACGCCCGAGAAAAAGGTGTGAAAGTGGTAAAGGTGAATTGATGAGCACAGTATATACCTATTCAAATGCCCGGCAAAACTTTGCGACAATATTGGATCAGGCATTACAGGAAGGGCAAGTAAAGATAAAGCGTAAGGACGGGCAGGTGTTTATCATCCAGCCAGAAAAACGATTGGGTTCTCCTCTGGCAGTAGATAGTGTGGATTTGGGCGTAAGTACGGAAGAAATTGTTGAATTTGTCCGAGAGAGTAGAAGGATATAAAAAACGGCCCAACCACCGCACGAAGCCGACCGCCTATCGGCGTGGCACGCGCCGCGTCAAAAGTAAAGCCAAGTCCTGTAAGTGCGTCTTGTCGTGCTACATCCGGCGGCGGCTTATGCGGAGCGTTAGCCCGCTCGTTCGCGGGGTATCTACACAAACCAGAATCATGATTTCACTTTGGAGGATCATCGCATGAAGAAAAAGTTGAGTTTCATCATTATTTTGGCTTTGGCGGCTCTCACATTAGTGGGGGGAATATACGCCAGTTCCGCAGCATCAACTATCTCCACAGACGTAACACATGAAGTCGTTTTTTCAATCCCGGTAGGAGATAAGGGAATCCATTATGCAAGTGATGGCCCCGATATGCTCATCTGGGGACCTCCTGCAATCACCGTAGCGCCTGATGGAACTTTCTGGATTGCGGATACAGCAGACAATCACCTGCTCCATTTCAATTCAGAAGGGGTACTGCTCGATAAGATAGCTGTCGGCGATTTCGCTGTCGGCGTTGGCGATATCGAGGTCACATCCAAAGCAATTTGGGTGTTGGATATGGCCTCTATTCCTCCCAAAGTAGTTCAGCTATCTTTGAAGGGAAAAGTGCTTGGGCATTATGATTTACCCAAAGGCTTGTATCCTGAAGATGGATTGAGTGGAATCGCCATTGGTAGCGATGGTAGTGTTCTTATCGAACAAGGTGACGGGGTAAACATTACCCGATTTGTGGACCCTTCTGGTGGAAGAGAGCAAGAGAGCCTTGAAGGTTATCTACTTCAGGATAAGGTGTACTCGGCTTATCCGGCTGAATTAGTGTCTGATGATCCATCTCGCCGATATATTCAGGCGGGGAACAAACGCATTGGCGTAGAGTTTGCCACGGATTTGGGTGGGTTGATCATTCTGAATGTCAATTCAGACGGCAGTTTTTGGGTGGTGGCCGAAGAAGTGGTGTTCAACCCGGCTGTTCAGGTGGATGAGAAAGTGTATCGCTATGACGCTTCCGGGAATTTGGTAGGTATGGCCCGTATCCCACTGGCGGAGATGTATACATCTGTCGCACACGGTATTGTGGTTGGCCCGGATGACAATGTTTACATTCTGGTTACGAAACCGGATAGGGCCGAAGTCCAGAGATTGATCTTCAGCGCCAGGCTATCTCCCATCTTAATCCCTTCGACCAGTAGGGAAGATGTCGCACAATCCTATGCTGAATCTGCCACACAGTTAACTTGCCGCACGCGCACCTCAATGATCAGCGTCGCAGCAGGCTATCGGAATAACAGCACGTATCTTAATTCATACCACATCAACGACCCTTATGGTCAATGCCCATCGCGTACCAAACCACGTTATTTGACGACCGCGAAGAATTATTCGAGTGTGCCTTATGCCTGGGGGATAGCGGATACTGTCGCACAGTTCAATAGCTTTATGAACGGTGGCAACAATGCGAAATTCGCAGGCGACTACACGGATCCGAATTCAGGTTGCGGGAGGGGGTAGACTGTTCGGGTCTGGTGAGCAATGCCTGGAACTTGGGGAGCCATTACGGAACATGCACGTTAGAGACGATTTCCACCCAACTTCCCTCTAGAAACGATTTACAGCCAGGGGACATCATGAATCGGTGTAGCCCTACGCCGCGGCACACGATAATTTTCGATAAGTTTTATGGCAGTACAGGAATGTTTGGGTATGAAGCCACCACCTATCAACAATACGATAGAGTAGTCAGGATTTACCGATCATTTAACAGTATTGCCGACTACTTGCCTCGCAGATACAACAACGTGTGTTCAGAAGCGTTTTTGCCATACATCGAAAAAAGTGTAAGCAGCCCCCCAAATCCATATCCATAAAAAACAGGAGGATGAGAATATGCCCCATCAAGAACAGTAGAACCAATCCAGAAGAGGTAAAGCCATGAAGCAGCACTTTTATTTCGTTGTATTATTTATCCTTGTCCTTTCAGCCTGCCAGGGAGCAGATGCCACATCTACGTCCACGCCATTGGTACCGACGTTCCCAAAACCAATGTTAACTTCAACCAAAACCGAAAGAACACCAACTTCTATCGTCGTGGAGCCTACATCTAGCGTTACAGTATCCCCAACTGCCGCTCCATCACCTGTGCCCACATCTACACCAAATGCAACTCTTTCACCGATGGGCCTTCCAGTAATCCACGACCAACCTGGTGAACTCTATACGACAGTTTTTTCTATACCTGTTGGAGGTGACAGCATCATCCAATATCGAGGAGCAGATAACCCTGACATGGAAATCACTGGCCCGGACGCGATTGCCATTCTGCCGGATGATACCTTCATGATTGCAGACCTCATTGCCAATCGTCTGCTTCACTACGACGAAGCAGGAAATTTATTGGATACAATCGAGCTTTATGACCTGGGAATTGTGAACGTAGCAGATCTACGCATAAGTGGAGATAAGCTATTTCTACTCGAAATCAGTCTAGATTTTTCACCGCCCCGTTATCGAGTCAACCAGTTATCCTTCGATGGTAAGCTACTCGCTTACAACGAAATTCCCGAAGGTTTTCACATCGAAGGTGGTCTTACTGGGATCGCAATTGATTGTGAAGGCCAAGTTGTACTGGAAATAGCAGGCGGCTCTGACATGTATCGTTTGGAGGTTATCCAAAATAATTCAGATATGATGAGTACTCCCAACGGTTACTATTGTAACAATGTATTATATCGTGTCGTCAACTCGTTCCAGCAGCCTCCCATGGTTATGGCTGGAAACGTGGTATTTGAAACACAGTTGACAACTGGTTTTGGCGGTTTGACTTTACTTAATATATTTGAAGATGGAAGCGTTTATCTTCTACGGGATGATGTTGTTGACGATCCAATAGTGAAAGTTGACCAAACCGTACATTACATCAGTGCAGATATGGTACACCAGGGGGTGGCTCGTGTGCCACTTTCTGAGGCCTACTATTACATAATGCGAAATATTGTTGCGAATACTAAAAAAGGAGAAGTATTTGTGCTTTTACCACGGAACGATTCCTTGGATGTGGTTCGCCTGAACTTCTATCAGAGTTTAGAACCGTTGCCTCCTAGTACAGTTATTCCTCAAATTACTGTTTCTGCGAGCCAACCATGACGTATTTTCAAGTTGTTTTCCTGGTAAAAGCGGGCTAACATCCGCATGGAGGCCGACCGGGGGGCTAATCGCCCCCCGAAAGGGATTCTGGCTCCAAAAACGGTCGCAAGTCCCGAAGATGGTTCTGGTTAAGTCCCCCGGCGGCTCATGCGGGGCGTTCAATACGCCCATGCCCCTTGTTGACTGTCTTGGAATAGCTGTGCTCACGCTCATATCCATGAGCCACATCCACAGCAAAAAGGAATTGGATGTCTTCAAATAAGTGGCCCTGGTTCTCTTTCACCGACAGGAGATAGTCGCCACCACCATCGATAATCGTTTTGGCGATTTCGGTCTGGGTTCCGATAGCATCGATAGTCACAATACAGCCGCTTATCTCCAAAAGCTGTAGCAGTTCAGGAATAGCCGTGATTTCATTGGATTTGTCTGCCACTTTGGTTTGACCCAATACCAGTTGGTTTTGTGTTGCCCATGCACTCACCATATATATCGCCGCTTTGCCTGTCTCATGGTCGTGAGACCGCCGTAATTGCTTGCCATCAATGGCAATGACTTGTCCTGCTGTTAGCTTTTCGATCGCCTGAACCCATTCAACAAATCGCTTCTGGAACTCTTCTGGTTTGATCTGCGCAAATACCCTGCCAAATGTGTCATGCGATGGGATGCCCTTTGGCAATTTCAGAAAGGTTCTCAGCCAGGCCTTCTTGTTCTTGGCGAATAACTCAATATCACTCCAGCCATCTGCTCCGCAAATCACAGCACAAATCGCCATGACCAGGATTTCTAGAAAAATGTGCCGTTTCGCATTCCCTGTGCGCGGATCTGGCAAACCTTCGAAATGCTTGGCAATGCTTGCTACCGGTTGTTCTTCCATCGCTGTGCGCCTCCGTCTGTCGCACAGCAATTCTCTCACGTTTCAAATGCGATTACCCTACTTGTTTTAGCCTTATCGGCGGCTTTTTCAGGTAGAATTAGTTTATTGACCTTTCTCATCGCCCTGATAAGAGACCATAGAGACCATAGCAACCCTTCTTTCCCCAAATCGGTTTCTGGAGCGTGCGGCTTAGTTCAACTCGGACAGATGCGGCGGCGCTTTCTTCCCTTCTCTTAGATTCTTCCCCTTTCCGCCGCATCAATCCTTAATTCGTTAAATTAACATAAACCAAGAAAAATATAATGTTCACCATTTTTGCAATTTTCGGAATAATCATTCTTCTGCTGGTCTATTTACGTTTCATTCGCCCTTGGCAACATCGGTGGGGCGCCACCAATGACGAAGTAGCACGGTCAATGCCAGGAGATGAGCTTGTCTCGTCGCCCACATTCAACGCGACTCGTGCTGTGACGATTAATGCGCGGCCAGAAGCGATTTGGCCGTGGTTAGTACAAATTGGTTTTGGACGTGCGGGGTGGTATAGCTACGATTGGATTGATAATCTGGGCAAACCAAGCGCGAATCAAATAATGTCGGAATGGCAAGACCTAAAAGTAGGCGACAAGGTTTATTTGAGTCAATGGACGTTTGAAACCGTCCGGCACATCGAGGTATTTAGAAATATGTTGTGGGTTGGTGGCGAGAGTGCTGCGACGGCAGGGACATGGGCCTGGGGCCTATATCCGATGAATGAGCATCAAACCCGGTTGGTAACGCGGTTGCGCGGGAAATATAATTGGGCATCGCCGTGGATCGTGTTGCTGCTGGTGGTAGATACGCTGGATATTGTGATGATGCGGCGTTGTCTGTTAGGGATAAAGGAACGGGCAGAGAAGCAAAACGACCAGCGATAAAAGCTTTTGTTACACACAAGCGGCCCAACAATCGCTTGCACGTGGACGGCGGGGGCTTCGCCCTCGCCCCAGGGATTCTGCCGGTAAAATAGGTTATCGCAAGTCCCGAAGTTGGTTCTGACTTCGCCCCGCCGCCAGTGAAGCGGAGCGTTGGGCCTCGCGTGTGTAAACGATCAATCGAATAAGATCAGCATGAAAATCGCAATCATCACGGATACTCACAGCAATATTCATAGCCTGAAGGCTGTCTTGGATAATATCGCGTACGAACAACCAGATTTCGTAATCGGTGCGGGTGATATGGTTGGGTGTAGTGCTTACCCTGGATCTGTGGATGTCTGGAATACTCTTCATCACCAAAAAATACCCTTCGTATTGGGCAATGAAGAGCTACGCATATTAAATTTCTTTGAACCATCCGCAGACCCCTACATCAAAAACTCAGTTCAATTCATGCCACTGCAATACAGAGCCAGGCAATTCTCTGAAAGTGATATTAGAACGATGAGAGCCTTGCCTATGAGTATCATGCTGGATGGCCCACAGAAGCAGAATGTATTGGTCTGTCATGCCTCGCCAAACAACATACACAAAAGTCCGATGCAAGGGATAGATGCTGAAATGCAGCAAGAACTCCAAGCAGTAAAGGCAAAAGTAATCGTTGTAGGACATTTACACACAGTATGGCATCAATATTGGGATGGGAAGTTGCTAATAATGGCTGGGAGTAGCGGATTACCACTTAGGGGGAAGCTAGACGAAGTTGACTATTTGATGTTGACATATCAAAACCAAGAATGGCAATTTGAGTATAAAGTCGTAAAATACGATTATCAGGTTGCAATCAAGGAAGGAGGGTAGGACACGATTCTAACCGGTATTCCGTTTTTCGGAATATCAGCGGAATACGAGCGGAACACACTCGAACTTGAACGGAATACGGTCATTGTCGTATTCCGTTGTGGATGAACGAAACCGGA
>JBMOLU010000079.1:0-35190 GCA_049325275.1 Chloroflexota bacterium
TTTCTTCCGGCGCATTGTCAATCTGATCGTACGCACGGAATTCTGCCATCCCGCGGAAACCACACCACTTGGTGATCGCTGCCGTCAACGTGGTCTTGCCGTGGTCAATGTGACCCATCGTGCCCACGTTCATGTGCGGCTTTGAACGGTCGAATTTTTGCTTGGCCATAAGTTCTCCTAAAAAGATTCCTGGTGAAATCTACGATTTACCGGTTTAGAATTGCTTTCGCCACACTCTCGGGCACCCGAGCATAGTGGTCAAACTCCATTGTAAAGACGCCGCGTCCCTGGGTGGTAGAACGCAAATCGGTTGCGTAACCGAACATTTCCGCCAGCGGGACCATGGCCCGCACGGCCTGGGCGTTTCCAGGGCGCACTTCCATTCCCTGGATTTCACCACGGCGGCCGCTCATCTGCCCCAGCACATCACCAAGGTACTCTTCGGGAACGAGGACTTCCACCTTCATGATGGGTTCCTGCAACACCGGAGCGCCACGCTGAATGCCTTCCTTGAAGCCGAAGGTGGCGGCCATCTTGAAAGCCATTTCGCTCGAGTCAACTTCGTGGTAAGAGCCATCATAAAGGGTGACTTTAACGTCCGTGACCGGATAACCGGCCAAAGCGCCCGCTTCTGCGGCCTCACGGACACCTCGCTCGATGGCGTTGAAATAATCTTTTGGAATAGTGCCGCCGACAATCTTGTTTTCGTATACAATGCCGCTGGCCGGTTCGCCCGGTTCCATGTTGAAAATGACGTGGCCGTACTGGCCATGGCCGCCGGTTTGCTTGACGTAGCGATACTCGACCTTCTCGAGTGGGCGCGTGATCGTCTCACGATATGAAACATGCGGCTTGCCGATGCGCGCCTGAACCTTGAACTCGCGCAACATGCGGTCTACCAGGATTTCGAGGTGAAGCTCACCCATCCCGGCGATGATCGTTTGCCCGGTTTCTTCGTCGCTGCGCACCCGAAAAGTGGGATCTTCTTCCGAAAGCTTGCGCAAGGCCTCACCCATCTTGGCCTGATCGGCCATCGTTTTGGGCTCGATGGCGATGTAGATCACGGGTTCGGGGAAGGAAATATTCTCCAGGATGATCGTGTTCCCGGCGTCGCAAAGCGTGTCGCCGGTAAACGTCTCCTTCAAGCCCAACACGGCGCCGATATCACCGGCCAACACTTCATTCACGTCTTCACGGCGGTCGGCATACATGCGAATCAAACGGCCGATGCGCTCGCGGCGATCCTTAACCGGGTTGTAGACCATAGCAGCCTGGGAGATCTTGCCGGAGTAGACACGGAAGTAGGCCAAGCGGCCCACGTAGGGGTCGGTTACGATTTTAAAGACCAGGGCACTCATCGGGGCATCATCGTCTGCCGGACGTTCGGTTTCTTCTTCCGTCTTCGGATGAATACCCGTCACAGGTGGAATGTCCGCCGGTGATGGCAAATAGTCGATCACCGCATCCAACATGGGCTGAACGCCTTTGTTTCGTAAAGAACTGCCGCAATACATAGGGTTGAGTTTGCCAGCGATGACGGCACGCCGCAGAGCGGCCTTGAGTTCGTCGATGGTGATTTCTTCACCCTCGAGGTACTTGAGGGTCAGTTCATCATCGGTTTCGGCGATCTTCTCAACCAGATGGGCGCGCAGCTCGGCAACTTCAGCCCGTAAATCGGCGGGCACATCCATCTCGACCGGCTCGCGCCCCAAATCATCTTCCCAGACGATTGCCCGTTCGGTGAGCAAATCGACAGCACCCTTGAAGGAAGCTTCGCTGCCGATGGGCAACTGCATGGCAAGCGGATTGGCGCCCAGGCGAGTGCGAACGGATTCGATCGTGCGCTCGAACGAGGCGCCAATGCGATCCATTTTGTTAACGAAACAAATTCGTGGGACCCTGTAGCGGTCCGCCTGTCGCCAGACGGTTTCACTCTGCGGCTCGACGCCTTGCACGGCATCGAAAACCACCACCCCACCATCCAATACACGCAAAGAACGCTGCACTTCAGCCGTGAAATCAATATGGCCCGGCGTATCAATCACATTGATTTGATAGCCCTTCCACTCACAGCTGACCGCGGCCGAAACGATCGTGATGCCGCGCTCGCGCTCCTGCTCCATCCAGTCCGTCACCGTCGTACCATCGTCGACGGAACCGATGCGGTGCGTCTTGCCGGTGTAGAACAAGACACGCTCCGTTGTGGTGGTTTTACCTGCGTCAATGTGAGCGATGATGCCGATATTGCGATATTTTTCAAGAGGATACTGTCGAGGCATCGGTTTCTCTCTTCTCAAACACACAGGCAGCCGCACCGAAGGGTGCGGCTACACCACTCGTGCAACAACCTGGTAAAGTCCCTATGCCCGGTAATGGGAGAAGGCGCGGTTAGCCTCAGCCATTTTGTGAACTTCTTCACGCTTGCGAATGGCCGAACCCTGGTTGTTGGCTGCATCCATGAACTCGGCGGCCAGCTTTTCAGAGAATGACTTCCCCGAACGGGACTTGGCCGCGCCGATCAACCAGCGCGTGGCCAGGGCAAAGCGCCGGAAAGCAGGCACTTCCATCGGCACCTGGTAGGTGGCGCCACCCACGCGGCGTGGGCGTACTTCCATCACCGGGCCGACGTTTTTCAACGCCTGCTCGAAGACCTCGACCGGATTACGCTTGGTCTTCTCTTCGATGAGTTCAAAGGCATCGTAGATCAGGGTCGTAGCCAAGCTTTTTTTACCATCGCGCAGAACGCGGTTGATAAAGGATTGTACATGAATGCTGTTGTAGCGAGGATCGGGCAAAACTTCACGCTTTTCAGGTTTATTACGTCGAGACATCGACTACTCCATCCGTAAAATTACACACCAGCAACGCTGGCATTACTCATTGGCAACAACAATCGCCTGCAACTTGCTCAGGCGATTGTTTTATTCCGCAAACCGAATTTACTTCTTCGGAGCCTTGGAGCCGTACTTCGAACGGGCCTGCTTGCGGTTGTTGACGCCGGTCGTATCCAAGGTGCCGCGCACGATGTGGTAACGAACACCCGGCAGATCACGTACACGGCCACCGCGCACGAGCACAACGGAGTGCTCCTGCAGCGAATGGCCTTCGCCCGGGATGTAGGCGGTCACTTCGATCCCATTGCTCAAACGAACACGAGCTACCTTGCGCAAAGCCGAGTTCGGCTTCTTGGGGGTCTGGGTACGAACCACGGTACAAACACCGCGCTTCTGAGGAGCACCCTTCGCCTGGCGCGTGCGGCGCTGTTTCATGGCGTTGGATGTGTACAGCAATGCAGGCGCC
Source organism: Chloroflexota bacterium (assembly GCA_049325275.1). Classification (GTDB taxonomy): domain Bacteria; phylum Chloroflexota; class Anaerolineae; order Anaerolineales; family UBA4823; genus CAIQJJ01. The sequence goes on from JBMOLU010000079.1 coordinate 3,301, forward strand.
TTGCTCTTGGTTTTCTTTGTTTTGCGTCCTTTGCGAACGAGTTGACTGATTGTGGGCACACTTGCCTCCAAGACTAGAACATTTCTTCCAAATAATGATGTTGCCTATCCATCAAGGGAGGCCATCTGCATTACACGATGGCCTCGCCCAGATTTTCTGCTATCAATTGAGGTGTTTTGTAACACCTTTATCTTTTAGAGCAACGGAGGGCGATTTTACCATGCGCCCGAAGGTGAGTCAAGCAGTTTTCCAAACCATTTTTGTTTTTGGGATGCGAAAAACCGGCGGCGCCTCACAGGAACCTTTCGGCAACATGGCAGGCCGCCCAATGCCCGGGGTGCATCTCGCGCAACGCCGGTTCCTGCTGGCTGCACTGCGCCTGTACAAACGTACAGCGCGGGTGAAAACGGCAGCCCGCCGGCGGGTTGATCGGGTTGGGGATTTCGCCTTCAGGCATCGGTTGTGTACGCCGTTCATGCGGGTTGGGCACCGGCACGGCGGCCAAAAGCGCCTGGGTGTAAGGGTGCAAAGGGTGGGCGTATACTTCCCGCAAGGGACCGATCTCGGCAAAGCGGCCCAGGTAGAGCACGCCGATGCGATCACAAATATACTTGGCGGTGGCCAGGTCGTGCGTGATGAAGAGATAGGTCAGGTTCAGTTCGTTTTTGAGCTGGATCATCAAGTCGAGTAGCAGGGCGCGCACCGAAACGTCGGCCATGGCGATCGGCTCGTCGGCAAGAACCAGTTCGGGATGCGTCACCAGCGCCCGCGCAATCACGACACGCTGGCGCTGGCCGCCGGAGATTTGGTGCGGGAACTTGTTGAAATAGAACTTCGGCGGCGTCAGGCCAACCATCTCCATCATCAAGAGGGCAAGCTCGCGATGCTCGTTCAACTTCTCCGGAAAGTGGATGCGCAGGCCCTGCATGACGGCCTCGCCCAGCGAAAGGCGCGGGTTGAGGGAGGCCATGGGATCCTGGTAAATCACCTGCATGCGGCTGCGCAAGCGGCGCAATTCTTCCGGCTTCAGCACTTGCAGGTCGATCGTGTCGAACAGGACGCGGCCTTCGGTGGGCTGTTCCATGCCGATCGCCAGCCGCCCGATGGTGGTTTTGCCGCTGCCGCTCTCCCCTGCCAGGCCAAACGCCTCGCCGCGGCGAATAGAAAAGGAAACGCCATCCACGGCGCGCACGTAGCTGGTCTGCCCGGCGACGAGCTGCTCCAGCAGGCTTTTTTGCACGGGAAACCACTTCTTTAAGCCGGAAATCTCTACCAGGTTTTCTGTCTTCGGTTGCGTGTTCATCTCAAGCATGTTTGTCAGTCCTGCACGATACACATTTGGCAAGCAACTTCTTTCCCATCCGGTTCTATCCGGGATGCGTTGGATACAACCAGCACTCGACCCAGTGGCCGGGCTGCACCTCCAGCAAATCGGGCGCCTGCTGCGAGCAAACCGGCATGGCGTGCGGGCAACGCGGGTGAAAACGGCAGCCGCTCGGCGGGTGCGTCAGATTGGGCGGTTCGCCGGGCATCTTGTACAGGTCTTCACGCTCGTCCAGCTTGACGCTGGGCACCGACTGGAGCAGCCCCTGCGTGTAAGGGTGCAGCGGCTCGTCGAAAACTTCCGTCACCGGCCCCAGTTCGACCAGGTGACCGGCATACATCACGGCAATACGGTCGGCGAGTTCGGCGACCAGGGCAATGTTGTGCGTGATGGCGAGCAAAGAGACGCCGAATTCTTGGCGAATCTTCTTGAACTCATCGATCAGCTTGGCCTCGACGATCACATCCAACGAGGTGGTGGCTTCGTCGGCCACAATCAGGCTGGCGTTGAGGACCAATCCCAGGCCGATCATCACGCGCTGGCGCATGCCACCCGAAAGCTGGTGCGGATAATCCGCCAGGCGGCGGCGTTGGATGCCGAGGCGTTCGATCAGGCCGCGCACCCGTTCCAGGGCCTTTTCGGTCGGCGTGCGCGGTTCGTGGACCCGGATCGCCTCGATCAGGTGCTGATCTACCCGCTGAACGGGGTTGAGCGACGTCATCGGGTCTTGAAAGATCATACTCACCCGGCGGCCGCGAAAATCACGCATCTGCTTTTCGTTGTATTGCATGATGTCTTCTCCATCGAAGACGATCTGCCCGCTGCTGATTTTCGACGGCAGGGCAATCATGCGCATCAGGGCCTTGCCCAAGGTGCTCTTGCCGCAGCCACTCTCGCCCACCAGGCCCAGGATTTCGCCGCGGCGAATGTCAAATGAAATGTGATCGACAGCGCTGACCGGGCCGAGGCGCGTTTGATAGATTACCGACAGATCGCGGATTTGGACCAGGACATCATCGGGCATCGTTACAACTCCGCCAGGCGAGGGTTGAGAATTTCGGAAAGACTCTCGCCCAGCATACTGAACGAAAGCGTGACCAGGCTGACCATCAGGCCGGGGAAGGTGATCAACCACCAGGCGCGGCGCAGGTAATCTTGCCCGCGTGCCAGATCGATACCCCAGTCGGGCGTATCGGGCGGCAGGCCCAGCCCCAGAAAGCTGAGACCAGCCTCGGTCAGGATGGCATCGGCCACGTTGACGGAAAAGATGATCACGACCGAAGGGATGACGTTGGGGAAAATATAGCGCCACAGGATCGTAAAGGGCGTCGCCCCCAGGCTACGCGCCGCGTCGACATAAAGCTCCTGCTTGACTGCGAGCGTCTGACCGCGTACGATACGGTAGTAGGTGGGGACGTAGAGCACGGCAATCGCAATGATGATGTTCCCCAACCCCGGCCCCAGGACGGCGGCGATGGCGATCGCCAAGATCAGGCCGGGGAAAGAATACAGGCTGTCCATGATCAACGTCAACACCCGGTCGAGCCAGCCGCTGACGAAACCGGCAACCAGCCCCAGGGGCACGCCCAACACAAAAGCCACGATCGCCGAACTCAAACCGACGATGATGGCGATGCGCGTGCCCCAAATGATGCGGCTGAAAACGTCTTGCCCGATCTGGTTGGTGCCGAAAATAAAGCTTCTGCGGTTCTCCCCGCCGAGGGAACCGACCAGCACCAGGGCATCTTGGTTCTCAAGCAAATCGCCTATCTCTTCATCTGCGGCGACAAAACCGTCGATCTCGCCGGCCCGCAAATCGGCAAGGCCGGTGGCCAGGTCCTCGTAACGCCTGGGACGAGGCTGGTAGCGCACGCCTTCCTCCGCCTCGGCATTCAGGCGGTCCACCGCCTCACGCAGAGCCTGGCTGGCCGGGCTGCCAACGACAAAACCGATGTTGTGTACCGACGTGGCAATCTCCTGCAACGACCGGACACCGCTGCTTCTTGCGGCAACGAGCACATAGCCCAACGGCACCTCCCCCGGCGCCAACAGCGATGGGCCGACTTCCGCTCTCGGATCGTAGGGCGCAAACCACTGTGGAAAAACGCCGACCAGGAGGATCAACAACAACAAAATGGCGCTGACGGCGACGAACCACCAGTCGCCGCCATACCACTTACGCGCCAGGAATATGCGGCGCACAAAGCCAACGCGGTCGAGTTCGAGCTGCCATTCAGGCACGCTTTCAGAAGAAGGAGCTTTTTCGTTTTGTTCCATCAGGGTTCTCAATAACGGATGCGCGGGTCGATGAAAGCGTAAAGCGCATCCATCAACAGGGTGATCATGCCGACGAAAATGGCGAAAACGCCGATCGTGGCCTGCACGGCCGTGTAGTCGCGCAGTTCGATGCGTTCTACCAGGTAACGTCCCATGCCGGGCCAGGAAAACGTGGTTTCCGTCAGCACGGCGCCGGCCAGCAGGATGGCGAACTGCAAACCGACCAGGGTCATGATGGGGATAAACGTATTACGCAAGGCGTGACGGTAGACCAGCGTCTTCTCCGGAATCCCGCGCGCCCGACCGGCAGTAATAAAATCTGACTGGAGCGATTCGATCATATTGACCCGCGTCAGGCGAATAAAAACGCCGCACAACGCCAGGCCGAGGGTTACGGAAGGCATGATCAGGTGTGCAAGCGCCGAACGCAGGGCCGGCAGATTGCCGGTAAGGATAGCATCGAGGACGTAAAAATTCGTAGGGGATTCAAAGCTGAGCAGAATCAGCGAATCCATGCGACCGGCCAGCGGCAGCAGGTTCAGCCGCACGGAAAAGATGATTTGAAACAACAAGCCCATAAAAAAGATGGGGATCGAATAAACAACAATCGAGAACAAGCGAATGCCATAATCGGCCGGCTTTTTGCGATAACGGGCAGCCAAGGCCCCCAAAAAGATGCCGATGATGGCCGTCAACGTCATCGCCGGGATGGTCAGCTCGATGGTGGCCGGCAAGCGTTCGGCCAACTCGTCGCGAATGGGACGCTCGCCCTGGGTGAGGGCCGTGCCGAAATCGAACGTTACCATCTTCCACAAAAAATCGACATACTGCACGTAAATTGGCCGGTTCAGGCCAAGCCGTTCACGAATTTCGTGCGCCTGCGCTTCGCTGACGCGCGGGCCAAGCTGCGAACGGATCGGGTCGCCCGGCAGGATACGCATGACGAAAAAGACCATGGTGATCAAGATCAGCACCATGGGGATGGTCAACAACAAACGCGTGAGCAAAAAACTGCGCAAAGAAGAGGACATGCGCCGACTCCACGAACGCGCAGGGGCGGAGGAACCTCCGCCCCTGCGGCCAATGATGGTGAACTCGAAATCTACTCGCCGCCGGCCACGAAGGTGTGGTTGAACACCAGGTAGCGCAGGGAAGGCGCGTTGATCGTGTCGACGGTCAGGCCGTCCACCGTTTGCAAGCGGACCGCCTCGACAGGGCCGACGGTACGCCAGGCAACGTCGATTTCACCTTTTTCGACGGCGTTCGCCATGGTGGTGGGGTCGGCAAAGTACTTGATGATGACGGTTTTGATCACCGGCTGATCGTCGCCAAAGTACTCGGGGTTGGCTTCCAGCACCATCTGTTCGCCGGGAACGTGTGAAACCATGCGATAAGGGCCGATGCCATCGAGCGTTTCGGGGAACTGGACGATCTCATCTTTGGTAAAGGTATTGGGGTTGACCGGGACGAACGGCGCCGCCGCGGCCAGGGTGGGGAAGAAGCCGAAGGGGGCCTTGAGGTGATACGCCACGGTCAGGTCATCGACCGCTTCGACGCTCTCGACATACGACTGCACCAGGCCGGAAACCTGGCCTTCGAGCGAGAAACGTTCCCAGGCGTAGACGTAGTCGGCGGCGGTCAGCGGGGTACCGTCGGCATAACGGATGCCTTCGCGCAGTTTGAAGGTGTACACCATACCGTCTTCACTGACGGTCGGGAAATCGGCCGCCGCACCGGGCACCAGATCAGACGTGCCGGGAACATACTTCAACAGCGGCACGCCGGTGTTCTTAAGAATTTCCCAGTCGTGGGTAGCGTACGCGTCGGTGGCGTCCAGGCTGTTGACTTCGTCGGTCGTGCCGATGATGATGGTGTCGGTGCTGCCCGAAGCGGGCGCGGCGTCATCGGCAAAGCTCAGCACGTTGTAACTGAATTCGAACGGCGCACCGATCGTAACGCCCTCAACGCCCTTGCGATAGGTAACGAACTCAGGTTCCCAGAACAAGGGGATGGTCGGGACGTCGTCGGCATACAAATCGCCGATCTGCTTGTACAGGTCTTCACGCACGGCCGGGTCAGCAGATGATGCAGCTTGTAAGAGCAGCGCATCCATCTGCTCGTTGCAGTAGTTGACGCCGTTATCGGGAGATGCCAGGCAGGAAGCAAAGGGCGTCAGCCAGTTTTCGGGGTCGGCAAAGTCAGCGAACCAACCCAGGATGAAGACCGGCAGCTTGCCGGCAACGAAGCTGTCGACATACTCGGCCCAGTTCTGGCTCTTGAGTTCGACCTTGATCAGGCCGGTCTCTTCGAGTTGTTCCTGGATGATCTGCATGACGTCGGCGGTGGTGGTGCCGTAGTGTTCGGGCGGGTACCACAGCTCGAAGGTGAAGGGGGCGTCGGCGGTGTAGCCGAGGCCGGTCAACAGTTCCTTGGCCATTTCGAGATCGCGCGTGCCGTACTTATCCAGGAACGGCTCGGTGAAATAAGGATAGCCGGGCGGGACCATATGGTAGGCGGGGGTGTTGCGGCCTTCGAAGACACGATCGACGATAACTTCGCGATCGATGGCAGCAGCAAAGGCCTGGCGCAGTTCTTTGTTCCACAAGGGCTGGCCTTCCGCAGGAACTTCCGTCGCGGCAGGCGCTTCGGTGGGAACTTCGGTCGCCGCGGGCGCTTCGGTAGCGGCAGGCGCCTGGGTCGGGACGGCCGTGGCGGTCGGCTGCCCACAGGCTGCAAGCAAAACGCTGGCCACAACCAACAGGCTGATCAAGCCAAACAAAGTCTTGGATTTCATGTATCTTCCTCCTAGGAATTTCGAATGGGTGAACGAATCGATGGGCAAACAGCAGTGGTATTTCTTTTCAACGTCGGGCACCACCTCCTTGCAAAAAAGGTCAGACATTGATTATACGTCGCCAGGGGGCTGTGTCAACGTCCCCAAACGGGTAATTTTCCTTCAATAATCTTCCGCCAACAGGTAAGGGTTGCTGTGCCGCTCCTGCCCGACGGTGGTGGGATTCCCGTGGCCGGAAAGCAAACGTACGCCATCGGGTAAGCTCAACACCTGGGTGCGAATGCTCTCGAGCAGCGTATCGTGATCGCCGCCGGGCAGGTCGGTACGCCCGACGCTGCCCTGAAAGATGACGTCTCCGACAAAGGCCAGGCCGTCGGCGGCGCAGTAAAAAATCACGTGGCCGCGCGTGTGGCCAGGGCAATGGCGGACTTCGATGACGTTGCCGCCCAGGTGGAACGTCTGCCCGTGGGCCAGATCGAACGTCGGCTCAGGCCCCGGATCGAGGTTCAGGCCAAAGAGCGGTGCGCCCCCCTGCAAGCGCCAGAGCGGGTAGTCCTGTGGGTGAAGGGCGACCACAGGCGGGGTCTTCAACCCATCGGCAACGCCCGCCGCCCCACCGATATGATCGAAGTGGGCGTGCGTATACCAGATGTGGCCGATACGCCAGCCGCGGCGCTGCGCGTCCGCCAGGATCACGTGGCCGTCCCAGGCCGGATCGATCACGGCGGCTTCGCCGCTGCCCGCATCGGCCAGGAGATAGGCATTGGTCTGCACGGGGCCGAGAACAAACGTAACGATTTCCAACATAGCATGAAACCTTTCTCAGAAGCTATCTGAAAAGCAAGATGCGACGCACTTTGTTGACGAAAAGCAGGCTCACCATCTACGTTTATGGAAGTGCGTCGCACCTGTCGGCGGCACTTTTTAGATAATCTTGGCTCTCCCGGATTTGCCGGAAGACCCATAATCTTTCAAATGCGGCGCCGCCAGGAAGAGGAAAAATGCGCCAATACCTCCCAGCGCGCCCAGCAGGCGAACGAAAACGACAGGCAGATCGAACAGCGATGAAACGTTGATCTGGCATGGCTGCGCCGAAAGCAACACTTCTTCGGCAGGCCGCTCATCCTGAAAATAAACATGTACTTTCAAAGGGACAATTCCCTGCACCTCGCCGGTATCCGGCGCAACGACCTCCCAATCGAAATGGACCGGCCGGTTGGCGATCAAGGCAAGCTGCTGCCTGGAGGCCGAACGGATGTGCAAGGCAGGCATTTCGAGGGTGGCATCGGCCAGCAGGCTGTAGCCGTCAAAAGCCGGTTCGTCGCCCGTCGGGGTAAATGAGAGACGCAGCGTTGCAGCTTCTCCCAGGCGCAGGCGGGCAGGGAAGGTCAACGTCGCCTGGCGGACGATCACCGGCCCTTCTGCAACGGCCGGCAGGGCCAGGGAAAGCCTGGCTTCTTGCACAGGAAGCGGCCAGTAGGCCCAGGCAAGCAGCACGCAGGAACCAAACAGGCAAATGCCGGCAAACAAGCGCAAAAGCATGGCCCGATTATATCGCGTGCCAGGGGGGAGCATTTGACGGCGTACCTGCGTATGGAAAACGCTTTGTTGTGCTAGAATCGAGGCCGGGGAAGGGCAGGCAGGCGTTCACCAACCATACCCAGAACAGGAGGCCTCATGAGTCGCACAAAAACGTTCGAAAAAGTTCTTCTGGCAGCATTCATCGTATGGTTTACGTGCATCACGGGCGCTGCTGCAACGACTGGCAAGACGTTGGCGGCTGATCGGGCGCCTGCAGCGAGCGTGTATTACGTTTCCAATGCCGGCGACGACGGCCGCGACGGGCTGACACCCGAAACTGCCTGGCGGACGATCGAGCATGTCAACGAACAGGACTTTCAACCGGGAGATTCGGTCCTGTTCCGGCGGGGCGACACCTGGCGAGAGACGCTGTATGTGACCTCTTCGGGCACGCCTGCGGCCTGGCTCACGTTTGGCGCATATGGAAACGGTGAAAGGCCGCGGATACTGGGCTCCGAATCGGCGCGCGACTGGACGCCGGTGACGGGCAATATCTGGCGTTCGGGCACGCCGCTCGACAACCCATACCAGGGCGGCTACTCGTATGCCGAAGTCTTTTTCGAAGACACCGGCGGCGCCTACCACTGGGGAGAACACAAAGACTACGACCTGTCTTTCTCGCAGATGACGGACGAATTCGACTGGACCTGGAGCGCCGGCACGCTGTACGTCTACGCGCCGGATGACCCCGACTTGCGCTATACCGCCGTCGAAGCGCCGCAGCGGGATGCGTGCATCCGGCTGCCGGCCATCGACGGGAGCTACGTCCTGGCCGAAGATTACCCCGAATACGTAGCGTTCGATAGCCTGACGCTGATGTATGCCATGCGCCACGGCATATCGCCGGGATACAACGAGATCGAAGCGCACGGGCTGAAGGTGACCAACAGCCACATCGGCTTTATCGGTGTCAGGGGCGGCGCATCCGCTTACTGCATTGCGGCCTGGTACTCGGACATGCTCATCCAGAACAACACGATTCATGACTGCGGCCGCCGCGGAATTTCGCTGAATACGTATACGACCTACACGCCCGGCCTGACGGTGCGTAACGTCACCATCGACGGCAATCATTTCTACAACGGCTTTCACACCACCGGACCGGATATTTCGACCATGTCGGGCCGCGGGCACACGTTCACCAACTTCACGATTAGCAACAACCTGGTCGACGACAGCGGGCGCTGGGACGAGGGCATCCATGACGGCTGCTACACCTCATCCTGTACCAGCAACTCGATCTACATCGCGGCCAACGATGGTAACCACTATTCCAATTTTTACCTGTACAACAACGTCGTCGTCGGCTCTACCTCGCGGGCTATGCTGCTGGTCGGCATAGAAAACGCCTTCGTTTACCACAACACCGTGTACGCATCGCACCCGCAGGCAAGACCTTACGCCCTGGTAACTTTCAACGACGTATCCAATATCGATCTGCGAAACAATCTGATTTATGGAACGCTGCCTTACAACGGCGGCGCGAACGACGCGCGCTGTGTCATGGATCAAGGCAGTTCATCGTTCACCGTGCGAGACAACAACCTGTATCACCAACAGGACCCCGCCCAGCCCCTGACGGGCAGCGAACACGGGGTGGGCGGCTGGGACGTGTTCCTTTCCGAATGGGATTCCTGGCGGGCAGCAAGCGGCTTCGAAAGCCACAGCCCGCAGCCGCAGAACCCCTTGTTCATCGATCAACTGCACGGCGATTTTCACCTGCAAGCCGGCAGCCCGGCGATCGATGCCGGCACGCCGATCGCCGGGATCGACGAAGGCTACTCCGGCTCGGCACCGGATATCGGCGCCTTCGAGTGGACTCCCTCGCTGGTGCTGCGCGGGACGCCGGCCAACCGCGCCATCCACCTGGACTGGGACGTCAACACGACCCTGCCGGCGACTACAACCTGGCATATCGAATATTACACGGCGACGGCTAACCTGCTCACCGCCAGCGATCCCGACAGCGCCACCCGCACCTACACGTTAAGCGATCTGACCAATTACGAGTGGTACACGGTCAACCTGTACGCCATGCTGGGCACGACCGCGATCCTTTCGGATACGATACGGGCGATGCCGACCGATCGCAGCCTCTACCTGCCAATCGCTTGGAAGAAGGAGCAAGCAAGCACAAAATGACCTGGGCCACCGTTACCCCCATCTATCTCTGGCTGGCGCTGGCCGGCCTGTTCAGCGCCTGGTTCTGGCTCTGGCGGCCAAAGGACAAGCTGACCGCGCTGCTGCTATTGTTGAACTACGCACTGTTCAACCTGTATTTCGCCCTGAACGTCAACTGGGCGATGGGAAACTACTACCTGATCGCCCTGCCCTTTCTTCTAACCCTGGCACTGATCCCGCGCACACTCGTCAAGTTCCGTTACAGCAGCCTGCTCGGGCAAAAGCCGGTGCCTTTCTCGCCGCGCGAATCGCCGCGTCTGCACCAACTTCTCCTGGGCGTCACGCTGGTTTTCACACTCGGCCTGGGATGGCTATTCTACGGCACGCTCCGGTCCTACACTTACCGTGGAGAACCGGTCTTGATGTACCTGCCGGTACGCATCGGCATGTACGTCGTCGCCAACGGTGGCAACGGAATCGACGGATTCGGCATGAACGATACCATACGCACCTGGTACGGCGCATTCAAACCCGAGGCGAAAGCACTGCTGGGATACGGCGCAGACATCTACAAAATCCATGCCCTGGGCAACCCACGCCAACGTACGACGGCATCCAACCCGCTGCTCGAATACGCTATTTTCAACGACTTCGTTTACATGCCTTGCATGGGCCAGGCCGTTTACGTGGAAGATGGCCACGCCGACGTGCCCCCTTACGGCAACCCCGAGACGGCGCTGGGTAACTACGTGGTCGTGCAGTGCGAGCAGTACTACGTCACCCTGGCGCATCTCAGAAAAAATTCCATCAACATTGCCGTCGGCGATTTCGTACGCCCACTGGCCCAAATTGCGCACGTCGGCAACTCCGGCTCGCCGGCTATCCCACACCTGCACGTTCACGTGACGCACGGAAACCTGCGCAGCGGCGAAGCAACACCGATTTTGTTCGACGGGTGGTTCGCGGTGAACCAGTTTCCCGTACGCAACAAACTCTTCATCCCATAGGGCATCGGCCGTTCAATTGCTCGACCGGTTACAGCAACTTTCCGCTCAAGGAAACGTAAAGACAAGTACTGGAGGAAAAAGCGATGGAACATACCCAAAAACATACCCCCTGGTTTTTGTGGCCTTTTGCGGCGCTGTTGGACCTGGTCGCCTGGATCGTCTCGCTCACCGGACGCATGGTTGCGATTCTGATCGGCCTGGTGCTGGCGATCGTCGGCGTCATCTTGACCGTCCTGGTGATCACCGCCCCCGTTGGGCTACCCCTGCTGGTCCTGGGTGTCATGCTGATGGTGCGCGGGCTCTGGTAAGCACAAAAGCAGGCGAGCCAAAAAAGCAGCGTTCTTGCGACGGTGGTCGCAAGAACGCTGCTTTTTTGGCTTTTCCGCCCGTTGAAAACGAAAAAGCCTTTTGTGGACTTTATGCCCGCCTCTGTACGCCGGCAAACTGTAGGACAATACAAAAATTCCCTGTTGACATTTGTTAAAAATGCTCTAAAATTTGTTATGACAATAGTTGCTTAATCAAGTATTTGTACCGGGTTTGCCTCGATGATCGACACGAGTTACGATTTGCTCAAAGATGTGTATCTGCTACTTGACGATGGTGATCGGTTTTTTTTGAAGCAATATGGAATCACCCCGGCGCAGTACTATGCCTTGCTGTGGCTGGATGTAGACGAGCCGAAGAACCTCAGCCAACTCAGCAAAGACATGCTGACCGATCCGGGAAATGTCACCCGTTTGACCGACCGTATGGACGAAAGGGGTTGGGTGCTGCGCCAACGCGACCAGGTCGACCGGCGGGTTATTTGGGTGTCGTTGACGCCCCAAGGGAGGCAGTTATGCAGTAAAGTTCGCCAGGCTCATGCGGATTACGTGCAGGTTCGCATGAATCTCCTCACCACCGAAGAACAAAACCAACTCCAGACCCTACTTCATAAACTACGGGATGGCCTGAGCAAAAAGCCTTAACACACCCCGTAGCAGCCAACCCATTCCACAACCCAATAGCTACCATTAGGAGCGTAAACCATGAAATTCACATTCGGGCGTTTGTTCGCCGTCCTGGTTTGCATGTCTTTGCTATTCTCTACCGCCAATCTGGCGACCCACCCACAGCCTGCCGCAGCCGCTCCGGCGCAATCCATCCCATACGCCGACCGTGCCAACCTGAAAGCAGATCTGTGCTACCAAATCGTCACCGACCGCTTCTATGATGGCGACTCGAGCAACAACAACCCGTCGCAAAGCCCTAACCTGTACGACGCCGGGAAATCAAACTGGAAACTCTACTGGGGCGGCGACTTCGCCGGCATCCAGGCCAAGATGTCGTACCTGAGTTCGCTGGGCGTGACGTCGATCTGGATCTCGCCGCCGGTGGACAATATCAACGTCGCCGCTACCTACAACGGCACACCCAATGCCGGCTACCACGGCTACTGGGCGCGCGACTTCAAGGTGCCCGAAGAACATTTCGGCAGCGCTTCGGGCGCCAGCGCCAGTTGGACGGTGTTCCAGAACATGGTAGCAGCCGCCCACGCCAACAATATCAAGGTGATCATCGACTGGGCGCCCAATCACACCAGCCCGGCAGATGTCAACAACCCATCTTTCGCCGAAGACGGCGCGCTGTACAACAACGGCGCCTACATGGCCCGTTACAGCAACGACCCCAACGGCTACTTCCACCACAACGGCGGCATCACCAACTGGGACGACCGCTATGAAACCCAGTACAAGAACCTGGCCGACCTGGCTGACTTCGAACAGACCAATCCAACCATCAACCAGTACCTGAAGGAATCGATCAGCGCCTGGCTGCCCCACACCGACGGCATCCGCGTCGATGCCGTCAAGCACATGACCTTTGGCTGGCAGCGTGCTTACACCGATTACATCCTGGGCAACAAGGACATGTTCCTGTTCGGAGAATGGTACCTGGGCAGCCAGAGCGATCCGCTGTACGCCGACAACGTGCGCTTCGCCAACGAAAGCGGCATTTCGGAGCTGGATTTCTACATGAACAAGGCCATGCGCGACACGTTCGGCTACGGTGCCTCGATGACGTCGCTGGATGCCGCCGTCACCAAAACGGGTCTCGACTACAAATACAAAGAAAACCTGGTGACCTTCCTCGACAACCACGACATGCCACGTTTCTTGAGCATCAACAACAACACCACCCAACTGCACCTGGCACTGACCTTTCTGATGACGCTGCGCGGGACGCCCTGCCTGTTCTACGGCACGGAACAGTACCTGCACAACGACACGAACGGCGGCGGCGATCCCTACAACCGCCCGATGATGAATTCGTGGAACACCGGCACAACGGCCTACAACCTGATCAGTGCGCTTTCCAACCTGCGCCAGAACCAGCCCGCCTTGCAGTTCGGTTCGCACCAACAACGCTGGATCAACAACGACGTGTACATTTATGAGCGCAACTTCAACGGCGACGTAGTGCTCGTTGCAATGAACAAGTCTACGTCGAACTGGTACAACATCACCGGCCTGTACACGGCCCTGCCTGCCGGAACGTACAACGATCAACTCAACGGCCTGCTGGGCGGCTTCAACATCACCGTCAACAACGGCGGCGGCAGCAACCCGGTCAACTCGTTCTATCTTGGACCCGGCAAGGCCATGGTCTGGTCGTACAAGCGCGCCAGCGAACCCGGTGCGCCGCAGATCGGCAGCGCTGCGCCCGTGCTGACACGCGCCGGCAACACGTTGACCCTCGACGGCCGCGGTTTCGGCGACACGCAGGGCACATCGGCGGTGCACTTCGTCGCCGGCGGCAGCGCCTACCCCGCCAGCGTCCAATCCTGGTCGGCCAATCACATCGTCGTCACCGTGCCGGGTGGTGTCCCTGCGGGCATGGTCCAGGCCAAGGTCTATCGCAACGGCGCCTACTCCAACGGCTATGACGTGATGATGCTTTCCGGCGCCCAGGTACCGGTCACCTTCCAGGTCAACAACGCCTACACCAGTTGGGGCGACCAGGTATACATCACCGGGGGCAAATACGAGCTATCCAACTGGTCCACGGCCACGGTGTACGGCACCAACAACCCCATCCTGGGCGGCCCGATGGGTCCATCGGAGACGTACGGCGGATTCTACCCGTCGTGGATGGAGACGGTGTCCGTGCCCTGCGGGCAGACGATCGAGTTCAAGTTCGTCAAGATCAGCGCCGGCGGCAGTGTAACCTGGGAAAGCGGCGGCAATCACAGCTTCACATCGCCCGCCTGTGGCTCCAACACACCGACGACGGTCGTCGTCAACTGGCAAAACTGAGTTCTGCCTGAATCAAAAAGCCGCAGCGAAAAATCGCTGCGGCTTTTTGATTCCATGCCGGTCTACCCTTGAAAAGCCGCTTTGAAGCGGCGCTGCTCTTTAGCCCACCGATTCATCGGCGGGCGGCGCCGGATGAATCCGGCTGCTGGGACGCTTCGACGTTTTCAAGCCATGATTTTAAGCCGTGGCTTCTCTTCCGCTCGAAAGCACCGCCCCTGCCAACGCCGGCAGGTAGATTTTGCCATCTTTCAATCCCACGCCCGCATCGGTGACGAAGGCCAGCTTTTGCCATTCGGCAGGTATCGACAGCGTTTGCGCCTGTGCGGAAAGGTTGAGCATCACCAGCAGTTGCCCTTCGCCATCGGCGCGGGTGTAGGCAATCGTATTTTCATCGGCCAGGATCGTCTGGCGCTGGCCGCGGCGCAGCGCCGGCTGTGTGCGGCGCAGGGCGATCAGGCGGCGGTAGAAATCGAGCAGGTCCGCATCTTGCCCATCCCAGGGCATGGGCAGGCGCGCCTCTTCAGGGATGCCGTGCGTGCCCTGGCGAATATCACGCAACTGCGAAAGGCCGACTTCGGTGCCGTAATACACAATCGGCGGGCCGGCGAGCGTAAACTGGCACAGGGCGGCCAGTTTCAGGCGCGGGATGGCCTGCTCGGGATGGCCCTTCTCTTCGGTCACACACTGCGTCACCCATAACATGCGGTTCATGTCGTGGTTGTCCAGGAACGAGGGACGCGAGAAGGTAAGCGGGAAGAAGGACTCGTGGCCATCGAGGAAAGCCGCAAAGCGTTCGCCGCTCCAGCGGCCAAAGGCAAACGTTTGGCGCAGTGCCTCGAGCAGGATGAAATCGAGGCAACCATCCAGGGTACCCTCGAAATTGAGCTGCTGATCGGACGGGTACACCATTTCGCCAAAGGTCCAGCAATCGGGCTTCGCCTGGCGGGTGGCGCGATGGAACTCGGCCCAGAAATCGGGAGTGGGGCCGGCCGTATAATCCACGCGAAAGCCATCGACGCCAAAATTCAACCAATAGACGGCCGCATCGAGGACGTGCTGGCGGGCATCGGGATTGCGCAGATTGATTTCTGGCAGGGACTTGACGCCAAAAAAGGTGTCGTATTCGTCAGGCCAGTGGATGAATTCGAACCAATGACGGTAGTGGCTGTCGGGATCGGTGCGAGCCTGCACGAAGAGGGGATGCTCGTGCGAGATATGATTGGGGACGAAATCGAGCAGCACACGAATGCCGTGAGCGTGGGCAGCATCGAGCAACGACTTGAGGTCGGCTTTCGTGCCCAGGCGGGGTTCGATTTCGAACAGATCGGTGGCATCGTAGCCGTGATGGGAAGGCGATGGAAAGATGGGGGTTAGCCAGATGACGTTGGCGCCCAGTTCGGCAATGTAGGCCATTTTTTCGGTGATGCCGCGCAGCGTGCCCCCATATAGGCCGGAAGGGCGTGCCGGGTTGAGCCAGGTGCGGCCACCGCCGGGGTTGAAACGCTCGGAGAAAACCTGATAGAGCACGGCGTCCTGCGCCCAGGCAGGTGGGGTGTGATCGGCAACGTGGCAGGCGTAGTAAGCGCCGTCGTCGGCATAAACCTGCGGGGGACCTGCCGCAATGCGATAACGCAAAATGGAACCTTCCGGCTGCGGGGGCAGGGTAGCCCGAAAACGGCGCACGTACCCCCACAGCAGCAACTCCCATTCGGCGCCGGCCGGTTCCATGGGGGTGCAAAATCCATTCCGGGCAACGCCGTTGTCACCGGCTGGATCGCTGCCATCGTTCGTCCAGTAGACCCAGGCGCGTTCGCAGCGATGCTGCGGGCCGATCGTCAAGTCCAGCGTAACCGGTTCGCCGGGTAAAGGCGCACGCGGGGTACGACGCTGGTCGTGCGTGATGCCCGAACGCAGGCGGCGATATTCCTTCAAACGGAGTTCTTCTGTCGCAAGGGTACCAAAAATAAAATCGTCCATATATCCTCTTCGTTTTTTCGAGTGCTACTCAGACACGTCACTGCAAGCCGCTCTTTGGCCAAGCAGCCGCTGGCAAAACAATCCACTTTTAGATTGCTTCGTCGCAAAAAACGCTCCTCGCAGCGATATTCTCAGCAATTTGGATGCACATCTGAACAGCACCTTTCGTCCTACATTGTTTTATAGACGGTTCAAGGCAGGAGGTGAATGATCACACTCGACTGCGCCGGGATTTCAAGAAAAGGCTGGTAAGTGTCGAAACCGCCGTTGGCGTGAATGGCCGGCGCGGCGGGGTCGGGCGGACCAAACACAGTAACCGCCTGCAACGGCCCGGTGAAAGGGCCGGCCGGCAGGGACAGGCGATACTGGTCGGCCATCAACGGCCTGGGGTGGACGTTGATGAGGATCAAAAAAGCTTCCGCATCGTCGTAGCGCAGCAGGGCATAGAGCCGCTGCGATCCGGTTTCCACAACCAGCGTCTCGCCGGTACGCAGCGCTGCGTGACTGTTGCGCAGCATGATCAAATTCCGGTACAGGCTGAGCAACGAATCGGGATCGGCCGTCTGGCCAGCGACATGAACCGTCTCATAGTCTGGCGAGGCGGCCCGCCAGGGTGTTCCGCTGGTAAAGCCGACCTGTGCGCTGGCGCCGTCCCACTGCATCGGGCGGCGAATGTCTTCGTCGGGCTTGGTGCCCGTCAGGCCGATCTCCTCGCCGTAGTAGAGAAACGGCACACCGGGAGAAGTCAACAACATCGTCGCGGCCAGCCTGGCCTTGGCAACGTCCCCGCCCAGGACGCTCATGGTACGATCCTGATCGTGGTTGGTCAAAAAGGTGGCGAACTGGCCAGGCGGGTAATGGTCGAGGACGACCTGCATCTGGTTGGCGGCGCTGGAAGCCAGCGGGCCTGCGGCCGCGCGCACGAAAGCCTCGGCCAGGTCGAACTCGAAGGCGATGTCCATTTCATCGCCAATGTAATCGATCACGTGCGAAGTGTCCGTCCAGGCTTCACCAACGGTGAAGGCATCCGGGTTGACGCTCTTGTAGAAGCGGTGAAAGGCTTGCAGCATGACGTGGGTATCGGGCGTGTTTTCCTGGGCTGCGCCCTGTTCGACGAAGTGGCGAACGGCGTCCATCCGGAAGCCATCGACACCGAGGTCTTCCAGCCAGTAACGGGTGATCTGCTGAATTTCGCCGATCACCGCCGGGTTTTGCAGGTTGAGATCGGGCATACCCGACCAGAAGATGGCGTAGTAGTAACCGTCCCGGCCGGGATACCATACCTGCTGCCCCCACGGGCCGAGAAAACCGGGGCTTTTCGCTTCCCAGATATACCAATCGCGATATTCGGGATCGCCGGCATCGGACTTCTGAAACCAGGTGTTCTCGGTGCTGGTATGGTTGAGCACCAGATCGACAATTACGCGTATGCCGCGTCGGTGGGCCTCGGCCATCAGGCGTTTGAAATCGTCGTTCGTGCCGTATTCCTGGTCGATAGTGTAGTAATCGACCACGTCGTAACCGTGATAACTGGGCGACTCGGTCACCGGCATCAACCACAGGCCGGTGACGCCCAGGTCGGTGGTGGTAGACGGATCGCCGTCGTTGAGATAATCGAGCATTTCGATCAGGCCGTTGATATCACCGACGCCGTCACCGTTCGAGTCCTTGAAGCTGCGCACGAAAACTTCGTAAAAAACGGCCTCATTCCACCAGGAATAAGCGGCGGCAACCGGCTGCCGGGTGGGTGCCGGTGTGCGGGGCGGTGCAGCCTGGCGAGTGGCCTGGTCGAGGGCTGCTGCCGTGGCCAGCTTCTCGCTCGGTAAAAGCGTCGGTCTGGCCTGGCCGGTGGCTTGATCGAGGGCAGCCGCCGTAGCCAGCGTCCCCTGCGAGGAGACGTTTTCGGCTTCCGTAGTGGACATGGGGCCACTCGTACGCGTGGACGTACAAGCCGCGAGGACGAGCAAGGCAGCTGCGGCAAGAGAGATTTTTGAAAAGGTTTTCATCACACACCTGGCTATGATCGGTTGCAAAGACCCGCAGAAAGCGGAACGGCCCTTATGCAACCCACACCTGCGCGCTTTGGGGCGGCAAACGGAGCAGTAACTTTCCAGCCTGTATCTGCACCCCGGAATCGCCATCGGGCCACACTTGGCGATAGCTGGTGTGTGCAAGCCCATCGGCGGGCAAGTTCACAATTTTCGGCCTCTTTCCGGCGTTGAAAACTACCAGGACCTCCTGGGCAAACAGCCGGCGCCGGTAAGCGGCCACATCACCGCGCGCGTACAAAAAAGAAAAGTCGCCGGTTTGCAAGGCCGGATGGGCGTGACGCAGCGCAATGGCCGCGCGGTAAAAATCTTGCAAGTCTGTGTCCCAATCTTCGCAGCGGTGCCAGGGAAAAGCCTCCCGGCAGAGTGGGTCGGTGCCGGCAGACATGCCCAGTTCGTCGCCGTAGTAAACGCACGGCGCGCCGGGCATGGTCATCTGGCACAGCACGGCAAGGCGGAGGGCAGGCTTGTCGCCGTTGAGCAGCCACCGGGCGCGCGGCATATCGTGGCTGTCGAGCATGTTCAACTGTGCGTAATGGATTTCCCAGTCATACAGGTCGAACATGGCTTCGATCTGGGAGCGGAAGCGGGCGGCGGTGGCCGGCTTGAGCACCACATCGGGATGCCGCCAGGTCAGGTTGAGGTTGCCGGCGCCAAAAAAGCTGAGGGCAGGCCCGGTAATCTGGTAGTTCATCACCGCATCGAACATGTCACCCTGCAACCAGTGGCGCGCTTCGTGCCAGATTTCACCGACGATGTAGGCCTCGGGGTTGACGCCCTTGACCACCCGGCGAAAGTCACGCCAGAAAGCATCATCGTCGATTTCCTGCGGCACATCCAGACGCCAGCCGTCAATGCCAAACTCGAGCCAGTAGCGGGTGACGTGAAGCAGGTAATCGCGTACGCCGGGGTTGTCGGTGTTGAACTTGGGTAGCGATTCGACCCCCCACCAGCTGGCGTAGTTATGCGCCTGGCCCGGCATGGGATACGGGTGAAGGGGATATTCGTGGACGGTAAACCAATCGGCGTACGGTGAGTTACCGCCGTTTTCAAGCAGGTGATGGAAGGCCCAAAAGCCGCGCCCGCAGTGGTTGAAAACGCCGTCCAACACGATGCGCATCTTGCGGCGATGGGCTTCGTCGAGCAGCTCGCGCAAAGCGGCGTCGCCGCCTAGCAAAGGATCGACCTGCAAGTAATCGTAGGCGTTGTAACGGTGGTTGGATGCGGCGGCAAAGATCGGGTTCAAATACAGCGCCGTAACCCCCAGGTTTTGGAGGTAACCGAGCTTCTCGACGATCCCGTACAGATCGCCGCCCTGGTAGCCTTGCTCTTCAGGCGGCGCGCCCCACCGCTTGAATTGGATGCCGCGCGGGTGCTGCGTACGCGCCGAACGGCAAAAGCGGTCCGGAAAAATCTGGTAGAAGACAGCGTGTTTGACCCAATCGGGGGTATGGATGTCCATAAAAATCCTTTGAGAAAACGGCGTCTGCCCTTTTCAGCAGGAAGCGCCTAAAAACATCGCCCTGCCGCAAAACAGGGCGATGTTGGCATGCAAAGCAACAGGGGTTGGAAAACGGAAGCTATTCCTTCACCGCGCCGGCCGTCAGGCCGCCGGCGATCTGGTCTTGCAGCGTGAGATAGATCAACATGATCGGCACGGCGCCGATCAAGGCTCCGGCGGCGAAGACACCCCATTTCTTATCGAACTGGCCGGCAGTGAAGATTTGCAAGCCGACCATCAGGGTGTATTTATCGACGTCGTTGAGCAAAATGCGCGCCATGATGAAGTCACTGTAGGTACCGATGAAGGAAAGAATCCCGACCACGGTCAACACCGGGCGCAGCAGCGGCAGCAACAGGTACCAGAAAATCTGGAAGTTGCTGGCGCCGTCGATCATGCCCGATTCGTCGATCGCCCTGGGGATGGTGTCGAGAAAGCCCTTCATCAGCCAGATATTCATACCCATGGCGCCGCCGAGGTAGACCATGATCAGGCCGGCGTGCGTGTTCAACCCGAGGGCGGGCACGATGCGCCCGATCTGCGTCACGAGCAGGAAGATCGCCACGATCGCCAGCAGGTTCGGAAAGACCTGGATCAGCAGGATGCCCTTGAGCAACGTCACGCGCCCGGCAAAACGCAGCCGGGAAAACGCATAGGCGGCCATCGTCGTCAGCGACAGGCTCAGAATGGTGGTAATCCCCGACACTTTGATCGAATTGAAGAGCCAGTTCCAATAATTCAACTCTCCAAACCGGAAGTTTGGATCCTGGTTGAACAGGCGGCGGTAGTTGGCAAAGCCGGCATTGGCAGGGATCAACTGCTGCGTGGCCAGCGAGTTGGAATTATCCAGCGAGGCCGAAATAATCCACAGCACCGGGAAGATGGCGAAAGCGATCAGCAGCACGGCGATGAGCAAGCGAACGGCAACGCTGAAGCGCTTCATGAAGCGCTGCGACTGGAAGGGGTTTTGAAATCCCTGCGAAGGGCGCACGCCCGGTTGGGCCTGGGTAAAGTCAGACATTTTCGCTAACCTCCTCCCACATATTGGTGAAACGATACTGGAACATGGTCAGTGCGCCGATGATGATAAAAAGCACGATCGTGATCGCCGAAGCGTAACCATATTGCACGCCGCGCCCGCCGCTTTCGAAGGCCAGTTTATAGACATAACTGATCAAAATATCGGTATGGCCGGCCTGCGTGGCCGCGCCGACGATCGGGGGGCCGCCGCCGATGAAGAGGTAGATCAGGCCAAAGTTATTGAAATTGTAAATGTAAGAAGCGATCAGCAGCGGGCCTACTGCGACGAGCAGCAGCGGCAGCGTGATTGTGCGGAATTTCTGCCAGGCATTGGCCCCGTCGACCGTAGCGGCCTCGTACAAATCCGTCGGAATGGATTGCAAAGCCCCGCTGGTGATCAGCATCATGTAAGGGAAACCGAGCCACAAGTTGACGAGCAAGATGGCAAACTGGGCCAGGAGCGGCTCGGTGGTCCAACGCGGGGCGACGCCGAACCAATCCAACAGAATGCGGTTGATAATGCCAAACTCAGAATTGAACATGCCGCGCCAGATCAGGATCGTAATCAGCGAGGGGATAGTGTAGGGCACCAGCAGAAAAGTACGGATGAGCTTCTTGAGCGGGAAGTTCTTGTCGTTGAACATGATGGCAATCGCCAGCCCCAAGGCAAACGTACTGATCACGCTGACGGTTGGAAAGACAAAGTTCCAGGTTAAGATACGCACCAGCGGGCCGCGCAAAGCCGCGCTGGTCGCAAACTCGACAAAGTTCTTCGTGCCGATCACGGCGCGGTAGCCAGGAATGAGCGTCTTTCCGTCCTTCGTGGTAAAAGTTCCTGCCACATCGCGGTAAACATCACCGGTGGATTGATCGATTATCGTTCCGGCGGCTTCATCGTACTGGTAACGGAGCGACAACTCGGCCGCTTCGTTCGGCGAGCGCACCTGAATGACCTGGCCGCCTTCGACACCAAAGCGGATACTGGGCAGCTCCTTATCGCTGGCGGCAACCAAGGGGTTCAAGCGCTCGTAACCTTCGACTGTCTTCGGCACACCCTTGCTATCCGCTTCGCCGATGCCTGGGTCGCCGGGTTGGGCCGGCACGATTTCCTCGCCGGGCTTGGCCAGGAAAGTATTCCCTTCGGGATCGGTCAGCCACAGGGCATAAGCGCCGCTATCCGACTGGAACGCCGTCCAACGGTAGGATTTGCCGCTCTCCGGGATGTACTGCACCTTCTCGATCACCGCCAGGGCCTGCTGCTTCGTTAACAGGTGCCCGTCGCCGTAGTTGGTGAAGGCGACATAAATGGTGAAGATGATCGGGTAAATGGTAAACAGAAACATGAAAGCCAACCCGAGGGCCATCCAACGATATGGATAGGCACGGGGCAGCAAAAAGATCGAGTTCATGCCCGCTGCAATGATGGCAATAATGGCGACGAGTTGGAAGTAACCCTGGCTCCAGGCGTTGAACAGGAACCAGGCAGCCCCTACATCGAACGCAAGCACCAACAACACCCGAATTAATTTGGAAAACGGCGACTCTTTCGCCATTGCCGGCCCTTTCGGGCGCTGAACCGGAGATAGTTTCATGCGTGTCTCCTTCTGCCGGGCAGATGACAAGCAAGGCCGAGGGTTTTGCCCTCGGCCTTGACAGACAAAGGCTTACTCGGTGACGACGGTCAGGATATTGGTTTCGGGATCGAACTCGAAACTGACCGGGCCGTCGGCAGCCAGGGTGAACTTGTAATTGTCCCCATCCTGCT
Organism: Chloroflexota bacterium; assembly: GCA_049325275.1. Classification (GTDB taxonomy): domain Bacteria; phylum Chloroflexota; class Anaerolineae; order Anaerolineales; family UBA4823; genus CAIQJJ01. The sequence continues at coordinate 26,015 of JBMOLU010000079.1, forward strand.
TGCCGTCGACGCCATAGTTAAGCGTCCACGAACCGTCCATGGCTACTTTGGCCTCGTAGTCGCCGGCGGTCAGTTGGAAAGGACCGCTGCGCCAGATACCATCATCGCCCTTCGTCATGGCGGTGGCTTCACAGTCGGGCGCCCAATCGGCCGCACAACCGGCCTGCGCCTGGTAGGAACCCGGCACGTTGACCATACCGGCGGCCGCGCCAGCGATCAGGCTGCGAACCTTGGTGCCGGCATCAGTCATGGCAGCATCGGCATCCTGTTTACCCTGAATCACCAGGGAAACGGCATCGCTCCAGTTACCCCATACCGAACCCATTTCGGGAATGGCGGGCATCATGGTGGCGTTCTTGCCGGCTTCAGCCATGGCAACCAGATCGGGATCATCGACCTTTTCCAGGGCGGGCAGGTAAGCAGGCGGGCGCTGGCCGACTTCGAAAAGCGCCAGCATCGTCTCTTCGGTCGCAATGTACTCGTTCAAGAAAGACTGCGCCAGCAAGATATTCTCGCTGCCTGCGTTGATGAAGAACCCCTGCGTGCCGGCAAACGGATAGCCTTCACCGGCAGGGCCGCTGGGGAAGTTGGTGACCGCATAAGGGATACCTGACTGGCGGATGCGATCCAACGCCCACGGGCCGGCCATGATGAAGGGAACTTCACCGGTTTCGAAGAGAGCGTGGTTGTTGGCCCAATCGGTGTCGGTCGGCAGGTTGCCTTTTGCGACGTTATCACCCACCCACTTGACGGCAGCGATCATGCCTTCGTTGTCCAGGCCCAGGTCCTGGGGGTTCCAGTTGCCGGCATCGTCTTTGCCGAAGATGTAGCCGCCAAACGAAGTGAACAGCGGGTACAGGTCATAGGTGGTGCCGGTGAGGGCCATGATATAGGTGGCCTTGTCTTCTTCCTTGAGCGCTTCACCGATCGAGACGACCTCATCCCAGGTGGTGGGAGGGGTGGCTACGAGATCGGTATTGTAGAAGAAGCCCAGGTTTTCGGTTGCATAAGGCATACAGTAAAGCACGCCGTTGAAGGTGCAGGCTTGCAGCGCATTGGGAGCGAAATCGCCGGCCTTATCGCCCAGATCGACCGGAGCGAGCAAGCCGTTTTCAACCAGCGTGCCGGCCTGGTCGTGAGCGATGACGATGATATCCGGGCCTTCGCCAACGGGGGCGGCAACCTGGAAGTCATCACGGATGGAGGCTTTCAACTCAACGACCAGTTCGAGCTGGTAGGCTTCCATCACCTGGGGGGCCAATTTTTGCAGGATCGGCGCGCGGGTGTCGTCGGCCCAAATGCGCAGGGTACCGACCGCTTCAGGGGGTTCGGTCGCCGCAGGAGGCTCGGTTGCAGCCGGGGCTTCCGTTGCCGCGGGCGCTTCGGTTGCCGCAGGGGCCTGCGTCGGTTCGGCGGTCGGGTTGGAGCAAGCAGCCAGTGCCATGGCGGCGACCAGCAGCAGGCTCATCAGGGTCCAAATTTTCTTCGTCATTTTATATCTCCTCAACTTGATCGTATGTGGTTCTCCCGTTTCGACGGGAAGGACACCCAGAACGTTTTCGCCAGGTGCACCAGAACCGGTTGCTAGATGGATCTTCTCGGGTATTTCGGAAAGGAACAGGTTCTCTTCGACTTCACCTCCTGCGCTGTGAGCTGTACCGGAGCTGTACCGGTACCGGTTTTCAGGCCCGGGCAAAGCGGCTCGACCGCCCCACGCGCGCTTACTATCGATCAGGCTCCAACAGGCCCGGCAGGGCCAGGTTGAGTGCCTGGATGACCGCGCCCATACCGGTCGAACGCTTTCCCAGCATGGCCGCCATAATCCGTACCGAACGCGCCGCCGGGTGCCAACTGTGTTCGCGCACCGCCTGGCGGATCGGCTCGATGAGCATATCGCCCATTTGTGAAATGCCGCCGCCGATCACGATCATGCCCGGGTTGAGAATATTGACCAGTTGCGCTACCGCAACGCCAATGTAACGGCCGGCGCGGTTGACGATCTGCTGCGCAGCCAGATCACCCATGCTGGCGGCGTTGGCCACGTCACGGGCAGTGATGGCGTCCACCGCATCGAGATCGGCCAACTGCGTGCGCCGTCCGGCGTACACGGCTTCGCGCGCCTGGCGGGCGATGGCAATGCCACCGGCGACTGCGCTCAGGCAGCCGTACTTGCCACAAACGCATAAGGCACGTTCATCAGAAACCGACATGTGACCGATTTCGCCGGCATAACCGTTCGTGCCCCGGTACAGGTGGCCGCCGAGCATGAGGCCGGTGCTGATCTCCGAACCGACCTTGACGTAAGCCAGGTCCTGCTCTCCACGGCCGGCACCCGAGGCCCATTCACCCAGCGCGCCCAAAGCCGCACTGCTGTTCAACGAAACGGGAACCTGCCACAAGGCTTGCATGCGAGCGCGAACGGGAAAGTTTTCCCAGGATGGCATCAACATCTGCGAGGTCAAAAGGTCCTTGTCCAACAACACCGGGCCGGGCAAGCCAACCCCAATCGACTTCACTTGATCCAAGCGCAAACCGGCTTTGTTAAGTAACTGACGAAGGTTTTCGTCAATCTGCTCAATGGCAATATCAGGCATCTGATGTGAATCAAAAGCGATATCCAATTCATCGATCACGCGGGTTGAAAAGTCTGCCAGCACCAAATTGACATTCGAAACCCCCACATCCAGGCCAACCACGTAGCCGCCCTCGGGATTGACTTCCAGCAAAACCGGACGCCGCCCACCCGCCGTTGGCCCGGCCTCCGCTTCCCTGATCAGGCCTGAATGCACCAGTTCTCCCACAATCCCGGTCACGGCGGCACGCGTCAGCCCGGTACGCCGGGCCAAATCGGCACGCGAGACCCCCCCGGGTGTAAAACGGATTAAATCGAGCGTGAGCTGTTTGCTCAGGTTCTTCAATCCGTTTACGGAGAAAGAAAAGGGAAGCGTATTCACTGGTTCGAGCCTGCGTGCCTAACCCATACGCTTTGTGCAGAAAAAGCGCAGAATCAAAAAGGGTTCAGAGCCATCACATCGAAAAAGGCGAAAAATGAGCCGTGCGCCTGGTTTGTAAAGTTTCCTAACATCCTTATTGAGAACTGCTAAATAATCAACAAGGAAAACAGGTTGATGTAAAAATTCGGTTTACCGATCAACCAAATGCCATCACAATATATCAAAAAACTGTTTACGAGTCAACTATCTTTAAGCAAACGCTCAGATGAATCGTGCGAAAACGACCAGAAGCGGTAAAACAACAGGAAAAACAGGCCTCGCCCTGTGTTTCCCCCTCAGAATTTGTAGGAGAAGAAGTCCCGCCTACACAAAAAATCCGTTGGATGGCTTTCAGGCGCGCAAGCGGGCGCGCAAATGGCGCTTCTGCTGTGCAAAAATTCGCGACAAGACTTCCTGTTCGGAAGGAGTCAGGTTGCCGAAACAAGCCGCCTTGAACTCGCGGTACGCCAGGCGTACTTCTTCGAGCAAGGCGTGGCCCTTTTCCGTCAGGTACAGGCACAGCGCCCGGCTGTCGTCTTGATCGACCTGACGGGTGAGAAGCCCGTGGGCTTCCATGCTTTTGACGATACGGGTGGTGTTCCCCTTGGTGCACAACAGAAAATCGCTCAATTCACGCAGCGACAGCCCCGGCGCTTCGGAAATGTGCAGCAGTGCGTGATAACGGGCGCTGCTCAAGCCGTACCGGCCAAAGAAGTGACGCTCGTTATCATCCAACAAAATATAGACTTCCAAAAAGGATGCATACAATTGTTCGATTGGAGTCATGGCTTTTCCCTTCGCTCGGTGGCTTTGTTTACAGGGAAACTATAACATCGGGCCGGAGGCTTGTCAAAACACAGTTTTCCGGCAGGCAAGCGGGGATCGGCCGGACACGTGGGGCTGCCTCGACGGGTTTTCCGGCGGATGTGAGCAGAGGAGATGGGGACGATGGCGGGTATAATTCAGTCAATTCTGTGTTCTGCCGAATGGCTGATTTTCCTTTGACACCCCCACGTACTCCCTCTTCCCGCTCGCTTGCTCCGGCAGTCGCTATCATTGCCCTGATCGGCGTGTTGCTTTTTTTTGCCTTGCGCGTGGCCTTTAACCCGATACCGGTACGCCCGACAACGACGCCGGTGATTGTCACGCGTACACCCTTGCCCACGCTGACGGTGACGCTGACGCCCACCGTTACCCCCACCGAGACGCGCACGCCTCGCCCAACCTGGACGCTACAACCGACGCCCTTCCCTACCCCCACGGTTACGCCCAGCATCACGCCACTCCCCTCACGCCTGCCTTACCTGGCCACCCCCGTCCTAGCCACCCCGTACAAGTACAACGATCTGTACTTGCTGAAAACCTGGACGCCCGAGGAAGCCGATGCGTTGATCCAGACCTTGCAGGGCATTCCTGTAGCACGTTATCCGGTGGTCAGCCAGCAGCACAGCGCGGCGTTCGACCGGGCGTTCGCCTACGCCGCTTATGCGCAGCGCGAGGCTCTGCGCCGGTTCCCCGATGCACCGCAGGCCGAAGCATGGCGCTGGAGCCTTGCCTATAACGCCACCCGGTTGCAGGAACCGCAGGCGGGGCAGTTGCTGGCAGACCTGCTGCACGGCATGCCGTTCGACAAGGCTTCGTTGGATAACCTGCCCCAATGGTTTGCCGAGCAGCAGGATCGCCTGCTGCAAGAACGCCCGATGGCATTGGCCGTCATCGAAATGCCAACCGGGCATGTGATCGAGATCACCTCGGCGGGCGGGGCCGCTTATCTCTGGCTGCCTCAAGGTGCGGCGTTGGCGACGCCCTTCACGGCCCGCTTTGATTATGCCCTCGGGCTGCAAAGCCATCTGCTGAGCGGCGACCTGACCGGCGACGATATCCCCGAGCTGGTGGTCGATTTCACCTTCCCGACCGCCACAACCGTCACGCAGCCCGAGGTTTTCCGCCTGGACACAATCGTGACAAGCCTGGCGATGAGCCAGACGGTGCCCATTGCGCTGGAAACGGTCTACGAAAGCCGCTGGGCGATCATCCCACAAAACGATGGGCTGCCCGTGCTGCGCTTCAACGGATTTGTCTTCCCGGCCTGCCCGGTGACGGTGGAGCAGGGCTATCGCTGGCAGGGGGAGCACCTGGTATTCGAGGGAGAGACCAGCTACCACGTGCTGCCGAACGCCGATCAGTTGTATTGGTGCGAACGCGTGCTCGATCACGGTGATTTGCACTGGGACCCACAGGCGGTTATCCCACTGTACGAAACGCTGATCCCCTTGTGGCCACCCGCAGCCGATGCGCGTGGCCGGCTGTATCCGGCGGACGCACGTGATGCGTTGCGCTACCGCCTGGGACTGAACCTGGCGCTCGCCAACCGCACGGCGGCGGCGCGCGCTGCCCTGGAAGATCTGATCGCCAACCCGACGACACCTGAAAGCGAGTGGATCGCCCCGGCGCAGGATTTTCTGGCCGCCTACGAGACCCCTGCCGAAATCTACCGCGCCTGCCAACAAGCCCCACACTGCAACCCACGGGCGGCGCTCAAGGCGCTCACCGTACAGCAAAAGGCGCACGACCCGACGCAAACATGGGCTTTTTTGAAGCAGCAGGGGGTGATCATGCGTTCGGCGGGCATCTTCGATTTCGACGGCGATGGTGCCGACGAGCGCTGGCTGACCGTACGCCACCATCCCCAGGAAGCGCTGGAATTTTGGATTTTGGCCGGTGGGCCCCAGGGGGTGCAGGCACTGTTCGTCCAGAGCATCGAAGATGGTTCGCCCAGGCCCTATTCCTTCGAACCGCTGACGACGCCGCGCATCACACAGTTCGAGCGCGGCAGCGGCTTTATTCTGCACCGCGTGCCTGCACAAGCCGGCTACATCGAGCACGTCGAAACCCAATTCATCTACAACACCGATACCCTCAAGGGATTACAGGCGGCCGTCCAGAGTTTGTTCAACGGGGCTGAGCCGGCTACAATTGTGCGGCAGCTCGAAATCTTACAGGACATGCCGAACTTCAACTGTCGGGACCAGTGCGATCGCTTCTGGTACACGTATGCCCTGGCCCTGGAGCTTTCGGACCAGCCCGGCGCAGCCATCGACGCCTACATCAAGCTCTGGTGGGAACATTTGCGCAGTCCCTTCACCATGATGGCGCGCGCCAAGTTAACCCAGCTACGCCTGACGCGTACGGATACCCCCATCCCCACACAAACACCGACGATCACACTGACGCCGACCCCTTCACTCACACCGACGATCACGCAAACGCCGACCGTTACCCACACCATCGATCCCAACGCAACCGCGACAGAAACACCCACCGTCACGCCAACGGCCACCGAGACCCCAACGGAAACGCCGACACCAACGCCAACCGAAACCCCAACCAGCTAACGGAGCCATCCATGGACGAACCTACCCCGGCAAAGCCAAAAATCAAACAACCCCCGGTCCTGTTCCACAAGACTCAAACCCTGATCGCCGAACTGGCCTCGCTGCTCGGTGGGCCGCTGATCACGTACTGGAACAACCCACGCGGCTCGGTCTGCCACAACGACGTGGTAGTCCTTTACGAAATCCTGGAACAGCTGGGCCAACAGGAAACGCTGTACCTGTTCATCAAATCGGGCGGCGGCAACGGGCAGGCGGCCCTGCGCCTGGTGACCCTGCTGCGGCAGTACTGCAAGCGGCTGGTGGCGCTGGTGCCGCTGGAATGCGCTTCGGCAGCCACCATGCTGGCCCTGGGAGCCAACGAAATCCAGATGGGCCCGATGGCCTACCTGACCGCCGTCGATACATCCCTGACCCACAGCATGTCCCCGGTAAATGCGGACAACGAGCGTGTCAGCGTCAGCCAAAACGAGCTGACGCGCGTGATCCGGCTGTGGCGCTCGGAGCAGCACAACGCCGGCGAAAACCCCTACAAGGCCCTGTTCGCGTACATCCACCCGTTGGTAATCGGTGCGGTCGATCGCTCGGAATCGCTGTCGATCAAGCTGTGCAAAGAGCTGCTCTCGCACCACCTGGACGACGATGTCGCAGCCGAACGGATCGCCAACACCCTCAACGCCGAATACCCATCCCACAATTACCCCATTCTATTCGACGAAGCGCAGAAAATCGGCCTGCTCGTTTCGCGCATGTCGCCTCAAATCAACACCCTGCTGCTCGAACTCAACGAACAGTACAGCGAAATGGGCCAGAAGGCCACCACCGACTTCGACGACATTCGGGCTCACGGCAACGAAATTCTCAACATCTGGGAAGCTCCCGGTATCCAGGTCTATTACCAGCAGGATCAGGACTGGTTCTACCGGGTAGAAGAACGCCGCTGGATCACCATGAACGACAACAGCAGCTGGCGGCGCATCGAACGGACCGATCGCAGGCTGAAGAAGAGCATTCTGCACATCGCATGAACCCGACCCCCTGGCGCCTGATGATACACCCTCCTGCTCGCGGCGACCGGAACATGGCCGTGGACGAAGCCATTCTCGAAGCCGCCCGTGAAGGGCGCGTGCCGCCCACACTGCGCCTCTACGCCTGGGAACCGGCCTGCCTATCCCTTGGCTATGCGCAAAGCTTCGGCGATGTGGACCTTGCGGCCTTGCACCAGCGCGGCTGGCACGTCGTCCGTCGCCCGACGGGTGGGCGCGCTATCTTGCATACCGACGAGCTGACCTATTCCGTCACCGGCCCGCAGGACGAGCCCCGGTTGGCCGGCAGCGTGCTCGAAAGCTACCGCCGCCTTTCCGCCGCCCTGCTGGAAGCGCTGCACCGCCTGAACCTGCCAGCCGAAGTGGCCTCGCCTCGCCTGGATGCCAACCCGGGCAGTGCCCGCGCTGCCCTGCACGGCCCGGTATGCTTCGAGGTGCCGTCGGATTACGAGATCGTCGCCGGCGGCAAGAAGTTGATCGGCAGCGCCCAGGCCAGGCGCAAGGGCGGCGTGCTGCAACACGGCTCACTGCCCCTCTACGGCGATCTGACGCGCATCGTGCAGGTGTTGGCGTTTCCCGGTGACGGCGCGCGCAGCGTGGCCGCAAACCGGCTGCTGGAGCGGGCCACGACCGCCGAAAGCGTGTCGGGCCGGGTAATCCCCTGGCAGGCAGCCGCCGAAGCCTTCGTGGCCGCCTTCGAACAGGTGCTCGATTTGGAACTCGCCCCCGGCGACCTGACCGCTGATGAAATCTCCCGCGCCGAGGAACTGGTGCGGGAGAAGTATGGGCATGTGGACTGGACGGAACGCGTGTGAAGCGCCAGGGTACAGGCCAACACGTTGCCCGGCGCCCTTCAACGACGGGGCTTACTCGCTGAAGATCACGTTGGGATAGCCCAGGTCGCCAAACAGGCGCTCGAGATAGACCTCGGCGTTCTGGCGGGCCTGATCGAGAATGCCGTCTTCCAGGGCGGCTTCCAGAATCAGTTGTTCGGCAGCCTTGCGGGCTTCACTTTCCAGGTCTTTTTCGCCTTTGTTGAAGAGCCCCGTCTGGCGATCGTAGACGTAGGATTTCTCGCTGTCCAGCGCGATGACGAAGATTTCGGGGGCAGGCAGCTTGACGGAAAGCACGCTGCCCTCGAGCTTGAGATCGTCGGCGGTCAGTTTTTCCAGATCGATGCCGGCGATCACGTCGCCGTGGGCGACGAACAACAGCTTATCGCCGAACAACGGGCCAAACATATCCTGGTTGGTTTCCGCCGTGATCACTTTTTCGATCGAATATTGAATGGTCTCCAGGCGGGCCAGCGTGCGCACGGAGTGGATGATCGTGACCGGATCGGGAATGATGGTCGGCGTAGGATGAATGATCTCCGCAACCTGCGTGTTGATGCTCTGCGGGATTTGCACCATCGGTTGAATCGCTTCCTGGGCCTGCTGCACCGTCTGCTGCACCGTCATCACCAGCCAGATCGCCAACCCGGCAAAAGCCAGAATGACCACCAGCAGAAGGCCCATGATCGTACAAGAAGTTTTGTTTTCCATTTGGCACCTCGGAAAAAGTTGCAGTGAACGATTTGCTCACATGCTGTCTGAAAGGCACTTTGCCGGCTAGAAACAGGCGTCAGCTACCCTTATGGTAGTGCGTCGCACCTGTCGGCGGCACTTTTCAGACAGTTCTCAGCAAGAAGATTATACAACAGGAAGGCGGATGCGCCGAAAGGGGCGCAGGTTAAATGTTACATA
>JBMOLU010000080.1:0-153857 GCA_049325275.1 Chloroflexota bacterium
TCGACATACCATTGCTCTTCCATCGTGTCACCTCCTGAATTGTTTTCTTCCTATCAGGAAAACACCTTTTCCCAAATAGAGGTCACGATGTCGGTAAACACCCTTGGGTGATGATGTTGGTAAACAATACAAGTGGTGTTGGTGATGGACAATGCTTCGTATCATAAGAGTGCTTCTGCTTTAGCGGCGTTGAGCTTGTTTGAGCATCGGGTAATGGTCATCTGGCTGCCACCCTATTGCTCCGACTTGAATCCGATTGAACGTTTCTGGCGTCATTTGAAAGATCGAGCCTGCGCCAACAAACTTCAAGACACGATTGAGGCAGTGGTGGGTAGCGCCGAGCAGGTATTGATCGAGCAAAATCAGGCTGAAAAAGTTTCGAGATTTCATGTTTCAAAAAACTTATGACGGTTCACTTACTGCAAAAACTGATAGAACATGTATAATCTCAGCGGATGGGGTTGGCATAATCGCTCCTGTACCTTGTTGTGGTTTTGGCACCAAAACAATATCACAAGTTGCCTATGCCGCCCTATCCTTTTTCAAAAATGGCCAAAGTCCAGTATTCAATATGTGGTGGTCCCATAGAACTGGACACTTTTTTGACGATTGATAGATATCGGAGACGCTGAGTTAACGTGAAGTTAAAGATGCATTCTCGAAAAGCCTGCTTCCGCCGGAGCCGTCCCGTTGCGCAAAGGAGGCCACACCACCAGGACTGGCGAGAGCAAAACCATGACCCTATCCGTTGAAGCCTTCCTGCAGCGCTTCTTACAACATGTCTTGCCCAAAGGCTTCGTCAAAGTCCGCTACTTCGGTTTCCTGGCCGCACCGCAGCGTAAGCGCCTCGCCAAACTGCGCCAACACCTGGAACCCGAGAGCGTCCCATTGCCTTGACAAGACCGGAAAAGCAGCCAGCCAGTACGGATGACCAGCCCGCAAACGCAATCCTGTGCCCAACATGCGAGCAGCCGATGCGCTTCCTGCGACATCTGCTCCGCCCTGAATGCCGCTCTCCATGAGTTTCCGCTGCGCTTGGCTGTGGGTCTCCGAGAAGGACAGCGAGAGGACATCACCGCTGCCCTTCTCGGAACGCGCTTGTGGATGCTTCTTTGCATGCATTCGAATGCATGTGTATTTGCCAAAAGTGACCATGTGCAGGTAGAATCGACATAACGGTTGGGTGGTGTGACAATTGTTCGCTGGACTATCCAGCATCAAAACCCAAATCAGGCCCCCCAACACACGGCTTAGTCCAACTGAATTGATGTGGCGGCGCAACCACACCTTTCTTCGGCTTTCGCCCTGGCCGCCACATCAATCCTTAACGTTGCGCTACCGGAAATAGTGTAATGAGACAGCCGAAAATAAACAGTAAAACATGCCCTGGATGGTGTATCTTGCTGTTGATATCTATCCTTTCTATCGCTTGCGCGAAAAACGCACAGGAGTCATCTACTCCAAGTCACGTTTTATGCCCGACTTGTGCCCTATTACCGTCCTTAACAGACTCGCCATCACCTACACTTACCCCTGCCTTACCATCGTCCTGGATTACTCCTACTGGCAAAGAACTGATCCTACCGGCGCCGTTGTATTATTTGTCTAGCGGGCCAGAATGCTCATCACCGCATATTGTACGTATTGAACGCGATGGGGTCACGCGATCAATCGTTGGTCCTTGTCCTTGGGGAGAAATTCGTGGATTTGATATCTCACCAGCAGACGGAGCGATGGCATTGGTTGCCAAAGGAGGACTTTGGATCGCTGATGCTCAAGGGGAGAATACCAAATTACTGATCCGAAGCCTACCAGATCCAGAAGACGTGCATGTCAAACAATTCTTTCAAATGCAAGACCCACACTGGTCACCGGATGGGACCCGAATCGTTTACGCCGATGGGGGCATTAGAATAGTGAACGTCAGCAATGGGCAAAAGACAGACCTCATCGAAAGTCGTTGTTATGAATTAGATTCATCTCTTGGAATGCCTTCCTGTTTTTACGGAGAGTGGTTCCTTGAACCAGCTTGGTCTCCAGATGGCAAATATATACTTTTTCGCAATCAAAATGCCGATTATTCAAGCCTCCAAATCCTTGCCACAGACCAAGCAGGCAGTGTTCCTACTAGTATCACGCTATCTTCAAACTACTACGAAATATCTGATATAGCATGGTCACTGGATAGTGCATCCCTCGTTTTTGAAGGATATGCCCTCTTGCATAAAACACCAATCACCGACAGCGTTGCATACGGATTGATGCAAGTTAGCCCAAACTATTCTGATGTGCGAGTATTATGGCCTGAGCCACAGGATAAGAGTGATTTTCGAAGAGTAAATTATCCCAAAGTGATGCCTAGCGGGAGAATTTTATTCTTCTACTCAGACCCAGCCAATAATACAGGCCAAAGTTTAGATTTAGTGGAAGGGCTAGTTGGCAATGGTAATTTTTACGAGAGTACAATTTGGCGCAATGTATTGCCGAATAAAGTAACGCCTTTCATTTGGCACAGTCAGGGTACGGCTTTTGTCTTTGGTTATTACCTTGCGCCATATTCCAATAGATATATTATTGCTGTAGGAAACGTTGTCTCTAGCAAAATCTATATTCTCGCAACCGATGTGCTTTTTCCCTTACATTTTGCCTGGGGTAAGCCTTGATTGGTCAAACGTTGGATCAATCAAACGCAAGCCCACCGATGGATTGCATACAAATTCGGTTGTTCTCAGTACAAGCGCCCAAGCATGGTCGGCGGGGTGGTCACCCACCCCGCCGCCAGTTCCGAACCGGACATGAGATTTTCACCTCATCCGGCTCTTCAGAAGACAGGCTCTTGTCATGAGCACCTGGCTCGGTGGACGAAGTCATGGCAATGACCGTGGATGAGCACCAGGTTGGTGATGGTGTGGTCGCGATGGTTGCCGTTCTGGTGGTGGATTTCGATGGGGTCATCTGACATGAAGTGCAGTCCGCAGTGTGAACAACGGTGCTTCTGTCTTTTCAGCAAGGTAATCACCCGGTTGGATTTGGAGGGGCCTCTGCCCAGGCGTTGGATCCAGTAGGCCCAGTCGCCGTCGAAGGGGCTTTTGTGACCCTGGACTTTGACGTGCCTTTGAATGGGCGTGTCCGCATATTTGACGAGGGTAGCCAGTTTGCTGCCGAAGTTGATGCGGCCCCGATCGCGATGCCAGTAACGGAAGAAACGCCAGATACGGGATTTGCGATGGTGACGCCATTTGGCCCAACGGGATAGTTTGCGGTAGAGTTGGTAATCCATGCGAGAGAAGGTGGTCTTGGCGGCGCAGAAGCGATGGTAGTTTACCCAGCCACGGATACGTGGATTGAGAGCGGCGATGAGGGCGTTCTGGTTGCTGCCACGGTGGGTGTAGATGATGTTGCGTATCTGTTCCAGGTGGCGTTTTTGGGCCTTGCGGCTGGGTGTGATGATGGTTTTGTAACCACGTTTGCTGCCATATTTACCGGTAGGGAACTGGCGGATGTTGAGCCGAGGAAATCGAAACCGGTGCGGCCTTCGTACTCGTGAAGCGAGTAAGTGATGAAGGTCTTGCTGGGTTTGAGCGTCAGCCCGATTTCGGCCAGCCAGTTTTCGGTTACCGAGCGCAGGGTCATCAACTGGTTGAGGTCTTCACAGAGGATGACCATATCGTCGGCAAAGCGGATGATGGCAGGGCGGTATCGTTTCGGCAGGGCCGTTGTGATGGCCGTTTTGAGACCGTGCAGGGCTACATTGGCGAGGAGCGGTGAAGCAATCCCGCCTTGAGGTGTACCTGCTTCGGACGGGAAGACTTCGCCGTTTTCAAAGATGCCCGCTTTCAACCAGCCATGTACCAGGCGGTTGATGGTGGGGATGCTATTGAGCCTGGCAACCAAGGTTTTGTGATCGATTCGGTCGAAGCATTTTTCGATGTCAGCATCCAAGACGAACTTGGGTTTGAGACGGATGAAGTTGAAAATCGCTTCGATGGCATCCTGAGGGCAGCGCCCAGGTCTGAAGCCGTAGGAGTTGGGTTCGAAACGAGCTTCCCACTCCGGTTCGAGGGCCAGTTTGACCAGGGCCTGGGTGGCCCGGTCGAGCATGATGGGAATACCCAGAGGCCTGCGTTCTTGTGGATTACTACTCTTGGGGATGTAGACCCGACGAATGGGGGCAGGTTTGCGATGCAGGTTGCGGAGTTGCTCTACCATTCGTCTGCGTTGGCGGGGTGTGAGACGGGCTATCCCATCCACACCCGGAGTGTTTTTCCCCCGGTTGTCTTGTGACACCTGGCGTACGGCCAGGCATCGTGCTGAAAAGGAGTGAAGCAGCAGACGTTGTAAGCTGCGGACACGCCTTCGGTCGCCACGGAGCTGAGCTTGATAGATGCGCTTTTGGAGGCGGAAGACGTTCCGCTGGAACTTTTTCCAGGGAATGTCTCTCCAGTTTTCAGTACGAACTCGTTCGTCTGTCATAAAACTTGACCTCTTCCAGTACCGCTATCTTCCTGTCTTCCGTGCCCACGTCTGCGTATCCCCAGGCTTTCCCTGTGGCATTAGCTTCTTGGGCAATCTCTCCCGTTTGCGCATACGGTCGGTCACCTGCTCCATATCGCTGGAGAGCAGCAAACGGGTTACTCTGTTCCGCCTGTCCATTTTGCGTATCCTTAGGATGATGCTTTATGCCGGGCCTCGTTGCGAATGAACACCTATCAGCGGTGTGCCTGTAGGCCTTGAGACCGTTCCCTTTTGGGTCCAGCCCATCAATCGGTTTTGGCTGGTTACTTCTGACGACACCTCATCACATCTTCAGTTTCCTTATCCGTAGTTACCTGCCCAGGCGTCGCTACTATCCGATTTAGCCGTGTCGCCTGCTACTTCCCGCTTTCGACCCACGCTGACCAGGCGTACGCCGAGGGAAGGGGCTTTCTCCCGTTCACCGGGGAGGCAGGGGTTGTGTTGACGCCGCTTTCGCAGTATCATCATCTCACCTGCATGAACAGACAGTTACGGAAGCATCCTCGCTTCCGCCGCTCATCCCCCGCCTTTGCAGGCAGTTTCGAGCGAACAGATCGCACACCCCCGCATGAAGTCCGACCGCTGCTTTGCAGCGTGCTGGATTCTGCCCGCCGTAGAGCATTCTTGGTTCGGGATTGGCTCCTTGCTAGAGTCGCAGCGGACACGCTTTGTCAAGGGGCGAATTGGCGAATAAGCGCGAGATACGAAAGGTGTCATTCGTCATTTTTGACCATACACCGATGAGATCGCACGAGACCTTTGCGCCGTCATCCCTTATGCTCTGGTCATGCGTTCAACGTGAATAGCTGCTTTTGATACTACTTGGGTTTGCTGCGTTGTAAGCGTTGTTGCAGGTGATAGGTTTCGTCATAAGGTTGGTTGGTTTGCCAACACTTCCAGGCAATTGCCAGCCAACGATTTGCCAAACAACGATAGGCATGGTTATCGGATGCGCAACGAGAGCTTACGTCATGAAAATAGGAATTTGCCCAGACAGAAGTTTTCAAGGAGTTGATCGCCCACTGCTGGCAAATATGTCGGAATTCACGATTACAAGCTCTGCGGAAGTAGATACGTTTATGCTGACCACTCTGGTCAGTCTTTTTGTGATATATGATTTTCTCGGTTTAAAGCTAGGAATTGTAGGCTCTCGAGATAAACCAGAAATTGCACCAAGCACACAATTTACCGTTGTAGATTTTTGTTCCATGGTGCCTGATATGACGAAATCTTTGGGTTCTGGTTACCTAAGTGCCGTTCTCCCGTGGCAAAGGATGAAAGATTTTGAGTATTACTGTAGAGATAATATGAATGGCGAAGACTGCCACGGCGTTCCATAAAAGGCTTGAGATTGTGATGGGCGCTAGACGTACCGAACTTTCCTTGCTGGATATCTACCAGGCCTATTTACAGCGCTACGATCTCGAGCATTTCTTCCGCTTTGGAAAACAGAAGTTGCTGCTGGATAAATTCCAGACCCCGGACGATAAACACGAAGAAAACTGGTGGCGACTGGTAGCCCTGGCCTATTTGCAGCTTTGGGCAGCCAAAGACCTGGTTGCTCAATTGCCACGACCCTGGGAACGCTATCTGCCTTCTGTTTTGAACAAGCTAATCACCCCGGCTGCTACCCAACGGGACGTGAGCCGAATAATTCGGCAGATTGGGACACCATCCCCTCCACCCAAACCCCGAGGTAAATCCTCGGGATGGCCAAAAAGCATGGTACGCACCCCAAGAAAACGTCTGCCCGTCGTAAAAAAAGCTAAAACCTGAGTTTTTCGTTCGTTTATGATGTTGTGAAGGTGCTTACTTGCGTTTCTCAAACCGCAAGGTTATTTCTTGTTGTCAAAAGTCCAAATATGTGTGCTGCCATTTTAAGTGCAGTAGTGCGGGCGCTGGCGCTACTTTGGGGGCTATGGCGAAAAGGTTAGCGCCTTTGGATGTAAAATTCAGACTTAATTCCTGTCGGTGTATAATCAGATCGTCGTACCGTTTCAAAACATTGGAGACTTCTTAGCCGAAAATGAGTGATCGTCACGAAATCGAATGGTCGCCTAGAGTTAGTCTGGCAAAGATCCGCCAGTTTTATATGAGCGAGGCACGTGGCACCTGCGACGACGAGCTCATCGAGGAAGTTGGTTTTGGACTGTTTGCGCGCTGCCAGAGCATCATCGAATACACCGAAGCCTGCGAAACGGGTAAGGTACGTTGCATGCGCTGTGCAAAACAAGGGCAAACCACGATCATCCAGCGGAACATGAGCAAGCCATCTGCGTTGCTACGCTGCCCGGTCTGCGGTTGGCAGGTGCGCTGGCGGATATATAAAACCGAGTCGGAAAATGCAGATGGGCAGCTGCGTGCCGGGCATGCCGCAGAGGCTTTCACTCGTTATGTGGCAGTCTACCCGAAGTGCCGCACACGAGAGGAGAAAATCATTGCCATTGATCGGCTGATCCACGAGTTCCATTGGTTCCTGATCGGGGAGGACCAACCGGCCAGAGCTAACAAACCTGCCGGAGTCAACCTGATACGCGGAAGCATAAGAGATGTGTATAATTTGCTCAACGAGCTGACTTACGGGGAAAACACACCGCCCGAATTGTTAGCCAGGAAAGAATGGTGGCAGGAGCAGCAAAAAAAGAAGCCAGTGCGAAAATAAGGCCGAATTTCACGATTTTGATGCTGCGAACGTAAGGTGGCTTTAAACTTGAACCATTGGTCAAGACGGCAAAACTGGCTTTGTTTCATCGTTCATGCAAACACCCGAAAACAGAGCAAGAAGGAGCCTCTGGTTTTTTTTGATCCATTCAAGCATCGAGGGCTACTCGCATGTACCGGTTCCCGATCAGCATAGTCCTACGGTGAGTCAAGCGGAAGAAATATTGGGCATCGTCGAGGCTATGGCCATTGAGCGCCGCCCGTTATTCATTCATTGCAATGCCGGCGTCGGGCGTACCGGGACAGCGTTGCACTTGTACTATCTGTCCAAAGGGTTGAGTATGGGAGAAGCCCGGGAGATCATTCGAAAGCGGCGTATCCAGTGTATTCTCCTGACAGATGTGCAGTTGCAGTTTCTTGGTCAGCGCACATGGTAAGGCCCTTTTCCTGGAAACAGCGTCGAAAAAGCACTGCATCCAGTTTAATATTTCGTAGATGGATTCAGCGTTACCTTTTCATCCCCATCCAACGAAAGGGCAAACTGCTTCCTCAGTGTACTTCGTGGCTGGCCTTTTATCTCAAATGTATGGTAGAGAAGGTTTCAATAGTTCTTGGCAAGTGCGTCCACTGAACATAGATTTCTTAAAATTTGAGACAGCAATTACGGCTAACGTTTTGCTTAGGCGCTCGGCGGGTTACGCTCGACAAGGTTATTGGTGATAACCGAATGGCTCTCATGCATCACGCTCAACCTCGCGGCGCAGCCAAGTCGCCTACAACTCGGGTTAGCTGGCGTACCAGTTTCTCACCAGGGCAGCTTCTTTCTGTCTTTATAGAATCCTCCCGTAGGACCACTAGCCGGTAAGGTTGCCAACCAAAGGATTGTGTCTATACTTTCCCGCGGACTTCGACGGGCATCTTCTCCACCCATTCTTGTCTTTACTCGACCCGGACACATGGCGTTGACTTTGATGTTGTAATCCTTTACCGCACTGGCGATCAAACGTGTCTGCGCATTCAATGCTGCTTTGGAGATCCGATATGCCGGAATCTTGCCTGCCATGGTTGCCATGGTGGACAACGAACCGCCAGAAGACGACACATTCACAATGCGGCCATAGTTATGTTTCTGCATGAGCGGCAAGAAGGTTCTCGTCAAATGCAATGGGCCGTAGAAGTTGACTTTCAGAGTATCTTCGATCAACGCTGCGTCGATTTCGTTGATGTCTTTCTCCCCATCCAGATTGACTCCTGCATTGTTGATCAATATATCCAATCGATCAAACTGCTGACTTACGAATTTGCTGGTTTCCTCGATTTCATCCAATTTGGTCACATCGAGTTGATGGTAGATGATCTGCAATCCCTCCTTTGCGAGTGTGCCAGCAGCTTCTTCTCCTAAAGTGCGATTTCGGCTAGTCAGGATCACTTGGAAACCTGCCTGGCCTAACTGACGACAGACTTCGAAGCCGATCCCTCGATTTGCACCGCTCACTAGTGCGATACTTTTCATATGAATGTCCACCGTTCTTAGCCAACTAATGGCTTGCTTTACCTGCGGGTGAGGCAACGCCACTTTGACGGAACCGACCATGAGGGTAACCTGGCGAAGCCATAAAATCGCTATACTTTTGTGGTTGCACGGGCGCAGTTCACCCTTCCCGTGGCCGGGCTGTGACTGTGACAAGGGCTAGCATATCTGCATTGCCAGAGCATCTTCACCGTTGGGGTAGCGGGCGAGGCTATCTTCATCGCCGCTGATTTGCGCCAGCCAGTCTTTCATTGAGCGCTTTTCTACGGATGGCAAAGCCACGGCTTCTACGCGTATCGAAGTAAAGTGGAAACGTGGCATCTTCCACCCACAAGCCGGTATGACCGTGTTATTTGACCAAGTACCGGTGGGCGGTTTTGAAACACGTGATGAATTGCTGATGCATGCTCTTTCAGGGCCAGTCATGCGCTCGAGTTAACCGCTCATGTCGAGGTTGCATCAGGCACTTCAATTCCGTCCGGCAGACCCAGGTAAGTGCGGCCGCGGCTGGCTGTTCCAGGGCGGGCAAACAAATTTTATGTAGTTGGCGCCGATTTTTTGACCAAATCGGCGCTCCAAACTGACCGTCGAGCAAAGGCTCGATATTTCCACCGCTAACGACCGCCTGATATGTTTTCTGCCGCCTTACGTGTCGGTAGAAGAAGGCCACTTTGACGAAAACGGTAACTTCATCCCTGCACACCCGTGGCAGTTGCTAGGCCTGATAAATTTCAATCCCCAGCTTTCTATAGGGGGTAAGTGCTTCTTTGCCGGCGCCCTTGTCGGTGATCATTGCATTGAGATCGGTAATGGGGCCAAGAATAAAGGGGGCCGCCGTGCCCAGCGTTTCAGACGCCGCCAGGGCCACGACTTCTGCTGCGTTGGCAATCAAGACACGCTGTACCTGGACTTCCTCGTAGTGGAGGTTGCTGATTCCCGCCTCCGGGTGCAGGCTGCAAACACCCAGGAAGCACAAATCGGCGCGCACTTGTTGGAAGGCGGTTAAGGTCTCGCTGCCCACGGTCACCATGGTGTATTTGAACAGCTTGCCGCCGGCCAGGATTACCTCCACCTGTGGATGATCGGCCAGCGCAATGGCAACATGCGGGCTGTGTGTGATCACGGTGGCCTGTAAATCGCGGCGAAAGTGCAGCGCTACCTGCACGTTGGTAGTGCCCCCGCCCATGCTGATGACCATGCCGTTACGCGCCAGTTGCGCCGCCCGCGCCGCGATGGATATCTTTTCGGCGCTCAGGTGGCGCTGGCGGTCTGCAAAGCTGGTCGTCGAAGGGGAAAGTGGCAGCGCACCCCCATGCACCCGTTGTAGCGCGCCTGCTTCGGCCAGATCGCGCAGGTCGCGGCGAACGGTGTCGATCGAAACGCCCAATTCTGCGCTCAAAGCCGGAATGAGCACCCGGCCGTCGCGTTTCAGGGCTTGCAAGATTAAATTCCGTCTTTCGGCTGCAAGCATCTTTTGCCTCCAAAAAGTGTCTCCATCATGTTCGCAACACACTCAGCAACCTGTGTGCATCTTTATTCATTTTTATGCCGTTATTTGCATTGTTTTGCTGTATAATTCACAGTATAACACGCTTTTTGTTTCTGGCAAATAACGGAGTTCCTGCATGCAAAAGACATTTTCACGCGATCGGTTTACCTGGCTGGCGTACTTGTTTCTGGCCTTTTATGGTTATTACATCAACATCATTGGGCCGGTGACCCCCTTTCTGAAAGACGAGCTGGGCCTGTCTTACACAGTCGGCAGCCTGCACTATACGCTCTTTGCCTTGGGCATCCTGCTGGTTGGTCTGGGTGGCGACTGGGCGGTTGCACGCCTGGGGCGTTGGCGGGCGCTGTGGGTGGGGGCCGCGGGCTTGAGCGCCGGTACGTTGCTGCTTGTTGGTGCAAGGGCGCCAGTACTGACCATTGGGGCGACCTTTTTGATGGGCATCATTGGCTCGCTGATCCTGGTAATTGTTCCAACGGAACTTTCAGACCGGCATGGCGAGATGCGCGCGGTGGCGCTTTCGGAAGCCAATGTGATCGCCTCCCTGGTAGCGGCATCTGCGCCGTTGTTGGTGGGTTTTTTTGCCCGCACGCTTGCCGGCTGGCGTGTGGCGTTGGTTCTCGTGGCTTTCACCCCCTTCTGGATGTATCTCTTCTTCCGGGGTGCGAAGCCCAGTGATGCAAACCGCGCTGCCGGCCGGCTTCTTCATCCCGGCGTGCACTTGCCGCGCCTGTACTGGGTCTATTGGCTGTGTATCGTCCTGGCCGTGGCGGCAGAGTTTTGTATGATTTCCTGGAGCGCCGATTATCTCGAAACGACCTTGCACGTGCCGCAGGCAGATGCTGCCCAGGCCGTCAGCATCTTTTTCGTTGCTATGATCGTGGGGCGCATAGCCGCAAGCCGGCTGAGCCAACGGGTTACCACACACCATCTGATCGCTGCTTCGGTGTTGCTGGCGATTGCCGGCTTTTTCCTTTATTGGTGGGCGGTGAGCATTCCCGCTACCCTGGCAGGTTTATTCCTGACCGGCTTCGGCATTGCCAGCCTGTACCCATTGATCCTCTCGCTGGCGATTGGCTCTGCCGGAAGCGCCACCGTCCAGGCCAGCACGCGGGCAACCCTGGCCTCCGGAACCGCCATTCTCACCTTGCCGCTTGTGCTGGGGCGCCTGGCCGATCTGGCCGGAATCCGGCAGGCTTATGGGGTCGTTCTGCTGCTGCTGATCGGTGTATTAATCGTCATCCTGCTGACAGGGAAGTTATCCCGCCACCGGCCAGGCTGCGCCTGAGAATAGCAGCAAACGTAGAACGGCCGGGGCGGCAAGGCGCCCGCAGCGACTACGCCAGCGGTTCAAAGCGCGCCTGGAAGAAGCGCAGATATTCCGGCTCGTACACCATCTGCAAGCCCTTCATCTGCCGGCGCACGTCGTAGATGGCCTTGACGCTTTCGGCGACCACGTCCATGTGTGCCTGTGTGTACACGCGGCGCGGGATGGTCAGCCGGGTCAGTTCGAGTTTGGGATAGCGGTGGTTGCCGGTTTCGGGGTCCCGCCCGGCGCTGACGACGCCGCGTTCCATGGCACGCACGCCGGAATCGAGGTAAAGCTGCGCCGCCAGGGTTTGCGCTGGAAACTGGTCTTGTGGGATGTGGGCGTAAAAGCGCTTGGCATCGAGGAAGATGGCATGGCCGCCAATCGGTTCGACAATGGGGATATCCCAGTCGAGCAACAGTTGGCCCAGGTAACGCACCTGCTCGACGCGCGAGCGCACGTAGTCATCTTCGATCATTTCTTCGATGCCGAGCGCCACCGCTTCCATGTCGCGCCCGGCCATGCCACCATAGGTGTGCAACCCTTCGTAGACGACGACCAGGTTGCGGGCTTTTTCGGCCACCTTGGGATCGTTGACCGCCAGCCAGCCGCCGATGTTGACCAGGTTGTCTTTCTTGGCGCTCATCCAGGCCCCATCGGTGAAGCCGCAAAACTCTTTCAGGATGGCAGCAACCGCTTTGTCCTGGTAGCCTTCCTCACGCTCCTGGATGAAAAAGGCGTTCTCAACCATGCGGGTCGCATCGAGATAGATGCGAATACCGTAACGGTTGCACAGCTCGCGCAACGCCCGCGCGTTGGCCATGCTGACCGGCTGGCCGCCTGCCATGTTGACCGTTCCTGCCAGGCTGACGTAAGGAATTCTTGCGGCGCCGACCCGTTCGATCAGGGCTTGCAGCTTGTCCAGGTCAATATTACCTTTGAAAGGGTGCTGGCAGGCCGGATCGTGTGCCTCGTCGATGACCACGTCCACGAAGGCGCCGCCGGCCAGTTCCTGGTGCAGGCGCGTGGTCGTGAAGTACATATTGCCGGGGATGATGTCGCCGGGTTCGATCAACGCTCGGCTGATCAGGTGTTCGGCGCCGCGCCCCTGATGCGTGGGGACGATGTGCCGATAACCGTAGTATTTCTGAATGGCTTCTTCCAGGTGATAGAAGTTGCGGCTGCCGGCGTAGGCTTCGTCGCCCAACATCATGCCTGCCCACTGGCGATCGCTCATGGCACTGGTGCCACTGTCGGTCAGCAAGTCGATGTAGACATCTTCGGAGCGCAGCAGGAAGGTGTTGTAACCCGCCTCGGTGAGGGCGTGCTGGCGTTCGGCGGCAGTCATCGTACGGATCGGCTCGACCATTTTGATCTTCCACGGTTCGGCCCACGAACGGCGGCCAAACTGCTGGCCCATAGTTTGGTACTTGGGTTCGGACATCGAAACTCCTGTTTTTGTGCAAACTGTTTGTGGGATGTATCGCTGTGCTTGTACTTGGTTGGTGCGCCAGCGCGGGCTGCCCCGCCTGGAGCGCGTCAGAAGGGATGAAGGGGGATGGCGGTGGTCTGTTTGACTTCCCGCAGTACCAGGCTGGTGTGGATGCAGGCGATGCCTGGAATGGGTGTCAGGCGGTTGAGCAGGAAATCTTCCAGGCCCTCCGTGTTGCGCGCAACCACTTTGAGTAAATAGTCATATTCACCTGTGACGTGGTGACATTCGAGCACTTCGGGCATTTGCCGCACCGCATCGCGGAAGCCCGTAACTCGATCGAGGTGGTGCAGTTGCAGGCTGACACTGACGAAGCACAATAAATCATACCCGGCCTGCTGGCGGTCGACGATGGCGGCATACTGGCCGATCAACCCGCTTGCTTCCATGCGTTTCAGGCGGGCGTGGACGGCCGGCGGCGAAAGGTTGACACGCCGGGCTAACTCGGCACTGCTGATGCGACCATCGGTTTGCAGAATGTTGAGGATAGAGCGATCGAGTTCGTCCGTTATCATACGAGAAGAATGTAGCAAAAATCGGCTCGAATGTCAACGATTATTTTGCTATTTGCAAAAAACTCGGAATAAAAGAAAGATAAACACGGCTTTGGCTGATGGTTATTGGAGAACCCCCTCATGGCCGCAGCCAGAAGCGCTCCAGGTTCGCTTGTATCTCAGAGTCGCTCTGCACGGTTTGAAACCGCTGCCAGTGTGTGGGGAATAACCGGCGGTAACGGGTGTGGGTAAAACGCTCGTCAATCAATACGATGATGCCGCGGTCCGTCTCCGTGCGGATGACCCGGCCGGTTGCTTGCAGCACGCGGTTGAAACCGGGGTATTGGTATGCGAAGGCAAAGCCTTCTCGGGCAAAGCCTTCTCGGGCAAAGCCTTCTCGGGCAAGTCCAGCGCTGTTTTGGCGGTCGAAATAGTCCATGATCAAGTCTCGTTCCAGGCATACCTGGGGTACACCCACGCCGATAACCACGGCGCCGATCAACCGCTCGCCCACCAGATCGATCCCCTCGCCAAAGATGCCGCCCATGACGGCAAGCCCGATCAGCGTTTCCGAGTTGCCGGCCGAAAACTGGGCCAGGAAGGCCTCGCGCGCGGCCTCCGTCATGCCACGATCCTGTACGAGAAGCTGCCGCTCCGGCAGCCTTTCTTTGAGCAGTTCGAGCACTGCCGCCAGGTAGGCGTAAGATGGAAAGAAGACCAGGTAATTGCCCACATGCGCGCTGCAGATGGTTTCGATCGCCGAAGCGATTGCCGCATAGGAACCGGCCCGCTGCGCATACTTGGTGGCTATCCCGTTGTGGATCATCAAGCTGACGTTTTCTGCCGGAAAAGGGGACGGGAAGATGCACCTGGGGTGGTTTGCTGCGCCGGTCAGGAGTTTCATGAAGTAGTCCAGCGGCAGCAGGGTCGCCGAGAAAAAGACGGTCGAGCGGCTGCGCGCCAGCGGCGCGGCCAGCATGGGGGCCGGGTCCAGGCAGAACAGTTTTGCTTTCAGATCGCTCTGCCCCTGGCGTTCGAAGTAGGACACGTAGAACGTGTCGAAGTATTCGGCTGTACGGAGATAGTTGTGGCACGCGAAGTAAAACGCCAGCAGTTCTTCCCTGAAGGCTGCGGGTTGATTCAAAACCAGCCAGTCTTCCGCTTTTTGGCTGAATTCCCGTACGGCCTCGAGCAGCGCCTCGGGGGGCTTCGCCTCGACCAGCGCGCCCTTGCCTTCTGCCTGGCAGGCTTTGCGTGCCTCCAGCAGGATTTTGTTGATTGCGCCCAGCTTTTTGGCCAACACGGGTAAGGGCACTTTCAGGGCGCGCTGGAGGGCGAGCACCGTCCCTTTGTCCAGTTCGGCCGAATACATCGCTCTCGCCCGGTCCGGCAGGTTGTGCGCTTCGTCGACCAGGAAGATGTACGCTTCCGTGTTGAAGTCGAAGAAGCGGTGCAGGTAGACGCGCGGATCGAATGCGTAGTTATAGTCGCAGACGATGCAATCGACCCACAAAGCCAGGTCCAGCGAAAACTCAAAGGGGCATAGTTGATACTGTTGGGCGATAGTTTCGATTATCGGGCGGGTAAAGGCTTCGTGCCGGTCGATTTCACCCAATGCTTTCTTCACCTTGTTGAAATAGTCGCGTGAAAAAACACACGCTTCCGGGTCGCAGTGGACCGGCGGGCAAAAGCAGATTTTCTCTTTGGCCGTGAGAGTCACACTTTTGAAGTGCAAGCCGGCCCGGCGCATATCGTCCAGCGCCTTTTCGGCTGCCAGGCGTCCCGATGTTTTCGCCGTCAGGTAAAAGATCTTGGCGGCCAGGCCCAGCCCGAGCGCCTTGACTGCCGGGAAAAGGGCTGCGATGGTCTTCCCTACACCCGTCGGCGACTGCACGTACAGCCGCTCACTATCCCGGATGGCTTTGTAGACCGCCACGGCCATGTCTCGCTGGCCCGGGCGGTAAGCCTCGTAGGGAAAAGCGAGTTGATCAATCGAGCGGTCACGCCTGGCCTGCCACGCATAAATTTTTCGGAACCAGTTCAGATAGGGGGTGATCAGCTCATGGAAAAAAGTTTGCAGTTCGGCCCAGGTAAAGTAACGCTCGAAGGTCTTTTCTCCCTGCGAGCGAAGCTTGCGCGGGCTGCACTCACCGACGTCAAGGTGGTAGTAGGTCAGGTGGATGCCGATCTCGCGCAAGTGATGCTGCCGGGCATACATGTACGCGTAACACTGCGCCTGCGCCCAATGCAGCGGGTTGTGCTGCTCGTCGATCAGATCCAGGCTCAGGGTGGTCGTTTTGATCTCTTCGATGATCACCGGCTCGCAGCCGGTGTACAGGCCATCGATGCGGCCGCGTACTTCTACAGGCGGGTCGGCGCCTTCAACCCGGTAGCTGATCTCCACTTCGGCGTCGTATCCTGCGGGGCGGGAACGCTGCACCTGCTTGTGGCCTTGCGTACCGAGCTGGGCGCGATCGCGCCTTTGAAACCCGCCGGGAGCCAGATCACCTGCTTGCAGGACAAATTCCACCAGGCTGTGAACGGAGACGAGATGTACCTGGCATTCATCCGGTTGGGGCGCCTGATCGGTGCGCGCTTTCGCCCGAGATTCTGGCATGGGCAGTTGCTTCTCTAACGCAGCACGAGCGGCAAGTAGAAATCTTGGCGCGGCCAGAAGGCGTTGTTGGAGAGCAGCGACCAGTTACCGGTCGCGTTTTGTGCCTTCAAGGCAAAATAGATCTTGCCTGCGGTGTAGGGGATATTCACAGTATAGGCTTCTGTGCTGCCCGCCGGGGCGGCGGGAAACGGCAGCGTACGTCGGGTTGCGCTATCCCAGTTGGCCTCGGTGATCGGGCTTGTCGCATAGCCAAGCGTGTAAGTGATGGCCTCGGCCGGGGCCGACCAGAGCAGGGTGCCGGTCAGGACGCCGCCGGCGTGAACGGCCTCGGACAGGCGCAGATCGCTGACTTGTGCCGGTTGCCCGGCGCCGATCCGGCCGGTGGCGATGGCGAAATCATCGTAATAACGGTTCTGGGCAATGGGCGAGCCGCCGTTCCAGTAGGTATCCAGCATGACTTCGTTGATCTTTTCCTGGGTACTGCCTCGCAAGTCCACGCCGGTGCGTTCGACAATAAGGGTGTCGTCGGCCCAGAAGCGGTACAGCCCGTCAGCCTGGCCCGGTGTGTTGAGCTTGACCTCCATTTCGAAGCGAATCCAACGGCCGGCGTTGGCCGGGTCGTCGAAGAAGAAGCCGGAACGGGCAATCGGCAGCCAACCGGTTGAATTCGCCTGGGAACTGTTTCGGGCGTACACATCGGCCACCGCTTCGCCGTTGCTCTCGATCCAGAAATGGACCGCAAACGACGTCGTCCAGGTCGTGCGGTTGCGGTAGCGCACGCGCGCCATTTTGGGTGGGAAGCTGGTGAAGCTGTCTTCGAACTTGTGGTACCAGCGCACGAAGAGATGATCGGGAAATCCGGCGTTGTTTACCTTGCACACCCAGCCGGCATCGACTTGCCCCGGCTCGTAGTGCTGTTGGAGCGCGTGGCCGCCGCTAAAGGCGTCATCCGCAGTCACCGATAGCCCGGTGCTGCCCACATCTTCATATTTATCATCCAGCGGCTGCCCGTCTTCGAATCCGTCAGACCAGATATTTTCTATGGCCCGCTTGTCTGCTTGGGCGTTTGCCGGCGCGGCCTCGTAGACTGTCGTTTGTCCGGCTAGCACCAGAAGGATCAGGAAGCCTGTCAGGAAGATGTGTTTTCTCATTCCTCGATTGTAGCACAGGCAGGCGCTGCTTGCTTTTTTCTGGCGCAATGGTGTTGAACGCTGGCGCGATCTGTGTAAACCTCGTTCGACCGCTGGCCGGTTTACCGGTATGGGTCCTGCGTGAGGCTTTCAAAGCCTCACGCAGGACTGCTGACAGGTGGTTAGTGGTAAATCGTGGGGAGGTAGATCTTCTCCAAGGGTGCGTAGGCATTATCCGGGAACTGTAGTTCGATGCCGCCAAGCAGCACGCCTTTGGCGTAGCCTTCAACATCGATGGTCGGTACACTGCCGGAGGCAGCCTGCACGATCTGGATAAACTCTCGCGACAATCGGCTGAGGAAATCCGGCGGGCAGGGGATCAGCACGCTTACTGTTACAATCCCTTCGCTGAAAGGCGCGAGTTCCAGCGTAGGGCTGGGGGTGACCGTAATCTGCCAGTCGGGCGGCACGTTGAAGGTGATCAAGCCCGTATCCACTGTCGCGCTGAAGGGGCTGTCGTTGTAGACCGTGAACGAGAAAACGCTTGTGTGGTTGCAGGGCGCGTTTCTCTCCACGTGCACGTTGCGTTGGCTGTACTGCGTCTGGTATATCCCTTCGGGGTCGTGCAACTCGATCTCCACGCACTGCGAGCCGGCGTATTGGGGCGTCCAGGTTGTCCACACGGTTTGTGTCATGTGGGCGCCGATGTTGACGCTGCGTATGGGCGGCGCAAGGAATGTGTTGGTGAAGGGGATTCCCATGCCAAACTTGGCCCAGTAAAAGGCCACGTCAATCGTCTCGGCGAAGTCACCATTGTTCTGGATCACGGTGCTGACCGTTACCGGTTGGCCTTGCATTGGCGGGTACGGATCGATCAGGATCTCTGATTCGGCGTAGTTTTTCTCGTGGGGTTTGTGCAGCGGGAAGGGTGGAATGTTGAGCTTGCGGAATCCGCCGATGATCTCCCCATCGACAAATCCCACCACATCTACAATGGGGCCACCATCGCCCAGTGCGGCGCCAAGGGACGGCGTAACTGTCAGGGTTATGCTTACCGGATTGCCGGGGCGTACGTCGACCAGTGTATCTTGCGAGAGCGCGGCTTGCCAACCTTCACGATAGTTGATCAACCCCAGGGTAACCGTTGCTGCCTCCTGATGAGGCCAGGCGCCGACCGCGAAGGTCATCGAATGCGGTTCGCCCGGCTCGAGGGGCTCGCCGACGTCGATATTGCGCTGGCTCCATACGGGTTCGTGGCCTTCTGTGACCAGTTCCACACGCACGCAGAACTTTCCTCGCCACTGCGGGGGCGTCCATACCACAAAGCCGCGGGCTGCTCCACGTGCGGGCACGTAAACCTGGATTGGGTTGGGGACGATATTGGCAGTGCTGAAGGGCAGGCCAATGCCAAAGTGGGCCACGCTGAAGGTCGCCTCGACGATGCGATCTTGATCGGTGGGGTTGAAGACCTCTACGCTAAGCTGCACGGGTTGGCCGGGAAGCACCGGGTAAGGGTCGACGCCGATTTCCGATTCGGCATAGATTGGATCTTTCGGGCGGTGAATCGGAACGGGTGGCCGGTAGATCTTGCGGAACCCGCCGATCAACCTGCCTTTGATGTACGCTTCCACGTCGACAACCGGGAACTCGTCCGGGGGCAATTCTTCGGGCGGGGTCACCGTCAGGATAACTTCACGCACTTCGCCGGGAGCCATGTCTACGAGCACGTCCTGTGATAGCTCGATGATCCAACCGGGCAGGTGTGGAATCAGGCCCAAGGTGACGGTGGCCGGACGGCTGAGTGGGTTTCTCACCAGGAAGGGGCGGCCGTGTGCCACGAGCGGTTCGAACGGTTCGCCGACATCGATGTTCCGCTGGCTGAAGAAGATGCGTTCCAGGCCGGGCATTTCCAGTTCTATTTGAATACACCATAAACCGCCGTGGGGCGGCAGCCAGACGATATCCGGGAAGATGTGCGCTTTTGGCGGTACGACCAGCCTGATCGGTTCGTGAATCGGGTGGAATGGCAGGCCGATGCCGAAATTGGCGGCGCTGAAGGTGATCGTGATAGGCTGTTCTTCTTCGGTGGGATTAAAGATTTCTGCCCCTACCTGGGTTGGCTCGAAGGCGCGTGGCGGATAAGGGTGGATGAAGATTTCCGATTCGGCGTAGATCGGGTCTTTGGGGCGATGGATCGGCACCGGCGGGCGGAAGACTTTACGGAAGCCGCCGATCAGGTGACCGGCCGCGAAGGCCTCTACGTCGACCACCGGATGTTGATCTTCGGGCATTTCGAGCGTGGGCGTTACGGTCAGCGCCACTTCACGTACTTCGCCAGGCTGCATGTTGCGCAGGATGTCGGTGGAAAGACTCATGCCCCATGCCGGCAGGTGTGGGACCAGGCCCAGCGTAATCGTAACCGGGTGTTCGAGCGGGTTGCCGACCGGGAAGAAGCGGGTGTGCGGCTCGCCGGGCTTGAGCGGCTCATCCACATCCAGGTTGCGTTGGCTGCGTTGCGGAGGGTAATTTTCCATAAACAGCGCGACCTGTACACAGAGATGCCCGCTCATCGGCGGCACCCAATGGATGCATTTCTTGACGATGCTGTGGGGCGGCAAATGGACGACCTGCAGGCCTCCTATCGGTTGGAAGGGCAACCCGATGCCGAAATTGGCCCACGAGAATTGCAGCCGTACGTCTTGCGCCTGGTCGGTCGGGTTGCGCAGTTCGACGCAAATTTCCGTGGGTTCTCCGGCTTTTGGTGGGTAAGGCTGTATGCTGATTTCGCGCTCCGCGTAGGGTGGGTCGGGGTAGACATGCAGCGGCACCGGCGGGCGGAAAACTTTGCGGAAGCCACCGATCAGCTCACCCTGGATAGCGGCCTCTACATCTACAATCGGGTGCCCGTCGGGTGGCAGCGGCACGCCGGCCGGCGGCGTGACGGTGAGGGTCACCTCGCGCACGGCGTGGGGTGCCAGGCCGGTAATGACGTTTTGCGAAAGCTCGATGCCCCATCCCGGGATGTGTGGGATCAGGCCTAGGGTAACGTCTGCGGCCTCATTGCGCGGGTTGCCTACCAGGAAGGTCATGCTGTGCGGCACGCCCGGCAGAAGAGGCTCGTTGACATCCAGGTTGCGCTGGCTGCGCTGCGGCTGGTAGCCTTCCATAAGTAGTTCGGCTTGCAGGCAGATGTGCCCGCCCGTTGGCGAAACCCAGTGGACGCAGTGGCGGATCATGCTGTGCGGCGGAAGCACGATCGTTACCGGTTCATCGAAGGGCGTAAAGGGCAGCCCGATGCCGAAGTTCGCCCACGAGAATAGTAAAGTCACCTCACGCGGATCGGGGGTGGGATTGTAGAGCTCGACGCACACTTCCATCGGCTCACCGGCTTGTGGTGGGTAAGGAAAGACGCTGATCTCGCTCTCGGCATAAAAGGGATCCGGTGAACGATGCAGGGCAACCGGCGGCCGGAAGATTTTGCGGAAACCGCCGATATTTTCATCCAGGATCCAGCCTTCCACATCGGCCAGGAACTCGCCATCCGGCGGCATCGGATGGCCTATAGGCGGTGTAACCGTCAGAAACACGTCCCGCTCTTCGCCGGGGGCCATATCGAGCAGCTCGATCTGTGAAAGCTCGAACAGCCATCCGGCCGCTACCAGATCGAGATTGGAGCGCATCTCCAGGGTGATCGTTTGCTGCGCCGCCATCGGGTTGCGCACCCGGAAAAGGCGTTCGTGGGCGATACCCGGCTGGAGGGGCTCGTCCAGATCGATATTGCGCTGGCTGCGCAGTGGCTCTATTTCCCCGGGCTGGTAGAGCAAGACTTCGATCCCCCAGCTTCCACCATGCGGCGGCACCCAGCCAACGCAGCCTCTCGTGTGGCCGCCTGGTGGGACCATCACCGTTGTCTCGCCAACCGGTTCGTAGTTCAGGGCAATTCCCAGTGGCGCCACGCCAAACTTGAGCGTGGCCGGGCGAGGTTGCGTGTCATCGTTTACCACCTCGGCGCAGACATCCACCGGGCGTTCCGGTAAGGGCGGTTCGGGATAGACTGAAATCTCCTCCTGTGCATACCAGGGCCAGGGTCCCGGTGGAAAATGCACGTAAATCACCTCGGGTGAGGCCTGTCCCATCCTGTTTGCGGCGGCATTCGTCGTGCTCATGGCGACCAACCACAAACAAATTCCCGCAATTGCGATGAGGATAGGGAGACTGAGGGTTGTCAAACGTTTGTGTTTCATATGGCACACTCCTTAGCAATGCGCGGGAGTGCCAACCCAGCTCCCGCAGGGTTGACAAGCCTATGTGCTTACCGGGGTTGGCCAGAACACAAAAGCCTCCTGGAAATTCGCGCCCTCGGAGAGTCATTGGTGATGTAGTGTGTAGATGTTGTGGGGAAGAGAGAGGGGGAACCGGAGAACAGATTGAGCCGCCCCAACCTGTGTATACTTTTTTATACAACAAAAGGGAATGGGAGTCAACCTTCTACACGGAACACTGGAAAGTTGAAAGCAAACGTGTGAAATTTGGGCGGAATGTCAAGAGTTGTGTAAATTCTCATGGGCGGCGGTATCCTTGGCAGGGATGGATATGCGCCTGAGCTTCAGACTACGAACAACAACGTAGAACATCACGGTAAGGCGTCGCACAATGGCTCTTGTGCGAATATCGGTTCCCCACCTCCTGGCTCGCACATCTCCCGAATGGGCCGGGACGTTGCTTGTTCTTGTCGCCCTGGCTGCACGACAAAGCGACCTATTCATTCGCACCACAACAGTAAGTGAAACATCGGCTGTCGCTCAAACGGTAGGACAGCATTCCCCGCTATTTCATTCTGACCCTGATCAACAAATCGTTCAGTGCCGACTGGCTGGCAGAGGTCTCGGGCAGCGTGCTGTTTTCTCCAGCAGCCTTCAGTTCGGTAACCAGGCGCTCGAATTCACCACGGTGAAAATCCATGTCCACACCGGTCAAGGCCGAACGCTCTACACCAGACGACTTGCGCTCAATCAATTCAGAGATGTAGGGCAGGTGGAAACGCTCGTTGAGCGTCACCAGGTTAGCCTGCACTTCGCCGGTCTGCATCAGGTGAATGCCGGTCAACAGCACGCGATAGACATACAGCAGTGGTTTGGCCCGCGGCGGCGATTCTTTCCCGAACAGCCGCCACTGCGTATCGGCAAAACCCAGGTAGTGATGCACGTGATGGCGGGTGATGCAGCCCCGGGCGATCTCCTTCAACTCGTCGTGTTCGGGCGTGGTCTGGACGATCAGGGGCGAGTACAACTGCTCCAACACATAACCGTTCTTCTTCAGTAGCAGGCCAAAAAACTTTTTGACATCGTGTGTCACCAGGTCGAATTCCAGGCCATCACGCACCTCCGAAACTTCAATCGTTTCACGACCTTTTTCGAGACCAATGACTTCCTTGATAGGTAAGATGTGAACCCCGCGCAGGTCATAATCGGAATCGGGGGAAGGGAAGCCATACAAGTGTGCCCCACTGACGGTGACGAACAGATGCGGATAGGGTTGGCGGCCGGTCTCGTCGGCCAGGCGCTTATCGAGAGATGTCATTTCACCATACTCCTTCGGGCGCGGATCAAAAAATCGTTGGCCTGGCGGTAATCAGGCTGTTCGGGTAAATGGCTGGTTTGAAAAGCAGCATCAAACGCTTGGTGAAGACTCAATCGCCAGGTATTGACATTCTCCCAGGAAACTTCCCCGGCCCGGATGGACAGGAGCCGCTCCCGATAGGTATCTACTCGTACCGGCACGAAACCTTCACGCAGCACCGTGATCCCCGAAAGCAGCAGGCGGATCAGGTGCATGGCGTGCTTCCAACGGATTTCGCCGCGGGCACGTAAATCTTGCTCCAGCTTTTTGAATTGGGACATGACATAGCCGTTGTAGGTCTGGTAAATCATCTGCGAGAGAAAGATGGCGCGTCGTTCAAGCAATTCCTGGGCCAGCGGCGTGGCAGTTTCGACCAGGGGCGTGTACAGGCATTCGAGGATATTGGGATTAGCCCGCAGGGCCAAGACAATGAACTTTTCTAGCTCCCAGTAACACTCCTGCGTTGCCTCGTTTTCCAATTGCTCCGGGATAGGAAACAACGCCCAGTGAAGCTCTGTGGGGGGCAGGTATACACCGCGCCGGTCGGTATCCGAAGCTTCGTGCTCCAGCCCGTAGGCGCGTGAGCCGATCACACAACGGTAAATGATGAATTGTTCCAAATTGATCGCCGAGAGCACCCCCTGGCCGAAACGTTCGACGCCATCTTGCTGAAAGTGCTTGCGCACGGTGAACTGGCCACGCTCCAGCCAGACTTCGCCGCCATCTGGGAAGCGCACCAGGTATGGGTTGTGCTGGTCGGAGGGGGCACTGATAATAACGCCTACCATCCCCGCCAGGCAGCGTGTCTGGCCGCTTTTGTCGTGCACTTCCTGCCGGGTGACGATTTGCGTTCCGGCGGGCAGGGTTAGGGGAAGGGAATTTTTCATGTGCGTAGCAGCTTGCGGATGAATTCATCGTAGGCTTCCTTCATCGGCAAGTCGTAATCCACGTGGATGTAGCGCCGCTCGGCCAACACGGTTTCGTTGGTTTTGGGATTCAGGCCGGGCTTTTGATAGGTTTCCCAATACAGGCCGATGCCGCGCTTCTGCCAGTTGGGCAGATCGTTGAAGTTGATCCCGTTTTGGAAGAGCAGTTCATTCTTGGCCGCCACCGATAGCTTAAGCAGGGCTTTGGTGGCCTGGTTGACCGTCTGCCCTTGTTTTCGCAGCATCCAGTAGCAGTGGGCGTTGAGGGCG
Organism: Chloroflexota bacterium; assembly: GCA_049325275.1. Lineage (GTDB taxonomy): Bacteria > Chloroflexota > Anaerolineae > Anaerolineales > UBA4823 > CAIQJJ01. The sequence goes on from JBMOLU010000080.1 coordinate 24,072, forward strand.
TTGCGGTAGGCATCCTCGTTGCGCCAGCGGAAATAATCCGCCACCAGGTCTTCGTTGGGCAATTGCGAGATGCGGCAATCGAAAACGGCCAGATCACCCAGCAGTAGGGAGAATTTGGCGCTGGCCTCGCCTGCCAGGATCGAGTTGTACTTGCGCAGCTTGCGTTCGAAGGTGGTTTCATCCTGATGAAAGAGCAGGGAAATTTCGTCGCTTTGGGTATAGCCGTAAATCACGCGAAAACCACATTGCATCAAATGTTCGACGGTTACCACCATATAATCACGGAAACGCACATCGTAAGGCGCTTCGAAGTGATGGGTTTCTTTGGTCAGGCGGGTGAAGTTACGCCCGTCAATGCGTGCTGCCATGAAAAGGCCCGGCAGCACGCAGTTATCGGCAGCCGTCTCGAAAAGACGCATTTTGCTATCGAGATCATCGAATTTCATCTTGCCACTCCTTGACCACGAATTCGCTGGAGATTGGGTCAATCATCACATAGAAAAGCTGATCAAAACCTTCTGCATAGCTGGGGATTTCCAACCGCCGGTGCTTGGCAATCGCCCCTTTCTCGGGAATATTGGCCTTGCCGGAACGCTGGCGGTTACGCTCCAAGGCATCCTGCAGCCGAGACTGGAAATAATAGCCCACCACACGAAACCTGGCCGGCCTGGCAATCTCGATGTAGCGGGCGCGTTCGCGCTTCAGCACGTTGGTGTTATCGACCACAAAGGGCTGGCCGGTGGCGATGCAGGCTTGTAACAGCGCCATTTCGCGTGGGCGGGTTTTGAGCATATCCAGGTTGATGCGCACATGCGTGGCGAAGAGATGCTCCTTGTAGAAGGTGGATTTCCCCGCCGCCTGAATGCCAATCAAAATGACAGCTTCCATTTAGCTACACTTCCTCTTTACAGTCTTGGGTCTACAGCCTCGCTCTCAAGCGCCAACACGCCAAAAACACATTCGTGAACGTTGCGCAACGGTTGCTTGTTGACAAATCGCTGCAGCGCTTCGATGCCAAGTGAAAATTCCTTCAATGCCAGCGTGCGTTTTAATTTCACACTGCGTTGACGCAATGTTTCAAGGTGATCGTCGGTGGTGTATTCTGGGCCGTAGATGATGCGTAGATATTCACGACCCCGGCATTTGATCGCAGGCTGAATCAGTCTATTGCCCTCTCTGGCGACAAAATCCAACGGTTTGACCACCATGCCCTCCTGCCCGGCATCGGTGATAGTTTGCCACCAGGTGATCCCCTCGGCTTCACTTTCAGGGTTACCCAGGTCAACCATTTGATAAGCTGTCGAGTAGAGGCATGATTCTGGCGCAGACTGCACGAACTTGCCAATGGCTGCCATGTGCCAGGCATGACTTTTGTCGATGTGGACGGCCCCCTCGGTCGCCATGACATGGAAAGGCGCCAGGCGCATCTCATTCACCGATTGAACCGGCCAGCAGTAACGGCGATAAGCTTCCACATATCGGGCGATCATTTCCTTGCGGTACTGGAATTTCGCCCGCAAATCTTGCAGGGGAAGCCCATTTTTACTGCCCTGCTCGAGTTTGGAGATGGTTTCTTGGAGAGATTCCCGCGCCGCCATCCCAACGACTGCATACTGGGTCTGGAGCAACTCCTGGGCTTTTACCGACCAGGGCATCAATTCACAATCTAAGCATACCCAATCGGTTTCAAACTCTCGCCAGAAACCTGAACCTTCCAATGCTGACTGGATCTGGCGAATCAGGGCATGTTCAACCTGAGCGTCATCGAAAAACCGGCGGCCTGTGCGTGTGTAAAGCACGCCACTTCCTTCGCCCTCGATCCCAAAGCGGCGTCGCGCCGTATCGTCATCTTTGCAAAGAACAGCCACCAGCCGCGACCCCATATGCTTTTGCTCGCAAATTACCTGCCGAACGCCCCGCTTGCGGTAATAGGCAAAAGCCTCCGCCGGGTGTTCCAGAAATCCCGCCTGACTGGTCGACTCAGGTGGTGACATGGTGGGGGGCAAATAAACCAACCACTTGGGGTTGACAATAAAACGACTCATCACTTCCAATGCAGCGGCGCTGTTTCCTTCCGGGATGATCACACGGCCCATTAATTGCGTTTCGATGATGTGTTTCCCTAACGCAGATTCGATATCCAATAACTCATCTTGCTGTTGTTGAACCGTAAGTTGTTCCTGCGTTGAAATCTTTAAGGGTCGCACCGGCTCAGAATAAACCTGCGCTGCCGGCACCGATACCAACTCCAGTTCAGGATAGCGCAAGGCGCTCAACTTGCCGCCAAAGACACAGCCTGTATCGATATTAATGGTGTTATTAAGCCACTCGGGTTCTACAACGGGTGTGTGCCCATACACGACCCGGGCTTTCCCACGGTATTCCAGCGCCCAATTGTGACGAATGGGCAAACCAAATTCATCCGTTTCTCCGCTGGTCTCTCCATACAGGGCAAAATCACGTACCTTTCCGGATGCCCGCCCCATCATGTTTTCTTTCATCCCGGCATGAGCGACCACCAGTTTGCCGTCATCCAAAACATAATGGCTCACCAACCCATCGAGGAATTCGGTTAAGAGGGGAATGATTTTGTGTTGTTCGTCTGGTTGCAGCGCATCCAATTCGGCCAGGGTCTTTTCCATGCCTGCAACCTGGACATCCCGCCCGATCAGCTTGCGCATCACTTTGCTGTCGTGGTTGCCCGGCACGCAAAGCGCATTGCCAGCCTTCATCATATGATACACAAGCTGCACGGTATCCAGGATGCGCGGGCCTCGATCGACCAGGTCGCCCAGGAAAATGGCTTTGCGTCCCTCGGGATGGAAATAAACGCGAGGATAAGTCCCGCCAGACGGTTCGTCTCGAAACTGATAGCCAAGTTTTTCCAGCAATTGCTCCAATTCATCACAGCAGCCATGCAGATCGCCAAGAATGTCGAACGGTCCATGTTCGTGTTTGCAGTTTGTCCAGAGTGCCTGGCGCTCGATGTTGGCTGCATCCATTTCGACCGGATCTCTGAAGGCGTACACATAGCGAAAGCCTTCTTTTTGCAGATTCCGTAGTGAACGCTTGACCTGCTCGATTTGGCGGTGAACGGCGCCACCCGGGACTGTTCTATCCTGGCGGAGCCGGTTTCTTTCCTGGCAAACCGATTCGGGCAAGTTGAACACGATAGCCACCGGCACAACATGATATTCTTTTGCCAGGGCCACCAAAGGCCGGCGATCCTCGGGTTGCGTGTTGGTGGCATCAATCACGGCCAGGCGGCCAATCTCCAGCCTTTTGGATGCGATAGTATGCAGCAATTCGAAAGCCTGTTTGGTCGCCGTCTGGTCGTTCTCATCATCGGCGACCAAACCGCGGCAAAAATCCGATGAAATGATCTCAGTGGGCTTGAAGTAACGCCGGGCAAAGGTGGATTTTCCGCAACCAGACGCGCCAATTAACACCACCAGGGAGAGTTCGGGCAAGTTGATTTTCATTGGATAAAGACTCCCATCTGTGTTGGTGCGCCGGCCTCGCTGTTTTCTGGACCAACGGGATAAAAAGATACCGAGTAACCATACGTATTCGCCACCCGGTTGGCCCAGGCCCAAAATTCAGCTCGATCCCACTCAAAGTGATGGTCGGGATGACGAAACTGGCCGGCGGGCAGGCTAGGCCATAAACGGTTGTATTCCCGGTTGGGGGTTGTCACGATGACCATTTCCGGCTTTGCATTTCCAAAAACAACTTTCTCCACCACATCCAGACGCGACGGCTCGATGTGCTCGATAACCTCCAACAAGACAGCGGCGTCGAAACCGGCTAACCTGGCATCGCGGTACAGCAGGGATCCCTGGATCAACCTCAACTTTTTGCGTTGTACATCAGGCATTCGATCAAGTTGTAAGCGTTTTTCAGCCTTCTCTAAGCTCCGGGGCGATACATCCATCCCCACAATTTCTGTAAATTGCTTGTTAGGTATCAGCAGCCGGAGCAGTTTCCCCTCGCCACAGCCCAAATCCAGTATGCGATTGGCGCTGCTATGCTGGAGAACGTCCATCACAGCATCCAGGCGCTGTTGATTCAACCCAGTGTTGGTTTCGACGGAGATTTCCTGCTGGGCTTGGGCATCTTCTTTCTCATCTAAATTGGGAATTTCTTCTGCAACAAGCCGTTCAAGGGCCGATTGGGTAAGGTTTCTCCGATGGCGCAGATAGCGCTCGGTAATTAATTCTCGCAGGGGGTGCTGCTGAAGCCAGCCTGTTCCCCTGGCCAAGAGCTTATCGACCTCTGCCTCCCCAACGAAATAGTGTTTGTTATCGTCCAGAACCGGTGCAAGAACGTAGATGTGGGATAGCAAATCCTTCAATCGTATTTGGGCACTCAAGTCCACGGTAAAAAGGTTACTGGCGCCCCACTCGGGGAATTTCTCGTCCAAAGGGTGACGATTGACCGAAACGGTATACCCCAAAGGCTCAAAAAGTTGTCGGATGAAGGCCTCGCCGCCATCGCTCGGTACGACGGCCAATTTAGCCTGCAAAGGCAGGGGCTTTTCGACGAGATCAGGCTTGGTCTTGCAGTTGCCTGCCAGCGCTGTTCCATAGACTTCGGCAATCGCGACACTCAAAAACGACGACACGACATAGGGCCGGTCATTGACATATTGTTGCAGGGAAAAATGGCTCTTCCCTGTGGAATTTCGTTGGCGAAACATCTGAATAGGATCGATGTCCAATAATAATGCGGCAGTACACCGCTCCTCGGATGTTTCTGGATAAAACACATGCGCCTGGCCAAAGCTCAATGGAAAAGTTTGCAGTTTGGCGGGGTGTTTGTGTAGCAGGTAGCCCAGATCGGTGGCAGGTTGATAGGTCGTTGTGATGGTAAACAGCATGGTTGAGTTCTATGGTTGGTTATGATTTTTTAGGAAGATTGGAGCTATTATAGCAAACGGATCAGCAAATCTTTTGCAACACTTTTTTCTACCCTTATATGCCCAGATCAAACTACTTTGCCGCCGATTTGAGCAAGATTTCATCGCACAAGGGGTGTTGTGCGATGCTCTCTGTTATTTCGCTATCTATGCACTTTTGGCGAACAGTGACGCTCATTTTTTAGTATCGAATTGACTTAATCTCTATTCGAAAGTTTGAGAAGGCGTTGGCAACGGCAGAAACAACTTGAAATTTGATGGTAAAGGTGCAATACAGTAACTCTGCAAAAGACCGGGGGATTGCGTTTGTCTAAACTCGAGTTTCAAAGCTGAGACATAAAAGTGAAAGGAAGAAACCGTGAGCTTGGTAGAATCTCAGCTGTGATGTTCTAAATTGGGTAGAACCTGTGTTAACAAAAGCTTTCTTCTGTTTTTGGCTTACTCTTATTGGAACAATCGCTTAACACTTTTCGTTCCAATAAGTGGGGCCATTGATAGCCAATCGCCAACAACCCTGTGAAGAAAATCCATCCATACCTTTTGAAAAGGACTCAGACACGTGAAACCAAATCGCCCTTCACCAATTCGTCTTTCTATACAAATTTCACTTATCTTGATTTCTGCTTTTCTACTGCTATCGTGTAACCATTCGAAAGACGCAACATCTACATCTAACAATTACGAAGCAATTTCCACGCCAATGCCGGCGGGCAGCGAATCGCCCAACAATCTGCTACCAACGGACACCAGTACAGCCCTACAAGCCACTACAGAAAAGCCGCCACATCCGGTTGCAAAAGACCTTAACCCAAAACACCTGATGACATTGGGCAAAGGGCTGACAGGCGACCTCGTGTATTCGCCTGATGGTAAATTGTTCGCTACACTCGAAAAGACAGAAACCGGAAATTCCATCCTGCGCTGGCTAAACACCGCCACCGGTGAAGAACTCGGCGTTGCCCCACCAGACTATCGTTGGATATCCATCGAAGGTTTTAGCAACGACAGCCGCTGGTTGCTCGCGTCGAAATCGATGTTCGGTGGGGTAGCCATTGATACAACATCTGGCGAAATACGAGAATGCTGTGATAACGGGGTTGCGGACTTCCGCTTCTCAACGGATGGCCGGTACATCGTGTATGTCGGTGATGTAAACATGGCTGGCGACCCCCAAGGATGTGAGTATATCGGTGTTTACCCCCTCACGCCGGATGAGAATTTCCCCCTTGTGCAAGATATCTATGAATTTCCAGATTATTCTGTCTTAAATCCTGAAGGCAGCCACAGGATGACTGACCCTGTCGTCAGTACTGATAACTATTGGCTGGCTGCCGGCTATAGTGATCCCAATCATAACCTGCTTTATGTTTGGGATTTCAAAACCGGCGCCGAGAAGTTTTCCATTACCTACCCCGCTAAAATCTACGGCCTGGATTTCAGCCCCGATGGGCGCTACGTAGCCGTTGGTGGCGGAGACGGTGTCCTACGCTTGTACACAGTATCCACAGGCGAGATCGACCGCACCGTCACCGGCTTTACAAATAGAATCAACAACGTTCGCTTCAATGCTGACGGTAGCCAGATCATCGTTTCAGTACATGAACAACTTGATCAGGTTTATGATCTCACCAGTGAGCAAACCCAGCCAGTTGATATGTTGGCAATCACGCCCGCCCCCTTCGTCGCCGCCAGATATCTGGATGGTTATGCAGATGGCAGCAGTGTGCTGTTCAGCCCTGATGGTAAAACTATGGCGGTTGGCAGCCAGAGTGTACAATTGTGGAATGTGGAAAGTCAGGCTGTAAGTGTTTCCATCGAGAATCCATATGGACCTTTGCTCGGTTGGGCCTTCAACAACAATGGCAGCCAGTTAGCTGGGATGACGAAAACTGGTAGTTTGCTGATATGGGATACGGCCAACGGCGAATTGCTCTTTACCGTGGGTAACGTCCGCCTGGAGGGGGGAGTGATGTTTAGTGACCTTGGCACCGAATATGGTCTTTCCTTTTCTCCCGACAACACACAGATCGCCTTCAGCAACGACGGCGCCATCGAAATCTGGGATATTGCTACAAATACACTGGTGAACCGTATGGAACAGCCCACACTCTCCATTACCACGCGGGTATCTTTCTCAGCAGATGGAAAGCGTCTGTATGCCGTCACCAACCGCAACCGTGAGCCCAAAGCTCTGACATGGGGTGTAGACAGCGCACAAATCTGGGATGTGAGCAGCGGCCAGTTATTCAAGCAATTCGACCTGCCTATCGCAATCCAGGTTATCACGGGCACCACACTACAAGGCTCATTTTTTGCCCGCAACTATGGCGACTACAATAAAAAATACTGGATCGAGTTGTGGAATCTGGAAAGCGGCGAGATGTTCGTACTGTCCGTGCCAGATGGATGGGATATCAGCCCGCTGCGCTTCAGCCCCGATGGCAGCCTGCTATTCGCCAAAAGCCATTCCACCCTGTACTTCTGGAAAACCACTACCGGAGCGCTGCTCCATTCAATGCCACTGGAAATCGATAAATGTGACATAGCTGTCAGCTCTGATGGTACCACCCTGGCTATCGGGCGAAGTGGGCAGGTGGAATTATGGAACATTTTGGGAATCCGAGATGCAGCAGCACAACCAGGTGCTCCCACTACCACACCCTAACCGCGGCCTCTATACCTGGATCAGCCATAATCATAGATGTTCTGAACGAAAAAGCAATTCAACTCCTGACGGATCTTAGCATTCGTCCTATTGGCTGGTTGAAGGAGCCATAAGATATTGATTTTTGGCCAAATGTCTGGAAGTACTGAGAACGTTTCAATGTTTCCAGGCTTTTCCCACTCGATCATTTTTTGCAATATCGTGTGAAACACTTAGGAGCTAAAAAATGCTGGTCAAAAGAATTGCGATATCACCTGGAAATTGGTTCTAGATCCAACACTGACTCGCCTGGTGTATGTGCGTGCAGTTTATCGAGATGATGGGGCAATGGACTCTCCTCCGGCGTTGGTCATGGTAGATGTGGAAAGCGGGCAAACGCTTTGGGAGTTGAGGCGCTTTTCGCCCGGCGAAAGGCATATCCCCGTATGGTCTCCGGATGGCAGCCAGGTGGCAGTGCTTTCTGATGATGGGGACAAATGGGAAATCTTCACAGTCAACCGGGATGGCCTGGCAACGCAGTGGATTGAGATAACCATGAAATCGAGAATATATTCTTCGCTTAACGCGGAAGGTTTCAAATGGTCACCCAATGGACGCTATCTCGCCTTCTTTAGCGAAAACCTCTATGTACTGGATATGGTCGAGCATCGTGTGTATGATCTGTGCATCCCGTCAGGTGAGTGGAGCGTTACCATCCAAAACGCTCTCACCTGGTCTCCGGATAGTAAGCAGGTCCTTTTTCAACGTAATGAAGTTCCTGCCCTGGTAGTTGACCTGGAAAGTAATCGAGCGGCATCACTGATAGACGATATTACCATGCGCCCATTGGGATGGCTGGCAGCGCCCTGATGATTGCTGGGCCATAGCGTTCCCATTCCGGCGGTTTGGACCCGGCCATAGTCATGAAATCAGATGTCTGGAAACGTAAAAGGAATTCAAAAGCAGAAATTGAATGCAGAGTGGTCAGATATCGAAGACGATGGATTACTCAGAGTCTTGGAAATGACCTTGGCATCACACAAAAGAGCCGTAAATATCCGTTTGCGCTATCGATCGATTAAACCTTTGGCCTCAGGGTTTGCTGCCAACGTTTCCACCTGCCTGAGCACATCGGTGGTGTCAAAGACTGCCCCAAAGCAGGCGTTCGCCCCGGCTTCAAACGCTACCTCATAGTGGCGATGTTTTTCCCCTCTGTTGAATGGGTAGTCTGCCCAGCCAACGATCACAGGAAAGTACGGAATATCCGAACATGACCGTATTTTGCGGATGAAATCCAATCCATCGTTGGGGTTGTGTATGCATCGGTGAATCATCAAGACGGTGGGCGGTTGGTTTTTGCAAATTTCGAAGCAGTCGTCAAACGATTTGGCAATATCGACCTGGTGCCCATATCCCTCAAAAAAGATCGAAAACATGCAATGGGTATCGAAATCATTTCTTCGATTCCAGGTAAGAGCTGCCAGCCTGCCCGGTATTCCGGCCGGGTGCGCTAACTGATCGGCTATAAACTTCGCCAACATCATTTTTCCCATGCGTTTTAAGTTCATTCTCTGTGCCGTAAGAAGGATGGGCCGTTAACTCGCTACAGAGAGCGTATCGACCAACTTCGCCAGTTCGATAAATTCGCCTGACCAATCATTGCTGATGGACAGTTCTTGGATTTGGCCGGTCGGGGCGTAGAGTGACTTCAGCCTTTCACCATCGAAAACGCCTTTGCTCTTGATCGACTCGATCTGGATGGTCAATTCTTTTTCCAGGTTACTTCTCTCAGCATATACGGAATCTTGTGGGCTTGCTTTGATCAAATCTAGGGTTTGTTCAAGGACTTTTTGTATGTTTTCATTTCGGCAGGGTGTGCATAGAAATGGGGGATGGTAGAGCTTTTCCTGGTTAAGTTTGGCGCCACAGTTTTCACAACGGAAAACACAATACCCCGGTAGCCGGTAGCGCTTCCATGCAACTTCGCGGCTTGGCATGTAGGCGCTTGCAATCGGCATTTGCTGGATTTCGTCAAAACTCAGTGAAAGTCCGTCCGTATTTTCGACGGAATCGATGTAATCCCATTCATTGGCATCGTTGAAAATCACAATCCGCCATCCATTGCTGGCCATATACGTCACATCGCCTGCGTAGACTTCCTGCGGATAACCCTCGGCCTGAAGAGTCACGCTGCCTGTTTCGATGGACTCAAGGAATTGAAGCAATTCGGGTTCGGAAAGGTGATTTTGCATGGCTCGAAAAGGGTCCAACAACAACCGATCGGCCGATCTGGGATTGTTTTGTTGTGATGGGCAACGGCGAGCAACATCGCCCACATCGCCCGGTAGACGTTGTCTGTGCGGCTGATGTCCATCGGGATGCGCATCGTTGGCGTATGCGCCACGTAGGGGTGTTTCGGGTTACCGGTCTCTACGATGAAGGATGTCCCCACAGGTTGCTCTCCAAGGTATTCATCCAGGATGTGTTGCTGGACGCGCTGCATCAACGATTGCCCGAAATACTGAACGATGGCCGCATCGACACCGCCATCCATCAGGCCAAACGAATTGGCCGCGCTGACCATGCAGTCAAACACGGGCAAATCTTCGAAGTATGCAGTGACAGTTTCGACGTTCGGCAATCCATCGAAATATTTCTGAAAGGCCGCGTGCAACGGCGGTTTGGGGTCGACCAGGATCAGGGTGAGTGGTTTCATTGTTCCCTATCCCTACCAGTTTCTCAGGGAAGGTATCTGAGCCGTCGATATGCTTTAGCGGTCATCGTCGTTTGGCACAACCTTCTCCAATCTCATATTCACCTGCCAGCAATTATCTATTTCATTCTAGCATAGGCAGGCAGTTCTAGCCTCAGACGCAAAGATATGGCCAAACGCTGAAATACGGCGCGAAGCGGAGGAAATTGGATGGGCGATTTTTTTGGAATAGACGTTCGGTTGCCCAGTAAGGTATTTCCCCATGAAAGAAGAGAACCTCAATGGCAGGCTCTCTTCCAAACTCAATCTCAAGACGACAACTTTAATGCTGTGAAATGGCTGCCATCTGCTTTACCAGCAACTGCTGTGCCTCCGTGGCTGTGATCACGGGTGTAACTTCGCACACCTCGGCATAATATTCGCGGTGGGGTGCGAATCTTCTCTCAAACTCATCAAAATCTGCGGCTTCCCAAATATTTAATCCCACCGAGGGATCATCCTTGAGACAGTAAGTGCTTGCGGGGTGGGTGCTAAACTCTCCGTTTTGCATTTTCCGGCCCAACTCTGCCAATTTGTTCACATCAATTCGAACTTTTACGAAAAACAACATGATCTTTCTCCTTGGGGTTGATAGATTTATCCCGTAATAGGATGGACTTCTACCTTTTTAGAGACCCCCAAAAGAGAAAGGTTACACTTTTTGACGCGAAAAGATTGCTCCATCTCCCTGCTGGAGAATGTCTCGAATTCGTTGGACGAAATCTTCGGAAGGTGTTTGAGCGCTTAAAGTTTTGTAGAGTTCAACGACTTTTCGAACCCCTTCCACCTCGGTTTGAATCGCTTCAGGGGTGATGCCATCTGGCGGTGCGAACGGATCGCCTGCCGGCTTCTGAATCCAACCTTTTGCCAGTGAAAAACTCATCAAATTTTCACAACGACACGCGTTATCCGCCGCATACAGCGAGCAATTCTGACACAGAAAATCCTTCAAATTTTGACGGGCACGGTGAACCAGGACCTTGGTGGCGCCTTCCGATTTGCCCAAAATACCGGCAACGTCCTTCATGGGCAGGGTGAGCAGCACATGCAAGACAAACGCCATTCGTTGGTAAAACGATAAGCATCGCAACAAACCCGTAAAGCACCCATCTTTGATTTGGGCAAGCAGGATTTGCTTCTCTCGCCCGGAAAAAACGTCTGTGATTCCGTCCCCCTGGGTTGAATACAAGAGCACTTCCATCGCAGCAAAGGACTTTTTCTTTCTCTGCTTCAGCAACTGGTAGCACAGGTTTTTGGCAATCGTGTATATCCAGGTATAAAACTGGCTGTCTCCTCGGAACTGGTCGATGTGGTGGCACGCCTGGATAAATGTTTCTTGGGTAATATCTTCAGCATCTCCACGATCGCCCGTTATGCGATAAGCCAGGTTGTAAACCTTATGGGCATAAGTCGCATAAAGAAGCTCAAACCCTTCTCCTCGCCCATGTTTAAGGTGATCGATCAGCATCTCCTCTGTGGTTGAATATTCCATGTTCTTCTTCTTTGCGCTTTCCTTTTCAGGCATTGGGGATCTCCGTGCTTCCAAAGTGCGTCATTCGGTTTGGAGTGCAAAATAAAGACCCATATCTCCGCATACCGGACTTTGCCTTGCCTCTATCAAAGCCTTGGTTTATGACGAATCACAAAATGCATCCCAAAGCTTCTGCTTCCAGGGATCAAAAAGGACTCTCAGGGCATCAAACCAGGATCGATAAATGCCATGGTGTTCCTGCAAGGATGGTACATGGAAACCGCAAAAAACTACTGGCTGCGGGAAGATGTGGCGATAAAAGTTGCCTGGGGCTGGTCCGGCTTCATTTACCCTGCGCATCGCAGAAGCCTGGGCTTTTTTATCTAGCGCTATCCATAAATCTATATGCCGGGGGTCAAGGATGCGCAGATCGACACTTTCGGAAATTCTCAACCCATATTCTTCCCCCGCGTATAGGTGTTCCCGCTCGTTTCTTTTCAAATCCAAGACCTTGGCGGCAACGATGTGGGGCTCTATCTTTATATTCCCTGGACCTCCCAACAATGCGCATACGGTCGAGGCGATTTCTCCGCTATTTTCACTAATCACCGCAACGGTAAAAAACATTGGCATGCTCATATACGTATGGATATCTCTTTCAAATGTAACTACTTGTATGATTAATAAAGCTACACAAGGACGCTTGGTAGCGTTGGAAGTAATAGCCCACCACACGAAAACCCGACTGCCTGGCAAGCTCGATGTAACGGGCGCGCTCGCGTTTTAGCACGTTCGTGTTATCCACCACAAAGGGCTGCTGGGTAGCCAGGCAGGCTTGCAGCAACGCCATTTCACGCGCACGGGTTTTGAGCATGTCCAGATTGATGCGCACATGTGTGGTGAAGAAATGCTCTTTGTAGAAGGTGGATTTACCCACCGCTTGAATGCCGATAAATAGAATGACTTCCATATTTCGTATCGTTACCGCTTTAATCTTTCAGTCGTCAGCCCAACACCCGCACCAGGTTTTCTTTGGTTAATAGTGCCATATCAAAACCAGGTTCTAGAAATGAGCGTACATCGGCCAGAACATTTTTCCAATCCAACGAAATCAACCGTTCACGTACCACTTGCCGCCAGTTCGCATCGGTAAGCTTTTCGCCTGCCCAATTCGTTTGTTGAAGCACATTATTGAGCAACGTGAGGTTCGGCGCCGGCCAGGCAGGATCACTCAAGTACCAAAACAAATCGTAAATGTCACGGCCTTTGGTGCAAGAACGTTGCAAAACGGCATGCAACTTGCCAGCCATCATCGAGGCTTTATCGTGATGCTGTAGTTGGAGTACCACAAAGCGACGAATCACCGTGGTTGCCAGGCCCGCGCCAAGCGGCGGGTTAGTATCCACCTCAATTTTGACGGCCAACACTTCAGTACGTTGGGGAGAAAGGCCCAATTCATAAAGCAAACGGAGGAAACGTACAAAGGCGCTATGAACCGTTTTGGCATCACTAACTTTCAACTCGACCGAGTAGCCTTCAGGGTTGAGTTCAGAACGGATCGCCAGAAGATAACGGCGGAAGTCGTATTGTTCATGCTCTTGTTCCAGGGCAAAATCCAGGTCTTCTAAATAGCGTCCGTGGGCATACAGAAACCGTAACGCTGTGCCACCATGAAAAGCCAGCGGGATCATTGCTCCGGCGCGTTGCAATGCAGCCAGGATACGTGCCTGAAGATACTCGCGCACCAGGTTGCGGCCTAGCGCCGGTTGGGATGTGCTACGAACCAGTTCAAACAGGTAATCCTTCATAACATCTCGTACTCCTGCGATTCGGCTTTTGCCAGATCGCGAATAACCTCCACAGCGCGTAGCATTTTCGGGCTGCCAAAACTCTCTGCTTGGCTTTGAAGCTCGGCCAAATTGAGACGTTCAAGATTTTGCAAGCGTAATTCCTGCAAATAGGCTAACGAATCTCCTGCCGGCTGCAAGTAAACCAAGTCGAGTAGGGCTTTTTCAGAGATAGCAACGAAAGCTTGCTGCCCATTCCCCAGTTCGTTCATACGGTAGCCACGCAATAGCTCTGGTTTGATATGCCGAAACTCAAAAATTCCCAACGGCGTTTCGCAACGTTCGGGCCGACCCGTTGTGACACTAAACGTGGAATACACGGTGTCAGGGATCAATCCGAAAAAGGCCAGCGCTGATAGGCCACTCACACAAGAAGCCCGCTGCATTCGGTTAGCAACCAGAAAGGGATGCGGCTTGACTTTTTGATAGGGTGGGGCAATAGCATATAGCCCGCGTCGAATTTGGTATAACTTTCCGCTATTCGTCCAACGAGTAAGCTGCAGGCGCACGATGTTCGGATTGACCTTGCCAGCCAACAGCAAGCTGGTTTCAAATACCGGCTCATTGCCAACCAATTCCAACATGCGTTCGAATTCCATAACTGAATATTAGCGCTTGTGATAAATTAATGCAACGGAAATTTATCATGGACTTTCGTATATTCCATCAAACATTCCATATTCCACCACCGACTAGGGCTGCATCGGCTTTGGCAGCAAAGACAGGCCCCCAGCCAGAATGCATCAGTGAAATGATCAGGTCAGGTTGATAAACCAGGATGTTATCGCATATCCGGCAAGCGGATTGCCACATCTTGTCGTACTTGGGTTGGAAGGTGTCGGGAATGACAGGCAAGGTTATCATGCGGTGATTGTTTACCCCATCGGCAGGAATTTCGCCCATTATACTTGCTCGGTATTCCCCCGCAGTTTTCAGCCGCATTGCCCAACGAACCGCCGAAGCGCAAGAATGACTGGACACAAGATTTGGTTGTCCAAATGTGAAATTTGGGCGCTTTCTATCGTGATTCTTATAGAACTGGTGTATGATAGCGACGTTCTACATCAGTCGCGGGTCATATGCTCGTTGGATGGGCAGCGGACTCTAAACCCGCCTGGAGCGAGTTCGATTCTCGCATGACCCACAGAGGAGAAGGAAAGTATGTTGTAGGTTAGCTTCGCTAAATCCAGAGACCCCCCGTTTGGTCATATCTCCATTTTCACCCACCAATATCTTATTTGATTCAACGACCAGGAGATATGACAATGAATACCCTTTCTCGGGCGATCACCGCCCAGATTTTGACTGATCCCACTATTTACAACAAACTACAGCGGCACTGGAGCGCATTGGTGCATTCTCCCCGCAAACATAAATTGACAGCGGCTCATCACTTGCTGTACCTCGCCCTATTGGGGAAAGATTGGCGAAAAGGCTTCACGTGTGTGACTAATCGCCGCAAGCTTGAAAACGGCGCTTTCTATAATTGGAAATTGTTTCGAGCACTGGCAACACTACACAGCCCATCTCGTGAGGCAGCTTTGCTGGCGCCATTTGATGGCCTGGTCACTCCAGCCATGCTTCAACAAATTCGCCAGTTGATCCCGGCGCGAAACGCCTACACCCACCAACCCAACCAATTTATCGATCATAATTTCCCTTTTAAAGCCTATTCAGTTCCTGTCCAGGCATCAAACCATGGGGGCATTCATGCCTGAGCACTAGCCAGCCCTCTCTTATGCTTACGTATTGGTTCGAACTGATATTCCCCTGGCGCAACAAATCGTCCAGGTAGGGCACGCCTGTGTCGAGGCTGGCCGGCGGTTTGCCTGGCAAAAAGAACCGTGCAATCTGGTTGTGCTGGGGATTCCGACTCAGGCAGACCTGCAAAACACAGTCGAACACATCCAGGCGTCGGGCATCCAGATGGCCTTGTTCCAAGAGCCCGATCATGATTTGGGGCTGACCGCCGCGTGTACCGAGCCTTTGATAGGGCCGGTTCGACGGTACTTTCGCCGTTTTTCTCTGTGGAGCGAAGCAGTAGATGATGCTTCTACGCGTGGCCCGCCCACGCACGGCTGTATCAAAACGTTTCATGTTATTGGCACTGTTTATCAGGCAAATAAGCAGGGGACAATGTGATGATCTGAGCCTTCCTTTACAACCATGCTTATTTTATCTATAATATAAGCATGGTTGTAAAGAAAACCTCTCGTCCGATGGATAAACTCCGGGAAATCTTGCGAGATCAGAATGGAGTTCTCTTCACTTCTGATCTATCCAGGCATGGAATTCCCCGAACGTATCTTTCTATGCTGGAAAAGAATGGCGAAGTTCAGCGGATTTCCAGGGGGGTCTACACAACAGTGAATTCCATGCTGGATGAAATGGCCAGTTTGCAGGCCAAGTATAAGGTCGCAATCTTCTCCCATGAGACGGCGCTTTACCTGCATGAGCTGACAGACAGAACACCCCTTTTCTACTCAGTTACCGTGCCAGCCGGCTACAATGCGACTACATTGAAGATGAGTGGCGTTAAAGTGTTTTTTGTTCAGCGTGATCTATGTCCTTTGGGACGCATTACGATGAAATCCCCACATGGCAACAACATCAAAGTTTTTGATCTCGAAAGAACCATTTGTGACTCGCTGCGCAGCCGAAATCAAGTTGACATCCAGATCGTCAATGATGCCTTAAAAAGATATATCGTTCATCCAGCCAGAAACATTGACCTGCTCTATCGTTATGCTACACAATTCCGAATCCAAAATATTACCCGAGAGTACCTCGAGGTTTTGTTATGAGTAAAGCTATGCAGTTAAAGGCCGGGATCAAAAACCTGGCAAAGAATAACCGCATCTCAGCCCAAGCCGTATTACAGAATTTCATGATGGAGCGTTTACTGGAAAGAATCTCCATCTCAAGATACAAGGATATGATCATTCTCAAGGGGGGAATGCTCATCTCTTGTTGGTTGGGGTCTCCAGCAGAACAACGATGGATATGGATGCAACGCTGCGGCGTTGGCGTATTATCTTGGGTGTAGCAAATCACCAATTGCGGGCGATATGGTATCGCCGTGTACTCGCTGCTGTAATAGCCTACTGCCCCGCCAGCACCAGGATGATCGAGCAGAATGCCATAATTGGGCACTTCACCGCTAAGCCATTGTCGTACCAAATGGGTGATATCGGCGCCGTACCAGCCGCTTCCTCCAGTCTGCCAGGAGCCTATGAGTGTGCTATCGTAGGCGTTATTGAACGAATTCCAGGTCACTGTGTCTTGTTGCCAATCACTGGTGATACGGTAGATTTGGACGGTTGAACTGTTGGCACGATAGTACTGATAAAGGCCCAGGCCAGCCCATTGGATATTGGCATTGGCTGGTAACCCTCCACTCCAATCGAAACGCAACAAGGTGCTCTTATGACCATTTGTGTATGCACCACTCAATAAAGCCCAATTGTTGTAGGTCGTATCAGGAGCACCTGAGACGATGTAGGCATCCGGCACATTTCCAAGTGTGCCTTGTTAGATGACAATTTGTGTGCAGATAGGTGTAGCGCTGACATAGGTGCGGCTGAATTGAGCTGCAGCCGTGTTGCTGTTTCCGGCCGCATCGGTTGCTACTTCTGCAGGGATATCGGCAGTAACCAGGCCATCCGCAACAGGAAGCAGGTTAAAGGTGTAAGTTGTGCCACCCCCTGCGAAATTGCTGATGGTGGCGTTTCCGGCCACGATATGGGTAGCGTTGAAACCGGTAACATTCTCGCTAAATGTCACAGTAACGGGGATTGATGAAGCATTGGTTGGGTCAGCGGCTCAGCCGGATATGCGGCGGGATATGACAGTGTAGTAGCTCCCTAGATTAGGCACAGCGGATGTCGGCACAGCAGTTTGTGCGCTGGTGCAGGCCGCAGCCAGCAACAACAGGGCAATTGCAAAGAAGAAAGAGAGAATGCGGTTCATAGTTTGACTCCTGTTGTAAGCCATTGGGCGACCGGCGATACCATCCACCAGGGCGTCTTCGAATTGCGTCAAAGGATGCAACAATCACTTTGTTCGCCACCATCAGTACGGTTTACGGTCACTCGCCGGATTTAGAAAATTCCTACGCATGGCCGTTGTCTATCGCAAGATCAACGGTAGGTGGATGAGGTATCCTTCCACCAGGCCAACGATGCGGAAGACGCCCGGCAGCAAACCGGTACCGGTCACGCTGGCATCGTCGGCGCTGCCGCCGCCCGGCAGCGCTTCATCGTCTTTGTATAGGGCCAGCGGCGTGTCGCTGTAGAGACCGGCTACATCCAGGCCGCTCCCGGCGTAGCATAACGTCAGCGTGGCCAGCGGCGCTGTGCCGCTGACGGTGATGGTGTAGACGCGCGGCAGGAAATTGCCTGTGGCTGCTTCTTCGCCCGTTGTGACATCGAGTTGCCCGCTCCAGTCTTCAGCTTGATCAAACTGTTAAGGTTCAACCAAAAAGTGGTTATTTATGGGCCCGGTAGGGATCGAACCTACGACCAAAGTGTTATGAGCACTCCGCTCTGCCATTGAGCTACGGGCCCTTGGCTTCCTTTTATGACGGTTTTGCGTCACAGAATTATTCCCTCAGAGCGGGAGACGGGATTCGAACCCGCGAATGTCAGCTTGGAAGGCTGATGCCTTACCACTTGGCGACTCCCGCATGTGGCGAAGCCGATTGTACCGTGAGCGGCGTCAGGGGTCAAGAAGTGCGTAGTTTCAGGCTATAATTGCGCCACGATCAAAGGAGCGAAAGATGTTTCGGCGAATAGCTTTACTCGTCTTTTTGGTTTTCGTCAACCTGGCCCCTCTGTTTGCCCGGCCTGCGCAGGCAGCGCAGGACGCCCCGTTGGTGATGGTGCTGACCGCTGATGGGCCTGTGGCCCAACCCATGGTCGAGTACCTTTCACGTGGCCTGCGAATTGCCGAGGAACGCCGTGCGCAGGCGGTGATCGTTGCATTGAACACGCCCGGCGGCAACGTCGATGCCATGACGGCCATCGTGCAGGCCATCCGCGCCAGCACGGTCCCGGTGATTGTCTATGTTACGCCGCGTGGTGGGATGGCGGCCAGCGCCGGCACGTTAATCACCCTGGCCGGACATGCTTCGGCAATGGCGCCCGAGACCACCATTGGCGCTGCCAGCCCTGTAGGCGGGCAGGGCGAAGACCTGGGCCAGACGATGGCGACCAAACTCAAAGAAGACATGAAAGCCACCGTACGTACGTTAATGGTCGATCGCCCGCCCGAAGCGATCGCTTTTGCCGAAAGTACGATTGAAGAAGCCAGGGCCGCTACGGCTTTCGAAGCGCTGGAAATAGGCCTGATCGATTTCGTCGCTGTCGATACGGCGGATTTGCTGCAGCAGTTGGACGGTAAAACCGTCCAACTGGCGGATGGCCCCAGCACCTTACAAACCGGCGCAGCGGTCCTCGAACCGGTACCGCCGCTTTTTATCGAAGAGCTGCTGCAAGTTCTGACCAATCCCAATATCGTCTTTTTGTTGATCACCATCGGTGCGCAGGCCATCCTCATCGAGCTTTCCAGCCCCGGCGGCTGGATCGCCGGTTTCATCGGCGTGGTTTGCCTGGCGCTGGCAACCTATGGACTGGGCGTCCTGCCGGTTAATTGGTTTGGGATGATCTTTCTGGTGATGGCTTTTGTGTTGTTGATCTTGGAAATCAAGACGCCTACGTACGGCGCTTTGAGCGTGGCGGGCATTGTTTCCCTGATCGTCGGTGGCCTGGTGCTCTTTAACTCTCCCGGCACGCCAGACTTTCAGAAGGTGTCGGTGCCGTTGGTGGTGGCGACATCGCTGGTGATGGCGGCCGTCTTCCTGGCGATCCTGGCCGTTATTGTACGCGCGCACCGGACGCCAGTTTTGATCGGCCAGGAAAGTATGTCGAAGAAGCTGGGCATTGCACGGACCGAGATTACAGGCCGCGGCGGCAACGTGCAGGTTGGCGGTGAGTTGTGGAGTGCTTGCCTGGATGAGGGCCAGCCGCCGATCTCCGCCGAAAGCCCGATTGAGGTCGTTCGCGCCGAAGGTGTCCGCTTGATCGTTCGAAAACCAACCAACGAACGCTGAAGGTTGGGTATCCTCCTGACCCGTATCCAGCGGAACAATGCTGATCCTGCGCATGATGCTGCGCTTTTTGGCCATGTTTCGATGGGTTAGGCCCTTATCCGTTTCCAGGTTATCTTTCCAATGTCTTATACACCTACCCGTAACCGGGTCGATCCCGAAAAAATCAATACAACCCCCCTGCGCCGCCCCGAATGGATTCGCGTGCGCGCGCCCTCCGGCGAAACGTTCGAACAGGTACAGGCGTTGATGCGTACCAAGGCGCTTCACACCGTCTGCGAAGAGGCCATGTGCCCTAATATGGGCGAGTGCTGGGGCGCCGGTACCGCCACCTTCCTCATGCTTGGTGATGTGTGTACACGTACCTGCGGCTTTTGCGATATCAAGCGCGGCCAACCAACTGCACTCGACTGGCTCGAGCCCGAACGCGTGGCCCAGGCTGTCAAGGCCATGAACTTGCAGCATACTGTGATTACATCCGTCAACCGCGACGACCGGCGCGACGGGGGGGCGCCTATTTTTGCAATGGTCATCCGCCGCATCCGTGAGCTTCACCCCGGGTGTTCGATCGAAGTCCTGATCCCCGATTTCAAGGGCAGCCTTGAAGCCTTGAAGATCGTCATGGATGCCCGGCCTGAAATCCTCAACCACAATGTTGAGACGGTGCCGCGCCTCTTCAAAACCGTCCAGCCGCAAGACCGTTACGAGTGGGCCGCCGCCACGCTCGGCAATGCCAAGAAGCTCGATCCCGAAGTGCTCACCAAGAGCGGCGTTATGGTCGGTCTGGGCGAGACGATGGAAGAAGTCAAGGCGGTCATGCGCGACCAGCGCCATTGGGGGGTCGATATTCTGACTATCGGGCAGTACCTTCAGCCAAGCAAGCAGCATTTGCCGGTGGCCCGCTACGTCACCCCTGCCGAGTTTGCCGAGTTAAAGGACTATGGCCTGGCGCTTGGCTTCCAGTGGGTAGAAAGCGGCCCCCTGGTGCGTTCTTCCTATCACGCCGCCCAGCAGGTGCGGGCGCTGAGCATCGTTCATCGCAAGCTGTACGCTACGCCAGAAGGAACGGCTGCTTAGCGGCCTCTCTGCGGCGTTTTATCCTCACCCTGGAGCTTTTTCTTGTATTCACGCATCGTCGTCAAACTCGGTACCTCTTCCTTGACGGCCGGAACGCCGCGCCTTTCCCCGCCGCAGCTGGTCGAAATCGCACGCCAGGTATCCCGCCTGCGCGCCCAAAACCGTGAGGTCGTCATCGTTTCCTCCGGCGCCATGGCCGCCGGGCGCGCACGCCTGGGTTTTCCCAAACTGCCGAAAGACTTGCCTGCCAAGCAGATGCTGGCCGCCATCGGGCAGCCCCTGCTGATGGCGCTTTACGAACAGATTTTTGGCCTGTATAACCTGCCGATTGCGCAGGTGCTGCTGACGCGCGCCGACCTGGCCGACCGCCGCCGCTACCTCAACTCGCGCAATACGTTCAAGGCGTTGCTTTGCCAGGGCGTTGTGCCGGTCGTCAATGAAAACGACACGGTTGCCACAGAGGAAATCCGTGTTGGCGATAACGATAACCTGTCTGCCCTGGTTGCCAACCTGATCGATGCCGACTTGCTGGTGCTGCTGACCGATCAAGCCGGCCTGTATACGTCTGATCCGCGCCGCGATGCAGGCGCGCAGTTGGTCGGCGAAGTCAGCGGCCCGGAAATTCCTGAGGCGCTTTGGCAGGCCGCTGGCGGGACCAACAACGGCCTCGGCACCGGCGGCATGGCCACAAAGCTCCAGGCCGCCGATCTGGCACGGCGTTCGGGAACCACCGTCGTGATTGCCGCCGGGCAGGAATCCGATATTTTGCTGCGTTTGGTCAGGGGCGAATCAATTGGAACGCGCTTTTGTGCGCTCGAAGCCGTTACCGAGAGCCGCAAACGCTACATCCTTTCGGGGGGGCGTGCACCCGGTATCCTGCGTGTAGACGAAGGCGCTGGGCGTGCTCTCAAGCACGGCGGTAGCCTGCTTCCCGTTGGCATTCGTGCTGTGGAAGGCGATTTCGAACCCGGTGATACCGTTCGCATCTACGATCCTACCGGGCGCGAAGTCGCCCGCGGCATCACCAATTATACCGCCGGCGACCTGGTGCGCATCCTGGGGCGCAAGTCCGACGAAATCGAAAGCATTCTCGGTTACTATGCCGGGGACGAAGTCATTCACCGCAACGATCTGGTTCTTCTCTAAAGTGAGCCGGTCCGTTCCTACATCACCTGGTGCACGAGATGCGATTTCTCGCGTGGGCGTGCACCAACCATACGAGGTGCCTTATGAACATGTTCGAACTCGGCCAACGTGCCCGTACAGCCTCCCGCCGCTTGGCGCAGGCGACGACCGAGCAGAAAAATGCTGCCCTGTTGGCGCTTGCTGAGCGCCTGGCGCAGGAGCAAGCGGCCGTTCTGGCTGAAAATGCGCTGGATGTCGAGGCCGCAAAGGCAGCCGGGCTGGCGGCGTCGCTGGTCGATCGCCTGTTGCTGACGCCCGCCCGCCTGGCCGGCATGGCTGCCGATCTGCGCAAGGTGGCTGAACTGCCCGATCCGGTGGGTGAAACCTTCGATGAGACGGTCTTGCCGAACGGTTTGAAGTTGTGCAAACGCCGCGTGCCGCTCGGTGTGCTGGGCGTGATCTACGAATCCCGTCCCAACGTGACCATCGACATTGCCGGGCTGGCCTTGAAAACCGGCAACGCCGTCATCTTACGCGGCGGCAAAGAGACCCTGCGCTCCAACCTGGCGCTGCTTGAGGTTATTCACGGTGCCCTGGCCGAGGCCGGTTTGCCTGCCGACGCAGTTGCGTACATCGACGATATCGACCGCGCCCGCATTACCGAACTGCTAACCATGGACTCGTTCGTAGACTTGATCATTCCGCGTGGCGGGGCCGGCCTGCACCAATTCTGCCGGGAGAACAGCCGCATCCCCGTCATTACGGGGGGGATCGGCATTTGCCATATCTTCGTCGATGAGACCGCCGATCTGGAAGCTGCCTTGCCCGTCATCCACAACGCCAAGACGCAACGCCCAAGCGTCTGCAACGCGCTCGACACGGTTTTGGTTCACCGTACGCTGGCGGCGCAGTTTCTGCCGCGCCTGCTTGCCCATCTCGAGCCGGCGGGTGTCAGCTTCCGGGCGCACGAGAGCGCCGTGCCGTTCCTGGGGCAAGGCGGCGTGCTGCCGGCTTCCGTCCAGCCGGCCGACGCACAGGATTTCGATACCGAGTGGATGGCCCTGATCCTCGGCTTGAAGGTTGTTGCCAGCCTGGATGAAGCCATTGCGCACATCAACACGCACAGCCAGGGACATTCAGACAGCATCCTGACGGCCGACCGGTCGCATGCAGAGCGTTTCGTAGCCGAAGTCGATTCGGCTGCCGTCTACGTTAACGCCAGCACGCGCTTCACCGACGGCGGGCAGTTTGGGCTTGGCGCCGAAGTGGCCATCTCGACCCAGCGCCTGCACGCCCGCGGCCCCATGGGACTGCGTGAACTGACAACGTATAAGTGGGTTGGCATTGGCGATTACCATGTTCGCCGGTAAATTCGGCTAGTAGCCATCATGCCTTACCTGATTGACGGCCACAACCTGATTGCCAAGGTGCCCGGAATTCACCTGCATGGGATAGAGGATGAGCAGCAATTGATCGAACGGCTGCAATCCTACTGCCGGATGCGCCGCAGGCAGGTGGACGTTTACTTCGATAACGCCCCGCCCGGCCAGCCTGCCGTGCGTAAATACGGCGCCGTAACCGCATACTTCGTTCGCCAGGGAAAAACAGCCGACCAGGCCATCCAGGATCGTTTGCTTCGGCTTGGAAGGGGCGCCCGTAATTGGGTGGTCGTTACATCCGACCGGGCCGTTCAGGCTGCCGCACGCGCCTCGCAGGCAACGGTCATGTCTTCGGAAGCTTTTGCCGACGACATGGCTTTGGCATCCGAGCAGGTGGACGCCGGTTTAGACCAGCAAGACGTGCCCACGCTGACGCAGGATGAACTCGACGACTGGCTTGCCATGTTTGGCGCCAAAGGCCACTAATCAGACTATTTGGATAATTCTAATCTAAATTTAATGCAGGCCGGATGAAATTCATGTATAGTATGACTGTTGATGCTTGCATCCAACTTATCGGTATTGCAAGTGTCACCATCGGAAACCCCTTTCAGCATGCCCCCCCCATGTTGAAGGCGACCGGTGGCCCTCCTTAGATAGCCGGACGTGCCCCCCCCACGCCCGGCGTCTTTTTTTTTAATCGGCCGGGGGGCCTGTCGGCAGGTTTTTTGGCCTTTCCGGTTTTATGCAAAGAGTTTCCTTTCCCGGTGAAGCCGGGAGAGATTTCTTTTTCAGCGCTTATTGCAAAGAACACAAAATTCGCAACCCAAACTCGCATCTGCCGTAAGGTGATATGGAAACCGCTCCCCGTGCGTAGGAGAACTACGTGCTATAGCGGGGCGGGCAGATTGCAGAAAAATGCAAACTTTGAAACGGGTCTTTTGCAGCAGATCAGCCTGCATAAATACCCTACTTTTTATTCTCAGGAGCACTTTTATGTCCCGTAAACCCGTTTTCGCAGCCATTGTTGTCTTGGTGCTGGCCTCTTTGGCCTGTAAGGCGCCGGATTCTGGCAACCACTTGAAGACCGGGCCTGTAGAAACCCAGGAAATTTACGTTCAATCGCCGGACGACACAGACATCGTACGGGTAAACCTGGAGTTTGGTGCCGGAGAGCTTAATATCGAACCTGGCGCCGAAAACGCCCTCATCGATGGCCTGGCAACTTACAACGTTGCCGATCTGGCGCCTGAGGTCAATGTCCAGGGCGGTCTGGTATCGGTTTCGCAGGGGAATCTCAAGAATTCTCCTTTTTGGAACTTCGATGGCGATCTCAAGAATAACTGGACGCTTCGGCTGGGCTCCACGCCCATTCGCCTGGAGATTACTGCGGGTGCTTACGATGGAAATTACGAGCTTGGTGGCTTAGCCATCGAAAGGCTGCTCGTGCAGGATGGCGCCGCCGACGTCGAACTCAGCTTTGACGAGCCGAATCTCACCGAGATGAGTTTGCTGCGTTACCAAACCGGGGCCTCACAGGTCGAGCTGCGCGGCCTTGCCAACGCCAACTTCGAGGAGATGGCGTTTCAGGGTGGGGCGGGGGACTATACCCTCGACTTCAGCGGTGAGTTGCTGCGTGATGCAGAAGTGCGCATCGACGCCGGGATCAGCGCCGTACGCATTCTCGTTCCCGAAGGGGTGAATGTCGTGCTGCGGTTCGATGGCGGTTTGTCGAGTGTCGATGTCAATGGCGCCTGGGAGCAGACGGGTGGGCGATATATCCAGTCCGGTTCGGGGCCTACGCTGACCATTCAAGTTGATATGGGTGCGGGCAGCCTGGAACTGGATAATCCCTGATTGGCCTACACCGCAAGTAGAAGCGTGTAGCCAAGCCCCAAAGGCCTTCGCTGAACAAGAAATTGGGGTGTGGCTGGGTACTTCGTGCCCGGCCACACCCCAAATCTGGGTGTCCATCCCGTTGAAAACGGGAGAGACACCTTTTTGCTACGCTTTTGGAGATGGTTTGCGTGGCTCGATTTGCCGGCGGGTGGCGGCAAGCAGTTCGGGGGTTGCCGCGCCAAGGGTAGGAAAGTGCTGTTCCAGAAAGTTGCCCCCCGGCAGCGCCGGGAAAGGCTTTTCGTCGTTCAGGCAAGCGACCGCCCCGCCGGCTTCGCCGACGATCAACCAGGCCGCGGCGATATCCCATAACTTTGCCACCGTATCGAAGCTCACCAGCGCTGCACCGCGCGCCACGCAGCACAGGTTGTATGCTGTCGAACCGAAGATGCGGTACTTGTATGGAACGCTGACGTTGTAGTGCAGGTACGTTCGGCCGCAGCAGGCAAAGGCTTGCTGCCGCCGGTCGTATGCCGTAGGCGGCGTGACCTTTAAGGGCGCCCCGTTGTAAAAAGCGCCGGCGCCCCGTTCTGCGCTGTAGCACTCGTTCAAAAGGGGGAAATAAACCACACCCGTCACGGGCCAGCCGTTCACCAGGCGGGCAATCGACACGCCCCAAATCGGGATGCCTAAGCTGAAGTTGGTCGTACCGTCAAGCGGATCCACGACCCAGGTCGGGCGTGAAGGGCCTTGCAGGGCGGTGAATTGCTCTTCCGTGATGATGGCGTCGGATGGATAAGCGCTTTGAATGCGCTCGATGATCAACCTGTCGGCAGCCAGGTCGGCCTGCGTGACCACGCTGTTGTCTGCTTTGCGCTGTGCGGCCAGACCGTCTGGCGAGAAGTGTTCTTGCAGCAGTGCGCCGGTTTGCCGGGCAAGATCGATGGTGAAATCAAGGTCGGTTTGCATGGGGGCGATTGTAGCACATCTCGAATGGATTGAATGTTAAGAATGACTTGTTGCTGTTTGTGAAAATCAAACACATAATCAATTTTATTTATTTTATATATTGACTTAATTAAAAATAATGATAAAATCTTTTATATAAAGAATGGCGAACTTGATTTTATTAAGGAGATTGTCATGCACGATGCCAGTTCTGCCTTCCTGTATACGTCTGTGCAGGCTCGTTGGGACGCTGCCCGGCGCGAGGAAGCGCTCGTCCCTTTGTTGGCGCCTGCGAAACCTTCTCGCCCCGTCTGGCCGGCGCGCCTGCTCGTGCTGGTCGGTAAACGGCTTATTCGTCTGGGCTGCTGGTTGGTGAATGGGGCATCCGACCGGTCTGTTCGCTCGCTTGCAGGTCGGTCTTCTTCCTGATTGCCGGTGGCCGGACTCTTGTAGCTTTTTTGATAAAGGAGCAGTGATGAATACGATTCCAAACCAATGTCCTTTCTGCGGCGGCGAGATGGTGGTCAGCCGTCTGCACTGCCGCCAGTGTGACACGGTGGTCGAAGGCCGCTTTGTCGGCCATCCTTTTTCGCAGTTGACGGCGGAACAGCTGTCGTTTGTTGAGACTTTCGTGCGCTGCGAGGGGCGGATCAAGCGTATGGAAGAGGAACTCAGCCTCTCCTATCCGACCATTCGCAAGCAGCTTCAGGATGTGGTGCGCGCGCTTGGGTACGAGCCGGCAGCGGTTGAAGAATCGGCAGCCCTTGCCGAAGAGCGCCGCCAGCAAGTCCTGGCCAGCCTGGAAGAGGGCCAGATTGACTACCAGGAGGCCATGCGCCTCCTGCAAGAAAACGAGGTGTGAGCATGGAAAAGCAGTTTGTGATCACGGGCGATGCGCCCAAGGTGACCATCGAGGCGCAGGGCGAGTTGGTGCTCAAAGGGTGGGACGAAGCTCGCGTCCAGGTCAAAAATTCATCGGTGGAGCATATCACCATCGAGCAGGACGGCAATGACGTGCTGGTGCGCTGCGCCTCGAACTGTACGGTGCGCGTACCCGAACAGTCGGATGTCCACCTGCGGGCCGCGATGGGCAGCGCCACGATCAAGAATATCGCCGGCACCTTGACCGTCGAGCAGGCCAACGGTGACCTGGTGATGAAGTCCGTCGGCGCAACGCAAATTGGCGAGGTTAAAGGCAGCCTGGTGGCCAAAAATGTCTTTGGTGATTTGCAGGCGCATGCCGTGCGTGGGAATGCCACCGTACGCGACATTCAGGGCGACTGTACGCTTGGCCGGGTGTATGGCAACTTGCAACTCGATGATGTCGACGGGGAAACCTCTGCGGAAGTCAACGGCAACGCCTTGCTGCGCTTCGATCCGCTTTCCGGCAACGACTATCGCTTTACCGCCCAGGGCAACTTGCAGCTTTCACTGCCTAAAGATGCCAGCGCACAGGTTAAGGCTGCGTGCAAGGGCCAGTTGAGCGTCAACCTTCCCGGCACGCACGTCGATCCATCGGCGCCGTCGCCGCAGACGTTTACCCTCGGAGAAGGCGACGCCGATATCGAGCTTTCGGCCCAGGGCAATTTGCAGATCTTCTCGCAGGCGCCCGACTGGGGTATGGGAGATTTCGGCGCTGACATGGCCGGGATGGGTGAAAACTTTGCCCGCATGGGTGAAGACTTCGGGCACATGGGTGAAGAGATCGCCCAACAGGTCTCTCAACAGATCGAAGCCCAGATGGAAATGATGGCGCAGCAGATTGAATCGCAAATGACCGGCCTCACGGCCAGCCTGGGCACCATGGGCATGAGCGAGGAACAGCGCCAGCGTATCGAAGAACGCGCCCGGCAGGCGAGCGAACGCGCTGCCGCACGCGCGCAGGAGAAAATGCGCCTGGCGCAGGAGCGCATGGAACGCAAGATGGAGGCCCTGCAGCGCCGCGCCGAGCAGCGCGTGGCCGCCGGGCAGCGCCGCGGGGCGCCGCGCCCACCTGTCCCGCCGATGCCCCCCATGCCGTTTCGCTCGAAAGCCTTTGACGAGCCGGTGAGGGAGGACGAACGCATGGTGGTGCTGCGTATGCTCGAGCAAAACAAGATTACCCTCGAACAGGCCGACCAACTGCTGGCGGCGCTGGAAGGAAAAGCGTAACCTATGGCAGAAAATGAGCGTTTGCACATCCTGGAAATGCTCGACCGCGGGCAGATTACGGCAGAGCAGGCCTTGGCGTTGATCCAGGCCTTGGATGCCGGTGCTGCGGGCGAGAGCCTGCCGGCCGGGGTACCCTTCCCGCCGGTTTCTCCAGAAGCGGAAAGCGATCCAGATGCGCAGCCTTCCTCGCCGCTCCCCGATGCGGAAGCCCCTGCGCCGGCGGTGGAAGTGTTCGCACCCGAACCGGAAGATGCCCCGGAAGCACCAGCAGCCGGCCAGGTTTACACGCCGAGCGGACGTTTTCGCAGCTTCTGGTTGATCCCGCTCTGGATGGGTGCAGCGATTACCGTTTTGGGCGGGCTGTTGATGTATCTGGCCTGGCAGGCGAGCGGGTTCGGCTTCTGGTTCGCCTGCGCCTGGTTCCCGTTTGCGCTGGGCGTGTTGGCGTTGATCTTCGCCTGGCTGGCGCGCGGCATGCCCTGGCTGCACTTGCGGGTGCGCCGGTCGCAGGGCGAAGGGCCACACAATATTGTGATCAGTTTCCCGCTGCCGCTGCGCCTGGCTGGCTGGGGGCTGCGCACCTTCGGGCAGCGCATTCCCGGCATGGAACGGACCAATGTGGATGAAATTATCGTGGCGCTGGAGCACATTTCACCGGAAACACCCTTTTGCGTGGAAGTAGATGAAGGCGATGGCGAACACGTGGAAATTTATATCGGATGAACTCGAGAACAGGAGGCCAATATGGTTACTTCAGAAGAAAGAATGCGAATTTTACGCATGATCCAGGAAGGCAAAATCTCTGCGGATGAAGGTGCCAAGCTGCTTGCCGCGCTGCGGGATAGCCGCAAAGAGACGCGCGAGAACGTGGTTGTCAACCGTGTGGGCGGGAGCAAGAGCTGGCTGCGGATTCGGGTGACCGACATGAAAACCAACCGCAACAAGGTCAGCGTAAACCTGCCCATGGGCCTGGTAGAGGCCGGCATGAAGATCGGCGCCCAGTATGCGCCCGAGTTGAACGGGATCGATTTGAATATGATCATCGAAGAAGTGCGCAACGGCGCCCAGGGCAAGATCATCGACGTGACCGATGAAGAAGACGGCGAACGCGTCGAGATTTTTATCGAGTGAAGGTGTCTATATGACGACCGAAATGATCGAACAAAGCTTTGGCGTAACAGGCCCGGCCTGCTTGCAGGTGAACAACGTTTCGGGTTCGGTGGTGGTTCAACCCGGTGAACCCGGCCTGATCCAGATCACGGCGGCCAAACACACCCACACCGGCGATGCCCAGCGCACGCAGGTGGAAATTTCACAGGCTGCCGATGGCAGCGTATCGGCCGTGACGCGCTTCAACAGCGACAACGTGCTGGGTTGGTTGTTTGGCTGCCACCCTTGCGATGTCGATTATGCCATCAAAGTCCCTGCCGACTGCGAAGTGCGCATCAAGGGCGTCAGCAGCGGCGCCATGCTTTCGGGTCTGAACGGCGCTTGTGACGTGCGTTCGGTGAGTGGTGAGGTTACGTTGGTGGGGATCGCTGGCCCGATTTCGCTGGACTCGGTGAGCGGCGACATTGCCGGGCAGCAGCTCGACGGCGCCCTTAGCGTGAAGACGGTATCTGGCGCAGTTTGCTTGCGCGAGTCGAACTTTCCCGAAGCCAGCATCAACACCGTAAGCGGCGAAATTTTGCTCGAGACGCCGCTCGGCGCCGGGCCTTATCAACTTCACACCGTTTCCGGCAGCGTACACCTGGTCGTGCCCGCCGGCACGGGGTGCGTGATCGACCTGTACAGTGTCAGCGGCCAGGTTTCTAGCGATTTACCGGTCAATATGCTCGACCGCCGTGTCGGCAACTGCCGTGCCGAAGTACAAGGCGGTGGCGCACACATCCGTATGAAAAGTGTCTCCGGCAGCCTGTGGCTGGAAGCGGTCGATAAAACGGCGCTGCCTGCATCGGCAGCCGCAGTACCCTCGCGGCGCGATTTGCTCGACCGCCTGGAAAAAGGCGATCTCACCGTCGAAGAGACCCTATCGGCTCTGCAAGAGTAATGAATCGAACCAGGACAGGTGCAGCTGCGTAAATATACTGGAATCATGACAGATCTCCCCCTCGAAGAGCAGCCTTGGGGTTTCCCGAGGCTGCTCGTACTTAACCGCCAGGCAAGTTTTCGGCGGCTGGTGTATGATTGATGTATCCGCTGCTGGCGTTGCCTGCTCTTGATGGCGAAAGTTATTCACGCTTCGTTTCCTTGGCGTATGGATATGCCCCCTTCCCCTGAGAAAAAAAACTTGCGTCCCACCGGAATGTTTGCCTTTACCCTGGTGTGGGTCGGCCAGACGATTTCACTGCTCGGCAGCGCCATGACCGGTTTTGCACTCACCATCTGGGCCTACCAGTTAACCGGTTCGGCGACTGCGCTGGCGCTGGTCGGTTTTTGTTTTACCGTGCCCCTGCTGGTTTTGAGCCCGGTGGCCGGGGCATTGGTCGATCGTTCGAACCGTAAGTGGATGATGATGCTCAGCGACCTGGCCGCCGGCTTAGGAACACTGGCGATCCTGGCACTGTATGCCACCCATCACTTGCAAATCTGGCACTTGTATGTGGTGGCGGCGATCGAAGGCGCTTTCCAGACCTTTCAGTGGCCTGCGTACTCGGCTGCCATTACCCTGATGGTGGATAAGAAACACTACGCACGCGCCAGCGCCATGACCGATCTTGCCGGTAACTCTTCCGGTATCTTTGCCCCCATGCTGGCGGGGGCGATCGTCGGCCTTTTTCAGCCCAACGGCATCCTGATCATCTTGCTGATCGACGTCGTCACCTTTCTTGTCGCCATCGGCGCCTTGCTGGTCGTTTACGTTCCCCAGCCGCAGGTGACCGAAGAAGGCAAACAAAGCCGGGGCAGTTTGCTCGAAGAGTCGCTTTTTGGCTTCAAGTACATTTTGCGGCGTTCCAGTTTGTTGGGCCTGCAGCTGGTGTTCTTGATGGGCAATTTCTTTTCCAACCTGGCTTATACCTTGATGGCGCCGATGATCCTGGCGCGTACGGCGAACAATTCGCTGGCCTTTGGCAGCGTAGAAACGGCCGGCGCCATCGGTGGTGTCGTCGGCGGCCTGGTGATCAGCGCCTGGGGCGGCCCAAAGCGCCGCGTGCACGGCGTCTTGGGCGGGTGGGCCTTGTCGGGCCTCTTAGGGGTACTCGTCTTGGGCCTGGGCCGTTCGCTGCCCGTGTGGTTAGCGGGCGCTTTTTGCGGCGCCTTTCTTGCGCCGTTGATCAACAGTTCCAACCAGGCCATCTGGCAGGCCAAAGTGCCGCCCGATTTGCAGGGGCGTGTCTTTTCCATCCGGCGTCTGATCGCCTGGTTCGTCTCGCCGGTTGCCATGCTGGCCGCCGGCCCGCTGGCTGACCTGGTCCTTGAGCCGGCCATGCGCAGCGAAAGCGCCTTTGCCCGGGCGTGGGGGTGGGTGACAGGCACCGGCCCGGGAACGGGGATGGCGTTGGTCTTCGTGGTCTGTGGTCTGGCGATGGCGCTGGTGGCCCTGGCAGGCTATCTGGTGCCTCGCATCCATCACGTGGAGAGCCTCATGCCCGATCATCCCCCTGCCGCTGCAACGGCGGAAGGCGGTGAAAGTGTTCCGGAAAACAGCGAATGAGCTCGCGGCAGCAGCGCAGGCGCGCCAGCTGCAAGGGATGTTTGGCTCGATGGTGAGAAGAGCGGGCAGGATGCCCGCCGTCCCAGGCGGGGCAGGTGCCCCGGCCCAAAGCCGGATTCGTCCGGCGCTGCGTTGTAGCCCAGGCATTGGTAACCGGGTGAGGCAGGAGCGCCAGGCCGCACGAGGGTGTCCGGGTATCGATACCCGGACAGATAGATGTTAAGGTGATGCGATTTCGTGCTGGATGCGGAGGGGCCTTTGATGTATAATGCCAGCGAAAATCGATAACCTTCGGGGCAGGGTGCGATCGCCCGGATGTGGCGATCCAGTCCCGACCGGTGGTATAGCCCACGAGTGGCGTGTACGCCACATGATCCGGTGAAATTCCGGAGCCGACGGTACAGTCCGGATGAAAGAAGGTTTGGTTGGGACAGGACGCGACAGGTGAGCCGTAACCAGATGATGTAGATATCGCATCACCTGGCCCTGGCCTCCCTGAGCGCCTGAGCACCCATTCACCTTTTCCTCTTGCCCCGGTTCCCCCTCGGGGCTTTTTTATGCCGATCCGACGCTTTACCTTCCTCCTGATTTCCATCTTTCTGTTGTTTGCCGTGTGGTGGGCACTGACGGCCTTTCTCGACATTCCGCGCTTCTTGCTGCCCGGGCCGGGCGACGTTGCAGAACGCTTCCAGCGCGCCTTTCGGGATGGCAGCCTGGCGCGTCACGCGCTGGTAACCCTGAGCGAAGTGTTGATCGGGTTGGCGGTTGGGGCGCTGACGGCGACAAGCCTGGGCTATTTTCTGGCGAAATCGCCGCTGCTGGAGCGTTTGCTGACCCCATACGTCGTTGCCAGCCAGGCGATTCCCGTCGTGGCTATTGCACCGCTGCTGGTGATCTGGTTTGGGCCGGGATTGTTCTCGAAGGTGTTGATCTGTGCCCTGATTGTTTTCTTCCCGGTGTTGATCAATACCGTGGTCGGCATGCGCTCTGTCCCCCAACAGTTGCGTGAGTTGATGCGTTCGCTGCACGCCACGCGCTGGCAAACCTTCTGGAAGCTCGAAGCACCCGCTGCGCTGCCGGTTTTTTTGGGCGGCCTGCGCATTGGGGCCACGCTGTCGGTGATCGGCGCCGTGGTGGGCGAGTTCGTCGGGGCGGACCAGGGCTTGGGGTATCTGGTCAATGCCGGGCGCGGTGTGTACGATACGGCACTGGTTTTCGTGGCCGTCTTCGGCCTGATCGGCATGGCCATGTTGCTGTACGGTGTGGTCGTCTTGCTGGAAATGTGGCTGTTGCGGTGGATGGAACGATGAAGCGCCCTTTGGATGTCAACTGAGCTGCGCACTTGTGCGCCGTGCTTTTTCTGCCAGAGCCACACGGTTCTGCCACCAGTGCGTAGGAATTGGGCTCTATCCTGATTTTCTTTGGAGGCAAAATGAAAGTAGCAAAATTCTTATCGTTGATCGTTTTGACGGTGATTGTCGCGGCTTGTGGTGGCAAACAAACGCCCGCCGCCACCGACGACAGCGCCTATCCGGCGCCGGCAGTGTACGCGCCGATGGTTGGAGGCAGTCCCGGGCAGGCTTACCCGGCTCCCGGCGACGACCCGCAAGCACCCGCCGTAGTGACCATTCGGTTGCCTTTGGGGTATATCCCCAACGTGCAGTTTGCGCCGCTCTATGTCGCCGTTGAAAACGGTTATTTTCGTGAGGCCGGCATCGAAGTCGAATTCGACTACCAGTTCGAGACAGACGCCGTCGGCCTGGTGGGGGCGAACAACTTGCAGTTTGCGGTTGTTTCAGGAGACCAGGTGCTGCTGGCGCGGGCGCAGGGTTTACCGGTGGTGTATGTGATGGCCTGGTACCAGGATTATCCCGTCGGATTGGTGGCGAAGGCCGAAACAGGGGTCAAGACCCTCGAAGATTTACGCGGCAAGAAGATTGCCTTACCCGGCACCTACGGCGCCAGCTATATCGGCCTGCGGGCGCTTTTGAACGAGGCCGGCCTGACCGAAAGCGATGTGACCCTCGATTCGGTTGGTTATACCCAGATGGAAGCCTTGATCGCCGGGCGGGATGATGTGGCCGTGATCTATGCTGCCAACGAGCCGGTGCAGTTGCGGGCGCAGGGCGTTGCTGTGGATGAGCTGCGCGTAGCCGACTTCGTCCAGTTGGCGTCCAACGGCCTGATCAGCAATGAGAAAACGATCGCCGAAAACCCCGATCTCGTCCGGCGCATGGTGCGGGCAACCTTGCGTGGCCTCGCCGACACGATTGCCGATCCCGACCGGGCCTTTGAAATTTCCAAGCAGTACGTCGAGACCCTGGCCCAGGCCGATCAAGCCCAAGCGGCCGTACAGCGCCAGGTTTTGGCGACTTCTTTATCGTTCTGGCAGCCTGCCGAAGGCCAGGCTTTGGGCTTTTCGGACCCGCATGCCTGGGAAAACATGCAGGCTGTCCTGCTGGATATGGGCCTGCTGCAAAGCCCTCTGGATGTGAACGAGGCCTTTACGAACGACTTTATCGAGTAAGCCCGTTGGGTAGTCTTCTGGAAATATGAGTTCTTCGATGCAAGCCCTGGTGGTTGTCCGCGATGTAGCTGCCTTTTTCCCGGATGGGAATGGCGGCCTGCAGGCGTTGGAAAACGTCTCGTTCGAAATTCACCCGCGCCAGTTTGTCTGCATCCTGGGCCCATCGGGCAGCGGCAAGAGCACGCTGCTGCGCCTGCTGGCTGGATTGCTGCCGCCAAGCGCCGGCGAAATCCATTATGACGGGGAATTGTTACGTGGGCCGCTGCGTAAAGTAGGCTTTGTCTTTCAAAAGGCGAATCTTATGCCCTGGCGTAGTGTAGAAGAGAATATCCTTTTGCCTTTGGAACTCCAGGGCGTGCCGCACGCCAAGGCGCGCGAAACAGTCGACGAGTTGATCGAACTGGTGGGCCTGCAAGGCTTTGCCCAGGCCCACCCGCGCCAGCTTTCAGGCGGCATGGCGCAGCGCGTGAGCATTGCGCGTGCCCTGGCGCACGACCCGGAGATTTTGCTGCTCGACGAACCCTTCGGTTCGCTCGATGCCCTGACGCGTGAGCGCATGGGCGCAGAACTGCTGCGCATCTGGCAGGCGCGCCAGAAGACCGTTGTCATGGTGACGCACGCCATTTCCGAGGCGCTTTTTTTGGCCGATCGTGTGCTGGTGTTGACCTCGCGCCCCGGCCGTATTCACCTCGACTTGGCCGTGGACCTGCCCCGGCCGAGAACGGAGGAGATGCGTTACACGCCTCGCTTCGGCTCGCTGGCGCAGCAATTACGTGCCGCGATTTCGTGAGCGGTGGCTTTCTGCATTGTGTTTTCCGTAATTTGTTTGCGCTGTTAAGCCGCACTATGGTAAGATGTGCCTTGGGCGTTATTTGTCTCTGTGGTAGATCGTACAATCCGTTCGAGCTTCGACGTTTCGTCACCTCCTTCACCCAAGAGGTCCTTTATGCGCAAACCGCTGATCGTTATCCTTGCTCTAGTCATATTGCTGGCGCCCGCCTTGGGACGTGCCCAGGAAAGCCTGCACCTGGCAACCTTGGATGTTAACCTGTGGCCCGAATACGATTTGCCGTCGATGCTGGTCATTTACAATTTCACCCTGCCTGCCAACACCTCGCTGCCGGTCGATGTGCACTTTCGCATCCCGATCTCGGTCGGGCAGGCTTTTGGTTTTGGTTATTACCCCGACGATGGCACTACCATTCCGGTGCAGGAAAACTACGGCCAGCGGGCTGATGGAAGCTGGTTGATCGTCTCTTTTACCATGCGTTCTTTGAACGGCACGTTGGAGTACTATGACGCCTCGCTGACGGCAAGCAATGGGTTGCATCGTTTCGAATATCTTTGGCCCGGCGACTATGCCGTCGACGACCTGTCCATCATTCTGCAGCAGCCGGTACTGGCGCAAAACGTACAGCTCTCGACCCCGGCCGAAAGCACCTTCCGAGGAAGTAACGGCCTGCTGTACCACCGGGTGCATGTCGGTAAGCTACTGGAAGGGGCGACGTATTCGTTGGCGCTCGACTATGAAAAGTCTTCTCCCCGCTTGAGCGTGGAAAATATGGGGGTCGAACCGGCCTCGCCAATGCCCGAAGATAATCCCACACCCTGGTTCTCCTGGCTCGTTGCTTCGCTCGGCGTGGCCTTGATCGTGGGTGGGGTGGTCTGGTATATGTGGTTACTGCGCCGTACTCGCGCGGCAGGCAAGTTTCGCCGGCATCGGCGCATGGCTGAACCGGATGCGCGCATCATGCCCGCTGACGATGGCCTGTACTGCCACCAGTGCGGCCGCCGGGCATCGTCAGGCGATCGTTTTTGTCGCGCCTGCGGCACCGCATTGCGCGTCGAATGATGCCGGTGCGGATTAATCCCCCTTTTCTCATCCGATTTTGCCGGTTGTCTCATCTTTTGTTAATCTAACCGTGTGAAAATTTAAGCGATTATCCGTCCGAGCACGTAGCAATCCAGGAGGTTTTGCCATGCGCCCTAAGTTCCTTATCGGTGGTATTTTGATTTTGGCTGCCGTTGTCTATCTGATCTTTTCTTCAATGCAGGCGAGTGCTGAGTATTTTATGACGGTGGACGAACTGGTGGCCCAAGGGGATGCGGTGGCAGGTAAGAACTTACGCATTTCGGGCGCCGTGCTGGGTGATTCGATCGTCTATGACCCGCAAACGTTGACCTTGCAGTTTACGGTAGCGCACGTGCCCGCCGATAGCGACATCGTCAATGCCCAGGGTGGCCTGGCGACGGTGCTGTACGAAGCGGTGAACGATCCCAATCGTAACCACCTGCGTGTTGTTTACAATGGTGTCATGCCCGATCTCCTGCGTAACGAAGCGCAGGCCATCATGACCGGCCGCCTGGGGGAAGACGGCCTCTTTTACGCCGACGAGCTTTTGCTCAAGTGCCCGACAAAGTACGAAGAAGCTGTGCCCTCGCAAGCCGTGGAAGAGTAATCGATGGTCGCCAATTTCGGTTACGCCGCCCTCGTCCTGGCCTTTTTGGTATCGCTGTATGGGGTTTTTGCCGCCGCCTTTGGGGCAGTCAGGCAAAAGGCACGCTGGGTCGACAGCGCCCGGAACGCCATGCTGCTGACATGGCCGCTGTTGACGATCAGTGCCATCTGTATCATTTTACTGCTGGTCAACGGCCATTACGAAGTCGCTTATGTGAGCGATGTAACCAGCAATTCGATGCCGCTTTACTTGCGTGTGACGGCTTTGTGGGGTGGGCAAGCCGGTTCGTTGATTTTCTGGTCGTGGTTGATGGCGGCCTTTGCCTCCGCGGTGACCCTGCGCAACTGGTCTCGCGACCGGGAGTTCCTGCCATGGGTGATTGTGGTTTCATTAACCACGCTGGCTTTTTTCCTCATGCTGAGCGTTTTCGTCGAAAATCCCTTCGAACGCCTGTGGCAGACGCCGCGTGGTATCGCCGTTGCCATGTTTGCCCCGGAGAATGCCACGCTCTTTTCGCCGGGCGATGGCGGCGGTTTGAATCCGCTCCTGCGCCATCCGGGGATGATCATTCACCCACCGATGTTGTATCTGGGTTTTGTGGCCTTTGTCATCCCGTATGCTTTTGCCGTCGCAGC
Organism: Chloroflexota bacterium; assembly: GCA_049325275.1. Lineage (GTDB taxonomy): Bacteria > Chloroflexota > Anaerolineae > Anaerolineales > UBA4823 > CAIQJJ01. Next base: position 61,602 of record JBMOLU010000080.1, read on the forward strand.
CCTGATCACGGGGCGTAGCGACGATCGCTGGATCCGCATCACCCGCCGCTGGACTTTGTGGGCCTGGCTTTTCCTTTCCCTGGGATTGCTGCTCGGCGGGCGCTGGGCCTACGACGTGCTCGGCTGGGGCGGCTACTGGGGTTGGGATCCGGTCGAGATCGCGGCCTTCATCCCCTGGCTGACCGGCACGGCCTTCTTGCATTCGGTGATGATCCAGGAAAAGCGTGGCATGCTCAAGCATTGGAACATGGTGTTGATCATCGCAACCTACGATCTGGTTATCTTCGGTACCTTTCTGACGCGCTCCGGCGTACTCTCTTCGGTGCACGCCTTCGCCCAGAGCGCCATCGGGCCGTTGTTTTTTGCCTTCATCGGGTTTACGCTCATCGCTTCGCTGGCGTTGCTCTCCTGGCGCTGGCGCGATTTGCAATCCGAAGCGCAGATGACGAATATTTTCTCGCGTGAAGCGCTTTTCCTGGTCAATAACCTGCTCTTTGTGGCCCTGGCGATCATCTGTTTTGGCGGTATGGTGGCTCCGATCATCAGCGAGGCCAGCGGGTTCATCGGGCAGGCGATTCCCTCCCTGGCCGATATTTTCACCGGGCAAAAGATCACCGTGGGGCCACCTTACTACGAGAGCGCCACCGGGCCGCTCTTCGCCGCCCTGCTCCTGCTGATGGGGGTGGCCCCGCTGTCGGCCTGGGGCCATTCGACCGGGAAGACCCTCGGTCGCGCAATTTGGAAGCCGCTCGTGCTCACCGCGGCGGTGTGCGGCGTTCTGTATGCCATGGGCGTCGGCCGCTCGGATTGGTGGGCGATCTTAAAAGTTGGCGGTGTTTCCATCATCTCTTTGCCTGCCGATTTGCTGGCGTTTGCCCTGGTGACGCTGGCGGCTTCCGTGACCGTGCACGAGTTCTGGCGCGGGGCGCGTGCACGCCAGCAGACACACAAGGAAAGCTTCCCGTCTGCCTTGTGGAAGCTGGCAAAGCGTGATCGCCGGCGCTATGGTGGCTATACCATTCACCTGGGTGTCGTCCTGATGGCCCTGGGTATCGTCGGCATCGAAATGTATCAGACCGAAACTCAAGGTACGCTGTCGCCCGGCGAGCAACTGCCCCTGGGACGCTATGCCATCCGCTACGATTCGTTGGCCGAATTCCCGACGGACGATGGCCGCCAGGTGGCCCGCGCCACGGTTACCGTTTACCGGGACGGCCGCCCGCTGGGTACGCTGCACCCGCGGCGCGATTACTACGTCGAAGCGCAGCAGCCGATGACGATCCCGGGCGTGCGTTCGACGATGGGCGATGACTTTTATGTCTTGCTCGTCGACTGGCAGCCGATCTCGACGCAGGGCGCCACCTTCAAGCTCTACCACAACCCCCTGGTCAACTGGTTGTGGTTGGGCGGGCTGATCTTCATCCTGGGTACCTTCGTGGCCGCCTGGCCAGATCGTGACGTGGAAACGCAAGCGGTCGGCGTGAAGCGTGCCAGAAAATTGCAGGTAGCCGGGTGAAGTTTTCAAGCGTGCCAGAAAGTTGCAGGTAGTTATCGTGAAGTCTTCTCGTTTCACACTTTGCGAAGCGTCCCGGGTGCGTTTTGCAGGCGTTTTGTTCTTTTTTGCAGCGCTTTTTCTGCTGGTGTTTTCATTCGCCGGCTCTGCGTTGGCCCAGACGCCGGCCCCGGTGACCGATGACGACGTCAACGCCGTGGCGCGTGAAGTATACTGTCCGGTGTGTGAAAACGTCCCGTTGGATGTCTGCCCTACCAAAGCCTGCGCCGACTGGCGTGAGGAAATCCGCCTGATGTTGATCGGCGGAAAGTCCGAAGCCGAAATCCGCCAGTACTTCATCGATCGTTTCGGCGATCGCGTGGTCGGGATGCCGCCGCGGCGCGGCCTCAACTGGCTGGTCTACCTCATCCCCCCGCTGGCCCTCGTGGTCGGCGCGCTCCTGCTTTTCCGTATTTTCAAAACCCGAAAGAAATCTTCAGCCGGGCCTGGTGCCCTTCCGCCGCCGCCTGCCGAGGACGATTACGTGCGCAAGCTCGAAGAAGAGTTAAAGCAAAGAGATACGTAACGGTTTGTCGATCGGGTCGCCATTTCTCCCATACATCGAGTTTTCTGTCATGCTCCCTGATACCTCTCCCTCTCCTGCCGCTGCCCGGCGTTGGCCTGCACTGTTGATCTGGGGCAGCCTGGTTTTGCTGCTCGTCGTTGTCGGTGCGGTTTTGCTCAAACGGCAGCAAGGTTCGCTGGCAATCGGCCAGCCTGCGCCAACCTTCGACCTGGTTACCTTCGACGGCGAGCCGGTTTCGCTCGAAGGTTTGCGCGGTAAGGTAGTGCTGGTCAATTTTTGGGCTTCTTGGTGTGTTCCCTGCGAGGAGGAGGCCGATGAACTGGAAAGCGCCTGGCAGTTTTACAAAGCGCGCGGCGATGTCGTTTTCTTAGGGGTGGCCTGGAGCGATATGGACACGAAAGCCCGGCAGTACATTGCGCAGTACAACGTCACCTATCCCAACGCACCCGATATGGGCACGCGCGCCTCGCAGGCCTACCGCATTACGGGGGTGCCTGAGACGTTCGTCATCGATCGAAACGGCATCCTGGCCTATGCCAAATTCAGCCAGTTCCTTTCGGTGGCCGAAATTCAAGCCGCTATCGATCCGTTGCTGGAAGATGGAGAGTAGAACAGCCTATGGACCTCGGTTCACTTCTCCTCATCATTGCACTGGCGCTCCTGGTCATCTGGTTTGTTGCCCGGCCGTTTTTCGAGACACAGCAGGTATGGACTGGCACCGCAGGCACGGATGAACACGAGCGTTCCTCCCTGCTGGCCGAACGTGAGCGTATCTTGGCGGCGCTTCAGGAGCTTGATTTCGATCACACGCTCGGGAAAGTGCCGGAAGAAGATTACCCCGCTCAGCGGGCCGCTCTGCTGCAGCGGGGCGCCGATGTTTTGCGCCGCATGGATGCGCTGGCGATCGGCGTCCCTGCGGATGCGGCGCAATATGCTGCGCCGTTTGCACCCGCGGCCCAAGAAGACCCCCTCGAGGCGGCTATTACTGCCCGCCGGGCGATCGAGCAGGTCTCCGGCGATCCGATCGAAGGTATGATCGCCGCCCGCCGTAGCGAACACCAGGGACAGACGGCCGGTTTTTGTCCCCGGTGTGGCAAGCCGGTGCAGAAAGCCGATCGTTTTTGCCCCAAGTGCGGCGCGGGGTTAGGGTGAGCGTATGAAGCGTTTGCTCCTGTTCACGCCTTTTATCTTCCTGCTGGCCTCCTGTTCGCTGGCCGGAGATGTGACTCCGCCGCCCGGTTACCAGCCACCCACCCCGCAGCCTACCGAGCCACCTCTGGCAGGACCGCTTTACCCTTCGGAAGCCCCCAGCCCGGCGCGCGGGGCAGAGATTTATGCCGGTAAATGCGCCTCCTGCCACGGCGCAACCGGCCTGGGCGACGGGGCCGACGCCGGCCAACTGCGCGACCAGAATATCGCCGTGCCCCCGCTGGGCCTGCCCGATTTCGCCCGCCTGGCCTCGCCGGAGCGCTGGTATACGATCGTCACCCAGGGCAATCTCAAGCGTTTTATGCCCCCTTTCCGCAGCTTGAGCGACCAGGAGCGCTGGGATGTGGTCGCCTATGCCCTCAGCCTGAGCGCCACACCCGAAGACCTGGCCGCCGGCCGGGTGCTCTACGAAGCGAATTGCGCCAAATGCCACACGGCAGGCGAAGTTGTCTTTACCGATCAGGTGCGTATGGCCCGGCTCACCCACGCCACGATCGCCAGCACGATTGCGGAAGGCAAGGGCAAGATGCCTGCCTTTCCCGACCTGAGCGAGACACAGCGCCGGCAGTTGGCCGTGTACGTGCGTTCGCTGAGTTTCGCTGCGGGTGAAGCATCGGCGGCCGCTACCGCAGCCGCACCTGCCGGTGGAATGCCGCCGGTAGCGGCCGGCCCGGTATTGAGCGGCACGGTATCCATCTCGGGGACGGTCTCGGCGCCCGGCGGGGTCGATGTGCCGGCCGGGCTGGACGTGACGCTGTATGCGTTCGGACAGTTCGATCCGCATCCCTTACTTGCTTTTACCCTGACGGCACAGACAGCCTCGGATGGTACCTTTGCCTTTGCGGATGTTCCCGTGCAGGCCGGGCAGGTCGTCGGGGCGGCGTTGGAGTACCAGAACGTGCTGTATGGCTCGCGTGCCGCTGACGTTACCGCGGGCGCGACGGCTCTCTTTTTGCCGATCGAAATCTACGAAGCGACCTCCGATACATCCGGGTTGGTTGTCGATCGTCACCACTTGATCTTTACCTTCGACGCCCCGGGCCAGGTGTCGGTGATGGAAATGTATGCGATCTCTAACCCCGGCGAACAAACCGTTGCCCCTGCGCCCGGTGAAGCGCTGGTCTTTTTCCCTTTGCCGCTGGGGGCTGAGAACCTGGAAGTGCAAAGCGGCGCGCTCGGCGAACGCTTCTTGTCCGTCCCGGGCGGGATTGCCGACACGGAACCGGTCACGCCCGGCAGCGGCGCCTATCAGGTGACGTTTGCCTACACTCTGCCGTACGAAGACCGGTTGGATTTCAGCCAGGTGGTCAACTTGAATACGACGGCGGTAACGGTGTTGGTGCCCGATAGCGGCCTGGAGGTGCTGGGAGACGCCTTGCAGGATGGCGGCACGTTCCAGGGGATGGCTTTCCGCCGTTACGATGCGGTCGATCTGCCGGCGGAGAGGATGTTGACGTTTACGCTTGCGGGCGTACCTGAAATGCCTGCCGCAACGTCTCCTGCCGTGCACAATGATGACCGGTTGAATCTGGCCATTGGGCTGGGTGCCCTCGGCGTTGTGCTGATCGCCCTTGGCGTATGGTTCTACCTGCGCAACCGGGGCGATGGCGAGGATGACGATGGCGAACTGCTCCCGGAGGGCGAAGCCGGCGCCGAGCCTGCGCTGCAAGATGCCGATTCGCTGATGGATGCCATCATTGCCCTCGACGATCAATTCCGCACCGGGCAGATCCCCGAAGCTGCCTACCAGCGGCGTCGGGCTGGATTGAAGTCCGATCTCCGGCAAGTTCTCGAAGCGCAAGCGCCATGATCGCCGTCAAGAAGCTCACCAAGCGCTTTGGCTTCAAGGCCGTGTTGCGCGGGCTGGATTTTTACGCCGAGCCGGGTGAGTTTGTGGCCTTGTTAGGTCCCAACGGCGCCGGGAAAACGACTTTTTTGCGCATCCTGGCTTCGTTAGCGCGTCCTTCGTTGGGCAGCGTGCGCGTTGCCGGTCACGAATTGCCGCAGCAAGCCGCCCAGGTGCGCCGTTTGCTGGGCGTCGTTTCACACCAACCCCTGCTGTACGGTGACCTGACCGCTGAGGAAAATCTGCGCTTTTATGCCCGCCTGTACAACCTGGCAGACGAAGACAGGCGCGTGGCCGAGGTGCTCGAACGGGTGGGGCTGGCTGCCCGGCGGCGCGACCTGGTGCGCACCTTTTCACGCGGCATGCAGCAGCGCCTGGCCATCGGGCGAGCGGTCCTGCACGATCCCGAGGTAATGCTTTTCGACGAACCACACACCGGGCTGGATCAAGATGCCTGCAATATGCTCGACGCCGTCTTGCGCGAAGTGGCTGCCCGCGGCCGCACCGTCGTAATGACCTCCCACGACTTGGCCCGCAGCGCCGACCTGGCTTCCCGTTTCGATGTCCTATCACGCGGCCAGGTTGCCGGCTCGATCCAGCGCAGCCAGATCGAGCCGAGCGCTTTGTTGGCCTTCTACCGGGAGACCCTGGCTGCCAGCCCGGGCTTTCCAATGCCTTGACCTTCCGCCGCCTTGTCACCCATGCGCCCTGCCTCCCATCTGCTTCGCGCCATCGCTGCCATCGTCTGGAAAGACCTGGCCGCCGAACTGCGCAGCCGCGAGCTGCTTTCTGCCATGCTGGTCTTTGCGCTGCTGGTGATCCTGATCTTCAACTTTGCCCTCGAACTGGACGCCAGGGCGCGCACCTCGGTCACCGCCGGGGTGCTGTGGGTTACGTTTGCCTTTGCCGGCACGCTCGGCCTCAACCGCTCGATGGCCTTGGAGAAGGACCGCGGCTGCATCGACGGTCTGTTGCTCGCGCCGGTAGACCGCAGCGCCATCTTTTTCGGCAAAGCCATCGGCAACCTGATCTTCATGATGGTAGTCGAAGCGATTGTGTTGCCGGTCTACAGCCTGCTCTACAACACCAATCTCTTCCGGCCTGGGCTGCTGGTGGTGGTTTTGCTCGGCTCGTTGGGTTATGTTGTGGTGGGCACATTGCTGGCCAGTATGGCCGTGCAAACGCGTACCCGCGACGTCTTGCTGCCCATTTTGCTCTTCCCGGTAACTATCCCCGTGTTGATCGCCGGTGTCAAGGCCAGCGGCGGCATTCTTGCCGGCCTTGCGCCGGCCGACATCTGGCCGTGGGTCAATTTGTTGATCGTTTATGATGTCATCTTTACGGCCGTGGCGTTCATGGTCTTCGACTTTGTCGTGGAAGAGTGACACGCGCCGCGCACAGTTTTTTTTCGTTTGCCCAGGAGTTTCCATGTCTCCAAAACCTCGTCTCCTTACGATCCTTGATGTCGTCGCCACGGCCCTCTTTGGCATGGCCGTGCTGATGGTCTTTCTCTACGCACCGCTCGAGCGTGTCATGGGCCAGGTGCAGCGCGTCTTTTACTTTCACGTGGCCACGGCCTGGGTAGGGATGCTCGGCTTCCTGGTGGCTTTTTTAGCTGGCGTGGTCTATCTCATCACGCAGAAACGCCAGTGGGACGTCGTCGGGCTGGCGGCGATTGAGATCAGCCTGGTCTTCTTTTTCATCGCCATCGTCACCGGTTCGATCTGGGCGCGCCCGATTTGGAGCACCTGGTGGACGTGGGACCCGCGCCTGACGACAGCTGCCATCGTCGAACTGGTGTACGCCGCTTACCTGATGCTGCGCCAGGGCATCGACGATCCAGAGAAACGCGCCCGTTTTGGGGCCGTTTACGCTGTCCTTGCCTTCATCAGCGTCCCGATGACCTTCCTCTCGATTCGCATCTTCCGCACCATTCATCCGGTGGTGATCGGCAGCAATGACCCCACTGCAAGCGGGAAGTTCGATATGACTCCTCCCATGCTGCAAACCTTCCTGTTCAGCCTGCTCGTCTTCTCGCTGCTCTTTGTCGTCCTGCTCTGGCACCGCGTCCGCCTCGGCAACCTGGCCGCCACCGTGGAGCAGAAAAAGCTTCAGATCGAGGGCTGACCCTTCCCCATCCCCTGTGTTTCCCTGCACAGCCGATTCCCCCTTACCTGCCTATGTTTTTCTCCGAAATTCCTCCCGCCGAAACGACCGGCTATATGATCGCCGGGTATGCCGTTCTCTTCATCGTCATGGGCCTGTACCTGGCCAGCCTGTGGCTGCGCCGCCGTAACCTCGAGCAAGACCTGGAAATGCTGGAAGAGTTGGACAAAAAGGGGTAAACTACCAGCCGATATGGTGCACATTCGGTTGGCTGTTCTCCGCTTCGCATGTTTTCTGGGCCTGGCAACGGTGGCAAGCCTGAACGGTGCGGCGCGTGCCCATCCTTTGCCGGCGGCGGCACCCGTGGCGATCGAAGCTCCCGAATCGAACGCCGCCTTACAGGGGATCGTATCCATCACCGGTTCGGCAGCTGCGGACGGTATGCGGTCGTGGTCTCTCGAGTTCGCTTACGCCGGCGATACGACCGGTACCTGGTTCATCATCGCTGAAGGTGAGCAGCCCGTGGTGAGCGCTACGCTGGCCGAGTGGGATACGACCACGCTGACCGATGGCGATTACGCCTTGCGCCTGACCGCCTGGCAAGATGGGACCAGCACCGAAGCGCGCTTGGCCGTGCGCGTGCGCAATTACACGCCCATCGAAACACCTACCATGCCGCCGACAGCCGCGCAGGCTGTTGCGACGGCGTCTGGCCTTCAACCGGCGGCGACGCCAGCGCCTTCGCTGGTCGCTGCTACCCTGACACCGTTCCCGACCAATCCTGCCGAGTTGACCTCGCAGGACGTCGTTTCGGGGATCAAGACCGGCGCCTTGTTGGTCGTGATCGTTTTCCTGCTCACCGGCGCTTACGTGTATCTGCGCCATGTTTCGCGCCAGTGACTGCCTTTCAGCCTCGATTTTCAACTTCTCCCATGCTTTCCAGCACGTCTCCTTCATCTACCACTCCCATTTACCTTCTTGCAGGTCTCGGCAACCCGGGCCGCCAATATGCGGACACGCGCCACAACATCGGTTTCATGACCATGGACTGCCTGGTCGAAAGGCTGTTGGCCGGGAACAAGCCCATGCCGCGCGTGCAGATGCGGGCAGTCACGTATGACTTCCGCTATGAAGGCTGCCGCATTGTAATCGCCAAGCCGCAAACGTATATGAACGAATCGGGCAGCGCGGTGGCGGCCCTGGTCAAGTTTTACAAGATCCCGCTCGCCAATATCATGGTGGCCAACGACGACGTCGATCTGCCCTTTGGCATCTTGCGCCTGCGCCCGGGCGGCGGTTCGGCAGGCCAAAAGGGCATCGCCAGCATCATCGAACGCCTGGGAACGCAGGAGTTTCCACGCCTGCGCATGGGCATCGGCCGTCCTCCGGGCAACCGGCTGGCGGCGGCTTACGTGCTCGAGCGCTTTTCGCGTTCGGAAGAGAAGGAACTGCCGGAAATCCTGGCGCGCGCCGCCGATGCCATGCTGACTTTCGTTACCGGGGGCCTGGATGCAGCCATGAACCGCTTCAATGGCCCAGTGGAAAACGACCGTGATTGACGTCATCGCCTTCGACGCCGACGACACGCTCTGGCACAACGAACACCTATACAGCCAGGCCAAGGCGTACTTTCAGGAAGCTCTTGCTCCCTACGTCGATGGCCGTACGGCTCTGGCGCACCTGGATGCCGTCGAGGAGCACAACGTGCGCATCTACGGTTATGGCATCAAGAGCTTTACGCTTTCCATGGTAGAGGCCGCGTTGGCCCTGGCCGACGGGCAGCCTGCCGGGCAACTGGCCGCAGCCGCCCTGCAAATCGGCCGTCAGATGATGGATGCGGAGTTGCCTTTTCTCGATCACGCCGAAACGACGCTGGCCGAGTTGTCGGCCGGTTACCCTTTGATGTTGATCACCAAAGGCGACACCTTCGAACAGCAGCGCAAGATCGAACGTTCGGGCCTGGCGCGCTATTTTCGTTACATCGAAATCGTGGCCGATAAAACCCCAACGACCTACCACCGCCTGTTTACGCAGCACGACTTCGACCCCTGCGGCGTGCTCATGGTAGGCAATTCGCTGCGTTCGGATATCTTGCCCGTGCTCGACATCGGCGGCCAGGCGGCCTACATTCACTACGAGAACACCTGGGCGCACGAGCACGTCGACGAGGCCACCTGCGAGCGTTATCGCTTTTTCCAACTGGCTCACCTGGGGGAGTTGCCGGCGTTGGTACGGCAGTTGAACGGCGCCTAGCGGGTAAAAAGCTGAGGCGGGCAGGCGCTTGTGGCCGGCCCGGCGGAAAAAAGGCGCAAATAAACTTCCGTTAACACCCAAAAAGCGGAAGGGGAAGTATAATCGCTCCGTTTTTGGGAATTTTCCCCTAAATTATTCGTAAAAATCTGAGGAGGTATCTTTATGAAGGTGCAGCGATTTTTGTCGGTGCTGTTTTTGCTTTGCCTGCTGGGGGGGATGATTGCGAAACCGGTACAGCCTGCAAATGCAGGCGTCGATGCAAGGTTACTGGTTAATGAATTCTATCGCGGGGGAACCTTTGTAACAGATGAGTGGGTGGAATTGGTTGTGCTCGAAAATTTGACCGCCAGTATGTTGCAAGATTACTACGTGGGCGATTCCACAGGTTCAACAGCAGCTAAATTTTCTGGATACCGTTTTACCGGTATGTCCAATATTGGCAGCCAGTTCGAGCGCGGGACGATCATCGTTATTGGTGGGACAACACAAGATTTGTCGTACGATCCGGCCAATGGAGATTGGAATATTGCTTTGACCATCAGCGGTGGTTATTTGACCGGGAATGGCTCGGCTGGAGACTTTGCTGGCACCGATGTCGTTTACGTTGACACGAATGGTACAAACGGAAATGCCTCACTGGCTTCTGTGGGTTTTGCTGTAAACTGGGATTCGACACCAGGCACCTTTGGAGGCGTTGCAGACGTGACGATTCCTGTGCCCAACAATAACAGCGGCGCAGCGATGACGGCGGATCGCGAGGGCGCCACAAGTGCTGCAAACTGGACTGTTAGCCTTGTTGGCAGCAGCTTAACGCCAGGGCAACCAAACGGAGGCGCTAACACAACGTGGGTTCAGAGTTTACGAACCACCAGTGATACCCCACCCGCCGTTTCCACCACCGATCCCATCGATGGCTCGGCCGGCGTGGCCACGAGCGCCGGGCTGGCTGTGACATTCAGCGAACCGGTCACCGTCACCGCAAACTGGGCGCAGGTTTCGTGCAGCCTGAGCGGCGTACAGAGCGTAGGGGCGGGCACGCTGGCCGTCGGCGGCGGGCCGCAGCACTACACGCTCGAGCCGGCCAGCGATTTTCTCAACAATGAAACCTGCACGGCCACACTGTACGCTGCCCAGGTTACCGATCGAGATGGCGCACCCGATCCTCTGGCCGCCGATTACGCGTGGACCTTCAGCACCGCGGCCGACGTTCCGCCGGCCGTCTCTTTGACCAATCCGGCAAACGGCGCAGCCGATGTGGCGCTTTCGAGCGCCGTTGCCATCAGTTTCAGCGAGGCTGTCGATCTGGCCGCCGGCGCCGTCACGCTGGCCTGCGGCGGCGAACCGGTCACACTAACCGGTTTGCCGGCAGCCGCCGTCAGCAGCGTGACGCTCCTCCCCGGCGGCGATTTACCGGCCGGGGCCACCTGCAACGCCAACGTTGCCGCCGGCCTGGTGACCGATCGCGATGCTTCACCGGACGCCATGGCAAGCGACTACACCTGGTCTTTCAGCACCGTTGCGAGCGGGCCGACCCGCATTCACACCGTGCAAGGCGCAGCCGATGCCAGCCCGCTGGCCGGGCAGACGGTGACGATCGAAGGGATTGTCGTCGGCGATTTCCAGGCCACGGTCAGCGGCTTTTTCATGCAGGAAGAAGACCACGACGCCGACGCCGATCCGCTGACTTCCGAAGGTATCTTCGTCTATTCCACCACACCGGTCAATGTACGCGACCGGGTCAGCGTAACTGGTGTGGTAACCGAGTACTACAACGAAACCGAGCTGACGGGCAGCCCGTCCGTGACGGTTCTCGGCAGCGCCAATCCCTTGCCCGCGGCCATCAGTGTCACGCTGCCGGTGGCCGCCGTCAGCGATTGGGAGCGCTACGAAGGGATGCTCGTCACCTTCCCGCAGGACCTCTACGTTTCCGAAACCTATCTGCTTGGCCGCGGTGGGATGCTCAGCCTGGCCGATCAGCGCATTTACCAGCCGACTCACCTGGCGGCGCCCGGCGCGCCTGCGCTCGCCGTGGCCGCCGAAAACGCCCGCCACACGATCTTCCTGGACGATGGCTCGCAGGCGCAAAACACAGACCCCATCCGCTGGCCTTCGCCCGGCGGTTTGAGCGCCGCCAACACGGTCCGCAATGGCTACCAGGCCAGCGGGGTGCAGGGCGTGGTTACGTATCGCTATCACGGCTGGAGCGGATCGGTGAATGCCTATCGCATTTACCCCACGATCGACCCGATCTTTGCCCCGGCGAATCCGCGGGCTGCCGCGCCTGCCCGCGCCGGAACTTTGCGCATAGCCAGCTTCAACGTGCTCAATTACTTCAACGGCAACGGCAGCGGCGGGGGGTTCCCCACCTCGCGCGGCGCAGAGACCCCGGCCGAACTTGAGCGCCAGCGTGCCAAGATCGTTGCCGCCATCATCGGCCTGGATGCGGACGTGATCGGCTTGATGGAAATCGAAAACGACGGCTACGGCCCGACGAGCGCAATTCAGGACCTGGTCAACGGCCTGAATGCCGCCGCGGGGGCGGGCACGTACAATTTCATCGATCCCGGCGTTTCGCCGTTTGGTGGAGACGAGATCGCCGTCGGCCTGCTCTATCGCCCGGCATCGGTCACGCCTGTGGGCGCGGCTGCTTACACTGATGCCGGCGCGTTCACACAAGGCACTGGCCGCCGCAATCGCCAGCCCTTGGCCCAAAGCTTCGAGGAGACGGCTTCCGGTGAGCGCTTTACCGTTGTCGTCAATCACTTCAAGTCGAAGGGCTCCGACTGTGCGACGGCCACTGCCGTTTTTCCGGCCGACCCCGACCTGGGCGATGGGCAGGGCAACTGTAACCTGACCCGCACCATGGCCGCACAGGATTTGATCGCCTGGCTGGCAACCGACCCCACCGGTGTGGCCGATCCTGACGTGATCGTCGTCGGCGACCTGAATGCTTACGCACGCGAAGACCCGATCACGGCTTTCCGCAACGCCGGCTACGTCGATCTGCCCGAGGCTTTCCTCGGCTCTGCGGCTTATTCCTACGTTTTCGACGGGCAGCTGGGTTACCTGGACCACGCCCTGGCCAGCCCTGCCCTGGCCGCCCAGGTGACGGCAGCCGGTGAGTGGCACATCAATGCCGACGAACCGATCAGCCTCGATTACAACACCAACTTCAAAAGCGCGGGCCAGGTGACGAGCCTATACGCCGGCGATGCCTATCGTGCTTCCGACCACGATCCGGTGGTGATCGATCTGTTTATGCCGTACGGTCGCGCCGATTTGAGCAGCCTGGGCGATGGCTACGGCCGCGCCTGGCATCGCAGCCCACACAACGCCTGGTTGGGCGCAACCGTGGGCGACGATCTTTCTTTCGCTGCCAATGAAGATAATCTTGACGATGATGGCGTCGCACGCGCCGCACAGCCCTGGCTGCCCGGTGAGACCGTCAGCCTGACCGTACAGGTCGGCGGCGCCGGCCCGGCCTGGTTGGCTGCCTGGTTCGATTGGGATAGCAGTGGGGCATTCGAAGCCGGTGAATTGGGCATCAACCGTGCCGTCAGCATAGGCAGCAGTATCGTGACCGTGACCGTCCCGATCACTGTCTCCGGGACTCTGCCGGTGCGTTTTCGCCTGTACGAGAGCGCCGCCGAACCGGCCGCACGGCTCGCCGGCGATGCGTTGCAGTCTATCCGGGCTTCCGTTCAGGATGGGGGCGTCACGGGCGGCGAAGTCGAGGATTATCGCTGGGATTTTGGCCCAACGGCCGTCGATCTGCATGCGGTGCGCGCCGTCTCTCGCCCACCGGTCGGGCTACTTGCGACAGTTGCCGTGGTATTGGGGGCGGCCGGCTGGTTGCTTCGCAGGCGGTTCGCAAGGGCTGCGTGAGTTTGCAGCTTTGATAGAAAACGGAGTTGTTTCAGGCAACTCCGTTTTTCTTTCCGAATCCGTCTTGAAATGGTGATATGATCCCAGGTTACCTGCAAAAGGTGACCCATGACGAACGTTTTTACGACCCGTTTTTCTCACAAAGCCGAAATCTATGCCCGCTATCGTTGGCGCTATGCCCCCGAAGCGATCCAGCGCCTCTTCGACGTGCTGCCGCCGAAGGGCGTGGTTGCCGATATTGGAGCGGGCACCGGCATCCTGACGCGTCCGCTGCTAACCAATGCTGCCTGTGTCTACGCCGTCGAGCCAAACGCCGCGATGCGCAGCGTTGCCGAATACCTGCATGGCGCACGCCAAAACTTCCGCGGCGTTGCCGGGACGGCCGAAGCGACCACCTTACCCGAGGCTTCGGTAGACTTGATCGCGGTGGCGCAAGCCCTGCACTGGTGCGACCCGGCGCCAACGGTGCGCGAATTCCGCCGCATCCTCAAACCCGGTGGGTGGCTGGCCTTGTTATGGAACAACAGCCGTCACACCGAATTGGGCCAGGCCCTGCAAACCCTCCATCAGGCGCGTTATGGCTGGGATACGGACGCAAGCAGTTATCCCCGTTGCGAACCGTATGCGTTTTATTTTGGACACGAACGTTATGCGGAATATTGTTTTCCGGTTGCCACCCGTCAAACCTGGGAAGAATTTTTTGGCTGCCTGTGTTCCGACTCGCACGCACCGCTGCCCGATCACCCGGCTTTTGCCGATTTCGAAGCCGCCGCACAGGCCATCTACAACCATTTTCGCGTCGGTGATACGATTCCGGCTCACTACCAGACCGAACTCGTTTTGGGGCAGTTGGATGTCACAAAAACTTCCTGAAGTGCATCTGATCATGCCCCTTCTGCTCGGTTTTCCCGCTTTCGACCTGCAAACTTTGTGCGCCCCATGACCCTCGAACCGATTCTTTCTGCCATCACTCCCTTGCTTTCCGGCGCGCCGGACGGTCCCCTGGCTTTGCTGCGCTCCGCCCGCCTGCCCGTGTTGGCCGCCCTCTACCGCGCCAGCCCACGGCCGATCTTCTTGCTGACCGGACGCGCCGATCACGCCCTGACGCTGCTCGACGAGTTGGGTCTATGGCTGCCGGATATTCCCAGGCTTTACTTTCCCGAACCGAACCCGCTTTTCTACGAAAATGCCCCCTGGGCAGAGAGTACGCGTCGCGAACGTCTGGCGGTGTTGACGGCCCTGGCTGCTTACCACATTCCCACTTCTGCATCCGGCGGCCAGCCGGCCCCCGTCATCGTTGCCCCCCTGCGGGCCGTCCTGGCGCGCACCATGCCCCGCCGTGACTTTCTCAAGGCTGTCAAGATGCTCAAGGTCGGCCAGACGGTACAGCCTGAAGATCTGGCACGGCAGTGGGTGATGTTGGGTTACGAAGCCACCCATATCGTTACCGCATCCGGACAGTTCTCGCGGCGGGGCGGTATCCTTGATGTGTGGCCTCCGGCCGAGCCGCAGCCGGTGCGTATCGAGTTCTTCGGCGATGAAGTCGATACGCTGCGCCGCTTCGACCCGGCCACGCAGCGTACGACTGCCTCGCTGGAGCGGATGCTGGTCTCGCCGGCGCGTGAGTATCTTGCCGGTGAAAACGGCGCGGACTCTGCCTCATCCCCCGATCGTTTTGTTGCTGAGTTCTATATCCCCCTCCGCCACCCGGCGCCTGCTTCGGCACTGGAGTATCTGCCCCCGCGCGGCCTGATCGCCCTGGACGATCGCCAGGCGTTGGCCGACACGGCGGCCGAACTCGAAGGGCAAGCCGTGCAGATGCGTACCGATCTGATCGCCGATGGTAACCTGCCGGCCGATTTTCCCATTCCCTATATCCCGTGGGGTGAACTGGAAGATGCCCTCCCGGCCGGGCGCACCCTTGAACTGGGCGGGCCTGTTTTCGATGACGGCGAGCAACGCGCACAGCCTTCGACGCTGGCGCCGCGCTTTTCGCCAGGCCCGCGTTTTGCCGGCCGTTTGCGCAATGCGCTCGAGCATCTGGCCGAAGTCACGGCGCGTGGCGAAACGGTCTATATTGTTTCGCGCCAGTTCGCCCGCCTGCAGGAACTGTGGCAGGAACAGGCTTCGGCCGGGAATCTGGATGCAGCCGTTTTCCTGGAGGGTAGTCTGACGGAGGGCTTCACGTTCGGTCCACCATCGGCTTCTCCCCTTCACCTGCTCACCGACGGCGAGCTTTTCGGCTGGCGCCGGCCCGAGGCGCGGCGGCGCGCGCAGTTGGCCGCCGATGCGCCCGAAGCTGCCTATGCCGATCTGCAACCCGGCGATTGGGTCGTCCACGTCGATCATGGTGTGGGCAAGTTTGCCGGCCTGGTGCACCGCAGCATGGAGGGCATCGAGCGCGAGTACCTCGCCGTCGAGTACGCCGACGAAGCGCAACTGTATGTTCCTGTCTATCAGGCCGATCGCCTGACGCGTTACGTCGGCCCCGACAGCCGTGAGCCAAACGCCTCGCGCCTGGGGGGGCAAGAGTGGAAGAACGACAAGTCTAAAGCCAAGGAAGCCGCCGAAGCGGTAGCGCGCGAACTGCTCGATCTGTATGCCACGCGCCACGTGGTCCAAGGCTACAGCTTCGGCCCCGACACGCCCTGGCAGCAGGAACTCGAAGCCAGCTTCCCCTACATCGAAACCCCCGATCAACTGCGCGTCTTGCGCGACGTCAAACACGATATGGAGTCGCCACGTCCGATGGATCGCCTGCTGTGCGGCGATGTCGGGTATGGCAAGACCGAAGTGGCGCTGCGGGCCGCCTTCAAGGCCGTGATGGACGGCAAGCAGGTGGCCGTGCTCGTGCCGACGACGGTCCTCGCCCAGCAGCATTACCACACCTTCCGCGACCGCCTGGCGGCCTTTCCGGCGACGGTGGAAATGCTCTCGCGTTTCCGCTCTCCGCAGCAGCAGCGCGAGATTCTGAACAAGCTCTTGCAGGGCGCCATCGACATCGTCATCGGCACGCACCGCCTGATCTCCGGTGACGTGCTCTTCAAAAACCTGGGCCTGCTGATCATCGACGAAGAGCAGCGTTTCGGCGTGACTCACAAAGAGCAGCTCAAGCGCCTGCGCACCGAAGTGGACGTGCTCACCCTCACGGCCACCCCCATCCCGCGCACGCTCTACATGGCCCTGACCGGCGTGCGCGACATTTCGACCCTCAACACCCCGCCCGAAGAGCGCCTGCCGATCGCCACCCATGTCGGGCCGTACAACCCCAAGATCGTCAAGCAGGCCATCCAGCGTGAAATGGAGCGCGGCGGGCAGATTTACTTCGTCCATAACCGGGTGCAGACCATCGAAGGCATGGCCAGCCACCTGCGCAAACTCGTCCCCGAAGCGCGCATCGCTATCGGGCACGGCCAACTCGACGAACAAACCCTTGCTGACCGCATGGATGCCTTCTCGGCCGGCGAGTACGACATCCTGCTCTGCACCACAATCATCGAAAGCGGCCTCGACATTCCCAACTGTAACACGCTGATCGTCGACCGCGCCGACACCTTTGGCCTGGCGCAGCTCTATCAACTGCGCGGGCGCGTCGGGCGCGGGGCGCAGCGCGCCTACGCTTACTTCTTCCGCCACAATAAGATTCCGCCCACCCACGAAGGCCGCCAGCGCCTCGAAACGATTGCTGAAAATACCCAGCTCGGTGCGGGCTTCTCGATTGCCATGCGGGACCTCGAAATCCGCGGAGCGGGGGAAATTCTCGGCACGCGCCAGTCGGGCTATATCGCCGACGTCGGCTTCCACCTGTACACCCGTTTGCTTGCCGACGCCGTGCGCCGCTTGCGCCGGGTAGAAAAGCCAGGTCCGGATATCGAAGATTCCCGCTCCGATCTGCGGCTTACCTCCCGCGACTACCACCTGGCCTTGCCCGTCAATGTCGATTTGCCGCTTCCGGTGGGCCTTCCGGTGACGTATATTTCCGAACAGGAGACGCGTCTGCGCCTGTACCGCCGTATCGCCGACATGCGCAGCCTGCCCGAAGTCGATGCACTGGCCGATGAGTTTGCCGACCGCTTTGGCCCACCCCCGCAGGAAGCCCGCAACCTGCTGTACCAGGTGCGCTTGAAGCTGCTGGCCGAAAAGGCTGGCCTGGCCAGCATTAGTAGCGAGAGCGGCCAGATTGTGCTGCGTTATCCACCGCTGCCGGAAGGCATCGGCGAACGCAGTTTTGCAGGCATCCCCGATCTTGCCGGTTTCGGTGTGCGCCGCGGGAAAAACGCTTTGTGGATGCCCATTGTGAGCGATGATGATGCCTGGACATCGCGGCTGGAAGAGGCCCTCGCCCGTCTCGCGGGGTGATCCGCACGGCCCCACGCCCAGATCGTCGTCCAATCGTATCGGATTCGTTGCTCAAGGATCGGTTTACCGGCGTGCCGTTTGTGGCATAATTCCCGGGCTTGAAGCCGGTCTCACCCGACCGGATGAGACCTACACTATCCCGAAAGGAAAATCGTTGCCATGTTTTCAAAATGCGTACGTTGGGTCTTGCTGGCCCTGGCGCTCTCGGCCTGCACGGCCGTTTTTCCGGTTCCATCAGCGACACCGCAGCCTGTGACTGCCAATGCTTCGCTTGCTGCTACGCCTTCACCTGCCGCACCTCCTTCAAGGCCTGTTTCTCCCGACGCCCCTCAACGGATCGACCTGGCTGACGATCTGTACCTGCGCCAGATCGGTGATGGGGCATTCGTGGTCACGCATACTTTCCCCTGGGGTTCGAATGCTGTGCTGGTCGAAATGGCCGATCGGTCCTGGGTGCTGGCCGGTTCGACCAACACACCCGAAGCCATGCGAGTTCTGCTCGACTGGCTCGAATCGCAGTTTGGGGATGTCAAGATCACGGCCATCAATACCGGCTATCACGTCGATAACCTGGGTGGGAACCAGGCCTTGTTGGCGGCGAGCATTCCGGTCTATGGTTCCGATTTGACCGCCGAACTGATCGTGGAGCGCAGCGAAGACGTGCGCCGGTCGATGCTCGATGCGATCGGCGATAAGCAGTCTGCCGCTTACCAGGCGCAGCTCGAGACGGCCTATTTACCGCCCGACCATGTTTTCAAGGCCGCAGATGGCCTGACGCTGGCCTTCGGCGGGGAAGAAGTGCAGGTGATCTATCCTGGCCCTTCGCAGGCTCCCGATAAACTGGCGGTCTATTTTCCGGTGCGCAAGCTGCTCTTTGGCAGTTGCACGATCATCGGGATGGAGAAATTAGGCAATACTGCCGATGCCGATTTACAACACTGGCCTGAAGCCTTACGCCAGTTGGAAATGCTGGCGGTCGACGTTGTCGTCCCAGGGCACGGTGCGCGCCTCGATCCGGGTTTGATTCGCCATACGCTGGATTTGCTGTCGGCGCTTCCTTATTAGGCCCGGAACCCAAAGACTCTCCTGATCCGCACGAAGCGCAACGGTCTCAGGTTTGTAAGGAAGGAAGCTTATGGCCCAACCGGTTTCTCTCATCATCATAGGCGCAGGTGGGCGCGGCAACGTTTACGCGCGCCATGCGACCCAATGGTCTGCGCACGTGCGCGTGGTTGGTGTGGCCGAACCTCGGCCCTATTATCGTCAGAAAATGGCCGCCGATTACGCCATCCCGCCGGAAAACGCTGTGGCCGGCTGGCAGGAATTGGCGGACCGGCCGCGCTTCGCCGATGCCGTTTTCATCGCCACGCCCGACGCCCTGCATGCCGGGCCGGCAGTCGCCTTTGCCCGCCAGGGATACGCCATCTTGCTCGAAAAGCCGATGGCGCCGACCGCCGGCGACTGCCGCCGTATCGTCCAGGCAGTGCGCGAGAACGGTAATCTCTTTGCCGTCTGTCACGTGCTGCGTTATACCGCTTACACGCAAAAGGTCAAGGCGCTGGTCGATTCCGGCTTGATCGGCGATGTGATCAGCATCGACCATATCGAACCGGTCGGTCACTGGCACATGGCGCACTCGTTCGTGCGCGGCAATTGGCGCAACGTGGCCGAGTCGTCGTTTATGCTGCTGGCGAAATCTTGCCACGATATCGATTGGCTGCGCTATATCGTCGGGCAGCGTTGCGTACAGGTTTCGTCTTTTGGGGCGTTGAATCATTTCAAGAGCGCGCGCAAGCCTGTCGAAGCCGGCAACGCACTGCGCTGCCTGGATTGTGCTTATGAGCCGAACTGCCCCTACTCGGCGAAAAAGCTGTACCTGGGGATGCTCGGCCGCGGCGATTTGGGCTGGCCGCTTTATATCCTCACGCCCGATTTGACCGAATCGGGTGTGATGGCCGCTTTGCAGGAAGGCCCGTACGGCCGTTGTGTCTACGAATGCGATAACGACGTGGTCGATCACCAGGTGGTCAGCTTACGTTATGAAAACGATGTCACCGCCACCTTTACCATGATCGGCCTGAGTGAAATCGGCCACCGGCGTACGACCCTCTTCGGCACACGCGGCGAACTACGCGGCAACGGTGAACAGATCATCCACTTCGATTTTCTCAGCGGGAAGACAAGCGCATACGACACGCGCCCTGCCGGCGCAACGGCTGCCGACGGCCATGGGGGCGGCGATGCCGGGCTGGTGCGCAGTTTCTTGCAGGCGTTGACGAGCGGCGATCGTACGCCGATCCTTTCGGGTGCCGATGAAACGTTGGAGACCCATCTGACCACGTTTGCTGCCGAACAGGCGCGTCTTGAAGGGCGTGTGATCGATGTTGGCAGCTTTTCGGATAGCGCTTGACGGGGGCTGCCGGGTACATCCCCTCGACTTTTCAAATTTGTGATGTCGGCCCGATGTGGTTGCACCCGCTATCGTCTTGCTATACAATAGACACGACAGTTCATCTTCAACCCTTGGTTTTCTCATGCCTCTTCACCGCTATATCTGCCAGGACTGCCAGCACCTTTTCGAATACCTGGTGCGCAATACCCGCCAGCTTCCGCCGTACGTCACCTGTCCGGCCTGTGGCGGTGCGCAAACGCATCGCTTTGTCGAGGACCTGCACGGTGAACGTGGTACCACTCCCGCCGGCGACACACCTCCGGCGGCGTCCAGCGGCTTCAGCCTGAAAACATTGGGGCGCGATTTGGAAGACAAGCGCTGATATTGTACAATGCGAAAATGGGGTGATATAATGTTCCCACTTTGCCGTGGAGGATAAGCTTGAGCGACCCTCGCCTTGAAAATTTTGCCCGTTTGCTGGTCGATTATTCGACCCGCGTGAAGCCCGGCGATCGTGTGGCGATTACGTCGACCACGACGGCTGTGCCTTTGATGCGTGCTATCTATGCGCGCGTGCTAGAGAAGGGTGGTTTTCCACATCTGTTGTTGGATATTCCGGAGCAGGAAAAAGTCTTTTACGAGCACGCCGGTGACGATCTGCTCGACTTTGTGCCGGCGTTCCATCAAATCGCTTTCGAGCAGTTTGACGTGCTCATCAAAGTCCGCGCCGAAACCAACACGCGCGCCTTGCGCAAGGTCGATCCTGCCCGGCTGGCCAGGCACCAGAAAGCCATGGCGCAGCTTTTACAGGCCCAAGTGCGCCGCGGCGCCGACGGGTCTTTGCGCTGGATGAGCACGTTGTATCCGACCCGGGCGTATGCCAAAGAAGCCGGCATGAGCCTGCGGGAATATGAAGATTTCGTCTACGGCGCCAACCACGTTGATCCGCAAACTGCCGATCCGGTGGCTTTCTGGCAGGAGTTTGGCCGGCATCAGCAGCGCGTGATCGACTGGATCAGTGGGCGCGACCGTGTCGAGTTGCGTGGCCCTAACGTGGACCTTACACTTTCGATCAAAGATCGCATTTTCAAGAACTCCTGCGGTTTCCACAACCTGCCCGACGGCGAAATCTTCACCGGCCCGGTGGAAAATTCTGTCAACGGCTGGGTGCGCTTCACCTATCCGGCCATTTACCAGGGGCAGATGGTCGAAGGGATTGAGTTGAAGTTCGATACCGGTAAGGTCGTGCAGGCGACTGCCAGGAAAAATGAAGCCTACTTACTAAAAATGCTCGACTCTGACACCGGGTCCCGGTATCTTGGTGAATTCGCTATCGGCACGAATTTCCAGATCGATCGCTTTACCAAGAGTATTCTCTTCGATGAGAAGATCGGCGGCACCTTTCACATGGCCTTGGGGGCGGGCTATCCTGAAACCGGCAGCTTGAACAAGAGCATCATCCATTGGGATATGATCTGCGATTTGCGCACTGATTCGGAAATCCGTGTCGATGGCGATCTGATGTATCGAAACGGGCAGTTTGTTTTTTAGGGTCTGGCAGGTGTCGGAGAGACCTCACGTTAATACTTCGGAAGTCTCTCCCCGGGCAGTTTGAGTACCAAATAAGGCGAAATTGCTCGAAAGTCACGGTTTTTAAGCGGTCACGGAGACATCGAAGTCTTCTCCGACAAGAGAAAGCACAGAGTTGAGAGCGGAGCTCGGTGCGCTGTAAGTGGCAAGAGAAATATCCATACGACGGGCTGCAGGACGCTTTGTTTTGCAGCCGCTTTTTTTTAACCCCGCAAGCGATAGGACGATCCAATTGGCCAACCTCTCCGCCTTGAGATGTGCCCACCCGATACGTCGCCCATGCGTGCTATAATCACCCTATGCCTGCGCGTAAAAACACCCCTCCAGCCAAAAAAGAGACACCCGTGGCGAAACGGCCGGCTTCTCGTCGCCCAGCCCCGGTGAAAGGCGGCAAGAATGCTCCGGCGCCTGTCAAAGGCACCCGGGATAAACCAAAACCGACTGCTTCTCCACGAAAACCGGCCCATGCCAGAAGCACACAAAGGCCGGCTTCACGACGCAGTTCTGCCCGCTCGACGCATGAAGCGAAGACGCCGTCCGTTCTGGCTAAAGGTGGGCAGGCCGTGGCCCGTGTCGGGACGTTCCTGGCTATCCTGGCGCAGCGCATGCGCAAATCCATCCAGCGCGAGCGTGACCTGACCCAACGCCCTACACTGCCGAAGAAACCTGGCAAAGAAAAGCCCGTCAAAGAGACGCCAGGCCGGGGCCCGGCGATTTCATTTCCGCCTTCCGAGCCGGCGCCCCTCGACCGCCGCCTGGATATTGTCGGCGTGGTGCTGTTCTTCGTCGGCCTGCCGCTTTTATTGCTCCTGGCCTCGGTCAATCACACGGCTTCGACGCTGAGCCTGCTCAACCTTCTCTGGCAGGCTTTTGGTTGGGGTGTGTACCTGCTGCCGTTGGCCATGATGGTGGTCGGTGGCTGGCTGGTCCTGCGCAACTTCGAACGGATTCCCTGGCCTTCACTCGAACGGCTTGCGGGGGTGAGCCTGCTGTTCTTCAACGCTTTAGTCTGGTTCGATTTTTTGTTTCGTAGCGGTGGGCTGGTTGGCTATGGTATTCGCCAGGGTCTGAACCTCGCCTTGGGACCGGGCGGTGCGGCGGTTTTGCTGCTGGCCTGGTTGCTGATTGCCGCCCTTTTTGCCCTCGATAAAACCGCTGCCGATCTATTCAGCTGGCTGCCGCCGTTGGTTTTGCGCTTGCAAGATGCATGGGATGATTTTCGCTCTCGCAATGGCAGCGCGCCGACAACGTTCAATCCGGTAGCGCTGGCTGTTGCTTCACCTGCGGGTACGGCAGTGGTTGCAGAGGGGGTTGCTGTCACGGTCGAAGCGGCTGTGACCGTGGCCGGCCAGCCGCGGCAGTGGCGGCTTCCGGAGATTGACGACATTCTCGAACCCGGTATCGAGACTAGCCACGACGATGAGTACGATCGCCAGCGAGCAGCCGTAATCGAGCAAACCCTAGCTTCCTTTGGCGCACCCGTCAACGTGATCGAAATCAATCGTGGCCCGGCGATCACCCAGTTTGGCGTCGAACCGGATTTCATCGAAACCCGTAATGGACGCATGCGCGTGCGAGTGAGCAAGATTACCTCCCTGGCCGATGACCTGGCGCTTGCCCTGGCTGCCAAGACGATCCGTGTACAGGCGCCGGTGCCCGGCAAAGGCTACGTGGGTATCGAGGTACCTAACGAACAGATTTCCCAGGTAGCCCTGCGTGAAGTCATCGAGAGCGAGGCTTTTGGCAAGCTCAAATCACCGCTGCGTTTTGCATTGGGTGAGGACGTGGCCGGTAACGCCGTAGCTGCGGCTTTGGATGCCATGCCCCATCTTCTGATTGCCGGCGCGACGGGTTCCGGTAAGTCGGTTTGCGTCAACGCGCTGATCTGCTGCTTTTTGTTGCACAATACGCCTGACGACCTGCGCCTGGTGATGGTCGATCCCAAGCGTGTCGAACTGACGGGCTATAACGGCATCCCGCATTTGCTCGCCCCGGTGGTCGTCGAGATGGAACGCGTGGTGGGTGTCTTGCAGTGGGTCTTGCGCGAAATGGACAGCCGTTACCAAAAGCTGGCGGGGGTCGGGGCGCGCAATATCGTCGAATATAACCAGAAGGTGACTTCGGGTGCGGACGCCAGGGCCAAAAAGCTGCCGCGCCTAGTGGTGTTCATCGATGAGTTAGCCGACTTGATGATGCTGGCTCCGGAAGAGACCGAGCGTTCCCTGGCGCGCCTGGCGCAGTTGGCGCGTGCCACCGGCATTCACATCGTGATTGCGACCCAAAGACCCTCGGTTGACGTCGTAACCGGCCTGATCAAGGCCAACTTTCCGGCGCGCGTGGCCTTCGCCGTCGCCTCGGGCACCGACAGCCGGGTGATCCTGGATCAACCGGGAGCTGAGCGCCTGTTGGGTCGCGGGGATATGCTCTTTCAGGCTCCCGATGCGCCCGCACCCCTGCGCATTCAAGGAGCGTTTCTTTCGGATGTCGAGATTCAAACGCTCGTCCGTTTTTGGCAGCAGCAGACCGGGCTGAGCGAGACCTCACCGACGGCCGCCGGCGGAACCGTCGATGCCCTACCTGCCGGCATACCGCTCAAGCAGATGCCCCTGTGGGATGAAATCCAGGAAGAGCAGGAAGGCGATCCGCTTTACCAGGAAGCGGTGGATATTGTACGCCGCCAGGGACGCGCCTCGATCACGATGCTGCAACGCCGTTTACGCATTGGTTATACTCGCTCGGCTCGCCTGATTGAGAGCATGCAAGAAAAGGGCGTTATCGGCAGTGAGCCGACGCCGCAGGGCTTCGAAGTGCTCGATTACGGTGCGGCCGCCCCGCCGGTTGAAGAACAATAGCGTATAATACGTATCCAGTGTCCATTTTTTACAGCCTGAAGAGAGGAACCGATGTCCAATAACACACTTACGGTCACAGACAATCGTACAGGGAAAACTTATGAAATTCCCGTCAACGATGGCACGATTAGAGCCATGGATTTGCGCCAGATCAAAACCGACCCGGAAGATTTCGGGTTAATGGCTTATGACCCGGCGTTCACGAACACGGCTGCTACCAAAAGCAAGATCACCTTTATCGATGGTGACAAAGGGATTTTGCAGTACCGCGGTTACCCGATCGAACAACTGGCCGAACAGAGTACCTACTTGGAAACTGCCTACTTGTTGATCTACGGTGAACTACCGACGCAGGAGCAGTTGGCGCAGTGGGAAAACGAGATCAAGGTGCACACGTTGTTACACTCCAATATCGAACGCCTGATCCACACGTTTCGCTACGATGCTCATCCGATGAGCATGTTCATTAGTGCGGTGGCTTCACTGGCGACCCTTTATCCTGATGCGCGCCAGGTGACCGACCTGGAAAAACGTCACTTGCAGGTTGTGCGTGCTGTTGCAAAGGTGGCGACGATTGCGGCTTTCACCGCCCGTCACAACCAGGGTTTCCCTTTCAATTATCCCGATGACGGTCTCAGCTATATCGGTAACTTCTTGAAGATGATGTTCAAGATGACGGAAATTAAATACGAGCCGCACCCAGTTTTGGAGCGCGCGTTGAATGTGCTTTTTATTTTGCACGCCGACCACGAGTTGAACTGTGGCACCAATGCCATGCGCGTGATCGGTTCTTCCCAGGCCGATCCGTATTCGGCGCTGGCGGGTGCCGCGGCGGCGCTCTACGGCCCCTTGCACGGCAATGCCAACGAAGAGGTACTTCGCATGCTCGAAGCCATCGGCGACGTCAAGAACGTGCCTTCTTTTATCGAAAAAGTAAAAAACCGCGAGGCCTTGTTGATGGGCTTTGGGCACCGGGTTTACAAGAACTACGATCCACGCGCCCGCATTATCAAGAAGATTGCCGAGCAGGTGTTCGAGGTTACGGGGCGCAACCGCCTGATCGATATTGCCCTCGAGTTAGAGCGGATTGCTTTGAATGATGATTTCTTCGTCTCCCGCAAGCTGTATCCGAACGTGGACTTTTACTCCGGCATCATTTACCAGGCGATGAAAATGCCGATGTCCATGTTTACAGTGCTATTCGCCGTGCCGCGTACGGCAGGATGGATCGCGCACTGGCTCGAGCTGTTGTGTGACAGTGAGCAAAAGATTTCCCGCCCACGCCAGATTTACCTGGGGCCGGACTGCCGCGACTATACGCCGATCGGAGAGCGAACGGCGGTAGATCCGGTCGGCTGCTGGTAGCAGATTCCGATCTGGCAGGTTGGAAGTTAGCATGAAATGCAATTTCCAACCTGCCAGTTTACGCTTTTTGCTCAATCGGGCCTTGCGCTCTTTGAAAATCGTGATACAATAGCCCCCGCTTCACCACGAGGAACAAGGTGAGCCGCTTGCCCCCGTAGCTCAATGGATAGAGCGCCTGCTTGCGGAGCAGTAGGTTCGGCGTTCGAGTCGCCGCGGAGGCACTGAAATACCCTGAAGGCAAGCTGATGTGTCTTTTACCTAGGGACGCTTGTTTTTCAGGGCAGTGAACAGTCCCACATTTGACAGAATGTGGGACTGTTCGCATTAAAGCAAGGCTTTACCCAGGTTAAGAGCTTTTTGTACAGGATTATTTTGGGGGAGTTAGATTACAGTTTTTAGATATTTAATTGTTAAGGTGCTGATGTGTCTTTTACCTAGGGACACACTTTAACTTATCTTGGAGCCATCTTTGTGCTGTATTTGACAGAATGCAGCACGGCGGCCAAATAACATTGCTAATTGCCAGCTTTATTCCCCTGATATTCGGCTTGCTTGCGCTGACGGTGGAACGCACCACCGCCGAAACCAGCGCCTGGGCAGACGACGGCAAGCGACGAGACCCGGCAAAAGCAACAAACGGAACGGAAGAAGAACCTGACATGACACACACTCCTGAGAGAAAGATGGCAAGCGGACCCACTGCTGAGGCCGCCTGCACCACAGCACAGCAGCCGGGGTCCCCGAAAAAGCAAGCGCACCGCAGGCCAAAAAGCCCGCCAGCCTGAGCCCCCACAAGCTGCGCCCCCTGGGGCGTCCACTGTGGGAGGCGGCGCAAGCCTGAGCGGAGCGGCGCCGCCGGCTTTTTGGCCGAGGAGCGGAATAGCCGTCGCCCGGCAACAAAAGCCCCAGGCCGTCCCGCCGCCAGGGGCTATCAGTGCAAGGCGCCGGCTACTTGCTTTTTTGGGGTGGCTGCTACACTTATCCAGCGAGGCGGCCTCCGGTGGAGGGAAACAGCACAGACCGCCCTACGTCCACGCCCCCTGGGGCAATAACTGAGAGCGGCCTGTGCAGATGGGTGGGGCGTGCCGATGCGCCAGCCCCCAGGGGCTGGCAACATGCGGCCGCAGCCATGATGGTTGGATGGGTGCTAAGGGTGTTGGAAATGCTCGCCGGGGAATTGTGTGGCCGAGCGAAGCAAAGGCAGTTGGGCGCAGCGGAGCCGATGCTGCGTGCGGCTGTTGGGTGGCTTTTGCTCTCACTTTACACCACGCTTACTCAACCAATTGCGAATTATCTCGGCTGTTTCGCGGTAGTTGTGTTTCATCATCAAATTATGGGCCGCTTGCGGCACAACTACAAAGATCAGCCCCATAGTGTGTGGCTGATCTTTGTCCATTTTCTATCGTTACAACGGCGTCCATCTCACCCGCTAGCCACAACATCGGCGTTTTGATCCGCTCAAGCGGATGCCAAAAGGGCGGATTGTGTTGATACATAACCCATAGCTACACTCGGGTTGCCATCCGTTCCCGCTGACGTGAGTTGGAGAAATCATAGCGAAAGGCCATCGACACTTCATCGATGGCCTGTTTGTGTTAAACAAGTAGGCTGAAAACAACCATTTTTGGCGTTTTCTGCAGCTGATTCATCTCTTATCTCAATCTCTTGCCGCCATTTAAACAACAATCGACAGGTGTACTGATGGGAAAAGGGTTCAAAATTCTTAAAAATTTTTGTAGGCCTTGGCGGATCAGCAAAGTAGCTAGGTCAGGCGGTCACCCGCCCCGTCGACCATGCTTGGGCATGTTCTGGCCCAGATTTGTGGTTATCAGAATGCAAACCATCAGCGGGCCGCTTCTATAAATAACACCTTACGCAACAATTGCCTCACCTAAGTGATTCCTAACAACATTCCCAAATATCAAAAAACGCCAAGACTTATCTTATCAGGATAAGTATTATTAGAAAAACTTTTTATCCAAGTTTCATAGCGCGGCCTCCGGGTCGCAACTAAATCTGTTTCACCGCAGAGAACATAGAGTTTTCTAAACTTTCCTCGGCGTACTCCGCGGTCAAAAATCAAAAATCTTCACGGTTGAGATAGTTTTTCAAAAGCTATACTATAAGGAGTCAGTTCATGATCAATACGGAAACAAAGAGAAATCCCTGGATTTTTGCGTTGTACTACATTCCCGGGTTGGTGTATCTATTCATTAACACTACATTTGCCCCCCGCCTCGCCCAAGTGCTCAACCTGGATCTGTGGGCGACACAAATGTACATTGTCGTAGGAGTGCTCTGGATCCCCATGCTCTTCATTACTTACTTCTATTTGAAGTATGTCGATGAACTTACCTTCAAACAGATGATCGACTGGTTGGGGCTGAACCGTTTTTCCTGGAAGAACATGGTCTGGGCGTTGGTGCTGTTCGTTCCGTTTATCGGTCTGTTGGGTTTTGTCTGGATTCCCTATATCGGAAAGCCCCTCACACAATTTCTGGAAACGATCCCGCTCATAAGCATGCCGACCTGGTTTTGGCAGAACACCATGCAAGTGTCCTTAAAAACGCTGCCCCTTGCTGTCACTCTGGTACCGTTGTCCCTGGTGATCATTTTCAATCATGTGGGGGAAGAGATCTATTTTCGGGGACTTCTTTTCCAGAAAACCGAGGCCTTCTTCGGAAAATGGACACCGGTGATCGCGGGCCTACTGTTTATCACCTATCATACGTTCCAATTATCGAAGACGCTACCCATCTTCCCCACAGGCATTTTCCTTGCCTCTTTCTATTATTGGAAAAGGGATATCTACAGTGTTATCTTTCTCCATCTGTTAATCAATCTGATGTCGTTGCTATAGGAATTCAATGTTTTCCACCATCGTTCGACTGAACGATGGTCAACGATCCCCCAATTTCTTGATCGCTCCAGGCGTCATTCTCATATGGCGCCTGAATTGTTTGTTAAATCGCCCGAGATCGTTATAACCCATTTCGAATGCCACATCGCTGATATTTCGGTTTTCACTTCGGGCCAATTGCTGCGCGGCCCAAACCGACCGGAGTTTGCCACGGTAATCCACCGCGGTTAATCCGTACTTCTTCTTGAAAACCCGTGAAAAGTGAGCCGGGCTGATACCTAACTGGCCGGCTAACTGGGCCAATGGGCAGGCAGTCTCAAACGTCTGATCAATCGTGGTTTTGATCCGCCGGGCTAAATTGTCTTGGAACTCGTCCACTTTGGCATAGAGAAATTCATCCGTTGCGTTCAAGGCCGTGATCACATCAGCAAAGTGACCCTCAAACGGCCGCCCCCGCCAGCGAAAAAGCATCGGCGAATTCGGCAGCGCCCGAGGTTTGGGGATGATGGAAAAATGGGCTCGCATATCGGCCCGGCCCGCCTCGAAACGACAGTGATAAATCGAAAAGGGAGGGGCAAAGAAACCATACACCCCTTTTCCGACTGTAACCGCTTCTCCATCTATCCTGAACTGCGCCACCCCCTCATGGAAATCGATCTGTACAAAAAGCCACTCGTAAGATGTGACATCTGTGACCAAAGCATCTCCAACGACCTTTTTCCTTAAGAACATCTCATGCATCGAGACATACTCGAGTTTATACTCCTGCCAATACTGCAAAGGCTTTTTTCTGTTCATCGATCTAGCTTCTCATTGCTTCATCAAAACAAAACTCTTCCGGCATTGGAGTGTTCGCCCGGTTGAAAACGGTAGGGACTAGAACAACTTACCTCGTCCAGCATTAGCCAGTAAAGTTAGGGAGCAGTTTATTAATAAAGGATATTGGTCAATATCCCTGATAACAAAAACCATCTAGCCGGCAAAAACGTTAAGGATTAATGTGGAGGCCAGAGCGAAAGCCGAAGAAAGGTGTGGTTGCGCCGCCACATCAATTCAGTTGGACTAAGCCGTGTGTTGGGGACTGATTTGGGTTTTGATACTGAATAGTCTAGCGAACAATTGCCACACCACCTAACGCCCCGCATCAGCCGCCGCCGGATGTGGCACGACAAAATGCACTCACAAAGCCTAGCTTTACTTTTGACGCGGCGCGCACCACGCCGACAGGCGGTCGGCTGCATGCGGAGGTTGGGCCGGTTTAGCGAGCTACTTTCTCTCCAAGTGCTCTCAAAAGAGCAGCCAGCCACACAAATTCATAGGCTATAGGCTCTCGTTCTTCTTTTAGCAATTTCCGTAATTCTTGCCAATTATCTGTTGCTGGCCCATGTCTAGATTCGTGGGGCTTTGATAAGGATCATAAATTTCCTTGCTGTTGATATTCCAGTAATAGTCATCCAAAATATCCACATTGCGTATGTCTAAACTTTCGGGATAGTCGTACAAAATATTCGTTACCGCTTGCAGTTCCTTGACATCTATTCGCATTTTCTTACTCGCCATACTTTTTATGGGCTATTTTCATCGCTTTTACTTTCCCAACTGTCGGTAGGGGAGTGAATATCAAAACCAATTTTGAGATTCCGATCGCTTATCCTTTTCATCAAAGCCGGACTTAATTCAAAACCTTCATTCAAGTTATCGAGAAATGGACCACAAAAAATATCTGCGTGGAACAGCGTCAATATCGCCGTAGCTAATATGCCACAATCCTGTTCGTGAAATCCGACATTTTCCGTCTTGATTGGCAATATTATCGCCTTTCTTGGCCGCTCTCGTGGGCTCGCAAGACAATAGTTTCGTTATATGGCTCGGATTCAGGCTTCTTCCAGTTATTCTGACTGAAACGGTGGAACCACTCACCTCGCCCATTGTATTTTGACTCCCATAACTTCTGCGAAAGGCCAACATATAGTGGATTGCAAGTTCCTTATATCCCAAATTTTCGGAAATTTCATAAATATTGGTTTAGGACGAATGTTCGCCCTATTCCAAAATCCCTGGCGTTTGCCAGCTATCCCTTGAAACTGTGCTTACTGGCTAATTATACATAATGGCGAAAATCACGATAGCCTGGCGAGCTGGTTTTGTCACCAAAGATAGTGTATTGCGTGTGTCATCACCAGCCAGGCGGTTTGGATTTGAACAGGATGACGGCTTGCTCGATCAGGCGGGCGGCCTGAGCGCAGCTGCGTTCATATTCGGCGAATTCGCGGGTGTACTGCCGCCAGCGTTTCCAGCGGTCGACGGCGGCCAGGGCTTCGCGGACGTTTTCGGGATCGCTGCCGATGTAGCGGCGTTCGCGCTGGCCGTTGACCTGGTGGAAGATGAGATAGAGATATTTGCCGCCGCGCCAGTGGGGGGCGGCGTTGAACATGGGCTGCTGGCTCATCACGGCGGTGGTATGTTCGATGTGGTCGAGGGTTTTGTAGGCTTCGGCGAGGATGTCTTTCAGGTTGCGGGCATCGGTGTTGCGTTGGTTGACCCATTCGGGGGTTTGATCGGGGAACATGGTTTTGCCTTTCGGGGTGGATGGCGACAATCTGGCCGGCCTGGTTGGCCGCCGGTGTCGCCATCATGTGAGTCCGAAATGGATTTCACCCTGCAGGACGAAGTTTGTTCGCCCTACAGCGCCTGGCAGCAGTCGGCGCAGAAGCGGCGGCCGCCGGGGCGTTGGCCGGTGTGGGCGTGGGGGCATTCGATGCTGTGTTGCTTTGCGCACCAGGTGCAGCAGAAGATCAGGCCGTCGTCACGTTCGTAGGCGAGATCGCCGGTGTAGAGCGGGCAGCCGAATCTTGGGGTCTATCCAACGTACCCGGCGGCAGATTTGTGGCCAAGACAAATTCGGATAAATATATTAAGATACGACAGTCTATACAAGGTAAATCTCTACATCGAAAAGGAGATTACGAGTTGGCAAAAAACAAAATCACCATCTTCGTTGTTTATGCATTGGTCGTTGTTCTGGCAGGGGGCGCGCTGTACGCACAACAGGCGAAGGCTGAAAACCCCACCTTACGCACGATCCTGGGCCTGGAAGGATTGACCTGGTCGGATGATGACCCCGAAGACGATCACTTGCAGATGGCAGCCGAGGGGATTTCATCCCCAAAACCGGAAAACGAAACGGAAGCCGCCCGAAAAGACGAGGTGATCGACGCCTTGGAAACAATCGTCGTCAACCTGAAGAAAGAATACCTGACCGAAGGGTGGTTACATAGTCAAGGGGAAGCGGAGGCGTTCATCTCAGCAAATTCAAAGATGGCCTGCACTTTGTCTTCGATCAATTCAAATGCATCGCTGTCTTTTCTGGCATTCCGGCGCAGGATGGCGCCTGCAACCAGATCGGCCACCTGGATCAGGTCTTTGCTGCGCGAGCGGCGGAAAAAGATACGGCTGAATTCGTGCCGGATCGGGAGATTTTCACAGCAACGCAAAGCAATCAGCACCGAGCGCAGGGCATCCGCGTCTTGCGTGGCCACCACGGCCATCACCAGGTAGCGCGAAGCGCCTTTTTCGAAGCTGAGGCTGACATCGCCGGCTTCGTCGCCGGCGAAGGTGAAGGTAAGCATGGAAGCGAACTCCCCGGTGTCTTATGTAAGATAGGGCAATGGGCAAATCGGTATCCGCCAG
Source organism: Chloroflexota bacterium (assembly GCA_049325275.1). Classification (GTDB taxonomy): domain Bacteria; phylum Chloroflexota; class Anaerolineae; order Anaerolineales; family UBA4823; genus CAIQJJ01. Next base: position 94,087 of record JBMOLU010000080.1, read on the forward strand.
TGGATGCCTGGGGCAATTACACAGTCCCCTGTTGATGCAGAGATATGATTCTTGTGAATGCACAGAAAAAATGCCGCCTGCGAGGATTGGTCGCGGGCGGCGGGTGTGGGTAGTACTTTTTTAGAGGGAAAGACCGTAAATTGTCAAAAGCAATTCGGCGTCGTCGAGCAAGCGATATTCTGGCCTACGGTTTGCCAGGGCTTCGCTGCGGCTCAGGATCAGCGGCACACCCTCGCCACGCTTGTCCATGATATGGGTCCGGTATGCCTGGAGTTCGGGCGTGCGAGTACGCACCGGGCAACGCGCCAGCAGGCTGGTGATGGTTTCGTTGCGGGTAAATTGGCGATAGGGCAGGCTTTCGACGGTCAGGGTGTTCGGAATGGCGCCAGGTGAATATAACTCCAGGCGGTCGTCGAACATACGCAGGCGAATCTTTGCACCATAGATCGAATAGTCACGATGGGCAACGGCGTTGGTGATGGCTTCGAAAATGGCTATCAGATCGTACTGTGGCAGGTCTGTGCGTCCCTGCTCTTTGTATGCCATGACAAACATATTCTTTCGAACAAAATCTACTGCCGCCAAAATCTGTTCATCGAGTGCGCCGGTGATGTCTTGCGCGTCACGCTGATAGATGCTGTTTCCTTCGGGTTGGATGGAAACGCCGCGATAGGCCACCGCCTGGATATAGGCATTCGGCAGAAAGCGTTGGGGATCGCTCGTCCCTAGCAAAACCCCGGCCACCGTCGGGCGTAGGACGCCTTCTTCATCGAGCCGCGCCATCCCCAATTTTTGCAGGAGATTTTCAGGAGTGTCCTTTGTGCGCGGTGTGGCAAAACGCTCCCAACGTCCCGTTTCAAAATCTTCCAGGCTGGCGAGAGTAACGGCCTGCTCGTCGAAGCGAATCAGGCGGGTTTGGCTGCGTTGCTGAAACAAGCGCGCCAGGTAGTCGGGTGGCATCTGGCGTTTGCTGCTGCCCAGGCGATAAAAGTAGCCACCCGGGCTTTGATGGACGAATAGGCTGCGTGGCACATCTACTCGGATGAGTGCAACCATTTCTCCGGCGCTGTTCGATAACTCCAGGCGTTCGATGATGGGGGCCAGGGGCGGGTGCAGCGAATCGTTGCAGACTTCGCGCAAAAAAGTTTCTATGGTGTCTAACCGCTCGTGCGGCAAGCCGAGAATTTCATGCGTCTTATCCTGTACCCCCAGTACCAGCACACCACCATGACTGTTGGCAAGGGCGGCTAGTTCATCGGCTAGATCGTTGCGTGTGGGGGCGCTGAGGCGTTCGCCGCTAAAACGTACCTCCTTGAGTTCGAGGTAAGTATCTTCGCCCAGACGAATCTTCTCCAACAATTCGGTTTTACTTGGAAGAAACATTACAATTCCTTGCGTTTTGTTGAGAAGTTACCTTTGTTGACCACATGCGTTGATTATACTTGATGGTGACGGAAGCCGTTGCCAGGCGAGCTGGTTGTGTACCTGGTCCTGGGTCGATAGTAGATAATGCTTCAATTCAATTCGCTGTGAGAATTTCGCCTCGTTCCCTGCTATCATGATTTCCTTTCGATGCATATTCCAGACTCCTTTAACAAAACTTTGGGTCTTCCGGGTTTAGCGTGAGCCAAAATTTTTCACTTTTCGTCCGAGGGCTTTCGCTTCTTGGGGCGTTTTGGCTTGTAGAATTGCCTGATATATCGGTTCGTCACCAAAAAGGAGCGTCTTTTTGCCATTATATAATGTTCTGTTGACCGCTCTGGCGAAGCCAGAATCCGACTCGCTTATCAAGAAGCGTTGATGATGCCTGTTTTTCGTCGACAAAGCGTTGTCCTTTGCTTTTTCAGGCGTAGAATTTCGGTTACAATAACTTCGTAGTCCTTTATCCCCCTTTTAATTAAGATGGCAATGGAGGAGTCCGATGCTGCCGAAACCATTATCCCTGGTGTTTTGCTTGTTGATCTTCGCAATCTTCGTATCCTTACCGGTTAACCCGCCGAGCATCGCGCAGAGCGCCGGTGAAGAAGAACGGGTCAGCCGGATGGGGAGCGGCGACGCTAACTTCGATGTATATACCCTTGATTCGATTGCCAACTTGATGACCGGTTGGCGACCTTCGCTGGTGATCGATCCCAAAACCAACCATCCTTACATCTCCTATGCCAACAGCAATGGCGAAATTATGCTGGCGTACCCAGTGACTGCAAACGGTAACTGCGGGCCAAACAACACCTGGAAGTGTACGGCTGTTGCCCAATATATCACCGGGGGGCATTCATCGATTGACATTTACTACAATCCCGACAGCCAGTTTTGGAGATTGGGCATCGTCTATCGCAGAGACACGGCTATGCTCAACTATATAACCACAACCAATCTTTCTAGTTGGGAGATGGAAACCATCAGTTCGTCCACCGCCATCAACGTTAGCATTGGGAAATCCGCCACATTAAAATACGACTCGCAGGGCATCGCGCACGTTTCTTACTACCATGAAAACAATAACACCGGGCTGACCGATGCCCTCAAGTATGCCAAACGGGTGAACGGCAACTGCGGTACAGGTAATAAGTGGACGTGTGCTGAGATCGACTCAGGGGAAGGGGTAGGCGCCGCCTCTGAAATGGATATGATCGGTGATACCCCTTTAATTGCCTACTATGATGAAGGCAACACAGACTTGCTCTTTGCCCAGTATATAGGCAGCGTTGGCCCTTATCCCTGCGGCCCAGACAATTTTTGGTCCTGCATTACCTACGACACGAACGGCGGAGCTGACCCTTCGATTGCGGCGAAAGGCGGGCTGCGCATTGCCTATCACAACGAGAGCAATGGCTATTTGCAAATGTTTGTCGGACCAATTTACCCCATTGACCATATGGGCAATGTCGCCGGAAAAGACCAGGGACTGCGTGTGCGCGTGACGAGCAGTCATCAACATGTCATGGTTTATTCGCGCCTGCGCGGGGATGACCAGGATGTGGTGATTGCCCGGCCCTACCAGGATGAGGGGCTGAGCCAAGGAAACTGCGGATTGATCAATGGCTCTTACCGGTATCACTGCGCCACAATCGACTCGCTTTCCGGTCACGATATGGGCCGCTTCCTCGACGCTGAGGTGAACAAGTTCAACCAGGTGGTGGTGGCCTACACCGATGAAGTAGGTTCGGTGATGAGCCTGAAAGTGGGCGTTGAACGATTGAAGACGATCTATTTGCCGCTGGTGGTGAAACCATAAACATTTGAACGATGTTCCAGGTTGGGATACAATATCGCTGGCAATCTGCCACCCCTGGCTTTGCTTTCGACTCCTGCTTTTTCGATGATGTTTCCTAAAAAGCAGTCGAGTTTTAAAATCCCGGGTAGTCATGGCCTACTATTCCACCCTCCCAAAACACCACCTGATTAATTTTTTCACCAACCTCACCGTTGATGGAATACGGGTCACGGCTGCCTGTGCCTGCGGCGCCAGGCTGACGTGCACGGGCGCCGACCGCTCCCGGGCCAGCAGCGAACTCGAGCAGATTTTTGTGCAGCACAAAGTGGCACCCTGCCAGGAGTCTTTGGGCATCCAACCGCCGCAGCAGGAAAGCGCCGGGCCCGCAGAAAAAAAGGAGGAAGCAAGGGCGAGGATAAAGCGCGTCCCAAAAGAGGTAAGGGAATACTACAGGCTCGACTTACCGCTGCCGCACGCCTTGGCAGAGCGGCCGCCAAGCGCAGCGCAGCGTTTGCTGGCTACGCTTGGCAAATGGGAAGACGTCACGTACGAGCAACTCGCCGAACTCGCCTTGCAGATTCAACGCTGTCAACTCACGCTCGGGTACGCCGCAAAGGTGCTGGGCGTGCGCCCGCAAAAGTTGACCAAAGCGCTGCGAAGAGCACGCTTGAGTACGGCAAAGATCTCCGATCTCGAAGATCTCTTTTGGTATTCGATCACAATGTGTACGGAGAGCGCCTGCTGGGTTTGGAACGGGCCGCTGGCTTCCGGCGCCCCGTACTTGCGTTTCGACGGCCGGACGATCAATATCCGGCACTACGCCTGGAGCCTGGCGTATGGCCCGCTCGGAAAACGCAGGTGCGTGCGGGTGATTTGTTGTAATCCCTTGTGCGTCAACCCCGATCATCTGCTGGTGTCTAGGGAGCAGAGCAGGCTCTTGGAAGCTGCCTGAAAAGCCAGGCGCAACGTACTTTGCCGGAACGATCCAAAAAACCAGCAAAGCGCTGGCAGCCATTTTCTTTGGGTGGCTGATGCCTTTATTCGGCAGGGGTTCTTCGACCAGCACAATCACTTCGGCTTTGGTTCCAGGTTTCAAAACGGGTGAGCGAATCTCAATACCGCCATCATCTGGTACGGTAATGGTTTGTCTGAAAGCTGTTAAGCACGAGCATCAGTGGTGAGTAGCTCTTCGATGACTTCATCTCACGCAACTCGGGCGGTTACATCGGCCTGGTTTCGATGGCGCTCAATCCAGGGGTTTCGACGGCTGCGTCCGGGCTGACGCGCGCCGAGGGCTACAGCGGTGGCACCTACCCGTTGCAGGCCGAGATGATCTACAACGGGCTGGGAGAGAGTCCGGATGACCGGGTGGGCCGAAGGGCATAGCACTACGGCGATCTACACGATTAATCTCGCTACATCCAAGTGTACTCCGCCAGATGAGCGGCGCGGCCGGAACCGTCACGCTGGCGCGTACCAACGGATGCTCTTCATCCGCCACCCCCTGGGGTGAGGTGCTTGCTCAAGCAGGCGGGGACGGGCAATTTCACCGGCGGCTCTTCGAGCCGCAGTTATTTCGGCGGCCTGATGGATTCGGCCACGGGCTGAAGGTCTTGCCTTTTATCGGCGTTTCTGTGGGCCGGTGCCTGCCGGGGAATTGACTCTTCTTCCAAACACAATCAAAACGAATCCTATCGTATACGCAAGCATGTCCGCCCAATCGAAGGATGTGCCGATGACGAGGGCCGCCACCCTAGATTCTGCGAAACCCAACCTGGACACCAGATCGAAATGCTGGCCTAACTCTACCAGGTAGGCCAGCAACAACAGGCCTCCGGCCAACAACGTGTGATTGCTGACCTCAAAAAACGTTCTCACGAATGCATACATCAACAAAACGACCAGCACATCGCCAACGAATGGCCGTACGAATCGATCGTGTACGAACACGGCGATCGATATTTCTGTCAAAAACAGGGCCGCGAAGAAGAGAAGATGTTTCTTGCCAAAAACCAATCTCATGGAGATCAATTTTCCTGTTTCTGTGCCGGCCTTGCGCTTCGTTATGGGATAAAATTCAGACCCTTAACGAGCCACGGAACGCCCTGGCAGCATAGTAAGAGGGTGCGCTGTTGTGGTACACAAAAACATGGCCATAGCGGCGATCGGCAAAGAGGGCGCCACCAAGCGCTCGAATGTCAGCAGGCGTTTTCACCCAGCTCGACGTTTTCGTATCGAAGCTCCCCAGTTCCTGTAGCTTTCGATACTGTGCTTCCGTCAAGAGTTCAATACCCATAGCCGCCGCCATATCCATCGCATTGTTTTCTGGCTTGTGTTCTTTTCTGGCCTCTTGCCCTTCACGATCGTAACAAACGCTTCTGCGGCCTTTCGGGCTTTCCGCGGAGCAATCACAAAAAATGTACTCGTCCGTTTCTTCATCGTGACCAACCACATCTGGTTCGCCGCCAGTCCGCTCCATTTCATGGAGCGACCACAGCTTTTCACGATTCGCTTCCAGCTTTGCCTGCACTTTATCCCATTCAAGGCCTTTATGGCGGTTTCTACTTTTCTCGAAACGGGTTTTCAATGTGCTGAGTAGTTTTTCACTTTGCTCGTGTGATAGTTCCTTAGGGTGATCGTTAATGTTGCTCATACTTTTATACTGCCTTTGTTGAACAGGTGTGTCAAGGCGGTTTCTCGAAAAGAAGGGGGTAGCAGGGTGTTTGTGGGCGAGCTTCGTTCGCCCACAAACACCCCGTACACCGCTTTGTTGATCGGTCAAGCATGTATCCAGAATTCCGGCCTTGACGTGTTAATTTAGACAAGTTATACTCGATTTGTCAAAATAAGTACAGATTGGGGAGCCTGGGCCAATTGCCAGGCTGAGAGGAGAGCGCATGGGCTCTCGACCCACATTACCTGATCTGGATAATGCCAGCGAAGGGAGACTTGTTGTGTTTTATATCGCACACCAAATGCCATCCTTTCCTGGGTGGCGTTTTTTTTTTAACCTTCACGCACGTTGAGGAGCGATATGATGTCAACAATCCCAATATCCATGAAGCCCTTTCCCGCCAGCCGAAAAAGATACTTGAGCGGCCCGCGCGTCCGGGTTCCGATGCGCGAGATTACGCTTGGCCCTATGGAAAACACGCCCGTGCAAGTATACGACACCAGCGGGCCATACACCGACCCCAGCTTTCAAATCGACATCCACCAGGGGCTGCCGGCGCTGCGCCGGTATTGGGTTCTCGAACGCGGAGATGTCGAAGAATGCGACCAGCTTGTAACGCAGCCGGACATGCCGGGGCCTGAGTCGTCATCATCCCTGGAAAGTTTTTCAGGATTGCAGCAGCGGCCTTTGCGCGCCCGAAGCGGGCAGGCCGTAACGCAGCTTCACTACGCACGGCGTGGTGTGATCACTCCCGAAATGGAATTCGTCGCCCTACGGGAACAGGTATCGCCGGCATTCGTGCGCGGCGAGGTGGCAGCGGGGCGTGCTATTATCCCGGCCAACATCAACCACACCGAAAGCGAGCCGATGATCATCGGGCGCAACTTCCTGGTGAAGATCAATGCTAACATCGGTAACTCGGCAACGACATCGTCTATAGAAGAAGAAGTGGAGAAGATGGTGTGGGCAACGCACTGGGGAGCGGATACCATCATGGACCTTTCCACCGGGAAGAACATTCATACGATTCGCGAGTGGATCATCCGCAACTCGCCCGTGCCAATCGGCACGGTGCCGATTTATCAGGCCCTCGAAAAGGTGGACGGCAAAGCCCAGGAGTTGACGTGGGAAATTTACCGGGACACTCTACTCGAACAGGCCGAGCAGGGCGTGGATTACTTCACCATCCATGCCGGGGTGCGCCTGGCGTATATTCCGCTGACGGCCGAGCGCACGACCGGGATTGTCTCGCGTGGCGGTTCGATTCTGGCGGCCTGGTGCCTGGCGCACCATCAAGAGAATTTCCTCTATACCCATTTCGAAGAAATCTGCGAGATCATGCGCGCCTACGACGTTTCTTTCTCGTTGGGTGATGGCCTGCGCCCCGGCTCGATTGCCGACGCCAACGACGCTGCGCAATTCGCCGAACTGGAAACCCTCGGCGAGCTGACAAAAATCGCCTGGAAGCACGATGTCCAGGTGATGATCGAGGGCCCGGGGCACATCCCCATGCACAAGATCAAAGAAAACATGGATCGCCAGCTTGAAGTCTGTCACGAAGCGCCATTTTACACCCTGGGTCCACTGACAACGGATATCGCCCCCGGTTACGATCACATCACCTCGGCGATTGGCGCCGCCATGATCGGCTGGTTCGGTACTGCCATGCTGTGTTATGTGACTCCCAAGGAGCACCTGGGTTTGCCCAACCGTGAAGATGTCAAAGCTGGGGTAATCGCTTATAAAATAGCCGCGCATGCTGCCGACCTGGCCAAAGGGCATCCCGGCGCACAAGCGCGGGACGACGCCCTTTCCAAGGCGCGCTTTGAATTCCGTTGGCAAGACCAGTTCAATCTCTCCCTTGACCCTGAAACGGCGCTTGCCTACCACGACGAAACCCTGCCTGCCGAACCCGCCAAAACCGCTCACTTTTGCTCGATGTGCGGCCCGCACTTTTGCAGTATGCGCATCACCCAGGACGTACGCGAGTATGCCCGGCAAAAAGGCCTGGACGCAGCCGAGGCAATCCAGGCCGGCATGGAAGAAAAGGCGCATCAGTTTCGCACCTTGGGAAGTTCAATCTATCAGCCGGAAGCGTAACGATGAAGGCGACCGCCGATTGGCGCCTCTACCTGGTGCTGGACCGGGCGCTTGTGCGCCCCGGCTGCTCGCTGGAATCTGCCGTGCGCGCTGCCGCAGCCGGTGGCATTACGCTCGTTCAACTGCGCCACAAAGCCGGCCGTGTGCGCGATGTCCTTTCGGATGCATCCCTGCTGCGAGCCGTGACGCACGAATTGGGCCTGCCCCTGGTGATCGACGACCATGTGGCGGTGGCGCTGGCCGCCGGTGCAGATGGCGTTCACCTTGGCCCCGAAGACATGCCGGTGGCGCTTGCGCGCCGGTTGCTTGGCCCTGAAAGATTGATCGGGGTATCGGCAGGCACGGTCGCCGAAGCCCGGCAGGCCGTCGACGAAGGCGCCGATTACCTGGGTGTTGGCGCCGTCTACCAAACCACGACCAAGGTGGATGCGGGCGAACCGATCGGGCCGGCCGGCCTGCACGAAATCGTCCAGGCCGTTTCCATTCCGGTGGTCGGAATTGGCGGCATCAACGCCGAAAACGTTGGCAGTGTCATCCAGGCCGGGGCGGCCGGGGCGGCCACTGCTTCTGCCATTCTTCGCACACCCGATGTAAGCGGCGCAGCGCGCAGCATTTGGGAAAAAATAGAAAGTACGCTAAGGTGCTGAAATGGTCGTGATTGTTGGCGCCGGAATTGCCGGCCTGGCGATTGGCTGGTATCTGGCACGCGCTGGATGCCCGGTGACGGTTTTGGATCGGGCCGAGGCCGGGCGTGCGGCAACCTGGGCGGCGGCGGGGATGCTAGCCCCACATGCTGAGGCCAAGCCTGGCGACGAAGGCCTGTTGGGCCTGCTGCTGGCCAGTCATGCGGCCTGGGCAGGCTTTGCGCATGCACTGGAGGCGGCTTCCGGGATGTACGTCGATTACCGCACCGGCGGCACGTTGATGGTTGCCAACGGCCCGGATGATGGGAACTGGCTGAAGTTCCATCATCGCTTGCAGTGCCGCCTGGGTTTGGACGTGCAAGAACTTTCTGGCTATCAAGCCCGGCAAAGGGAGCCGCACCTGGCGCCAACCGTTACGGCTGCCTTGTTCTGCCCACTCGACGGCCAGGTCGACAACCGCAAGGTAGCGTTGGCTCTGCGCGGCGCCTTCCTTTCTGCCGGCGGCCTTTTACGCGAGCACAGTCCGGTGGATGAGGTCCTGATTGCCGAGGGGCGCGTTCGGGGCGTACGCCTGAAAGACGAACAAATTGCCGCCGAGACCGTGATTCTGGCGGCCGGCGCCTGGTCCCGCAATCTCGGCGGCTTGCCGGCTGCCTTGCGCCCCCCGATTCGTCCGATCAAGGGGCAGATGCTTGCACTTCAAATGCCGCCCGCTGCGCCGTTGATCGAGCATGTCGTCTGGGGTCCCGAAGTATACCTTGTGCCACGCGTCGATGGCCGCCTGCTGGTTGGCGCAACGGTTGAAGAGCAGGGATTCGACGTACAGACCACGGCCGGGGGACTGTACGGGCTGTTGCGGGGTGCCCGGGAAGTTTTGCCGGGCATCGATGATTTGCCGGTGGTTGAAACGTGGGCCGGTTTACGTCCCGGCAGCCGGGATAATGCCCCCATTCTCGGCGATACAAGCGTGCGCGGCCTGGTCATGGCAACCGGGCACTATCGCAACGGTATCTTGCTGGCACCACTTACGGCGCAGGCCATCAGCCGGCTCGTTCTCGAGGGGACCGTTATGGAAGAAATGAAACCGTTCGGGCTGGAACGCTTTTCCTGAAGGTTTGGAAAGGCGTACAGCTACCGGTCGATATGAACACCAGGAGAAAAAATGAACCCATCGCACCCAACCTTCATCATCAACGGGCAGATGCACCCGCTTTTACACCCATCGCTGGAGCAAGCGCTTGCAGCCAGCGGTTTCGACCCGGCGCAAGCAGGAACTGCCGTTGCGGTGAATGCCGTCGTCGTTCCGCGCGCCGGGTGGCGCCGATTCAGGTTGCAACCCGGCGATCGAGTAGAAGTCATTCAGGCCGTAGCAGGCGGCTAAAGGAGTGGTGAACCATGCCCAACTTAACCGTTGCCGGGAAAACCTTTGAATCGCGCTTGTTGATCGGCAGCTCGCACTACCCAAATCCGCAGGTCATGCTGGATGCGATTGAAGCCAGTGGGGCCGAGGTGGTCACTGTTTCCATTCGCCGGGTCAGCCTGGAGGGGAACGGCGAAAGCATCTTCGACCTGCTTGCCGGGCGTTACCATATCTTGCCCAATACGGCAGGCTGCTATACCGCCCGAGATGCCGTACTGACGGCGCAACTGGCCCGCGAGGCGCTCAAGACCGATTGGGTCAAGCTCGAGGTAATCGGCGACGACGAGACCCTGTTCCCCGATGTCGAGCACTTGTTGCGCGCCGCGCAGGAATTGGTAAAAGATGGGTTCGTCGTGCTGCCTTACTGCAACGACGACCCGATCACCTGCAAAAAGTTGGAAGACATCGGCTGTGCGGCCGTCATGCCCCTCGGTGCGCCGATTGGCTCGGGGATGGGGCTGCGCAATCCCTACAATTTGCGCATCATTCGCGAACAGTGCCGCCTGCCGTTGATTGTAGACGCCGGCATTGGCACCGCCTCGGATGCTGCCCTGGCCATGGAGTTGGGCTACGATGGCATCTTGCTCAACACGGCCATTGCCCGGTCGCACGACCCCGTCAAGATGGCACGCGCCATGCGCCTGGGCTTGGAAAGTGGGCGGCTGGCCTACGAGGCCGGGCGCATCCCGCAGCGTCTCTATGCCACGGCCTCCAGCCCGCTCGAAGGGATGATCGCAAGGTGAGCCTGCCATCCAGGCTTTTGTTGATCACCGACCGGCTTTCAACACAGCACGCTTTACAGGTGGCTGTCGCCCGGGTGCTGGATGCCGGCTGCCGCTGGATCCTCGTGCGTGAGAAAGACTTGCCTGGCGGGCGGCTGCTGCTTTTGGTGCAGGAGATCGTTGCCCTGGCAAAACCGTACGGGGCCGCCGTCAGCGTCAGCGCCAACCTGATGGTGGCGGCGGCCTGCCCGGTGCAAGGCATCCATTTGCCGTGGGGTGTTTCGCCACATTTGGCACGCCATGTGGTTGCGCGGTCGGTGTTGGTTGGCGTCTCCGCACATTCGCCGGCTGAGGCGCAGCAGGCGGCCGCCGGCGGTGCAGACTACGTTTCTTTGAGCCCCACTTTTTTGACCCAAAGCAAGCCCGGATATGGCCCGGCATTGGGGCTGGCCGGATTAACGCATGTTGTCGCAACGCTGCCGGTTCCCATCTTTGCTTTGGGTGGGGTGACGCCCGAAAACGCCGCGGCGTGCTTGCAAGCCGGGGCGTTTGGCGTGGCCGTCATGGGGGCTGTTATGCGTGCCGCAATGCCGGGGCGCGTTGTCCGCGATATCCTGCAAGCGCTGGACACACAGCTTGGGGGCTTGCATTGATGTTCTTCTCATCAAGCCGGCTGTAGGATGGCTCATCTGTTTGGCCGGCACATCGTACGCATCGGGCAAGCAGGCATACCCCTGTAGGTGCTGCCTTTGCACACAAAAATGACCCACCGCGTTGGGATGGGTCATTTTTGTGTCGCCCGATCACGTACTACTGCTATCGTGGATAAGCTTTGGCTGCCGGCTGGTGATGTCGTCAGTACCTTCCGCTTTCTTGCAGTTTTTCGGCCTGGCTTAGGTGATCGGCGTAAGCCTTCCACAGCGAGTCCAGTGCTGTAGTGCCATCTTTTCCGATGCCTTCGAACTTCTGCCGGCAGGTGCAGCGCGCCTGAACGCACACACCTCCCTCGGGACTGTTGGTAACATAGTGGCCGACGAGATAGTGTTGTGTTGTCAACTCTTGTAGATGATCCATTGTTTGCAACCGTTTTCCTGGATTGTACGCGTATAGTCTTACCAATCAGTGGCACACAGCAACCACAATCTCAGTATACAATCACCACGGCCGGATGGAGTTGACAAAAGTGTAAAGTGAGTGTTTTGGGTTATCCCTCGTCAGCATATCCCGATGATGCCAGCCGCTCGGCTTCATCCTGGGTGGATAGTTCATCGATAAACTGGTCGATGGCCCCTTCCATGACGACCGGCAGGTTGTAGGATGAAACGCTGATACGGTGGTCGGTCACCCGCGACTGTGGGTAGTTGTAAGTGCGAATCTTTTCCGAACGTTCACCCGTCCCCACCTGCGAACGGCGGGCGGCATCTAAGTCGCTGCGGCGCTTTTCTTCTTCCATCTCGTACAGGCGAGCGCGCAGGATGGCCAGCGCCCGCTGCCGGTTTTGTAACTGCGAACGCTCGTCCTGGCAGGTAACGACCATACCGGTCGGTTTGTGATACAGACGCACGGCGGTGGAGTTCTTCTGCACGTTCTGGCCCCCTGCGCCCGAGGAACGGTACACTTCGACTTCAAGGTCGCCTTCAGGGATATTGACTTCGACTTCATCGACCTCGGCCAGCACGGCCACCGTAGCGGTCGAGGTATGAATGCGCCCCTGCGATTCGGTTACCGGCACGCGTTGTACGCGGTGGACGCCCGACTCGTACTTCAGGCGGGAATAAGCCCCCTTGCCTTTGACGGCAAAAATCACTTCTTTGAAGCCGCCCACGCCGATTTCATTCGACGAGAGCACATCCACGCTCCAGCGTCGGTTTTCTGCGTAGCGGTTGTACATACGGAACAAGTCGGCGGCAAAAATGGCGGCCTCGTCGCCGCCGGTGCCGGCGCGAATTTCGACGATCACGCTGCGCTCATCGCGTGGGTCCTTCGGCAGGAGCATCGCTTTGAGTTCCTTTTCGAACTGCGGAATCGTTTCTTCGAGGTCGGCGATCTCTGCGGCAGCCAGTTCGCGCATGTCCGCATCGCTTTCCGCCTCCAGCAAGCCGCGGGCTTCGCCAAGGTGTTCCAGCGCCTGCCGGTACGCCTGCGTTTTAGCGACGATCGGTTCGAGATCGACGCGTTCCTTGTTCAACTCGGCCATACGTTGATAGTCCAGGTCCGATTCGGCCAGCAAGCGGTTGAGTTCTTCGTAACGGGATTCAATCCCAGAGAGTTTGTCGAGCATAAAAGGTGAAAGATGGTGAGGAAGCGAAAGGTTGCATCGAGCGGGCGGATTATACCACCAGGATCAGTAAGCGACGCGGCGGAATTGCGCCAGGTGCTCGTCCAGCGTGCCATCGGTAAGCAGCAGACAGAAACCCTGTGAGATCACCGTCCCGCCGGCTTGCAGGGTCGCATTCAAGGAGTGGCGTAGGCTTACATTTACGACGCCGTCTTGTCCGTTGATGATCGGAAACGTCGGAGCCAATTCTACCTGTAGCCAGCAAGATGCGACCCGTTTTTGTACGCGGTTCTCGATAGCCAGCAGGCCAAAGCTGGGTGCGGGATCGAGCGGCGGCGCAGCAGCAGCCGGTTGGCGGGGACGCACCGTAGCCTTGGCATAGGGAATGCCCGCCTGGAAGTCGGTCCCCGGTTCGTGGATGAGGCAATCTGCGGCCTCGCCAACGATGAACGCCGGCAGGGTATAGGATAGGGCATTGATCTGGCGATCTGGCCCCTGGTTGGCTTTGATCAGCACCGACTGGTAAATCACCGGCAGCGCCGCGTCCAACTCGATGGAATGCGTCAAAGAGAGCCCGTCCTGTTCAAGAATGAAGGCTCCCCCACGTCCTTCTGCAAAATAGCGGAAGCTGTTGACTTTCCGTGGGCGTTTTCCCCAGAAGGACTGCCCATTCACTTCCAGATCGAAACCGGCCCCCTTGCCCAGGATAGGCGCAGCATTCCAGCGGATAGCGGTCAGGCCGGACCATTTGCCGGTCTTTTCGTCGAAATCGGCCTGAAAAAAACGTGAGCGAAGGCTAGTCATTGTGTTTTCTCCATGAAAAAACTGCTTTTCTTGTCGAAGGCAGAAGAGCTAAAACGTTCTTGCTTGAACGTTCACCGGGTGAGGCGCTTACGTCTGAACGATACCTTGTTCGATGAGCCAGCGTACGGCTTCATGCGTGGCCTGAGCCGATGTGTAACGGGGCTGGTACGCCAGCTGGCGTTGGGCCTTGGCGATGCTGGCATTCGGGCTGTGCGCAAGGTGATCCCACGTTGCAGCCTGATCCTGTTCGGAAACCGTCTCTTTCCACTGCTTCCAGGCCAGGAACTTGATCTTGGGGGCGTGGCCGAACCAGCGGGAAACGATCTCGGCATAGCCCCGTAAGGTGAGGGCGGCCGGCGAAACGATGTGATAACTTTCGCCGATGGAGGCGCTCCAGTGGTTGATTGCCTGCTGAAAGGCCTGGGCGATGTCGTCGGCGTGCACGTGGTGGAGGGTTTCCAATCCCAGGTTGGGTAGGGTGATCTCCTGGCCGCGTGCCAGGCGGGTGAAAATCTCCGGGTTGAAATTGCCCTGCGGATTGACCGGTACCCATCCCGGTCCCACGATGTGCCCGGGATGCAGCACGGTCGCCGGAAAGCCGTTGACGCGCGCTTCGTAGAGCAGGTAGTCTTCGATGGCTGCCTTTTGCTGCCCATACTCGCCAAAGGGACGGCGCAGCAGTTCCTCCGTCGCCGGCACCACCGTGCTGTGCCCATGCACCCAGATCGTGCCGCAGTGCAGGAAGTGGCGCAACTGCCCGGCAGTTTGCAGGCTCTCGACCAATTGCTGAGCGCTCTCCAGGCGAAAGCAGATCAAATCAACCACAACCTCCGGTTCCAGTTCGGCGACACACTCGCCGAAGGCCCCTTCGGCTTCCGCAGCGGTGCGGTCGATTTCGACGAAGGCCACCCGATCCCATTCGGCGCGCAGCTGGTAGGGCCGGCGCTGGTTGCGGCTGACGTTGATGACCTCATGCCCCGCTTCGACCAGCCTGGGGACGAGGTGGGTGCCGATGTGCCCCGTTCCCCCAAGAACGACGATGCGCATGTGAGCCTCCTGGCGCGCGGTGAATGGGTTTGCACGCACTGTGACTTTATTATACCCAGGGAAGGGAGGAAAGTTTGAAAAACAACGTGCCCGCAGAAGCTTTGTTTCTGCGGGCACGTTGGGTGGAAGGCCACCTTTTCTACTCGACAGGCGGCAGTTGCGCTTCGGGTTGCGGCGAGGCCGGTTCTTCCGGGACGATCAGGAGCATGATGAAATAGATTAAGATCGGCGTTCCTACACCACAGATGGTTAGCAGCGCCGCAACCAGGCGGATGATGGTGGGATCGATGTTGAGGTACTCGCCCAGGCCACCACACACACCGCCGAACATGCGGTTTTTATTGCTGCGGTAGAGTTCTTTGTAACTTTCAGCCATTTTGTTCTCCTTTCAGGGTCTGTGGGGGTTTACGGAGAAGATGGGTGCAAGTTGCAGCGTTGCTTGTTGTACAATGGGGGGAGCAAGTGAAACCCACACGAAAATGCTGTTCAGGACCGTCAGTTAAAGCAGCAAGAGCCGGGTACGCCAGTCCCGGCTCTCGCTAAGGAGGAGAAGAAGAGAAATCGCCCTTCGGACGTTATCTTACCATCCCTCCGGTTTTGATGCTTGACGTTTGCCCTACGATTCCCCTACAGCTATTCATGAAGGAGACTTTATGCCTGAAGCCGTGATCGTTTCTGCTCTCCGTACCCCCATCGGCGCCCTGGGTGGGGCGCTGGCCTCCGTCCGGCCAGATGACCTGGCCGCTTTGGTCCTCAAGGCGCTGCTCGATCGTACCGGTCTCGACCCGGCCCTGGTGGAAGAAGTGTACCTGGGCTGCGCCAACCAGGCCGGAGAAGACAACCGCAACGTCGCCCGCATGGCCCTGCTGCTGGCGGGCTTCCCCGTCGATGTGGCCGGCGTCACCGTCAACCGCCTGTGCGCTTCGGGGCTGACGGCCGTCAACCAGGCGGCACGCGCCATCCGGTCGGGGGAAGGGGATATCTTTATTGCCGGCGGTGTCGAGTCGATGTCGCGTGCCCCATATTCACTGCCTAAGGCTGCACAGGCATTTCCGTTCGGCAACCTGACGGCCTGGGACACGGCGCTGGGCTGGCGCTATCCCAATCCAGAGATGCAGGCGCTTTACGGTACCGAATCGATGGGCGAGACCGCCGAAAACATTGCCGGCCAATACCCGCACCTGACGCGGGAAAGACAGGATGCCTTTGCCCTCGAAAGCCACCGCAAGGCGATTGCCGCCATCGACGCCGGCCGCTTTGCCGAAGAGATCGTTCCCGTCGCTATCCCCCAAAAGAAGGGCGATCCCATTCGGGTGGCGATCGACGAACGCCCGCGTCGCGATACATCGCTCGAATCACTGTCGCGCCTGCGCCCGGCCTTTCGTCAGGATGGCAGCGTGACGGCGGGCAATTCCTCCGGCCTGAACGACGGCGCCGCCGCTTTGCTTTTGATGAGCGGCGCCCGCGCCCACCAGCTCGGCCTGAAGCCCCTGGCGCGTTGGGTAGCTTCGGCCGCCGCGGGGGTTCCGCCCGGCTTGATGGGTCTGGGACCGGTGCCGGCGGTGCGCAAGGCGCTAACGCGTGCCGGACTCACGCTGGGCCAGCTCGATCTGGTGGAACTCAACGAGGCTTTTGCGGTGCAGTCTCTGGCGGTGATGGAAGAACTCGCTTTCACGCACGAAAGCACCAATGTCAATGGGGGGGCGATCGCCCTCGGACACCCCTTGGGCTGCTCGGGGGCGCGCATCCTGACGACCTTGCTGCACGAGATGCTGCGCCGCCGCGCCCGCTACGGCCTGGCCACGCTGTGCGTGGGCGTAGGCCAGGGCGAAGCGGCGGTGATCGAGGCGCTGCCGTAGCGGACAAGACGCCCGCCGTCCCAGGCGGCGCAGGAGCGCCGGCCAAAAAGCCGGATTCGTCCGGCGCTGCGTTGTAGCCCGGGCATTCATGCCCGGGCGGGGACATCTTGATGGGCGGAAACTCGAAAGGTCTTCTCCGGTTATCAAAACGCATTTTTCCGCCAATTTTCGCCGGAGCGCGGCCTGCGTGGCGGAAGAGACCCTTCAGGCTTGGCTTTTCAGACAGTCTCTTCGATCACGTTTCGCCGGTATCCCACGGCGCGGTGTTTGTGCGTTCGCCGCGCAGCGAAGCGCGGATAGTTTCTCCAACCGCCGGTATCACGTCGGCAGCCGCGGCCAGCAGGCCAAAGCAGCCGGTGATCATCATGTCGCCGAAGGGAGCGGGAAAATAGGCCCGCGGCGTGGCGCGGCCGGCTGGCGCAAAGATGGCGCGGCGTGGGCCGGTCACGGCCACGTCGAAGGCGCCCGTGCCGAAGGCGAACGGCTCCGAAGCGTAGACCAGCGCCCCGTGGCCGTGATCGTCGAACACGTCGCTGTGTTGCAGGCTGCCATCGGCCAGAGCGTGCAGCAGGTGTTCCAACCGTGGCAGATCGAGCAGGCCGGTATGGTGCTCGAAGACACCCTCGATCTCGCCTGAAGGCCCCAGGCGAAAGGCAAGGGTGTGAAAATTGCCCACATTGGCGATCAGTTTGCGGTGGCATGCCGCCACAGCCGGGTCGAATGTCGCGCCCAGCACGGCAGCGGGGGCCGTATCCATCACCACGAGCGGGGCATCTACCCCTTGGGCGGAAGCCGCCACGGCGTGCAGGCGAGTCAGGATCGGTGGGATGTCTTCGGCCTGGTAGGCGAAGGCCGAGAGGCGGTTTTCAGCGCGAATGCGTTCGTCCAGGTAATCGAAGCGGAACTGGCGGTCGGAGTACCCCGGTGGCGCATCGCCGTGATCGAAGACGGCCACAGCCACCGCGTCCAGGTTTACCAGCGAAACGCCAAACGACTCGAAGGCCCGGCAAATGGCGGGAAAGTCGAAGTCGCACAGATCGATGCGCAGCACTTCCTCGGGCAGCCGGGCGGCCTCGTCGGCGCTCACCAGGTGGACGCCGAGTGCGCGGACGAAGTCCAGGTCGTCGTTGAGCGTGCGGGCTGCGTCGGGCGTGGCGTACAGCGTGTAGCCAGCTTTGGCGTGCGCTTCGGCAGCCCAACCGCTCGGGCCGCCGCCCATCATCACGCCGGCCAGCAACACGGGCTGGCCGCGCCGGGTAGCTTCTTTGATCCGGCGGTGGACGATCAGGGTGGGGGAAGGGACGATCAGCTTGAGGCCGTTTTCCAGGCCGAGCCGCGAGTCGTACAGGAAGATGTCTTGCGTGCCGGTACCGATATCGGTAGTCAAGATTTTCATGGCTTGTTTATATCATAGAACGAGTTTTCAGAAAACCGAAAAAAAGCCGATCAATTTCCTTGACCGGTATAGGGGGCAATGGTAGAATGCTCCCCGCGTCCAGAACGTCCTAAGGAGTGCTGCCCCCATCGTCTAGGGGACCAGGACGCAGCCCTTTCAAGGCTAAAACCAGAGTTCGAATCTCTGTGGGGGCACCAACAAAAAACGACCGGAAAACCACCGGTCGTTTTTTGTTTAAGTGTGGGCCTTCCGGGTGTAGCGTGAAGAATTTCCGCATTTGGGGGTTGTGCATATACTGCAACCTGGCTGCCTGGCATGCGTAAAACGCTCCATCCCCCGCATTATTGAAAAGTTACGAAGCTTTCTCATTCCTCAGCAGGTGCGGTTGCCATCGATGTTGACGAAATCGATCGTGTACGTTGTTCCGCCGGCGAGCGTGAGCGTTACGCCCAGCGGCGAGTAGGAGGGCATGATCTCGGCAATCGCGAGAACCTTGATCGGCGACAGTTCTTCCGCCGTCCAGGGGGTGTCGTCCGTCTTGTGCAACATGACCGTGATCATCAGCTCCATCGGCGGGTTTTTGCTGGTGCGCTTTTTGTAGGCATAGAGGACGGTGCTCGCATCGGCTTCGGCGTTGCGCTCGTGATGAATGAGGGCATGCAGGCTGTCCCAACCGTGATAGGCGATCAACGCCACCTGCCGGCCGGGGATGGCGGCGGTGATCACTTTCCTGTTTTCGTCCGCCAGTTGTTCGACGATCGCCTGCCCGCCATCGAGATGCGGCAGGCCATAGTGGCCGAGGGTCAGCTCGTGCTCGAAGGCCAGGCGCGAGCGGTCGACGCGGATCACGCCGCCGGGGATGGTGATCTCGGCCAGGTCGATGATGTAGCCGACGCCGTTGTTGGGCGGTTTGCGCATGATCGCCTGGCGGTAGAGCACGTCGCCGTGAACACCGTTGTAGAGCATACTTTGCGAGGTGGTAAAGGCCGCGTTGCGCTCGGAGTCGTTGTGCAGGCGCAGGCCGGTGAGGTAGAAGTTGACATCGTCGCCGCGCAGGTCGCGCGGGTCGAGGCTGCGGAAACTGTACTCCATGGCCGTGCCGCCCTGCGGGTTGTGATCTTCCCACGGGAAGTGCGTGTTGAAGGCCAGCTTGGCGTAATTGGGGTCGTCGTAGTAGACCTTGCCGGGGATGATCTCGGCCGTGCCGGTCTTGCCGTGGTTGACCAGCACCAGCCCGGGTTTCTCGAGCACGGCCCGGGTCGAACGGTCTCCCAGCGTTTCCCAGGCGCCTTCGTTCTCCTTGGCCGTCCAGAAGGGCGAATCGTCCGGCAGCGCCAGGCAGATGAACGGCAGGAACATCAGGAACGGGCTGGCCGGGCAGCTGTAGTTTTGCAGGACAAACTCTTTGTGCCCGTAAAATCCCAGGCTGGGGATGTCGTTCTCGTAGAACGTTTCGCGGGTGACGAATTGCAGCAGCGACCCCGAACACAGCCTGCGCGCCCAACCCGGGTCCAGTGGGGCTTGGCCTTTGAGCATGAAAGAAACCGGGAAGCCGCCGGAAATCCAGGTGCGGTAGCAGATGCTGCGCGCCCACATGTTGATGTAGCCGTCGCGGGCGAAGAAGTTGGTGTAGGTTTTCATCAGCTCGTGGGCCGACTTTTCGATGGCGGCCGCAATTTCAGGGTAGTGTGCATCGCCGAAGGCGCGGTTCCAGATCGTGCCGTAGACGACGAAAAGGCTGATCGTGTAGTAGTTGTAGGTCTGTTCGAGATACCAGCCGTCGCCAGCGTGGTAAGAAGCGACCCACAAGAGGTGGCTTTTGAGCAGGTTGTCGTCGATTTCATAGCCGTGTTTTTTTAGAAACGAGAGCGCCATGATGTTGAAGATGCGCCAATTGTTCTGCGTGGTGCGGTGATGGGCCCACTTGGAAATCGTCACGGCCATCTCATCCTTTTGCCGCTGGGTGTAGTCGGGCCAGATGATGTCGGGCAGCAGCAGCAGGGTCTTGAACAGGCCGCCGAACTCGCACGTAAACTGGTACGTAGAATCGGGCAGGTCTTCGGGCAAGGGCAAGGAGTTGGCATGCCCGGGCGTGAGGGCGTTGTAGAGCTGCCGGCCGTAGTATTGGCGCAGTTGGATGCCACGGATGCTGACACCGGGGTCGACGTGCATCAGGGGGCCGGCAAGGGTCAGCGTCCGTTCCAGTGCTTCGAACTCAAGCGAGCGATAGCGCCAGTCGGGATCATCGGGCTGTGGATAGGTTTTCCCCGGCACGCGGGGAAACGACAGCGGCGTCTCAGGTGTCGCGACGTGCTTGAAGGCCCTTTCCAGCAGGTATCTGGCGCATGCGATGTAATGCTTTTTGGTCATTCCGGTATAGGGGCTGCGCTCGAAGTCGGGAGCCTGGACCTGGTAGGCGTTTTTCATGAGATTTGAACTCCTTGGGTAGAAAGAAATGAGGGTCTTGCGGGTTTAGCGTGAAGAAATGATCGGATGCGGCAAGGTTTGCCGGCAAAGCGCTTGCGCTTCTTGTCGAACTGGTATATGCTGTGTAGCAAGGTCGTTTCGATGTTTTTGTTCCTCAATATGAAAGGAGATGGCTATGGGTATCTTACTCGGAATCCTGGCGGGATTCGTGGCCTGGTTCATCATGCGCTACGTCTTTACGATGATTTACACGGTGGATCAGAATGAGCGCGCCGTTAAGACGATTTTTGGCCGCGCTGAGCGGGTCGGTAAAGCCATGACGGCCGACGCGCCGTTTGCCGAAATGCTCACCCCGCAGCATAAAGAGCGTTACAACTATCCACAGGTGCGGGTGATCCAGCCGGGCGGGCCTTATTTCAAGTGGCCCTGGGAGCGAATTTACAAGGTCTCCATCGCCACGCAGACGGCCAATATGGCCTACGATCCCGACGAACCACGCGCCAACGCCGGCGGCACACTGCTCGAGGCGGTGACCAAGGATCAACTCAACACCGGCCTCACGGGGCAAATTCGCTATCGCGTCTCTGAGAATAATCTATATGCCTATTTGTTCGGTGTCAAACGTCCCTTCTCGCACGTGATGGGGTATTTTGTTTCGGTGCTGCGCGAGCGTATCGCCAGTTTCGAAGCGCCCGCTAACGCGGAAGTGGCACCGCTCGAAGGAATGCCCACCGAAACCAGCATCGTCACCGGCGTCTCCATCAACGACCTGCGCAAAAACCTGCGCGATCTCAACGAACACATGGATCGGGAGTGCCTCTCATCGGCCGCCCGTTACGGTATCGTGCTCGATGCTTCGTTGATCACCGGCATCGACCCGCCGGCCGACGTGGAGTCGGCGCTGGCAGCCATTAACACCGCGCACAACCAGGTTTCCTCCGACATCAGCCTGGCGCAGGCCTCCGCCGATCAGAAGATCGTCCAATCCAGGCGCGCCGTAGAGATCGAAACCCTGAATGTCCAGGCCGAAGTCGAACCGCTCAACGCGCTGGCCGAACAACTGCGCGTGCTGCGCCAGAGCGGCCCCGATGTGCTCAGAGTTTATCTGCGCAACGTCCGCTTGCAGTTGTTTGCCCGGGCGCAACATGTGGTGCGGGAGGTGGAGCAATGAGCGGCGTGTTCAACGAATTCGCACTGTTCGTCGCTGCGGCGATGGGGACGTTTGTCGCCATGTGGTTTGTCATGCCGTTGTTCCTCTTCTTCCTGCGCGTCGCCGGTTTTTACACGATCGTCAACGAAGGCACCTGCCAGGTGTTCATCCTATTTGGCAAGGTGGCGGGCATCCTGGACGAACCGGGCCTGCATATTTTGCCGTTCCGTTTAGGCCCGAGCGCCTTTTTGGTCAACTGGCTCGGCAAGCGTGAGGTGCTGGACATGCGCCTCGACCAGCAGTACCTGCGCAGCACGCCGGTCAACTCCGAAGAAGGCGCACCGATGGGCGTGGGTATTTGGTACGAAATGTACATCAGTGACCCGGTTGCCTATCTCTTCAAGAACGCAGACCCGCGCGGTTCGCTGGCCGCCAACGTCAGCAACGCCGTGGTACGTTCTTTGAGCAATTTGCCACTCGAAAAGATGCTCGTCAACCGTCACAGCATGAGCCACATGGTGCGCGAGGAAGTCACCCCTCGCTCGCACGAGTGGGGGTACAAGCTTGGCTCGGTTTACATTCGTAAGGTGCACTTCCGTGATACGGGCATGATCCAGCAGATCGAAGCCAAGGTCGTCAACCGCCTGCGCCAGGTGACTTCCGCCATCAAGCAGGATGGCGCCAATCAGGTTAATATCATCACCAGCACCGCCGAACGGCAGGCCGCCATCGAGTTTGCCAAAGCGGCAGCCTTACGCCCGCGCATCATCGGGGCGGCCCTGCAGACGATTATCTCGACCGACAAAGAAGTGGCCAGCGCCATGTTCGAGATCCTGGAAACGCAGAAACTGCTCGAGGGCAAGGGCCAGATCACGCTCGTGCCGCTCAAAAGCGAGCTGCTGACGCAGTTCCTGGCGGCTTACAAGGCTTCGTAAACGTTCCTTCCGACCATTTTGCGGTACAATCGGCCGGCCCTGATAAGCCGGCCGATTTGGTTCATCATCGTTACGATCTGCGCCGGATCCGCCAGAAACTGTCTGAAAAGCGAGGTGCGATGCACTTTGTGGGTGAAAATAGGATCGACCCGCTCACACGGAAGTCGTGCACCTATCGCAGGTCTCTTTTCAGGCAGGCTCTCCGGTAAATCGAGCACGGCCGTTGCTCGAAGCTGGGTTGATCCGGTACGGTGATGCAGCCTGGACATTGATGTCCAGGCAGGGCGGACGCGCAACGGACGCCCATGTTGGATTAAAAACAAGGAGAACTTGATGCCCCCCTCGATTCTTGGCCCTGCCTACCGTGTTGAGACCGCTCGCATGGTGTTACGCTGTTGGAACCCGCCAGACGCCACACGGCTCAAAGAAGCGGTGGATGCCAGCCTGGACCATCTTTTGCCCTGGATGCCCTGGGCGAAGCATGAACCGACCGATTTGCAAACCAAAATCGACCTGATCCGCAAGTGGCGCGGTGGCTTTGATCTCGGCGAGGATTTCGTCTACGGTGTCTTCGATCGGGCCGAGCGCCGCGTGCTTGGCGGCACCGGCCTGCACACCCGCCTGGGAAGCCGGGTGCGTGAAATCGGCTACTGGATTCGCGTCGACGCCATCGGCCAGGGCCTGGCCACCGAATTGAGCGCAGCCCTGACCCGCGTGGCCTTTGAGATTGATAACGTACAACGGGTGGAGATTCACTGCGACGCACGCAATGTGCGCAGCGCCGCAGTACCTGAAAAACTCGGCTACACCCTGGATGCCACCCTGCGCCAGCGCACCCTCGATGTCGATGGCAACCCGCGCGACACGATGATCTGGAGCCTGTTGGCGCTGGAATACCCATCAAGCCCGGCGTCTGCTGCGGCGATCAAGGCCTACGATGCGGCTGGCCGCCCGCTCCTGTCGTGAGTATGGCTGCAAGTGTAGGGATTTAAGAAGCTACCCGCAAAAATCGGGAATTCTTCACGCTAAACCCGGAAGACCAAAAAACGGAAACCGAGTGCACCGCGCGATTGGGTGCACTCGGTTTCCCGGCGAGGGCAGGCGTTCGACCACACCCATCCCTTCCCTTGTGCGTGGCAAAAGCTTACGAGCGTGTGCCCATCAGCACTTCGAAGGTAAGCTGATCGAGACGTTCGTACTTCAAACCGCGCCGGCCGAGGGCGGCGTAGTCGAAGTGGTGCTGCTTGAGGCTGGCAGCCTTCTCAGGGGTGTACTTGCCGAAGAAGGGTGCCATGCTGCCGTCGTCGGCGTTGATTTCGGCGACCAGCGCCTGGATTTCCTGGTCGGCGTTCCAGAGGGCGGCTTTTTCCTTTAGAACCATGTAGGTGCGCATGCAGCCGCGGGCGAAGTCTTTGACGCCGTCGTAATCTTCCGTGCGGTAGGCGTGGGCATCGAAGTGGCGGCTGCCGTTATAGCCGACGTCTTCGAGAAATTTGACCAGGAAGAAGGCAGCCTTGATATCGCGCGAGCCGAAGCGCAGGTCCTGATCGTAGCGGCCGGGATACTGATCGTTGAGGTCGATGTGGAAGAGCTTGCCGGCTTCCCACGCCTGCGCCACGCCGTGCATGAAGTTGAGGCCGGCCATGTGTTCGTGGGCCACTTCGGGGTTGACGCCGACCATTTCGGGGTGGTCGAGGGTTTCGATGAAGGCCAGCATGTGGCCGGTGGTGGGATTATAGATATCGCCGCGCGGCTCGTTGGGCTTGGCTTCGAGGGCGAACTTCAGGTCGTATTTTTTGTCGAGAACGTATTCGCACAGGAAGTTCATTGCCTCGCGATTGCGCTTGATCGCCGCAACGGCGTCTTTGGCGGCGTCGGTCTCGGTGCCTTCACGCCCGCCCCAGAAGACGTACACCTTGGCGCCCAGTTCTGCGCCCAGGTCGATGGCGTTCATCGTCTTTTGGATGGCGTAGGCGCGCACCTTCGGGTCGTTGGACGTGAACGCGCCGTCTTTGAAGACGGGCTCACCGAACAGGTTGGTGGTCGCCATCGGGACCACCAGGCCGGTATCGGCCAGGGCCTTTTTGAATTCCTTAAGGATTTGATCGCGTTCGGCCGGGGTGGCGTCGATGGGGATCAAGTCGTTGTCGTGGAAGTTGACGCCATACGCACCCACTTCGCCGAGCAGATAGACCAGCTCGGCCGGGGTTTTGGGGCTGCGCACAGGCCCGCCGAACGGATCGCGGCCGATCGAGCCAACGGTCCACAGGCCGAAGGTAAACTTTTGTTCCGGTGTAGGTTGATACTTGTCAGACATGGTTTTCTCCTAAAATGCGTAAAAAGATAAGTTTTCCAGGCCGGAATGACCGTCCGGGGGTGTACGTAGGGAAAGGTTCATCCTTTGAGCGCTCCTGCCGTCAGCCCGGCGACGATCTGGCGCTCGGCAAACATGTAGAAAACGATCGTCGGGACGGCAGAAAGCGTGAGAAAGGCGGCGATTTTCGCCAGGTCGGAGCTGTATTGGCCCTGGAACTGCATCGTGCCCAGGGGCAGAGTCCACAGGGTTTCGCTGTCGATCAACACCAAGGGGATGAGCAAATCGTTCCAGCTGACGATCATCGTCAGGGCCGCCACCGCAGCCAGGGATGGTTTTGCCAGCGGCAGCAGGATGCGCCAGAAAAAGCCGAATGTCGTGCAGCCGTCGATATAGGCTGCGTCTTGCAGTTCGCCCGGAATGGCCATGAAAAAACCGCGTAGAATCAAAATATTACCAGATAGTTGAAAAGCCGTCTGAACCAAAATCACGGCCAGCAGTTTATCCGTCAGGTCCATTTGCCGGATTACCAGGTAAACGGGCAAAATGGCCACGTTGATGGGGAACATCAATCCCATCGTAAACAGGTTGAAGGCCAGCGTCTTGCCGCGGAACTGCATACGGGCGAACACGAATGCCGCCAGGCTGCAAAGGAAGACGACCGCCGCCGTCGTTGCCGTCATGACGGCCAGGCTGTTGCGCAGCATCGTCCAGAACGCCGGCGCGGCCAAAATGTCTCCGTAGTTTTCCCAGTGCGGCGGAATAGGCAGGGTGTAGGGGTGTGAGACGAATTCGCCGCGGGTCTTGAGGCCGCCGATGACGATCATGACCACCGGTGTCAGGACGACAATGGCCAGCAGCGAAAGAATGAAATACTGGAGAATCCGGCGAAGGGTTTTCCGCAGAGGGGTATTCTCGCGTGCGAAGGTTGTACTGTTCATGGCATGGGCTTCCTTGGTGCGTTAATTCCCGCCCAGGTAGTCGTGCTGGGGCGCCAGGCGCTGGTAGACGATCGAGAAGGTCTGGCAGATTAAGAACATGACAATAGCGACGGCAGAACCGTAGCCGAACTGGAAACGGATGAAGCTAAAACGGTACATATAGGTCGCCATGACTTCGCTGGCATTGACCGGGCCGCCCTTGGTCATGATCCAAACCAAAATGAACTGCTGCAAGGAACCCAGGACAGACATATAAACCGACGTGCGGATCGTGCTGCCGAGCAGTGGTACGATGATCCCCGTAAACAGCTGGAACTGGTTGGCGCCATCCATGCGAGCCGCTTCTTCGATTTCGGTCGGGATATTTTGCAGGCCGGTCATGAAGAGCAGCATGTGCAGGCCAAAGTATTTCCAGGTGAGCACCACGAAGACGCAGATCAACACGGTCCCCGGATCGCTCAACCACGGATGCGCCTCTGCCCCTACCAGGACCAGCAGGGCGTTGATCAGGCCGCGCTCGGGATCGGGATTGAAGAGGTTCAGCCACATGATGGCGGCGATCACCTCGGAGAAAACGTACGGCATGAAGAAGATCGAACGGAAGAAGGCACGCCCCGGCAAGTCGCGGCCCACCATCACCGCCATGGCCAGCGATAAAGGCAGTTGCAAGAGCAGGGAGAAAACGATGATCCAAAACCCGTGCGACAAAGCTTTCATGAAGACCTTGTCCGTCAGGATTTCTTTGTAGTTCTCCAGGCCGATGAAGTCGACCGCCGGTTTCATGCCACCCCAGTCGAAGAAACTGAAATAGGTAGAACGGAGGATGGGGTAGATGACAAAAAGGAGAAAAAGAATTAAGGATGGCAGCAAGAAAAGAAAGATGGTCAGGTTATCTTGACTGTGTCGAGAAAGGCCTTTCCCTGCTCGCATTTTGGAAAAATCACCCTGTACCGGCGTCGCTTCCATAAACCAACTCCTAAGCAGCTATAAAATACGGGGATTGGGCGTTTTGCGCCCAATCCCCGCTTGTCGTTCACGAACCGTGGTTACTTCAATTCCTTTGCCGCGGCGTCTTCAATCGCCTGGGCGCATTCTTCAGGGGTCATCGTGCCGGCGTAGAGTTCCTGCACGCTGGAGTTGATCACGTCGCCCATGGCGGCCGTCAGGGCCTGATCGTAGTACTGCTGGAAGTACTCCGCTTTGGCGAAGGCGCTCTGAACCGCGATCATGTTGGGGTCGGTCAAGCCGGCTTCGCCGCCCTTGACGACCGGGATACCCTGGCCCTTGGAGGCGATCAGTATCTGCGCTTCGACGCTGGTCAGGTATTTGACGAAGTCGACTGCTTCGGGAGAAGCGTTCTTGCCGACTGCAAAGCCGTTGCCGCCACCGACCACGTCGTTCGCGTCGCCGGCGCCGCCTTCAACCATCGGGAAGGGGAAGAAGCCGAGGTCTTCACCGATGCCCTCACCGCTGGCGCTCTTGTCTTTTTGAACCGAAGGAGCCCACTGCCCGGTGATTTCCATGGCGGCCTTGGCGTTGCCGAAGGCGGCCTGCATGTCATCGTGGGTCGCGCCCAGATACCCATCCTGGAACGGCTCGAGGGCGATCAGTTCTTGCAACTTCACGCCAGCTTCAACGAACGCCGGGTCGGCGAACGAACCGCTGCGGTTTGCTGCGGCTTCGAAGCCGGCCTTGCCCGCAATGCGCGTGACGAGGTACGACCAAATGTGCATACCGGGCCATTTATCCCCTTCGCCCAAGGCGATGGGGGTAATGCCGGCTTCTTTGAGTTTCTTGACGGCATCCAGGAACTCGGTCCAGGTTGCCGGCGGGTTTTCGATGCCGGCCTGTGCGAAGAGGGCCTTGTTGTACCAGACGCCAACCATTCCCATATCCCAGGGCACACCGTAATTTACGCCGTTGTTGGAATACACCGCCAGGGCGCCGGGAGCGAAGCTGTTGCGCCATGCGCCGCCGTCTGCGTCCAGCGCGGCGTTGATGTCTTTGGTCATGCCGGCTTCAACGTATTCTTTCATCGTGCCGCCGCCCCAGCTCTGGAAGATGTCAGGGGGTTCGCCCGACTGCATGACGGTGGTCAACTTGCTCTTGAAGGCTTCGTTTTCCAGCACGGTGATCTCGATGTTCACGTTCGGATGGGCAGCCATGTACTCGTCGGCGAGCTGCTGCCAGATGGCTTTGCCTTCTTCGGCAGTCGTAATGTGCCACCATGTGACGGTAACTTTCTCAGCTGCCGGCGCTTCGGTGGCTTCTGCGGCGGGGGCATTGGTGGCAACCGGTGCGTCGGTGGCTGCCGGCGGCTGTGTGGTGGCCGCCTGGCAGGCGCTAAGCACAAACGCAGCCACGAGCAGGAGGCTGATCAGGAGATTGAGCTTTTTGGACATTTTTCTATTCCTTTTGTGAGTGAGTGGATATACTGAAGAATTGGTGGATGGGGTGGGTGTTTGTATTCGGCGCAGGCTTTCACCTCCTTAACAAGGTTTTCTCGTCCTTTGTGGTGCATACATTCGGTGTGACTATCTTTCGTGCCTCGTCATCGCCGCCGTCCCGCTTGCCCGCGTTCGGACGCACGCTTACGCTCTCGCCTGACAAGAATCGCGCACGATCAACTCCGTCGGTAGTTCGATGCGTTTGACTTCTTTTTCGGTGCTGCGCAGCGAATCGATCAACATTTGTGCGGCGACGCGCCCCATTTTTTCCAACGGCTGGTGGATCGTGGTCAGGGCCGGGCGGATCAGGGCCGCTTGGGGAATATCGTCGAAGCCGATGATCGAAACATCGTTGGGTATGCGCAGGCCGCGTGTACGCACGGCGTCCATGGCGCCCATGGCCATCACGTCGTTCGATGCAAAGATCGCCGTGGGTGGGTTGGGCAGGTCGAGCAAAGCCGATGTACCGGTGTACCCGTCCGGCTGGTAGAAAGTGCCTGGGTAGATCAGTTCTTCCTCCTCGGGAATGTGATGCGTTCGCAGGGCCGAGCGGTATCCTCGCAGGCGGTCGGCCGCACAGCCGAGGTCCATCGTGCCGGTAATGAAGCCGATGCGCCTGTGACCGAGTTGGATCAAGTATTCGGTGGCCGTGTAGGCTCCTTGCCAGTTCGTCGCCCCGACGGCCGAGCAGTTTTCACCGGTGCCCTGGTGGTCGATCAGCACGAAGGGCACTTTGCGCCGGGTTAGCGTTTCGACGTAATCGATCGGGTTGCGCGGCAGCACCAGCAGCAGCCCATCCACCATGCCCTCGGCCAGGTTGGCCACGTAATTGGCCTCCTTGCTGGCTGTGCGATGCGTGGTGTAGAGGATCAAATCGAGATCGCTCAAGCTTAGTTCCGCATCGATCCCGTGAATGATTTCGCCGATATAGGCCGTCCCCAGGTCCGGTACGAGCAGGCCGATCGTGTTGGATTTCCCGCCGGCCAGGCTGCGCGCCTGCCGGTTGGTCACGTAACCCAGACGTTCGATTTCTTCGACGATGCGGGCGCGTGTTTCCGGGTGCACGTGCGGATCGTTATTGAGCACGCGCGACACGGTGCCATAGGAGACACCCGACGCGGCGGCTACGTCAAAAATCGTCACCCTTGTCGAGGTTGCACGGTTGTTGTTCTTCATCAAGCAACTCCTGCCATGTGGAATCTGTCGCCCAGTAAAACCGGTTCTTCCGTTTCTAACGGGAAAGGCAGCTTCCCGTTGGGGTGGAAGACCAAACACTCCTCACGCTTTTTGGGTCTTCCGGGTTTAGCGTGAAGAATCCCTTTCCTGGCGAAACCGGGAAAGCCTACTTTTTCAAAAGGAAGGGGAAAGGAACCATTTCCATAAAAGGTAAAGGGCATATCTGCTGTATGATGTTTTCTTGTAAGCGCTTACAACGTGTGTGAAGATAATATCATGTTTCGTGATGCGGGTCAATAACCTAATACGTTCCGTAGTTGACCGGCGCACTTACCCGAGCGGCAACTCTCAGCTCGGTCTGGGTGGCTGCCCCCAGCTTTTCCCAGTAGGCGGCGCGGTCGGGTACGCCATAGACCCACTCCGCCAGGTATTCTTGCACGGCTTGCGCATCGCCGGAAATGCGATCCCAGGCCAGGTAAAAGCCGTTATCGCGATCGTAATAACCCTGCGTGTACGAAGGATGCGCACAATAGGGCACGTGACAGACGGCGGCGACCACAAAGCCGGGGATCAAGGTGCGATTTGGGTCCGAACGGATCACGTCTTCCGAAACGATCTCCTCCGCCGTCAAAATCACGCGTTTGGCGGCAAAAGCGGCCTCTTTCTGCTCGCCAATAATTCCCCAAAGGTGCGCGTTGCCCTCGCTATCGCAGCGCTGCACGTGAATGATCGCTACATCCGGCTTCAGGGCCGGCACGACGGTCACCTCGTTCCCGCTGTACGGATCGACCACTTTGCGGATGTTGGGGTTGGCCCGTTCCAGGTCCCCGGCGGCAGTCGGGTTCATCGGCATGAAGGGCAGGCCGGCCGCGCCTGCCTGCAAGCGCGAGATCATGCCGAAGTGTGAATATTCCTCCCAGGCCAGTTCCCCCTTCTCGACGGCGGCGCGCACCAGCCGTAGCGATCCCACTCCCGGGTTGCCCATGTAAGAAAAGATCACCTTACACGCGCAGCCTGCTGCTACCATCTGGTCGTACAGCAGATCAGGTGTGGCGCGCGCCAGGGTAAGATTTTTGCGCCCCTGGCGGATGAT
The DNA here is from genome assembly GCA_049325275.1 of Chloroflexota bacterium. GTDB lineage: Bacteria > Chloroflexota > Anaerolineae > Anaerolineales > UBA4823 > CAIQJJ01. Next base: position 124,731 of record JBMOLU010000080.1, read on the forward strand.
TTCGTGGCCCGCCGCAAAGGGGATCAGGTGTGTGAAGCCGGCGGCGTACACCAGGTCGCCGTCGTGGACGAATTGCGAGACAGCTTGGGAGAGAGAAAGGATTTTGGACATATTGAGTTTGCATCCGGTTGCCGGGATACCAGCCAGCCGGCACATCATTTCTTTTTCTTTGCCTGCCGTGCAGCTTCTTTTGCCTTGCGCTTTTCTTCTCGCTCTTTGCGGCGCGCTTCCTGACGCTGGCGGTAGCTGCGAATGCCACGGAAGCGCTCGACATCCCCCGCCGGTTTGCGGTTCTGGTACATCAGGAAGGCGCCGCCGGCCAGGCAGAGCAATCCCCAGCCGAAGAAGTTTTCCTCCGGGCGGTTGCCGGCGTAGGAAGCATAAAAGATCAGGAACAGGAGCAGGCCCATGAAGACGAAAAACTGACCGATGCGGAAAGCCATAAGACGGTGCGAAGGTTGTTGGGAGGCAGGGTACAGGTCGAGAGGCGGCACGAGCCTGTACCCTGCCGGTTTGATCGTCTACCGAACCAGCGAGTGAATTTGTTCGTGCATGTACAACTGCACGTAGTGGTGCCCGCCGGCGTTCTTGCCCGACGATCCGGAACCTTTCCAGCCGCCAAAGGGCTGGAAGCCCGGCCAGGCTCCGGTGGTTGCTCCTTGGGGACGGTTGGCGTAGGTCACACCGGCTTCGATGTGCTCGAAGAACCAGGCCGCTTCTTCTTCCGTACCGTAGAAACCGGCCGTCAGGCCGTAATCCACATCGTTGGCATAGCGCATGGCTTCGTCCAGGTTGTTCACCTTCGCCAGCGTGGTGATCGGCAGGAACATTTCGTATTTCCACAGGCGGTGATCGAGCGGCACGCCGGCGACCAGGGTCGGCGCGCAGAAATAGCCTTTCGCCAGATCGCCGTGGGTAAGCGCCTGCCCACCGGTGAGTATCTCGCCAGCCTGGGCCAGTTCGGTGGTGAAATTCTTGTAATCGTTGTAGGCTCCGTGGTTGATCACCGGGCCGAGGTAGACATTGCGATCGGTAGGATCGCCGATGGCGAGTTTGTTGGTCAATTCGAGCAGGTGGCTGACGAGCGGTTCGTAGAGTGGCGCTTCGATATAAACCCGCGAGCAGGCCGAACACTTTTGTCCTTGCAGGCCAAAGGCCGAACGTACGATGCCGATGGCGGCGCGTTCGAGATCGGCGTGACGGGAGACGATGGTCGGGTTTTTGCCGCCCAATTCGAGGATCGTTGGGCGCACGAACTTTCCGTCGGCAAAATCGCGGTAGATTTTCATGCCCACGTCGTAGGATCCGGTAAAGGTTACGCCGTCCACTTCCTGGCTCTCGATCAGCGCCTGGCCCAGCGTGCGGCCCGGGCCGGTGACGAAGTTCACCACGCCGTCCGGCAAGCCTGCGTCGCGGAAGCACTCGGCCAGCAGCCGCACCGACCAGGGCGTGTCGGTGGCCGGTTTGAGCACGACCGTGTTGCCGGCTGCCAGCGCCGCACCGGCAGGCCCGCCGGTGAGCGCACACGGGAAATTGAACGGGCTGATTACCAGCCATACTCCGTACGGGCGCAGCACCGAGGTGTTGGTGGCCGTGTACCCCACCAACGGATCGCGGCCCATCTCGATCCGGAAGCCGTTATTCTGTTCGACTTGCGCACAGGCGTAGCGGATCAGGTCGGCCGTCTCAGCCACGTCGCCGAGCGATTCCATGCGGTTTTTGCCTACCTCCAGCGCCATGGCCGCGCCGATCGCGAACAGGCGCTCGTCGATGCGATCGGCGGCCTTGCGCAGCAGGGCGATGCGTTCCTGCCAGGGGGTCCGGCTCCAGGCCGGGAAGGCCTTGCGAGCGGCCTCCAGCGCTGCTGCGGCGTGGCTTTGATCGCCTTTCTGAAAAACACCCAACATCCAATCGGTGTTGACCGGGGAACGTTTTTCGAACTTTTCGTTGCAGAGCACATCTTTGCCATCGATGATCAACGCATATTCGCTTCCCAGCCCGGCCTTAAGCTTCGCCAGGGCCTGATCGAAGCGCTCGTGCAGCGCTTCGGGCGGGTTGAACATGGTTGCGTAAGTGAGTTTGAACGATTCGGCCACGATAAGCTCCTTTCCAAGTGGAAGGTCAAAGGCCAGCGTTGAAAGTTGAGAGTTTGATTAGAGTGAAGGGTTGGACGCAATTTTTGCGATATGGTTAACGATTAGCCTTTGACTTTTTGAGAGGTGATTGGCAACTTTCAACCGACGAACTGGCGCGCACAACCCAATCAAGTATAGCCGAGTCAGGCATGGCCGTCAAAACGTCCGTTTTGGGTAAGTTCTTTCTTTGTGGTAAGATGATCGTATGTATCTTCGTGGTGGCCAATTGAACATGCGGCGTAAAAGCCGTAAACCTACCAACCCATTTACCGTCTTGTTTTTGGTAAGCATGATCGGAGTCTTGTGGTATTTCTACCAGGTAGAAGTACCTGACTTCTACGAACGCTTCGAGCCGACGCGTACCCCCACGCGCAGCCCCGAATCTTTTCTTAACGAGGCGCGCGATCTGTACGCCCAGGGCAAAATGCAGCCGGCCATCGACGCCTATGCAGCGGCCATCGGCGTCGGCCCTGACCCGGCCACTTACGTGGAAATGGCGCGTTTGATGATCTTGAACGGCCAGTACGAAGAAGCCATCGACGCGGCCGAAAGGGCGTTGGTGCTCAATTCAGACTATTCCATGGCCTATGCCGTTAAGGCCTGGGCGCTGACCAACCTGGATGATCCACTGGAAGCAGATGGCGCCGTTCGCAAGGCCATCGAACTGGACGGGAGCAACGCGCTGGCGTACGCAATCCTGTCGGAAGTTTTGATGGACGCCGACCCGTATGCGAACATCGACGAAGCCAGCGAGGCGTCGAAGAAGGCCAAGGCCCTGGACCCCGACTCCATCGAAAGTTTCCGCGCCCGCGGCTATGTGCTGGAAAAGACGGGCAACTTCGAAGAAGCCATTCAAGAGTACAAAGCGGCCCTTGCGCTCAACGATAAGTTGTGGGAATTGCACTACCGGCTCGGCATGGTTTATTATTACAGCCAGGACTACAGCAGCGCCACGCAAGAGCTGAATCTGGCGCTTTCCTTCAACCCGACCGATCCGTTGCTGCCGCGCGAGCTGGCCAAGGTTTCGTATGCGGCCGGCGAATACGGCAAGGCTGTGCAGTATGCCGAACAAGCGGTCAAGCTGGCGCCCGAAAACCCCATCTACCACGCTGTCTTGGGGGCTACCCTGTATCGTGAACGGAAGGACATCAAACGCGCCAGCGACGAGCTGGCGCTCTATGTGCGTGGCGGGACGACGGCGGATGGCGTTTCGGTCGAGAAGGTCTCTTTGATAGCCGATAACGTCGTGGATGTCAATTATTCCATTTACGTGCTGACGCTCACGGCGCAAGACCGCTGCCAGGAAGCCATGCCGATTATCCAGTTGATTTTGCAAAACGTGCCGGAAGATGCGCCCTCCTTTTACAACGCCACGGAAGCTTTGAACTACTGCCAGTACGGCCCGGCCACGCCGCAACCGAGCGAAGAATCGACAGACGAGGAGCCTTAACACATGGCAGGCAATTTATCCCGGCCAAGTGTCATTTTCCGTGAACCGAAGCCGGCTTCGAACCCGTACCGTGTTTTGCTGTGGCTGGCTTTGATCGTCACCGCCGCCTGGGCGTGGGTACAGATCAACCGGGGGGCGGCCAAACCGCTTTTCGAGCCGACCCCAACGCCGACGCGAGCCACGCGCTCTTATCTGATGGAGGCCGAAACTTACGTCAACGTCGGCCGCATCGACGATCTGAGCAGCGATCAAGACGCCATCGGTGCTTATCAGTTAGCCTTGCAGGTAGACCCAGCCAATGCCAAGGCCTGGTCCGAACTGGCCCGCCTTCAGGCCTATTCGAGCCGTGGGTTGAGCACCGACGAGGAGCGCCTGGCGCGGCTCGAAGAAGCCGTGGCCTCCGCCCGCAAGGCAGTGGAATTGACCCCAGACGACAGCTACGCGCTGGCGATCCTGGCTTTTACCCTCGACTGGAACGCCTCCAGCAACCTGATCGCTTCCGAGCAGCGCGACGACTACTTGAATGAAGCCGAGCAGATCGCTGCCCGTGCCTACAATCTTGATCCGCAAAACGCCCTGGCGCTGGCTTTCTATGCCGAGGTGCTGCTCGACCAGATGCGTTGGGCGCAGGCCGAACAGTTCGCGACCCAGGCAGTGGCGCTTGCTCCCAACTCGATGGACACGCATCGCGTGATGGCCACGGTGCTGGAAAGTTTCGGCCAATACAACGCCGCCATCGAAGAATACGTCAAGGCGTCTGAACTGGCGCCGAACTTTACCTTCCTGCAGTTGCAAATCGGCCTGGGCTGGCGTAACCTGGGCGCCAAGCTCAACGATGTCCAGCAGGCCATGCCGCTTTACGAGAAAGCCCTGGAGTACTTCGACCGCACCGCCCGCCTCAACGAGCAGTTGGGCCTGCGCGACCCCCTGCCCTACATTGCCATTGCCAAGACCTATACCCAGATGGGCGAATTCTTCATCGCCTCCCGTAATGCCGAGAAAGCTCTCAAGTTCGACCCAACCAACTCCGACAGCTACGGCTTGCTGGGGAACATTTACGTGCAGGCGAAAAACTACGAATTCGCCCAACCCACCTTGCAGTGTGTGGTCGAAGGTTGTACTACCTGGTGGTTGGTGCCACAGGATGATCCACAATCGCTGAACGCCATTCACTGCATGGACATGGAAGGTTGCAATGACGACGATCGCGAGACTGCCGCCTATTGGTTTGGCGAGGGGGGGTATATTACCAACACGATCAAAGTCGAGCCTCTGCCGCTAACCAATGCTACCGTGGCCTACTATTACATCCGCTATGGCTCCGTGCTGGCCTACCTCAGCCGCCCGGGGGACGGCAACTGCGAACACACCCTCCGGTTGATGCAGACCTTGCGCCAGTATGCGGCGACACTGAACGAACAGGATTTGATCCTGATCAGCAATATTGAAGACAACGAGGCGCTATGCCGGAACTTGATGAACCGCGAAACCCCATGATGTCCTCACCCAGGCGGCACATTCTCCTGACCAACGATGACGGTATCCGGTCGCCCGGTCTGTGGGCGGCTGCCGAAGCCTTATCGGCCCTGGGTTTCGTCCACGTGGTTGCGCCGCGCGAGCAGTGGTCGGGGGCCGGGCGCAGCTTGCCCGCACACTCTGACGGCCTGATTACGCCGCAAGATGTGCAGGTCAACGGCACGAACTGGACGGTGTACGCCGTGGGCGGCACGCCGGCGCAGGCTGTGCAACACGGTATCTACGAAATTTCGCCGGTCCGCCCGAGCCTGGTCGTTTCGGGGATCAATTATGGCGAAAATCTCAGCGTCGGTGTGACGGCATCGGGAACGGTCGGGGCAGCGCTGGAAGGGGCCACGCATGGTATTCCGTCCCTGGCGGTTTCGTTGGAGACGGACCCGATCCATTACCTCACACATTCGGCCGAGATCAGTTTCGCGGTGGCCGCCTATTTCACCGTGCACTTTGCCCGTTTGCTGCTCAGCGGGCCGCTGCCCTCTGATGTGGCCGCCTTGAAGGTCGACGTTCCCTCCAGTGCAACCCCTGACACCCCCTGGGCGCTTACCCGGCTTTCGCCAAATTCGTATTTCCTGCCGATCAAGCCGGCGCGCCTGGGGTGGGACGATGCAAAGCTGATGGGTTACCAGGTGAAGGATGGTTTCGAAGACGATCCCGCCGATAGCGATAGCTACGCCGTACGCGTCGCCCGCCAGGTGGCCGTGGTCCCGCTCAGCCTGGACTTAACCGCCCGCACACCCCGTGAAGAACTTGGCGCCTGGCTCGGATTGTAGCGCCGGTTACCGCCTCGTACGGCATCAAAGATGAATGTTCTGTAGCATCTCCGGATAAATCTGCCGGTTCGCCGCCAGGATCGATGCCGGCGGGCCGAGGTAATCGTCGCCGCCATCGCAGCGTGTGACGATGGCTCCGGCTTCCTGGGCGATCAACCCACCGGCAGCCACATCCCAGGGGGAAAGTTGCAGTTCCCAGTAACCGTCGAAACGCCCGGCGGCCACGTAGCATAAATCGATTGCCGCCGAACCGATGCGGCGCACGCCTTGCGTGAGCAAGGCCAGGCGGGCGTAGTTCTCCAGGTTGTTTTTGGCCGTCGAGCGAATATCGTAGGGGAAACCGGTCACGAGCAGGCTGTGGTCCAGGTCGGGTGTGGCCGAAGCGCGCAAAGCCTGGCCGTTGCACCAGGCTCCGCGGCCGCGCGCTGCGCTGAAGCATTCATCCATCATCGGGTCGTAGACTACCCCCAACTGTACGGCGCCGTTTTCTGCATAAGCCACCGAAACGGCAAACACCGGTACGCCATGCGCATAGTTAACCGTCCCATCCAACGGATCGATGTACCAGCTTTGCCCGTCGGATTGCGCCTCGCCCGTGAGCGTGCCGCTTTCCTCGGCCACGATCGCATGTCCGGGGAATTTGCTGCGAATGCCGGCCAGCAAAAAGGCCTCCGACCGGTGATCGACTTCGGTAACGGGGTTGATCACATCCTTGTAATCGACGTGCAATTTTTTACCATAACTGGCCCGTAGAATCTGGCCGGCGCCGCGTGCCAGGCTTTCTAAATCGCCCAGGGTGGGTTTCATGAGATGCTCCATGAGTAACTTCTCAAAAAGAAGGGGAAGTGGGGTGTTGTGGGCGAGCTTCGTTCGCCCACAACACCCCGCTTTATTAAGAAGTTACCTCCATAATAAAAGTTGCGGGTTGAAGGTCGAAAGTCTTGCAAGGAACTCTCGATCTTCAACCCGTAAATGTTGAAAGTAGGAAAACGGACCTGCAAAAATCGGGACAACGCTCGCCGACGTGTAAGCTGCGAATCTTTCGCCTGCGCTTTTCCTGCACAGGACGATAAGCCGGCCCCTTACTTCTTCGTCTGTTCCAACAGCTTGTAGAGCTGGTCGAGTTCGTCCTGAATCTCATCGCGATGCTGCCGGGCCTCGGCCAGGAGCGCTTCGAACGACGGGCGTTGCTCCGATGGCAGGGTGGGCAGCAGGCGTTCGGTGCGCGCAATTTGGGTGTTCTTATGGCGCAGTTTTGCCTCGAGGCGCTCGCGGTATCCCTGGTAGAAGGCGTCTTCGCTCATTGGCTCCGGGATGGTGGATGGGCCGGCCGTCAGAATCTCGGCAATCGTCAGCAGGAACTCTTCGGTGTCCACCGGCTTTTCCAGGAAGCGGACCGCGCCCAGGCTGAGGGCAAAAGCCTTGTCTTCCGGTGTGATATACGTGGCCGAGAGGAAGACCACCGGGATCGGCCGCGTGCGCGGGTCGGTGCGCAGGCGTTGCACCAGGGCGTAACCGTCCATACGAGGCATGAGGATATCGGTGATCACCATGGCTGGCTTTTCGCGGGCAATCACCTCCAGCGCTTCGGCGCCGTTGTGGGCGCTGACCACCGGGTAGCCTTTGAAACGCAGGGTGACCTCGAGCAGCTCGAGCACGTTTGGGATATCTTCGACGACGAGAATGGGGCCTAGTAGAATGCTCATGTATCGTATTGTAGCCCTTTTTGATGCCTTCGGCAAGATGGCTGACAAAGAAGAAAGTTCTTTTTATGCTTTGTTCATGATTTGGCCGCCGCGTACGACCTGCGCAACCAGGTTGCCACCAAAACGGTAACCCAGGTGACGGTAGTCGTTGACGTGTAGAATCAGGATGTCGGCCTGCTTGCCGACTTCCAGCGATCCGACTTGCCCGGCACGTCCAACGGCCGCGGCGGCGTTGATGGTGGCTGTGGCGATAGCTTGCGCCGGGGTTAGTTTCATATAACGGCAGGCCAGCGCAATGGCAAACTGCATGTTCTCACACCAGGCGGTGCCGGGGTTCAAGTCGGTTGCCAGCGCCAGCAGCCCGCCTGCCCGAAGAATGGCCTGTGCCGGGGTGTAGTGATCTTCGGCCAGGCCGAACGGCGTGCAGGGCAGGGCCACGGCCACGGTCGTGCTGGCAGCCAGGGCGCCGATATCGGCGGCCGACGTTTTAACCAGATGATCGGCCGAAACCGCACCGAGTTCGGCGGCCAGCGCTGCGCCGCCCAGGTTGTCGAACTCATCGGCGTGGATTTTGAGCGCAAAACCGAGCGCTTTGGCGCTTTCGAGGATGCGCCGCGACTGGGCCAGGCTGAAAGCGCCGGTTTCACAAAAAACATCGACAAAAGGCAACGGGCGTGCGGCCGGCGCCTGCGCCTGCCACCAGGCCCGGAGGGCGGGCAACATTTCGGCGCATAGCAGGCCGGTATAGGCATCCGGTTCATCTTTGAATTCCGGTGGGACGGCGTGCGCACCGAGAAAGGTAGGTGCCAGCGAGGGGAGCGCTTCGCCGGCGGCGGCAGCCGCATCCAGCGCCAGGATAGCTTCGATCTGGCGCAGTTCACTTGCTGTTTCGAGGCCGTAGCCGCTCTTGACTTCGGCGGTCGTCGTGCCGTACGCCAGCATATTTTGCAGCCGCGGGCGCGTCTCCTCCATTAGCTGCTGTACGCTGGCATTCCGCGTGGCGCACACGGTGGCAAGAATCCCGCTGCCTGCCGCCAGGATTTCCAAATAGGTTTTGCCCTGCAAGCGTAACTCGAACTCGGCTGCCCGGTCCCCGGCCCACACGGCGTGTGTGTGGGGGTCCACGAAGCCGGGCATCACCACGCGGCCGGCCGCGTCCAGGCGTTCCTCGTGCGGATAAGCGGCCAGCAGATCGCTGCTCTTGCCCAATGCGGCAATTTGCCCTTCGCGAACCAGCACGGCTCCATCGGGGATGATATCCAGGCGGCCTAAATCTTGCCCGCGTTGTGGGCCGCCGGAGAGCGTCAACAGTTGGGATGCGGCGTAGATGAGCATCGCCCTTGATTATATAACAGGCGCGCCGATAGCGTTTTGTAAGATTGGCTTTTCTGATTTTTCCGAGCAGAGAAAGGCCTCACAAGAAATTCGAAAGCTCCGTAAATTCCTGAATCCTGGCACGATTCTGGCTACCCATTTCGCCAGGACGAGGATATACTAACCAGGAAAGGCTGTTCCATGGAAAAGCGCCCTATTTCTCCTCTGGCATTCATCCCCCTGGCCGTTTTTATGGCCGTGATCGGTTGGGCAGGGCTGTACGCGTTGGTGGAATTTACCCGTCCGACGGATTGGCGGCCCCTGTGGCTGTTTTTCTTCCTCGGCTTTCTGGCCGTTACCGGCACGGCCTTGCCTGCCGTAGCCTTCCTCAACCGGCGTTTCCCCACCACACCGCCGGCCTCTGCCGATGTGATCCTGCGTGAGGCGATCTGGTTTGGTGTCTATTTCACTATCCTGGCCTGGCTTCAAATTGGGCGCGTGCTCAACGCGATGTTGATCGCCTTGCTGGCCATCGGGTTGGTGATTATCGAATCCATGCTCAGGCTGCGCGAGATCAGCCGGTGGAAGCCCTGAATGCGTCCGTAACGTGCCCCATGACCCTTCGTTCTCTCCCCGCCGTTGACGCACTGTTACAAACACATGCTGCGCAAGCCTGGATCGGTGAGTTCGGACGTCCGCTGACCGTCCGTGCGATTCGAGACGTGCTGGCAGGCGTGCGCGCCGGTTATCAGGATGGCGATGCCATGCCTACAGCGGAGCAACTGCTCCAGCAGATTCACGCGCATTTGCAGGAACAAGTTGCACCGACGCTGCTCCCGGTGATCAATGCGACCGGTGTGGTGCTGCACACCAACCTCGGCCGCGCACCCCTCAGCCCGGCCGCTGTTCGGGCCATGCAAGACGTGGCCCTGGGATATTCGAACCTCGAATTCGATCTCCCTACCGGCAAGCGCGGCTCGCGCCTGCTCCACGCGGAGGCGCTGCTGCGGCAGTTGACGGGGGCCGAAGCGGCCCTGGTCGTCAACAACAACGCCGCTGCACTCATGTTGGCGCTTTCGGCGCTGGCCAAACGACGGCAGGTCGTCATTGCCCGCTCGCAACTGGTCGAGATCGGCGGTGGTTTCCGTGTGCCTGATGTGATGAAGCAGTCGGGTGCCAGGCTGCTCGAAGTTGGCACGACCAACCGGGTTCATCTCGACGACTACGAGCAGGCCATTGCCGGTGGCGCAGCTCTCGTGCTGCGGGCGCATCGCTCGAACTTTGCCATTGTCGGCTTCACCAGCGAACCGCTGCTGGCCGAGATGGCGGCCCTGGCCCACCAACACAACCTGCCGGTGCTGGATGATCTCGGTTCCGGCGCGCTGCTCGACACGGCCACTTACGGCATGGCCCACGAACCGACCGTACAGGAATCGTTGGCCGCCGGGGCCGACTTGGTGTGCTTTTCGGGCGATAAGCTGCTCGGTGGGCCACAGGCCGGCATCCTGGTTGGCCGGGCCGATTTAATCGCCCGCTGCAAGAAACACCCCCTGGCACGTGCCATCCGCGCCGACAAGCTTTGCCTGGCGGCGCTTACGGCTACGCTGCTGCACTATTTGAAGGACGAGGCCGAACGCACGATTCCCATCTGGCGCATGATCGCTGCTCCGGCGGAAGCCGTTCGTGCCCGGGCAGCGGCCTGGCAGGCTGCACTGGGCACGGGCGAGGTGGTACCCGCCCGCTCGACGGTCGGTGGCGGCAGCTTGCCGGGCGAAAGCCTGCCGACCTACGCCCTGGCGCTCGAGGCAGCGGCGCCCACGCGTTTTCTCGCTGCGTTACGCCGGCATACGCCGCCCATTGTGGCGCGCCTCGAGGATGATTCCATTTTGCTCGACCCACGCACGGTGCTGCCGGAGCAAGAGCCTTCGCTTTTGCAGGCGCTTTCCGTTCTCATCCGGGAAAAGTTTTTCATCGTGGAGCGAAAATGAAGCAGAAAAAATTCTTATTCTATGGCCTGTTGCTCGTCTTGCAAATCGTTATCCTCATGCTTTTGCTTCCCAATATGGTGCGGGCGGATCCAAACGTCCCGCAGGCGGGCGCGCCGTCGATGGTCAACTATCAGGGTTACCTGGCGGATGCCGATGGTAGCCCTTTGGATGGTGCGCATACGTTGACCTTTGGCGTTTACGCCGCAGCATCCGGCGGCACGGCCCTGTGGGAAGACACCTTTTCGAGCGTGCAGGTCAACAAAGGCTATTTCAACGTTGTCCTGGGCAGCCAGACCGGCAAGCCCCTGGGGGCGAACGTTTTCGGCAGCCCGGCCACCTGGCTGCAAATCGCAGTAGATGGAGCGGTGATGGCAGAACGCTTGCAGTTTGCCGCCGTGCCCTACGCCCTGCAGGCGCAGTCCGCTCCCTGGAGCGGTTTATCGGGGATGCCTGCCGGTTTTGCCGACGGCAGTGACGCCGGGCAGTACCAGAATGTGAAGGTAGTTGCCAAGACTGGAGGCGACTACACAACCATCACGGCTGCCTTGAACAGCATTGGCGATGCGTCCGAGAGTAACCGCTACCTGGTGTGGGTTGCGCCGGGGCAATACGAAGAAGTGGTCACGATGAAACCCTACGTCGACATCGTCGGCGCAAGCAGGAACACGGCAAGGATTTTTGTCGACGACACCACCACCACAGCCGCCGTGATCGCCGCCAGTCACGCGACGCTCAAGTCGATCGGCGTGGAGAACTACGGAGTTGGCTCCCGCGATGCGGAAGGCGTTCACTGCGCTGGTGTGGTCGATTTCGTCATCTCCGATGTCAAATCGGTTGCGCAAAATGGTAACAGAAACTATGGCGTTTATGCCATCAACGCCTCCGAGGTCTACATCACTGACTCGGAGTTGGTTGCCATCGGAACGGCCACGAACACGTATGGCGTTTACGGTAGTGGTTCGACTGTACGCGTCGTTCAATCACGCTTGGTAGGGGCCTTTCGTTCTGCTTTCAACGAGGACAATGCCACGGGGTCCGTTTATGTCGCACTGTCGGAGTTCAACAGCGATTCGACGGGCGCGACGAACGTGCGCTGCACCGGTGTCTATAATGAAAGCTATCGCATTGGCGCCGTTATCACGCCGGTGTACAACCTCAATGCCTGCCCCCCGTAAACTGGTTGCCGTCTGCAATCTGGCTGGAAAAACTGTCAACAAGGAGTTTGAAGCCCATGAATCGAAAAACTATTCTCGCCGTTGCCTCGATGAATCTCGTCACGCTTTTCATAGTTGCGCTGATGCTGCGCACCAGCACGGCCAGCGCCACCCCTTTGCTGGCCGGCAGCCTCTCCCCACAGGCGGGTGCGCCGGGCCAGATGACTTACCAGGGTTACCTGTCCGAGAGCGACGGCTCGGCGATGGATAAAACCATCGACATGGCCTTTGGCATCTACACCGATCCGGTTTACTCGATTGACGATGTGCCGGTGTGGTCCGAAGCGCACGATGCAGTTGCGGTGGGAAACGGCTACTTCCACGTGACCCTGGGCGCCACGAATGCGCTCACGGCCAATGTCTTTGCCAGCACGCAGCGCTGGTTGCAGGTGATCCTCAACGCCAACAGCACCTCGCCCACCTACCTGCCGCGCCAGCCCTTTCTGGCCGTGCCCTACGCCTTCCAGGCTTCCAACGCCGACACACTGGATGGCCTGGACAGCACGCAACTGTTGACGTTTACGCCGTATGTGACGACGGTTTTTGGTAGCGTAACTTTGCATGGAAAGTCTTCCTACCCCTTGTCCAACTATGGTCTTCCGCCAGGTGTCAAGGCCGTTTTGGTTCAGTTTTACTGTAACGGGCTTACATCGGCAGTGTGTTATCTGAACCTTACGGATACCGGCCCAAATCTTTTAAACGTTAATAGTTACAATCTTGTGGCCACAGCCTTGATCCCCGTCCAAAACGATACACTATATGTCAATGCCCCCAATCCTACTGACCCAAATCAAACATCGTTGTCTATTTTAGGATACTTTAAATAGTGCATTGCTTAAACAAGCTTTCGCTCGCCACGCTGCAAGCCTACCGCGCCCAAACCTTCCGTACGCATCCCGGCCGGCGCCTCGCCAGCCGGGATGAGGCCGTAGCCTTCGTGCGCGAGCGCGGCTTTATCTATTTCTGGCCGATTACGGGTATTCTGCTGCCCAGCCTGTGGGTGGCCGCCGCCGGCGACCGACCGGTGGCCGACGCTCACGACGATCCCGGGCACGTGACCTGGGGCTGGAAAGATTCGCTTCTCGGCAGCGACGCCTGGTACTACGCCAAGGTCCTGCGCAAAAAAGCGACCATCATTGCCCCCGACCTGGCCCCCTCCTTTTACGCCCTCAGCGAGAACTACGGCGCGCCTGACGAAGATTACCTCACCCAGTACGAGCAGGGGCGCATGACGCTCGAGTCGCGCACCGTCTATGAAACCATCCTCGACGAAGGCCCACTCGATACCCCGGCTTTGCGCCGCGCCACCCGCATGACCAGCCGCGAGAGCGATGGCCGTTTCAATAAAGCAATCACCGACTTGCAGGCCGAATTCAGGATCGTGCCGGTGCGCGTGGCGCAGGTTGGGGCTTGGAACTACGCCTTCGTCTACGATGCCGTCCATCGCGTCTATCCGGAACTGTTGGAGAAGGCGCGCTTCATCGGCGAGGTAGATGCCCGCCTGACGCTGGCCGAGTGCTACTTTCGCTCGCTCGGTGCGGCGCAACTGCGTGATGTGAACAAGCTCTTCGGCTGGAAACCCGCCGAATCGGCAGCCGTCGCCGAGAAGCTGATCCAACGAAAGTTCCTGCAAGGGGGCGTCAGCCTCGAGAATCAAACGGGGGAGTGGCTGGCCCTGGCGGCGTTGGTGGCTTAGCGGTTCAGTGCGGCCAAAAGCGCCACCAGTAGCGGGGCGATGGCGAGCGCCGGCAGAAAGTTCCCCACGCGAATTGGTTTGATCTCCAGCAAGCTGCTGATGGCGATGCCCAGCAGCAGCACGCCGCCAGCGGCCGTCATCTCGGCGATCATGGCTTCGGTCATGATCGCCTGCATTTGCCCGGCCAGCAGGCTCAGGCTGCCCTGGTAAACCAACACCGTCAACGCCGAGAAAAGCACGCCTGCACCCAGCGTGGCGGCAAAGGCCATGGCGGCAAAACCGTCCAGGACCGACTTGATGGCCAGCAGCTCGTAGTCGCCGGTAAGCCCATCCTGGATGGAGCCCAGGATGGTCATCGGTCCGATGCAGAAGAGCAGCGACGCCGTCAGAAAGCCTTTGACGAAAAGCGAGTTTTGCCCCTGGGTTGCAGCCTCTGCACCGCGCGTGAAGCGCCGTTCCAGTAAGATACCCAGGTTACGCAGGCCGTCTTCGATGCGGCACCACTCCCCCAGCAGGCCGCCGATCAGCAGCCCGCCCAGCACCAGGATCGAATTCTGCGTCTCGAAAAAGAGCTTCAGGCCGATCGAAGCGGTAAACAACCCCAACCCGGCAACGATCGTCTGGCGTACGCGTTGCGGCACGCGCCCGCCAAGCAGCAAGCCGAGCGTGCCGCCGAGCAGGACGGCCGTAACGTTGAGAAAGGTACCTGTCATGTGTGAGCGTCTCTTTGGTTCGGTTGCGGGAAGTCGCCCGCACTATTCCCTGGCGAGCGTGGGGGCGTTGGTTCCGGCGGCCCGGTTTTCGAGCAGTTCGAGTACGAAGCACAGCGAGGAAAGCCGGTTGAGGTAGTGGAGCAGTGCCGTGTTTTCCAATCCATCCGCATGGAAGAGTTGGACCACACGCCGTTCGGCCCGGCGCACGGCCGTACGCGCCAGGGCCATGGCTGCCCCGGCAGTTGAATCGCCGGGGACGATGAACTCGCGCGGCATGTCCACTGCCGCGCCGATTTCGTCCGTTTGCGTTTCCAGCCAGGCCACCCGCGCCGCATCGATCGTGCGAAAGCGGGCGGCATTTTCGGGTGTGGCGGCTACCTCGGCCATCAGGCCGTACAGGTCGCGTTGAATGGTTAGCAGCAGGCAGGCAGTTTGTTCGGCCTGGCTGGTGGCGCGCCCAAACCCCAGGGCGGCCGTGGCTTCATCAATCGAGCCGACGGCTTCGATGCGCAAATCATCCTTGGCTGCACGGCCTTCGCCGAGCAGGCCGGTGTAGCCGTCGTCTCCGGTACGGGTGTAAAAGCGGTTCATGAAGACTCCTGTTTGTAACGCGCCGCGGGTACGTGTTTTCGAGCGGGACAATTATAACCACGCTCGGACGATTGGCTCGATTGCGTTCGATGTATAATGGAGTTGTCGCAACTGAATTTCAACCATAGAAGGAGGTACGAGCCATGCAAATCCGTTGCCAACGATGTCACAAACCCTATGCCTTGAGTAAAGAGGCCGTTCACGCAGCGCTCGATCACATGATGGCGGAGAACCTGAGCCATTATGACACGCAATGCCCGCACTGCCGGCGCATCAACCGCGTCTCGCAAGCCGAGTTGAAGCGGGCTGCTCCCGATTGGGGGAAAGCAGCCGAGGCGCAGTCCTGACCTGCAAAACGCCCCCGGTGATCGCCGGGGGCGTTTTGATCCTTGCCAGCACATCAGGCGCTCTACTAAAACAACACGCTTGCTAACTCTGCCCGGTACACGCGTGTTGTCGGGTGGTTCTCACCCAGGATTTCGAAGATTCCAAGCATCACTTTGCGCGGCTCGCCTTTGCGGTAGTTACGATCGTCACGCAGGATGTCGAGCAAGCCGTCCATGCTGGCTTCCAGGTTGCCGCGCGTAAACAGGTTCAGGCTGCGCGTGTAAGCGGCATCCAGCGGGTTTTCGGATGTGGGGATCGGTGGCCGTTCCAGGGCCTCGGCCAATGGGCGCAGTTTTTCCGCTTCGTGGTATTCTTTGCTGGCGGGAAAATTTACCAGCAGTTTGCGCCCTTCGGCGATCTTCCCCTGCGCCAGGAGTGCCTTTGCCAGGCCCAGCAGTGCAGGTGGGTAACCGGGGTGCTTGCTCAAAAACTGGCGAAAAGCAGCTTCGGCATTGGCCCACTGCTGCATTTCGGCCAGGCCCTGGGCTTTCTCGAGTTGTAAGTCGTTCTGGTTGGGGGCGATTGCGCGCAAAAACTCGCGTATCCGCTCTTCGGGCTGCGCGCCGACAAATTCGGACACCATCCGGCCGTCTCGGAAGGCCTTCACCGCCGGAATGCTCCGTACGCTGAAGCGCAAGGCGAGGTTTGGGTTGTCATCCACGTTGACCTTTGCCAGCCGGAAAGCACCCTGTGCTTCCTGAGCCAGGCGCTCCAACAACGGGCCGAGGCTGCGGCAGGGGCCACACCATTCGGCCCAAAAATCCACAACCACCGGGGTTTGCCGCGAATAGGCGATCACGTCGTACTCGAAACTCGCCTCGGAGACTTCGATGATGTAATCGGACGGTTTCATCGGTTATTCCTCACCCGGGTCGGTCGCCCCGGGCTGCTCGATGGCGATGATTTCGCCGTGATAGTTGATGCGTATACGGAAACCGAGCATTCCCAGGTACGCGCGGCCTTCCTCGGGGAGGCCGCTGTTCAACACTTGATCCAACTGTTGATCGATGTTTTTGAGTTGGTTTTCAAGCATGGCACGCGAAAAAATGTCGTCCTGGCCGAGCATTTTGGCGGCTTGTTCGGCGACCATGCCTTCGCTGCCGCGAATTTGGCCGGTCATGTTTTCTAGAACCTGGCGATCGATATCGGCGGCCGGGATGTGGTGACGAAAGCCTGCGTCGTTGACGACATAGCAGGGTTCTTCGCCGACATAAGCGGTTTCGACCGGTCGATCGTATTCATCCACAACTAATCCAGCAAAAAGGGCCTGACGAGGCATCTTGATTAACTCTCTTCTGTGTCATCGATGACATCAACTGGCGTGCCACGCGTCACGAAGCGCTCTTGTTCTTCGGGTGGCACGATCGGATAGCTCCAGCGGTATATCCAGCGGGCTGCCTGTGGGGTCACGTTAACGCATCCATGGCTGCGCGGGCGGCCAAAATTGTTGTGCCAGTACGTGCCGTGAATGGCGATCCCATCCTCGGTAATATAACATATCCAGGGCACACCCGGCAGATCGTAACCGCTGGCGGTGATATCGCCGGCAGCCATGTGACGGCCGGCGCGTTTGCCGGTAATGGAATAGCGTCCCGGTTTGGTCTTGTAGTTGCCGTCGCGCATACTGGCGCCGCTGGCCGTGCGCGCCATGAAGACGGGTTGATCTTCTTCGTATGCAATCAGCACTTGCCGGCCGGTAAGCACTTCGATACGTTTGGCCTTTTCGTCGACATGCGGTGAGATAGGCGTAAGCTCGGCCGGCGAAAGAAGACGCATGTGTTCGGCCGGGACGTAGTAATTTTTCGTCTTGAACTTATCATCCAGCACCCGATACCAGGCGGCGCCAAAGGCATCGTGTTCCAACGCCAGCACCCAGTGGATGGTTTCGTAGTAGAAACGGTAGGCGGGCGGTTCATAAGCGCCCTTGTCTTTGAGCGCATCGGTATAAGGAACGGTTACCTCGCCCCAGGTTCCCTCCGCCGGCACGTTGGGGCTGGGAAGGTTGAGCACTGTTTTTACGGGTTGGATGCCGCCGGAGTGAACGTATTCCACGCCGTTGACCTGGTACCACACACGGTTGAAAGCCGGTTCTTCATCTCCTACGGTGACATCGGTAACCGGTAGCACCGTGTCCAGCCAGTATTGGCCGACACGTTTCCCCTCGAACGAGGGTGAGTCGTATACGTCGATTTGTTCGTAGATTACGCGTCCAAACTGGTCTGGATTGAGATCGCGGAAAGTTGTCCCCGTCTGTTTGAGCAGGGAAAGAGATCCGCTTGGCGGCAGGAATAACCCCAACACGGCATACGCGCTGAAGCGTAAAAAGTCTCGGCGTGAAAAAGAAAGAAAACGGGTGGCGTTCACGAATTAATTGTACCGTTAAGCTGGCAGGTGTAAAAGTGGACCTTAGCAGGGTTTCGGAGAGACCCCGCGTTAAGACTTCGGAAGTCTTCTCCGATAGGCTGCTAGTAATGGATGTTAACCCACGTCCCAACTTCGACGAAACCGAATACCCAACCGGCATCCTCGGTGCTGAAGTTGACGCAGCCATGGCTCATCGGCGTTCCAAAATTGTTGTGCCAGTACGTGCCGTGCAAGCCATAGCCTTCGTAGAAGTACATCACGTACGGCACGTTGGGCAAGTAATAACCCGGCCCGGCCATGTCGGCGTATTCGTATTTGACATAAATCTTGTACTGGCCGGTGACTGTCGGGGTTTGCCAGGTACCGGTGGAAACCATGAACGATTTGACCAGTTCGTCACCGTCATAGGCGTACGCCGCCTGCTCCGATAAATTGATGTCGATCCAGTGTCCTTCGAAACCTGTAGCGCCGGCGCCGCCTGCTGGCGGGGCCGGTTCGTCTGGTTGCGGCGTGTCGGTGTTGGTCGGGAGGGGTGTCTCGGTTGGCAGCGGCGTGGCCGTCAACGTGGCCGTCGGTTGGAATGTAGCCGTTGGTGTGGGGGTGCGTGTTGGTTTTTGGAAAACGACCTGCGCCAGGGATATTTGTGTGCCTTCGGCAAAAGCGGCCTGGATCAAGGGGGTTGCTCCGGCCCAGATTAATAAAAACAGGCAAGCCAGGAACACAAACCAGGCTGTCGATACCGGATTGAGCAACGAACGCTGCATAACCCAGTTCCTCGAAGGGATGGATGCCTCGACCAGGGGGCGGCGACGTTCTTTCTGTCCGGCCGGGGAGTTCCCTGCTGGTGCTGTACGGCGCAAACGGTGAACGGCCCAATGGATCGCCTTGCGTGCCCGCTCACTGTGCGGGTTGGTTTCCAGCGCGCGCTCCAGATAGAAGATACTGGCCCGCGGGCTGGCTACGGCAGCCAGCCACAACCAGCCATCTTCCTGATCGGGTTTGAGGGCCGTTGCCAGTTCGGCCCAACGGCGGGCTGCGCGATAGTCTCGCTGCCGGTACGCTTCCTGGCAGTATGCGAGCGCTTGCTGAAAAGAGCCGGTCGGATGGTTCATGGCACAGGCGTAGCGCTAGGCTGTATGGCCGATTCGCCGCGCAAAAAGCATAGAATTCCCTCGGCGACGCCGCGCGCCAGCGTGTCTTGATCCTGGCGCAGGCGTTCGTTATCGCCGTTCAAGAAGCCTACTTCAATAATAGCGGCCGGTGTATCCGGGTCGATCTCGCTGAAGGCGTGGTACTGCGTCATGTCAAGCGTGACGCTGCCGGGATGCAGCGCCATCTGGGTGATGTTGGTGTAGCGGTTTTCGATGCAGGCCACCAGGATTTGCGAGTTTCTCGGGTTAGGGTTGGCCAGCGGAGCGGCCACTTTGAAGCCTTTGGCCTCATCGTTGATGTACTCGCAAGAATCGGAATGAATAGAAACCAATGCCAGGGCACGGTAGTTGATCAGGCTTTCGTCGAATTCCTCCAGCAGGTCTACGGGATATCCCTCCGCGACCAGAATCTGCTGCACGCGGGTTGCAATGGCGTGATTGACATCTACTTCTTTGATATTGCCCAAGGCTTCGGGGCAAACCGCTCCGGGATCGTAATACGCTGGATCTTTGCTCCAGTGCCCGGAGACGATCCCGATGCGCGGTTCCACGGTCGCGGTGGGTAAGAAGATGCTTCCGGCGGCGGCTTGTTGGGTTATCTCGGCTATCACGTAGGTCGGTTCTGCCACCGCTTCGGGCAGGTACCAGGTCGGAATCCAGGCTGTGAACAGGGTTGCCATCAGACAGGCGACCACACCGATCGTCACCATCGACAGAAACACGTTTACCCGGTTGGGTGTGTCGGTTGCTGGAGGTAGAGGGGTTTCAGACATGCGATTTGTTTTCCCTTTGGGGCCTATCATACGTTTTTGCAAAAAAGCATGGTGCACAAGTGCGCAAATCAAGAGTGGGGTTAGGGCCGTTCCATTTTATGCCGGCAAATGGATACGGAAGCGTTTATTTTTCTAGTATATAGATTTATTCAAAGTAGACAAGGGCAGAGCGGCTGCGGTCGCCGGAACGGACCAATTTTTTAGCCAGGATTTACTTTTATTGCCTATCAATCGGTTTGCCCTTGACGCGCTTCCGGTCACTCAGTATGATGGGGGCCAAGGAGCCTTGTATGGAGATTCACTCGGAAGATTTGCGCCAGGCCATGCGCCACTGGGCCACCGGGGTAACCGTGGTGACTTCACCGCGTGATGGCGTTCACTATGGGATGACGGTGAGTTCGTTTACTTCGCTTTCGCTCGATCCGCCTTTGGTTATGGTTTCGTTACAGCAGGGTTCGCGTACCCAAGATGCGGTTGTGGCATCGGGTGTATTCGGTGTGACTATTTTGGCCGGCGATCAACAGGACCTGGCCGATTGTTTTGCCGGGCGCCGTTGCGACGACGAGTTTCGTTTCGAGGGCATTTCGATCCAAACCTTGATCACCGGGGCAGCGCTTTTTCCAGGCGGCCTGGCCTGGTTCGATTGCCAGGTCGTTTCTGCCTACGATGCAGGCACGCACACGCTTTTTGTCGGTGAAGTCGTTGCTGCATACAGCCAGGAAGGTGCACCGCTGCTTTATCATAACCGCGCTTATCGGGCTTTGTGTTGAGACGCTTCTGCCGGGGCCGGTGTCCAGCACAATGCCACAGAGTCAGGAGATGCAAGGATGATACCCGAACCACTCAATGCCGAAGACCGCCGGTTCTTGCTGGCGCTTGCCCGCCAGTCTTTGGAAGCCGGTGTGCGTGGCCAGGCGCTGCCCACCCTCAATCTGCCATCGTTAAGCCCGGCGCTAAAGGCGCACGGAGCGTCCTTCGTCACCTTGACGAAGCGCGGCGAACTGCGTGGTTGTATTGGTGCGTTGGAAGCTTATCAGGCGCTTGCCGAAGACGTGCGCGAGCACGCCGTTGCTGCCGCCTTGGAAGATTATCGTTTCTCGCCGGTACAACCGGCCGAGTTAGGCGATATACATATTGAGATCTCGCGGCTGACCGCGCCCCAACCGCTTGCTTATTCGGACGCAGATGACCTGCTCCGCAAGCTGCGCCCGGGCGTAGATGGTGTCTTGCTGCGCGAGGGAGTCCGCCGGGCGACCTTCCTGCCCCAGGTGTGGGAGAAAATCCCCGACCCGGCTACTTTTTTGAGCCACTTGTGCGAAAAAATGGGCGTTCACGCCCGTCAATGGCAGTACAAGAAGCTCGATGTATTGACTTACCGGGTGGAAGGATTTCAGGAGTAGTTTTACCCGCTGTCTTCGCCGTATGGAACGCTTTTCACAGCCAAAGGGGTAACCTTGCCGCAGCACAGCCTTTGCACGAAAAACACAAGTGTGGCCGGTAACGCGGCAAAGGGCACCATGTAAATGTAAAGTGTTTGTAAGGTAAAAATTTTCGCTTTTGCGGCATAATCTATTTTGAGCCGGTTGCTCGAAGACAGCTTTTAGGTGGTAAACCAAGCCTGGGATGCTGGAAAGAAGCAGGTAGCCGGTTCTAAACCGATGCGCATAATTTGAAACGATGGCTATTGAGTTTTCTTAGAGGAAGGACCTCTTGATTAAGGTTTTAATTATTGATGATGATGTGGACATGACTGATGTACTCAAATTGGTGTTAGCAAACACCAATTTTGAAGTTGAAGCAATCAGTTCCAGCACAGAGGCGGTTGCCAAAACCCATCAATTCAATCCGGACGTGATCGTGCTTGACTTGTTAATGCCGGGCATGGATGGCTGGGAGGTTTGTCGCGCCATCCGTGCATTCAGCAAGGTGCCAATTCTCATCCTTTCTGTGTTTAATACGCCTTCCATTCTACAACAGGCCCTCGATGCAGGGGCAGATGACTATCTGACCAAACCCGTCACCAGCGGTGTTTTGATCGCCCACATCAATGGCCTGGTACGGCGGGCACGCGGGGAACTGAAAACCGGGCAGCTTGTATCTCAAGGGACGGCATAAAACTTTCGGTCTCCAGTTTTCGACGCCAGTTTCAGCGGGTTGCGCAGGCAACCCGCTGATGGCTTAAGTTTGTCTGCGCAGGGCGGAAAGCGATGGGTTCTGCCCAAGCGCTGGCGCGGTTTGCGCGCCTGCAAGTTTCGGGTAGAATCGGACTGTAAGCATTCGTTCGTTCAACCGATACAAGCCGTAAGGACAGCTATTTTGAACACAGACTCTTTTCGCCAAACCGATCGCTCCGATGCCGAGTGGGAAGACTCCGCTGCGGCGAAGGCTTTGCAGCGCTTGCGCGAGAACTCACGCGTCAAGTACATCGTCGTCAATGTGCCTGCTGACGCCTGCCCGGCCTGCCAGGGGTTGGCTGGTACGTACCCAAAAGACCAGGTGCCGCGCTTGCCGGTTGGCCTTTGTTCTCATCCGCTTGGGTGCCGCGCCTTTTACGCCCCTTATCTTGATGAGATTTACCCCTAGGGCCCGCTCATCCATCGTACCTTTGCCAAAAGTGCAGGCGGTGACGCTTTATGCGGGTTCGGATGTAATCGGAATTCAGGGAATTCCGCTTTGTGCGGGTCAGGAAGCCAAATGAGCACAGTCCAAGCATTTGCAACTCGAATTACCGACAATATCGAAACGGTCATGATCGGCAAGCGTGAGACCCTCGAGCTGTTGATGGTGGCGCTCTTTTGTGAGGGCCACGTGCTGCTCGAAGACGTACCCGGTGTCGGTAAGACGATGCTGGCCCGTTCTCTCGCCGCCAGCCTCGGGGGAGCCTTCAAGCGTTTGCAGTGTACGCCCGATCTCTTGCCCAACGATGTTACCGGTGTTTCGATCTTTAACCAACAGACAAATGCCTTCGAATTTCGCCCTGGCCCGATTTTTGTCAACGTGCTTCTGGCCGACGAAATCAACCGCGCCACACCGCGCACGCAGTCGGCGCTGCTGGAGGCCATGCAAGAACAGCAGGTCACTGTCGATGGCGCCACACGCCCTTTGCCGCGTCCCTTTTTGCTCATGGCAACACAAAATCCGATCGAGTATGAAGGCACCTTCCCCTTACCGGAAGCCCAGTTGGATCGTTTCCTGATGCGCCTGAGCCTGGGCTACCCTTCCCCCGAAGATGAGAAGCGCCTGCTCACCCACCTGCGCCGCGAGCATCCCATTGGCTCGATTGGCCCGGTCGCCGATGGTGCCGAACTGCTCGATCTGCAACGCCAGATGTGGGAAATCCATATCGACGACACCCTGCAGGAATACATCGTGCGCCTGATCTCGGCCACACGCCATCACCCAGACCTGGCGCTTGGTTGCAGCCCCCGCGCTACCCTGGCGTTGTTCAAAACCGCACAGGCTCTGGCGGCGCTGCGCGGCCGCGATCACGTTATCCCGGACGATATCAAACTGCTCTTGCCGCACGTGATCGGCCATCGCCTGATCGTCCGTCCCGAAGCCGAACTGCGTGGCCGCACGGTGCAATCCTTGCTGGCAGAATTGCTCAAAGAAGTTCCCCTGGACCTGGGCCGCGTGACGTGAACTACCTGCTTGTCTTGCTGCTGTTCGTCCTTACGGCTGTCCTCGTCCACTCGAGCGGTGTGTTTACGATCGTTTATCTGTTTACCGGAGCATTGGTCTTGGGACGTTGGTGGAGCGAGCGTTCATTAAGGGCTTTACAGTTGGAACACGAATGGCTGCCGCGTGCTTTTCTGGGGGAAGAAGTTCCCGTTCGTCTGCGTATCCGCAACACGAGTATCTTGCCCGTCGGTTGGCTGCATATCCACGAAAGCATTCCTCCCGAACTGGCAGCGCCCAACCTTGTCAATCAGGTGGTTTCCATTGCACCTCACGGCACGGCAACTATCGACTATACCTTGCAGGCCCTCAAACGCGGTTACTACAAACTGGGTCCGCTGTACGTCTCGACGGGCGATTTATTCGGCCTGAACCCTGAAGAGCGCCGCAAGGCGGATGATGCATATCTGACCGTTTTCCCTCGCATCGTTCCATTCACGCGGGTGGGCTTGCCTTCTCGTTCTCCCATGGGCACCTTGCGCCATACCCGGCCGATTTTTGAAGATCCCACGCGAGTGCTCGGTAAGCGAGAATACGTACCCGGCGATTCGTTACGCCGTGTGGATTGGAAAGCGACGGCTGCCAGTGGGCGCCTGCAAGTCAAGCAGTTCGAACCCGCCGTAGCCCTCGAAACACTCATTTTCCTCAACCTGAACGGCCTCGAGTACCCTTCCAACGCCCGCCTCGACGCAACCGAACTAGGCATCGTCATTGCAGCCTCACTCGCCAACTGGATCATACGCCAACGCCAGGCGGTGGGCCTGATTACGAACGGCCTCGACCCCCTCTCCCCGGCGCACGAACGGACCGTCGTTTCGGCACGTAAGGGGCGCGGTCACTTGATGCGTATCCTGGATGTGCTGGCACGCCTCCAGATGGGGGATACCACGTCTCTGGCCCATCTCGTGCAGCGAGAAACCCCACTGCTTCCATGGGGGACAACGGTCACGCTGATCACCGGCCTGGTAGAGGATGCCTTGTTCGATGAATTGTTCCAGGTACGCCGGCGAGGGTTGGATGTCGTGCTCATCCTTGCCGGGCGCATTCCTGGCGTGACCGATATGAAAAAGCGCGCCGAGTCTTTTGGGATTTGCGTTCATGGCTTTCAAACCGAAAGTGATCTGGACGCCTGGAGGCAATAATGTCTCTGTGGCACCGTTTTCGTAACAACCAGGCCTGGAGTATGGGGATCAGTTATGCAGCCATCGTTGGGATGATGACCTGTGTCGCATTCAGCGTGCTTCCGGTAACCGCCTGGTTGCTCCCGGATGCAGGGGCCTTCATTCCGGCATTGGCCTTCGCCGTTTCTCTGGAAGGGCTTGTTTCATTTCGTATCGTGCGTCACCTGTCCAGGGAGAATCAGGAACACGTGTTCTTTCGGGTGTCCGAGATCATCGTCCTGGTCTTGTCGATGAAACTCCTGGTCGAGTTGCGGCACGGTGTCGCTCACTTTGTCGATAACCTTGTCCATTGGCAAAGCGGTTTTCTGGATAACTTTTTTAGCCCAGAGTATACGCTGGTGGTCGGTTTGATGGCACTTCTATGGGGGTGTACGTGGTGGTATGCTGCCGATCTGAGCGAAATGGAAAGCGACGAATTCATTCTTTCTGCGGCAAGCCTCGAGGCCGTGCCCAGCAACCGGCGTGGCGTTCACCGTGCAATTGTCGGGCGGGTCCTGACGGTTGGCTGGCTGCTGGTCGTTTTGAACGTAGCCGGACAGTATGACTTTTCCGTAAAAACCTTCGTCCAGGATGAAGCCGGCTTTTTCGCAGTCCTGCTGTACTTCGTTTGTGGGTTGGTTTTGTTGAGCCAGACCAATTTTGCCGCCTGGCGCGCTGCCTGGGGTTATGCGCGCGCCTCGATCCCTGAAAACCTGGCAAAGCGTTGGCTGTTATACAGCCTGGCTTTCTTGCTGGTCGTCCTCGCCGTCGCGATCGTGCTGCCCACGAGCTATGCTTATCGCCTTTTTCCGACGCTGTCTTATTTGCTCAACCTCTTGTTCGCCCTTGTATACTTTTTCGTCAGTTTGCTGGCGTTTCCGCTGATACTTCTTTTAAGTTTTCTGGGCAGCCTGTTCCCCTCCATACAGGCGGAGAGAGAACTGCTGCCGGTCGAGCCTTTCCCGCCCAGCCTCGAATCTGTCCCGGCAGCGCCAATGCCCTGGTGGGAGTTGTTCAAGTCGATCATCTTCTGGGCAACCTTCGCCGCCATCGTCGCGGTGGCCCTAGCCCAGTATCTCCGCCAGAACGAGCAGGCAGGTCTCTTTTTGCGGCGGATTTTCCGCTGGCGTTGGGCCATGCTGGCCTGGAACTGGTTGCGCGAGACCTTCTCGGGGGCCCGCCAAAACCTTGCCAAAGCCGTACAGGCAGGAATCGACCGCTTACGAGCGGTCAAGCCGGTTGTTCCGGTGGATGCCTGGCGGTTCGTCAACCCGCGGCGGCTCTCCACACGCCAGCGGATAATCTTCTA
This sequence comes from Chloroflexota bacterium, assembly GCA_049325275.1. Taxonomy (GTDB): domain Bacteria; phylum Chloroflexota; class Anaerolineae; order Anaerolineales; family UBA4823; genus CAIQJJ01. Next base: position 150,666 of record JBMOLU010000080.1, read on the forward strand.
TTATGTTGCCCTGGTACGCCGGGCCGGAGAAGCGGGAACGCCCCGCCAGCCATCGCAAACGCCTCGGGAGTACTATCGCAGCCTGGTGAAGGATCAGCCGGCGCTTGATGCAGAACTGGCTGCCTTGACGGATGCTTTTTACGACGCGCGTTACAGCGAGCATCTCATCACAGAAGCGCACGCCAGCTTCGTCCGGCGCGTTTGGGAACGCATCCGGCGTGCGCTACGCCGCAAGGGATAACAGCGATGCAACCCCTGGTTTATTTTTACCCCGATGGTCACGCGGAGCATCGGGCGCCGGGTCATCCCGAGCGGCCCGAGCGGGTTGAAGCGATCCAATCGGCTTTGCAGGCCGCCGGCTGGTGGCAGCCCTATCCACACTTGACGCCATCGGTTTTGCCCGCTGAAGTCCTTCACGCGGTTCACAGCCCGGCATACCTGTCTGCGTTGCAGCTGGCTTGCCGGCGCGGCGGCTTCCTCGATCAAGATACCTACGTGACCCCGGCTTCGTGGCTGCTTGCGCATCGCTCGGCCGGTGGGGCGGCAGCCGTCGCGCAGGCCGTGTGGCGCGGCCAGGCCCGGCGCGGTTTTGCACTGTGCCGGCCGCCGGGCCACCACGCTCTACGCGGCCAGGGGATGGGTTTCTGCTTGCTCAACAATATCGCGTTGGCCGCGCAAAGCCTTGTTTTGCAGCACGGCGTGCAGCGCATTGCCATTGTCGATCTCGACTTGCATCACGGAAACGGCACGCAAGACATTTTTTGGCAGCGTGGCGACGTGTTTTTCTGTTCCGTCCACCAGGCGCCGCTTTACCCAGGTACCGGCAAACTTTGGGAGCGGGGTGCCGGCGCCGGTGAAGGCATGACGGCAAACTTCCCGCTGCTTCCGGGTAGCGGCGATCGAGCGTATCTGGCTTTCATGGATGCACTGATCCTGCCCTTGCTGGCGCGCGTGGCCCCACAGATAGTCCTGGTCAGCTATGGATTCGACGCTCACTGGATGGACCCACTGGGAAATCTGGCGCTTTCCGCGGGGGCCATGGGCCGGCTCGTGCAGCGCCTGGCTGCCTGGGCTGACGATCACTGTGAAGGCAAGCTGGCGATCGTCCTGGAAGGCGGTTACGACCTGGATGCAGCCGCAGCTTGTTCGCAAGCCGTAGTCGCCGCCCTTCTCGGTACAGAGTGGTGCGATACGCTGGGCGAGGCCCCTTATCCGGAAAGCGCCTCCTGGCAAACCAGGTTACAGGAAGCCCGCCAGCTTTGGGCGCTCGACCGATAGAACGATTTTTGGCGCGTCGTCCATAGCCAGATAGCACTATTCCGTTGAAAAATACATAAATTTCCCTTTCAATACCGTAAGGGGAAAAGAATTTATTGCTTTTTTATGGGCGCCTGCTATAATCAATGTAAACGAAAAGGCAAACTTGGCGAAAGCCAGGGGCGCAAAGCCATGGGTCTACGGTCAGCTTTTTGACTACGACTGCCAGGCCACCGAAGTTACTTTTCAAGGAACCTATCTGTGAAGTCTTTTATCGGCGGGCCTGATCACCAGACCCGCCGGCGTTTAATAGCATTTTTTGTTTGGGAAGGAGTATGTCATGAAAACTTTATCTTCTCTATCCAAACGCATCGTTTCGGTCATGTTGGTCCTGGTCGTGTTTGTTGCACTCCTAGGCCCTTCGGCCGGAGCAATGCAAGCCGGTGGGGTACAATCCTATATCGTACAGGGGTCTGATGTCGAACAGGTTGTGCGCCTGGTCGAAAAATACGGCGGTGAAGTTACCTCCCGCCTGGACCTGATTGGCGGCGTAGGGGCTACCCTGCCGCTAAGGTCCGTGGCTGCGTTGCAGGCAGAAGCCGGCATCTCGGCCGTGTTCCCGAATGCAGCCGTTCGCCTGGCCGACGTGGCGGCGACAGGGGGGAACAACTACATCCCGGCGACAGATTACCCCGAGGTGGTCGGCGCCAACCATGTTTGGGATGAAGGCAATCTCGGCACGGGTGTCACCGTTGCCGTTGTCGACACCGGTTTGGGCTGGCACCCGGGCATCTATCTTAATGCTTATGGCAAGCTCAAGAATCGGGTCGTCGGTTGGGTAGATTTCGTAGAAGGCAAATTCCTTCCGCGCGACCCCAACGGGCACGGCACGCATGTGGCCGGCATCATTGCCGATAGCATGAAAGGTACGGACGGCGCATACAACGGCGTGGCTCCGAACGTCAGACTGGTGGGGGTGCGCGTGCTGGACAAAAACGGCGCCAGCACTTACGAGAAGGTCATTCAGGGCATCCAGTGGGTGATTGCCTGGAAGGACGTGCTCGACATCCAGGTCATGAACCTGTCCTTGGTTTCGCCGGCGCAGTCGCCTTACTGGGCCGACCCGCTCGATCAGGCTGTCATGCAGGCCTGGGCTTCCGGTATTGTCGTTGTTACTGCAGCCGGTAACGGCGGCCCCGCGCCGATGACGGTGGGTGTTCCCGGCAACGTACCCTACGTGATCACGGTGGGTGCTTTCACCGACAATTACACGCCGATGGATTGGAACGACGACTACATCACACCTTTCTCGGCGGCCGGCCCGACCCTGGACGCCTTCGTAAAGCCTGATGTCGTCGCACCGGGCGCGCACATGGCATCCGCCATGCTGGCAAACGCCAAACTGTACCGGGACTACCCGCAGAACCGCCTGACCCCCTTCTATTTCTCGATGGCAGGTACTTCCCAGGCCACAGCGGTCGTCTCGGGCATCGCGGCATTGATGCTGGCCGAAGACCCGACTTTGACGCCTGACGAAGTGAAGTTCCGCATTATGGGAACCTCATTCGTCTGGGTTGACCTGGCAACCAATGAAGCCCTTTACAGCATGTGGCAGCAAGGTACGGGCCGTGTCAGTGCCTACGACGCCGTCACGACGGATGCCGAAGGCGCTGCCAACCAGGGTATGGACATCCTGGAAGACCTGGCCGGTAATATCCATTACCAGGGCCAGACCGTGTACGATGAAGCGACCGGTACCTTCCAGATTAACGGCCTGGGTTCCTGGGCCAGCGGTTACGGCTCCTGGGCCGGCGGCTACGGCTCTTGGGCCGGCGGTTACGGTTCCTGGGCCAGCGGCCTGGGCTCTTGGGCCAGCGGCCTGGGTTCTTGGGCCAGCGGCTGGGGCTCCTGGGCCAGCGGCCTGGGTTCTTGGGC
>JBMOLU010000081.1:0-152833 GCA_049325275.1 Chloroflexota bacterium
TGTACCCCCATGCACCGGCATCCACCATGGCGTGAATGTAGTAGGGATTGTTGTCAGCCGTCAGTGCAACGCAGCGGACCGCCGGCTGCTCGCGCCGGATGATCTTCACCGCAGCAACCGGGTCGAAATCGGGCATGCTGAGGTCCATAAAGACAATGTCCGGCAGGTGCTGGCGCACGAGCGGAAGCAGCGCCAGGCCATCGGTGGCCGTGGCCACAACGTCCATGTCGCGTGCTTGATGAGTGAGTTGACAATAGCATCCAGCATGAGCGGATGATCGTCGATGACGATTACGCGAATGGTCATGGTTAAGAATCCTTTGGCTGCATTCAGAACTTGAGTCCCATCGAAAGGTACTGCCGGCCAATATCCTCGAACCCCAATGCAAGCGCTGCTTCGGTCTCTTGTTCCTGCCAGCCTGCTAACGACAAATAGATTTCTCTCCCGGGCGAGTTTCTTTGTACCCAGTTGAGCAAGTAGGGGATCAGGTAACCGGCTATCTCTGGGTGGGATGGATCCGCGCGGATCGCGATCGAGTTTGTGCCACCCGGACGAGTCCGGGCCCTGGAATATCCCCACGCGGCTACTTCTCGATCGAGGTAGAGCAGGGTATCTTGTGTCTGTACACCCGCAAGTTTGTCCATCCAGGAGAAGAACAACGCTTGTAGCAAGGGCGTCTGATAAGAGTCCAGTCCAAGTTGAAAAGGCCGGTTTGATATTCACAGGCAATCCTGTGATACTATCGCCAATGTGAATCATAGCGACCATATCAACTTAATGCTTCCAGCCCATTTGCCTTCGGGTGGCACATGGGCTGATCTGGGTGCCGGTTCAGGAGCATTTACCCTGGCGCTGCGGGAATTGATTGGGCCGGAGGCTGAAATCTACGCCGTAGACAAAGACCACCACCGTTTGGCCGAACTGGAAAGAGAATACCGCACCCGTTTCAAGGATTTGACACACTTGCATATTCTTGCCGCCGATTTCTCGCAAGACATGACGATGCACCCGGCACAGCGCCTGCCGCAATTCGATGGTGTTTTGATGGCCAATTCGCTCCATTTCTTCAGGGATAAGGAAAGCATTTTGCGCCGAGTGTATGCTCTCTTGAAGCCAGGTGGAATGCTGCTGGTAGTGGAATACAATGTGGACGTGGGCAACACCTGGGTGCCGTACCCGTTTAGTTTCGAGAGCTGGTTGAAGTTAGCTCCACAAGCCGGATTTAGCCAACCGCGCCTGCTGGCAACGCGGATATCTAGCTTTATGCGCGGTTTCTATTCTGCCGTGGCGTATAAATAAAGGCGGCTCTTTTGTTTCTATGAACTCTCGCAGACCTTATCGCTTACAGGAGGAACGTATGTTGAAGAACATGCTTCATATCGCCGGGCTGCTTGTTATCGGATTGCTGGTGATCGCCTGCCAACACAATCCACCCACTGTGGCCACCCAGGAAGGAACCTTTCCCGAAGGCATGAGCGCCGAGGATGCCACGTCCTTGCGTTCTCTCGAACGGGTGGACGAATACCCACTCTACACGATGAACTTGAGCGGGGATTACCAACGTTCCAGTAATCATCCAACGGGACAACTGCCGGTTTCCCAACCGGAAAATTCTTCAGAAAGCATCGCCGCCTGGGGGTGTTCGCTGTTTGCCGCTTTTGCCGATCCAAAGGCCATGCTCTACGGGCGGAATTTCGACTGGGAATACAGCCCGGCGCTGCTGCTCTTTGCACGTCCTGCCACGGGATATGCTTCTGTTTCGATGGTGGATTTGGCCTACCTGGGTTTTACGCAGGAGCAGCTCGCCGCGCTCGACGAAACGCCTCTGGCTGAACGAACAGCCCTGCTGCAAGCCCCATTCTTGCCCTTCGATGGCATGAACGACCAGGGTCTGGTGATCGGCATGGCTGCCGTGTCGCCAGGCAATGTGCCAGATGACCCCAACAAGCCGACCATTGGATCGCTTGGCATCATGCGTGGAATTCTCGATAATGCTGCCAATGTCGCAGAAGCGCTGAAGATCATGCAAGGCTACAATATTGATTTCACCGGCGGGCCGCCTGTCCATTACCTGATCGCCGATGCCGGTCAACATGCCGCTCTGGTGGAGTTTTCTGGCGGCAAAATGGTTGTCATCGAGAATGAAGGCAACTGGCATGCCGCCACCAATTTCCTGGTCTCTGAAACAGGCGGGAACCCGGCAGGCTTGTGTAATCGTTACGACCTCATAACCCAACACTTGTCCAGCGCTCAATCGCTGACAACGCAAGACGCTCTGGCGCTGTTGAAGTCCGTTTCGCAAAGCTCTACCCAATGGTCAATGGTGTATGACTACAGCCAACATACCGTGCAGGTTGCGATGGGCCGGGATTACAACACCGTCCACACGTTCAGTTTGGACAAATAGCATGACCACCAACGAACCGCCGCCCCTGGCTTCGGACAACATCCAGGCTATCCTGCAACTCCTGCCATAAAAACTAGAGCGGTTTCCTCTGTAGCCTAACGGCAGAGTGAACCTTTGGGTTTGTTCGGTGTCTTAGAAAGTGGAGCCAAAATTGAACGAACCACTTCCCGACCAGACACTCATCGAACAAATTCGGGCGCAGCAGGCGTGGGCCTTCGAGCAGCTATTCGAGCGCTACGAGGCTATCCTTCGCCGGCATCTTTGTCACATCGTTCACGAAGAACCTGCTGCCGACGATCTGCTGCAAGAAACCTTCTTGCGGGTCTGGACGCGCGCCGGGCAGTGGAATGGGCAAGGCACGGTCAAGGGCTGGCTGTTTCGCATTGCGACCAACCTGGCGCTCAACCACCTGCGTACCTGTCGGCGTCGCCCTGAACAACCGCTCGAACTACCCCAGAACTGCGAAGTGGATGAGGATGACTTGCCCGACACCCCTGGTTGGCTGGTGGATACCGCCAGCCTTGGCCCGGATGCCGTGATCGAGCAGAGTGAACATAACCAGCGGCTCCGGCAGGTTATTCATGGTCTGCCCGAAGACAAACGTGAGTTGCTCCATTTGGTGCACCAGATGGAGTTCAGCCTGCGGGAAGCGGCTGACGAGCTGGGCATTCCCGAAGGTACAGTCAAATCTCGCCTGCATTATGCCCGCGAACAGGTCAAGCGCGGCATGCAGGACGAACAGGAGTGAAACCATGTCAGTGAACTCGAAAACGCCCTGGCACAAAGCCTCTTACGAGCAATTTCTGGTTGATTCGCTGCCCCAATTATTGTCCGAATGCCTGCCGTTAGCCAGCTACCAGGTGACAGAAAACGCCTCAGCCGGTCACACCTGTACGGTGCTGGTCGAATTGACAGGCGGAACGCAAACCCGTTTTGCCGCCGTTGCCTACCCCGACGAAACGGGTGTGTTCTATATCGGTGGTAATCCGCATGTCGTCATTCCGCTGGCTTCGCGTGAAGAGCTGGATCAGGCCGAGATCATCTGCGTGGGTGAGCAAATCTACACCTATATCAAGGAACGCCTCGGCAAGGTATCCAATGGCTTGGCGTGGGATGAGGAAATCCTGCGTGCCTGGCTGCCCCTGGAAAGTTGGATCAACGAATTTTTGCAATCCAATGCGCAACTGCTCGATACCACCAACTGGCTTAGCCGCCATACCCATCTGCGCCGCCTGCTCATCCCCAGCCGCGAAAAGGTGGTCGCCCCCGGCCAATTGGGTCGTGTTTGCCCGTTCGAGACGCCCGAAGGCCCAAACATCGGGCGCGTGTTTACCGTAGCTGCAGGGGCCGAAATCCGTGAGCGGCGGTTGGTCATCGCGGGAAACGAATTTTCCGTGGATGAACGCCCCGAGGCCAGCCTGGGTCTTTCGGCCTCGATGCTGCCCTTCCTGGAACACAATGATCCCAACCGCCTGCTAATGGCTGCCAACATGATGCGCCAGGGTATCCCCACCGGCCAGCCTGAACCGGCGTGGGTACAAACCGGCCTCGAACCCGATGCCCCCGATTTCTGGTGCGGTCACAATCTGCTGACCGCCTTCGTCTCGTGGGGACCGGGAACGTCCGAAGATGGCATTATCCTGAGCGAATCGGCTGCCCGCCGCATGGTTGACCCCTTCCCTGTAGAGCCGGGCGACAAAATCAGCAACCGGCATGGCTCAAAAGGCGTTGTCAGTTATATCATCCCGGATGATGAGATGCCGCACTTGCCGGATGGCACGCCGGTTGAACTGGTCTACAACTTTCCCGGGCTGCGCACGCGCATGCACCTCGGCCAGGTGCGTGAGGCGGTGATGAGCCGCATCGCCCGGCAGGAAGGCGTGCCCGCGATCGTACCGCCCTTCCACGCCCCCCGGCCAGATGAACTTCGCCAGCGCCTGGTTGCCGCCGGGCTGCCCGAAACCGGCATGGAAGTGCTGACTCTGGGCAAAAATGGCTCCAAGCTGGAACGCCCCAGCACGGTCGGTTGGGTGTACTGGATGCGCCTGGCGCACCTGGCAAAGGACAAAATCAAAGTTGTGCTGGACGAAATCGAACACGGTTATGATGGGCAGATGTTAGGCCAAATGGAAATCGGCGTCTTGAAGGAATTGGGGGCAACCGCCACACTGCACGAATCGCTAACTGCCCGTTCTGTTCGTCGCACCCAGTTTGCTCCACCCCAGCCACCGATCTTCACTGATCTGGCCCTGCGCTTGCAAATTGCTGGTATCCGCATGGAATTTGAAAGTGACCGACTGTTCTTCCGCTTTGTCCCGCCCGAAGGGGATTTGCTCAAACTAGTGCGCCCACAGCCACACCCCTGGTTGAGTGAACGTACCTTGGACGTGGTCGGTGTTCTCCCGGCAGCAAGCGCTACCCTGCCAACGGACGAATTTGCCCACCTGGCAGAAACCAACCAAAAGCTGGTTGAAGCCAATGCGCTATTGGCTCGGATGCTCTCCGGGCGTGTGCCGGAACGGCTGGTACGCGAGGCCGAAATCCGTTTGCAAGCCGCTCTCAACGACTTCTTTGCCGCGCTGCTCCCCCCTGAAATCCTGCGCCTGCGCGAACGACAGCTTTTTAGCGGTCGGGCGGTGATCGCCCCAGGGGTGGGTCTGAACTTCGATCAGGTTGGTATGCCCGAAAGCGTGTGCTGGAAGCTCTTTCGTCCACAGGTGGCCGCCGAGTTGGGAGATCAAGATCTGATTGGGCCAGAGAACCCGCGAGCCGTCCAAGCCCTCGATGGGCTGTTGAGCCGTTCGTGGATACTCATCAACCGTGCGCCTACCTTTTCGACCACGGCGATGTTGGCCTTCCACCCTGTACGCAACCCCGGCCACGCCATCCGGCTCAACCCGTTGCTCTGCCGTTGGATGAACGCCGATTTTGATGGCGATCAGGTCGCTTTCCACCTGCCGCTGACATCCGCTACCCAGCAAGAAGCCCAGGAGTTTATCTCGGTGGCCGGGCAGTTGACCCATCACCCATCCCTGATCAAAACGCTCCTACCACCCCCTGAAGTGGCCTGGGGGCTGGCCTGGCACTCGCTGACACCCGGCGGCCGCAGCGATATCGCCCGCATCGCTGGCGTACCCGAAAGCACCTTCGAACCGCACCTCACCCAGGCCGCCCTGGCCGATTTGCTGGCCCTGCTGCTCGAACGAGATGGCGTGGCGGCTATGCTGGAGACTTTCCACAAGCTGGCACAGCTCGGCTACGAGGCCGCCAAGACATCGGGTGCTTCGATGAGTCCCTTCATCGGCGTGTCAGAGACCCGACCCGCCGCACCCGATAGCGATGACCCGGCTCATTGGGAAATCTACGCCGAAGAGCTGGCCGAGAAAATCCTGTCGGCGACCAATTACCAGGACATTCACATCGGCCCGCAGTTGCTGGATGCCCATGCCCGTGCCTGGAACCGCCAATCGCTGCCGATGGTGGTAGGCGTGCGCGGGGTGACCACCGATGTCAACAGGAAGCCGTTCATTGTGCGCCATAGTTACGCGGATGGCTTCACGCCAGAGGAAATGTTCGCTTGTGTGGTTGGGGCGCGCCAGGGCTTTGCCCAACTGCATACCCAAAGCGAGCAAATGGCCCAGGAAGCGCAGAAACGCAGCGAGCCAGCCAGCCTGAACGTGTTAGCACGCGCCCGCCACGCACGCAATCCGGGGATCGTCTTTGCCCGAGCTGCTGCCAGCGGCGAGGTGGATCGCCTGGAAGACCTGGATAGCCGATTAATGGTTGGCCTTTTCAGAAGTTAACCGTAGTCGATCCCTTTGCAAGCAGTGTACAACCCGGCATCAATCCGGCCGGCCCACCGCTGATGATGATCAGATCGTAGTGGCGGCGGTTGTCTTCAAGGCCAGTTTGGCGGCCAGTGCGGCGTTGGATGGTTCGATGAGGATACTACCACATCGTCAAATTCGATGGATGATTGCCATAGCGAAGCGTAATCATCAGGCAGTGAAGCAGGCCGGTGCTGGCGCGTCATGAGCGTTGACACCGGCCTTTTTTTGCACGATACTGGGAGTATCAAGCAATGCAAACCGCCCAGGGCACGCTGATCAGCTATACCTATCAGGCCGCCGGGATCTATACCGCTATTGTCACGGCCACGAACGGCATCGAATGGTTGGCAGCCGATACCACGGTGTGGATTGACGGCCTGGCCCCCACGGTGACGATCACTACTCCCATGGATGGTCAGGTGCTTACCGGCACCGTCTACATTATCAGCGGCTTTACTATGGTTTTTTTGCGGCTCTCCCGGCTTCGCCGTGAAAGGAGGCCGCATTTGGGGGTTGGAGCGTGCGAATTCAAAACAGCGGAAGGTTTGTCCGACCGTACCATCGCTTCACACGAGTACATCCTGCAAAAATGGCTGGCTTACCAGCACCACATTCACGTAGAAAACGCCGGATACGGATACGCTGGCGAGAATACACCTGAACCAACCAGCATGCTTGGTCCCAGGTGCCACACTCGAAGGGGCATTGAATAGAGGAACTCCGCCCGGTTAGCCATTGGAGCGCTTCTATAGTTCTACAGCCAAAACCGGTTAAGCGATGATGTAAAATATAGGCAGGAATACTCGCTTGAGCATTTCCTGTTTCCTGCGAACTCACCTCTAAAAGAGTATTCTCATGAACAAAGATCCGAATCCTTTACCACTTGAAGAACAAGAAGGACAGTATCGCAGTATCTTCGAGGCTATCAGTGATGGCGTATTGATCATCGACCTGGAGAGCGGCAGCGTGCTGACCGCCAACCCCGCGGCGGCAGCAATGCACGGGTATACGCTCGAGGCTTTTGGCGAGTTACGGCTGCAAAGATTGATCCATGCCAAAAGTTTGCCATCTTTCGACAATTATGCTCAAGTGATGCAACATGGGGGCGTGTTCGAGATTCTGGCGCAGCATGTGCGGCGGGATGATTCGCAATTCAGCGTGGAATGGCGTGCGGTGGCATTCCAATACCAGGGCCGCACCTGTGGTTTGGCACTTCTACGCGACGCAAGCAAACGCATCCAGGCAGAACACCAGCTTCAGCAACGGGTAGGAGTACGCGCGCATGAACAAGCCACCCTGCTCGACATTTCCCAGACTCTGGCCTCCACATTGGAACTACAACCAAGCCTGATCCTTGACCAAATGGCGGTGCTGATCAAATACACGCGCGCTGCTCTTTTTACACTGGAAGATTCGGCCCTGGTGGCTCGAGCAATTCGCGGAACGAAGCAACTGGAAAAATCTGTACCTTTCCGCATCCGGCTGAACGGCAAGGAAACTCTGGTGGCGCTATTCAACGGCGGACACCCCACCCAGATTGCAGATTTACGGGGGAATGAACCTTCAGAAAAATTCTTGCGCACGCTTCTAGAAAACGATTGCGCAGCCCTGCTAGAAGGCATACAATCCTGGATGTGGGTACCGCTTGCGGTTAAGGGGCGCATGCTCGGTGGCATCGGCATCGCCCATGCCAAGCGGAATTACTTTACCTCACGTCATGCCAACCTGGCAATGACCATCGCCAACCAGGCAGCAGTAACGCTGGTCAACGCAGAGTTGTACAAACATGCCCAAGAGTTGGCAGCGCTACAAGAACGCCAACGCCTGGCGCAAAACCTGCATGATGCTGTCAACCAATCGCTTTTTTCTGCCGGGCTGATTGCTGAGGTTCTGCCACGCCTGTGGGAACGAGATCCGGCCGAGGCACGCCGCTCGCTGGAGGACTTGCGCCGCCTGACACGCGGCGCACAAGCCGAGATGCGCGCTTTGCTGGCTGAGTTACGCCCGGCTACCCTGACCGATGCCGAACTTGGGGACCTGTTGCGCCTGCTGGGTAACACCTTTACCGGGCGGACAAATATCCCGGCGATCGTGACAGTAAACGGCGAAGGCCACCTGCCTGCCGATACACAGGTAGCTCTATACCGCATCTGCCAGGAAGCGCTGAGCAATATTGCCAAACACGCCAAAGCCAGCCAGGTGGAAATCAACGTATGCCATGATCTCAGGGGCCTGGAACTGCACATTCGGGACAATGGCCGCGGGTTTGTCACTTCTGAACTGGCACCCTCCGGTCACTATGGGCTGGGGATGATGCGCGAACGTGCCGAAGCGGTAGGCGCCGTGCTGATGATTACCAGCCAGCCAGGCAAAGGAACCGAAGTAACCATCTGCTGGAAAGAACAGGAGGGCTAATGAACGAAACACCATCCCAACCCATTCGCGTCATGTTGGTGGACGATCACACTATGGTGCGCCGCGGCCTGGCAACCTTCTTAAGGGTCTTTGATGATCTGCAATTGGTGGGCGAAGCCGAGAACGGCGCTGACGCCATCCGGCTTTGCGACGAAATCCTGCCGGATGTCGTGCTGATGGATATGGTCATGCCCGGCATGGATGGAGTGAATGCAACACGCACCATCCGCCAGCAATTTCCATCAGTTCAGGTGCTGGCGCTGACCAGTTTCAAAGAAGGCGACCTGATCCAAAATGCGCTGGAAGCTGGTGCCATCGGCTACCTGCTCAAAGATGTCTCTGCTGACGAACTGGCGCGAGCGATCCGCTCCGCACACACCGGCCGCGCGACCCTCTCCCCTGATGCTGCTCAAGCCCTGGTCGAGACGGCCAATCAGCCGCCGGTGCCCGGCCTCGACCTGACCGAGCGCGAGCGCGCCGTGCTGGCCCTGATGGTCGAGGGCCTGAACAATACCCAAATTGCCGGCAGGCTGACCGTCAGCCCGTCCACCGTAAAATCTCACGTCAGTAACATTCTGTCCAAGCTGGGCGTAACCAGCCGCACCGAAGCGGTTACGCTGGCGCTGCGTCAGGGGCTGGTCACCTGACCCATCCTTCGACAAACTCAGTGTAAGCCTGCCTCCCCCAAGTGGCGGAGACAAATACTCCTCGGCTGATGGATGTGGCCGGGGAGTATTTGTTATATGATGAATTTATGACCCGCGTATATTTAGCCGATGCCAAACCTGAAGAGCGCTCTGCCCTTCGCCTGATGCTCCTTGATCTAAACATGGAGGTCGTTGGCGAAGCAGCCGATTGGCCCACCACATTAGCCAAAGCCCCGGCAACCCTGCTGGACATGCTCTTGGTAGATTGGGACTTGCTCCCAATCAATCTGGGCGTACAGGCCCTGGCGAAACTGCGTGCAGTTTGCCCGGCTGCGTTGGTCATTGTCCTCATCAGCCATCTGGACGCCCGCCAGCAAGCTGCCATCTCCGCCGGCGCTGACGCGTTTATCAGTAAAGCGGAAACACCTGATCGTGTGGCCGAACGCCTGCGTCGTGCCGCGGCTAGTATTCGAGATTGAGGGCACCGCCTGGCTGAATGAGTGCTCGAAATCCGGCGCACTGATGGCTGTCCCGAGCGCCGGCACAAAATGGGACAGCTTTTTCAAAAAATCTGGAGGAGCAAACGTTGAAAAAAGACTTATTCGAAGGCAAGTGGGAACAAATCCGAGGCGAGGCCAAAACGTGGTGAGGCAAACTCACCGACGACCTCGATCGGCCGCTGGCAAGCTCCAGGTACTCACCGGCTTGCTTCAAGAGAAGTATGGCTATACCCGCAAGGCCGCAGCCAATGAAATCGGCAAGCGCCTGACGGCTTATGAAGCCAACACGAACAGAGAAAAGGAAAACATAAAATGAACCTGGTAATTTATCTTATTGCCGGAGCGATCGTCGGTTTCGTTGCCAGTCGCATCATGCGCACGGATTCACAACAGGGCTTGCTGCTCGATATCGTCGTCGGCGTCGCTGGCGCGTTCCTGGCTGGTTACTTCATCAGCCCCCTGTTAGGCATCGGAACGATCAATGATGCCATCAGCATCGGGACCTTGCTGGTCTCACTGCTTGGATCGGTCGTCTTGCTGGCGATTGTCAAGCTCATCACCGGGAGACGAGCGATTTAATCGTTTCTTTCAATAACTACGAAACAGCCCGGCTGTTTGCGACAACGCCACACAGGATTGTCACGAACAAGCCGGGCTTTTGTTATGGAGACTATTCACGCGCCTCAACGAGCCATTGATGCTACATCAGTGCGACGAATTCTTCTCGCGTCATGGTTTCCTGCTGGAGCAAACAGTGTGTCACGCGTTCGACTGCTTCCTGGTTTTCGGCGATGATACGTTTGGCTTCGCGATGGCACTCGTCCAAGATTTGTTTGATGGCCTGGTCAATTGCTTCGAAGGTTTGTTGGCCAGCGCGCGGCGCTGTAAGCGCCTCGTAGCCTTCTGGGCGGTTGAATACCCGTAAGCCAGTAACGCTCATCCCGAGGCGCATGACCATTTCCTCGGCCAACTGTGTGGCAACCTGCAAATCGTTGGCCGCGCCGCTGGTGATATCGTCGCAGAAGAGTTCCTCTGCTACGCGCCCACCCATGAGGCTGGTAATGCGCGCCAGAATTTGATTGCGAGACATAAGTAGCGTATCATCTTCGGGGAGCGCCATGGTAAAGCCGCCCATCTTTCCGCGCGGGATGATGGTGATCTTGTAAACCGGGTCGGAGTGACGTGTCAGATGCATCACCACCGCATGACCGGCTTCGTGATAGGCTATCGTGCGGCGCTCGTTTTCATTCATCACCCGGCTTTTCTGCTGAGTGCCGCCGGTCAGGTTCTTTTCCACGGCTTCCTGGAAATCCTGCACGGTGATTTCATCGTGACCATCCCGCACGGCCAGGATGGCCGCTTCATTGACAATGTTGGCAAGGTCCGCGCCCACCAATCCTGGTGTTGATTTAGCAACATCCAGCAGATTTACATCCGGGGCCAGCCGTCGGCTTTTCACATGCACATCGAGGATGGCCAACCGTCCTTTTACATCTGGACGTGGTACGCTCACATGCCGGTCAAAGCGCCCAGGGCGGGTGAGGGCCGGGTCGAGCACATCCAGGCGGTTGGTCGCAGCCAGCACCACCACCCCTTCAGATGGCGTGAAACCATCCATTTCGACCAGCATTTGGTTCAGAGTTTGATCCTGTTCCATTTCACCACCTCCACTGCCAGAGTGGCGCTTGCGGCCAACCGCATCAATCTCGTCAATGAAGATGATACTGGGCGCTTTAGCACGCGCCTGCTTGAAGAGTGAACGGACTCGGCTGGCTCCTACGCCCACGTACATTTCCACGAACTCGGAACCAGAAGTGGTAAAGAAGGGCACGCCCGCTTCACCAGCGATGGCTCTGGCGAGCAGTGTCTTGCCTGTGCCGGGTTCACCAACCAACAGCACGCCGCGAGGCATGCTGGCGCCCATGCGTTGGTAGATGGTGTTGTCTTTCAGGAAGGCGACGATATCCTTCAATTCCTTGCGACATTCTTCCACACCGGCCACGTTTTCGAAGGTGGTGTTCGGGATGTCACCCTGCGCGTATTTCTTGCGGGCAGGAAGCATACCGCCTCCGTTGGCGCGCGTCATGATGGTAAAACCGGCTATCCCGAGAAAGGCAATGATCAGGATCGTACTGGTGACTTTTTCGCCGGTCAGTTGCGACGGCCTGGTTATCTCATATTCGAGTTCGGCAAGCTGAATATCGCTTACACCGAGATATTGCACTTGTTCAAGAAATGGCACCGTCTGATCACGTTGAGCCATACGCCTCGAGCCATCCTTGTAATAGAGGGTTAACATCCCACTAACCTGGGTATCTTCGATTCTGAGCACTCGCCCTGCGGAGATGGCATCAGCCACACCGCTCAACGGTATGGCTTCCTTGCGCGGTTGTAATTGGACAATCAAAACACCCGCGATCGCAAGCCCAACCAGCACGAGTGTCAGACCTACCTGGCTCCACCTGTGTTTTTTGATGAAATCTATGATTGTGTTTACAGATTGTTTCATGTTACCTCATTGCGATCATAACCGGGCGAATTCTAACTCTTATCATACTACTCCGATTATGGTGGTTTCTTGCTTTCAGTTCTGTTATAAGCTTGTAAGAAAGTGGTCAATACCTTGATTCCTTGTTCCGATTACGGGGGAGGCGCGCAAGCCAACAGGTAGAACTCCCCGCACTGAAGCACGGCATTGAAAGAAAATCATACAGCTTAACATTTCCCCCAAGTGGCGGAGACAAACACTCCCCGGTTGATGGATGTAGCCAGGTAGTGTTTGTTGTAAGATGAAATTATGGACATTCTATCTGATAAAAACACATCGCATAGAAACCGACAACATCCCTTTTGGGCTGTACGGGATCATAAGTTTCTAGCAGCTACCGGACAAGGAGAATCCCCGTGAACGAAAAAGAATCGATCCCATCCAAAAACAAGCATGAAAACCGCCTGCAAAGGGCTACACAAAACGCCCTGCGCTGGATGCTGGTAACGTTGTCAGCATTTGGTCTGGGCGCGCTGTTGATCGGCGCTATCCTCTACTTTCCCACCCGGCACAAACTCGACCAGACCAACGCCGAACTGGAGCGCATCAGCGCAACGCTCGCCAGCCAAAGCGATCAGATCACAATTTTGAAGACGGATAACGAAACGCTGCAAACAAAACTACATTCCGCCACACTGCACATATCCGTGCTCCAGGTGCTGTCGGATGTGCGCGCAGCCAGCCTGGCGGTGGCTGTCGACGATTACGCTGGTGCGCACCTGGCCTTGAGCCAGGTCACCGAAACGCTGGATACGCTATCTGACTTGCTAGGAACGGAGCAAAAGAACGTGCTCACGGCCTTGCAACAAAACGCCGCTCAGGCATTGACCGAGGCAAAAACCGACCTTAAGTCAGCCCAGCCGACGTTGGATCAGTTGACGAAAAACCTCGTGCAGTTGCAGAACAACCTGTTTCCCAACCCGTAAGATGGGCGAATAACTCCAGTTCCGCACGAATGCGAGAAGAGAATACGGTTTGAAAGGTTTTCCGATGAACAATCGGCTTGTTGCGACATTGATCCTGTTAGCCCTGATAGTTTTAGCACTGCTCATGTGCGGACGTCTCTATGGATTACCGGTCGGACAACCACCTGCTGCATTTCCAACATTCTCTGCGTCACCCTTGCCTGGCGATAACCCAGCCGAGGTATATACTGCTGCGCAATCTACCCTGGCTGCTAGCCAGAGTGAGATGACGGAGCTATCGCGCCAGGCTACCGCGGTCAGCCTGAACATTGACCAAATCACCAATGTCGCCGCACAGACC
Organism: Chloroflexota bacterium; assembly: GCA_049325275.1. Lineage (GTDB taxonomy): Bacteria > Chloroflexota > Anaerolineae > Anaerolineales > UBA4823 > CAIQJJ01. The sequence goes on from JBMOLU010000081.1 coordinate 13,614, forward strand.
ACCTTGGAATATCACCAGCAGCAGCTAATGGAACTGTCTATCCAGAGTACCGAGGTCAGCCTGAATATGGCCCGGGCAGCTGCCACGCAGCAGTCTATCGTCCAACAAACGCAAATCGTGTGGGATGCAACCGCCTCCGCTCAGAGCCAGGCCACCACGGCCACTTATTCTCCTGCTCATCGTGGGTGGGGTGATGGCTTATCGGCAGCTGATGCCATTGGTGGTGTTGCGCATAAGTACTATCTCGCGCGATAACGACAGCCCCCTGCTCTTGGTAGATGGAAAGATCGTGGATGTCGATACCCATCATCCGCAATTGACACAGCCCCAAATTCCGAGTGATGAAACACCACAGGTGGAAATCGTCGGCCCGTCAGAGTCATCCGTCATCAACTGGATTAGCGAAGCCGAACAGAAATTACATAGTGATGGGTGGGTACAAGCATGAGTGTTCACCGTTACCTCCCGGCAGCCCGTTATGTCGCCCAGGCTGTTCCAGGCATCCTGGCCAAATTGGGGCTGAAGCCTTTTATCAGCCGCTTTGTCCTGACCGAAACAGAGCAAGGCAATGCCTGGCTGTTTGTGGTCTTAGAGGTCGGACCAGGGCAACACCCAGAAGACTATGTAAATTCGGGTGTGTTAGTTTATCTCTCCACCGCATTACAGGGGCTTCCCGTCGTGATCAGCAACGCCTACGGCCTGCGCTACGCCATACTTCTCGGTTCACCAGATTCGTGGAAAAAGGCCTGACGAATTCAGAGGTCTGATGAGCGATCTTTTGTGTCTCCCCCAAGTGGCGGAGGCAAAGACTCCCCGGCTGATGGATGTGGCCGGGGGATGTTTCCGATAAGATGAAAGTAGTGAAAAAATAATTCCCAAACATGGCGAAAGCCTGAAAGGAAATCGACGATGAACGACAATGCATTTGAAAACAAAGTCAACCGAGACGTTGAGAAGATGAAAAAGGATATCGCTACCTTGGGAGATGATGGCGTCACCGGGTTGCGCAGGATGTTTCAACCACGGGTAGATAACGTAAAGAAAACCGTCGCAGCCGCAATAGAGAAGTTTAACGAGGAAGTCGGACACGGATTGAGCCAATACAACGAGAAAGTCCAGGAGGCCGCCGACAGAGTTCCGGGTGGCTTCGGCAAGAAAGCCGCCGGATACCCCTGGGTGACGATCACGATGTCCCTGGTTTTTGGCCTGCTGCTCGGTTTCATCCTCAAACCTGGCCGACAGCCTGTTGGATAGTTAACCCGAGCCTTTTTTCAAAAGTCTGTGGCCAAGGAATAGCTCAGACAAAACTGACGAAAGTCCAGTTAATAGTGAGCGTTTTCTGCAAAGATGAAATGGAGTTTCGATATGAGAACGATCTATGGCCCGATCTACACTCTACGACCCTACGAGCGGGGCATTAAAGAAACCCTGGGCAAGTACAGTGGATTTGTAATGCCCGGCCTGGGGCTTCAACTCCCCATCGTCCACGTTGTTCGCGTGCGCGACGTACGCGAACATACGATGGACATTCACCCGCAGCCGGTGATCACCAAAGACAATGTTGAAATTGTGGTGGACGGGATTATGTGGGTCAGACCTGCAACGGAAGAAGAAGCGATTAAAAAAACGTTTTACAACATCGACGATTGGAAGCGAGCGGTTATCCAACTGGCGATGACCAACCTGCGCCAGGAATTCGGTGATCTGACCCTGGATGAGAGCCTGGTGGCGCGCGAGACAATTGCCAACAATCTACAACGCATCTTGAACACCCACGCCGTCGAATGGGGTCTGAATGTCAGCAAGGTGGAAATCCGCCTGATCGACCCGCCCGAAGACATCAAGAAAGCCATGCATAAGCAAAAGACCGCCGAGCAAGAGCGCCGTTCGATGCGCCTGCTGGCAACCGGCGAGTTCGAAGCTGCCGAACAGCAAAAGCTGGCGATCATCCAACGCGCCGAGGGTGAACGCGAAGCAGTGATTTTGGTCGCCCAGGCGAAGGCAGAAGCCATCCGCCTGGTGAACGAGGCCGCCGAAAAATACTTCGTCGGCAACGCACAAGCGCTCAAACAGCTCGAGATGATCGAAAACTCACTGCGCGAGAATGCCAAGATCGTCATCACCGAACACGGTATCAGTCCAACCCTGCTGTTGGGCAACCTGCCGGTCAGCATGTCGGGTGAGAAAACGACCAAGGAACGGTATTAAATAATAACAGGAGAAAAATTATGGCTAAAGGTCAAAACAATAAGAAAGGTTCCAAGAAAAAACCGCTGAAAACGATGAAGGAAAAAAAGGACGCGAAAAGAGAAAAGAAAAATAGCCAGAAGAACGTCAATCCAATCGTTTAATTTCGGCCTGGCTTCAGAATCTTTCCACTAGCAAAATCTGAGCGAGGTAGTGATGAAAATCTTGCTGGTTTACCCCGAATTCCCCGACACCTTTTGGAGTTTCAAACATGCGCTACGCTTTATCCACAAAAAGGCTGCTTCCCCCCCATTAGGCCTGTTAACCGTGGCGGCCATGCTGCCCGCCGAGTGGCAAAAACGGCTGATAGACCTGAATGTGACTCACCTGACCGCCCAAAACCTGGCCTGGGCCGATTACATCTTCATCAGCGCCATGACTGTGCAACGTGATGCGGCGCGTGCTTTGATCGCTCGCTGCAAGCAGGCCGGTGCAAACGTGGTGGCAGGTGGGCCACTCTTTACAATGGAACACGAAAAGTTTCCGGAAGTCGATCACTTTGTACTCAATGAAGCCGAGTTGACCCTGCCCCTTTTTCTGACAGACCTGGCTGCCGGGTGTGCCCAACACCTGTATGCCACCAGTGAGTATCCAGATATCTGTCAAAGCCCGACACCCTTGTGGCATCTGGCAAATCTCAAACATTATGACACCATCAGCATTCAGTTCTCTCGAGGTTGCCCTTTTCACTGCGACTTTTGCAACGTAACTTCCTTATTGGGGCATCGCCCGCGCACCAAAACGGCGGAGCAAATCATTACTGAGTTGGACAGCATCTATGCCTTGGGTTGGCGCAAGAGTATCTTTTTTGTGGATGACAACTTCATCGGCAACAAGAAGCAAATCAAGTCTGAAATACTGCCGGCATTGATCGAATGGCGCAAGGGCAAGCACGGCATGCCGTTCAGTACCGAAGCGTCTATCAACCTGGCCGACGATCCAGAATTGGTCAAACTCATGACACAAGCCGGGTTCGACACTGTGTTTGTTGGCATCGAGACGCCCAACGAAGACAGCCTGGCCGAATGCAGCAAGAATCAGAATAAAGGCCGCAACCTGGTGGAAAGCGTCCAACGATTGCAACATGCCGGGCTTCAGGTTCAGGGCGGCTTCATTATCGGTTTTGACAGCGATCCCCCCTCGATTTTTCAACAGCAAATCGATTTCATCCAGAAGAGCGGCATTGTGACAGCCATGGTGGGGTTACTGCAGGCCCCACTGGGGACGCGCCTGTACGAACGTATGCAGCGCGAAGGCCGCCTGGTGAATGAGTTTTCGGGCGATAACGTAGATGGCTCGACCAACATCATCCCCAAGATGGGCCTGGAAACACTGCAAGAAGGCTATCGCAAGCTTTTGGAGCAAATCTACGCTCCACAGTTCTACTACGAGCGCGTTTTGACGTTCTTGAGCGAATATCACCCGCCCAAGGTACGTATTCACCTGGATGTGCAGTATGTCCTGGCCTTAGGACGATCGATTTACCAATTGGGTATCCGCGGCGTCGAGCGCGCCCATTATTGGCGGCTCTTTTTCTGGACTTTGTTCCGCCGTCCCCGGTTGTTCCCATTGGCCATCACATTTGCTATCTACGGCTTCCATTTTCGCCAGATCATTGCCCGGCATATTGATTGAACAGCACTAAAGTCAAGTGAGGTAATTATGCGTACCCAAATGATTCCTTTTCTCAAGCGAGAAGTGCTTTGTGTCTTTCCAGAGCAGCCAGCAAGCCTGGCAGAAGCCATCTCCACGCTGGGACTTGAAGATAGTTATCCGGTTGTCGTATTGATCGGCGGCGCGATCTCAGACCAACACGCCGTTGTGACGCAACAGGCCATCCAAACCCTGGCTACGATCGCAGAAGATATAAACGCCCTGGTCATCTGTGGTGGTACAGACATGGGTGTGATGGCTGAGATCGGCCAGGCGCGTTGGCGCAATGGTCACAAATTCCCACTGATCGGCATCACGCCCGAAGCAATGGTCACCTGGCCCGATGGCCCCCGCAACACAAAATTTCTGTGGTGGGGCAAGCAGCGCTGGATGTTAGCACGCCACTATACCCATTTTATCCTGGTACCCGGCAGCAAGTTTGGGGACGAATCATCCTGGATTGTTGATATAGCCACCTTGCTCTCCAGGCACCATCGATCGGTGACAGTTTTAATCAATGGCGGAAGTGTTTCTCGGAAAGACATCGATTTAAGCGTTGCGAACGGCCGCCCGGTCATCGCCCTAGGTGGCACGGGACGCCTGGCAAACGATTTGGTAGGCGAACCCAACCGGCACCAGTTGATCAGCGTGGTTCCAGCGTACGTGGAGTGTCAAGTTAACGAAGCCATTCGAGCGGCACTCTCAGGCACAGAAAAAAGTGCGCCACAATCTGCTTCCCTGGGGGTTGCCGTGATCATGGCAGGAATGGCGCAAATTACACACCCTATACGGTAGCTTTGCAATCCGGTATCGCCGGACACGGCACGAGAAAGGAATAACGTCATGACAGACAAAGCAAGCAAAATCAACAAAGCGAAAAAGAAACGACTACCCAAGGGGCAACGCAAGCACATTCGGCGGTTAAAGCAAGAAGCCGGCAAGGGTAGCAGTGTAATCACTCACAGGTAATCAATACATTAAAGATGTGAGATATGAGCAAGATCGTAGGCATTGACCTGGGTGGCGGCACGTTCGACGTTTCTGTATTGGATGTGGCTAGCGTTGGGGACAACGCAGGTGTGGTCGAAGTCAAGGCCACCAACGGCGATACGCACTTGGGCGGCGACGACTGGGACGCCGTTCTGGTGGAGTTTGTTTCTAACCTTTACAAGGCCTATCATGTGATTACGCTTGCAGCCGACGAACTCTTTACTGGCCAAAGTGGCGGTCTGGCGATCTTACACGATTCTGGCCAATCGCCGGTCGGGAAATCCGCAGCGGCGCTGCTGCCTGAAACCAGAAGAGGAGGTTCATGATGAAAAAGCACATCGGTTTATGGATTGACTACCGCAAAGCAGTGATTGTAACGGTCGGCGGTGAAGGGGAAGTGGTCAAAGAAATCGCTTCGGATATAGAAAAACATGTCCGATTTTCCAGTAGCGACTCTAATGATGGTTCATTGGAAGACATACACAACCGGCAGTTTGGCAACCATCTGGACAAATACTACGACACAATCATTGCCATGCTCGGTGATGGAGATACGATCCAGATCTTTGGGCCAGGCGAGGCCAAAGGCGAACTCGAAACACGCATGGAAGGAAAAAAGTTAGGCGAGCGCATCGTGCGCATCGAAACCGTTGACAAGATGACCGACCGCCAGATTACGGCAAAAGTCCGCCAATACCTTCGAAGACAGAAGGCACAATCAGTAGGGAGAGCCTAAACCGCACGAGCAGTACGAAAAAAGTGAGGCTTTATGGGCAACAAAAACAATTTTTGGTCTTCCAGGTTTAGCGTGAAGAGTTCCACATTTGGGGTTGTGCGCCCTGACTGTCTTACTTGTGTGGCTGCTTCACAGCACACAGGAAAAACCGAAAATTTGTTTCGGCCATCCTCGGCAGGTGGGTGCAGTACACAACCTCCAAATGCGGCCTCCTTTCCTGGCGAAGCCGGGAGAGCCACAAAAATCAATCTGGGGCAATTTCGGCGTGAGATCGAGGCCGAACATGGCGCAATTGATCCACAAACCAACGTGACCGATGGTGATCTGGTACTCAAGTGCGTTGCACCTGACTTTTCAGACAGCCCCTCAGGCGCAAAAAATCGAAAGAGCTGGCAATGCCGGAATCCCACTGGAGAAATTTATGAATCAACATCTGCGCGTGTTGATCGTTGAAGATTCAGAAGATGACGCCAACTTTTTGCTGTACACTCTACGCCGTGAAGGCTACGAGGTCACGCACGAAGTGGTGAGTACTCCGGCTGCCATGCGCGCCGCATTGGAACGCCAAGATTGGGACGTGATCACTTCTGACCACGCCATGCCACGCTTCAGCGCCCCAGAATCTCTGGCGCTGGCCAAAGAATTACGCCCAGACTTGCCATTCATCATCGTGTCTGGCGAGATTGATCTTAATCTGGCTGTTTCGCTGATGAAGGGAGGGGCGCAGGACTATATCCAGAAACACGAGTTGGCCTGCGTGATTCCGGCGATTGAACGCGAATTGCGTGAGGTGGTGATCCGCCGCGAACGGCAACAGGCGGATGAAGCACTGAAAGTATCGGAAACTCGTTATCGGCGCCTCTTTGAAACCGCCCAGGATGGGATATTAATTCTCGATGCAAACACAGGGCAGATCATGGACGTCAACCCATTTTTAACAGCTATGTTGGGCTACGCTAAAGAAGCGTTATTGGGAAAGCGTTTATGGGAAATCGGTGTCTTTCATGATATTGAAGCATCCAAGCTTGCTTTCGAAGAATTACAGCGTACAGGCTATATCCGTTATGAAGACCTGCCGCTCGAAACAAGCGCTGGAAAGCATATCGATGTAGAGTTTGTCAGTAATGTTTACCTGATCGACCATGCGCAAGTGATCCAATGCAATATCCGCGACATCACTGCACGCAAGCAGGCCGAAGCGGAAGTGCATAAGCTCAACGCCGAGTTGGAGCGACACGCAAGAGAAGGCGCCATCCCTTCATGACACTTCAGGTAAAGGGGGAGGCGCCGCAAGGCATTCCATCACAACCCGCACGTCATGTGCCAGGCCATCATCCACCAGTGGAATCAGGCTGCCGGGCAACAAGTTGCCATCCAACACAACCTGCCCGATGCCTCGGTTGACATGCTGTGGGTTCTCCACGCTGATTTTGTAGCGAGCAGAACCAAAACGATAGCTTACTTTGAAGCCCGGCCAATCACGCGGGATGCACGGGTTAATTTTGAGCGCCGCCCCCGCCCTGGAAACGCCTAGAATGGCCTCGATGCCCAGGCGATACATCCAGCCGGACGAACCGGTATACCACGTCCAACCGCCACGACCGGAATACGGCCCACTGTAAACATCGGCGGCGATGACATACGGTTCCACTTGATAGCGCGCCATCTTTTCTGGAGTGTTTGCATGGTTGATAGGATTCAACAGGTGGAATAATGCTTCGGCACGCTCGCCCTGGCCGAGTTCGGCAAAGGCCCAGGCAGCCCAGATGGCTGCATGAGTGTACTGCCCGCCGTTTTCGCGCACACCGGGCAGGTAGCCTTTGATGTAACCGGGATCGCGCACGGTTTTATCGAAGGGCGGCGTAAACAACAGAATCATCTGATCAGCCGGCTTTACCAACAGCCGGTTGACCGCTTCCATCGCCTGCGCCGCCCGCGTAGGTTCCCCCGCTCCCGACAGGACTGCCCAGGATTGGGCAATTGAATCGATCTGGCATTCGCAATTTTCATGCGACCCCAGGCGCGAGCCATCGTCGTAAAAAGCCCGCAGATACCAGTCACCATCCCAGGCATGGGTTTCAAGCGCCTGCGAGAGTTGCTCCATCCGCTGCAAATAAGGCGCGATATCATCCGCCATGAGCGTTATCAGCGGCGCGAAACGTTTGAAGGTGGCTAGCAAGAACCAACCCAGCCAGATGCTCTCGCCGCGCCCCTTTGCACCGACCTGGTTCATGCCATCGTTCCAGTCGCCCGTGCCCATCAGGGGCAGGCCATGTGCGCCAGCCGTAGCACCTTTTTCTAGCGCCCGGCGGCAGTGCTCGTAGAGCGAATAGGCCCGTTCGGTGGTTTTAAAATGGGCGTAACGCTCGATTTCGTCGGGTTGCAGGGCTTCGTCTTTCAAAAACGGGATATTCTCGATCAAAATAGATTCATCACCCGTGACGGCAACGTACTCGCCGGTGACAAACGGCAGCCAGAGCAAATCATCTGAACAACGTGTGCGGATACCGCGTCCCAGCGGCGGATTCCACCAATGCAATACGTCACCCGCTTCAAACTGGTGCCGCGCCGCTTCCAAAATCTGGGCGCGTACAAGATCCGGACGGGAATGCAGCAGCGCCAGCACATCCTGAAGTTGATCACGGAACCCAAAGGCCCCACTGGATTGATACAGCCCCGTGCGCCCCCATAAACGACAGGCCAATGTCTGGTAAATCAGCCAGCGGTTGAGCAGTAAATTCATGTTGGGGTCGGGCGTTTCCACAGTAATCGTGTTCAAGGTGTCATCCCACTGCTTATGGACGGCCTGCCAAATGGCTTCAACTTGCCCTGGCGCTTGAAGCTGGCCGATCAAAGCCATGCTTTCTGCCCGGTTGGCCCCTTCACCGATTAAAAAGTAGACTTCCTTCACCGCACCGGGCGCCAGGTCGATGTGTAGTTGAATGGCAGCACATGGGTCCAGCCCGGCATTGACCGCACTGCCCAGGCCAATCCGGCCGAGTGCGGCGGGGGCACGCAAACTACCCATTCGTCCCAAAAACTCTGTGCGGTCCGTAGTCACGCCATGCGGTTTTCTGCTGGCGGCCAAAAAGGCTACGCGCTCACCAAACTCGCTGTTGTAACGGTTGACAGCGAGCAAGGCATGTTGCTTGGGGGAAAATTCCGGCATGATGTGGGCCTGGGATATGTCGCGCGTGGTACCGAGCACCCATTCGGCATAATACGTGGCAGTGATGCGGCGTGGGCGCTCCCAAAGGTTGCGCAAGCGCAGGTGCACGATCTTGACCGGAGCGTCAGGCGCAGCAAACAAGCACAAGTAGTGGTTCAAGCCATGGCTTTGGCACTCAAAGGTCGAATAGCCCGCCCCATGACGGATCACATGTACTCCTCCTGCCCCGGCAGGCATGGGCGTAGGCGACCAAACCAGGCCAGTCTCCTCGTCACGCAGGTAGAGCGCCTCGCCCGGCAGATCCGTGACCGGATCGTTACGCCAGGGGGTCAGGCGGTTCTCTCCGCTATTCCCGGCCCAGGTAGAGCCGGAGCCTGTTTCAGAGACCAGGAACCCAAACTGTGGGTTGGCAATCACATTAACCCATGGATGGGGTGTGGATTGACCCGGCTTCAGACAAATGATGTACTCACTACCGTCATGGCTGAAGCTACCAAGTCCATTCTCCATCGGTAAACTGTCAGGAAGTTGGAGCGCCGGCGTTGGTTCAGGGTCTTGCGCCTGGGAAAGCGAGGGGGTGAATTCCGGCAGACGGGTGGCGCGGGCGGTTAAACGCAAGGCGTGCTCGGCCAGCGCCCCACCACGCTCGTCCAAAATGACCCCGGCCACCGTTTGGAAGAGAACTTTATCGGCGGGCTGGAGCTGATCGCTGCGCAGGATGAAAATACCGTCACGCCGATTCAGCCAACCACCCGCGCCCATGCGCACGATCTGGCGCTGGATGGCGTTGTGCAGATCAAGGGCATAGCCTGTATCCTGTTCATTCAAAATAACCAGGTTGACGGTGATGTGACGGTTACGCCAGTAGGTAAAGGCTTGCAGGGCCTCAGGTAACAAAGTCGATTCACCATCTCGGATGCGCACCAGCAAAATCGGGTAGTCGCCGGAGATGCCAAAAGCCCATAAGCCAGATTGCCCCTTCTCATTTTGCGCCAGGATGTGCGGCGCGGCGCGCAGAGTCCCGGTTGGGTAGAGCAGGGCAGACAAAAGACGTTGAATATTTTCTACAACGCAGGAGGTCAATCCCAACTCAAACAATTCGCGTTCGCTATGGATACGGGCTGTATTGATGGCCTGATAAATGACCTGCCCAGACTGGTAGTGAGATAGTTTCTCCAATGCTTCGGCACGGGATGACGCCGCCAGGGTCAGGAAATTTACCCTGGTCTTCGCATGGGGTCTCAAGCTAATTTCCTGCGCTAGCGACAGGAGCGGATCGAAAGTTCCCCCGGTAGTGCCGGCAAGGTGGCCGTTCACGTTTTGGAGCGCCCGGGGCGTACGCGCGGTCTGTGACCTGCCCAAAAACTGGGCGCGGTCGCTCTCGTGATCGCCGGTTACTTTACGACCCGCTTCAATCACCAAGGCGTGCAATAACACAACCGGTTTTTCGTCCGCAGAACGCGGTCGGCGTTGGAACAGGAGCGCGTTCTCCTGAGGAAGATATTCGCTCTCGATAAAAAGTTTGTTGAAAGCCGAGTGCCGCCGGTCGGCAGATTGGGCAGCCAGCACCACTTCACCGTAACTGGTCAGTTTCAAGCGCCGCGGGCGGTCGCTGTCATTGAGGATACTCACCCGCCGCATCTCAACATCGTCCACCCCGATCGAAACTTCGGTGTGCAAGGAAATCCCATTTTCCCAACGCCGGAACTCGACCTTGTGTGGGTGGAACGAAACTTCTTGATGCTGCGAAGCGCATCCTATCGGTTGACAGGTAGTTGACCAGAGTGCGCCGCTTTCGCAGTCTTGCACATAGATCCACGTTCCCCATGAATCGAGGGTGGTGTCGGCGTTCCAACGCGTCAGGGCGAATTCGCGCCATTGGCTGTATCCGCCCCCGGCATTGGTGATCAGCACGCTACTTTCACCCTGCGAGAGCACATGCACCTGTGGAATGGGGCTATCCACCGGCACGCGCCACGGCGCGCTATTGACCGAGTATAAATTCGAAGGCAAATCTGCCGCTTCATCTGGATTAGGATACTCAATCGGTGGATTTAGCGGAATCTTTTCCTGGAGCAGCAGTTCCACGCTTTGGATACGTTCGTCGGCGTGGAAGCGCCGTACCATGACGTTCTTAGATAGATAATTGGAGACCGCCAGCAGGATCATGCCCTGGTGGTGGGCCATGTAAGACTGTACGGTAGCATGATCATCCCCGGCTGGCAGGCGCATTTTGGTGTAATCAATTGATTCGTAAAAGCCGAATCGCCCGCGCATGTTCAACTGCTCCATGTGCATCATATTCTCCAGCACAGCCTGCGGCCGCAACGAAAGTCCAATCAGCGAGGCATAAGGAGCAATTACCAGATCGTCAGGCAGATCACGTTTGTAGCCCAGATCGGGCACGCCGAACGCGCGGTACTGGTAATTCTGGTTGCCATCGAAGGCGTAGTAGCCCGATTCGGAGATTCCCCAGGGTGTTTGCTGTTCCTTTCCGTAAGCGATCTGCGCATCGAGCGCAGCGTAGCAGCTATCCGAAAGAAATGTCCCAAAGTAGTCTTTTACAAACAGGGTCGGCATGAGGTATTCGAACATGGTACCGCTCCACGAGAGCAGCACCTGTTTGCCGTTCACCATCGTCATTGGTCGTCCAAGATACTGCCAGTGACTGTAAGGCACATCCCCCTTGGCAATTGCGATCAGGCTGGCAATCCGGGCTTCGGAGGCCAATAGATCATAATAACTTGGATCAAGCTGCTCCGTACTGGCATTGTAACCGATATGGAATACGCAACGATGCTCATCGAACAAAAAACGGAAATCCATGCCGGCCACCGCCGCATCGGCCTGCCTTGCCAGACTTTGAAAGCCAATTAGCAGCGGCGTGGCTGCCATACGCGCCGACGATAAATCTGCACTCAATTTTTTGCACCAGTTACGCGCCGCCTTATCTTGACACTGCCCCTTAAGCGCATTCAAGGCCGTTTTGATGCGCTCGTATACCGCCGCCGCATCTTTCAGTCTTGGCAATTCAGCGGGCAGGCTGTCGCGAAAAACCTGCCAGGCGGGCATCTCAACCAACAGGGTGGGCGCGGTATCCACGTAGTTGAGCCAGGGAGCGAGCAAATCCAGGCTGCGCCGCATGTCTTGCAGGTGATGGTAGAGCAAATCGAGATAGAGTTGGAGTTCGGCCAGGGATTCAGAATGGAGAGCAGCATGCCCATCGAGCAATCCGATCAAGTGCTGGGAAATCCTTTCCCAACCTTCAGCCGAGAACCAGGTAAGGGTTTGTGCCCACGCTTCAGGCTCGTTCTGAATCGTGCGGATGCGTTCGGTCATGCCAGCCAATTCGGCCACAAAGGATTCGACCGGCACATCCGGGCTGTTCTTTTCCAACGCTTGCAACGCTTCCAACAAAATATCCACAAGGACGATCAAACCCTGCCACTGCTTACCCCCCAACACTGGCGCATCTGCCAGGGAAAGGCAGCCCTGTTTGAGCACAATCAAGCATGCCGCCAGGTTGCCGCTATCGACAGTGGAGATGTAACGCGGTGGGAGCGCGGCCAGTGTCTGCGAGTCATACCAGTTCAGCAGGTGACCGCGATAGTGTTCCAACCTGCCGAGGCTCTCGAAAGTGGAACGTAAACGGACGGCCAGATCGAACAAACCGACATAACCCAGATCATGGGCTGACAACGTGGATACCAGGAACAGGCCGATATTGGTTGGCGTGGTATAGTGTGCCACACTACCACGCGGGGACTCTTGAAAATGGTCTGGAGGCAGCCAGTGGTCATCGGGGCCGGCGAACTGCTCAAAAAATGCCCAGGTACGCCGCGCCAGGCGGTGGATTTGCCTGTGTTGCAGCGCCGAAAGTGGCGTAAGTGTGTAGGTTATCGGTAAGCTGATCACATAGGCAATGTGGGGGGCGATCAACCAGGCAAACAGCAAGGGCATTGCCACCCAGAGCGAGGCCGGCTTGAGAATGGACATGGCAAGCAACAGCACAATCGTCAATACCCAAGAAACTGCCATCTCGGCCCAGGTCTTCTGCCGGGCATCCAAACCCGATGTGCGCGCCGTCTTCGCCGAAGTCGTCCATTGCAGCAAGTTCTTGCGCGAGACAAGCAGGCGGGTCAGTGTCGTAGCGATGGCGCCTAAAATCAGCAGCACTTCGTAGGGCAGAAAGAGAATTGCCAGCATCCAGCGGATCAACGGAGCCCTGGCCGGTTCGAAAAATTGCCGCGGCGTCAAGCGTTCAGGCTTGGGCTGCCAGTCCCGAAGTGCTTGCGCCGCAATAGGGAATGCGGAAGGCAGCAGCACCAACAAAGTCCAGAACAGGGGTGAACCGGGCAAGAAAATCCAGCCGGCGATGAGCAGCAGCAGCAAGGTAGGCGGCGTCAGGCTGCGCCGCAGGTTATCGAAAACCTTCCAAAGATTGATCAACGTTAATCGATTGGGGACAATTCCCTGATCGGTATGGGCGATCGGAAACAACCACGGTAGCAACTGCCAATCGCCACGAATCCAACGGCTCAGGCGCCGAGCATACCCCAGGTAACTAGCCGGATATTCTTCATACAAAACAATATCAGTGACCAACGCAGCACGTCCATAAATCCCCTCAAACAGATCGTGGCTGAGTAAGGTGTTTTCGCGCACCTGTCCCGCCAGGCTGCGTTCGAAAGCGACGAGATCATAAATCCCTTTGCCGACGTAACTGCCTTCACCGAACAGGTCCTGGTACACATCCGAGACCGCAAAGGAATACAGGTCAAACCCGGCATTCCCGGCAAAGAGTTGTGCAAAGATAGACCGGTTGGCGCTGGTGGGCTTAATGGATACACGCGGCTGCAGCACGGTGTACCCGGCAACTACCGAACGCCCGTCGCCAGCAAACTCGGCGTGATTCAACGGATGTGCAAAGGTGGCAATCAGGCGGTTTGCGCTGCCCTGGGGCAGGGATGTGTCTGCATCCAAGGTAATTACATATTTAATGCCAGGCAAAGCTTCCAAATCCCCAATTTGGGTTGTATAGGTCGTTTCACCCTGGTTGAGTAACAGGCGATTGAATTCCACCAGTTTCCCACGTTTGCGTTCCCAGCCCATCCAGACTCCTTCGGATGGGTTCCACTCACGTTGGCGGTGAAACAAATAGAAGGGTTGTGTCGCATATTTTTTGTTGAGATTTTCAACCCCAACCCTTGCCAGTGCCAGCAATTGTCCGTCCTCGGGCAAAACCTGCGCCTGGGCATCCCCAAAGTCGGTCAGCAGGGCGTACGTCAGTTGCGGATCGGGGTTGGACAAATAATACAGTTCCAACCCTTGCAGAAGGTGGTTGAGTTCATCGGCGTTTTCTAGCAAGCTTGGAACTACCACAATCGTGCGGTTGCCCGGCGGAATGCCTTCTGAAAAATCCATGCGCGGCAGACTCTCGGGCTTGATGCGATGCGTCACGCTCCAATGAACGATTGCGATCGCCGTTTCCAGCGCCAATCCAAACCCGAGCACACCAGCAACAATGTGCTGGATCAACGAACCGCTCGAAAGCGTCACATAGGTCAGTATTGCCCAGATGAACAGTACGGAAAGAGTGACAATACTACCCAGATAGGTAACTGTTGGGGAAACAAGCAGCACGCGCCACAGACGAGCCCTTAACCCAGGTTGGTAGTGCAGGCTGTTTTCGAGCGTCGAACGCCCTACATCCCGCAGATAAAAGCCAATGTGCGCTTTCCGTCCCGATGTTTTGCCTTTGGCTTTACGGGCGAGTTCGATAGCAACATGTGCGACGTCTTCTTCGCTGAAGTTTGAGTGCTGCGCCAGTTCCTCGATAACACTGCGATAACTATTGCGGGTCTCAAAATCCATGTATGCATAAATTTCCGCCGGATCATCTCGCAAAATCTGTTCTACCCGGCTTGTTTTCTCAAAGAAAGCTTTCCAATCAGTCGTCGAAAGCAGGCGCAAGCTGAGAACACAATTGGCAACCATCGCATCTTTCGCTAGTGTCAGGGAAGCGAACTGGCTCGGAGTTTCAGCCAGGCTTTTTGGCGCTTCCATACCGGTCAAATCGGCGGCAACGCAAACGAGTCGTTCCAAAATCCCAATTCGCAACATAATCGGCAGTGCCCAAAGTTCCCCAATCGTCAGGGGCATCACCTGCTGGTAGTCTTGCACAAAAGAAACGGTTTCAACCAGATCGATCGAACCCTGGGTAGCTCCCATCCATTCCCAGGCCAGGGCAAAAATGCGCGGATGCCCGTACAACGGTGTCGCGTTTAGTTTGGGTAATTGTTCAAGGAAACTGGGGGGCAGGTCTTCTTCAATCTGGCGGAAGGTCTGTTTGACAAGGTAAAAATTATCTAGCATCCATTCGCCGGCGCGTGAAGTTGGTAAATCCTTCGGCGCTACAGACTTAAAGCGTGCAATTGCCCTTTGTAAAACCTGTTCCCAGCTTTGCAGGGTTTCCAACAGCGTTGTGGTCGGGGAGGTGGATGTCGCTACCGTGTGCGTCTTTGCCAACCCATACGCAAATTCTTCCGGTGATGTGGTTACGCCAGGCGTGAGTGGTTTAGAAAGGATAACCTGTGGATGGGTTTGCATTGGTTAACCAGCGTGTTCTCTGGATACCATCTCCAGCGACGCTGACACATGTCTGGCAGGCAAATCTTGCACCACCAATAAGGGCACTTTGCCATACAGAATGAAATTGTTGGCCATACTGCCATATGGCCAATCGCGATTGCCCGAATAACCATGCGCGCTTAAGGCAACCATGTCAATCTGTTTCTGCTCTACCACTTGATGCAGCTCGACAGCCGCATTTTCACCAGTAACGAGATGGGTTTGAACAGGGATACCTTCCAGGTAAGAGCGGGTTTTTATCTTTTCAAGATAGCGTTGGGCTTCTTCATAATTACGTGCTACAATCCGATTGGATAGATCGATATCCTCGCTTACCGGGGGTAGATGGCGTGCCATTTCTGGTGTTTGCACCACTTGCACAAGATGAATTTGTGCTCGATGGAATTGCGCGAATAGCGTGATGATGGGCAAGACGTTTTCCGCCCGTTGAGACCCATCCAGCGGCACCAGAATACGTCGATAAAGTGAGTGCAACGATTGACTATCGCACTGATGCGCCCGAACAATGAACACCGACGTGGGCGCACTCAAGACAGTTTTTTGTGTAACACTGCTAATCCCCCATTGCGTCAAGCCGCTATGCCCATGGCTGCTCAAAATGATCAACTTCATCCCTTGGTTTTGGGCATATTTCGTGATTTCTTCTGCGACCAACCCCTCCAAGACAATCGTCCGTGCCTGAAGTTCTGATGCCTGGATGCTCATCTTTGTCTTTTCGAGATAAAGGGCCGCTTGCGTTTTATGGATTTGCCAGTTAAGGTGATCAAACGTTTGTGCGGAAGTGCTTGCCTGATTCTTTTCCAGGACGTGCAGCAAGGTAATTTCCGCGTCAAAAGAACGAGCGATAGCCACGGCATGAGGCAAAACGCACTCGGCCAGTTGAGAACCGTCTAATGGGACGAGAATGGGATCAAACATGGTCATTATCCTTCTGTAGGAAATCAGCAGATGTCATCCGTCTGTAGAGGATAACGCCCACTCAAAAAGCTGTTCCTGGTTTTCTGGAAGGGCTATGCGTTGCGAAAAAGGCCCATACCTTGCCAGGTTAATACCGTGCAACACCTCCACTCGCTCTCGGTACCAGCGATCAAATGGAAGCTTAGAGATGATGATCTGGCCCAGCGCCCGCTCGACATCGGCTGCTTCCAATGTCGTCACAGCCACCGGCCCAAAAGTAGTTTCTGCCAGCGCCAGGCGTTCATAGGTGATATCCAGCCGCCGGCGCGAGGTGATATACATCTGTAACCGTGAACCCGATAACTCCTGGCAGAACCGCCGCCAGGCTTCCACCTTACCAGCCAGGATTGGGAATATCAGCACCATACCAGGCATCGGAAACTCTCCTGTCTCAACCCTTGCCCTTTTCACCAGCAGATCGTTCGGTATTGGTGGTCGAGCGACGATCCATGGAATACCAACCTGAACCTTTGAAGATGATCGTGGGTCGCTGGGGAACCCGTTGCAAAGTGTTCTTGCAGCATTCCGGGCAGCACGTCAATGACTTTTCGGAGAAAGCCTGTACTTTCTCGAATTCAATACTGCAATTCTGGCAACGATACCTGTAAATGGGCATAAAACATCTCAATACTCTATGATGAGTATAATGACCCAGAGTCCCAGAAGCGTCCCAAGGAGCCTGAAAATGGCAAGTGAAACGTCACAATTAAGCCTGAACCTACTGGGGCCACCCGAAGTACGTCTCGGTGGCAGGCTTTTGGCGTTTCCAACGCGCAAGGCACTGGCCTTGTTGATTTACTTGACACTGGAGAAAGGTCCACAACCGCGCCAACACCTGGCGACCCTGCTGTGGCCGGAATCCAGCCCTGAACGCAGCCTCGCATCCCTGCGAAACGATCTCAATCGCCTGCAAGCCGCTTTACGCCAGGCAGACGATTCTAGCCCCCCATTTTCTTATCTCTCCATCACGCACGATACCCTGGCCTCGAATCCAGATGCAGGTATTCTCCTCGACCTGCATACTGTAGCACGTGCCTACTTGCTAGCTCGCTCCGACCGCTCGAGCCGCATTCCCCCGAATGGCTCAGCCAGCTTGCCGTTGCTGCTATCAGCCGCCGATTGCCAGCGTGGCGATTTTCTAGTCGGATTTTCACTGAGCAATGCTCCCGAGTTTGACGATTGGGTGGCTATCCAACGCGAGGTCTGGCGGCGGCGGCTAGGATTGATCCTCGACCGGCTGTCTGAAATTCAGTTTGCCAACGGTGAATTTGTCCGTGCTACAGAAACGGATGCCCAATGGATAGCGCTAGATGCGTTGAATGAGGTCGCCTATCGGCACAAAATGCGCACCCACTTCGCCGCCGGTGAGCGTAGTTTGGCATTGGAAACTTACGAAGCGTGTCGCGCCGTTTTAGCGGCTGAATTGGGCGTGGAACCTGAACCAGACACCGAGGCACTGGCAACACTCATTCGCAGCCAACATCTTCACCCACGCCCATCCCATCGTTCCGATACCCCTGTTGCTTTTTTAGAATCTCGGTTTGCTGGACGCACCTGCGAGTATCAGACTTTAATCGAGCACTACGAGCGCGCCGCCGCTGGTCAGCCTCAGGTCTTTATCCTGCGCGGCGAGGCGGGGATTGGCAAAACCCGCCTGGCAACAGAGTTCCTGACCTGGGCCGGCACCCAGGGAGGGGCGAAAGTACTGCAAGGAGATGCTTTTGAAAGCAGCCACCACATGCCGTTTCAACCCCTGTTGGATGCACTCCGATTGTGGATTAAACACGAAAGGATGGATAGCTTTGGTGTAGCCAGCTTCAAGTCACCCCAAAACTGGCCGGCGGAGGCTTGGCTGGCCCCATTAAACCAGCTATTGCCAGAATTGCGCCAACACTACCCCGATCTTCCATCTATCCCATTAGAACATATGCCGCTAAAAACGGGGAAGGGGCAAACGCGGTTTTTTGAACCCTTCGTACGCTTCACGCTGGCCCTAGCCAGAGAATCGCCGTTGGTGCTGTTTGTAGACGACTTGCAATGGGCAGACCGGGCGACATTGGATCTGCTACACTACGCTATCCGGCGCTGGTTACAAAACGCTACGCGAGCAGATGGCGACACGCGCGTATTGCTGCTGGTTAGTTTGCGTGCAGAGGCTTTGCATCCTATGGCTCACATACTCCCAACAAACGCTACCCGCGAAACAAGCTTTTGGGGAATCAGCGAGTGGCTGGCGCAGATAACGCGTGAATTTCAACCAGCACAACAAGATTTGTCGCACCCAGCTTCGCTGTGTCATCTCGAGTTAAAACCACTGGACGAGCAAGATACGACTCAGATGGTGAACGTTATCCTGTCGCCTCCGGCGACTGACTTTGCGCAATGGATATTCGATGAAACTCGCGGCCAACCATTCTACCTGATGGAGACTTTGAAGGATTTGCTCGAACGGCGTGTACTCCATCCAAAACGACAGGCAACCGGCCAGGCGAAAACAGGTTGGTTTTTTACAGTAGATGCCGAGCATGATCTTGGGAAAACCGTGCGCGTCCCATCCACTGTGCGAGCCGTCATTCGTTCTCGGCTAGATCGCCTCAGCCCGAATGCATTCGGACTGCTGGCAGCTGGAGCCATCCTCGAACAACACATCACCTTCGAGCATCTGTGCGCCGTTTCGAATACAACCGAAGATCTAGCGTTGCCCGCTCTGGACGAGTTGGTTAGCAGCAGGCTTTTGCTAGAAGTAGCACAGCCAGAATCCGCCAGTATTTACGTTTTTGCCAACGACATGATTCGGGACGTGGTTTATACCGAAGCTGGAGACGCACGGCGACGGCTCTTCCATCGGCGTGCAATCGATAGCCTCGAGGCAGTCAAAGCGTCCCCGGCAGTGCTCGCTCACCACGCGCTGGCCGCCGGGCTGGCAGAAGCAGCTTTTCGTCACTGCCTGTCCGCAGCACATGAAGCGCTACGGCTCTCTGCGGCTGGTGAAGCTATCATACACTTCGAACAAGCTCTACAGTTGGTACAAGAGGGCTTGTCGCCAGGGCCATCAGACAAGGCAAAGATACGCGAGTTGTATTTGCAGCTAAGCCAGGCGTACGAATTGAGTGACCAGAGCGAACAGGCTGTGCGCATTTCCGAAGCGCTGGAACAGATCGCAAAAAACGTTGAGAAGTGACTGCTTGTGCGTTGGGACGGATAAGTAGCCTTGAACTAAACGCTTTGCACAGAAAAACCGCCGCCGGAACAGCGGTAGAAGCCTTACCGGGCGGCAGTTTCTGGCCCGACTCAGAACAACCACGTTGGGCATTGACAACGCAAAGAGCCATCCGGTTCGAGAAACTCGACCCGCAAGGCCAAGCCGACCAATCTGGCAGTTTGCGAAAGCAAAGCTGCTACAGGATGATTCCTGACATTTCTGTCATTGACATCACAAAGACGTTTTTTTACACTGATAAATGAATCATCATTCATTTATCAGAAAGAACCCATGTCGCCTCGTCCCAATGTCAGCGCCGAACGCAAACCACAAATTTTGCGAGCCGCCGCACAAGTTTTCTTACAAAAGGGCTTTGCTGCCGCCCGGATGGAGGATATTGCGGTGCGGGCCGAGTTGAGTGTGGGTAACCTCTATCGCTATTTCCCAGGAAAGTTGGATATCACGCTGGCGCTGATGGAACTATTCCTTGCTCCCAGCCTGACCGCTACCGAAGACCTGCTGACCGCTCCCGGAACCTGCCGAGAGCGGCTGGAAGGTTCTTTCCTGCGTGTGTTGGCAAAACAAGACCCTGCCCAGTTGACCCTCTACGGGGAGATGTATCATCTGGCCCGTTACGAGCCACGCGTCCACGCCCTACTGCACGAGTACAACCAACGCTACCAACAGTTAGTTGCCGCCTTGCTCCAGCAAGGTGTTGAACGCGGCGAACTGCGCCTGCACAACCTTACCCAAGCCGCTTTTCTCTTTCAATGCCTGTTCGATGGCATGATGCAAAACCTGGCATATCCCCCCCCTGGCGAACTGCAAGATATCCTGCGCGAGCACTTCGATATGCTATTTCCAGGTTCCTCGTGATTAAAAGCGGAAATTCTTCACGCTCAACCCGGATTTTTCTATTGGAGGGTGACCTATGACCGTTTTCGTGAAACCAGCTGTGATTTTAACGGTTCTGGCTGCACTGTTCCTGGCAACACTGGTGCAGGCGCAAGAGCCCCAGCAGGAATGGGTACCTGTACCGCTAGGAAACACACCATCGCCGTGCAGTGAACACAGCCTGACGGCGGTTGGAACGGTGGGATTGTATTTGTTTGGCGGTCGGGATGCCAACGGACAGCTCTTGAACGATCTGTACGTTCTGGATTTCGCCGGGGGGTCGGAGATACCGATCAGCGTTTCGTTTATTTGCCGCTGCTCATCCGTTAAAGTTTGTTTTTCTTGAGGAGCTTTGCTATGCAAACCAAACCAGTTTTACTCGTTATCCTGGCTGCTCTGTTGCTGTTCTCAGCCTGCCAGCCAACCACCGCCCCCACCGCTCTGCCACCCACGACCACTACTGCCGCCAGCGAACCGACAGCCGTTCCCACCGATATCCCTGCCGCCACCGCTACGCCCGTCCCCGCTCCCACTGACACATCCATCTCGCCCACCGATACGTCCATTGCCCCCACCGACACCAACGTACCCGCCCTGCCTCCCCTGCCTGCCGAAGCACAGCGCATCGAATTTCAAGCCAAAGATGGCACGCCCCTGGTGGGTTACTATTACCCGGCAGCCGTCAACCCCGCCCCCGTGATCGTCCTGATGCATTGGGCCGGCGGCGACCAGACCGACTGGCTCTATGTGGGCATGGTGGCCTGGCTGCAAAACCGCGGCGTAGAAGTCCCTATCCCGCCGACCACGAAGTATTTCGACACACCCTATCTCTTCCAGCCATTGCCCGAAAATCTTTCTTTTGGGGTATTCACCTTCGACTTTCGCGGTTACGGCGAAAGCGGTCCGCATACTGGCAAGCAATCGGAACTGATTCTCGACGCCCAGGCTGCCTATGAAACCGCTACCAAGCTCGAAGGTGCAAATGCGACTCTCGTCGCCGGGATCGGGGCCAGCATCGGGGCGGACGCGGCGGCTGAAGGCTGCAACGAAGCCTGTATCGCCGCGCTCTCCCTCGGCCCCGGCAATTGGCTGGAGCTTTCGTACGCCGAGGCCGTCACAGCGATGGACGCCCTCGAGAAACCGGCCTGGTGCGTGGCTACCGAAGATGCCCCGACCGATCTCGAAACGTGCAATTCTGCTGCGGGCGCGTTGTACCAGATCGTCAGCTACCCCACGGGGGGCCATGCCATGCGCCTGTTCCGTGCCGAAGCGGCGCTTGACCCGGTGATCGAAGTGCAAATTTTAGATTTTTTACGGTTGGTATTTGATTTGCCAGCCGGGTAGGGTTATACCTGGCAAAGTACTATCGTCGACCGACAGAGCTGGCGGTAGATAGCTGCGCCAACACCCAGGCCATACCGGCTTCGACGCCGAACAAGCGCTCGTCGGGCGGCCTTGTAGAAACGCGCTTCGGGTGGGGCTGTCGGAGCGTACAGCAAAGTCCGTTCCGTACCGAGGGAGCGCGGAGATCTTCGATCAAATATTATGATGAAAGGGCTTCGACGGGCGAGGCGGGAAACGCTTTGGCATCTTTCCCAGTACCCGACCATCTCTCGGCCGGGCTTTCCGAACACGCCGCAGCGCCGGACCATCTCCTCCAGGGTGAGGCCAAGGGTATCGCGTAGACAGGTCAATACGAGCAGACAGATTCGTTCCTGGGTTTGCGGGGTTCCGATGCCGGGTTTGCGGGTTGAGACTGATCCCGGAGTATGGAATAATGATGCGGAACCCAGGCATGACGTAAGTGGGCATCTGGCTTGAGCCAAAGCCATTTGCCAGGACTTTGTCACATCCCCCACCCGGAACCACGGCGTCTGCGTTTGGCGCTCATAGGAGAATACCGTGAAAAAAATACTCATCACCATGCTTATATTCTTTGCGTTGGCCGCACCTTGCCAGGCAGCGCTGGACTCGCAAAAGGCAACGGGGAACTACACAGAAACCTGGGGAATGGCCCAATGGGGCCAACTCGGCGGGGCCAGCTACGCCGTGGCCGTGCAAGGCAGTTTTGCCTACCTGGGTGTGGGCACACGCCTGGCAATTTTCGACGTGAGCGAACCGGCCAATCCAATACTGGTCGGCCAGACCGGCGAACTGCTGGATATCGTTAAAGATATCGCCGTTTCGGGCAACTATGCCTATCTGGCCGCCGGCAACCTCCAGGTAATCGATATCGCCAACCCGGCCAACCCCAGCCAGGTCGGTGAGTTCTACGTCATCGGTGGCAACGTGGAAGGGGTAGCCATCTCCGGCTCCCAGGCTTACCTGGCAGCCGCGATGGGCGGCCTGCACATCGTCGATATTTCTAACCCTACCAGCCCAATGGCCTTGGGTTCCGCCAGCAGCGCGCCAAATTACGCCCGCGATGTAGCCGTCTCCGGTTCGTACGCATATGTGGCTGGCAGCGAAGGCGGCCTGATCGTCTTCGATATCGCTGACCCTGCTAACCCCAACCAGGCCGGCGCCTACAGCGGCTATGCGGCCTATCAGTCCGCCCAGGGGGTGGCGATTTCGGGTTCTTATGCCTACTTCACCGATCTAAATGAGGGCCTGATCGTGCTCGATATTGCCACGCCGGCCAGCCCGGCGCTGGCGGGCGCTTATGCCACCCCAGGCGAAGCCTACCGGGTAGCCACTGCTGGAACCCAGGCCTACGTCGCCGATGGGCAGAGCGGCATCCTGGCGCTGGATATCGCCACACCCGGCAGCCCCAGCGAGTTGGACACCTACCGCACGCCCGGAGTCGCCTATGGCGTAGCCGTTTCCGGCCAGTTTGCCTACGTGGCCGACTGGAGCGGGCTACAGGTTATCAGCGCCGCCGATCCCCAAAACCTGGACGCAGCCGGCAGCCACGTGCTGCCTGGGCGCATCGATGACGTGGCAACATCCAGTGCTTACGCTTATCTGGCAGATTCGTGGTACGGCCTGCACACCGTCGACATCTCCGACCCCGCCCAGCCGAGGTTGGCCGCTTCTCACCCGCTGCCCGGAGGCGCCAGCGCTGTGGCCGTCTCGGGCACGTACGCCTACGCCACCTCTTACGACGGGCTGTACATCCTTGACGTCGCCGACCCGGCCCACCCGGCGCCTGCCGGATACTACACATCTACCGGCTCACTCCACGGTGTAGCCATCTCCGGAACCTATGCCTACCTGGTCGACTGGCTTGATGGGTTAGTGATCGTCGATATTGGCGACCCTGCGCAGCCGGCCTTCGCCGGCGCCTATGCGCCTCCCGGCATCGCCGACCGGGTGGCGATTTCCGGAAACTACGCCTACCTGGCCTGCGGCAATGAAGGGCTGCGGGTGGTCGATATCTCCGATCCCGCACATCCCGCCGAAGTGGGGTCCTACGTGCTCTCTGGCATGGCCAACGATGTGGCCATCTCCGGCCCATACGCTTACGTAGCCTATGGCTTTAATGGGCTGCAAGTGGTAGATATTTCTGACCCTGCCCATCCGGCCAAGGCCGGCATGCTGGCGACCGAACTGGGTTTCGACACCGGCGTAGCGGCAGCCGGAGAGCGAGTTTACGCTACGGAATACTTCGGCGTGTATGTGGCCGATACTTCCAAACCCGAAAGCCCACGGATGGCCGGGTACTACGAAACGCCGGGCAGTGCGGGGCAAATAGCGCTGTCCGGGCAAAACATCCTGGTCGCCGATGGCGATGGCGGGCTGCGCATCCTGCGCCTGATGGAACGCATCTTCCTGCCGCTGGTGACCCGCAGGTGAGAGTCAAGAAAAAGGTATCTGCTCAAAAAATAGGGAGAGTGTGGGGTGTTTTGTGCGTGTTGCAACCAGGTTGCAACACGCACAAAACACCCCACACCCCGCATTATTGAGAAGCCACAGAAAAAGCTCCGTAGTCTTCTCTGACAGGTTGCTAGGGTAGGGTAAAATTCACGCACGGGCACTTGCTTGCCTGAAAAGCAATCGTCAAAACTAGCGCACGC
This sequence comes from Chloroflexota bacterium, assembly GCA_049325275.1. Classification (GTDB taxonomy): domain Bacteria; phylum Chloroflexota; class Anaerolineae; order Anaerolineales; family UBA4823; genus CAIQJJ01. Next base: position 38,129 of record JBMOLU010000081.1, read on the forward strand.
CTTCGCCAAACGATGAATAACCCAACGATACTTACCCAAATGACCCTGGAAGAGAAAATCGCCCTGTGCTCCGGCGCCGATTTCTTCAGCACCAAAGCCTTCGAAAAACACGGCATTCCTGCCATCACCCTGGCTGACGGCCCCCATGGCTTGCGCAAACCGGTTGCCGTGGCCGATCACTTGGGCATCAACAACAGCCTGCCAGCCACCTGTTTTCCCACCGCCAGCCTGGCCGGCTGCTCGTGGGATCGCGACCTGCTGCACGAAATGGGCGCTGCCATCGGCGAGGAAGCGCTGCAAGAACGGGTTGCCGTGGTGCTGGGGCCGGGCGTCAACATCAAGCGCAACCCTTTATGCGGCAGGAATTTTGAGTACTTCTCGGAAGACCCCTATCTGGCCGGTGAAATGGCCACCGCCTGGATCGAAGGACTGCAAAGCAAGGGCGTGGGCGCATCCTTGAAGCACTTTGCCGGCAATAACCAGGAAAGCGAGCGTATGTCCTCGGACAGCCTGATCGACGAACGGGCGCTGCGCGAAATCTACCTGGCAGCCTTCGAAACGGCCGTCAAAAGCGCCAAACCGGCCACGGTGATGTGCGCTTACAACAAGCTAAACGGTGTCTATTGCAGCGATCACGTCCATCTGCTGCGGGAAATTTTGCGCGAGGAGTGGGGCTTCGCGGGGGTCATCGTAACCGACTGGGGCGCCCTGAACGACCGTATAGCGGCCTTCGAAGCGGGTCTGGACCTGGAAATGCCCGCCAGCAATGGCTACTTCGACGAAGCGGTGATCGCCGCGGTCCGCAGCGGGCAGCTTGCCGAGGCGCGCATCGACGAAAGCGCGGCCCGGCTGCTGACGCTGATTGTTGCGGGTGCCCAAAACCGCCAGGTCGGCTGCCGGTACGACGTAGATGCCCATCACCGGTTGGCTCAAAAAATCGCTTCGAATTCTGCCGTCCTGCTCAAAAACGAAGACGGGCTGCTGCCCATTCGAAAGAACCAAAAAATCGCCTTGATCGGCGCACTGGCCAAAGAGCCGCGCTACCAGGGAGCCGGCAGTTCGCATATCGTCCCCACCCGGCTGTCCAGTACCCTGGATGGCTTCGACGAGCAGGGTTTCGATTACGTTTACTATCCGGGGTATGCGCTCCAAGGCCCTGGCGATAGCGGCCTGCTTGCCGAAGCCGTCGCCGGCGCGCAGCAAAGCGACATCGCCGTGGTTTTTGCCGGCCTGCCCGAAGCGTATGAATCGGAAGGGTTCGACCGCACCAGCCTGGCAATGCCCGACAGCCACAATGCGCTGATCGCCCGCGTAGCCGCCGCCAACCCGAACACGGTGGTGGTCTTGGCCGGCGGCGCCCCGGTCGAAATGCCCTGGCTGCCGCAGGTCAAGGCCGTGCTGCACATGTACCTTGCCGGCCAGGCCGGCGGGCTTGCAGCGGCCGAACTGCTGGCAGGGGCGGCCAATCCGAGCGGAAAGCTGGCCGAGAGTTACCCGCTGCGCTACGATGACGTCCCGTCGGCGGGATTCTATGAAAGTGGGGGCAAGCAGGCCCAGTACCGTGAAGGGCTTTACGTCGGATACCGCTACTACGACAAGGCTAAAAAAGCCGTCTGTTTTCCTTTCGGTCACGGCTTGTCTTACACATCTTTCGACTATAGCGATCTGGCGCTTTCTCACACAGAACTGCAAGCGCCTTATACCCTGCACGTCTCGCTGACGATCAAAAACACGGGTGCCGTGGACGGCGCGGAAGTCGTGCAGGTTTACGTCGGCGATTCGCAGCCAGACGCCATCTGCCCGGAAAAGGAACTGAAACAATTCACCAAAGTGTTTCTCAAAGCCGGCCAGGCCACACGCATCCGCTTCTCATTGGGCTTCCGGTCTTTTGCGCACTACGACACGACAGCAAAAGGCTGGACCGTCCAGCACGGCGATTACCACATTTCTGTGGGCGCTTCCAGCGGTGATATCCGCCTGCAAGCTACGCTCAAACTCCACGGCGCGCCTGCGCAGCCGGCAACGCAAAAAATTTCCCGCTGGTATTTCCAGCCGGCAGGCAAACCCACCGAGCAAGACTTCGTCTCACTCCTGGGCAAAAACATCGCGCCTGTCGAAGCATGGCGCAAGGGCGCATACACGTTGAGTTGCTCGCTTCAAGATATGAAAAGCAGTTTCATCGTCCGGAAGATCATCCAGGGGGTCGAGAAGATGATCGGAAAAAGCACCGGTGGGGTGGATTACCGCAACCCCACCTTCAACATGATGATGTCGAGTTCCACCAACACCCCCCTAAAAAATCTCTGCCAACTCAGCCCAGAGCGCATGCCCAGGCACATCGCCATGGGAATCGTCCATCTGGCAAATGGCAGGTTTTTTCAGGGGATTTTCACCATGGTAAAAAGACAAGGCTCTCCCGGCTTCGCCGTGAAAGGGATTCTTCGGCGCAACCCGGAAGACCCAAAAATATAAATGGTAGCAAGGGAGTATTGAATGATGAGTACGCAACTGATCGTTGACCTTTCTATTTCCACCGGCCCCATCCGACATGGCGCGTCCGGTTTTCTGTATGGCCTGGGCAAGGAAGAAGTCCCCAGCGCAAACGTACTGGCGCCGCTCAACCCGCAGGTAGCCGCACAAAAACCCGAGGGCGGCCAGCAGCATCCCAACGGCGACGCCCTTAACGTCGCCGAAACGTACAACGCCGCCGATGGCCGCGAGATCGAAATCTACCTTCAAGACGTTTATGCCCAATGGCCTTACGAGGAAACCGGCCTGGCAGATTACCTAAACGAGATCACACGTCTCGTCCAGCAGGTGGAAGCCAGTCCCATCCGCAGCTTCTTCGCCTATGTCCCCTTCAATGAACCGGACCAAATCTGGTACAACAAAACGGACAAAAAGCAGGCCTTTTTCGATGACTGGCGGACAGTCTTTCACCAGATCAAATCGCTGGCGCCGGAGGCGCGCCTCGTCGGGCCTAACTTTGCCGCCTACGACGGCGCAGTCTACCGTGAGTTCATGACTTTCGCCCAACAGAACGACTGCCTGCCCGAGGTGATCTCATGGCACGAACTGAACGATGACTTCTTCACAGGGTGGTACGAACGCTATGAAGATTTCCGCCGCATCGAAAAGGACCTGGGACTGCCGCCGCATGAGGTTTGCATCAACGAATATGGCCGCATGCAAGGCGACCTGGGCGTTCCCGGGCGCCTGATCCAGTGGATGGTGCGTTTCGAAAACAGCAAAGTGGACGCCTGTCTGGCATATTGGACGGACGCCGGTTCGCTGAACAACCTGGTCACGCGCGACCATTACAATCGCGCGACCGGCGCCTGGTGGTTGTACCGCTGGTACGGCGGCATGACCGGAAACACAGTGCAGGTCACGCCGCCAGAACCACAGGCCGAAGGGCTGCAAGGCCTGGCGACGCTCGACCGGTCCAAAAAGCAGGTACGTGTCCTGCTGGGCGGGCATACAGGCGATGTGGAAGTGATCATAGCCGGTTTCGAGGCGGCGCCCGAGCTTGGCAACCTGGTGCACGCCGCCGTGTGGGTGACCGAGTGCACCGGATTGGAACCATCCGATGACCCAGCGCCCATCCTGGAAGGTGAGTTTGCACTTACCGATGGGCAAATCAATCTACCGCTAAAAAACCTGACCAACACGGCCGCCTATCAAATCATCATCACCCCCAGCAAGACGGCGCCGTACTTGAGTCCACACCGCTACCCGGCCGAATACGCCGATCTTTCAGGCCGTGCGCAAGTCGTCTACGCCGGTAGCGCCTCGGTCGAATGCAGCTTCGGCTGCCGGACGAGTTTCGTGGTTACGGCGCCCACCAATGGCTTCTATGAAGTCAAATTGAACTACGCCGCCTGCCTGGCAGACAGCAGCGCAACACGCTGCAAGCTGCGCCTGGAGCTAAACGGGGCGTACCTGACCGACATTTCGATGCCCGCCACAGCCACTTCAGAAACGTGGAATACTTGGACGATGCATGTATTCCTGACGGCCGGGATCAACCGTATCGTCTTCGAGGCGATCACCGGTGACGAAATCCGGCTCGTCTCGCTGGACATCAGCCCGGGAACGGGCCTGCTGCTGGCATACGAAGCCGAATCGTCGGCCAACGTGCTCGGCGGGAAAGCCGCCATCGTCGACGACCCCGCCGCTTCGGGGGGCAAATATGTGCACGGGCTGGGCGATGGAGAAGCCAACTTCCTGACGTTCGAGGGTGTCCACGTTCCCCAAAGTGGGCTGTACCGCCTGGTCGTGCACTTTGCCAATGCGGAGTTTCGCGGAGAGCACGGTTACAACAGCCAGGTCGTCGATCAATATGCCGACGTACAGGTCAACGATGAAATCTCGCAACGTTACTACTTCCGCAACACTTTCGCCTGGGATAACTACCAGAGCCGGGTAATCGATGTCTGCTTGCAGGAAGGCAACAACCGGATCAGGTTCTTCGCCGGCGAACCGGGGTGTGCGGCCCCTCATATCGACAAGATCGAGATCGCCGCACCTTTTTGAAGCGGGCAGCATGCCTGCCAACTGCGCTTTTGGTTGCATTCGAGGCCAGATGCGCCCAGGCAGAGCGGAGTCTGGATGGAGTTTGATCGGAGTCAAGACAGCCTTTTCTTTCCTCATATATAACAAACCGCCGGTGAACTTCATTTTTTGGCGCCCGGCGCCCACTTCCGAAAGAAAAGGAGCAACGTATGAATCATTACCGTCTTCGCCAAATCATTCCATTGCTGGGACTCCTCGCACTCCTGCTCGCAAGCCGGACCGCCACCCCGGCGCACGCCCAGGCCGCCAGCTGCCAGGTGACCTACACAGCAAATCAATGGAACACCGGCTTCACCGCAGATGTAAAAATCACCAATAATACCGCTGCGGCCATCCAAGGCTGGACTCTCACCTGGACCTTTGCCAACGGCCAGCAGGTAACCGGCGCCTGGAACGCCACACTGAGCCAAAGCGGCGCCGCCGTCACAGCCAGCAGCCCTGCCGGGCACTGGAATGGTACGATCGCGGCCAATGGCGGCTCGGTCAGCTTCGGGTTCCAGGCCACCCACCTAGGAACCAACACCACCCCCACCGATTTTGCCGTCAACGGCATCGCCTGCAACACACCCCACGAAGCGACCCACACCCCCACGTCTACCCGTACGGTTCCTGTGAACACACCCACCAGCACCCATACGATTCCTGCAAACACGCCGACCGCCACCACACCGCTGGATACACCCACCAGCACAGCGACAAGCCATACGCCGGGTACCTGCCAGGTGGTCTACAGCGCCAACCAGTGGGGAAATGGGTTCACCGCGGAGATCAAGATCACCAACCATGCCAGTACGGTCATCAGCGGCTGGTCACTCACCTGGCGCTACGAAAACGGCCAGCAAGTGACCAGCGCCTGGAATGCCACATTGAGCCAAAGCGGCACGGAAGTCACCGCCAGCAACCCTGCCAGCCACTGGAACGGCACCATCGCGGCCCATGGCGGTTCGGTTTCCTTTGGCATCCAGGGAACGCACACGGGCGTCAACCTCCCGCCGGCTGGCTTTGCATTGAACGGTGTCGCCTGCGGCGGCAATCCATCTGCGACCCACACGCCCACCAGTACAGGCCCTACCGACGTGCCCACGCACACCAACACGCCGGCCATAACCGCAACCCACACCCCAACCCCCAGCGCCACACCTACGGGTGGTTTCTACGACGATCTTAACCAGTACAACACCGGCATGTGGACCAAAGCCGATGGCTGGACCAATGGCGACCCCTTCAACGCAGGCTGGCGCGCCGATCACATCAGCTTTGCGAACGGCATCATGACGATCACGCTGGACAATCGAACCTGCCCATCAGGTTGCTCGAATCGCCCCTATGCATCCGGCGAGTACCGCCGGAATGTCATGACCACTCACGGCCTCTATGAAGTTCGCCTCAAAGCCGCCAAAGGCAGCGGCATCGTCGGTGGATCGTTCTTCGTCTACACCGGCCCATCGGACAACCAGCCCTGGGATGAAATCGACATCGAAATCCTGGGCAAAGATACGACCAAAATGCAGACCAATTACTTCACCAACGGGGTAGGCGGGCACGAGACCATGATCGATTTGGGTTTCGATGCGGCCGACGACTTCCATACATACGGTTTCGAGTTCCGCCCGGGCTACATCAAGTGGTACGTCGATGGTGTCTTGGTGCATACTGAAACAGGCACACGTGGCCCCCTGCCGACCCATCCCATGAAGCTCATGATGAACTTCTGGCCGGGCATCGGTGTAGATAGCTGGCTTGGCCCATTCAACTACACCGGCCCACTGTACCAACAAGTCGATTGGATCCGGTATACCCCGTAAGCGATTAAGCAGTACGGAACAAAGCAATCTCGTTCACCGCAGAACGGGGGCAGGCGACAGGCCTGCCCCCGTTCTAGATCAGCTGCCGGAAACAATCCCGGTTATAGGCGATGGCGGTCGGGTCACCCGATTGATCGAAAAGCCGTTGCGCGCTTTCGAAGCGCTGCCGGGCCAGCGCAAAGTCAGATCGCCGGATAGCGAGACGGCCCAACCAGTTCAGCGCCCAACCTTCGCCGGTACGGTCGCCAATTTCGTGCGCCAGCGCCAGGCTATCTTCGAATAATTGCTGCGCCTGCTCGAAGCGGCCCTGCTTCCAACGGACGGCAGCAAGCTCCCGCAAGATTTCACTGATGCGCTGCTTGGCCCCAAACTGGCGCGAGATTTCCAGGCTTTCCGTCAGCACGCCCAATGCAAACTCGTCGTCGTCGTCGTCCAGCGCCAGCAGGCCGGCGTGGCGCAAAACGGCGGCGATGGCCCACAGGTAGCCCATGCGCCGAAAGATCGCCAGGCTTTCTTGCAGCGTTTGCCGGCTGCGGCCAAGTTCACCCCGAAACCACTGCCCTCTGGCGAGGTGATCGAGCGCCCAGGCGATCTCCTCCTGGTCGCCGATCTGGCGTAGAATGCCAAGGCTTTCCTCGACCAGGGCAATACCCTCTTCGATATTGCCGAAACGATAGTTCCCCTCGGCAACACTCTGCAACAAACGGGCAGTGAGTGCGAGATCGTGATTCTCCCTGGCCAGCGCCAGCCCCTCCTGGGCCAGCGCCAGCGCACGTGCATAGTCTCCTTGGTGAGCGGCGAGCCAACTGGCCCCCCATAAAGTCTTGGCGCGACCTGTACTTCTCAGAGTTGCGCCCTGCGCTAACGCCCGATCCATCCACAGGCGAGTTTCGCTCCAGATATTGAGCATATCCCAAAAACGCCACAGCGCCCCCAGCAAAGTGAAGGCCATCTCAGTCTCGTGACGATCGAGCAGAAATTGCAGCGCAAGTTGCAGGTTCTCATGCTCCTGGCGAACGATCCCCAACCAATGCGGTTGATCGGGTCCCCCAATGGATGCTTCGGCGCGCCTCGTAAGCTCGATATAGTAGCCGGCATGGCGGTTTGAGACCGCCTCTCTTTCGCTGGCATCGAGCTGCTGTAAAGCATACTCCCGTACGGCCTGCAACATCTGGTAGCGCGTGCTGCCGTCGCCTTGGGGAACATAGCGAACGAGGCTTTTGTCGGCAAGCGCATCCAGCACGGCCTGTGCCTCGGTACACCGGCAAACCTGGCGGGCGGCATCCAGGCTCCATTCCCGCCCGAATACGGCGAGCCGGCAAAAGAGCGCCTTTTCGGCGTCCGCAAGAAGTTGATAGCTCCAGTGAATGGTATCCCACAGTGTCTTCTGGCGAGGGGGACGGTTGTAATCCGGACTACCGAGCGTTTTCAGGCCAATATCCAGCGGAGGCAAGGCCTGCCCGGGGGCCAGCCACTTGATCTGTGCTGCGGCCAGTTCGAGGGCGAGCGGAAGGCCGTCCAGTTGGTGGCAAATGCGCAGGACGGCATCCTGGTTTGCCTCACCTAGCGAAAAGTCCGGGTGAAGCGCCTGGACACGCTGGACAAACAGCTCGACGGCCGGCCAGGTCCGGAGCTGGTGAAGCGGCGGCGGGTTTTCCGGATCGGGCAGGGGCAACTCGTGAAGTATGAAACGGCGTTCACCATATTGGTGCAGCGCTTCACGGCTGGTGACGACAACCTTAAGTTGGCTGGCAGCCAGGAGCAGCTCCGTTACCAGGCTGCCGGCTTCAACCAACTGTTCGAAGTTATCGAGCACGAGCAGAATCTGGCGTTCGCACAAGTAGGCCTTGCATGCATCTAGCAGCGAGCCGGCGCGGCTGGTCTCGATATTCAACAAGCGGGCAACCTGAGGAATGAAGCGCGCCGGATCGGTAACCGTCTCGAGTGGAACAAAAAATATCCCATCACGAAAGGCGTCAAGCAGGTGGGCCGCAGCGGCAAGCGCGAGACGCGTCTTCCCCACACCGCCAGGCCCCGTCAACGTTAACAGACGCGTATCAGGATGCCGGATGAGGGTAACGATGGTATCCACCGTCTCGTCTGCACCGACCAGGGAAGTCAGCGAGGCCGGAAGATTGTTCGGCGGCGGAAGCGGCGGTGCCGCAAGAACCCAGCCGTTAAGATATTGACATAAAGCCCGGATCAACGCACTCAGCCGGCTGAAGTAAGCGCTCTGGCCCACATGCAGTTTTCCGGCATAAAACACCGGAGACGCATCGGGATGCGCCAGGATCAACTCGAGCAACTCCATCTGCACAGGGGAAAGCGCAGCCTCGCGCAGACCTTCACATACTGCCTTAACGCCCCCGCGCGCCGCCAGCCAGTGCTGCCAGGGTCCGCTTTGAATCAACGTCCGTGGACAGCGGCGCATGGCAAGCAGCGCTTTGACATGTTTTTCGTCCCAAATACCGTTCACGGGCGGCTCCTGCGGCATCACGAAAACATCGAGGCCATCCAGGTAGAACGAAGCCCATCGGCATCCGCCTTGCGGAAGTAGGTGCGATAGGCGGCGCATTCAGTCAGCAGCGCCTCCAACTGCGCCCGTACCACCGTCGTGCTGGCAGCCTCGTCGCTGCCGGCGGAAATTTGCAACGCGCCATCCCGCTCAGAAAGCACCCGGATCAACCCCCGGGCAGACAGCCATTCCAGCCCTTTGCACACGGTTGCTTCTCCCTGTGCCGTTGCGGCGGCCAGAGCCGCCACGGAGGCCTTCCCGTGGCGCTGGTTGAGCGCAAATTTGACCAGGCCCGCCAGACGGCTGAGAAAAGCATCCGCCGCACCGGTTTGCGGATCCACACCAAACAAGTAGATTTCCTCGGGCTTTACGCGCTCCAGGACAGCCTGCAATTCCAGCGGACCTGGCGGCGTCGTCCAAATCGCCAGCGCTTTCGACGGAAGCAAAGCCTCGCGCGGCAGCGCCGTGATGCCCTGCTCGGCCAACTTGCCGACGGCTTCGGCTTCTGCCCATATTTGCACATCGCCGGACACAAGCGGCTTGAGCGTTGCCAGAGGCGCCGCCTGCCGGCGATAGTCGACCAATCGAAACTGGCGCACCGGAGAAGCAATTTCCACCGGCCCTATCGGGCGAAAATCCACCCAGGTTACCTGCACTTCGCGCTGGCCGCGGTAGTTGCTGGCGCGCAGCGTACAGGCCATGTCGAAGCGGCCGGCAGGCAAGGGCCAACCGGCGCCCTGCCACCAGAACACTTTCTGCGTGTTGCCGGCCTCATCGGCAACGATCAGTTGTAAATGCTCGCCACCCCGCCCGATCAGGCTGTGACTCTTCAACGCCAGGTTGGGGATCAACAGCACCAACCCGGGGTTACCGGCGCCAAAGGGCGCCAGCCGGCCGATATCCTCGACCAACTCCAGCGTCAATTCCGGCAACGTCAACTGTGCATCGACCAGCAAAGTCCCCTGCGGCAAATGCCCATCGATCTGCTCGGCCACACTGCGCGCCAGCCCGCGGCGGAAGGCTGGGATATTCTCTGGTGGCAACGACATACCCGCCGCCATGGGATGGCCGCCGAAACCTGTTAACACTCCCTTTTGTGCGGCAATGGCGGCCGTGATATTGACTCCTTCGATCGAGCGCGCCGAACCACGCGCCAGTTCGCCGGACGGTGCGGCCAGCAGGACCACCGGGCGATCGTAGCACTCCACCAAACGGCTGGCAACGATGCCGATCACGCCGGCGGCCCAGTACGGATCGGCCAACACCAACACCGGAGCGTCCAACAGGGTTGGATCGCGCTCGATCTGTGCCTGTGCGGCCTGAAAAATCTGCGCGGTGAGCAGTTGGCGCTGGGCATTGAGGCCCTCCAGCACGGCAGCCAGCACATGCGCCTGCACGGCATCGTCCGTAGTAAGCAATTCGACGGCAGGGTTGGCGTCCGAAAGCCTGCCCAACGCGTTCAAGCGCGGCCCAAGGGCAAACCCGATGTGTTCCTCCGTCAGCCAGGTAGCGTTTACCTGAGCCGCTTCCATGATCGCTCGCAAACCCGGACGTTCGGCCCGGCGCAGGGCCTGCAAGCCACGTTGGACGAGGTAACGCGCCTCGCCGTGTAAGGCGGCCACATCGGCGACGATACCGAGAGCCGCCAGGTCCCACAGAGCCATCGGGTGAAAGTCGGCCGGTTGGAAAACAGAGAAGAGCGCTTCGGCAAGCTTGTAGGCCACACCCGCACCGGGAAGGGCAACAAGCGGATGCGGCGGCGCAGCCGAGATCGAGGCTCCAGCCGCCACGTGCAGCAAACGCGGGTTGACGATTGCGCAGGCTTCGGGCAAAGTCTCCGGTAGTTCGTGATGGTCGGTAATGACGACATCGACCCCCTGCGCGCGGGCATATGCAACCGCCTCGTGCGCGGCGACACCAGTGTCGCAGGTCAGTATGAGCTGTGCACCATCGGCAATGACCCGCTCCAAAACCGGCAGGTTAACTCCATGCGACTCGCGCGCCCGCACGGGGATGTGAAAAGAGACCTGCGCGCCAAGCGCCCGCAGCGTCGAGACCAGAATAGCCGTGGAAGTCTGCCCGTCGACGTCGAAATCACCCCACACACAAATGCGTTCGCCACACCGGATAGCGTGCGCAAGCCGTTCGACGGCGGCCTGCATACCGGGCAAATCGAACGGCGAAGCCGGTGTGTATGCATCCGGATCCAGGAAGGCCCGCGCTGCCTCGGGCGTGGTGACACCACGCCGCACGAGGGTTGCCGCGACCAGGGGGTGACCGCCGATGGTGTCGTACAGTTCGGGAGGGACAGAAACGGGGGCAGCTTCGATCCAGGTCTTCATTCAAAAGGCAATCTCGGCAATCTGCTCGAAATCGAATTCGGCGAGGGATACAGGTTCCGGTTCGTCTTCCACTTCTTCCCAATCGCCTGCCGCCCTGCCACGGTTGCACAACGAGCGATAGGTACAAAAGCGGCAGTGTTCTGTGTGGGCCGTCAGGTGGAAGTCTTCTGGAGCGAGCGTGACGATTTCGTCGACCAGGCCGGCAAGGTAGGCGCCATCTTGCTTGAACATCGCCGCACTGTAGGCGATTCGCTCCGGGCCATCCGGCTCCTCGGCAAACCAGTAGATCATTTCGATGTTTTCGGGCGCCAGCTTCACCCCATGCGGAAACAGATGCGCACCTGCACATGCCAGGACGTATGGATAGACACGGGTTTGCAGGCGTTCGAGCAGCCAGGCACGTCGGGGCTTCTTGCGCGAAGTCTTCCAATCATAGATCGCCAGCCGCCCATCCGGGTGGATCACCAAAAGATCGTACTTGGCGACCAGGCGGCGCCCCCCACCGGCTGTGCCCGGCAAAGAGGCCGCCAGGCTTATTTCCGGGTAAAATGCGGCGCCTTCACCCTTTTCGAAACCTGAGAGCCTCGCAAAATCGAGGAAGTGCTGCCACCACCGCTCAAACCCGTCGGAGCGGGCCAACGACAGCAACTGCTCGGCCGAAATTCCCATGAAATGATGCTGCACCAGGCGATGAAACCGTGCCCCCTGCTGCATGGCGCGCTCGTTCTCAAGCGCCGGCTCCGATTCGACGGCCGGCCATCGCAGCTTGAACACATGGCGGAGCTGAAAACAGCGCCGGCAGTCGGCGTAATCCTGAAGGCTGAGCTGGCTGAAGGAAACGGGCAACGGGTAATGAAAAATGGTAGATGGGGTCATGGGCTAACTCATCGCTTTATCACGCGGCTGCTCCCAAAAGGTTTGTAAGGCGACAAATGGGATGGCAGGCTGCGCCTCGCCCTGGCGGCCGGTGTTCCAGGTGACGATCAACGCCTTGCGGGCACGCGTGATGCCCACGAAAAACAGCCGCAGGCGTTCCGCGATATACTCCTGGCGCGCCCGCCGCGTCGGTTCGCCTTCTTCGTACCAGGCGTAAGCATCGTCGGAAAAAGCCGCATCGAGTTGGGCCAACGCTTCGGCTTCCAGATTCAGGCGGTCGCGCAAAAACCACTTTTCCGAGATATAGCGGTCGTTTTCCATGCCGGAAGGGAAGTCGTAATTATTGGCCGACATCAAGTAAACCCGATCCCATTCCAACCCCTTGGCTTTGTGAACCGTCGCCACCAAAACCTGGCCTTTATAGCGGTCGGGGTCGAAACCGCTGTCGTCCTCGCTCAAGCCAAGAAAGCGTCGTTCGTTGCGAGCGATGACGGCAATCTCTTCGGTCATTTCGGGCAAGCGCCAGTCAGGGTGGGCCTGGGCAGCGCGGCGCAACAGCACGGCCAGCTTATGGGCGATCGCCAGGTCAGAAGGGATGGTGAACAAATCCTGCGCCAGGGTGAGAACGATCTGGTCGATCGGCAGCAGCGCCGTGCCCTGCCAGCGGCGGGCAATCTCGCGGAAAGCCTCCAGTTCGAGAAAGCTTTCTTCATCCACCGCCAGGTCGGCCAACCAATCGCGCCCAAGGACGGGGTGCAGGTAGTCTTCGACATGCACGCACCGGGCGATCAGCTTGGCAACTGCATCCATCCGTTCGGCGGCGGCTTCATCATCTCGGTCGGCGCGCCGCCAGACACGGTAAGCCGTGGCCAGGCGATTAGGAGAAGCCGGCTCAGACAGGTACTTGAGCACATTGGCCAGCGCGCCGGATGCCATGCGCGTGGCCTGGGTGCTGCGCAGGATCTCGACGTACTCGATGCCACGCTTTTTGAGTTCTTCCGTCAACTCGAAGCCGCGCGTGTTACGCGGCGTCAACACGGCTACCGTCTGGTCAGGATGATCGGGTAGCCAGCGTTCGAGTGAATCGGCCACGGCTTTGATCTCCGCTTCGGGGCTGAACCTGGTGGGAACGAGGTGAATCTGCTCCGGCACATCCGGCGGATTGGGCTGTGGGTCGCCGCGTGGGGCGGGCTCGATGAACGGCGGAGCCAGCGCCTGGCGAGCAGCGGGCAAGGGATGCGCCTTTTGCGTCCACTCGATCAGGTAATTGGCCAGCTCAATAATGCTCTTCGTCGAGCGGCCGGAGTTAGGCAAATCGCGCGCTGTAACGTCAGGACGATCCAGGAAGCGGCGCAGGAACTCGGGGCTGGCGGTGGTGAAGGTCTCGTAAATGGCCTGGTTAGGGTCGCCCACGCGCACCCAGTTGCCCCCTTCGCCGGCCAGGAGCGAGAGGATTTGCTCCTGCAAGCGGCTGCTGTCCTGGGCCTCATCTTCCAGGATAAAGGGCCACAGGCCGCGCAGGCGGGCGAGATATTTCTCGTCGCTCTGCAAGGCGCGCAAGGCCAGGCGGATCAGATCGTCGAAATCCACTGCGCCGCGGTAGAGCAGGGCGCGCTGGTAGTCATGGTAGATGGCGCAGCCCATCTCAGCCAGGGGCAGCGGTACGGGCAGTTCGCCCAGGCGCCGGCGCAGGTCGGCAGGCTCGACCTGTAAGTCTTTGGCATAACGGATGAAGTTGGCCGCCAGGGTGCTAACCAGGCCGGGGATCTGCTCGCGGTGCAGCCACTCGACTCGGCCGGGGTCCAGTTGCGGGTCGAGAAAGTCGTTCAGCGCCAAAGAGTTGGCGCGCAGCCAGGCGCGCCCCGCGTCTTCGACGATGTCAGCGGCAACGCGTTCGTCGACGATCTGAAAATCATCGGACAGGCCGACCAGCGCCGGGCGTTCGCGCACGATATCGTGCGCCAGGCCATGCAGCGTGCGTACGCGGTATCCCAGGCGCGGCAGCAGGCCATAAGCTTCGACAAAGCCGCCGATGCGCTGCGCAAAGTTGTCTACGGCCGAGTTAACCAGGGTAACGATCAACACTTCTTGATCGTCGTTCAACTGGCCGCGGGCGATCAATCCGGCGGCGAGGAAAGAAAGCACCTGCGTCTTGCCGCTGCCCGGAACGGCCGAAACGCCCATATATCCGCGCCGATATTTCAATACCTGGCGCTGTTTGGGGCGAGGCTTAAACATCGTTAGCGAAACAACATATCTATTCATCGAAATCTTGCGGCGTATCCTGCGCCGGCATACTGTGGCGCAGGACACGTTGAATCGCCTTGAGCAGGGGGCCTTTCTGTTCGTTGCCCTGCTCGCTCAATTCGGACAGGCCCAGGTAAACGCCCCGACGGCAACGGCGCAGCAGGCCACGCGCCAGCCGGTAGAGAGTCTCCTGGTTGGCTTCCTGTTCGCTTTCATCCGTCCAAACGGCTGTACGCGGCCACCAGCGGCTGAGCACGTAGGGGTGTGTCAGCGGCTGGTACAGGCGTTCGAACCAGCCGCGGCTACCGACATCGAGCCAAAACTGGATCTCAACGGGTTGGTTGCGCATCAGGAAGGTATGGGCCGGCGCCAACAGGACGGCGTCCTCGGGCTGCGCCTGGTAACCGGGAAGATACTGGGCAGCCAGGACGCCATCCTGCACCATTTGAATGTACTCCAAGCCCACCGGTATGGTGGAAGCCGGGTCTGCCTGCGGGGCATCCTGCGCCGCAGGCGCCACCGTCCAGCGGAACTTGCGCGCCGACTGGATCAAATTGGCCGCGGCTTCTCCGGCAATGTAGTTAGGTTCGAGCACGTCACCGGGGTGGAATCCGTAACCCGGCTGAGAAAGCAACTCTCCGAACAGGCGGCTGAGAAAGTAATCGAGCTCGGCTTCGGGCTGCTCCATGTACTCGTAAAGCCAGGCGCGCAGTCCTTCGTAACGCTGGCCAAGAGCATACGTGATGCGCGCCTGCGTTTCGGGCTTGATGATTTCGAACGAACTGAGCGCCGGCTGACCGTCGCGCAGGCGGTATACGATCTCCGTCAACAACTGGGCACGCACCAGATCCAACCCGGCAATCGCCTGCACGAACGCATAGGCAACATCGTACGGCGCCGGGCACAGCTTCCAGTGCGGGTGCGCCAGCATGGCCAGCGTCAACAGGCAGTGAACGGCAGCCTCTTCACGCAAGGCGCGTGAGGGGCGATGCGAACGGGTAAGAATTTCCAGCCGCTCCAGGCGATCGTGCAACGAGAAACGCAGCGAATCGGGCAGAAAAGGCGCCAGCACGGCAATTTCCCCCGGCGGCACGCCTTCGTTAAAAACAAGGTGGGCGATCTGTTCGGCCACCCAATCGAGCATTTCAGGATAGAAGTGGCTGTATTCGAAAACCAGTGCGCCGTCACTCGCTGCCGCAGGTGATTCGAGCGGGCGATTGAGCGCCAGGCCGATTTGCGAACCGAGCGCTTCCAGTTCTTCAGTCGTCACAAACGAACCTTCAAAAACCGCATGTTCGTCACATAATTCGCGCAGTGTATAGGCCGAGGCAGGGTCGGCGCCCAGAAAACGCCGGTAACCGGCCTCGTGATCGAAAATCAGCAGTGCCGATTCAAATGTCGGCAGCCAGGCCCGTAACAGATCGTGCGTGACGGGGGTGTCCTCTTCCACGTTATCTACAACGAGATGGCGATAGGTGTGTGTCAGGTGATCGCGCACCAGAGGATCGGGCCAGAGATGTTGCAGGAAGACCTCGAGTTGCAGCGAAAAGTCGAGCAGGTTATTTGCGAGGCAGTAGCGGCGGAAACGTTCAGCGCAGTCCTGTGCATCATCGTAGATGCGCGCCTGGCTGGCTTCACCGACCCAGGCAGCTTTCAAGCGCGAGCCGATTTCGGTATGCGGAAAACCAACCACGGCCGCCTTGTTCAGGTTATCCAGAACCTGGCTGTACAAGCGGTTGCGATCGACGGAAATCGCCTCGAAATACCCCTGTTCGAGCAGCGGCCGGACGATGTGCGCCATGTAATACTGGGCCGTTTCGAGGGTCAAAAAAGTAGGCGGTCGGTCGGGCAATGCAAAACCGGCCGGCCCGGCGGCCAACGGCCAAAAGAGTTCCACCATCCGCTGCGCCAGGCCGCCCACCGTCAATACGCTCACCAGGGCACCCGCCGGGAAGCCCGGGGCGTTAAGCATGTCGTAGTAGGGAATGGCCAACGTGCGCTGCGGCACGAGCAGCAAGATCGAAGCGGCAGGAATGCCCGTCTCGATCAAAAAGTGCACCCGCTCGACGCCCACCGTGGTCTTGCCAGAACCGGCAGGCCCTTCGAGAAAGAGCGCCCGATCCGGCGGTCGCCTGCTCCATTCGCGCTGCTGGGGGGTCAAGTCAAACATGGTTCGTTGCAAACACGGCCCGATCAACAAATCCGCGGCAGCATCTCGCCGGCCAGCATATCGACCACGCGCGTGCCGCCAATGGCCGTTTTCATCAACACGCGCCCGGCCGGTTCGGCCAGCACTTCACCGATGAGAACGGCTCCCTCGCCATATCGCGTGACGCGCATCGCCTGCAAGACGGCGCCGGCGTCTTCGGGATGAACGATGGCAACCAGCTTACCTTCATTCGCGACGTACAACGGGTCGAAGCCAAGCATCTCACAGGCCGCCGCCACGGCAGGTTGAACCGGGATATCGCATTCCCGGATGAGGATACTTACCTGCGCCTGGCGGGCGATCTCGTTGAGGGTGGTCGCCAGCCCGCCGCGGGTCGGGTCACGCAGCACGTGAATGCGTGAGGAAACCGCCAGCATCGCGGCCACCATGTGGTTGAGCGGGGCCGTATCGCTCTGGATGTCGGTTTCGAACCCCAGATCGCCGCGCGCTGCCAGTACGGCAATGCCGTGATCGCCAACGGTCCCCGAAACGATCACCACGTCGCCTGGCTGCGCCAGCGCCCCACCCATGGTCACGCCCGGCGGGATCAGGCCCACACCGCTGGTGTTGATGTACAGGCCGTCGCCGTGTCCTTTTTGCACCACCTTGGTGTCCCCGGCAACGATCTGCACCCCGGCTTCGGCCGCCGCGGCCTGCATGGCGGCAACCACCTGCTGTAAAACGTCGCACGGCAGTCCCTCTTCCAGGATGAACCCGGCGGTCAGGTAAAGCGGCCTGGCGCCCATGACGGCCAGGTCGTTGACCGTGCCGCACACGGCAAGGTGGCCGATATCGCCCCCGGGAAAGAAAAGCGGCGCGACCACGTGTGAATCGGTGGTCAACGCCAGGCGTGAGCCATCAGGAAGCGTAACCACCCCTGCGTCGTCGCCGGCGCACAGCGATGGATTCTTGAAAGCAGGCAGGAAGACGCGTTCGATCAACTTGTGGCTCATCACGCCGCCGCTGCCGTGACCGAGGACAATTTTTTCCTGGTGACCGAGGGGGATGGGGCAGACCGCACCCTGCATGGAAGGAAGGGAATCGCTCATAAAAAGAAGAAGACAGTTGGATGAACGGGAATGACAAAAAAGCACCCGTTGACCGCCTGAACCAGGTTACAACGGGTGCCTGATAGAAGCACTCAGCCTTACGCCTCTGACGCTTCCGCGTCCTCTGAACCTCGTGCGGGGATGTTTTTCTTGATCGCCGCCTGGCCTTTGGCCACCAGTTCATCGGCCTTGCCAACGAGTTCGTCAGCCTTGACGCGCGCTTCGGCAACGATTTCGTCTGCCCGTTCACGGGCCTCGGCGACGAGCGCGTTTGCCTTGACACGGGCATCTTCTACGGTGCTCGTGCTTTTGTCACGGATCAGCATGCGGGTTTCCTCGCCGGACTGGGGTGCGACCAACAAAGCAGTCACGGCACCGGCCAATGCACCGACAAAGAAGCCGACAACAAAGAAACCAAAATCGTCACGTTCTGACATAAGATCCTCCTTAGTTTGAATTATTGGGGTGCTTTTTGTTGGATTTACGGCCAAAGCCAATCAGCCCGACCAATTCACTCAGGCCGGCAAGATAAGCATTCAGCTTGATGACAGGTTCGGTTAAATTGTTGCTCAGGAAGGCGCCTGTCCCTTTGAGAACGTTGATCGTCTCATTGAGTGAGAGCAAAATGGGTTTCAGCTCGTTTTGCAACAGGTTGGTCAGGCGAGCCAGTTGAACAATCAGGATCGTTAATACGAAACCAAGCAACAGCGATTCAAACGCCATAACGATGATGAAGACATCACGAATCTGCGCCGTAACTTCTCCAGGCGCAGTCAATAAAAAGATCAAGGCAGCAATCAACAATGCAACGACGACAACAGCGACAATGATGATGCCTATCTGAACCTTTTTGTTATCGGCCATCTCCGTCTCAGGCGCAGGAAGCTGAGGGGTTTCCAGGGGAGGGGAAGGAGTTTGATTAGCCATAGTGAGGTCATTATACCAGTGAATGAAGGCTTCTTGCAACCAGGCTGCAAAAGATTTGCCCGGCGGAAATGTATCTCTTTACGAACCCTCAGAGCAGCATGCCGCTGTATAATGGGTCCATGCGCCTTTGGTTTAGCCGTTTTCTGATCGGCACCGTATTTCTTTTCAACGTGCAGTGCGCCGTTTCCTTCTGGTGGTCGCCCCAGCGCTATGCACCGGCTTACGAACTGGCCGGCGAGGTAGGAAATGCAACCCTGCGCGGCTTTGCAGTGCTGTTTCTGATGTGGAATGTCCCTTACGCCATTGCGTTCTGGCACCCGGTAAAAAATCGCCTTTCCCTGTGGGAAGCGGTGATCATGCAAGGCATCGGGGTGATCGGCGAGACCGCACTCGTATCGCTGCTCCCGGCCGGGCACGACGTGCTGCGCACCTCGCTGAATCGCTTCATCACATTCGATGGATTCGGCTTCATTTTATTGCTGATCGCAGCAGGTTGCTGCGGTTTCCCAGTGAGAAAAAGACTATGAATGCATCGCCTCTCCACACACGCTACCAACAGCTCAAAAACGAAGTCCAGCACCATAATTATCGCTATCACGTACTCGATGCCCCACTGATCAGCGATTCCGAGTACGATAGCCTGCTAGATGAGTTACGCCGCATCGAAAACGAACATCCCGACTGGATCGCGCCCGATTCCCCTACCCAACGCGCCGGGGCGCCACCGCTCGAAAGGTTTGCCAAAGTGCGCCATCCGGCGCCAATTCTGAGCCTGGCGAACGCTTTTCGGGCCAGTGACGTACGCGCCTGGTTCGAGCGCATCGTCAAGATCGACGATCGCGTCCAGGCTTCGGCGCCGGAGGGCATTGCCTTCACCGTCGAGCCGAAGATCGACGGCCTGACGGTCGTCCTGCACTACGAAAACGGCATTTTCGTTCAAGGCGCCACGCGCGGCAACGGTGAAATCGGTGAAGACATCACCGCCAACCTGCGGACGATCAAGGCGCTGCCGCTGCGGATTCCAGTAGATGAAGCTTCTTACAGGCAAAGCGGTCCCTCTCGCCTGACGGTGCGCGGCGAGGCCTTCATCGCGCTGAAAGATTTCGAGATGCTCAACCAGCGCTTGCAAGAAGCCGGCGAAAAAACCTACCTCAACCCGCGCAATACCGCGGCAGGTTCCTTGCGCCAGCTCGATTCCAACCTGACGGCCTCGCGCCCGCTGACGCTGCTGGTGTACCAAATCATCACGTGGGAAGATACCAGGGGCAGCCGGCCGATCACGCAGGTGGAAACACTCGAGGCCCTGCGCGCGCTCGGTTTTCCCGTTCCGGCATACGACGCCTGCATCGATCTCGAAACAGCCATCGCAGCCTGTGAGCGCCGCGCCGTCGAGCGTGATCGCATGGCTTACGAAATCGATGGCGCCGTGATCAAGCTCAACGATCGAAGGCTGGCCGCCGACCTGGGCTTTGTGGGCAAGGATCCACGCGGCGCGCTGGCGTTCAAGTTCCCGGCGCGCGAGGTGACCACTCACCTGGAGGATATTCGCGTCAACGTGGGGCGCACCGGCGTGCTGACCCCTTATGCCGTGCTCGAAGCCGTGGAAATCGGCGGGGTTGTCGTGGAACGCGCCACCCTGCACAACTTCGACTTCATCGCCGAGAAAGATATCCGCGTCGGTGACCGTGTGCTGGTCAAACGCGCCGGCGACGTCATCCCCTACGTGATCGGCCCGGTTACAGACGCCCGCAGCGGCGACGAATGGCCCTACGTGCCGCCCGAAACCTGCCCGGCTTGCGACCAGCCCATCGAGCGCGTGGCGGGAGAAGTGGCCTGGTACTGTGTCAACGCAGCCTGCCCGGCGCAGTTGATCCGCAACGTAGAGCACTTCGTCTCGCGCGGTGCGATGGACATCGCCGGGCTGGGCATCCGCATCGCCGAGCAATTGATCGCAGCAGGGCTGGTGAAAGACGTCGCCGACCTGTACACGCTACAAAAAGATCAGTTGCTTGCACTGGAAGGCTTTGCGGAAAAGAAGGCCGACAACCTGCTGGCAGCCATCGCTGCCTCACGCCAGCAGCCGCTGATGCGCCTGATCAACGCCCTGGGAATTCGTGGCGTGGGAGAAGCCATGGCCGCCGACCTGGCACGCGTCTACCCGAATCTGGATGCCCTGGCAGCGGCTTCGAAGGAGGCATTGCAGGCCATTGCCGGCATCGGCCCCAATATCGCCACGGCAGTCGTCGATTGGTTCGCCCGCCCGAGAAACCAGGAGCTGCTGGCAAAATTGCGCCAGGTCAGCCTGTGGCCGCAAGCCGAGAACCCGCAGGAAACGGCCCTGGCGCAGACGTTCAGCGGGCAGACGTTTGTCATCACCGGGACCCTGCCGACATGGTCACGCGAGCAGGCCAAGGCGTTTATCGAGTCACATGGCGGTAAAGTAACCGATTCGGTCAGCAAAAAGACCAGCTACCTGGTCTTGGGCGAAAACCCGGGTTCGAAGCAAACCAAAGCGCAGTCACTTGGCGTTCCGGTCGTGAGCGAAGACGAACTGCGCCGGCTGGGTGGCAGTTAACGACGGCGGCAAACCACCGGTGACGGTGGCAAACCGCCGGTGGCGACGGCAAACCGCCGGTGAGGACGGCTCGCCGTTGACAGTTTCTATCCCCTGGACTAAACTAGCCAGCATCAATAGCCGGTGATCGCCAGGTTGTGGCGATCGCCTGATTTCTCGTCAGGAGTGTACCCATGGACTTTGCAACTGTAGATGACAACATCAAACGCCGTATCATGGCGATGAACGATCGCATATCGGGCTTGAAAGAAGAAAACCTATATTTTTACAACCAACCAGTTACCGAGTTGCGCGGCGGGGCGCGTGTACTGGTCAACGGCCGCGAGATGGGCATGTACGCATCTTACAGTTACCTGGGTCTGGTGGGGCACCCTCGCATCAACGCCGCAGCCAAAGAAGCGGTCGACCGCTACGGCACCGGCACCCACGGTGTACGCACGTTAGCCGGCACGCTCGACCTGCACAACGAACTCGAAGAGACGATTGCCAATTTCAAAGGGACCGAAGCGGCCGTCACCTATACTTCTGGCTACGTCACCAACCTGACCGTTGTCTCTACCCTGGTCGGGCGTGAAGATTACGTCATTTCGGATAAGCTCAACCACGCCAGCATCGTAGACGGATGCCTGATGTCCGGCGCAAAGTTTCTGCGTTTCAATCACAACGACATGGCTGCACTCGAGAATCGCCTCCAACAGTGCCCGGCAGACTCGGCCAAGCTCGTGGTCGCCGATTCTGTCTTCAGCATGGACGGCGACATCATCGATTTTCCGCGCACCGTCGAGTTATGCCGAAAGTACAACGCCTGGTTGATGATCGACGAGGCGCACTCCATCGGCGTACTGGGCAAGACCGGGCGCGGCATCGAAGAGCACTTCGACATGCCCGGCACGATCGACATCAAAATGGGCACCCTCAGCAAGACGATCCCCTCGGTGGGCGGCTACGTTGCCGGGAAGAAAGAATTGATCAGCCTGCTGCGCCATGCCAGCCGGGCCTACATCTTCTCAGCCGCCCTGCCGCCCGCCCAGGCAGCCGCAGCAAAGGCTGCTTTCGAAGTCATCCTGGACGAACCCTGGCGGGTGGAAAAGCTGCGCGCCAACGGCGAACAATTCATCAAAGGGCTGAAAAACTGCGGCTTCAACACCTTGCATACCGAAACCGCCATCGTTCCCGTTATCGCCGGGACCGACGAAGCCGCATTTGCCATGACACGTTACTGCCAGCAGCGCGACGACTTCGTCCTGCCGGTCGTCTCTCCTGCTGTGCCGGTGGGCCTCGCCCGCCTGCGCGCCACCGTTACCGCCGCGCATGAACCGGAAGAAATCACCCGCGCCATCGAAACAATCCGGGCAGCCGGGAAAGAAATCGGCGTGATTTGATGCGTGTTTGTATCGTTTCAAGGCTTCCGAAGCCTGGAGGCTCCGGAAGCCTGTTCGGTTAACCTCTTATGGCTACCGCTTCCATTTTTCTCAAACCCGGCCGTGAAAAATCGCTGCTTCGGCGCCATCCGTGGGTCTTTTCGGGCGCGGTGGGTAATATGCAGGGCAACGCAGGCGCAGGCGAAACCGTGGCTATACGCAAGTCGAGCGGCGAATTCCTGGCGTGGGCAGCTTATTCCCCCCACTCCCAGATTACGGCCCGCGTCTGGTCGTGGATCGAGACGGATGCCATCGACCCGGCGTTCTTCCATCACCGCATGCAGTCAGCCATCGAGGCCCGTACGGCCTTCTCCAACACCCGGCAAAGTGCGCTGCGCCTCTGCCACGCCGAATCTGACGGCATCCCCGGTTTCATACTCGATCGCTATGCCGATACGCTGGTAGCGCAAGTGCTCACCGCCGGGGCCGAGCGCTGGCGCGAGACGCTGGCCGACGCCGCCATGGATTTGACCGGCGCAGCACGGCTCTTCGAACGTTCGGATGTGGATGTACGCGAACTGGAAGGCTTAAACCAGCGAACAGGCACCCTGCGAGGCAACGCCCCCCCGGCCGAGATTCTGATCCAGGACGGCAACCTGCGCTTTGCCATCGATGTGTACGGAGGCCATAAAACCGGTTACTATCTCGACCAGCGCTTCAACCGCCGTTGCGTGGCCACCTATGCCACCGGACGTGAGATGCTGGACTGTTTTTGCTACGATGGGGGCTTCTCAGCCTTCGCCCTGGCGGCGGGAGCCGCTTCCATAACCGCGATCGACGCATCTGGAGATGCCTTGCACAGGGCGCACACCAACTTGGTACGCAATGACCTGCCGCTCGAGCGGGTCCATTTTCAGGAAGGCGACGTATTCCAGCTTCTGCGCAAGTTCCGCGACAGCCGGCGCAGCTTCGACCTGATCGTACTCGATCCACCCAAGTTTGCGCAGACCGCCTCGCAGGCCGAACGCGCCGCACGCGGCTACAAAGACATCAACCTGCTGGCCTTTAAGTTGCTGCGCCCCGGCGGGATTCTGGTGACCTTTTCCTGCTCGGGCGGCATCAACAGCGAGTTGTTTCAAAAAATCGTCGCCGGCGCGGCACTGGACGCTGGGGCCGACGCGCAGATCCTGGAATACCTGCACCAGGCGCCCGATCATCCGGTGTCTCTGCACTTCCCGGAGGGTGCCTATTTAAAAGGGTTGGTAATACACAAAACAGGCTGATGCAGCCTACGGCAGGCCCACGACCTGCACAGCCTGCGGCATTTCAACGCTAAAGTCAAAACGAACAGTGCGTTTTTCCTTCGAGGCGAGGGTCAACTCCCAGTTCAGCAGATTCAAAGCCGTCTGCTCGGCAGGTTTCGGGTCGGCCGATTCGAGCTTGATCTTGATGTCTTCGTGACGGGACACGGGCAGTTGGTCGTGCAGGGTAAGCTCGATCGGCCCGGAGAGCAAGTTTTGCAAGGTGATCTCGTAGCTATAAGCCATGCGTCGCTTGCCGCCGATCAGGTTCTTGCCCACGTCACGGCGCTTCAACTCACGTTCGGTCTTGACGCGATCGTCAACGCCCAAGTAAAGTTCGATTTCACCCTGTGGGGGTGTAAGCTCAAGCGTCGTCGTGCCAATAAACGCCTCACCGGCAAACAAGTTGGCCGCACCCGGCAGCAGCAGGTAGTCGCTTTCGTTGACCACCCTGGCACGCCGGTAAGCCGCCTCGACCAGCTTGGGGGCGCTGACATAGTCGAGATCCGGTTGGAGGGAGAACTGCGCCGCCGTGACTTTGTGCGGTTCGCCGTCTCCTGGGATAGTGACCGTGCCGGGAACGTGATAGGTGACCGCCGCACCGGATGAGTCGACGCGTGCCGTGACGACTTCGGCAGGCATAGGCGCAGGAGCGGCAGCCATCACGACATCGGCTTCAGCAGACAAGACCGCCCGCTCTGAAACAGCCCGCCGCTTGGCCATTTGGGACTGCGGCACCTCGATCAGGTGCGGTTGGACGTACCAGGGGTCGAGCTCTGGCACCTTCCCGGCCAGGGCCGGGCGGGCCGTCGAAAGGGACAAGGCCACACCGTCCCAGGTTTCAGCGGTGCACTGTGTGACCTGGGCCAGGTAGCCCACTTCCAACACGGGTTCTTTGCCGTCCTCCCAGAGACGCAAATCATAGAGCGGCTTCCAGCCACATCCCATGGTGACGTAGGTCAATTCAAACGCCAGATCGCCGGCCTGCAACACCTCGATTTCCACCAACGCGGACAGCCGCTGGCGCTGGCGGGCGGCGCCGAGCTGTTTGAGATCGTTGGCGATTTTCTGCGAGCGGCGCTCCAGGCGGCGTTTTTCGATGGAGCGCTTTTGCAGCTCGCTATCCAACGCTTCGATGCGGGTGCGCAGACCGTCGACCATCGAAAGGTGCGCATCCAGGCTGAGTTTGCCGTTTGCCAAGGCCCTGGCGAAAACCTTGCTGTTGGCGCCCAGCGCATCGAGCACGCTGCGCTGCTGTTGGATCGTTTCCATACGCGCGGCCAGGCTTTCGGCTTCATCTTGCAAAGCCTCGAGTTGCTCCTCGAGGTGGCGCACCTGCTCGGCCGGCGTTTCGGCGTAGTAAGCCGTGCGGGCCTGTACGCCCAGCAGCCTGGCCCGGGCCGTGCCCTGGGCGCTGGCGCGTAACGAATTGGCGTCAAGCTGGGTGGGTAATTCGGCAATTTCGATGGTGTGGTTACCCGGCTCAAGCGAGAGTGCCCCGGACCGGGTCAAGCGCGCTCGATCGGGATAGATGGTCACGGATTTAAGAACGGTTTCAAGAGAGAACATGGGCATCTCCATGAGAATATTCGAAGAAGGCGAAAAAGAAGCGTAGCGGTTACCCACCCGCGTCCCCGGCCTCCAGTTTTTCCATTTCCTCGACAAACTTCGGCCGCACCCAGTTTTCCTGGTCGCGCGTGGCGTACTGGCGGTAGGTACACTCGATGATCATGATCAGCCACAGGTACACATTGTAAAGCGAGCGGCGCGTTCGAGCAGTGGGTGTGCCCAGCAGATCGAGGCCATAACCGTCGAGCAAGGCCGGGTTTACGCCAAAGGCACCGAAGTTGACCTCCATCAGCGGATCGCCCCACAAGGCACGCTCGCAATCCAGGATGCCGGTAATGCGTTTGGTGCCGGGATCGATGAAGATATTGCCATCCCATAAATCCCAGTGCACGAGCGCCGGCGTGACGATCTCATCCAGGCTAACGTAGTGCTTCGTGAGCCGGGCATAGGTGTCATCGTAGGGCAAGGGAAGTTCGACACCAGCCTCGCGGCCGTCTGCAAGAACGTGGCGCAGCATCGTATCGAAGGCCTGCCGCCAGGTGGGATAGCAGTACTCGGGCTGGGCGAAATAGCCAAAACACTCACCCGAGACGGCATTGATCTGGTGCAGGTATTCGCCGGTGCGAAAGTCGATGCCGTACTGCTCCTGGTCGGAAAGCGACGGCCGCAGCTTGTGCAAGCTCACACCGGGGACGTAATCCATCAAGTAGTAATCGTTGTCGAGCAGGCGCCGCGAGGTGTCGTAAGCCAGCACATTGGGCACAGGCACACCGGTCCTGGCGCGCAGCAGGCGCAACACATCCACTTCGGCCCGCATGATGTCCTTTTCATAGTGCAGCACTTTTACCCGATCGAGCGGCGCCACTTTGAGCACCATCTTTTGGCCATCGGAAAGCTCGATCAAATAGGCGGCATTATACATGCCGTCGGTCAGTTCGGTGTAACGGTGGACTTTGCTTTCGGAGCCAAAATGGGTGGCAACAATCGACTGGGCGACTGCCTGCGAAACAAGGGTCTTCGATAAGGCGTACATCATAAACTCAAACAAGCCTCCGCTGCTAACCAGAACAAGTTCTGGCGTACATCCTGGCGCGACTGCCAGCCGCGCCTATCCCATACCTCGCCGCTCAGGTCATCGCCGCCGTAGAGCACCTGGCCCAACGTCACGCCGCGGAACTGCGCCACAGCCATCAGGCTGGCCGCTTCCATTTCGACCGTCAGGCAGCCCTCGGCGCGGCGAGCGTCTATCTTCGACTGCGTCTCACGGTAAGGTGCATCGGTCGTCCAGGTCTTGCCGGTGAGGAAAGGCACTCCCCGCCGCGTCAGGGCGCCTTCGAGCGCCTGGACCCCCGCCGGATGGGCAAGAACTTCGCGGCCGGGCGGCAGATAGTGATAGGATGTGCCCTCATCACGTACGGCTGCATTGACCACGATCAGGTGGCCGACGGCAATGTCCTTCTGCAACACCCCGCACCCACCGCAAACGATGAACTTGCGGCAGCCATACGCAATGGCTTCCTCCAGCAGGCCGGCGGCAATCGGGCCACCGACCCCCGGATGATAAAAGGCCAGGCGCTTCCCCAGATACTCGATTTCATAGACCGGGTGCGGGCCGTCTTCCCAACATGCATCAACGGCAACACGCGCCGCACGATCGGCGACGATACCGCCCAGCACGTCGTGAAAGAAACAAACGACGCAGGCTTCGGCGACGTCGCGCCGGCGAATCACGCGCGCAGGCTCGATCTTGGCTTCGAGGGTGGCGTCGAACTCGAGGATGGGATAGTTCATCACCAGGTACCCGGGGCGGCGTAACCGGCCGCCAGATCGTCCAAAACGAGCACCCAGTCAGGCGACGAACCGGGCGGTGAGAACGTCATCTCGGTGGCCCGCGGGAAGACACCGATCGCGGATGCTTCGCCACAGGCGGGTGCATACCACCAGGCCTTCAGCCGCTCGCCGGCCAGGCGGCTCGTATCGACCGTCACTGGCAACGGGCGCGGAAGGTACACGAAGGCATAACGGCCGTTCTCGTCGCGCGTGGCCACGGCGTGGCTGTCGCCGCGAGACTGCTCGTTACCTACGCCGGTGGAAACGATCAAGGACGGATCGGGAATGCGGCTCAGGTAAGGGCGCGCTTCCACCAGGGCGCGCAAGTGCTTCACCTGGGCCGCACCGGGACGGTGGATGGCTTCGTACCAGGGGATGAATTCATCCCCATTGTTGGCAACCTGCCGACCGGGCGCGTACATCTGCCAGATGAAGTGATGTCCATAGGTGACGCCGCAGGCGCCGGCAAAAACCGAGCGGTAAAGCTGCTTGCGTACGTCGTAATCGCGGAAGTAGCCGTTGCGGGCGCTCCATTGAGGCCAAGGGTTGACCGGATGATCTTCGTAGTTCGGCTCGGCGTCGAGTACGGGACGGACAGGCGCCAACGCATAATCTCGGGCGATCCATTCCCACACCGGTACGTCGTGACCGCCGCCGTGGCCGGACTGCTGCATGTGCATATCCAACCAGTCTTCCTCCTGCAACCAGGCTGAAGTGGAATGCCCACCCATGGGATGGTAGGTTTTGAACAGGCGCTGGCCCGCGCCATCGTCGATACCACGCGCCATGGCACGCCAGACAGGGCGATAGTCGTGACCTTCGTGCATAGCAGGACGGTCACCGCCGAGAATCCACAGCAGGTTGGCCTGGTAGCGGTAACGCTCGCCGAGGAATTTACCGTAGGTGTAGGCGTTCTCGGCATCGAAAACCGCCGGGCCGGCACCCCACCGGCGGGTGACCTTATCGCCCCAGGTGGGCAGCAAACCCACGTATAGACCATACGCCGCAGCCATTTCAATGTATTCATCCACAAGGCGAAAATACGCCTCGTTGGGATGCGCCGGGTCGTCGTCCAGCAAAGGGCATTCCCCGTAGGCATTCGGCGTGTGCAGCCCATCCATCTCGGCCAAAACGACCGCCTGGATGACGGTAAAACGATGGGCGGCGCGATTGGCGAAGTAGATGCGGGCTTCCTGGCGCGTCAAGCGGTGAAACAACTCCCAGGCCGTATCCCCCAACCAGAAAAAAGGTGCGCCCGACTCGGTAACAAGGTAGCGACGGTTCTCACTGACGGTAATGCGTTCGATATCCACAAAACATCCTTTCACTCTTCAAAAGGCGAGGGCCGGCCTTTAAAAAGCGCCCAGAAACCCGCCACGGCCTGCAAGACATCGAAAGCCTTCGTCAGCCGGCCGCTTCCAGCCAGGTCAGCACCTTTTGGATGTAAGCATCCCAGAAAGCCCAGATGTGCTCACCGGGGCTTTCCTCGTAGGTGTAGTCGAAACCCAAGGGTTGGACAAAATCGCGGAAGGTCAGATTGCTTTGGTACAGGAAGTCTTCCGTGCCGCAGCACTGATACAGGCGCGGCCTGTCCGGCGCTTTCGCAGCCTGCTGCGCCAGATGACGCAAGTCGTTTGCGCTGCCAGGAAGCTGCGTCAGATCGCCAAAAATATTTTTCAACTCGACAATCCACGGATCGTCCTCAGCAACGGGCCTGTCTTCAGGAGGCCGAGCAATCTCAACGGCGCCCGATAGACTGGCCGCCGCCGCAAAGCGCTCGGGGTGGGCAAGCGCCAGTTTGAAGGCCCCGTACCCGCCCATCGAAAGCCCGGCAACGAAGTTCTCTTCACGCCTGCCAGAAAGCGGGAACAAAGAACGCGCCACAGCGGGCACTTCCTCGCTGATGAACTTCCAGTAGCGGCCACCGTGGGCCATGTCGGTGTAGAAGCTGCGGTGCACGGCCGGCATGACCACAGCCAGGTTGCGGTTCTCCACGTAGCGCTCAATGGAAGTGCGGCGCTGCCAGGTGGTGTGATCGTCGGAGAGGCCATGCAATAGATAGAGCGTGGGGATTTTGGGCTGCGGTGTGGACTGCATTTCGGCCAGCGGGCGCTGCGGCAGGATTACGTCCATGGCGCAGGACAGGCCGAGGATTTCAGAAAAGAAGTTACAGTGAAGGAGGGCCATCGGATTAAAAGATTGAAAGTGCTCAGGCGCTTGGGCCATCTTCAAGGCCCAAATGCGAAAGTATAATGTCTAACGGCCAGTGGCGGTGATCTTCGAACGCGGCGAGTAAATCGCGCAAGGCGCGTGCCTTCTCTTCGCGGTGGAAAGTGAAGCGCCCCGGGCGAGGCAACTCCACCAGTGCACGGTAGATTTCCGCAGGCGAGCGGTTGGCGCCCACCATTGCCTCCTGCAAATACTGCCGGCGATACTTTTCATACAGCGCATGATCCATGAGATTACACCTGCGTTTGACGAATATCGACGATCTTTTCGGCCATAGGCTCGATTAACCGTTCTACAGCCGGCAGAGTCAGATCGCTAATCTTGAACATCAACAAACGATTCGAGACCCCCTCACCCAAAAACGATCCGATGGCGACAAAATTGCCGCCGGCATCGCTGATCGCCTGCGCAATTTTGGCCAGTTGGCCAGGTTGCTCATGAATCAAAGCCGTCACGCGCACACCCGGCTCGCGCGCCCCGGTCAGTTCCAGCATGATTTTGAACAGGTCGTTTTCCGTGATGATGCCCACCACATCCTGGTTACGCACTACGGGCAGGCCACCCACTTCGGTATCGGCCATCAGGCGGGCTGCTTCTTCGATGGGGGTATCTTCCGTCACCGTGCGGACTTCTTTGCTCATCACTTCTTTCACGGTGATCTTGCTGAGCAGGTAGTTCATCTCCCACACGCTCAACGTAGTGGCCGCCGATGGCGATGCGTTCAGCAAGTCTTTGTCAGAGACGATGCCGACCAATTTTCCCTTGTGAATCACCGGCAGGCGGTTGATGCGCTCTTTTTTCATCAAGTTGAAAGCATCGTGCACCGAGGTATCCGGACTCACCGTGATCACGGGATGAGACATACGTTCGCCGACGAGCATAGCAATCTCCTTTCAAACGGATCCAAACGACTTCAAAATGCGCGCGATGTGCTTGGCACCTTTCAAATACAAATCCAGGCGGATGTTTTCGTTCGGCGCATGCGCCAGTGTTCCCGGGTATCCGATCCCTGCCGAAGCGATCGGCACACCCAGGGCCTCTATAAAAGAGTGGTTGGGTCCCGATCCGCCAATCAGTGGGACGATTTGCATCGGCCGGCCATAAACGTCCCGCGCGGCTTCGGCAACGAGCGCGACAAAGGGATGATCGGGATCGGTGCGAGCGGGCGGTTCGCCGCCAAGGAAATCGATCTTGACGTCCGAGAATCCTTCCGCATCCAGGTGCGCCCGCAGCAGCGTGAGCACCCGTTCGGGTGTCTGATCAGGGACAAGGCGGAAATCGACCTTGGCGGATGCCTGGGCGGGCAGTACGGTCTTCGATCCCGGTCCCTGGTAACCGGCTGTCAGGCCACAGATAGTACAAGTCGGCGTAAAGACTTCTTCGATACGCAGTTCCGGCCCGCCTGTCAGGCCCTTGACGAAACCGGCCAGGCCATAACGGGATGTATACTCCTCCGCAGTCTCGGGTAAGGCCGCCATCAGCGCTCGGTCGCGCGCCGAAGGCAGCCTGACACGATCGTAAAAGCCCGGAATACGCACACGCTCATCCAAACCCTTGAGGCTGTTCAGCGCCCACACCAGGCGCCAGGCCGCATTGGGGAAGATCGAGCCGCCCAGGCCCGAATGAACATCCATGCTGGCCGTTTCGACGGAAAGCGCTACGTAGCAGATGCCACGCAGGCCGGTATACTGCATAGGGACTTCACGATGATCGACCCCGCCGAACTCCCAGATACAGGCATCGGCGGCAAGCTTTTGGGCATGTTGGTGCAGGTATTCCTTGAGGTGAATGCTGCTGATCTCTTCTTCCCCTTCGATCACAAACTTGACATTACAAGGCAGCTCCACCTCGCTCGCCAGCAAGGCATCGATGGCAAACAGGCGGCTGGTCAAATGGCCTTTATCGTCACTGACACCGCGGGCAAAGAGTTTACCATCCCGCAGAGTCGGTTCGAAAGGCGGCGACAGCCACAGGTCGAGCGGCTCGGCCGGTTGTACGTCGTAGTGATTGTAGAAAAGCAGGGTCCTGTCGCGGTTACAGCCCCGGCGTTCGGCAAAGACGACCGGTGCACCGGCGGTCGGATCAATATCTACCGTAAAGCCGCGTGCTTGCAGCATACGGGCAACCATCTGCGCGCATGCTTGTAAGCCCCAGTTCTGCGCCGCCACGCTGGGTTGGGCGCACAAGCAGGCCAGTTCGGCGATCGAATCGTCCAGATGTGTGTCGAGATAAGCATCGACAGCAACGAAATCAGGCATAGCTTAATTCTCAGATTCCCAGCCAACCGAGCACGCCGGCCCCGGCATAAGCGAAGAACAACATTTTCAGCGTTTCCCCGATCCAGCACCAGAACAGAAAGCGCGTGAACGGCATTCGCAGTGCGCCGGCGGCCGCGCCGGCCAGGTCGAAAAACGGGTTCGGCACGGCCGACAAGGCGATGATCGCCCAGGGGCCTTTGCGGCGCATAAAATCCGTCAGGCGGGTGTAGACGTCGGAGCGCTCAAAAACTGCACGGCCGCTGTACCCGGCCAGGTAGCCGGAAACTTCACCCAACGTCGCACCGGCCCCGGCAGCCAGGGCCACGCCCAACGGATCGAAGACACTGCCCATCGTAAAAACGACGGCAATTCCCGGGGCAGGCAAGATCACCGTGGCATAAGAGAGGAACGCCAGGACAAACACGCCGGCGTAACCATATTGGGCAAGCTGTTCGGCGCGATCGCGAATGCTGTAGATGTAAACGCTCAGGCCGATTACCGCCAACAACATGGCAACGCGTCCGACGCGTTGCCTCGTAAAAAGGCTACGCCAGCGCACGCGATTGGGCTTGGTTTGCAAGCTACTACTGTTCAACAATATCGACCGAAAGCAACTTGACCGCCGGCGACTGCACCATGCGCGGGTCGCGCTCCGGAATCGCCAGGACCACATCCATACCCTGCGTCACCTCGCCGAAAACACTGTGCTTGCCGTCCAGCCAGGGCGTGGGAACGTGTGTGATAAAAAATTGAGAGCCGTTCGTGCCCGGCCCCGCATTGGCCATCGAAAGTACACCGGGCTTGTCGTGCTTCAGGTTGGGATCGAACTCATCGGCAAAGCGATAGCCCGGCCCACCCATCCCCGTGCCGTTGGGATCACCACCTTGGACCATGAAATTGCGAATGACACGGTGAAAGATCGTGCCGTTATAAAAACCCTGGCGTGCCAGAAAAACGAAATTGTTCACTGTCTTCGGGGTTTTATCGGCGTGCAACTGGATGACGATATCGCCTTTGTCGGTGTGCAAAGTGGCCGTGTATGACTTCTCGGGATCGATGGCCATTTCGGGGGGGGTAGACCATTGTTGGGGTGCCATAGTATTCCTTTCTAGCTTGATTCACTGTGTAACAGTGCTTCGATGCGCGCCACCACCATATCCAGGGCGACTTCGTTGAAACCGCCTTCCGGGATGATCACATCGGCATAACGCTTGGATGGTTCGACAAATTCAAGGTGCATCGGGCGCACCGTCTCAAGGTACTGCTGGACGACAGACTGAAGCGTGCGCCCGCGTTCAGCAATATCACGCTGCAAGCGCCGGATGAAGCGAATATCGGCATCCGTGCCGACAAAAATCTTGATATCGAAGAGGTTTCGCAACTCACTCTCGGCAAAGATCAAGATGCCGTCGACAAGGATAACCGGTTGTGGCTCGACGTGATGGGTTTCTTGCGTACGGCGGTTGGTCTTAAAGTCATACACAGGGATCTCGATTGCCTGGCCGGCCTTCAACAGACGAACGTGATGGGCAAGCAACGCGCTGTCGAGCGCATCAGGGTGATCGAAGTTAATGGCGGAGTGTGAAGAAAGCCCAAAGGCACTTAAATCTTTGTAATATGCATCATGTGGCACAAAGGCGATTCGCTGCGCGCCCACTCGCTCGAGAATCACACTGGCCACAGTTGTCTTGCCCGAACCGGTGCCGCCAGCAATACCAATAATCAACGGGGTCTTCGGCATAGAAGGAATTATACTATTTCATCCACAGATACGGCACACTCCTAACGATCAGTTGCCAGCCAATCAGCCAGGGTATAGCCGTCTTGACGAAAAATCTTATCCCTGATAAACTCCCCACCCGTAAGGCAGCACGTGTGTTCTCTGAGTTCGTTGGAGCCGGTCTGAACAGGAAGCGCCATTCAGGCCGGTTTTTTTATCTCTGGGAAGACCTGCACCATGATCTACAAGAACTACGCAACTGCCAGAAATTTGTTTCCGACTAGTAAGGAGAAAGTTAAAATGAGCGAACGTGTAAATGGCACCGTCAAATGGTTCAGCGCGAGCAAGGGCTACGGCTTCATCGAGCGCGAAGGCGGCCCGGATGTTTTCGTACATTTCTCGGCAATCCAGACGGATGGCTTCCGCACCCTGCGCGAGGGGCAAAAGGTTGAATTCACCATCGAACAGGGCCCCAAGGGTCTCCAGGCTGCAAACGTAATTTCTGTTGCGTAGTTTCTGTAGAGAGTAAATCGAATAAAAACCCCTTCGGTTGCGGAGGGGTTTTTTTGTTGTCTATCGGTCAGAACCTTTGCTTTCGCAATATTCAAAAGGGCGCTAAAAAGCCGCGGCTAAGGCTTGCGTGCCACCTCGACCAGGCTT
This sequence comes from Chloroflexota bacterium, assembly GCA_049325275.1. Taxonomy (GTDB): domain Bacteria; phylum Chloroflexota; class Anaerolineae; order Anaerolineales; family UBA4823; genus CAIQJJ01. The sequence goes on from JBMOLU010000081.1 coordinate 72,177, forward strand.
AGCCAATACCCGATGCCCAAAAACAACAGGCTGCCTACCGAAGCTGCGCCGACGTGCAGGCCACCCACGCGATCAAACGACCATCCCAATATGCCGGCAAGCAACTGCCCACCCCAAAAACCCGACCAGCCAAGAAACAAATAAAGGAGCAAACGGCTCAGGCCGCCGCCCTTCCATAAGTGAAACCCGGCGCCGTAGAGCGTCGAAAGGACCACCCCCAAAACGACAGAAGGAAGTGTCATGGAAACCTCATTCTTCTCGAAATTCGCGTATAATCGTTTCACCACCGCGTCCGCCAAGCGCAATATTCCCACCCAACAAGCAGCTGAAGCACTGGTCGCGCCCGGCGCCGTCCCCATCCTGGACGAGCAAGGATATGTGGACGTATAGGACGTTTTCACGAAGCCAGTTTACTCGAAAGCCACAAGCACGTCAAACGGCACGGAAAGACCTGTGAATGCCTCCATCTCTTTCAGATAAGCTCAAAAACCTTGGCGTCAAAGTTGGCGCCAAAGAACTCGAACATCCTGCCGGGCCACCCATCCTGCAGCAGTTGTACGGCGTCGATCGCCTGATTCCGGGACGGGTGACTGCAAATGCGGGTGGTGAGACCTATGTGGTGGAAACGATGTACACGACGAACATACAACACGGTCGTTCTGATCTCAATTTGGACACACCCTTTGACACACTTGCCGCCTGGGTAAAAGAAGAACGCATTGCCACCGCCTCACCAGAAGACTTTGCCTTTCTCGATATCGAGACTACGGGCCTTTCCGGTGGCACCGGTACCTATGCGTTTCTCGTAGGCGTAGGGCGCTATACCGGGGAAGTCTACCACCTGGCACAATTCTTTTTGCGCGATCCGAGTGAAGAAGAAGCACAGCTCCTGGCTCTCGAAGCGTTCCTGGCGCCCTGCAGCATCCTGGTAACCTTCAACGGCAAATCGTTCGATGCGCCGCTGCTGAACACCCGCTACGCAGCACACGGATGGCGTTCTCCACTGCCCCAAATCGCCTCCCTCGACTTGCTCCATCTGGCGCGCCGCCTGTGGCGCGACCGGCTGCCGTCGCGCACATTGGGTGCGCTGGAAGCGCAAATCCTCGGACATCATCGCAGCGAAGAAGATGTACCCGGATGGTTGGTACCCCAAATGTATTTCGACTACTTGCACACCGGTGACGCCAGGCTGTTGCGCGGTGTGTTTTACCATAATGCAGTGGACGTTCTCTCGTTGGCTGCCTTGCTCAAGCATGTGGCTGCTTTGTTAAACGATCCGCTGAATGGCAGCGTCCAGAACGCCCTCGACTGGCCGGCGCTTGGGCGCCTCTTCACAGATTTAGGCCAGGAAGAAACCGCAGTTACGCTCTTTCAACGCGCCTTAGCCTGTGTTTTGCCCCGTGAGTTGTACAACCAAACGCAACATGACCTATCTTTCCTGTACAAGCGGCGCGGTGAAAGCGACCAAGCCGTCGCGCTCTGGCTACAGGCAGCCCAAGAAGGCGCCATCTATGCGTGCGTGGAACTGGCAAAGCTCTACGAGCACGAGCATCACGACCTACCCCGCGCGCTGCACTGGACGCAGTTTGCACTCGACCGCCTGCTCTCACCCGGTGCTCAGGCCGCCGAGCGCTTTGCATGGCAAAACGAACTGTCCCACCGTTGCCAGCGACTGCTGCGAAAAATCGCTTCGCAAAACTCGGGGTAAAATGGCACAAATCAGGGGTTGTCAGAACGGGATGAATACGCTATAATGCGGCTCGTTCGTTCGGGGCGTAGCGCAGTCCGGCTAGCGCGCTTGCATGGGGTGCAAGAGGTCCCGGGTTCAACTCCCGGCGCCCCGACTGAATTGCAAATTCCCCCAAATTTGCCTTCAAAGCCGGTCAAACGAGACCGGCTTTGTTGCCAGCGGGTGTAGTTCAGTGGTAGAACGCTTGCTTCCCAAGCAAGATATCACGGGTTCGAGTCCCGTCACCCGCTCCACATTCACCACCGGGCTATCCATCCCGAAAGCCGACACCCTCTGTGATAGTCCTGGAGGGTGTCGGTTTTTTTGGGGTACAGCCATACACCATAGTTGATAACGAAAACGCGCCCAGCCGGGCGCGTTTTTGCGCAAAAACGGCATGACTGGCGGAAATGCTGCCAGAATCTGCCAAGGAATCGAGATTTTGTCCCCCATTCATGCGCTCTGCATTGCCTTACGGCAGCGGATAAGCGATCAGTTCCATCATGGACCACCGCCTAGCTATCAAACCGGCGGCCACTGCAGGAGATATCTTTTTGTATTGCCTCGGCCGTTGCCGACCCTTCCGTTGGATGGGCGTATCCAATTTGCATCTCAGGCTCTCATGATAGCGGACAAAGTGATAGTAAGCCAACCACAAGAACAAATGCTGCTCCGTTCGAAGGAGAACTGAACTGGACCCCAGGTACGGCGGGTGAGCTTGGAAACACACGGACGGATGGCCAAGTTGACTCTTTCGACAAAAGATGTATTGTTTACCAACATCATCACCTAGTGAATTGTTTACGAACGTCATCACCTGCAACTGTTTACCAACATCGTGACCTCAGTCATACCGGGTGTGTTTGCTACGCCAGTTGCGCCATTCGGAAAGGGCTTCCTTGCGCATCATGTCCAGATAGTCCTGAAAGAGCATCTTCTGATTGCACAAGCCCTTGATGGGTAATTGTTTGATCGCCCGGCGGTTGCACTCGACAACGAAAAGGCGTTCTTGGAGAGTAAGACTCACGATTGTTGGCAACGCGTAGGTTACGCTTGTCCCTTGAAATCAGAAAAATGACTGGCAAAACAGCGGGGTGACAACCACGCCCCGGCAAATGGTTTAGAATCAGCCTGCGTGCCCTTCAGTCAGCACGACAGAGTTTGTCTTGGCGAGACGGTTCTGAATGCGCCGGAGGGCGCGCACATTGAGCAAGATGTAAATCAACGTGTTGTGATTGGCGATGGAACACTGGTTACGCAGTAAAGGGCGTTCGATGCCCAATTCTTTGGCCAGGGCATTGATCCGTTCGGTGGCGGTGCGCTGCTTGTAAACCTGCTTGTAGTTTTCGGAATCTCGCGGCAACTCATGACGAATCCGTGCACCAGGACTGGTGGAGATGGTGGTCAGGCAACCGCCCGATACCCAATGTTCATCGTTGATAGGGCAAATTTTGCCAGTGGGATTGGGGAAGAGCAGTGGACAGACATATTGGCCGCGCTCGTATTCGATGATTGCGGTGGAACGGTCCCAATAGGTGGCTTTGAGCGGCATCGGTAGGTTTGCCTGGCAAAGGGGAAGACCAGCTTCGTTGAAGATACGTTTGACGACTTTGCCTTTTTCGACGAAGGGAACTGCGGCGAAACCACCTGCCTGATGGAAGTAGTCGTAGACATAGAACGCATCGAAAGCGGCATCCAGGGCACCAAAAGGTGGTGGGGAGCCAAGACGTTGTTCGACGGTGGCCATGAGCGGGAAGAAGTAGGAGACATCAGCCTGGTCAAAGGTTTGAGTCAGTTCAGCCAGAACAATTTCGCCCCAATCGCCCGCTTTCGCTGCAACAATTCCAGAGCCATAGCCCCAATAGTATTCACCCACCTTCACGGTACTGGCAGGAATAGCATTGTTGGTTGGCGTCGAGATGGGTGTTTGTGGCTGGTCTTTCGAGGCGGTACGCTGATTATGTCGTCGCTTGCAGCCTAACTTGCAGTCAGGATCACCGGCAGGTTGTTGGGTTTTCTCGTAGCGTTTCCCTTCGATGTAGGCTTTCGGATTGTTTTCCTTGACCCAAGCAATGATATGCTTGGTATCCAGCGAGACCGTTCGGCCAAAATCAGGAAAATGCGGCAGCAGCAAGACAACGACCTGGCGAATGGTGTCAGCCAACAGCGCTTGCAGCGGCGGATTGGGCATTTCGCGCAGCATTCGGCTGAAATGGCGGCTGGTCGGCAGTTTGCATTCCAGCGGAAAACCAAGCACCCAACAAAGTGCAGGATTGTCAGCCAGAAATTGGCGCAAATGCCCCAGCGAACTCAGGTGTTGATCGAGCTTGACCAGATAGGCTGCGCTGAAAGATGCCAGGTGCAACGCATCCGGCCAACGTTGTTGGAACGGGCGGTCTTGAAAACAATCCCAGGCCAACCCACCCAGCAGGTCAAAATAGCGCATGGCCACTGGCGATTGGCGAACAAATTTCGGGAGTGCCTCCGCATTGTGTTGTGCCAACAAGCGCAGACGCGTTTCGGGCTGGGCAATATAGGTTCGCTTGTGCCACCAAGGAATAGCTGCCCGCTCTGGCAGCCGCATGAAGAAAGAAATGGCGTTCATTGGATACTCCTTTCTGGCCGGAGCGTGGTTGTATTCTCATTTTCGCGCCAGAAAAGAACGTATCCAACGATTTGTGGGTTACGCTGAAACGTATCCAACCGGATGATCATTCGCTCTGTGGTGGTAGAGAAGCGTAACCCACGAAATGTGAGTTACGCATGAACGTAACCAGTGCGTTGCGCAGCTACATGTGCGCTACGCTGAAGCGTAACCAACAATTGGTGAGTTACATAAAAGCGTAACCGATGTGTAACCCGGTCACGTGTGGGTTACGAAGAAGTGTATCCAACAATTTTGTGAGTCCTACCCTCTTCTTGGCCATTGATGCGGATGATGACATAGCGGCCTGCCAGTTTCTTGTTGACATAGTAACGTTGTTTGCCGATCTGTATCCGACCATTGCAGTCGACCCGACGCTTGTAACATTGGTCATGGAATTTGGACAACCAACTATCTGGGTCGACAACCTGGGGCAGCCTGGGCAGTGTCAGCGAATAGGGGAAAGCCACTCGGGGAGGCTGGTTCTGGCAAGTGATTGCCTGGCTGGGTCGCTCGAAATTGTAGTGATGGGCATAGGCTTGATTGACTTGATGAGTGGTTTGCAGGTCTTGCGGGCATGAGCGCAGCAAGCACTCGTATTTCAGATTGCGATGGTAACGTTCGACGAAAGGGTTCTTGTCAGGGCGTTGGGGTGGGCAGACGATTGGTTCGATCCCCACCGCTACCAGGAAGCGTAGCAGAGCAGAAGGGAAGTCTTTCCCTGATGAACTCCCCACCCAACGTGGGTCTCGGATGCGGATGCGTTTTGGACAGCCGTGGGTTCGCAGGATGTCAGCTACGGCCAAAAGGGCGCTCTCAGCATTGAAATCAGCATCGATGTGTGTATCGACCAGGGCAGAAGAACCGTGATCGACCACATTGAGAATTTCGATGACATGGGCTTGTTTCCCTTCCGGCTGCGGTGCGGCACTGCTGACATCCTTGAAATCGATCCCCCATTCCTCATCGGGGGCCGGTCGATCCATTACTTCGTGTTCCACCTTGGGGGGACGGTGGATACGTTGGTGGCTGGTTAGTACCTTCCAAATTGTGCGCGTACTGCGGGGCATGTAATTTCCCTGGGCTTCCAGGATGGCTTTCATGGCTTCATCCTGATGCAAGTAGTAAAGAATGGTCTTTGGCCCGGGTGTTCGTGCAAGATTTTGCGGCGGACTGTCGCGAATATCCAGGATCCGCTCAATCACTTCTGGCACGACCGAGGGCGGTTTGTTTTTTCACACTCGTGACAATCCTTGGAGGACGTGCTCATCTTCCAGCGATGCTTTCTCGATCCGCCTAAGCCATTTCTTCACCCAGGACAGGGAGCGATCTACTGCCTGCGCTAACTCCTTTTGGCTCCAGTCTGCATGTTCTTGATGTAGGTTTCGTAAGGTGCAGCGATCCACATACCATTGCTCTTCCATCGTGTCACCTCCTGATTTTTTCCTTGCTATCAGGAGAACACTCAATACCGAGCGTAGGTCACGATGTTGGTAAACAGTTGAAGGTGATGATGTTCGTAAACAATTCAAATCGCGCCCCTTCTCGACTAACAATCGCGCCCCTTTTCACTTGACAAAAACACACAGAGGGCAGTCGCTGCTTTTTAGGTCAATTCACACCAGGTGTTAGTGTATAATGCGAACAATGTCTACACCCTACCATTCGAAAAGAATAAGGAAAAATGCACATGAGGCACAGTAATATCGCCAACAAACTACTTTGGATACTGGTCAGTGCGCTACTCTGCATGACCATTTTCCTGACCATGCGCGTCACAGCGGCGACTCAAAAACTGCCAAGCAATCCCGTGGCATCCGCACCCAAATTGCATTACCAGGGGCGCTTGCTCGACCCAACCACCGGAGCGTTACAGGCCGATGGCACGTACAGCATGACGTTGGGCATTTACACAGCATCCGCCGATGGCACACCATTGTGGACTGAAAGCAAAAATGTGACTGTCAGCAAAGGCATCTTCAGCACACTACTGGGAGATACTACCCCCTTCGATGCATCCGCCTTCAACGGGCAAGATTTGTGGCTGGGTGTCACCGTCGGCGACGATCCGCAGATGACTCCCCGCCAGCCGTTGGCGTATGTGCCTTATGCCATTTTTGCTAACAATGCCGATCAAGTCGATGGCTATGATGCCAGTGCGTTTGCTTCTGCCGCGCATTCTCATGCGGTCTTGCCGCAAGCTTATGGGTATGTTTCACAATATGACAACCCTACCTTGCGCAACGGCTCGTACAATGTGGATAGCGTCGTATGGAATGAAAGCCTTTCCCGCCACGAAATCACCCTGTCGAATTATTCCTTCGGCCATCTTGATATGGCCGTTGCAACGATCGTCGGCGATACGGGTCTCTGCCCAGCCAGGGCGAGCATTCGTACAGGCAGCGTGGATGGTAAGCTGCTGGTATACACCATCGCGGATGATGGCAGCAAAATCAAGTGCAGCTTCCATTTCGTCGCGTTTGCAAGGCGACCTTAGCCATGAAGCACAAGACGAAACTCGCCGTGAGCCTGGCTGCGTTGGCGCTGCTGCTCTTTGCGAGCATCGCTGCAAGCGTGGCCTTCGCTCAAACATCGCACCATTTCTCGGCGGTCTGGAGCCGTTTTGCCAGCGGTGGCGGAGAACGCCAATCGACCCATTACCAGGCACAAGATATCCTTGGACAATGGGTCTCAGAAAGCCCATCTAGCACCAATGCTCAGGTCGTCACCAATTTTTTCTATGATGATGCCCTTCCAAAACTTTACCTGCCCATCATCGTCCGGCACTAATGGGGTAAAAGGAATTGAACGTTTTAGGTGACAAAGCCACCCAATTGGAATTTGTTGTCAGTGTATGTTCACGTTGAAAACGTTTTCTCGAATTAAACATTCCCTGGAACGGCTGGCCCGGTGGCCAGCCGTTTTTTTAATTTGCTTGCTGTATGGGTTCGCCAACAGTACCATATATGGGGGGCATTTTTAAACCCATGTGGCATTCCGCCTTCTCGCCCGCTTTTCGAACCGCTTTTTTGGTGAAAAAATGGGCCTGCCGGGGGCCTTTTCGCTTTCGATAAATAACCTTAACGAAAGCATTTCGGCGAAAAATCACCTTCGCACTCTCATTTTGGGACGGAAATATCGCAAAATGGGCATCAAACCATTCCGCTGGTGTGACGCAATTTTCACTGCAAATAGCCTGGAAGAAAGCGGATAGGGAAAAATCTTGGCGTGCTGTACAGAGGTTGAAACAAGGGTGTAACTCTGAAAATATATGAGTTGTGTGCGGTGTTAAAATTTCGGTCATAATTGGGGTCAATAAAGCCGTTTTTTGCCCGAAAAAGCTGCTTTGGCGCAATATTGTGGGTGTCAAAGTAATGGCCGCTAATTTTCAGAGTTACACCCTTGAAACATGACACATCCCAAATTTAAGGGATGTGTCATATGGCAAGATAACCTACGATCAGAACTGCCAATACAATTGCCATCCCGCCCAAAATTCGTTTGAGTTTGTTGTGTTTCATTGCGTTTTCCTCATGTTTTCTATCCATAATTCTTGGTACATTATTAGTTCAGTGCAACAAAAAACTCCTCCAGCGACGGGGGAGTTTTTGTTGCACTGAAAGGGCAGGAAACCCTGGTCGGTTTGTCAGGGCGATGCGTGGTATCTGAGCTTAGGAGCGCAATTTCATATTTCCATGTTCAAACCGGTAGCGCCGCAAAACCTTATTGAACCCTGACAAAGTTGGGCAAGATCATCGGCCGGGATTGCGTTCTGGAATAGAAGAAGTTCTGTAGTGTTTCCTCTACAGAATCAAGGATGTCAGATTTACGACTGGGACCAGTCCGTTTCAAGTCCCGCTTGATTTCTCGCAAGGCGGCAGCCATCAATTCATCCGATTCATTATGATGTAAGAAGCCGCGGGTCAGAATTAGCGGCTCACCGGCCAATTTACGGTGTTTATTAATCGGCACGTTCACCACCACAAATCCATCCTCAGCCAGGCGTTCTCGATCCCGCATGACATGTTTGCCGATTTCGCCCACCAGAATGCCATCTACATACACATCATCAGCTGGCACAGCGGCTTCAAGCCAGGCTTTTTCGCCATCTGTTACCCAGCAGGCCCCGTTTTGCAGGATAAAGATATCTTCTGCGTGCAGCCCGTTTTCCTGGGCCAGCCGGGCGTGTAAGTGGAGATGACGCAGTTCACCATGTACCGGAAGAAGGAAACGCGGTTGAACTGTTTCCAGCATCAGGCGCATATCTTCCCGGTTGCCGTGCCCAGATACGTGCACGGTTGCCAGGGGGCCATAGACTACATTCGCGCCTCGGGCAAACAAATTGTTCAGCATCCGGCCGACATCTTCCTCATTACCCGGGATAGTACCACCGGAAACGATGATCATATCACCAGCATGAACCTGGATATGCCGATGCTTATCTTGAGCCATCAGGCTTAGGGCCGAGCGTGGTTCACCCTGAGAGCCAGTCGAAAGGATAATCAACTGAGCATCGGGCACTTTCTTGTCAATATCAACCAGCAATCCTTCAGGAATCTGCAAATAACCCAGCTCATTGGCCAGGGTTACATTTTGCTGCAAGCTGCGGCCAGCCAGGGCCACTTTGCGGCCGTATTTTTGGGCCAGCAACATAATCTCTTGCAGACGTGTCAGCAGGCTGGAGAAAGTGGTCACGATAATGCGCTGGCCGCTGGCTTTGGCAAACAGCCCATCCAGGGTGTCTGCTACTAATTGTTCGGTAGGTGTACGGCCAGGCTGATCTGCGTTGGTGCTGTCACCCAGCATGGCGAGCACGCCACGCGGAGTCAGCTTTCGCAGGCGTTCCAGATCGGTGGTGCGCCCGCCGGAAGGTGTTTCGTCCAGCTTGTAGTCGCCGGTATGTACCACTGCGCCAACGGGGGTGTCGATCACAAATCCTACCGCAGCAGGGATCGAGTGCGCCACGGCGAAGGGACTGAGCCGAAATGGGCCCAGATAAAGGGTTTGCTGGTCATCGATCACCATCAGTTTGGCATATTCTCTGACGCCCATTTCTTCCAGTTTTTGGGCCACCATGCCGAGGGTCAAAGATGTGCCGTAAATTGGCACACCGCCATCAGGTAGATGGAGATGCTTCAATAGATAAGGCAGGCCGCCGATGTGATCCTGGTGCCCATGCGTGAGCACGATACCGCGTAAAGTGTCCTGGTTCTCCAGAACGTAATCGAACTGGGGCAGCACCAGGTCAATGCCATGCATATCGCTCTCGGGGAACATTACCCCGCAGTCAATCATAATTTGGTTACGGCCGTATTCCATGATGGTCATGTTCTTGCCTACTTCCCCTAGACCGCCCAGGGGAATGATCTTTAAGTTCTTACTCATTGTTCTTTAAAATTTCCTTTGATCTAATTGGGCTCTCTCAAAGAGCCTCTAACTTCTTGTTTATTATTCAAATTTTTCCCAAGCACCTACACCGGATTTGCATTCAATACTCGTGCAGAATGAACTTACGGTACCTGGGTGACCAAGTTTCCCCAGATCGCTCGACAGCCTCCCGATTTTCGGGTGGCGGTAAGCGATTCTGCAACCGAATCGACGCAACTACACGCCCCAGCTAAGCTGGACTGGCTATCTGAAATTTCTGAATTTTATGCGAGATGGGGGGATCGAGCAGGGAAATCAGAGACTTACAGTGAAAGTGCATTGTGTAACTACCCGGCTATCATACCACATAACCATGAGAATTGTGGAAATTTAGGTGCAGCCACAGATGTTTCGGACGTCTCCAAAGACTTCGGAAGTCTGGCTATTCAAAGGCGACCGCGGCGGGTTGGCCGCGCTTGCCGCCCTCGATCGCCTCACCCATCATGCTCACACACTCACTATCCGTGGCGAAAGTTTTCGCCAGTACAACCGTAAAAAAGAACTGTCATCCGTGTCTGAATGACCTTTTATCCATAGGAGGTGCTTTTATCAGAAATATTCTCTTTGACATCGCCCGGCCTGACTGATGTGATACAAGACTCTCCAACAAAAGCAGGCTATCGAAAAAAAGTGGACCTTTGCACCTACAACCATGGGTGTTTCGAATTGTTGTTAGCTGCCAGTGGTAAGCATACATCCGACCACGCCTGGTAAACATAACCCGGCTTGCGATATGTCCGTCTCGGTTACGCCTGGCAACATCCCAGCTACCCAAACGGCCGAACCTGCCACAACCACCCCGGAGATTTTTATCGCCCTGACCCAGGCCGTTCCGGGGGAATTCCAACCCACCGATCTGCCCGCCCCAACCGTGACGCCTGTCGAGCCTGTCAAGCCTGTCGAAACACCCGCCGCCACCCAGCCGCCGGTTAACGCCGGTACGAGCGTCACCTACAGCCCGTTAACCATCATCATCCCGCAGGAAATCGCCAGCGGAACCAGCGACCTGACCTTCCCGCGCGTAGATAGCGACGACGCGGCCTGGTGGGAGAAAACTCCCGGTCATTTGCAGGTCAACCTGGGCGGTTACTGCACCTTGCAAGGTAAAACCCACCAGCCAGCCATCTATGTTTACCCGGCCTTGGGCTGCGCGGAACTGGCCTCCACCGCTTTCGAGAGTATCCACCGCCTGCAAAACTACCTGTACGCCCCCAACAACGTCCTGGCGCCCGATCAACTCCCGGGCGTGCCATTTTTCAACGCCCAAATCCTGTTCGCCGCCCACATCCAGCCGCTTTCATTCTAGAATGGCAAGGGCATTCGCTATATCACTGAGTACGCCCAGTACCCAGCCTCGGCCAACAACACCGACCTGTTCTACAACTTCATCGGAGTAACCAGTGACGGGGAACGCTACATTGTGGCGATTTTCCCGCTCACCAACCCGGTGCTGGCCGAAACTGCCGACGCTGGAGCGCCCCTGCCCGCAGGTGGCATCCCCTACCCATCCATGTCAAACTCGAACGCCAACGTGGGCGCTTACTACATCGCCGTTACCGATCTGCTCAATGCCCAAGTGCCAGAGAGCTTCACCCCGCGCCTGGGCGAGCTGAACCGGTTGATCCAATCCATGTGGATTGAGCCGTAAACTGTCCACCTGACCAGTTTGAATCTTGACCGATAGGCCATGATCAACTCCCCCGCCGAGGGGGGAGTTTTTTTATCGGCGAAGTTATCATTTCATCCGACATCCATATCAACCAAGGTACAAGGAGCGTCATCATGGACACTTCACTGACTATCAAACGGATCGCAATCTTCCTGGGGTTTGCCTTTGGCATTCCCTGGGTTGTGGCTCTGATCCTTGCCCTAAGCGGTGTCTGGGAGAACAACCCGCTCCAGGCGGTGACGCTGGCAAATCTGGTCTTTATCTCAACCCCGGTGGTAGCCAACCTCGCCACCCGTCTCACCACCAAGGAGGGCTGGGGAAACTTCATGCTGCGGCCACACTTCCGGCGCGGCTGGCGTTTTTGGCTGGCCACCTGGCTGCTGCCGTTCCTGGCGGCTGTGATAGGCGGCGCGCTGTTCTACCTGCTCTTCCCGCAGTCTTTTGACCCCACCCTGGATGGGCTGCGGAAACTGACCGCCAGCACCCCCGCCCTGGCAGAAATTAATCCGTGGCTGTTTATGCTATCCATCACGATGCAGATCGTCTTGATCGCAACGCCGATCAATGCCGTGGTTTCGCTGGGCGAGGAACTCGGCTGGCGTGCCTATTTGTTGCCCAAACTGATGGCGCACTTCGCCGAGGCTGGGCCTGCCAACGCCTCTGCGGCGCGGCGGGCGGCAGTACTGGTAGGCCTGATTCATGGCGTGTGGCACTGGCCGCTTTTCTTCCTGTCCACCAAGCTCGATTCCGGATCGGCTTTCCCCTTTCCGCTGGTGTACCTGGTTTTCACCTGCTCGATGAGCATCCTGCTCTCGTGGGCCACCCTGCGCAGCGGCAGCGTCTGGCCGGCCACAATTGGGCATGGCGCCATCAATGGCACAGCCGCCCTGGCCGGGTATCTGCTCAAAGGCCCGGCCCTGCCGCTGCTCGGCCCGGCGCCCACCGGCCTGATCAGCGGCCTGGCGTATCTCGTCCTGGCCCTGGGATTGCTCTTCAGCCGCAGAGCGTTCGCGCAAGATGAAATCGCAGATCAAACATCTCTACTTACCAAGAACACATCTGAAGGATGAAACCATGCAACTGACCATCTCGCACCTTTCCAAACAATACCGCCGTGATTTCTGGGGTCTGCGCGACTTCGACCTGGAACTGGGTTCCGGCGTGATCGGCCTGCTCGGCCCAAATGGCGCGGGCAAATCGACCCTGATGCGGATGCTGGCTACGATCACCCAGCCGACTGCCGGGACGATCCAGTGGAACGGGATGGACATCGTCAAATCGCCCGATACCCTGCGGGCGGTGCTCGGATATTTACCCCAGGATTTTGGCGTTTACCCCAACCTGAGCGGGCTGGAATTTCTCGAATATATGGCCGCGATCAAGGGCCTGGATGCCAAATCTGCCCACCGCCGGATCGAGGAACTGTTGACGGTGGTCAATCTCGTCCATGCCGCCAAACGCCCGCTCGGTGGGTATTCGGGTGGGATGAAGCAGCGCATCGGCATCGCCCAAGCCCTGCTCAACGATCCGCAACTGTTGATCGTGGACGAACCGACCGTCGGGCTTGACCCCGAGGAGCGGGTGCGCTTCCGCAACCTGCTCTCTGACCTGTCGGGCGAACGGATCATCTTGCTCTCGACCCACATCGTCTCGGATGTGGAAGCCACCGCCACCGAGATCGTCGTTATCAACCACGGGCGCAAGCTCCAGCACGCCGCGCCTGAAAAGCTGCTGCAACTGCTCGAAGGCCAGGTCTGGCAGTGGATCGTCCCCTCTGAAACGCTGCCCGCCCTCAAACAGAGACACATTGTCAGCGACACCGTCCGCCGCGCCGACGGAGTGCAGGTGCGGGTGGTGAGCGCCTCCATCCCCTCGCCCGAGGCGCTGCCCGTGTCGCCCAGTCTCGAGGACATTTATCTCCACCTCGTTTCGAGCAATGGAAACTAGCCATGAAAGCGGTGAATGTCATCTATCACCTGCCAAGTCCGTCCGATGAACTGACCGCGACAAAATCAAACCCGATGGTTCGCCTGACCCCGCTGACAGATTCGCAGCCACGCTTTCACTTTGGAACTTTGTTCCTGGCCGAATTGCGGCTTTTACTCTATCGCTTGCCCTGGTGGTGGTATCTGGTTGCCGTTGGGTTGATCGCGGCCTCATTCTTTCTACCGCTCGAAACTCTCCGCCAAAACATCTTACCCGCCGCCCTGGTCTGGCCGTTGCTGGTCTGGAGTGGGTTGGGTTGCCGCGAGACCCGCAGCGATACCCGCCAAATGGTTTTTTCTGCGCCGCGCCGCTGTGGAATCAAATCCCGGTCGCCTGGCTGGCTGGTTTCGTGGTTGCAGTCCTGATGAGCGGCGGAACCCTCGTCAGATTCGGCTTGGCCGGTGAGATCGCGAGTCAATTGTCCCTGGCGGCGGGGCTGCTCTTTATCCCCTCTCTGGCGCTGGCGCTCGGGGGCTGGACCGGCAGCAGCAAGGCCTTCGAAGTGGTCTATGTCGTTTTCTGGTATCTCGGGCTGCTGAACAAAGTCCTCGAGTTGGATTATCTCGGCCTGCACACATCAAACAATTGGCCCGTCTACCTGCTTTTGAGCCTGGCCTTATTCTCTCTCGCCCTGCTCGGGCGGCAGAGACAACTAAAAAGCTGAGAAACCGCATGTACGCTCTCTATCATCTCATCCGCGCCGATTTCCTCGAGCGCATCCGCTGTTACAGTTTTCTGGTCATGCTCGGGCTGATGGTCTGGCTGGGTTACGCCAGCGCCAGCCAGCAAATCATCCTGCGCGTCCCGCCTGATTATGTCGGCGAGATCAACTCGCACTGGATTGGCGCGCTGATGGCGATGACCGCCACACTCTTTTTGGGCTGGTTCGGGTTTTACCTGGTCAAAGGCTCGGTGGCGCGCGATTACGAAACCGGCGTCGGGCAAATCATGGCGACCACGCCGCTAACCCGCCCGCTCTACGCGCTCGGCAAGTGGCTGAGCAACTTCGCCGTATTGGGAGTCATGCTTTTCATTCTGCTGGCCGCCGGAGTTGTGATGAACTTGCTGGTCGGAGCAAGTTTCGACTTGTGGGCGCTGGCTGCTCCACTACTGATTCTCGCACTGCCCTGCATGGCGCTGATCGCGGCCCTGGCCGTTTTATTCGAAACTATCGGTTGGCTGCGCGGCGGATTGGGCAATGTGGTTTACTTTTTTGTTTTCATGCTCAGCCTGATCCCCAGCATCGAGAGCGACACCTACCAGCCTTTGCTCGATTTTGCCGGGTTCCGGCTGATCGGCGACCAGATCGCGCTGGCCGCCAAAAGCGCCTACCCTGAAATCCAGGGCGGGTTTGCCTTTTCGATCACGGATGGGCTGGTCCCCAAATATTTCCCCTTTGCAGGCATCACCTGGACAAGCGAAATTGTACTCAACCGTTTGCTTTTCATCTTGGTGGCGCTGGGGATAACGCTGCTGGCCGCCCTTTGCTTTGACCGCTTCAACCCCTCGCGCCTGGCCCCGATTAAGCGGCGAAAATCATCCAACTCGAAAGTGGCTACCGTTAGCGAGGTGATTCCAGTCTCAAATGTTCACCTGACCCCATTGACTGGCTCCCAATCCCGCTTCCGTTTCGATGCGCTTTTCGTGGCCGAACTGAAACTGTTTCTGAAAGGCCAACGCTGGTGGTGGTACGCCATCGCCGGTGGATTGATCGCCGCCCAACTGCTGAATGATCTGGAGACCACCCGCCTGCTGCTGGCCGTTGCCTGGGCCTGGCCGATCCTGATCCTGAGCGGACTCGGCTGCCGCGAAGCCCGTCACGACATGCGCCACATTGTTTTCTGCGCTCCGCGCCCGCTCTTGAACCAACTGCCTGCCCTGTGGCTTTCGGCCTTTGCCGTTCTCGCCCTGCTGGGTTCCGGCGCGCTGATCCGCTTTCTCACGGCTGGAGAATTTACCAGCCTGCTGTCCTGGCTGGCGGGAGCGTTGTTTATTCCATCCCTGGCGCTGGCCCTGGGTGTCATGACTGGTTCCGGCAAAACCTTTGAAGTCATCTATGTTTTGTGGATGTACGGTGCCCTGCAACGCGTCCCGGCCTTTGATTTCATCGGCACCTCCTCCGCAAGCCCGTGGTACGTCTATGCCCCGCTGGCGCTGGCGCTGATGGTCATCACTATCCTGGCCAGGCGCTGGCAGTTGAAAAATCGCTGAACCTGTCCACCTGACTAGTCTCCACCCCCCTCGGCGGGGGAGTTTTGGTTAAACAGGTGTATGATCCCATCGAGACTTCACACCCTAAATGCACTGGAGAAGTGAATGCTAAACTCGCCTGCTGTGACCCAGTTTGCGCTGCGGATTGTTATCCTATTCAGCCTTATGTCAGGATTGGGAAACCCGGTTAATGCCGCGCCAACCCCTGACAATCGCGTTGATTTTGCCGCCCTCGATGAAATCATTGCTGCCCAAATGGATAAGCACGGGCTGCCCGGCGTGGCGCTGGCGGTCATCGAACATGGCGAAATCGTTTACCGAAAGGCTTACGGCGTGGATGGGGTAGGCAGCTCAATGACCTCGCAAACCCAAATGCTGATTGGTTCGCAAAGCAAATCTTTTACTGCCCTGGCAGTCGCCCAATTCGCCGAACAGGGCGACCTTGATCTGAACGCTCCGGTGCAAACCTATATCCCCTGGTTTCGTGTGGCCGACGAAGCCGCATCGCGCCGCATCACCCTCGACCACCTGTTGCACCACACCAGCGGCCTCTCCGACTCTGGCTTCAGCGTTGTCTTACCGCCGGATTCCACCCCGGAGCAAGCCGTCCGCTCGCTGGCGCAGGCGCAACTGACCGCTCCCGTTGGATCGAAGCACCAGTATTTCAACCTGGGTTACAGCGTACTGGCTTACATCGTTGAACTCACCAGCGGCCAAACCTATGCCGAGTATGTTGACGCGCACATCCTGAAACCACTCGGCATGACGAACTCAACCGCCGATCCCTTTCATGCCCCCGAAATGGAGCTTGGCTACACCCGCCTGTTTGGATTCTCCATCCCGATGAATGAGCAAATCCCGGTTTACGGCGTGGGCGCGGGCTACATCGTCTCGACCGCCGAGGACCTGGCGCGCTATGCCATCGCCATTATGGATGATGGCGTTGGGCTGGTCTCACCGGGAATGATGAAGCGCATCCTGACCCCCGGCCTCGGCTCGTATGGCATGGGCTGGATGATTTTTGATGGCGGCGCAAAAATCGTTCATGGCGGCGCCAACCAGACCTTTCGCACCGAGGTCAATCTATATCCGAAGCGCAACCGAGCTTTTGTCCTGCTCACCAATCAGGGTTATCAGGTTGACCATTTTGTCTCGGCGGCGCAATTGACCGCCAGCGTCGAAGCGGTGGTACTGGGGAATACCCCGCCATCAGTCTCACAGGGCTGGTCGGTGCGCTGGATGGGGTGGGGATTGGGGCTTTTCGTGCTCGCCCTGGGAATGCTCCACACCCGCAATTTTCTCTCCCTGCGCGGCTGGCGTGCTCGCACCCGCAGCCTGCCTCCCATCCAACGGGCACTCGATGTGGCGATAAGTTTCATCATCCCTACAGCCATCCTGGTTGTGATTTTCTGGCAAGTGAGCGCCTTCTACGGCGACCGTTTCAACTTGTGGACCAACCTGGCTTACTTACGCCTCGGTCTGCCAGATGTGTTCATCCTGATGCTGGTCGGCATCCTGCCCGATTATCTTCAGGGCGTCATCAAAACATTTCTGTGGCGTAAAGCATAACTCATCTAAACTCAATACCCGTGAATGAATTTCAGGCGGTTGAGGGAAAATCGTGTAATGTAGGGGGAAAACATACAGGCGATGATGACGAAATACACCCCGGTTTTCTTCGTCGCTGGGTGGGTAGCGGCCACGCTGCTTACCGTCAACCGCCGTTACCTGCGCTCGGGCTGGTTGTGGGCCGGGGCGGGGCTGTCGCTGCTGATCTTCCTGCCCAACCTGATCTAGCAGGTGCAGCACAGCTTCATCTCGCTCGAATTTCTGCAAGCCATCCACGCCCGCGACATTGCCTGGGGCCGCACCGACGATTTTCTCCCCGAACAACTCCTGATCAACGCCAACCCCTTCCTGCTGCCGGTGTGGGTGGCCGGGCTGGGATGGAAGATCACCTCCGACATCAACGGCGAAGTGGTCGAAATGGTCGGCTGGGACGACCTGACCCAACAGGTGGCCGAATTTACGCCGACATCCCCGAGGCTGAAAAGCCGCGCACGGTCATTCTGTCGGGCAATTATGGCGAGGCCGGCGCGCTCGACCTGTACGGTTCACCATACGGCCTGCCGCCGGTGATCAGCGGTTCGAACAGCCTGTGGGCGCGCGGCTATGGCGACCATGAGCCGGAGACCGTGATCGTGGTTGGCTTTGAAAGCACCTATGCCTTGAATTTTTTCAAAACATGCGAACTGAGCGGGCGCGTGACCAGTCGTTACGGCGTGAAGAACGAAGAAACCACCCGCCACACCGGGTTGTACGTTTGCCGCCAGCCGCGCCGCCCCTGGCGCGAGATGTGGCCGGAAATGCGCTGGTTCCAATGACCAGGAGAATCATGAAGAACAAACCACTCCCCCATATCCCTTTGTCTCTGGCTATTTTGGTGCTGGTACTATCGGCTTGCAGCCAGTTTGCGACCTCCAAAAAGCCTGGTGAAGGCATTTCGTTGAAGCCGTGCGATTTACAAGGTATCCAAGCCGAATGCGGCAAACTGCCCGTTTACGAAAACCGCGCTGACACCGCTGGACGCGTGATCGAAATCAACGTGGCCGTGGTACGCGCCAAAAGCAAACCCGCCCAACCAGACCCGTTATTCTTCTTCACCGGCGGGCCGGGCGGGGCTGGCACACAGATGGCGCAATTGGCCGTCCGCATGTTTGCCGAAGTCAATCAGCAGCGCGACATCATCCTGTTCGATCAACGCGGCACGGGCGAATCGAACAAACTGATCTGCCTGGAGATTGATGAAGACGGAAAGCCTGAAGCATATATCGACCGCTGCCTGGCCGACCTGCCCGGTGACCCGCGCTTTTACACCACAACCATTGCCATGCAAGATGTAGACGAAATCCGTCAGGCGCTGGGCTACGAAGCCATCAACGTATACAGCATTTCCTATGGGGCCACAGCCGTTCAGGTCTACATGAACCTGTTCCCTGGCCGCGTCCGCTCCGCCGTTCTCGACCCGGCACGTTGCTGCAAATTCCTTTCAGCGACGTGATGCCGCGTAACAGCCAGATCATTTTGGAGCGCGTTTTCGACCGCTGCCAGACGGATGCCGCTTGCAGCCGCACCTACCCTAACTTGCGTGACGAGTTCGCCTCCCTGCTCGAAACGCTCAACCAAGGAGCAGATGGCGGCGCTGGGCAAAGATAGCTATTACCTGGAAAACGGCCTGGAAACGCAAAAAGCCATCGAGGAAAATTGCCGCTTTGTGCCCGATCCGGGCGAGAGTGCCCATCACGGCCCGGCGCTGCCTGCCAATATCCCCGTACTGCTCTTCACTGGCGAGTTTGACCCGCAAAACCCGCCTGAAAATGTGGCGGGCTACCAAGACCTCTGGCCCAACAGCCTGGATGTGATCCAGCCTGGCATGAGCCACGAATATCCCTTCGACGCGTGTGCGAACACCGTCATGGCCGCCTTTTTCGAAACCGCATCCGTGGAGAATCTACCGCTGGCCTGTGTGGCAAACTCCCAGCCACCAGCGTTCAAATGAAACCTTGCCCACCTATCTACCTGACCATCTCCGGCTTAACCGACCAGCGAATGCCAACTCCCCTCTCGACGGGGAGTTTTTTATTTGTGAGGGCGTTCCATGAGCTTTTGAGCCGTGCTCGTTTTCCTGAGCCAGGCGGCCCTTCAAAAAGAATGAGTTTTGTCTCGAGCATGAATTTTCTGTTTTCTCTTATCGCTTCAGGAAATCTGCACAATATCGGCTTCCAATGCAGCAGGATATGGAAACGCCATCTTTTCAGCCACTTGCCGCGCCAGTTTGTGGAAAAGTTCCAGGCGCGCTGCCATGACCCGCCCACCATCCGCGACATCGAGGTGAGCGAAGCAACTTTGCAGCGCGGCATAGACCGGCGCGTCGGCCCATTCAGCAATGAATTTGCCAGCATGCCAGGTGTCGTAGTCCCAACCGTGGGTGGCGCGGGCGTGCCATTCAATCATCCGCAGCAGCGGCCAGGTCATGCCAGCGCTGGCGTTTTGGAAGAGAAGCAGTTCGCCGCGGCGGAGCTGCTTGGCACAATAAACAACACTGAACCAGAAAGATTCAAGCGTCTGGCGGAATTCGTCGGCGCTCGGTGGTTTGGCCGGTGGCAAAGGCCCAGGTTCGGGCAGGGGCGGGATGCGGGCATCTTTATCGAGCAAGACGCGCACGCCGCGGTAGATGATGTCGGGAATCTGCCCGGCGGCAAGCATCTGCGGCAGCGCATCCAGCGCGCCAACCGGGTTGAAGACGAAATCCACCTGCATGCCACCGGCGTAGAGCGCCAGGCGCTCTGGGTCGCCAGTGACGGTGCGCCCGGCTTGCGACAACCACAGCGGGCCAATCTCTGCAAGCCAGGAAATATCCGCTTGGCGGCGCTCCACATGGGTGACGAATAGGATCAAGTCAAGGTCCGACCATTCGTCAGCGGGGTGGTCGCGACGGGCCTGCGAGCCGACCACGATGGCGGCGCGCACGTCTTCCTGCGCTTGCGCCCAGGCGATGAAATTGGCTTCGATAGATGCAATGGTTATCATCACCTACACCATCTTCTTTTGCAGCGCCATCGTCACCGCGGCTACGCGGTTATCTACCCCCAACTTCATCAGGACATTGCTGATGTGATACTTCACGGTCGAAAGGCTGATCACCAGGCGTTCGGCAATTTCGGCATTATTCAAGCCTTCCACCATCAGCTTGAGCACATCGCGCTCACGATCGGTGAGGGTTTCAGTCTCTTGCGCTTGCTGGCTGGCATGGACGAGGGCTTGGGCTGCTTCGGGCGAAAGCGTCATCTTGCCGTCTTTGGCGGCGCGAATGGCTGCCGCCAGCTCACGGGCGCTGACATTTTTCATCAGATAGCCCACCGCACCCCCTTTGAGCGCATTTTGCACCAACTCATCTTCTTGAAAACTCGTCAGGGCGATGATCTGAATGTTGGGATTTGCCTTTTTGATGGCGCGAATAGCCGTCACCCCATCCATCACGGGCATCATCAAATCCATCAAGATCACATCCGGCTTGAGCAGCCCGGCCCGCACAACGGCCTGTTCGCCGTTTTCGGCCTCTCCCACCAATTCAAGGTCAGGGTTGACGCTGAGAAAAGCGCCTAAACCAGAGCGCACGACGGCGTGATCGTCAACGAGCATGATACGGATTTTTTCGGACATAGGAACTCCTATTCATTGGGTGATTGAGTGATTGGGTGATTGGGTGATTAAAAATCACTCAATCACTCAATCACTCAATCACCAAACTACAGAGATTTGCGTTCCCTCACCGGGTTCGCTGTAAATGCTGAACTTTGCGCCAATGGCTTCGGCGCGCTCACGCATAATTTGCAGACCCAAATGGTCAACGGTGACTCTAGATGGGTCAAAGCCAATGCCGTTGTCCACCACGGTCAAGCGAACAAGTCCGCGGCGAACTTGTTCGTCGCGGACGCGTTCGTCACGAACGATTTCACCCAGGCGCAGGGTGATGATGGCCTGGCTGGCTTTGGCGTGCTTGACAACGTTATTCAGCGCTTCCTGGGCGAGGCGGTACAGGCCCACCTGGACTTCGGGAGGCAGCTTGCGCATGCTGTCACCTTCCACACCGAGTTGGATGTTGATGCGAGAGCGACCGATCATCGCCTCGGTCAGTTGGCGCAGCAGGGTAGGAAGCGGGATTTCGATCAGGGCGTTCGGGCGCAGTTCCACCAACAGAGTGCGCATTTCAGCCAGGGCGCCGCGCGTCAGTTGACGCACTTCTTCCAGACGACGTTTGCCTTCCTCAGGGTTCATATCCCAAATATCTGGCAGTACATCGGCGATCAGTGTGGTAGAGAAGAGTGTTTGGGTGACGGCATCATGCAGATCACGCGCCAGGCGGGTACGTTCAGCAGTGACCGCATCCTGGGCGGCTTTTTGTTGCAAGAGTGCGTTGGCCTGGTGCAATTCGGCGGTGCGTTCGGCAATACGCTCTTCCAGGGTGTGCCGGTATTCGGCTTCCTGGGCAATCAGACGTTCTTTGACTTGCCGTTCTTCATTAACATCCTCGATAATCCCGATCACCATGCGCGGCGTGCCATCGGCGGCGCGCACCAGCGAATCGGTGAGACGGCCCCAAAAAACGCTGCCATTTTTGCGCACAAAGCGTTTCTCGCTGCGGAAGCCGTCAATTTCCCCTATGAGCAGTTGGCGGAATTGCTCGGTATCCAGATTGCGGTCGTCGGGGTAAATCAGGTCAATGATTTCGGTGCGCAAGAATTCTTCTTCCCTATAGCCGAACATACGCAACATGGCCGGATTAAAACGCTGGTTGGTGACGAGTTGCCGAAAGCGGGTGGCATCGAGTGGCTGGTTGCCATCTGTGCCCAAATCTACTAACACAATGCCTATTTCAGCGTAATCGTACAGTGTGCGAAAAAGCGCTTCCGACTCAGCGATGCGGTTTTGGGCTTCTTTTTCTTCACTGATGTCTTCAATCAACCCAATCGTGTAGACCGGCTTGCCATCCGCGCCGCGCACTGCCGAAAAATTGACGCGGCCCCAAAAGATTGAGCCATCCTTGCGGATGTAGCGTTTTTCGACGGTGTATTGGTCGCGCTGCCCCTGGATCAACTCGATGAACAATTCTCGATCAATGTAACGATCTTCCTCGATTGCCAGCATGGAGGGGTTGATGGCATTCATTTCTTCGGGTGTGTAGCCGGTCAACCGTGTGGCGGTCTGGTTGACCTGCACAATACGGCGGTCGAGGGTCATCACCGCCACACCCACGGCGGCGCTGTCGAACATGGCGCGGAAGCGCGCTTCTGATTCGCGTAATTCTTCGACAGCGCGTTTTTGTTGATCAATATCCTCAGCAATGGTAACCAGGTAAAGCAATTTCCCATCCGGGTCACGTACCGGTGAGACCGTCTGGCGTATCCAGTGAACACGCCCATCTTTGTGAATATAGCGTTTTTCCACCTGATAAGATGGTCGCTTCCCGGCCAGAACCTCGCCCAATTCCGCCTGGCCCACTTCCAGGTCTTCGGGGTAGGTGATCCCCAATCCACGCAATTCCTTCAATTCCGCCTCGGTATACCCAGACATTTGCAGCAGTGTGGGGTTGACATCCAGAACTTGCCGGTCAGGGGCCACCAGGCTGATGCCGATGGCGGCGTTTTCATAGACGGCACGGAAGCGCTCTTCTGACTGCCGCCTTTCGATTTCACGTTGTTGCAGGGCGTCGGCCATGCGGTCGAAGGATTGCGCCAATAGGATCAATTCATCCAGGCCGTGGCTGCGTTCGGTTGGGGCGGCGGAGCGCACAGACAAATCTCCGGCCTGCACCTGGTTAACGGCGCTCATCAATTGGTTGAGCGGGTACAAAAACCAGCGTTCGCTGCCCCACCAGGCCACCAGCATCGCCCCCAGAAAGGTAAGCCCCAGTAACGCCAACTTCCACCACAGCGATCGGTAAGCGTTGACATAGATTTCAGCCACCGGGTAACCGAGATGGAAATAGGTAGGCGCAGGATCGCTGCCGATGATGCCTCGTGTATCGAGGCGGCGTACGCCATCCACGTCAAGCACTTCGATAACGCCTGACTCATCTGGCAGCGCATCGAACCAGCCGGCTGGAACCTGGGTCGGCTCAACCATCGCACCATCCACCCAACGTTGGAGTATCTCGCCATCCGATGTGAGCAAGGTCAGGGCTGCGCCGGGGGGGAGGGTTGCCGCGCTTTGCCAGGCTTCCAACCAGTGCGTATCGAAGGTGGCTATGATCACGGTTTGGGGTTCGCCATCGAAGGAAAGCACCGGGTAAGCGATGGCGAGCGTTGGCGCACTCGTGTTGGGTGTGCGGGTGTAGGTGCCAATGGCTAAATCGAGCGTTTGCACGGCGGATTGAAAATAAAGCTGAATGGCGATATTGCGTTCGCCTTGCAACGGGTTGACTGCGCAGTACAAATTGCCATCGGCATCGGCCAGGGCCAGGTTGGTGGCATCGGGGGCCAGGCGTTCGTAGGCAAAACGCAGGTCGTTGTAGATTTGCGTGCAGTTATCGGGGCGGCGCATCTCATTCAGGCGCACCAGGTCAGTAAAAACGGTGCGTGATTTTGCCACCAGGTTGATAAATTCACCCTGGGCCTGGGCAGCCACTTGTATTACGGCAGATTCTCGGTCAGCCAAATCTCGCTGCAAATCGCTCCACGCCCCAAAAACTTGCACCCCCAGGGCGGGCAGTGCCACCAGCAGCATCAGCGCAAACAGACGGAAACGCGTGCTGCGCCAGTTCGTCAGAGCGGCCTTCATCGATCCCACCTCCCCTGCATCAACGGTGCAGCATCTTCAACGGCCTGCCGAAGCGCTTCGGCAGCGCTGGCCTCGTTGTTCCAGATTTTGTCCAACGCCGGGCGCACGGCTTTGTCCAGGACTTCGGCATAATTTTTCAGGTAATAGGACGGCAGCGGGGTGGAATAGTTGACCACGTAATCGGTGAAGGCTGGGCGCATTTCGAGCGGGTGGGTGGGGTTATCGAGCCAGAGTTTCATCTTATCAGGCTCGGTGTAATACACCTTTTGCAGCGGCATCCACAGGCCGCGGGCGAACAAATCTACCGCTTCGGGGTTGTTGTGAAATTTGTAGAAGCGAATGGCGGCTTCTTGATTGGATGTATTCGAGAAAATCACCGTCGGCGACCCCAAGATAACCGTTACCGGGGTTTCCAGGCTGGGCAGCACGGCCACACCGAAGTTCAGGTCTTTGACCGATGCGTAATCGAGCAGGCTCCACTGGCCGGAGATGTGCATGGCCAGGTTGCCAGTTTGCAGCATAGCCACGTAGCCAGGCAGATTTTGATCTTGCTGCGGGGTGGGCGCGACATGCTGCACCCACATCAGATCGGCCAGGTTTTGGATAGCCTGGCTGGCCTCGGGGGAATCGAGCAGCAGGCGTGAGCCGTCATCGTTGACCACCTGTCCACCGTTGCTGAAGACAAAGGGGTAAAACGTCCAGCCTTCGTAGATTTTGTCGAAGGCCGCGCCGTAAGTGCGAATTTGGGCCGGGTCAAAGCCGGCTTGGTCGGCGTGTTTACCGTTGGCATCCATGGTCAACTTTTGGGCAGCCGCCAGGAATTGATCCCATGTCCAGGCCTGGGCCGGGTCGGCGGGGGGGTATGGGATGCCCGCCTGGTCGAACAGGGTTTTGTTGTAAAACAACAAAGTGGCTTCAACAGCAGTATTCAGGCCCGCAATTTTGCCGGGGGCGTAGTAGTAACGCGTTTCGGGCAGGGCGGAGGAAAGCAGCGGGTCGCTCTGCACCAGTTCGGTCAAATCCATCACCTTGCCCTGCTCGGCCCACAATGGGGCCTGCAAGCCGGGCATGTAGCCCAAATCTGGCCCTTTGCCATCGAGGATCATCGCCGAGATGCGCGCCAGGTATTCTTCGTAAGGGAATTGCAGGGTTCGCACATCAATATCGGGGTTGGCCTGCTCGAAGGCGGCGGCCATGCTTTCGATGGCGGCTTTTTCCATGTCTGAGCCCCAGTAGGTGAAGGTCAGGATCGTTTTTTGCGGGGCGGGGGTGAGTTGTGGGGAACAGGCAGCCAGCGTGAAGAGGAGCATGGATAGGATCAGGACAATTTTGCGCGGCATAGAACCTCCGAATAAGGCTATTATACGTGCTTGTTTGGTTGCTTGTTGGTACACAGCATACTCTTGATCAAACAAAGCCTCCCCGTCTGAGAGGGGAGGTGAGATTGGCCAATCGGCCAAGATTCATCCTGGTCAAGTGGGCAGGGTAAGTTTCATATTTTCTCCATCCACACGTTGCGGAATTTGCCGCTTTTGTATCTTCTCAATATCCTGGGGTGAGAGGTGTAACGCACTTTCTTTGAACCGTAAAAGTCGCTGCTCGCCCGAAAAGTGCGTTGCACCTCCCCAAATTATTGAGATGATACGAAAATTGAATGATGTCATGAGTGTGACTCCTGTAGTTGCACTTCATTTGTCTGCCGTAAGTCCCACACCAACCCGGCCAGCAAGCCAGCGACCAGCACGCCGCGCACCCCAAGCGGTGGGAACAGGAAAGTGAGTATCAACAAGATCATGATCCCGGCCACACAAACGGCCAGGGGCTTTCTCCAGTCCTGACGGGTAATGAACAGCACACCTGCAACCAGGCTGATGACGAAGGCCGTCAGCCAGATGCCGATTTCATAGGCAGTGACCCACCCCGAGGCGCTGTGGCCTTCGGCGCGCTGCTTGAGGGTGTCGAGGGTCTTCAGCTCCATCACCACATCGGGGATTTCAAGCACGAAAGCGGCGACGGGTGGCATCATGGCGGCATCGAAGCTCTCGCGAATCACCAGGCGGGTGTGCGTCTTGTCCAACGGGAATAATCCGATCATGAACGTCCAGAATGGTTTCCCGGCGTCATCTTTCGATTGCCAACCAAACCACTGAAAAGGTTCGATAGCGCTGACAAAACTGACACACATATTGGCCGCCATGCAGATCGGGTCACCAAGTTTCAGGTCTTGGTATTCAGGCACAATGTGGTCGGCAGTGTGGATGTCAAATCCGAACAGATTCTCCAGCCAGTCGTAGCTGTACCAACCGCCGCGGCCCTGGCCCCACTGCACCAGCCACGGCCAAATTTGTTCGGGTGTTGCTTCGATGGTGATCGCCCGCGTCCAGCGCGCCCCATCAAGATCGCCCGGCATGGCACGGGCCACATCTTCACTGGCCGTTCCCCAATTTAAGTGCAGGGGACGGATAACCAGGTACCCGAGAACCAGGACGAGCAGCACGATCGCAATTCCACCAAAAATACGTTTGAGTTTCGCCTTCATCACAGATATTCCTTTCACATTCGTTATGGTTTTAGAGCGTCAAATAAACCGTCAGCACCGAAACATCCATCAGCGCATGGACGATAGCGAAGTAGGGCAGCAGGTTAGGGCGCAGTTTAACCATCAGGCCGGCGTACAGGGCAAAGGGCAAGAACATCAGCCCGCGCCAGAGCAGGTAACGGCCATCGCCGATGAACGGCAGGAAACAGTGTTGCAAAGCGAGAAAGCAGGATGTGACGAGATAGGCCAGCCAGGGGGACTTTCCGTTGAACAGGCGGGGCATGATGTAGCCGAAGTAGGTAGGCAACTCGGCAAAGGCAATCGTCAGAGGAAAGAGCAGCCCAACCACCAGTGCCCAGGTTGGCAGGGGATGGAAGATCATCTGGATGGGGATCATTGGGTCGCCAAAGATGACCGCAGCGAGGAAATTCATCGGCGCGGCGGCGATGGGCATGCCAATCAGCCCGGAGCCGAAAAACCAGAGCAGGTCGGTTTTCCAGGTTGTGCGCGAAAAGCGCAGGATGTCGAGATAGCGTTTCCCTTCGGAGCGGAAGGCGAACACCAGCAGTGCAATCGAAACCAGATTGGCAAAAACGGGGAAGAATATCCACCAGCGGGCCGCCTCTTGCCAGGCAGGGTTGATCCCGGCGAGCGCCAGGAAGAGAGCGATGAGCGCCTGGGCAATGACGAATAGGAATGAGCGGGAAAAGAGCATGAACCAGGGAGCAGATTGATTTTTCATGGTGACGATTCCTTTTTGTTTTGAATCATAGCGCGGGGGAAAGAAAAACTCCCCCGTCGCGGGGGGAGTTCTCGTTAACCGCACGGCCAATGCACAACTGGTCAGTTGGATAGGAAATTCATTGCACAAGATACAGATAGCGCGCATGCAAGCCATCTTCTATCGCCTGGCGGATGCCCTCGCTATCTCCCAGGCGGTTTTCGTAGATAAACAGGGCATTCTCCGCTTCAAAGAGCGGTTTGAGTCCGTCGAGGGCAGCCCTGCGCCGCAATGCCTGGGCATAGTCCTGGGAAGTCAGGTTCCAGGTTTGGAAAGATAGCCCGTTGGCATTCAGCGCTGCCGCCAGGGGCGTCTGATCGGCGGGCAGGCGTTCTTTGGGGAATTGATCCAGCGGCACCCACGGCTCACGCCCATAGGAGAAAAAGATCGCCATCTGCCCACCGGGTTTGAGGGCCGTTTTGAGCGCGGCCAATGTAGCGGCATAATCTTCACTGAAATAGAGCGTATCTGCCAAAAGGATCAGGTCGAATGTCGCGGGAGGCAAATCCAGGTGGTTGATGTCGCCAACGATGAAATCCAGGCGCTCCGCTTTGGCGGCTGTGCGCTGGCGGGCCTGTTCAATGGCCTGGGGAATGTAATCCAGCCCGGTGAAGTGCGCCCCAGAACGGTCGGAGAGGTATTCGGCCATGCGCCCATCCCCGCAGCCCAGGTCGAGGGCGCGCTGGCCGGGGTGTAATTGTGTCACTTTCAAGAGCAATTCAAGCTGCTCCATATCGACGAAGCCGTGCTGGCTCAGGTCTTTGCCGTAGACACGTTCGCAAAAGAGATGATGGGCTTGGCTGTGTTCTAGGGCGGTATAGAAGGCATTGTAAAAGTCTTTCATCTGGAATTATCCGCGGGTCAGCAAGCTGTGAATGACGGAGTTGATCACTTTGGCCCCGATCAGCCCGGCCACCAGCAAAAGCGCCTGCTGCTCGTTGGCGATGAAGGGCAATTTCACACTGAGGAACACGGCCCCAGCCACCAGCAAAATGGCCGCGCCGAGGATGTACCCGACGATGGCGAGGGGATGCCTCCAGGCGTTGAGCGCAGCCACACGCCCGATGCCGCCCGAAGTACACATCGCCATCCCCAAAACGATGAGGACGATCAAATCGAAGCGCGCATTGGAAAGCAGCGGCTGATACCCCGTAAAAGCAGCAACTCCCCCGTCAAGGGGGGAGTTGTGTTTGGCCCATCGGCTAAGATTCAGACTGGCCAGGTGGAAAGTCTCGTTCATGTTCAGGGCGGCGTTGATGAACAGCATACCCTGAATGACCTGCGGAAAGCGTTGGATGTAACCCATCATCAGCAATCCTGCGAAGGAATGGCCCATCGTCAGCCAGCGTTCGATGCCCAGGGCCTGGCGCGCTGTCTCGAAATCGGCCACCATTCGTTCCAACGTGTAATTACCATCTTGCGGGCTGGTCGAACGGCAGCAACTGCGCTGATCCAGATAGATCATCTGGAAGTGGCGCTCGAAAATATCACCGGCGAACTTGCGCGCCCAGTAACTGCCCGATCCCGGCCCGCCGTGAACGTACAGGCAGGGCGTACCGCGGCCGCCTACTTCGATGTGCAATGCAACGCCGTCGGATGTGATCACTTTCTGGAATGTGGTTTCAACTTGAGGGATGTTCATTGAGACTCCGGGTTCGGTTGCCATAGCTGCCCAAACTGCACCACGGCAGTGGGATCGAATAACGGCGCACCGGTTTGTTCAGCAGCCTGGTTGTACCGCACCAAAAAATTGGGCAGCGAACACACACAGGCAACGATGGATTCGGTAGAGTGAACCTGGCTCATGATTTCCACCATGCGCGCCCCGATGTAATGGCCCGCAGGCTGAATCCCTTCCAGGTCAACGGCGATTTCATCGTAGGCGCGCTGGCACGCCTGGAAATCGGCCCCAGGGGTCAGAGCTTTGGTCAAAATATCGCTGGCCTGGGCCAGCAGGAGGCGGTCTTCGCGGGCGAAATGCTCCAACTTGGCGATGACTGCGGCCGGCATGTGCGCCAAGTCAGCCTTGAGCGGGGAGCAGTAAAAGTTTGCCAGGCCCTCGGCCAGCAGGTTTTGCGCGTGCCGCACGGCCACCGCCCGCCCGGATATTTCGGTCAGAATGGCCTGCCGGATAGGGTCGTGCACCGCCCAATAGCCAAAACCAACATGGTGCAATTCATGACGAATGACCGGCCCCAACTGGTCAGGGTGGTTAAAGTGCAACAAGCTCAGGCCGATCCCATCCTGAAACTGAAAGCCTCCATTGAAGCCATCCACGGTGTAATGGATGGTCGCATCCAGCGGCGTATCGGGCGGCAGGAAAGTGGCCGTCTGTTCGGCCAGGGCAGAAGCATCCAGACCTTTCAAGTTGTCCAGGCCGGCCTGCAACTCTTCCAGGTTTTCCAGAGCGAAATGAAAACCGCGCGCCAGGCCTGCCAGCACCGGGTGTTCGCTCTGCCAGCTTGGTTCGGCAAAGCGTTGCACTGTTTCACCGATGTTTTGCCGGGTAACGCCTTTCCATTGGCAGTAATAGTCCACAAAAAAAGCGTTGGCATCCAGCACCGAGGAGATTTCTGCCTGGGAAGGGTATTGCCCCAGGCGTGAATTCTTCAGAACATCGAAAAGGGACTGCGCACCAAGACATTCAATGGTCAGCATGGCAACATCTCCACCGCGGCGGGGTCGAACTTCTCTTGGGGCAGGGCCGCCACCTGCGAAGCGAGAATCTCCAACAGCTTGCGGGCAATCTCGGTGCCATGATTCTCAAACCGGGCGGGGTTAAAGCGGTTGGTCATCGTCACCACGCCCAATTGCACATCCGAAATGCCCAAAGCCGCTGCCAGATAGCCGACATGCCCGCCATCGTGACCGAAATTCTCGCGTCCGCCATACCAGCCCTTCCACCAACCCAAAAAGGCGTCGCCGGACGAATGAGCCGGGCATATCCGCCGAACACTGACGGGCGTTAGCACGCGATCGGTTGGCTGCGGGGCCAGGTGAAAGGCCAGGTAACGCGCCAGATCGCCCGCGGTGCAGCAAATACCACCGGTGTACCCGGCGCAGCCCAACTCCCAGAGCGGGGCAGGCAGGCGGCCCTGGTCGGTAAAAACGTAGCCAGGGGGCAAGCGCCCGGCCATCGCCGGCGATAGTTCTCGGTGCGAGAAAACCAGTTCGCTGGCAGCCATTCCGAGTGGAGCGAAAATGCGTTCAGCCAATAGATGCTGGATCGGCTGCCCGGTGGCGCGTTCGAGAGCGATTGCCAGAAGACAGATGCCCAGGTTGGAGTAGACCTTACCGCTGTCGGGCGGTGTCTCCAGTTCGACTGCGGGCAAAGATGCCAGCAGCCTATCCGTCGGCACATACCACACCATCGGGGTCTGGCCCCCGCTGGCCGGCCAGGCCCCGATGGTGTAATTCATCGGGTAGTTGACGGCAGCATCACGCGGCAGGCCGCTGGTATGGGCGGCCAGTTGACGCAAGGTGGTGGCCGAATGGGGATATTCGGGCAGGTAGCAGCCCAACGGATCGGCCAGGCTGACCACGCCTTGTTCGGCCAACTGCATCAACAGCGTGACGATGAAGGTTTTGGTGATCGAGCCAATCGGCAAGATGGCTTCGGTCGCCAGAGGCGCTTGGGTTTCCAGATCGGCGATGCCGAAAGCCTGCTCGAAGACGATTTCGCGCCCCAGGTTGATGTGGCAATCGTCAGATTTGGCGGTGTAGCCGATAAACTTGATGCCGTCGGCGCTCATGCCATAATCGGCATGATAACCATCGGGCACGGAATAGTCGGCAATATCAGCACCGAGTTTGGATACTTGACCGGGGTCGGTAGTGATACGCAGGTTAGTCTCTTGTACGAAATCGGTCACGGCCCATGCTCCGGTGGCCAAAATGGCCGAAACGCCGCAGCCGCATAGGATGACCAGCGCACCGAGGATACCGAGAATGATCCAGATGGTTTTGTTTGTGTTCATGAGAAACTCCGAGGGATGCTTTTTGTGTTGTGGCCGCCCTGTCCAGCAGGCGGCTACATCAAAGGAGGAGAAAATGTCTGACTGTAGTTTACGCTCGCCGGGGGTTATGTTCCCCCGCTAACAGGCGGGTTTGCGCTTGCCCAAGTGGTCAGTGCGGCCCTGATCAGTTGGGCAGGATCGCGACAAGCTGCTGCCGTACCATTTCCAGCAGGCGTTCTGGCGGTTCCAGGCAGGAGACAAAAATGGTCATGTCGTTCGTGGCAGCATCCATTTGTGTGCCGAGGAGAAGTGCTTTTACCCCAGGGTGGATTTTTCGCAACAGCGCCAGCCCTTGCGCGATTGTGCAGCCGGGCAAATCACCATCGAGCAAGATCACCCCTGGGCGGCGTTTTTCTGCCAGGGTTAGCAGTTCATCCCAGCAATCGGCAGTGCATAGCATTACGCCGGGCAAACGCGTGCGCAGTAGAAGCGCCAAAGTTGCCTAGGTGATGGGCGGTTACACTGACCACTTGACCAGCTTGGATCTTGGCCGACAGGCCAAATCCAACTCCCCCCTCGGCGGGGGAGTTCTCATTTCACAGGCTGTATTATCAAGCCAGAAAATTACCCAACTCAAGGAGATTATCCCATGACCTCTTTCAACTTCCTTTCTATCGCCCTCGACGCCCGCCGCATCACCCGCGGCGCGCCTGAACTGCTGGCTGCCCGCCAGCGCGAACGCCTGAACGAACTGGTATCCTTCGCCCGCGCCCACTCGCGCTTCTATGCTGAAAAGTATCGCGGCCTGCCCGAAACCATCACCGATGTGCGCCAACTGCCGCCCGTCACCAAGCCCGAACTGATGGAACACTTCGACGAGGTCATCACCGACCCGGCGGTGCGCAAGGCCGACGTGCAAAAGCATATCGCCGACCTGGGCAACCTCGGCAAGCCCTTCCTGGGCAAATACATGGTCTGGACGACCTCCGGCACGACCGGCACGCCGGGCATTTTTCTGGAAGACAAGAACTGGGAGGCCGTCATCAGCGCTGTCAACGTGCTGCGCATCGGCGGCGAGTGGTACAACGGGGATGTGATCAAAGGGATGATGAAAGCCGGGGGCAACAGCGCCTCGGTCTTTGCCGGGAATGGTCACTTTTTTGGTGTAACGATGCTCGAACGCCAGCGCCAATCCAACCGCTCACGCGCCAAACGCATCCAACTGATCCCGGTCACGCTGCCGATCAGCGAAATCGTCCAGCGCCTGAACGCTTTACAGCCGGCCATGTTCGCCGGGTACGCCAGCGCCCTCGGCCTTCTCGCTCAGGAACAACTCGAAGGGCGGCTGAACATCCACCCATCCATCGTGATCAGCTCCGCCGAACCGCTCTCCGACGAAAACCGGGCGTTGATCCAGCAAGCCTTTGGCGTGCCGCCGCGCAACAACTACGGCTGCTCCGAAGGCGGCGTGATGGGTTACGAGTGCAAACAGGGCCACATGCACCTCAATGCCGACTGGGTGCTCTTTGAACCGGTGGACGCCGCCCACCAGCCCATCCCCGCCGGGCAGCTCTCCGACCGGACGCTGATCACCAACCTGGCGAATCGCGTCATGCCGATCATCCGCTACGAGTTGGGCGACCGCGTCAGCCTGTCGCCTGAAGCCTGTTCTTGCGGCATCACCCTGCCGGTGGTCAATGTGGAGGGGCGCACCGATGAGGTTTTGCGCTTCACGGCGGCGGGTGGGCAGGTCATTCCCGTTCTGCCGCTGGCGCTCTGGTCGGTGCTCAAGGAAACGCCCGGCGTGCTACGCTTCCAGGCCATCCAGACTGCGCCGGATCTGTTGAAAATCCGCCTGGAGGCCAAACGCGCCGAGGAGGACGCGCCCACCTGGGAGCGGGTCTACGCCAACGCCCGCGCCTATTTTGCCAGCCAGGGCCTGGGCAATGTAACCATCACCCGCGCTCCCGAGCCGCCGATGCGCGACCCCAAGAGCGGCAAGTTCCGCAATGTGTGGATGGCAAAATAACCTGCCTGACTGCCGAAAAATTCATCCTGGAGGTACGCAAATGTTCAAATCACTTTTGATCTTTCTTAGCCGCCTGCTGGCCTTTTTGCTGGCGCTGATTTTGTGCTTGCCTATCTTGTTGCTGCCGCAAGCCACCGCCGTCCCGGCCTGGGTCTGGGTTCCGCTGGCAGCGGTTGACCTGGGGCTGCTGGTCGCCTTTTTCTGGATCAAACCCGCCGGGAAAGCGACTTTCGTTTCATTGGTTGGCATCCTGGGTGTTGCGGTCCTGGCCGTCGCCGCCTCGCAGGCTTTTGCCATGACGCCGCCCATCCTCGGTGCGGATGGCAAGCCCCTGCCCGGCAGCATCGCCACGCTCGAAACGGTCACGCTCAACGGCAGCCAGCAGTGGATTTCGATCCGCGGCCACGATATTTCCAAACCCGTGCTGCTGTTCCTGGCCGGCGGCCCCGGCGGCAGCCAACTGACTACCGAGCGCTTTGCCCTGGGTGGGTTGGAGCAGCATTTCGTCGTTGTCAACTGGGAACAGCCCGGCGCGGGCAAGTCCTTCGACGCCGTAGACCGCGCCACCCTGACCCCGGAGCGCTATATCCAGGATGCCCACGCCCTGGTGACTTTGCTGAAAATGCGCTTCGACCAGGAAAAGGTGTATGTGCTGGGCGAATCGTGGGGCAGCACGCTGGGCATCTGGCTCGTCCAGCGCTACCCCGATGATTTCCACGCCTTCATCGGCACCGGGCAGATGGTGGCCTTCCTTGAAACTGATCTGATGTGCTATGAGTTTGCCCTGGATTGGGCGCATCAGCGCGGCGACAGCGCCAAAGTGGAAGCGCTGACGAAACAAGGACCGCCGCCCTACTACGGCCCCGGTATGGCCTGGAAGGAAGTCGCCTACCTGACGGACACCTTCGCCTACATGAACCAGAACCCGGCCATCCGTGATAACGGCTTCAACACCTGGCGCGACCTGGCCGCCCCCGAATACGGCCTGTACGACAAGGTCAGTTGGTTCCGCGGCGTGCTGGAAACGCTGGATGTGGTCTATCCCCAACTGTGGGAGGTGGATTTCCGCCAGCAGGCCACCACGCTGGATGTTCCCGTCTACTTCCTGATTGGCCGCCATGACATCAACGCCCCAACCGTGCTGACCGAGCAATACTACGCCGTCCTCGAAGCCCCGCATAAGGAAATCGTCTGGTTCGAGTACTCTGGGCACAACCCCTGGGTGAGCGAATCGGCGCGCTTTGTGGAGGAGATGGTCAAGACCGTGCTGGCGCAAACGCAGCAACCCTAGCCACCTGACCAGTCCGAATCTTGGCCGATAGGCCATGATCAACTTCCCCCCCCGGCGGGGGAGTTTTCTTTTGGGCTGGCTATACTGTGAAAAGTGATTTCTCTCCTCCTTTGCGCCGGGGACTGGTTCCGGGCAAACCGGCCCCCGGCAAAGCCATCATTCATTCTCAAGGCAGGCTACGTTTTTTCAGAGAGCGTTTTGCACCACTATGGGCTAACTGGCGCGGAGCCATACATTTGCCCGGTCAAATCGCAGGCCATCCAGGTCAGCCAGGTGGCAGTTCCCGATGTTCACGCCGGTGACATTGAGACCGCAACCATCTACCATTTCTACCCGGAACTGGTGGATGTTGAAAAGGCCCGCTCGCTGCCCCCCACCCAGTTGGGCGATGACAAAATCATCGCCTGGCTCTTGGGCGGCGTGGCAGTAGACTTCCTGGTTGGACGCTGGACGCGCCCGCACGAGGATATTGACCTGAACACCTTCGCCGAATTTCGCGTCGATTTGACCTGCGAACTCCACCAGATTGACTACCACACCTCCGATTCAGGCTGGCTGACGCACTGGTACCAACAGGGCAGCAACCGCTTCATCGAGCTTGTTTTCCTGGAACATGACCTGCGCCTGTTCGAAACGCTGATTGCACCAGCCCAACTGAATCAACTCCGCATAATGGCAAAGAGGAAACCGTGACCACTTTTCCCTATCCCAAATCCAACCGTTACACCGACCTAGCCGCCATCTACACTGAATGCAGCGGCCCCGGCGGGCTGCGCCTAACCGAGTTTATGGCCGAAAAGATGGGCCTGCGCCCCACCGCGCGCCTGCTCGACATCGGCATCGAGCGCGGCTACCAGACCTGCTTCCTGGCAAAAGAATATGGCGTGCAGGTTATCGGCCTCGACCCGGATGATGACCGGACCGACGGCCTCCCACACATCGAACACTTGTCACGCAACGCCCGCGCCTGGGGCGTGGAAAACCAGGTCATCGGGCTGAAATTGGGTGTGCCGGAAACCCATTTCGCCGCCAACACTTTCGATTTTGTCCACTCCACCACCACGCTGGAAATGGTGCGCGGCTTCTTTGGCGCGGGGTTCTATCAAAAGTGCCTGGATGAGATTTTCCGCATTCTGCGTCCCGGCGGCATCTTTGGCCTGGGCGAACCCATGCACCTGGATGTGCCCATCCCCGCCGACCTGTCCATCTACGCCAGCGGCGAGGGCGCCGGCCCCGAAGGCTGGGCCAAATGCTTCGCCACCATCACCGAGACAGAATCCGCCTGCCACGCCGCCGGTTTCGAGATCCTCGAAGCTGCCTACGCTCCCGACTCCTGGCTCTGGTGGGACGAGTTCAGCCGCAATGACCCTTACTGCAAAGCCAACCCCGAAGGCGAAGCCAAAATCATCCAACAGGATGGCGGGCGCTGGTTGAGTTATGGGTACGTGATTGCCCGCAAGCCAATGGCTTGACCCATCTCAAAAACTCCACGAATTTCTTATCGTGGAGTTTTTGTTTCGCGCCAGAGGTTGTGATATAACTCAAACATTGTTTGAAACTCCGTTTGACACAAAAAGGAGTTGAAACAAAATCCATGTCTCTGTTCTTTTTCCTTCTCACGATATTGGCCGGGTTGACCATCCCACTGTTACCGATCCTGGCCGGGTTCTTTCCACGCCTGGGGCTCACACCGCTCAAGCTGGCCCATCATGCGGGGTTCGATTGGCGCAGGCGCTTGCCGCCTGGTTCTTTGCGCTGCTGACGCTTTGGACGAGTAACTTTGGTTGGGGCTGGCTGGCGGTGTTGGTTGCAGTGTGGTTCAGCTTTGTGGCGGCCAACTTTTATTCTGAGCGGGTCTTTGTCGCCCTGGAACAGCCTGAGCGCGCCCAAAGCGGATTGGCCGATTCCGCGCCGGTGCTGGCTGCCGCAGTTAGGAACGAAGTCGTCGCTTACCCCCTGGAAACATTGGTCCATTGTAATTTCTTTATGCTTTTCGATGGCTTCAGGAGCAAGCTTGTTATACGACCTGAAACTCAAGAGGTTGAAAACGAGGCCAAGGCTTCAAGCTGTGTTGATTCTGTCTTGTTGCCAGTGGCTATCTATAAGCTTGAGCTTCATTTTTGGCCCGAAGCTTTTCTGAATGGCCCGGATAACATCCGGAAGTTGTACGAGTTTATACTGCCGGCATTATTTTTTCCTTTAGCGTTATTTATGATCGTTGAAGCAATCATTTATCGAAGAAGGAATATGAGTAGCTAATCGAGAATCACCCCGCTGCACGTTTTTCGATTCGGCGCTATACTGAAAGGCAGAAAATAAACAGAAACGCCGAAAGTGCCAAAACACTCCCGGCATCCGTCCCGGTGAAGGGACATTCCACGCGGTCGCTCGCGTGGTTTGGAAAGATCGTAACACATCCAGGCCGCTCGCGCAAATGCTGTGAGCGGCTTTTGATACTGACTCTCCATCCACTATCAAACAACCAACATGACCTTTGCCTCCCCCATCTCCCAAGACGAAATCAACACCATCCTCTGGAAAGCCTGCGACACCTTCCGCGGCACCGTCGACCCATCCGAGTACAAGAACTACATCCTGGTCATGCTGTTCTTGAAATACGTCTCACGTGCGGCGCGATCACTACGACGCCTACCGCCAGCAGTTCGGCGACGACGAGGAACGCATCCGCCGCCGCATGGGACGTGAGAAGTTCAAGCGCCCCGCAGGCACGGACTCTACGCCCTCTACGAGCAGCGCAACGCCACCAATCTGGGCGAGCTGATCGACATCGCCCTGGCCAAGATCGAAGAATCCAACATCGAGAAGCTGCAAGGCGTCTTCCGCAACATCAGCTTCAACTCCGAAGCCGCCCCCGGCCAGACCAAACAGCGCAACATGCGCCTGAAGAACCTGCTGCAAGATTTCGCCGACCCGCACCTCGACTACACCATCGTCCACGAGATGTGCCACCTGGCCGAACACAATCACAGCGGCGAATTCTACGCCCTGCTCAGCCGCATCATGCCCGATTGGGAAGCGCGGCGTGAGATGTTGAATGTGATGGAGTTTTAGAAAAAGACATGCCAGAAGAGATACACCAGCAAGCCGGCGACAATGCCATCCAGATCGGCCAGGCACGTGACGTACACATCTATCAATCTCCGCCCAAAAAGCCGCGCCAACCCAAAGAAAAACAGCCTCCACAGGAAAAGAAAAGCATCCTCAACCCCTTTGGCCTGCGCGGCCGCCTGGAAGATCCCGCTCACTATCTTGTGCGCCAGCCGCTGAGCGACGAAATCTTGAACGAACTGCGCAAGGGCGTTAGCTTATCGATCGTCGGCGAGTCGCAAAGCGGCAAGTCTTCGCTGCTGTGGTACCTCTGCCAGATCGGACCGGTTGTTCTGGACCGCCCCCCAGAGGATTTCGTGCGTCTGGATATGGAGTTGCTCCAAAGTGAAGATGCGTTATTCCAACACCTGTGCGAAATTCTCTCTGTGCCCAACTGCCGTGGCTTTGCCTTGGGACGAGCGCTGCGCGGTCGCAAGGTAGTGCTGTGCCTGGACGAGATCGAACGCATGACCTGGGCTGGTTTCACCGCCGACGTGCGTAGCGAATTACGGGGCCTGGCCGACGGCGCTCAAGCACCACTGACACTCGTCATCACCAGCCGGACCCCGCTCGACAGCCTGTTTCCTGACAGCCAGTTGATGACCTCCCCATTGGCTGGGTTATGTACGCAAGTGAGCATCCCGCCGTTTACGCTTCCTGAAACGCGCCGCCTGGTTGAGCAGTACCTGGCCGACAGCGGCCTGAAATTCCCGAAGAGCGCAATCGAGCGCGCCTGGCAGCAGTCCGCCGGGCATCCGGCCAGATTGCAACAAGAACTCAAAGTAGCCTTCGCCCACCTTTTCCATGCCTAGTCCCGATAACGAAGTGACCAATTCTATCCTTCACCTTAATCTTGCGCCAAAACTTAATCGCCCACTATCGTTGTGGAATCTGTTAGACTATGGGCGTTTGCTCTATTGGGCATTCTTTTTTCCACAAGCATTGCGGTGGTATGGAGAACAGTTTGCGCTAAAAAGTGTGGCCAAAATTCCGGTGGCCTTTGATCGAAACAGACGGGTAGCGATCCAATCCATTTGGAATGATCCAATTCAACGCAAACTGTTATTCCAGGCGTTTCTACTCACCGTCATTGTGCCAGGCGGTATCGGTTGGCTACTGCAATTTTTGGCTGTGGAAATCAATTGGTGGGGAATGTTATTGGGTATAGGCTTAGCTTTCACGCTGGGGCTTGTGGGTTGTATGGCCAAGGAAATGGCATTGGGGATAGCTTTAGAAATCGTCTTAGGTGTACTGTTGTCGATAACTTTTGAGTTTGCGTTGGGCTTAGTGGGAAATCCTACACCAGGCTTGATGTTCGGCATCGTGTTTGGCGTCGGGGGCGGAATTGCCGCCGGTGTAGCTGTAAACGTGGCCAGGAGTGTGGCCGGAGGTGTTTCTTTAGGTTCGGCCGTCGACGTAGGGTTAGGAATAACCATGGGGTTAGCAGGATGTGTGGCGGTTAGCATCA
Organism: Chloroflexota bacterium; assembly: GCA_049325275.1. Classification (GTDB taxonomy): domain Bacteria; phylum Chloroflexota; class Anaerolineae; order Anaerolineales; family UBA4823; genus CAIQJJ01. The sequence continues at coordinate 111,355 of JBMOLU010000081.1, forward strand.
TTGGCGGAATTACGATGGGGATAGCCTTCGGCATAACATTTAGTCTGGCGATGATCACTTTTGTTACCCGGCTGCCTGATTACATCATCTGGCAACTTGCGAGCATTTTTCGGCGATCAGGCACACCCTTTAGTCACCTTACCTGGTTGCCTCACCCTGGTTTACAAGCACAATTGACGAATTGGTTAAACCAAGACGCACAGAAGGGAATTGCAAGTGTCAATGATTTATTGGCATATTCTATGCAATTTATTCCCGCGATCGAAGCAGTCAACCAGTGGCTTGCCCAAATCCCAAATGAACAGATTCTGCCAAAAGTGGATAGACTGGCAGATAAACCATATGATTGGAAACTGTTGCGTTTTAACTCTTGCTCTTTATATGCCAGACTGGTACAAGCAAGTATTAACGGCATTATTTTCCTCCCGCGTTCCTGGCGTAGGCGCCTACAAGCACGGGTAGATTCTTCTCCACGTTTGGATACCACAGCCCGCGCCGCTTGTGCTGGCTATTGGTTGCTCTACATGGGTCCACGTGTAAAAAACGCTGTTGCAGAATCGTGCAAAGCCTTCGAGCGCGTACGCACGTTGCCATATGGCGAAATTCTTTATCGATCCGTTCTAGCGCTTATGGAAGCACGTCAAGTAGACGCCCTGGCTTGTATTGTCGCCTGGGGTGAGCAAACTGCCTGGCTTGGCCAAGTCACCGAAACACCTTTACGCCCCCAGACAATTATGACTTTAGAAAGTTTACGAAAGGCTGCACTTGAAGCGACCGTTGCCGCAGAAAGCATTTCTAAGCTCAACCGGAGCGCAGCACTAGGTCGTGCCGTGGCCGGTTTAACGCAACTACTGGCTGCCGGTGAAGAGACCTGCCCCGAGTTGGAATGGCCGATTGTGCAGGAAACTGCCATAAAATGGCGCGAGGTCTTGGCTATGGCTGCGGGAGAAGCCGGGCAAATCGTCATTACCCGCCCGGTTGCCAACCCCTTCGTGGTCGGTAACCCGGTGGCCGGGCAGGTCTTTGTCGGGCGCGAGGAAACCTTTCGCCACCTGGAAGAACTATGGGGCAGCGACCCGGCGCAGCGTGTGCCCTCGGTGGTGCTGTTTGGCCACCGGCGCATGGGAAAATCGTCGATTCTACAGAACCTGGGCAAGCACCGCTTCGGCGTGGATACGCTCGTGGCACAGTGTACGATGCAGCGTGTGGGTAAGCTCGCTCACACCGGCGAATTGTTGAACTACCTGGCGCTGGCGATGTACGACGCATTGATCGAGAATGGGCACAATTCCTTGGCTGAGCCTAAACTGGAAGATTTCAGCCAGGGTTGGTACCCGGCTTTCAACCGCTTCTTACGCTCCGCCAAGCGGTCCATCGCCAGCCGGCGTATGATCCTGACGCTGGATGAATTCGAGCTGGTCGAACGTGAGATCGCCGCCGGCCACATCGAACCGGAATTGCTCGAATACCTGCGCGGCATCATCCACAGCGAACCCTGGCTGATCCTGGCCCTGGCCGGGCTGCACACCCTGGAAGAGATGACTGCCGACTACTGGAATCCGCTCTTTGCCAGCGTGACACCGGTGCGGGTTAGTTTTCTTTCGCCGGGGGCCAGCGCCCAACTCCTGGCTAACCCCTGTGACGATTTCCCGCTTGATTTTACGAGCGAGACGGCTGCTTACGTTTATTCCCTGGTCAAGGGCCAGCCTTACTTAACTCAACTCGTCGGCCATGCCCTGGTGCGTCGTTACAACCGCCTGGTCTTCGAGGAAGGCAAGCCGCGCGACCCGCGTTTTACCATCGAAGATATAGATACTGTGGTCAGTTCGCCGGCGTTTTACGAGCAGGGCAGTTACTATTTCAACGGGGTTTGGGAACAAGCCGAAAAGTCTGGGCCGGTAGGGCAGGCGGCCATTTTAAAAACGCTGGCTGCGCAAGACGAGACTACTTCGATAATTGCACTTTTTGCCAGTGCCAACCTATCCGAAGCCGACGGGCAGGATAGCCTGAAGACTTTGATCCAACACGATGTAGCGCAGCGAACAACAACGGGCGAAGTAGATTTTGCTGTGCCCTTGATGCGGCGCTGGATTCGGGAATACAAGTTAGGCAAGTAACATGTGACCAAGAATGGTTGCGTCTGGAGAGCACTACCATCTGATTTTCCAGCTTGGCAAACGGTTTACTACCACTTCCGCATATTTCGCCACCCGGATGGCGACATAAAAAATTGTTCCGCGCGAGGGTCCATATGAATCAATGGTTTGCGCAAGTTGTTTGGTTCGTTTTGCCGCTTATGTTGCCTGCTTCAACCCTGGCTCTCACTTACCAAACTACGAACGATGCAAGGTTGGCGGTTGTCGTTGCCGCGTTAGTCCTGCTGGGCGAACTGATAGTCGGTTTGGGATTTCCTTTTGTCGCCGGAGCTTATACAACAGCACTTCGTTGTCTTGGGTGCTCCTGGCAGCGGCAAAACGACCTGCTCAAGCACATGGCTCTGGCGCTGGCATCTTCACCTCACCGGAAGCGCCGCTTGGGCATCCCTAAAAACCGGTCTATCCTTTTTTCGTACCGTTTGCCACCCGTCACTTGTGCTATACTCACCCCAATTTGAATAGAGAACCGGGCTGCGTACAAGCTTCTGCCTTCCACGCAGCCCGGCCAACCTGTCCAAGGGCAGGTTCACCCGTGGGGTTGGATGCCGGACCAGGCTTTTTCGGACGCATCCGGCCTGCGCAAACAGCGGATTCTTTGCTTGCACCGCGCTCGAACAAACTTATGACCCAATTTATCATCCAACCAGTCGAGGAGTTCTATCCCGATGATGATTCGTTCGATTACCAGGCCATCCCGCCGGAGGTAAAAGAAAAAAATGGTTCCTGAGCCAAAGACGCTCTGGGTCGGCGGCTCGGTAGAAGGTGACTTGCCCTGCTACTACAAAGGGCTGATCGAGTTTTTCCCCGGGGTCACGTTCAGCGGGGACTATGAAACCGATGAGGACCTGCGCTACTACATCCGCAGCGTTGCGCTCGAACATCCCGATTGGCGCGTGGCCGTCATCGGTGCGATGTACGAAGACGAAATCATGCGCGTGGCCAACGCCATCCAGGAATCGGGGCTGACGCGTTACAGCATCTCGTGCACCGGCTTCGTCAACCTGGACGAGTTGATGGCATTTCGTTCCGAGCAGCAGCGGCTGCGAATGCTGGACGACGACGAAGATGCCCTGGAGATAGGTTTCTGAAAAAAGTCATCACTCAACGTAAGAAACTGTGCTATACTGCACCCTATTGAATAGAAAATCGGGGCTGCATCAGACTCTCCCCATTAACCTGCCGCCCCTCGGGCCTGGCTTTTGCCCGGGTTTCACCGCGGACGGTGTTTCTCTGCAACATTCTCCCCGAGTACGAGTTTTCTCATCCGCCCGCGAGCATCGCGTGGTGGATTTTTGTTTTTCGCCATGGCGACACAGTGGTTCACCCCCATGAACGACTCCATCGGAGAAAATTATGGTCCGCATTCTTGCGATTGACGATCACCCGCTGATTGCGAAGGCGTTGGAAGCTTTGTTCGCCGAACATGAGGACATGCAACTGGTCGCGACAGGCAAACACGGCTCCCTGTTGATGAGATCAACCCTTTCCGCCGGCAGGACATCGTCGCATTACAAGAAGCCCCTCGAGCGGGAAACAATCCCCTGCGCGAAGAAGCGCTCATACTCTTGCTGCCGGATACAGGCAAATGAACGTATCGATAGGCACAGCATCACCACCGGTTAAGCACACAACCCCGCAGGGCTTCGCCGCGGGGTTGTGTGTTCAAGCCCATCACCCGGGCTTTGGCCCACGAAAAGGGGCAGAAAATTGTCGGGCGCCGGGCGACTTGCGCCACCGGCGCCATCCCTTAGGCTGGGGCTCAGGGATTCGAACCCCGGCATACAGATCCAGAGTCTGCTGTCCTACCACTAGACGAAGCCCCAGGGATTGAGCGCCGAAGATTTTACCACAATTTGTTATAATTGCCAGACGAATTAATCCAATCAACCGGAAGTGCTCATGTTCAAACATATAATTTTTGCGCAACAGCTTTGGGGGTTGCAGTCCGCCTGACAGCGGGCAAATTTCCTTTTTCACCCACTTTCGTTTGCTGCATCAGAACGCCCCTTTCAAAAAATCTAGACCCCCACGGGAGAAGAGAAGCCCCTCATGACTGAAGAAACCCCCAAATCTACCGATTTTATCCACGAAGCTGTTGCCGAGGATTTACGCAGCGGGCGCTTTACTCACATCCGCACCCGCCTGCCACCCGAACCGAACGGTTATATTCACATCGGGCACGTCAAAGCTTTCCTGGTCGACTACAATATCGCCAAAGATTTTGGCGGGGCGCTCGACCTGCGCTTCGACGACACAAACCCGGCCAAAGAAGAGACCGAGTTTGTCGATGCCATCCAGGAAGACGTGCGCTGGGTTGGCATCGAATGGGAAAAAGTGATTTTTGCGTCCGATTTTTTCGATCTGCTCTACGAATGGGCCATCCGGCTGATCAAGAAGGGCAAGGCGTATGTGGACGACCAGACGCCCGAAGAAGTCAGCAAAAACCGCGGTACCCTGACCGAACCCGGCGTCGAAAGCCCCTACCGTAACCGCTCGGTGGAAGAGAATCTCGACCTGATCGAACGCATGAAAAACGGCGAGTTCCCCGACGGATCGCGCGTCCTGCGCGCCAAGATCGATATGGCCCACGGCAACATGAACATGCGCGATCCGATCATGTACCGCATCATCCACGAACCGGCGCACCACCGCACCGGCCGCAAGTGGTGCATCTATCCGATGTACGACTGGGCGCAGGGGCAAAACGATGCCATGCACGGCGTAACGCACTCGTTGTGCTCGATGGAATATGAAGACCACCGCCCGCTGTATGAGTGGTTCTTGAACGAATTGGAAATCCCCAATCAACCGCGCCAGATCGAGTTCGCCCGTTTGAACCTGACGTACACGGTCATGAGCAAGCGCTACCTGCGGCGTTTAGTAGAAGAAAAACACGTCAACGGCTGGGACGACCCGCGCATGCCCACGCTGCGCGCCATGCGCCGCCGCGGGTATACGCCCGAAGCGATCCGCGATTTTATCACCCGTGCCGGAGTCGCCAAGAACCCGACCACCAGCGATGTGGCACTGCTCGAAGCCTGCGTGCGTGAGGACTTGAACCAGCGTGCCGAGCGCCGCATGGCCGTGCTCAACCCGCTCAAGATCGTCCTCGAAAACTACCCCGAAGAGCTGATCGAAGAGATGAACGCGATCAACAACCCGGAAGATGAAACCGCCGGAACACGCAAGGTGCCTTTCTCGAAGGTTCTCTACATCGAACGGGACGACTTTATGGAAGAACCGCCCAACAAATTCTTCCGCCTGGCGCCGGGCCGCGAAGTGCGCCTGCGCTATGCATATTTCATCACCTGCAACAACGTGGTGAAAGATGAAAACGGCGAGATCGTCGAGCTGCGCTGCACCTACGACCCGGCCACGCGCGGCGGCGACGCACCCGACGGGCGCAAGGTCAAGGCTACCTTACACTGGGTTTCGGCTGCCCACGCCATCCCTGCCGAAGTCCGCGTGTACGACCGCCTGTTCAAGGATCCCCATCCCGGCGAAAACGGCGACTTTATCGAGAACCTGAATCCCGATTCGCTGCACATCCTGCAAAACGGCGTGCTCGAACCAACCCTGAAAAACGCCCGGCCCGGTGAGAAGTACCAGTTCGAGCGCCTGGGCTATTTCTGCGTCGACCCCGACAGCACCGGCGGGCAAATCGTTCTTAACCAAACCGTATCGCTCAAAGACCAGTGGGCGAAAATTCAGCATAAGCAGGGCAAATAAACGAAACATCTTGGAAGACGAAGTCGGACGGGTTCGCTCGTCCGGCTTCGTCTTCCAGGGCCACCGGCACGATGTTCTCTCACCTGCACTTACAATCCGCTTACTCTTTTTTACGTGGCCTGGCTACACCGAAAGCCCTGGCAGAACGGGCAGCAGCATATGCCATGCCTGCCCTGGCGCTGACCGATCACCACAGCCTGACGGGCGCAGTAGAATTCGTCGACGCCTGTCACGAAGCCGGTGTACGGCCGATCGTGGGAATGGAAATCGATCTGGCGACTCCCTTCGGCCCAAGCGGCGTCATAACATTGCTGTGCAGCGATCTATCCGGCTGGCGCAGCCTTTGCCGGCTTGCCAGCAACCGCGCAGGTGACACGCCTTTCATCTCGCTGGAACAGTTGGCCCAGGATTCGCAGGGATTAATCTGCCTGACCGGCGGAAAACGCAGTACGCTGACAATGCTGGCCAGCCAGGGCCAGTTCAAAAGCGCAGACCATTTACTATACGCATTAAAGGACGTCTTTTCCGCACACCTGTACGTCGAACTCCAGCGCCACACGCCCGAAGACACTTCACTATCGGCCTGCCTGGCCGATACCGCTGCCCACCACCGCCTGCCGCTCGTCGCCACGCACGATATCCACTATCTCGACCACACGCAGGCCAGCCTGCAACGCGTGGCCAGCAGCATTCGCAACACCCAACCTATCGCGACACTTCCCCCGCAAACCTGCGCCCCTACCGATGCCTGGTTCCTCTCGCCGGAAGACATGGCCGTACGCTTTCGTGACGTACCGGCCGCCCTGGCAGCAACCGAAGAAATCGCCGAGCGCTGCAAGATGGAATTACCGCTTGGCGTGCCGCACTTCCCCGCCATCGAGCTGCCTGCCGGCATCCGCCCGCTCGATCGGCTGCGCCAAAAAGCGGAGGCGGGCGCAAAAAGGCTGTATCCATCTATCACACCCGAAATCACAGCCCGCATCGAATACGAACTGTCCGTAATCGATGCCTGCGGGTACGCCGTACTGTTTTTGATCGTCGAAGACATTCTCAGCTACGCCCGCCGTTGCGGCGTGCCGATTTCTTCACGCGGTTCGGCGGCTTCATCGCTCATCGCTCACTGCCTCGGCATCACCAGCCCCGATCCGCTGCGCTTGAATCTGTACTTCGAACGCTTCCTCAATCCGGCCCGCGCCACGCCACCCGATATCGACACCGACCTGTGCTCGCGCGGCCGCGAAGACGTAATCCGGTACGTCTACGAGCGTTTCGGACAGGAACGGGTGGCCACCGTCTGCACGATCAACCGTTTTCGCAGCCGCTCGGCGCTGCGTGAGACCGCCAAGGCCTATGGGCTGCCGGCGGAGGACGTCAGCCGCCTGGCCGAAAGCCTGCCCCACGGCTGGTACGGGCCAAGACAAACCCACGCATCCGATCCGTTTGCCGAGCTTGCCAAAGCCTATCCCGATTCCCGATACCAGGCCATCTTCCAGGATGCGCGCGCCCTGATCGGGCTTCCCCACCACCTGAGCGTCCACCCCGGCGGGGTGGTGATTGCACCCGGGCCGATGACCGATCGGGTACCCACCACACTGGCCGCTAAAGGGGTCACGATCACGCAGTTCGATCTCGACGCGATCGAACGCATGGGACTGGTAAAAATCGACCTGCTCGGCATCCGCGGTCTGACCGTGCTGGGCGACGTCGCCCGAGCGATCGGCAGCCTCGTCCCGCCTGCCGGCACGCCAAGCCTTGCGGCTACAGCACATACGCAACCGGGACCTCACCTACCCGTTCTCGACTGGCTAGACTCTATCCCCGAAGACGATCCCGTAACACGCGAAACCCTCCAAAACGGCCGCACCATCGGCTGTTTCCAGATCGAAAGCCCGGGCATGCGCGCCACCCTGCGCGAAATTCGTGCCCAGAGCGTGGACGATTTGATGGTTGCCCTGGCGCTCTATCGCCCGGGGCCACTGACCGGTGGGCTAAAGGACGCCTTCGTGCGCCGCCACCTCGGTCGGGAAGTACCTACCCAGCTTCACCCGGCGTTAACGCCCTTGCTGGCTGACACGTATGGCGTGATTCTCTACCAGGAACAGGTGCTGCGCATCGCCCACGAACTGGCCGGCCTGAGCCTGGCCGACGCCGACCTGCTGCGCCGGGCGATGAGTCATTTCGACCCGGGCAAGCAAATGCAAACCTTGCAGGAAAAGTTCATCGCCGGCGCCTGGGAGCGCAACCAGGTCCCCCCGGAAATCGGCGCCCGCACCTGGGAACTAATGGCCGCCTTCGCCGGGTACGGTTTCCCGAAAGCGCACGCAGCCTCCTACGCACAAATCGGCTGGCGGGCGGCGTGGTGCAAAACGCATCACCCGGCCATCTTCCTGGGCGCAGTACTGGCCAACTGGGGCGGCTACTACAGCCAGCGCGTTTATCTCACCGAAGCGCGCCGCATGGGGCTGTGCATCGCACCGCCGCATATCAACCATGCCGGTTCGCAGTTTGCCGTGCGTTACCTCGATGGCGAACCGGTGTTATTCATGGGCCTGGACCAGGTACGTGACCTTACCCGCCGCACGCAGGCAGCCATCAGCCGTCAGCAGCCGTTCCATTCGCTGCAAGATTTTCTGGTGCGCGTCGATCCCCGGCCGGTGGAGGCCGAGAACCTGATCCGGGTTGGGGCGTTGGAAGGGTTCGGCAGCATCCCGGCGCTACTCGAAGGCATTCGACCTGGCGGCTGGCGCGGCGGCCAGCTCTCGCTGTTCGAAAGCACCGTCCGGAATAGGCAAGACTGGTCGCTGGCCGAAAAAGTGGCCGCCCAAGAAGCCATTTTAGGCACGGGCGTGATCGCCCACCCCCTGGAACTGGCCGCAGAAGCGATGCGTGCTGCCGGTGCGCTGACCACGCTCGAAGCAGCCGCACATACCGGCCAGCGCGTTCGCGTGGTCGGCATGCGCCAGACGTGGCGACGCAGCAGCACCAGCCACGGCGACTACGTTTATTTCATGACGCTCGAAGACCTGGAAGGCATGTTGGATGTGGTTATTGTGGGAGATGTATACCGCCGAAGCCGCACCACGCTGCGTACGGCAGGCCCCTACGTGATCGAGGGGCCGATTGAACTGGACCGGCAGCAGGGAGAACCGTTCCTACGCGCCGAACGCATCAGTACATTGAAAGGATAAGGCCAGGCAGGCACACCGGCCTCGGGCAGACTGGATGGTAAACGATCAATAGCGCCGTTCGCGTTTTGGGTACGGCTGGAACGGCGTGCGCGGTTCTTCACCGACCCAGTCCCCGGCCTGCAACAGGTCCATGGAACGCAACAGATCGAACGTCAGCCAGTGTGAGACCTGCGGATACGGGGGGTACGTCCACAAGCCAAACTCCGAAGGCAAGCCGAGGAGAAAGGCGAGCAAATCTGCCACCCGTTGATCGTCTTTCGAGGCACCAACCTGCCCACACAAGCCCAGAAGTAAAGCAAGATCGAAACGGGCAAAGTAGGTAAAGAAACCGCGCGGCTTTTCGGCGCCGACCATGCGTGCCACTTCATGGCCGAGGGCGTAAGCATCCCGCGTTTCACGTCCCAAGAGGTGATCGAGCGCCTTGTGGGCCGCCTCGCTCGTACGGCGCTGAGGATGCGCCGCCAGGCAAAGCAACGCCCCGGTCGTGTTGGAACGGCAGCCCCAGCGGGAATGCGGCAGGCGGCGGTAACCTCCCACGTAGCCGAGCACCCCACCGGCAGCAAGCCCGGTCGGCCAGGCGCCGTCCTCGAGACGCTGCACCAGCAGCCAATCGTAGGCCCGTTCGGCGCGTGCATCACCGGCAAAGCCACACATCGCCAGGCCGCGCAGCGGGAAAGCCGTCTGCAGCGGGATGATCGTGTAACGCTCACGGACGGGCATTTCGCCCACGCCATCGGTCAGGGCGACATCTTCTCCCAACGGCCACGAGCCATCGGCACTCTGCTGCCCAAAGAGAAACTCGGCCGCACGCGCCACAGGTGGAAAACTACCATCGAAACCGAGATAACCCAGGCGGGCCAACGCCAGCGCCGTCATTTGTGTGCGGCTGCCGCCAGCACGCCCGATGGCCAACACACCGGCAGGCCAGGAGCCGTCTGCATCTTGCAACGCCAGGAGATCGGCCAGCAGAGGATCTTGCTCGCGCAGCAAGGTAAGCTCGCACAGTTCTGCATCATCCGCAGGGCGATGCAGCAGGTCGCGTAAAACGAGATAGCGTAAACAAGGGGATGGGTCTGCAAGAAGAAGTGGAGGCCAAATCATGAGAGAATCGCTTTCGTGCTACAATATTTTTCATGCTCGCCAAGACCGTCATCGCTGTTGATATCGGTGGCACCAAGATTGCCATCGCACGTGGAGACCGGCAAGGCAACCTGGCGGAGGTGCGCACCTTCGCGACCCCGCATGGCCGGCCACAGGAGACGCTGCCGGCGGCCCTCGCCGCAATCGAAGCGCACGTCACCAGCCTGCTCGAAGGGCACGTGGGCGGAATCGGCATTGCCGCCCCCGGGCCTACGGACTGCGCCGAAGGGATTTTGCTGCTGGCGCCATCCATGGGCTGGCAAAACGTGCCGCTACAGGCGCATTTCGAACGGCGCTTCGGGGTGCCGGTGCGGGTTTCCAACGACGTGCAGGCGGCGGCGCTGGGCGAGTTGCGCTTCGGCTGGGGCCAAAAGCCGCTTGATGACGGCCGGCTGCCGCTGCACTTGTTTTGGATGACGGTCAGCACCGGTATCGGTGGCTGCATCGTCACCAACGGAAGCGTGTACCGCGGCAAGGGCGCCGCCGGTGAAATCGGTCATCTTATCCTCGATGAGCACGGCCCTCTTGGCGCCTGCGGCCACACCGGCTGCCTGGAGTCACTCGCCTGCGGCCCGGCCATTGCCGCCGAAGCCAGGCGGCGGATCGCTCAAGGAGAACCATCCATGGCCCTCACGCTGGCCGGCAGCATCGAACAGGTGACGCCGCCGCTTTTGGTCCAGGCAGCACACCAGGGAGATGCTCTGGCGTGCCAATTGTGGCAGGAAGCCGGTGCGGCCATCGGCAAGGCGCTTTCTTATGCAATCAATCTGCTCGACCCCGATCTGCTCGTGCTGGGCGGCGGTGTGATCCTTGGGGCCGGAGATCTGATCCTCGAGCCGATCACCGCCTGCGCATACGATCCCAAACATTCCCTGCCGGGCATGCGCCATCGCCCGCCACCGATCGTCAAAGCCTGGCACGGAACCAATGCCGGGCTGGTCGGGGCAACCGCCCTGGGCATAACAGCCTGCGAAGAAAGCAGCATACCGGTCACCGAGACATCCCCAACAACTGCGCCAGGTAAGGTGCCGTCGGGGTAGCGCCGGCCGCAAGATCCAGCGGCGTCCCTTCAGCAATCACATAACCGCCAGCGGGGCCACCCACGGGGCCGAGCTCGATCAGCCAGTCGCAGGCGGCCAGCAAATGGGTGTGATGGTCGACGATCAGCACGCTTCCCCCTTCATCGACCAGGCGGCGCAGCACCCCGGCCAGGCGGGCCACATCTTCCAGGTGCTGCCCGAGGGATGGTTCATCGAGGAGATACAGCGTGCCGGCATGTGAATTCCGGCGGTTTCTGGCATTCGGCGCACGCATCAATTCGGCGGCAATCTTCAGGCGCTGCGCTTCGCCGCCGGAGAGCGCGTAACCCGGCTGGCGCAAGACGAGATATCCCAGGCCAACGTCACGGGCGGCCTGCAAGGGGTAGGCAAGGCGCTCATCCGCGCCAAACAAGGCAAAGACCTGATCGATCGTCAGGCCATACACTTCGGGGTAGGCCACACCGTTCAGGCGCACGGCCCAGGCTTCATCCAGGCAACCGGACCCGCGGCAGACTTCACAAGGGAGGTGCACGTCGGGCAAAAAGGCCATGTCGAGGGTCAGCACGCCGCTCCCACCGCAGGCCGAACAGGAGGCGGCCAGTTGCTCTTCGGTAACGCCCAGCGCACGGGCATCTCCGCCGGCAGCGAACAAGGATTGTAGCGGCTTGACGAGGCCCAAGAACCCGGCCGGGCTGCTGACTCCTGCCTTCGATTGATCGACCAACAGTACCCGCCCCGGTGCACCCTCGATGGCGTCATGCGCCCCCGGATCGACTGGTTCGTAGGCCACGGAGGTAGTCTGCCTTTTGGGGGCCAGGGCGCGGCCGAGGGTATCGATCACCAGCGTCGATTTGCCCGAACCCGAAACTCCACACACCCCGACCAGGCAGTTGAGCGGGAAAGAAACCGTCAGGCCCTTGAGATTGTTGGCGCGTGCGCCAGCAACCTGCATAACCGCAGAGACATTTCGGCGCTTCGGATGCGCAGGCAGCAAGACCGGAACCTGCCGCAACCACCTGCCAGTCGGAGTCTCCATCCGGGCGACGGCAGCAGCCGTTCCCTGCGCTACGATCTTCCCACCCAACTGGCCCGCCCCGGGACCAACGTCGATCAACCAATCCGCCGCCCGCATGACCTGCAGGTCGTGTTCAACGACGATGACGGTGTTGCCTTCCCGGCGCAAGCCGGTAAGTGCGCCGATCAGGGCATCCACTTCGCAAGGGTGCAGGCCGCGGGTCGGCTCGTCGAGCAGCAAGGTCAGGGAGGTCAGGCCGCTCCCCAGCAGGCCGGCCAGGCGGATGCGCTGCGCCTCCCCGGCGGAGAGCGTACCGGCCACGCGGTCGAGGTGAAGATACCCCAGGCCAACCTGAACGAGGAAGCGCAAACGGTGCAGGGCCTGCGCATGCGCACGCGCCAACGCCGGAACGTCCACCCCTTCCAGAATAGCCAGAAGCTCAACCAGCGTAACCGCACTCAACTCATGGATATTCCGTCCTGCGAGCGTGACGGCCAGGTACTCAGGCCGCAGGCGCGCACCGCCACAGGCCGGGCAGGGCTGGGTGTCGGTATACGTGCCGCCGACGTCCCAATCGCGGATCATGCCATAGAATCCTGGCCAGCGCGCCTGGTACGTGTTCAAGCGCCCGGTACGGCTTTCGTAGTGCACGGTCAGCTCGACTTCCGAACCGAACAGGAAGGCTTGCTGGGCCTGCGGTGCCATCTCGTTCCAGGATGTCGCCGCGGGATCGAAGCCGAAATACCGCCCCAAAGCCTGAACGTGATAGTAGCCGCCGTTGAAGGGTTTCCCCAGGTAACCGTTGGGGAAGAAACCCGGCGAGTACATCGCGCCACCGGTCAGCGGCTTTTCAGGCGCAACGATCAACTTGGCAGGGTTTGGAACCTGCAAGGTACCGACGCCATTGCACTTCAGGCAGGCCGCAGCATACGTGGCGGACGAAAAATGGCGCGGAGCCGCAAAGGGCGCCGCAGCCCCACAGGCCGGGCAAAGCCAGGAGCCGCCCCGGCTATCGCCTGTGTAAAAATTGCGCACAGAAGCATCCGCAACCACCCTTTGCCCGCACTGCAAGCACCTGCGCTCGCCAACTGCGGCCAACAAGACCGCCAGGTGATGGCTGATTTCCGTCGCTGTGCCCACCGTCGCCCGGCGCGAATACACCAGGCGGCCGGCTCCCACCGCCAAAGCCACGCCCAGGCCCGTAACGGCATCCACTTCCGCCTCGGCGCCTTCGCGTGTTCCCTGGCGTTCGTACAGCGAGAGGGTTTCGAGGAAACGCCGCCGGGCCTCCGCTTCCAAGACATCGTGTACCAACGATGACTTCCCCGATCCGGAAACGCCGGTGACCACCGTTAACTTGCCCTTGGGAAACTCGACCGAAACGTCACGCAGGTTATGGATGCGCGCACCGCAAATTTTGATGGCCGGATGGGAGCGCTGTGGTGCAGTCTCTAGCGACTGCTCGGTCGCCAGCGACTGCTCGGTCGCCAGCAACTGCGCCTCCGCAAACCCGGACAAGCTGGCTTCTTGGCGCAAGGCAAAACCGGTTGGCGAATCGACCGCCGCCAACCCTGCCACCGGACCGGCATAGAGCAAACGGCCGCCTGCCGGTCCGGCGCCAGGACCGAGGTCGATGGCCCAATCGGCGGCGCGCATCACGTCGATATTGTGCTCGACGATGATGATGGTGGCGCCCCCACGCACAAGCCGGTCGAGGATGGTCAGCAGGCCGGCCAAGTCCTGTGGGTGCAAACCGGTAGAAGGCTCATCGAGGATCAACAGCTCTTTTTCGAGCGAACGCTGGCCGAGATATTTCGCCAGCTTTACCCGCTGCGCTTCGCCGCCGGAAAGCGTGGGCGACGGCTGACCCAGTTCGAGATAACCCAAGCCAATCTCGCACAAGGCATCGAGAATACGTTGCGCGGCGGCCAGCCTGCCGGGTGGCAGGCGTGTTTCACGGCGAAAAACTTGGCGCACCTGCGCAATGGAAAGCCGGTAAAAGTCGGCAATAGAAAGGGGGACAGCGTTCCCGGTTTCTCCCGACCGGCCTCCAGGGTCGACCACAAACTTCGCCGCCAATACGGCCTCGTTGAAGCGCGCGCCATCGCAATCGCCGCACGGAATCCACGTCGAAGGCAAATAGCGCATGGAAACTTCGATCGCACCGAGGCCTTCACAGGTCGGGCAAGCGCCTTCCGCACGGTTGAAAGAAAACTGCGAAGGAGAAAGCCCCGTTGCTGCGGCAAACAAATCGCGGATGATATCGGCCAGCTTGGTGTAAGTGGCAGGGTTGGAACGCGGGTTGCGCCCGATGGGCGATTGATCCACCAGAACGGGACGGATGTCTATATTTTTTGTACCTTTCACTGCCGGCGCGAGAGAAAACGCCCGGCAGCCCACCGCATCACCCTTCAGCAGGCTGGCAACAAGCACGTCTTCCACCAGGGTGCTTTTTCCCGAGCCGGAAACCCCCGTGATCACCGTCAGACGGCCGAGGGGGATGGGGACATCAATCTGTTGCAGGTTACGCAAGCCGGCGCCGTGCAACCAGAGAAAGGCACCGGGTTCGGGGCGCAAAGCCGGCGGCTGCACGTGCGTTCGCCCGCTGAAGGCGCGCCCGGTGGCCGTTTCGGCCTGCCACAACCCGGCAGGCGTGCCGTCGAAAACGACACGACCGCCATTCGCCCCCGCACCGGGGCCAATATCGATGGCCCGGTCGGCGCCGGCCGCCGCGGCACGCTCGTGCTCCACATAAACCACCGGCCCGGCCAGATCGCGAAAAGCCGGCAACAAGCGTTGGATATCCGCCGGGTGCTGGCCGACGGTTGGCTCATCGAGGACGTGCAGCATATCTTCCAGGCGGCTGATCAGCGTCAAGGCCAGGCGCACACGCTGCGCCTCCCCACGCGACAGCGTCGGGACAGGGCGCGCTAGCGCAATGTAGCCGAGGCCGACGCGCCGCAAGACCTCCAACCGGCGGGCAATCTCACCGTACAGGCGCTGTGTGCCGCTGAAGTCCTGCGGAGGAAGGCCAGCAGAAGGGAAAAAGCGTTCGGCGGCTTCATCTACCGAGAGCGCGAGCAGCCCGGGCAAACGCAACCCGTTCCAGCGTGCTGCCGCCGCTTCCGGCAGCAAGCCGGTGTGGGCGCAGGCATCACAGCCACTGCCGTTACAGTGCGGGCAGGGCCGGTGAAAGTCGACAGGGCGCAGCGGGTGAAACCAGGTACGGCAGTTCACGCAAACCGGCGCACGCGAAAGGATCACCGGCACGGAAGCTGGTGTACGTGGGGGCAACGGGCGCACAAACAGCGCCGTCGCGCCCAGCGCAGCAGCCCGCCGAACCATGGCGCGCTCGAAGCGCTCGGCATCGCGGCTCAAAACGACCTCGATACTGTGAGGGGATTCAGGCGACAGGGGCTTTCCATCCCAACATGCGCCGTCGACGCGCAACGCCGCGCGGCCAAAACGGGCATCCAGGGCCGCCAAGAGGGTATGGTGACTCCCCTGCACGCCCTGCACCAGCGGAGCCGTAACCTCGCAGGCGCCGTTGGCGGTTAACCGGGAGAGACGCTCGACGATCTCATCTTCTGTATAAACGCTGACCGGCGCACCGCAGCGGGCGCAGGTACGCTCGGAAAAGTGAGCGTAGAGCAGGCGCAAGAACGGGTGCAAACCAGAAGCCGTCGCCAGCGTAGAGGCCGGATTGCGGTTGAGCAGGTTCTGCCCGACGGCAACAGCCGGACCAAGGCCGATGATTTCATCTACAAGCGCCGGGGCCAGGCGTCCTTTGGATGAACCCAACTCGTACACGTCCAGGAAACGCCGGCGCGCCTCATGATAGAGTGTGTCGAACACAAGCGAGGTTTTGCCGGAACCCGAAACCCCCGTGACCACCGTCAAGCCCTCGCCGATCTCGACGTTCACCCCTTGCAGGTTGTGTTCGCGGGCGCCTTTTACCTGAATATGCATGTTCGCCTCCAGAAACTAGAACAATTGTACAACAAATTACAAATGGCGTCGAGCAGCAGTCACAAGTTCCCTTCTCTAGCTATAGAAGACGTAAAAAAGTATGGTTCTCCCGGCTTCGCCGTGAAAGGGATTCTTCGCGCTCAACCCGGAAGACCCAAAAGTATCTTCCCAAATGAGAATTCACAAAAAAACGCCTACAGGCGCAACCAGAATGCGCCTGTAGGCGGGTGTCCGAAAGGTGTTTTTCCGGTATCCTGGGGGATGAACCCCATACAACCGTAAACGAGATGGAGTATTCAAGCATGAGTGAAATCGTTCTGCAAACGCACGATCTAAAAAAGTACTTTGCAGCAAAGGGCCGCCAAGAGACTCTTAAGGCCGTGGACGGCGTCAGCCTGCAAGTGCGGCGCGGCGAAATCTTCGGGTTTCTCGGGCCGAACGGCGCCGGAAAGACCACCACGATCGGCATGATCCTGGGACTGCGCCACCCGACCGAGGGCAGCGTAACCATCCTGGGCGAGCCGGTAACGCCTGCGAACAACCGGCCGCTACGCAACGTGGGTGCGCTGGTGGGTGCGTCCCCGGCATTGCTCCCCTACCTGAGCGCCCGCCAAAACCTGGAACTTGCCGCCCGTCTCGACGGCGGCAATGCCTGCAAGCGTATCGATGCCACGCTGGAACGCGTCGGCCTGAAGGATGCGGCCCAACGCAAAGCCGGAAACTTTTCCACCGGCATGAAGCAGCGCCTGGGGCTGGGCATGGCCCTATTGCATAGACCCGAACTGCTGATCCTCGACGAACCGACCAACGGCATGGACCCCGCTGGGATGCGTGAGGTGCGCGACCTGCTGCGCTCGTTGGCCCTGCAGGGCGCTACTGTGTTTCTGAGCAGCCATCTGCTGCACGAAGTTGAGCAAGTCTGCGACCGGGTGGCCGTTCTCAACAAGGGCAGGCTGGTCGCCCAGGGCAGCGTTAGCGAATTGCTCGGCAAAGAAAAACGCGTGCGGGTGCGCGTGCCGTCCCCGGGCGAGGCGGCCACCCTACTGCTGACCGTCCCCGGCGTCAGCAACGTACGCCCCAACGGCGCCTACGTCGAGGTCAGCGGCGTCACCGGCGAAACCGTCGTCGCAGCACTCACATCGAACGGAATCATTCCCAGTGAAGTCATCAACGGGCAAAGTGACCTGGAAAGCCTGTTCTTAAGCCTGACGAAGGAGCGATAAGCATGTTCTGGAATTTACTGATCATCGAAAACACAAAAACGCTCCGGCGCCCGATGCTGTGGATCGAATTGCTATTTTTGGCCCTGCTGATCGTCGCCTTATTCGCAGCCATGTCGGCCACCAGCGTTCACAACGCCAACGAAAACATCTCGATCGAGGAGCAAGAAGCGCTACGTGCGGGCGTGGCCTGGCCCGGCGGGCTGCTCCAGGCACTCGGGATGGCCAGCGGCAGCGGGCTGGGAGGCCTGCTGATCGTAATCCTGTCAGGCGCCATCACGGCCCAAGAATATACCTGGCGCACCATGCAGTTCTGGCTATCACGTGGCGTGTCACGTTCCACCTTGCTGGCCGCCAAGGCGACGGCCATGCTCGTGCCCATCGCCATGATCGTTGCCACGGCGCTGTTGGTGGGTGGAACGGTTTCGGGCGTTTTCACCCTGCTTCTGGATGGGAGCCTGCACGCCGAGCAGGTCGACCCGGGCGCGCTTTTGCTGTCGCTGCTGCGCACGGCCTACAGCATCTTTCCGTACGCCGGGCTGGCCTTTTTGCTGGGCATCGCCACACGCTCGACCGCAGCCAGCATCGGTGGGGCCCTGACCTACCTGCTCCTGTTGGAAAACTTGCTCGTACAAGGCCTGGCACTGCTCGGCGGGGTTGCAGCAAAAGCGTCGGCCTGCCTGCCCGGCAGCCTGGCCAGCGCTTTGTTAGCGCAAAACAAGGTCACGTCGAATGTCGCTGCAGCGCAGGCTGCCGATCCCTGGCTTGCAAGCGCTGCCGCCCTGGGCATTGCCGCCTGGACGGTTGCTTTCATCGCCGCCGCACGCCTGATTTTCCGGCGGCAGGATTTGAACGAATAAAATATAATGGGCCTATGAAATCGCTTCGCCAGCGCGTCCTCGCCCCCTTTCGAACCCTTGGGTGGAAGCTAACGCTCAGCTACACGCTCGTCACCGTCGCTGCACTGCTTGTGGTGGAACTGGCATTGATGATCACCGGAATGAGCATCGTCCAGAACCCGAATTTCTTCCCGCGCCTGGCCACAGAAGTTCTGGTCGCCAACGCCTCGCAAGCCGCCCCATACCTGGACGAAACCCCGCCGGATGTCAACGGGCTGCAAAGCTGGCTGTTCAACGTGGCGGTCAACGGCCTCAACGCCGACAGTTCAGGCGGCAGCGGGCAGCTCACTCCGGGCACTTTCTCCGAGGGCGATTCCCAAATCTTCATCCTCGACACACAGCAAAAGACGCTGGCCGCCATTCCCGAAAACGCCACGCCGCCACCGTGGCCGGAAGCAACACACGTCATTGCTGTAGCCTTGAGCGGCATCAACGAGCCCGAACGGCTGTTTCAAATAAATGAAGACAGGCGCACCGCGCTGGCGGCCCCGATCATCGATTCGAACGGGCAAGTACTGGGCATCATCCTGATTACGGCTACCATGTTCAGCGCATCCACACAAGAGACGTTCAACCAGCTTCCGCCGCTGCTGGCCTGGAGCGCCGTTTTTTTCACCATCGCAGCCGGCGTCGTGGGCACCATCTTTGGCCTGATCACCTCACGCGGGCTGGTAAAACGCTTACAGGCAGTCTCCAGGGCAGCCGACGCCTGGAGCCAGGGCGATTTTTCCATTACAATCCCCGACCGGGTCAGCGACGAACTCGGCCAGTTGGCAACCCGCCTCAACCAGATGTCTGAGCAGTTGAAGACCCTGCTGCAGACGCGCCAGGAACTGGCCAGCCTGGAAGAACGTAACCGCCTGGCGCGCGACCTGCATGACAGCGTCAAGCAGCAGGTTTTTGCCACGGCCATGCAGGTGGGAGCGGCCCGTGAGCTCCTGA
This sequence comes from Chloroflexota bacterium, assembly GCA_049325275.1. Classification (GTDB taxonomy): domain Bacteria; phylum Chloroflexota; class Anaerolineae; order Anaerolineales; family UBA4823; genus CAIQJJ01. The sequence goes on from JBMOLU010000081.1 coordinate 130,653, forward strand.
ACGACAACCCGCAGGCCGCCGAAACACATCTCAGCGAGGCCGAACGCCTGGCACGCCTCGCCCAGCAGGAGCTGACCGTTCTCATTCGGGAACTTCGCCCGGCGGCATTGGAAGGCCGCGGCCTGCTCACCGCCCTGCGTGACTATCTGGCCACCTGGTCGCAGCAGTGCGATATCGAGTACGGCCTGCGCGTCCAGGGCGAACGCGCCCTGCCGCTAAACGTAGAGCAGGCACTTTACCGCGTAACGCAAGAAGCGCTCTCCAATATCGCCCGCCACAGCCAGGCCACACGGGTTGACATTCACCTGTCCTGGCAAGAGGACCGGATTCGCCTCACCATTCGCGACAACGGCTGCGGCTTCAACCCGGAAAGCGCGGCGAACAAAGGGGTCGGCTTGCAGAGTATGCACGAGCGTATCGAGGCCCTGGGCGGATCGCTCACCGTCACAACCCGTCGCAACGAAAACGCGCGTGACGGTGAAGAGGCGCTGGCCGGCACAAGAATCGAGATCACCTGCCCGATCTAGGGGCAGGAGCAGGCAGAATGCCACCTTCCCAGCAGCAGGTGATAGCTGCACTTTTGGGCGGCGGGCAAGGACGCCCGGCCTCTCAGGAATGGATGAAATCGAATGCCAGAAGCTCAAACGGTTACCATTTTGATCGTCGACGATCATGCCGTTGTCAGGCAGGGTGTGCGCGCCTTTCTGGAGACGCAACCCGGCTTGAAAGTCATCGGCGAAGCATCGTCCGGCGAGGAAGGCGTCAAGTTTGCCGCCCAGCACGTTCCCGACGTGGTATTAATGGATCTCGTCATGCCCAATATGGACGGTGTCGAGGCCACCCGACGGGTGAAACGCGCCAGCCCGCGCACGCAGGTGGTGGTGCTGACCTCCTATCACGAGGACGAGCACATCTTCCCGGCCATCCGTGCGGGCGCGCTCTCGTATGTACTCAAGGAAATCTCGCCGCGTGAGTTGACCGATGTCGTCCGCAAGGCCGCTCAGGGTGAGGCCGTGTTACACCCGCGCGTCGCGGCGCGGGTGATCCAGGAATTGCAGGGAATCCGCACCGATCAGGTCAATCCTTTCACTGAGTTGAGCGACAGAGAGATGGAAGTCCTGCGCCTGATCGCCGACGGCATGTCCAACGCCGAAATCGCCGAGAAGCTGGTGTTGAGCGAGAAGACCGTCAAGGGGCACGTTAGCAATATCTTGGGGAAGCTGCATCTCGCCGACCGCACGCAGGCGGCCGTCTACGCCTGGCGCGAAGGCATCGTGCGGCGGGATTAGCCTTGCGAACCGCAGTACGCACCTTCGTCGGCTTTGGCTTTGGCGCCATTCAAGCCGGCTTGTTTCTGAAAGAAGCCTTCGAAAGCGGCTGTTTTGGCCGGCTGGTCGTGGCCGAGGTAGTGCCCGAAATAGTGGCTGCCGTACGCGGGAACGGGGGAAACTACTGGCTTAACACCGCCCACATCGATCGGGTCGAGAAAAGCGAGATCGGCCCCATCGAAATTTTCGATCCCTCCATCGAGCCGCAGCGTCTGGCGCTCATCGAAGCGATTGCCCAGGCCGAAGAAATCGCGACGGCCGTCCCGAGCGTCAGCTTCTACACATCCGAAAGCGCCGGCAGCATTCACCGTTTACTGGCTGCAGGGCTGCGGCAGAAAGCTGGAGCAGGTGGCCCGCGCGCCGTGATCTACGCCGCCGAAAACCACAACCATGCCGCCGAACTGCTGGAAGCATCTGTACTGCGTGAAGTCCCCGGTGCAGAAACGCAAGGCGTGCGGGCACAGGTGCGTTTTCTCAACACCGTGATCGGCAAAATGAGCACCGTCGTCAGCGATGCAGTCACCATCGCCGAACAAAAGCTGGCAACCGTCACCCCGGCCCTGGCCTGGCGGGCCTTCCGCGTCGAGGCCTTCAACCGCATTTTGGTCAGCCGGCCTTCCTTTCAAGCGCCACCGGTTTTCGAGCGTGCTATGCGCACCTTTGCCGAAAAAGACGATCTCTTGCCGTTCGAGGAAGCCAAGCTCTACGGACACAACGCAACCCATGCCCTCGCTGCGTACGTTGGCGAACTATGCGGTGCGAAGTTCATCGCCGATTTAAAAGATATGCCCGGCATGATCGATTTTTTACGCCGCGCCTTTCTTGAAGAATCGGGAAGCGCGTTAATCCAAAAATACGGCGGCATCGATGAACTCTTCACCCCGGAGGGCTACCGGGCCTATGCGGACGATCTGCTCGAACGCATGGTCAACCCCTGGCTGCTCGACGAGGTGGCGCGTGTCGGCCGCGACCCCGAACGCAAGCTCGGCTGGAACGACCGGCTGATCGGCACACTACGCCTGGCCCTGGCCCATGGGTTACCAGGGAGGCGTTACGCCTTCGGCGCGGCCGCGGCTTTGGCATGGCTCGACCGGCGGATGCTCACAGAAGCACTTCAACTTGAAGAAATGCTCTTTCCCCTCTGGCAGCCAGCGCAACCCAACCCCGACGAATGCCAGGCCGTGCTGGCACAACTTGCCCTCGCCGCCGGAGCGCTCCGGCGTTGGAAAGAACACGCTTTTCCGTCCATCGAAAGTATTCTCAGCCCGTAACTTTACACCAGGAAATGGAGCCCAAAATGCCTTTTGTAACCCTCGATAGCATCCCTGCCCGGCAAATCGTGCCCGGTTTTCACGGCCGCTTCGTCCATTCCGAACACCTGACCTTTTCGAATTGGGAAGTCGAAGCCGGGGCCGCGCTGCCCGAACACGCCCACCCGCACGAACAGTTCACCCAACTGCTCGAAGGCGAGTTCGAATTCACCCTGGAAGGCGAGACGCTGGTTTTGAAACCAGGCATGGTTGTCGTAATTCCGGCCAATGCGCGCCACGCCGGCAAAGCTATCACCCCCTGCAAGATCATGGATGTCTTCTACCCTGTGCGAGAGGACTACAAAACCTGAAACTTACGCCGGTAAAAGGACTGCGCCAACAAAGCTCCATATTGGAAGATCGCCAGCAGGATCGTCGAAAACTGGTCGTAATAGAAAACCAGCAAGTTGACGACTGCCAGCGAAAGCAGCAAGCCAAAGTAGGCCAGGTTCAAGCTGAGGCGCTCTTTGCCCAGGGAGAGTAAAAGCGATCCGACGATCAACATGACGCCGACAATTCCTTCGAGCAGGATGCGTCCAAGGAACCAGTAAACGCCGCCCGACGAAGTGACCAGGCCGGAAGAGGCCATCACTGCCAGGGTATCGAAGAACGTCGCCGCCGTAAAAAACGTCGAGAGCAATATCGCCAGCCGGGCAAAAGCAACGGCTCCCAGCCCCAAAAAGACCAGGCCCAGGAACAGGCGGAAGTGCCGGCGCTTGATGGGGTATTCCGCCAGGCGGCGCAAGGTAGCTTGCAAGCGCTCGGCCCAGGTAAGCCGTTCGGGGACCAGCACCAGCGCCTCGTGGTTGAGAAATTCGAGCAAGGCAATGGCCAGGCGGGAACACTCGAGCGATTCTTCCTGCTTGCAAATCGCCCGCAAACGCGCTTCCAGCGCGTCGCGCTCCGACTGGTCCAGGTCGTGATCGAGCACTTCTTCCAGCTCTTCCAGCGCAGCATATAGTTCGGCGCGCGGGTCCAGCGGAACGCGCCGGCGCGTCCGCAGGTAGACCAGTACCGTCAACAAGAAGAAAGCATAAATGATCGGCGCAGCCGCCGGGAAGAAGTAATCGTTGTTCGCAGTAATGAACTTTCCCACTTCGTCGATGAACAACCCCACCCCAGTACCCGAAAGGATGGCGCTGGCGCGATAAGCCCAGCGGTTAGCGTAAATGAGCGGGAACAAGGCCCCAACAAACAACAGCACGCCACCCCACAACACGTGCGCGATGTGCAGCCCGCCGCCCCCCAGTTGAGGGTACCCGGTCAGTTCCAGAAACAAGCGGGTAACGATGACGGAAGCAGCAAAACTGAGCAGTGTCAGCAGCAAATAATGCTCGGCGCCTGCACGGCGTACCGGCGTATAGATGCGACCCCTAAGGTGATTCAAAGTTGGCCTCCCAAAAAAGCAGCAACCTCATCCGACGTTGGCAGCGAAGGCTGCGCCCCTGAGCGAGTAACGGAAATCGCCCCGACGGTGTTGGCAAAGCGGATCGCGTCGGCCAACGCATCACCCCGCCCGACGGCCACCGCCAAGGCGCCGTTGAAGGCATCGCCGGCAGCCACTGTATCCACCGGTTTTACATGGTGGGACGGGATAATGGTCGCGCGCCTGTCCTGGAACAGCATAGCACCACGGCCGCCAAGCGTCATGATAATCGTGGGAACGTCACTGATGGTGTAGAGCTGCTGCACGAGATCAAGCGGATCGGCGGGATTCCCCTGCGCCAAAATCGCCGCTTCCGTTTCATTGGGGGTGAGAACGTCCACCAAAGCATATAAATCGGCGGATAAGGCTGCCGCCGGCGCAGGATTCAGAATCACGCGAATACGATGCCGTTTGGCCAGTTGCGCCGCGGCTTTCACCGTTTCCAGGGGAATTTCCAACTGAATGAGCACGACATCCGCCTGGCGAATCGACTCCTCGGCGGCCTGCACATCCTGTGGTGAAAGCTGGCCGTTGGCCCCAGGGGCGACCGCAATGCTGTTCTCACCGTTTGCATCGATAAGGATCAACGCCACGCCAGAAGGCGCAGCATCATCCCAAACGAGATAGTCCACGTTGATATTTTCCGCCTGGTAGGTCCGGGCGGCGGCCTGGCCGAACGCATCTTGCCCGAGACGGGCCACAAAAGTGACGTCTGCCCCGAGGCGGGCCGCAGCGACGGCCTGGTTGGCGCCCTTCCCCCCTTGCACCGAAAAAAAGCGCCCGCCCAGTACGGTCTCACCGGGCTTCGGCAGTTGTTCGACTTTGACGACCATATCAGTATTGGCACTGCCGACGACAACGATTTTTGGCTTCATGGAGGCCTCCAAACTGAAAAAGATCGAGCGAGAGATAAGCACCTGAAAATGGAACTTGCGCTTTTTTGCAAAGCTCCACAGAGGTAGGCCCTAACCCCGACAAGCCGGAAGAGCGCTAAGGGTAAACGTTTGTCAACCAGTCCAACGGATCGACCTGGACCCCGTTGATCAGGACTTCAAAATGCAGATGCGGCCCATTGACACGCCCCGTGTCACCAACTTTGCCGATCACCTGTCCTGGCTCAACCCGATCACCTTGCTGCACGTAAGACTGCGATAGGTGCGCATACCCGGTGTAAACGCCCCAACCGTGATCGATCAACACGGCGTTCCCGCGCACCGCCAGCGGGCCGGCAAAGACGACCTGTCCTGGTGCGGCTGCGTAGATATCGGTTGTATCGTTCCCGTACATATCCAACCCGCCGTGAAAACGTGTATAAGCGCTTCCGTTGTAAGAACGCCGGTTGCCAAACGTGGATGCAAAGCCCGTGTCGAGGGGATACGGGGATGGATTGGCAAACAACCCATCCCACTGGCGCGGCTCGCTGACCGCCTCGGCCATCGAAAACCACAACGCATCTTCTGGCTCTGTGATCTCCGGGTCAACGGTTTCATCTTTCACGTTCAAAGGCGGGTCATAAGGGTACCCACCATCCCGCACATACACCAACTGTGAAAAATATAATGAGGTGCCGTCAGGCAATGCCCCCTTCAAAACCAGGGGGTAAAAGCCGGGTTCGGTCATGGCATGAACGCCCTGCATGGCAATATACTGGTTGCTCGCCGCATCGAAGAAAAAGTGCAGTTCTCGATCGGCGAAGCTGCCACTCAGCGACAAGCCAGCGCCGGCTGACAAAGCGATGACCCCCGTCGCACCTTGCTCGAAGGGCAGGGGAACAATTTCGACAACCGTTATGTCCGGCGGCAAGGCGCCCGGCCCTTCATCGGCAAGGTGGGGAACGCGCAGGACATCCGCAGGGATAGCCGCCCAGGTGCCGCTGATCTGATTGGTGTCTACCAGTTCCCATGGATTGGCATCGTTGAGTACAGCCAACTCGAGCAGTGACTGCCCCGCGGCAAGCGCAACCCGCCTGCCGGGCAGTTGACCATCTGCCGGCTGCGTGATGACCAGGTTGGCGCCCGTGTACAGTTCGTTGGGGCTGGTGACGTGGTTCAAGCGCGCCAACAAGGGCTGCGGAATCTGATAACGCCGGCTCAGGCTGCGCAGGGTTTCGCCGTACGGTAGCGTTTCGGTCGTCAGCACGCCTTGAATGCCCTCAAGCCCCGGGATAACCAGCCGGGCATCGACAACCAGCGGCGCGTCGCTTGTAATACCGTTGGCGCGGGCTAAATCGTCAATCGAAACGCCAAAGCGGGCCGCAATCCCCCACAGGCTGTCCCCGGGCTGAACGATATAAACAGGCCCCGCAGGCTGTGTGCCCTGGGCGAACACAAGCCCGGCAGGCAGTAATAATGTAAAGAAGAGCGTGAAGAGACAAAACGATGAGAATATTCTCTTGAACATGGGCATCTGCTACGGATCGAGCCAGGCTTCATCAAAACGAATCTGATCCCCGATTTGAAAATCGCCATGATGAGCGGCTGCCATTTCCAGGATATAACGTGCAGGCGCTTTTGGGAAGTAAGCAGGACGCCAGGCACGCGCCAGGCAGGTATCGACGACCTCACCGGCCTGATTAATCCAGACCACCGCCAGGTCCATCCAAACAAACATCATATGAATGGAGGAGTCCATACGGCTATCGTGCCCCTGCACCAACAACAATCCCCGGTTGAGGGGAATACTGCGGCGAAACATCAGGCCGCGCAGGCGGCTGAGGAAAGAATCAGCATAGTGGGCCACAATCAACCGAGACTGTGGGCGGTTGAGGATATTTATGGAGACGTACTTCATCACGGTGCTAGAAGAGCAGGCGAAGAGATAAACGGGGCGACAGTCAGTCGCCCCGTTTTTTTTTACTTATGTCGTGTGTTGATCGGCCTCTTGGCGGCGAGCCAATACTTTTTCGATGCTTTCGGCCAATTCCTGCGGGCTAAAAGGTTTGGAAATGTAGTCATCCACCTTGGCGATGTGCAAACCAAGCACCTTGTCGATACTCTGTGCTTTGGCCGTCACGACGATAACGGGAATATCGCGCATCGCTTCGTCAGCCTTCATTTGCTGGTAAACATCCCAGCCATCGATATCCGGCATCATCAGATCGAGTAACACCAGGTCGGGCAAAGACTTGCGGATCATATCCAGTCCCTGGCGGCCCCCGTTTGCGCCAAGTACCTCGAAACCCCGGCGCGCCATGATAAGGCGCACCAAATCGATCATCTCTTCCTCATCTTCAACGTATACAATTCGCTTCGACTCTTCAGCCATGCGAACCTCCCACCGGGTAGGTATCTACGAATAAGGGCATCCACCTTCAGCAGGAAGTACCCCACCCCGTTGAAAACGGACTGACCACAACAATAACGACCTTTTAGTAAGTTTACCACAAGGGAAAGCGAAATGTAAATTCCCCCTATCAAGGCTGTCAGGGCTTTCACGATACTGAAACGTTGACTGCCTTCGCCGATTACGATAAACTGAACGGCATGGAAAACACGTCGAACCGGCTCGAACAGGCGCAACAGGCCGCAGACCGCCTGGCCCGTTTGAACGTGGACTCGATCTGGGCACGCCGGGCGGGTGGATTGCGCGGTTCGCTGCTACACAATATCACCCTGGTCGAACGTGGCCCATCCCCTCGACGACTGGCGCACCTGGAACATCTGATCCGGCAGGCCTGCACCATCCTGGCGCAGGCCGCCCGCGAGATACCCGACCCTGAAGAGCGCCAGCGGTTATCGTTGCCCGTGCTAGAGGAGTGAACATGCAAGACCGTATCAATCATACAACCGGCTTGTATAATACCGACCTGTTCGAAGTACTCTTCAACCACGAGGTAGCCCGTTCGAAGCGCTATCCCAGCCCGATCAGCTTGCTGCGATTAGGAATCGTCCTGGACAACCCGTCCCATACCGACAGTGAGATTTGGGAGAGCGCCACGCTCAACGTAGCACACGTACTCAATTCCAGTTTGCGCCAGGTGGATGTGCCGGCGCATTGTGACGACAACTTTTGGGTCCTGTTGCCCGCCACCGAAGAAGAAGGGGCGAAAATCGTCGCCAAACGCCTGATCGAACGCCTGTCCATCGAGCAGGTGACCCGCAGCAACCATCACTTTTGGATGGGCCTGTGTATCGGCCTGGCGAGCCACGCCGGCGGTCCCACACTGGCAGCGGGGGAACTGATGGTACAGGCCAGCCATGCCCTCGAAGAGGCCATCAAATGCGGCCGCAACGTGATGGTCACGTACCGGGAGTTGGTACGCATCGATTAACGCCCGCCGGCGCACAATCCCATTACAAGCACCTGCTACATTCAGGACACTTGTCACTGCCCAAGGCCAAGAGGGAAAGGTATCATCACAGCATACCGGCTTTTAACCACGGTGGTCATCCGGTTTGCGCGTGAGTTCTTCACGGCAAGGCCGGGAGACCGCTACGATTGCGCATAAACCATCTATGGAAGATCCTCGTATTCTCGAACTACGCGCCATGCGTGAAAAAGCCCGCCAGGGCGGCGGCCCCGACCGTGTCGCCTACCAACACGCAAAAGGCAAGCTCACAGCCCGCGAACGTCTCAACCACCTTCTCGATCCCGGCAGTTTCAACGAGTTGGAGCCTTTTATCACCGGCCACGGCGACGAGATGGGAATTTCGTCCGAGGAATATCTCGGCGAAGGGGTGATCACCGGCTACGGGCAGATCGGCAGCCGCACCGTATACGTGTACGCACAGGATTTCACCGTTCACGCCGGAACGCTCAGCGAAATGCAAAGCCATAAAATTTGCCGTGTGATGGATTTGGCCGTGCGCAACGGCTACCCGATCATCGGCCTGATCGACTCGGGCGGGGCACGCATCCAGGAGGGCGTCAAATCGCTGGGGGGCTATGCCGAAATCTTCCGCCGGAATGCGCTCTATTCCGGCGTGATCCCGCAGATATCGGTCATGCTCGGCCCGTGCGCCGGCGGCGCTTCGTACTCCCCAGCCCTAACCGATATCATCCTGATGGCCGAGCAGTCGGCCTATATGTTCCTCACCGGTCCCGATGTACTCAAGGCAGCCACCGGCGAAATCATCGATGCCGAACAACTCGGCGGCGCCGGCGTACACATGAGCGTCAGCGGCATCGCCCACCTGTCGGCGCCAGATGAAGTCTCCACGTTGGCGTTGACCCGGCGGCTGCTCGGTTACCTGCCATCCAACAACGTCGAAAACCCACCCGCGGCGGCCAATCCCGAAGACTCCAAGCGGGCGCAAAAAGACGAGGAACTGAATCAAATTGTACCGCTCGATCCCACCATGCCGTACAGCATGCATCGCGTGGTCGATCTGATCGTCGATCAGGGCAGCTTCCTCGAACTGCAACCGGCCTGGGGACGCAACGCCATAGTCGGCTTTGCCCGCATTGGTGGGCACAGCGTGGGTATCGTCGCACAAGAACCCGATGTCATCGCCGGGGTGATCGATATCGATGCATCGGACAAAATGGCACGTTTCGTCCGTTTCTGCGACTGCTTCAATATCCCGCTGGTAACGTTTGTCGATACACCCGGTTACCTGCCGGGTGTCGATCAAGAACATCGCGGCGTCATCCGTCATGGAGCGAAACTGCTCTACGCCTATTCCGAAGCCACGGTGCCCAAGGTCACCGTTATCACCCGCAAAGCCTACGGCGGCGCTTACGTGGTAATGAGCAGCAAGTTCCTCGGCACCGACGTGACATACGCCTGGCCGAGCGCCGAAATCGCCGTGATGGGAGCCGACGCGGCCGTCAACATTCTGTTCAAAAAACAGATTGCATCTTCGCCGGATGCATCCGGTGAACGCCGCCGCCTGGTCGAAGACTATCGCAAGAAGTTCAACAACCCTTACTATTCGGCCAAGGCGGGTTACGTCGACGACATCATCGAACCGCGTGAAACGCGCAGCAAGATCATCACCTCACTGGTTGCACTGCGTGAGAAATATACGCCTGCCCTACCGCGCAAGCACGGCAATATCCCGGTGTAAAGCAAATGATGGAAAACTTGTGGCTTGCCGCTCAAATTAGTCTCCTGGGGATGAGCCTGGTGTTCGGGGCGATCTTGTTGCTGTGGGGCGTGCTGGCCTTGCTGGTGCGGCTGACCGCCGAACGGTTGTCTGCGCCAACGCCCACTATCGAGCCTGCCACCGTCGCAGCCGCGCCCGCAGCCCATGCGCAGCGGGATGGACGGGCACGTGCGGCCGCCGCAGCCGTCGCCGTTGCCCTTGCCCAAAAGGCCAAACCGGCCGCCATCCAGGAAACCGGCCCCGCCACACCGAGCAGCACCGTTAGCGCCTGGCAGGCCGTTATGCGCGCTACCCGCCTGAACGCCCGCCGCCCGCGGCATTAACGGCCTGGGGCCTTCCAGGAAAACACCGTTTCCCTACTTGTACGAGAAGACATGTAACCGAGCATGCGCATGAAATTCAAAGTTCAAATCGACTCACAAACCTACGAAGTTGTACTTGGCGACCTGAATGCCCGCCCGATCCGTGCTACGATCGAGGGCGAAACGTTCGAGGTCTGGCCGGAAAGCGAAGAGCAGCCCCCAGATTCTGTGCGAACGGTTCCTGCGCCCCCCGCAGCAACCATTCCACCCCCGGCACCAATCAACAGCCACAGGACCCAAGCGGCCGTACCATCCAGCGCCGATGCCGTCCGCGCGCCGATTCCGGGCGTGATCATCTCCGTCGCTGCCCAACCTGGCATGGCAGTCTCGCGCGGGCAAGAGCTGTGCATGCTCGAAGCCATGAAGATGAACAATGCCATTCGCTCGCCGCGAGATGGAAAGATCGCCAGCGTACCTGCAACGGTGGGCCAGGCCGTGAAGCATGGAGACGTGCTGGTTACGTTCGAAGCCTGAGGCTCGCCTCCGCTAGAAAAAAACGTATGGATTTATCCAATATCCTCCACGAACTGCTCAAGGGCCTTTCCAGCTTCACCATCGGCAACGCCATTATGCTACTGGTTGGTGGCACGCTAATCGCCCTGGCCGTACTCAAGGAATACGAACCGGTGTTGCTGCTGCCGATTGGCTTCGGCTGCCTGTTGGCCAATATCCCCATGACGGGAATGACTTCTCCGGGCGGCCTGTTCGACGTGCTCTACAAAGCCGGCATCAGCACCGAGTTGTTTCCCTTGTTGATTTTCGTCGGCGTCGGCGCGATGATCGATTTTTCGCCCCTGCTCTCCCAGCCCAAAATGGTCCTGCTGGGTGCGGCCGGCCAGTTCGGCATTTTCGGTACAATGATGCTGGCGACGCTGCTGGGTTTCAACCTGAAAGAAGCCGCCTCGATCGGCATCATCGGGGCCATCGATGGGCCAACGTCGATTTTCGTCGCCACCAAACTGGCCCCCCACCTGCTGGCGCCGATCGCCGTGGCGGCTTATTCGTACATGAGCCTCGTGCCGATCATCCAACCGCCGATCATGAAACTGATGACGACAAAGGCTGAACGGCGCATCCGCATGGAATATACGCCTCGCCCGGTATCGCAGCGGGCGCGCGTTTTATTCCCGGTGGTGTGTACGCTGGTCATCGGCCTGCTGGTGCCTGACGCCACGCCCTTGATCAGCATGCTCATGCTGGGCAACTTGCTGCGCGAAAGCGGTGTGGTGGAACGCTTGAACAAAGCCGCACAAAACGAGATCGCCAATATCGCCACGCTGTTCCTCGGGGTGACCATCGGCTCGACGATGAACGCCGAGAGCTTTTTGAACTGGCAGACGATCAGCATCTTGATTTTGGGGCTGCTGGCTTTTGGGCTGGACACGGTGGCCGGGCTGCTGTTTGGCAAGTTGATGGCTTTCGTCACCCGCGGGGCCGTCAACCCGCTGATCGGTGCGGCCGGGATCAGCGCTTTCCCCATGGCCGGGCGCCTGGCGGCTCGCGTGGCGCAAGACGAGGATTTCGAAAACTTCATCTTGATGCACGCCATGGGCGCCAACACTGCCGGGCAGTTAGGCAGCGTGATTGCCGGCGGCGTGTTGCTGGCTATTATGCTGGCTGTCTAAGGAGGGCTGCGAAGCGGCCATACGGATAGACGGTCAGGGGATAAAGATTAAGGGTCTCCCGACGAAGCCGGGAGACCCAGATTAACATGATAAAGCCCGGCTAAGGATCGGGGGAAGGCACATCGCGCCCATCTGTAGGCTCAGGCTGCGTTTCGGAAGGGGCCGGGGCAGAGGCTGTAAAGGTTGAGAGCGGCACCGTGGCAACGGGGGTGTCGGATGGCAAGGCGGTCGCTTGTGTGAGGACAGGCCCCTGGGTATTGGTTACCCAGGCTGTCGGCATTCGCGTCAGTGCAGGCGTCGGCGAGGGCTTGTCAGGCACGTACAGCGAACGGCCGGCCACCAAATGTGTCGCATCGGCCATGCAGTTGGCGCTTTGCAGTTCACGCATCGAAACCCCGTAATAAACGCTCAAACGATACAGCGTGTCTCCGGTGCGGATCACGTAAACGATCCATCCGGCAGGCGGACGGCAAACGCCGGGCGTAACCGTGAAAAATGTGCCTTGCGTCGGCGGCTGTAAGCTTGGCGTCGCCGTGGAGACTACGGTGACCGTGGCGTTGGGCGTCGAGGAAAACGCAACCGGCAACGTGAAAGTCGAAGTCGCACTGCGGGCCGGTGTTTGCTCGCTTACGACAGGCAGCCCCGCTTGCGGTAAGCCAGACTGCCAGGCCAACACGCCCAACAAGACGGCCAGGGCAAACGCAACCAGGGAGGCGGCTCCCCAATGCCAGCCTTGCCAACGGCGCGGTGCGGCACGTAGCGCCGCCGGCAAAGCCGACGCCGCCTGACCGGCAAAAACCGGGCAGCGGAAATGCTGCACCGACAGGCAATACGCCGCTTGGTGCGGCAGGGCAACCGCTTCGACCGGCCTGGCACGCTGGCAGCAATTGTGCGTGGAGGGAAACAGCTTACACGTCCCAGGGTCATCTGCCAGCCCCAAAAACGGGCAGTTCAAAACGGACATATACCTATCTCTTTCGATCTACTAGGTCCGTCACCGGTAAACCAACGACTTGCAGCTCATCTTCGATCGTGTGTAAAAGGCCAAACATCACTTCATCTTGCATGGGCATGTGGCGGAAACGGTCCCGAATGGCCACCAGGAATATCCGGTAAAGCTCCAAAGGCTGCGTGCAGCGCAGGCATCGATCAAAGGCATCCTGCTCTTCGCACAGCGCTGCCCGCAGATAAGCCAACTGGATTTCCACTTCCTGAACGAGCAAATCGGCGGGTTCGCCGGGTGCTGAGGCCAGCAGGATAGGCGCCTCGGAGTTGACGACGGCACGGGTAAAAGTTTGCTTGTTTTCGATCGTCAACTCGCCGCCGAAGGTATACAAGTCGATGTGTTTCTCCTTTCGGTCTGCCAACATAACCGGCCCGGCGCAGACTCGCCAGTGCAGCGCACCGCTCCAAGGATAAGAAACCTTCACCAACTCCGTGCCACCATCGGCAAGCGTCACGTTGAGATTCATATACTCCGGATCGAAGTGATGCAGCGTGGGTTCGTCGCGCAGCATCACTTCGAGGCGAGCATAGCCTGGCTCGCTTGGACGGCGTGAGGGGTGTAAAAAGTAGCCGTAGTCTTGTGAATGCCATTTTTCAAAGTGTGATTTTTCCATACGCCGCTTTATTGAGAAGTTGCAAAAATTGTATCAAAACCGGTTCTGCCAGGGCATCAAGAAGACGTTAAGATATCTGCCAGCAAACCGATTGGATGCCGGGCAGCACGTTGGGTGCCATCTTCGATTTGCGCCTGGCATGAGACGCCTGCCGCGGCCAGCGTGACGCCCACCGCGGCGCGCACGGCGGGAAAGAGCGCCAGTTCGCCGACTTTCATTGAGAGATCGTAGTGCTCGGCTTCATAGCCAAAAGCGCCTGCCATCCCGCAGCAACCATCATCGATCACGTGAACCGCATAGCCTGCGGCCTGCAGCATGGCAACCGTGGCGGCCACGCCCACCGGTTTCCCATCTGCGGCCGGCGGCTGGGCCTTCTGATAACAGTGGCCGTGCAACAGGACGGGCGCAGGCGTGATGGGCGCGGCGCGATGGGCAACTTGTGCGTGAAAGGTGGGGGTACGAACCAAAAACTCATCGATCAGCCAGGCACGTGAGGCGATCGACTGCACGCGAACATCACGAAAGAAAAAGTCCGGGTATTCGTCGCGCAACGTGTAGATCTCGGAAGGTTCGAGACCAACGATCGGTAAGGTACCGGATGGATCGAGCCGGTAAATGGCTTCGATCAGGCGGGCAGCGTGCTTGCGGGCCGGTTCGAGAAAACCTTTTGAAATCAAGGTGCGCCCGGCCCCCAGAATAGGCAAGGCAACCACCTGGATGCCGAGGGCTTCGAAAACCAGGCGAGCGGAGCGTTCCGTCTGCGGGTAAAAATAACGATTGAAGGTATCGCTGAGGAGCAAGACCCGGGACGTTGACGCCTGGGAAGTTACGCTCCGGGCGCCGGAATACCGGGCAGGCACGGGTTGAAAGGTAGGGAAGGGACGCTGGCAGGACAGGCCGAAAAAACGTTCGGCGGCGCGGCGCAGCGGTGGATTGCGCATGATCCAGTTAGCCAGCGGGGCGAAGGCTGCGCCGAGTGGTGCGATCACGCCGATGTAGCCAAAGAGGTAGTCGCGCAGCTTGCGGCGGTGTTTGCGATAGTAGGCGTGCATAAACTCATATTTGAGTTTGGCCATATCCACCGCCGAAGGGCAATCGGCCTTGCAACCTTTGCAGGCCAGGCAAAGGTCCAGTGCCTCGTAGGCGAAGCGCTCGCGGTCACCCGCCACGCCGGCAGGCGAGGCCAACATCGCCCGCAGCAGGTTGGCGCGGCCGCGCGTGCTGTTCATCTCCTCCCGTGTGGCCTGGAAGGAAGGGCACATCGTCCCTTCGGCCTTGCGGCAAACACCCGCTCCGTTGCACATCTCAACCGCGCCGATTACACCGGCCGCGCCCGGCGCGCCGCCGTTGCGGGCAAAATCCATCACCGGCTGCCAGCCCAGGCTGGCAGACTGCGGCACATGGCGCAGGCCCGTATCCATCGGGGGCACGTCCACGATCTTGCCGGGATTGAGGATACTTTGCGGGTCGAAGGCTGCCTTGACCTGGCGGAAGGCGTCCACGATTTCGGGGCCATAAATGCGTTCGAGCCATTCCCCACGCGCCTGGCCATCGCCGTGTTCGCCGCTGATCGTACCGCCAAGTGCAGCCAACAAATCGGCGGCGGCGGCGGCAATCGAGCGCATCTGTGCCAGCCCTTCGGGCGTCTTGAGGTTGAGGATCGGGCGCATGTGCAGGCAGCCCGCCGAAGCGTGGGCGTAAAAATCGCCGCGCGTGCCATGCGTAGCCATGATGCAGTCCATCTCACGCACGAAACGGCCCAGGCTTTCCACCGGTACGGCCATATCTTCGATGAACGTCACCGGACGCGGCTCGCCGGGCTGCGACTGCAAGATTCCCAGGCCGAGTTTGCGCACATTCCACACCTGTGCCTGGGCCTGGGCGGTTTCTGCCAGGAGCACGTCGCCGCGCAAGGCCAATGCACGTGCGCGTAACGCAGCGGCATCATCCCCGGCAAACTCGACGACCAGCAGGGCATAGGCGCCGGTTTGTGCAGGAAGCGAATCGAGCCAAGCCAGGCTGTGCGCGGCAGCCGGGACGGTACGCGCCAGGCGGATCAAATTGTAGGGAATCAGTTCGATCGCCGTCGGTTGGCGCTCGAGCCATGCCGGGACCGCATCGCAAGCGGCAGCAGTATCGGGATAGGTCAAGACACCCAAAATGGTGTGACGCGGCTTAGGAACCAGGTTGAGTGTCACCCGGCGGATGACGGCCAGGGTACCTTCCGAACCGGCAAGCAGCGGCGCCAGGGAGGCCGAATGCCCGGAAGGCGGCGAGAAGAGGTAGCGCAGGTTGTAACCGGAAGCGTTGCGCCAGGTGCGCGGCCAGCGGGCTTGAATGGCCTCGGTATGCGTCTGACGCAAGCGGGTGAGGGCCGCATCGACGGAGGCAAGAAGGCCGCTCGAGGCGTCGCCCGGTGGGCCGGCAAAGGATGCGACAGCGCCGTCCGCCAGGACGACGTCTGCAGAAACGATGTGATCGGCGCACATGCCGTAGACGATCGAGTGTGCCCCGGAGGCGTTATTGGCGATGCTTCCTCCCACGGTAGCCCGTTCGGCAGAGGCCGGGTCGGGGCCGAACTGCAGGCCGTACCGGGCAGCGGCGCGGTTGAGGGTGTTGAGGACGACGCCCGGTTCGACGAGTGCGGTGTGCGCCTGCGGATCGATCTCGATGATCCGGTCGAGGAAGCGAGAACAGTCAAGGATCAGCGCCTTCCCAATCGCCTGTCCGGCCAGCGAAGAACCCGCCCCGCGCGCCAGGATGGGAATACCATACTGCGCCGCCAGGCCGACGGCCGCGGCCAGATCATCAGGGGTGCGCGGAAAGGCCACCCCCAGCGGCTCCGCCTGATAGATCGATGCATCGGTGGAATAGAGAATACGGGTCGCCGTATCCGTGCGAATCTCGCCGGCAAAATCGCCTTGTAGTGCGGCCAAAAAGTCGGAAAATGGGGACATGGTACCTGCGTGATCAAAAGGATTGCCAAAGGCTTTGCTACACGTAGTATACACCTTTGAAAGTGGAAAAGTCGAAAAAACCCCTGTTCTTTCGAACAGGGGTGTGCCCAACGAAGCGAACTGTCAGCGGCAAGGGGAAACGCGCCTTACCCCGGCTTCCATTGGGCGGGGGAGCGCACCAGCCCCGCCAGGAGCAGTTGGCGGATGAAAATCAGTTCCTTGGGCAGTTTGTCGGCCAGTTTGATGAAAAGTTCCTCTTGCAAGAGCAGCTCGCTCAGCCACATTTGGCGATCGACCGTCATCAATTCCATAAACTGATCGCGGCCGAAGTCCTTCAGGCCGTCCAGGATCAGATCGTCGTAGCGGGGCATGTATCCCAGCGGGCTTTCGACCGCATGGGCCTCGCCATTGACGCGCCGGACGATCCAGTGCAAGACTCGCATGTTCTCCCCGTAACCTTCCCACAAAAACTTGCCGTTTTCGTCCTTGCGGAACCAGTTGACGCTGAAAATGGCCGGCGGGTTGGCGATCTGGCGGCCAAAGCTCAGCCAATGATCGATGTAATCGCCCATGTGATAGCCGCAGAAGGGCAGCATGGCAAAGGGATCGCGCCGCACCTGGCCGAGCTTGCCGGCTGCGGCGGCAGTCGTCTCGGAGCCCATGGTCGCCGCCAGGTAAACGCCGGCAGCCCAGTTGGTGGCCTGGTAAACCAGGGGAACGGTCGTCGTGCGCCGGCCACCAAAAACGAACGCCTTGACCAGCACGCCGGCGGGATCTTCCCAGCGGGGATCGATCGACGGGCACTGGCTGGCCGGCGCGGTAAAACGGGCATTCGGGTGAGCAGCCGGGCGGCCGCAGTCGGGCGTCCATTCCTGGCCTTTCCAGTCGACCAGATGAGCAGGCGGCTCTTTGGTCATCTCTTCCCACCACACGTCGCCATCGTCGGTCAGGGCAACGTTCGTGAAGATGCAGTTGGCATAGAGCGTTCCCATGGCGTTGGGATTGGTCTTCTCGGATGTACCGGGGGCAACGCCGAAATAGCCGTTTTCAGGGTTGATGGCATAAACCTGCCCATCGGGGCCGGGCTTGATCCAGGCGATATCGTCGCCGATCGTCGTCACCTTCCAACCTTCGAAATCGTCCGGCGGGATGAGCATGGCCAGGTTCGTCTTGCCACAGGCCGAAGGGAAGGCGGCCGCCACGTAGGTCTTTTCACCTTGCGGCGATTCGACTCCCAGGATCAACATGTGCTCGGCCAACCAGCCTTCGTCGCGGGCCAAGGTCGAGGCGATGCGCAGGGCAAAGCACTTCTTGCCGAGCAAGGCGTTGCCGCCGTACCCAGAGCCGAACGACCAGATGGCGTGTTCTTCGGGGAAGTGAACGATGTACTTGTTCTCGGCATTGCACGGCCAGGGAACGTCTGTCTGGCCCGGCGCAAGCGGCGCACCGACCGAGTGCAGGCACGGAACAAAATCGCCGTCCGTGCCCAGTATGTCCCACACCTTGCTGGTCATGCGGGTCATGATGCGCATATTGACGACGACGTAAGGGGAATCGGTCAGTTCGATGCCACAGTGAGAGATGTACGAACCCAATGGCCCCATGCTGAAAGGAATGACGTACAGGGTGCGGCCGCGCATGGAACCGCTGAAGAGGCCCGTCAGCGTGGCTTTCATTTCAAGCGGATCCATCCAGTTGTTGGTAGGGCCGGCATCTTCCTCTTTCGCGCTACAAATGAAGGTGCGGTCTTCGACGCGCGCAACGTCGGCCGGGTCGGAACGGCACAGGAAACTGTTGGGGCGCTTTTCAGGGTTCAAACGGATGAACGTGCCGGCCTCTACCATTTGCTGGCAGAGGCGATCGTATTCTTCTTGTGAGCCATCACAGAAGTAAACCGCATCTGGCTGGCACATCGCTGCTATTTCCTCAATCCAGGCGCGTGCTTTGAGATTTTGAACGTAAGCGGGAAAGTCGATCTTGGACATGCGTTTCTCCTAAACGTGGCGAATATAGGAACAGTCTGAACTGTCGTCCCTGTCCCTTAAAACACGCAAAAGTCCCCCCCCCAGAACAATCATCGGGCGAATACTTTTGCAAATTATTAGGGTCAAGTATACAATAAGTATGCCGCAGCGGCTACGTGTTAAGCAACCCGCTTGGATGGGGATCGTTTCGTGCAATTTCAACAATCGGCCAACCAACAGGCGCGAAGAACGCGAAAGGCGCGAACAAATAACGCAGCCCTTCGCGTTCTTGAGAATACGAGCGCTTTACAAGGCCCAGGCGATAAGAAAACCGATGATGGTGATCAGCAATCCCAGGTGCAAAAAGCTCTGGCTGGCGACGATCCAACCCAGCCCAGGAAAGAACTGCAGCAGCCAGTTGAACAAGATCAAGACCATGCCCACGATAGGTAGCAAGCCCTTGCGGTGGGCAAAATAGTTCGAAAGCACGTCCAACCATTGGTTGATCTTTTGCAGCATAGCCACCTCACTTGACCAAATAGGGCCGAAAAGACGCCAGCAGACGCCCCGGCAAGCGCCCCTGGAGCGTCACACCGCCCTCACCATGCTCGATGCGCGTGACCTGGCCCTGTTCGTGGAAAAGCGAAACCAGGCCGCCTTCGGCATATGGCAGGCGCACGGTGATGAGCGCATCGGCTTCATATAGGCGCTGGTTAATCTTCTGCAGCATCTCGGTAATCCCAATACCTTGCAGGGCAGAAATAGCCAGGGAGTTCGGAAAAACGGAAGCCGCCTCTTTGGCCGAACCGGGGTCGGCGAGGCGGTCGATTTTATTGAGCACAGTCAGCATAGGGATATGGTCGGCTTCAATCTCGTGCAGCGTTTCATGAACGGCCTCGGCCTGCTCTTGCGCGTTGGGGTGGATAATGTCGACGACATGCAGCAGCAAATCGGCTTCGGCGATCTCTTCCAGCGTAGCGCGAAAGGCCGCAACCAATGTGGTGGGCAGCTTCTGGATGAAACCGACCGTATCGGTGAACAGGGCCACGTTGCCGCTCGGCAACTCTACACGACGCGTGGTGGGATCGAGCGTAGCAAAAAGCTGGTTGGCCACATAGACTTCTGCCTTGGTCAGGTGGTTGAGCAAGGTCGATTTGCCGGCGTTGGTGTAACCGACCACAGCTACCACCGGCAGGCGTGCTCGTTTACGCTGCGTGCGGTGCTGCTGACGCTGGCCGCGCACTTTTTCGAGTTGCTCTTTCAAATGCGAAATGCGCCGGCGGATGTCGCGCCGATCCACTTCGAGCTGTGTTTCACCGGGGCCGCGCAAGCCCACACCGCCCACACCGCCTGTGCGCCCACCGCCGCCACCGGCCTGGCGCGCCAGATGCGTCCAGGCGCGTGTCAGGCGAGGCAAACGATATTCGTACTGCGCCAACTCGACCTGGAGGGCACCCTCGCTGGTGTTGGCGTGCTGGGCAAAAATATCGAGGATTAGCGCGGTGCGGTCGAGCACACGCAGTTTATCGCCAAAGGCGCTTTCTAGCTCACGCTGGTGGCGCGGCAAGAGTTCATCGTCGAAGAGAATCACGTCGGCCTGAAACTCTTCGGCAAGGGCACGGACTTCTTCCACCTTCCCCGCACCGATAAACGTTTGCGGGTTAGGCTTCTCAAGACGCTGGTAGGTCTGGCCGACCACATCCAGCCCGGCCGTATCGGCCAACAGCGCGAGTTCGGCCAGGGAATCTTCCAGGGGAAGCAATCCTTCCTGGCCGCTCAGGACCACCCCAACGGCGAGCGCGCGTTCGGGGGGGAGTGTGGTTGATTCAGGGTGGTTTTTTGTCATGGTGTGATCACTGTATGGGCGATCGGGTAGCAATCCTTTAACGGGGGGCTGCTGCAAGTGTAACCGGAAACCGCTTCCTGTGCAGGATGAGCACACTTCCCGATCTTAAAAACGTGCTACTTTTTTCGCGTCTACGGTTGGGTTAAATAGTTTATCGGTTTTATCATCGGGCGGCCCCTTGCGTAGTGGCAAGAGAATGTGGAAAGTAGACCCCGGATAACGCTTCTCATCGTACCCCGGTGATTCGACCCAAATCGTGCCCCCATGCGCCTCGATAATTCCCTTGGTGATCGGCAGCCCCAGCCCCGGCCCGCCGCCTTTGAACTTGGTCTTACCGCTGGAATGCGTCAGCACGTCACCTAAGCGGCCAAATTTCTCGAAAATAGCCGCGTGAAACTCGGGATCGATCCCGATGCCGGTATCGGAAAAAGTGATTTCGATGAACCCCGGCAGCATGCGCCCATCGATCGTAACCGATCCACCGTCCGGCGTATACTTGATAGCGTTGGTAATCAGGTTACGGAAGGCCTGCAACAAGCGCTCACCATCACCATAGGTCATTTCGTCAACGCCGGCGAAAGCGCGGAACTTGAGATTTAGCTTGCGCTCGGCCACCGTAGCGGCCACTTCACGCTGTACCGTTTCCAGCAGGCGGTTGAGCCAGAGTGGTTGGAAATTCAGCGAGAGCAGGTTGTTGTCAATCATCGAAACATCGATCATGTCATCGACGATCTCGCGCAAACGGCGCGTGCCGCTATGGATGCCCTTCAGGTACATATCTTCCATGGGATCGAGCGGATCTTCGGGCACGCTCTCGCTCATCATGGATGCGTAGCCTTCGATCAACGTCAAAGGCGTCTTCAATTCGTGGGCCGCTACGGCGATGAAGTCGGACTTGCTCTTCTCCAGGCGTTCGAGCAGGCTGCGCGCGTGATCGAGTTCCTGGGAAACATGGCGGACGTGCAATTGTGTCTCCAGAACGGATGTTTGCTCGAGTGCGTAACTGTAAACGGGCAAAATCACAGCCATCAACGACAACGCATCCGAATCGGCCAATTCATCACGCAGCAGTTGAAAAGTAGCCACCAGGATTTGATTTACAACCAGCGGAAGGCTACTGTGCGGGTTTTCCAACTCGGTTTGGGTACGGGCCTCCCCCCACGATTCGAGTACCGGGGTCAGCAGGGCGGGGTTCCCTGTTTCCACAGCCCGGATCAGCGCCTCATAGAATACGGTGAGCTGCTGCCGGAAGGTCTCGCGCACACGGTCGGCTCGCGCTAAGTGGCCGGAAACGCGCTCCAACCACTGGGGCCGAATGCTGTGCAAGAGTTCGCCGGGAGTCATGGTTATAGTTTACGACAGGAGACGGTTTTGATCAACTGGAATGCAGCACAAAAAACGAAACATCAAAATCACCCAACGATTTTGTATGGCGCCATATGGGGCGTTCACCGTATCAAAAATGGGGAAACTGCCCTAATGTTTTTTTAACCTTTGCTATAATAGTTTTATTCGACGTTTTAAGGAGAATGCCCATGAAACGCACATCGCTTGCTTTATTCGCCACAGTCCTCATCGCCTTGTGGCTGACAGGCTGCGCCGGGGAAGCGGGTCCGGTTGGGCCAATGGGTCCGGCCGGACCCGCCGGGCCAGAAGGGCCGCAAGGGCCAGCTGGTGAAGCCGGCCCAGCGGGGCCT